>NZ_FOQJ01000007.1:0-354384 GCF_900113725.1 Bradyrhizobium sp. cf659
CTTCCCAAGGCTTGAGCATGTCTTTGCCGATCGGATTTATCGCGGCAAACAGCTCGTCAACGCACTCTCCGACTGCGGACCATGGACGATCGAGATCGTCGAGCGACCGCTCGGGGTCAAAGGCTTCCAGCTCCTGCCCAGGCGCTGGGTCGTCGAGCGTACCTTTGCATGGTTCGGCAGATGTCGTCGCCTCTCCAAAGACTTCGAAGGCTCCGCCGCCACCGAGCTAGCCTGGTTGCTCGCCGCCCATCTGAGGCTCCTAACTCGCCGCTTGGCCAGACCCTGAAGACGCCCACGCTTTTTGAGTCAGGCTCTGAGGTGCTCGGCGCGCGGTGCGAAGCAGCGCGCGCCGAGCCTCGAAGGATGCACGGCCCGAGCTGATGCAGCCGGGCCGTCGCCCTTCGAGGGCCGCCGAAGAAGCGGCCACCTCAGGGTGACGGGGATAATGTCGTGCTCTTGGCTGCCTTCGCGTCGTTGCGAGCGCGCGACCGCGGTGCGGCCGCGCCGGAGTTGAGCTCAGCGGAAGTCGCCCTTGGTCTCGGGGATCACGATCGCCCCGATCAGGTAGATCGCGAAGACACCGACCGCGAAGTATGCCAGCGACATCGGAATCTCCGCCGGACTGCCGCTCACCAGCGAGACGAAGGTCGGCATCATGCCGCCCAGCGCGAAGCCGATGTTCCAGGACAGGCCCGTGCCGCTGGCGCGCAGCGCGGTCGGGAAACGCTCGTTCAGGAAGATCAGCACCGGCGCGTAACCGGCATTGCCGATGAAGGCGATGGCCAGTGCAAGAAGTGTGATCTGCATCGTGTCCTTGGTGGCGGCAAGGTTGAGATAGCACAGCGGCAACAGCACCGCCGCCAGGACGCCGATGAACAGGAACGTCTTCTTGCGGCCGATGCGGTCGCTCAGCGCGCCCACCAGCACCGCGGAGAAGAACGCCGACACGCTCGCGCCCATCAGGATCAGCGACGAGGTCTGGTTCGGAACCGCGTTGATGACTTTCAGAAAGCTCGGCAGGTAGCCCGAGGTCAGGTAGTAGCCGGCGCCGCCGCCGAAGGTGATGAGCAGGTTGACCAGCAGCACGCCGCGATACTCGCCGGAGAACACGTCCTTGACCGGCGCCTTCGAGACCTTCGCCTGCTTGTTGCCCTGCTGGCGCTTGAGTTCCTTAAAATAGGGCGACTCTTCGAGGTTCCTGAAGATGAACCAGCCAAGGAGCGAGCTCAGCAGCCCCGAGAAGAACATGAAGCGCCAGCCCCACACCGCGAAGGCATCGCCGGGGAAAACCGAGGACGTGACCAGGAAGATGAACGACGCCAGCAGCGCGCCGATGCCGGCGCCGCCGCCGCCGACCAGGCCCGACATTGCGCCGCGCCATTGCGGCGGCACCGATTCCGTGCCGATCGTATGGGTGGAGGCGACGACGCCACCGACGAACACGCCCTGCACCAGGCGCAGGACCAGGAAGATCACCGGCGCGATCACGCCGACCTGCGCGATGGTCGGCAGCAGGCCGAACGCCGCCGTGGAGAGACCGACGCCGATAATGGCAATCAGCATGGCCTGCTTGCGGCCGTGCACGTCGGCATAATGGCCGAACACCGCCGATCCGAGCGGCCGCATCAACAGCGTGACGGCGAACGAGCCGTAGACCGCCGCCAGCGACAGCGCCGCGTTGCTCGACGGAAAGAACAGCGCGCCGACCACCGGCGCCACGTACAACAGAATGAACAGGTCAAACAGGTCGAGCGCCCATCCCAATACGGATGCAATGATCGCGTTGACCATTTGCTTGTTGTCGGCCGACGCCTCGGCGCCCGCGACCGGCATATCCATCTCAGCCATTTTGTTTACCCTCCCCGTTTGAGCAGCGCCGCGGTGCGCGCCATCGCGAACCGCGGCAGATGTTTATGGTGTTTGATCAGCGGCCGACGAATTTCGGCGGACGCTTGGCGTTGAAGGCCTCGACGCCCTCCTTGAAGTCATCCGACTGGCGCAGCCGGCTGTAGCAATGGCCTTCCAACTCGATCGCGATCGCCAGCGTCGAGTCCTCGGTATCGTTGAGGAGCTTCTTGGCGGTGCGCTGCGCCAGCGGCGAGAAGCTGCGGAGCTCGTCGACCAGCTTGTCGGTCGCCTTCTCCAGCTCGGCATCCGGCACGCATTCGGTGGCGATGCCCCATTCCAGCGCCTGCTTCGCCGAGATGCGCTTGGAGCGCATCACGATGTCCTTGGTGCGGGTGATGCCGACCATCTTCTGGAGGCGCGCCGAGCCGCCGGAGCCCGGGATCTGGCCGAGCTTCTGCTCCGGCAGCGCGTATTGCGTGGTTTCCGAGGCGATGCGGAAGTCGCAGGCGAGCGACAGCTCGAAGCCGACGCCGAAGCAATAGCCGCGGTTGGCGACGATGACAGGCTTGGCGCAGCGCGCGGGCGCGGCGATGTTCCAGGCGAGCTTGGAGACGTGCTCGGGGCTCGCCTCCATGAAGCCGCCGATATTGCCGCCGCTGGAGAAGTGCTCACCCTCGCCGCGCAGCACGATGATGCGGACGCGCGGATCCTCGTCCAGGGTCTCGAAGGTCATCCGGAGCTGGTCGCGCTGCGGCATCGCCACGACGTTGTAGGGCGGACGCCCCAGGATGATGTCGGCGCGCTCATGCGCCTCGTCGATCTCGACCTTGAACCCGTCGAGCTTGGCCAGCCGGGGATCGGCAAAATTGTAGGGTGACGGCATTTTTGCTTCCTTCTGTTGATGGTGATGATCAGGCGGCGTCCGATGGTGGCAGGCGCTCGGCCTCGTATTCTCCGGCAACGAGCAGCCGCCGCAGCAGCTTGCCGACGGGCGATTTCGGGATCGCGTCGACGAAGACGTAGCGGCGCGGCCGCTTGAAATTGGCAAGGCCCGAGGTGCGGCAGAACTGCTCCAGCTCGACCTCGGAGACCTGGCGATTGCGCTTGACGAAGGCGGCGACGACCTTGCCCCATTTCTCATCGGCGACGCCGACCACCGCGACCTCGTCGACGGCGGGGTGCAGCGACAGGCAGCTCTCGATCTCGACCGGCGAGACGTTCTCGCCGCCGGTGATGATCATGTCGTCGACGCGGCCGGTGACGAAGAGGTCGCCGTCGGGATCGACGAAGCCGGTGTCGCCGGTGAAGTACCAGCCTTCGCGCAGCGACCTGGCGTCGGCCTCGGGGCGCCGCCAATAACCTTCGAACGCCTCGTCACCGGCGAGCGTGGCGATGATCTCGCCCTCCTCGCCGACCGCAGCAAGCTCCGCCACCGAACGTGCGCCGATGCGCACGACCCTGACGTGCTGGTTCAGCCCGGCCCTGCCGGCCGAGCCGGGCTTTGCCGCCGCGTTCTGGTCGATCGTGAAAGTGTAGATCTCGGAGCTGCCGTAATGATTGACGAACAGGTCTGGCCTGAACGCCTCGTCCAGCTTCTTGAGAAGGCCATCGGTCATCGACGCGCCGGCGAATCCGAGCTTGCGCACGCTGGAGACGTCGGTCTCGGCGAAGGCCTCGTGATGGACGAGATCGTGATAGAGCGTCGGCACCAGATAGAGATTCGTGATTGCTTCCTGCTCGATCAGCGCCAGCGCCTGGCGGCTGTCATAGCGCGGCAGGCAGATGAAGGTGCCGCCGATCAGCGACATCGCCAGCAGCGAGCGGACGCCCATGGTGTGGTAGAGCGGCATCACGCCGAGCGTGCGCTCGCCGCGGCCGTAGAGGTTTTGCGCGACATGGGCGATCGCCGCGGCGCGTTCGGCACGATGCCGGCGCGGCACACCCTTCGGCCGCGAGGTCGTGCCGGATGTGTAGAGCATGATCGACCACGCATCGGCACCGACGCGGGGCGCAGCGTCCGGCGCGCTGTCTCCGATCAGATCGGCAAAGGAGGTCGCCTCGCCCGTCCCGGGATCGACGGAAGCACGGAGCAATCGGCCTGCGAGCGATGAGCCCCGCACGGCCTCGGCGGAGATGTCCTGATAGAAGACCGCACAGGCCTCGGCGTTCTCGATGCAGTAGTCGAGCTCATCGGCCTTGGCGCGCCAGTTGATCGGCGTGATCACGAGACCTGCGAACTGGCAGGCCCAGTGCAGGGTTGCGGCTTCCCAGCGGTTTTGCAGCAAGGTGACGACGTGATCGCCGGGCTTGAGGTCGAGGCGGTCGAAGGAGGCCACGAGGGCTGAGATCTTGTCGTACCACTGCCGGTAGGTCAGGCGGAGATCGCCGTCGACCAGCGCGATGGCGTTGGGATCGCGCGCGGCGCTGGCAATGAAGCTGCTGGCGAGATCAAGCATTCGACGTCTCTTTTGTGGATGAAGCAAGCTGGGCGGCGGCTTCCAGCGCCGCCTGGATGATCGGGGTGTAGCCGGTGCAGCGGCACAGGTGCCCGCTGAGGAGATCGCGGATGTCCGCTTCCGTCGGCGACGGGTTGCGGCCCAGATAATGGTCGAGCGACATCAAGATGCCGGCTGTGCAGAAGCCGCACTGGAGCGCGTGGTTGCGGCGGAAGGCCTGTTGCAGCACGCCGAGCCGGTCCGCCGAGGGAGCGAGTCCTTCGACCGTCTTGACGTCGCAGCCATCGGCTTGCGCGGCGAGCGTCAGGCAGGACCGGGTCAGCATGCCGTCAACGACCACGGTGCATGCGCCGCAGACGCCATGCTCGCAACCGACATGGGTGCCGGTCGCGCCAAGTTGATGGCGGATGAAATCCGAGAGCAGCATGCGCGGCTCGGCCTCCCCCTCGACCGGATTGCCGTTCAGCGTGAAGCGGATGGCATGGCGGGCGTCGGATTTGAGACGGGTCATTGCAGCACCTCGCCGACCAGATCGCGGCCGATCATGCGCACGAGGTCGCGGCGGTAGCGCGCGGTGGCGTGGACATCGTCGCGCGCACCGAGTTCGTAGGCGAAGGCATTCAAGGCATCATCGAGCGCACTTCCCTCCAGACGCGGCCAGTCGCGCGCGGTCGGGACGTCAGCGACACCACCGACAGCGAGGCGAACACCGGTTGGCGTCTTCATCGCAGCGCAGGCGACGATGGCAAAATCGCCGTGGCGGCGCGCGACCTCGCGAAAGGCGAAACGCGATCCCTTGACGACCGGCAGCGAGATGCCTTCGATCAGCTCGTCGTCCGCACGCGCGGTCAGCATCATGCCGGCGAAAAACTCTCTGGCTGCGACGCGGCGACGGCGCTTAGCGCTGCGCAAAAACACCTCGCCGCCAAGCGCGACCAGCGTCAGCGGCATCTCGGCGCTGGGATCGGCATGCGCGAGAGAGCCGCAGATCGTGCCGCGGCTGCGGGTCTGGACGTGCCCGACCCAGGGCAGCGCCAGCGCCACCAGCGGCAACGTCTCGGCGAGGTCCGGCCAAGCCAACAGATCGGCCTGACGTACACCGGCGCCGATGACGACGGCGGCCTTCTGCCGCTCGATCTTGCGCAGCTCCTTGAGGCGCATGATGTCGATCAGCAGCTTCGGCCTGGCGAGGCGCATGTTGAGCATCGCCATCAACGACTGCCCGCCGGCGAGCACGCGCGCGTCGCCGCCTTCCTGTGCGAGCCCATCGAGGACGTCGCCGACGGTTTCGGCGCGGAGATAGTCGAATGCGGGCGGCTTCATCGGCGCCCTCCGAACAGGCCGGCTGCCTTCGCCAACAGGCCGAACAACGAGAAGCCACCGCCCGCCGCGCCACCGCCGCCGGCCTTGCGGGCGAGCGCAGTGAAGAATTGGCCGATGATCACGCGCGTCGCGCCGTCGAGCAGACGGCCGCCGATGCTCGCGACCTTGCCGCCGATGGCGGCGTCGTAGCTGTAGGTCAACAGCGTGCCGCCATTGCCGTCGGGCGCGAGCGTGATGCGTCCCTCGGCACTCCCGAAGCCGAGCGCACCGGTGGCCCCGCCGCGCAGTGTCACTGCGTGCGGCGGGTCGAGATCGAACAGCTCGACCTCGGCACGATAACGTCCGGTGACGGGGCCGATGCCGAGCGTTACGTCGGCACGGAAATGCGTATCGGTGATCTTGTCGACGCGCTGGCAGCCGGGAATGACGGATTGCAGCGTCGCGGGATCGAGCAGCATGGCCCAGACCTGCCCGGGCGCGCCCTTCACCGAGGCGTGCCCTTCCCCGCGAAGCCGCCGGTCGCCTTCGCGCACCGGCGCCGCGGTCACACCGCCTGCCGGAGGCGGCGGCTCGGAGCCACGCACGAGCTCGGCAAGCCGCGCCGGCACCAGCGGCAAGGTGATATCGGCGACGCCAAGCGCATCCGCCACCGCATTGGCGAGGCAAACCGGCGTCGACATGCAATTGCCTTCGCCGACGCCCTTGGCACCGAGCGGCGTGAACGGCGACGGCGTCTCCATATGAATGATCTGCGGCTCGGGCACCTCCGTCGTGGTCGGCAGCAGATAATCGGCGAGCGTTCCCGTGAGAAAGCTGCCGTCATCGGCGTAGGCGTATTCCTCGTAGAGCGCGGCCCCCAGTGCCTGCGCAAAGCCGCCCCGGATCTGGCCGTTCACCATGCCGGGATGCAAGATGGTGCCGCAATCATGCATGGTGACGTAGCGGTCGATCCGCGTCTCCAGCGTGGTGCGATCGACCTCGACGCCGCAGAAGTCGAAGATAAAGCCGTGGCAGAGCGAGGAGTTGATGCGGTCGTCGTCATCGGGCGGCGTCAGCTCCCGCGGCGTCCAGAACACGGTCTCGCGGATGGTCTGGCCGGCATCCTCGGGCAGCGAGCCCGGCGACCAGTGGCTGAGCGCGGCGACGCGCGAGAACGCAATGCGGTTCTCCGGATTGCGTTTTGAGGCGACGAAGCCCTTCGCAAACACGATATCCGACGCCTCGACGTTCAACTGGCCGGCAGCGATGCGCGCGAGTCGGGCGACGACGCGCTCGGCCGCCAGCTTTGCCGTGCCGGCCACGGCTGCCGCGAAGCGGCTGGCGTAATTGCCCGATGCGATCGACCAGGCATCTTTCGCCGTGTCGATCTCGGTGTTGACGCGGATGTCCTTCGGCGCGAGGCCGAAAACGTCGGCAACGACCTGCGACAGCACGGTGCGATGGCCCTGCCCCTGCGGCACGGAGGCGACGTGAACGGTGACGCTGCCGACCGGGTCAAGGCCGACCGTGGCGGTCGCCTGCGCGCCGTTCTTCGGCCCGGCCTTGCGGCGTTCGGCAGCCGTGAGCACGGTCGTTATGTAGCCCATGTTCGATACGCTAGGCTCGACCACCGCGGTGAAGCCGATGCCGTAGAGACGCCCCTGCTCCCGCGCCGCGTCCCGCCGCACCTTGAGTTCGGCAAGCCTGCCCTGCTCGACAGCGCGCGCGATCGCTTCCTGATAGTTGCCGGAATCGAGCAAGGCGCCGGTCGCGGTGCGATAGGGAAAGGCGCCGGCGTCGATCAGATTGCGTCTGATGACATCGAGCGGATCGAGGCCGAGGCCGATCGCGATCCGCTGCACCAGCCGTTCCAGCGCAAAATAGACCTGCGGTCCGCCGAAGCCGCGGTTGAGGCCGGTCGGCGTCTTGTTGGTGACGACGACGCGGTTGCGGATCTTGACGTGGCGGATGTCGTAGGCGCCGGTGAGATTGCCGTGCATGCGGTAGAGCGTGGCGGGCTCGGGAGCACGCAGGTGCGCGCCGCAATCCTCGACCTGGTCCCAATCGAGCGCGAGAATCTTGCCGTCGGCCGCAACCGCAGCCGCCAAGGTTGTCGCGCGGTTGGTGGCCGACACCGAGGCGGTGAGATGCTCGAGCCGGTCCTCGATCCACTTGACGGGCCGCCCCGTGACGCGCGCTGCGGCGGCGATCAGCACGATATAGGGAAAGACGCCCTGCTTGACGCCGAAGCTGCCGCCGGAATCCGGCGGCGTGCGCAGCCGCAGCCGGTTGCCCGGCACTTTCAGCGCGCGCGCAATCACGGTGTGGATGCTGAACGGGCCCTGGAAATTGGCGAGGACCTCGAAGGCATCTTCGGCTGCATCGTGCGAGGCAACGACGCCATAGGTCTCGATCGGCGTGCAGGAGTTGCGGGGATATTTGATGTCGATCGAGAAGCGATGCGGCGCGCCCGCAAAGGCGTTTTCAGGGTCGCCGTAGCGGAAGCTGCGATCGCTGGCGAGATTGCCGGGAAAGCCGTCGTGCAGCACGGGCGCGTCCGGCGCGAGCGCACCAAGCGGGTCGATGACGGCGCCGCGCGGACGATACGCGACGTTGATCAGTTCGGCTCCATCCTCGGCGCGGGCGCGGTCGCTCGCCACGACCACCGCCACGGGTTCGCCGACATAGCGCACACGGTCCATCGCGATCGGCCAGCACTCGACCGGGGCCTTCACGCCGACGACCAGGCTCGTCGTGACGGCCTTGACGTCGCTGCCGATCAGAACCGCCGTGACGCCCGGCAGCCGCATTGCGGCTTCAACATCGATCGAGACAATATCCGCGTGCGCATGCGGCGAGCGCAGGATCGTCGCATGCAGCGTGCCGGGCTGGACGCCGAGATCGTCGATGAAGCGGCCGCGGCCGCTGAGCAGCGCGGCATCCTCGACGCGCTCGATCGAGCGTCCGACCCATGGCCTGTCGCCGCTCTTGTCCTGATCGACCGACTTTGCGGACTTGACCGCAGCCTGCACCATGTCCCGGCATGCCTCCCGACGCGTTCTTTGACGCGACGGCGACAGTTGTCAGGACAGGGGCGGTGCGGGCCATACCGCCCGCTCTCACGACTTACCAAATCGTCTCATTCGAGCACGTGCAGCGCAATATCAGCCTGCAAGAATCAACCTGCAAGACGCGAGACGTTGCGAAACTCGCGCGGGCTGACGCCGGCGTGGTCGCGGAAGAAGCGCGTGAAATGCGCGGGCTCCGGAAAACCAAAACGCTCGCTGAGCTCGCCGAGCGGCGTGTCCTCGCGCATCACGGCATCGAGCGCGCGCTCCATGCGAACGACGTTGAGATAGAGCTTTGGCGAGACGCCGAGCGAGGTCTCGAACAGGCGGAAGAACTGCGCGCGCGACAGGCCCGCGCCCTTCACGAACTGGTCGACATTGGCATAGGAGTCGTGCACCCGCATCGCATCCATCGCGCGCCGGATGCGCCAGTCGCAGCTCACCGCGCTCATGCCGCGGATCGAGGTCGGAAAGCTGCGCCAGGGCGTGAAGCGCTCGATCACCGCGATCATCAGGTCGGACAGCGTCTGCTCATGGGTCCGCACCGCATCCGGATTCGCCATCATCTCGGCCGCAAGGTGCAGCGTGAGCTGGCGGATGCGCGGCGACACCTCGCCCGAGGGCCGCTCGAAAAAGCCGGGTGCACCGCTCGCCGCCCAGCCGGGGCGAAACTCCTTCAGCCACTCCGGCTCGATATAGAGCGCCATGATGAGGGTGCGCGGACGATTGACGTCATGCACGTAAGCGTGCGGCTTCCAGCCGTCGACGAGAACGGCGGCGGTGTCCGTCAGCGGCGTGACCTGGTCGCCCACGAGAAACTGCGTGTCGGCGCCCTCGACCTTGAGCAGGACATGGCAGTGATGATGGGCGTGGCGGACCAGCGAACGGTCCATGTCGAGCAGAGCGACCCTGCCGAAAGCGCCATGAGCGATGCGCAGGGCCGTCGACATCAGTTCCTTCCTCCCAGCATTGCGCTGCAAAACGATTGGCTTGTTGGCGCGGCACTATATGCAGCACCCGCTACATATTCCAACGGTGCAAAGGGACGCAAGTTGCTCTCGGGCGGTAACCTGCTCATGTCCGCGCCTCCGCGAGCAACCACGCGACCGCAGCGCCTGGGTCAGCCTGCAAGGCAGTGGCCAGGTCGACCGCCTCCTCGCCCTTGACGCGGATGCGCTTGAAGGCGAGCTCGGGTGCGCTCACGGGCGCGGTCGCATCCAGGCCCATCTTGGCGCTGATGCCGTTGTCGGAAGTCGGATCCAGCTTCGAGCCCAGTGCACCTGCAACCACCATGAGGTCGCGGTCGGCCTGGAAGCGCGTCGCCACCGCCCACTCGACCTCCTCGGACGAGGAGATGTCGACGTCCTTGTCCACCACGACCACCTGCTTGATGTCGTAATGGGCGCCGAAGGCGCACATCATGACGTTCTTCGGCTCACCGTCATTGGTCTTGTCGAGTCTGATCGCGAGATGATAGCGGCAGGTGCCGCCGCGCGTCAGGCGGACGTCGATCACGCCAGGAAAGCTGCGCCGCAGATGCTGGAGCAGCGTCGCCTCGCGCGGCACTCCGCCGAGGATCAGATGCTCGAAGCCGCCACCGACGATGGTGTGGAAGATCGGCTTGGCACGATGCGTGATCGCATCGACCTCGATCACCTCGCGGTTGGCACGCGGGCCGTAATATTGAGGGAATTCGCCGAACGGTCCCTCCGGCTCGCGGACGCCTTGCAGAATGCGTCCCTCGATCACGATCTCCGCGTGCGCGGGCACGCGGACCGAATTGGTGCGGCATTTGACGACGTCCACAGGCGAACCGAGCAGCGCTCCCGCGATCGCCATCTCATCCTCGTCCAGCGCTGCGATCGCCTGCGAGGCCAGCAGCAGCGCCGGATGCGCGCCGATCACGATCGCGATCTCCAGCGCCTGGCCCATCTCTTCGGCGAGCCGATAGTAGGAGAAGGTGTGCCGCGGCAGCAGCAACACGCCGATACGGTTCCTGCTGCTGATCTGGCAGCGATGAATCGAGACGTTCTGCACGCCGGTCTTCGGATTGCGGGCGATCAGCAGGCCGGCCGTGATGTAGGGGCCGCTGTCGCGTTCATTGTGCTTGGGGACCGGAAGCTGACGGAGCAGATCGACATCCTCGTGGACCACCTCCTGGACAGGCCCACTTGCCACTTCGTGGGTCGGCAGCGGATTGCTTGCGGCGGCCAGAAACCGCGGCAGCAACTGGTCCTCGGTCGCGCCGATGGAGTCCGCAACCCAGTCACGCCCGGCAAACAGATTGGCGACGACGGGGATTTCGTGCCCGTCGGGGCGCGGGAACAGCACGGCGCTGTCGCGCTCGAGCCGCTTGGCGACGGCGGCGAGCTCGTCGGCAAGTCCAATGCCCTCACGAGCAATCGCCAGCTTGCCGCGTTCGGCGAGACAAGCGAGCCAGGCGCGCAGATCGGCGGGCGCGTTCGCCCCTTTGCTCGCAACATTTTCCATTCGCATACGAGTCATTCCTTGGTCTCTAAAGTCAGGGCGCGATCTTGCGCAGCGACGGCGAGCGGCGCTTGAGCGCTTCATCCTCGCCCCAGCGGCGCACGACGCCGATATCGATGTTAAAGAGATCGAGCACGCGGCCGACGGTGTGCTCAACCATATCGTCGAGGTTTTCAGGCTTGGCGTAGAAGGCCGGCACGGGCGGTGCGATGATCGCGCCCATTTCCGACAGCGCCGTCATGGTCCTGAGATGACCGGTATGCAGCGGGGTCTCGCGCACCATCAGCACCAGGCGCCGGCGCTCCTTGAGGACAACGTCGGCGGCGCGGGTGAGCAATGTGGTGGTTACGCCGGAGGCGATCTCGGACATCGAGCGCATCGAACACGGCGCGACGATCATCCCGGCGGTGCGGAACGAGCCGCTCGATATCGCCGACGCCATGTCGTCGATCGCATGGCTGACATTGGCGAGCGCCCTCACCTCCGCGATCTTCAGATCGGTCTCATAGGCAAAGGTCTGCTCGGCGGTCTTCGACATGACCAGATGGGTCTCGACGCCGGCATTGCGCAGGAGCTGAAGCAGGCGCACGCCGTACGTGACGCCCGAGGCGCCGGAAATGCCGATGATCATCCGCTTGGGCGTGTCCTGCATGACTCTGATTTTGCTCCCGGGCACGCGCGCCCATCGGGGCCATGCGGTTCGCCGGAAGACTAGGCAATCCCATCCATCACCACAAATAATGATTGATTATAGAATTCATCATCTGAGATGATGGCCCGAAACCAAGATTGGCGAACGAAGGACAGGTCCGTGGAACTCAGGCAGATGCAATATTTCCTGTGCCTCGCCGAGGAGAAGAACGTCACCCGCGCGGCCCGCCAGCTCAACATCGTGCAGCCGGCACTGAGCATGCAGATCTCCAAGCTCGAGGCCGAGCTTGGCCAGAAACTGTTCGATCGCAGCGTCCAGGGCATGACGCTGACCAGCGCCGGCGAGGCGCTCGTGCGGCTGACGGCGCCGATCGTGCGCGATGCCGAATATGCGCGGCAGGAGATGGCGCAGCTCGGTGGACGCATCTCGGGCCGGGTCTCGGTCGGCCTCATCACGTCGGTGGCGCAGAGCACCATGGCGAGTTCGTCAGCGACTGTCGCCAGCCGCTATCCCGAGATCGCGCTGTCCGCCTGCGAGGGCTACACCGAGACGCTGGTCGACTGGGTCAACACCGGCCAGCTCGACTTCGCGCTGATCAACGTGCCACGCCGGAAGACGCCCCTTGCTGCCCATCACGTCATGGACGAGGAGATGGTGTTCGCCTGCCGCAAGGACTGCCCGATCAAGCCGCCGGCAAAATTGCGCTTCGATCACATCGCGAATTTCGACCTCGTCCTGCCCTCGAAGCGGCACGGCCTGCGGTTGATCCTGGACGAGCATGCGGCGGCTCTCGGCATCGACTTGAGACCCCGGCTCGAGCTCGACACGCTCCCTGCTCTCTGCGATGTGATTGCGACCACGGATTTCGCCACCGTGCTGCCGACCATTGCGCTCCGGCAATCGCTGGCGAGCGGTACCATCCGGGCGCACCGCTTCGACGAGCAGCGCGTCGTGCGCTCGATCGCGTGGGTGCACCACCCGCGGCGAACGGTGTCCGTCGCGGCGAAGGCCGTGCTCGACGTCATCACCCACGACCTAGCGCAGGCCGCCGCCACCGCGAAGGAGTTCGTGGAGCCTGCTTTGCGTGGCGCGAACTCGTCGTACCGCAAGGCGCGAAAGACGCCGCGGCGGAAAACGCGCTCTTGAATGCAGAATTTCCGCGCGGACAAGATGTCGCGCCCACTGCAAAATGAGACGGGTTGGTAAGTTTTGAGACCAGCCGGCATGACGGTCGCATCAAGCCGCTAACTACGGTCCAGGCGCAGAAAATCGCGACCTGGCGCTCATCCCGGACGACTCTTGTCCCCGACGATCCCTGGGCGCGCGGAACAAGACACGGTCGGGAGATTCAGTGCGAGATGGCAAGGTTCGGTCGCGGCAAGATCACGGACAGCACAGCGCGGCACGCTGAGGGATTTCACCCGGACCGCAGGTCTTTGCTGTCGCTCGGCGCAGGCGCGGCTCTCGCCGCCACCGGGCTGCTTCCTGCACAGGCGCAAGACTATCCGACCCGGCCGGTCCAGGTGCTCGTTCCCTTTGCCGGGGGCAGCGCCAGCGACGTCATCACGCGTATCCTGCTCAACCGCATGGCCACGTCACTCGGACAGGCCTTCGTGGTCGACAACCGCCCCGGTGCCGGCGGCAATATCGGCACCGCGGCCGCGGCGCATGCGGCGCCCGACGGTTACACCTTGCTGATGAGCACCTCCGGCCCGCTGGCTGCGAACAAGTCGCTCTACAAGGAGCTCCCCTACGATCCGCAGAAGGATCTCGCGCCGATCGGCCTGTTCGCGACCTTGCCGAATGTCGTCGTGATCAATTCGCGGCTGCCGCCGAAATCGCTGCACGAGCTGATCGACTACGCCAAGGCGCATCCGCGCGAGCTGAACTACGGCACCGTCGGCGTCGGCTCGTCGCAGCACCTGGCGGCCGCCTATTTCGAGCAGCTCACCGGCACCGAGATCACCCACGTTCCCTACCGCAACATCGCAGCCTACACGCCGGACTTCATCGCAGGGCAAGTGCCGCTCGGCTTCCAGCTGTTGCCGAACGTCATCGGCCTGATCAGGAACGGCGATGCGCGCCCGCTCGCGGTGGCCAGCGACAAGCGCATGACCGCACTTCCGGACGTGCCGACCGCGGCCGAGGCCGGTCTGAAGGATTACGAGAGCGCCGCATGGCTTGCTCTGCTCGCGCCCGCGAGCACCGGCAAACCCGTGATCGATAAGCTCTATGCGGCGATGGTGGAAGCCGTGAACGATCCGAAGGTACGCACCCTGTTCGTCGAGCAGGGCGCCGAGCCCCTGGTGATGGACCCGCAAGGCCTGAAGGATTTCATGACCTCCGAGACCACGAAATGGGCCGGGATCATCAAGAAGATCGGCATCGAGCCGATGTGACTCTCACGTCGGGTCGATGCGAGGATCACACCAGGCTCGACTTGCCGCGGCTCAGCACTTCGCCCGCGCCCTTGTCGCCGACGATCTTGCCCTGCTCGTACACCACCCGGCCCCGCGCGATGGTGGTGACGGGCCAGCCGGTGACGTCAAAGCCCTCCCACGGCGTATAGTCCGCGCCGTGATGCAGATCGGCCTGCCGGATCGGCTTCTTTAATTTGGGGTCCCACAGGGCGATATCGGCATCGAAGCCGACGCCGATCGAACCCTTGCGCGGATAGAGGCCGTAGATGCGCGCATGGTTGGTCGCGGTCAGCTCGACGAATTTTTGCAAGCTGATCCGTCCCTTCGACACGCCCTCGGAGAACAGGATCGGCAGCCGCGTCTCGACACCGGGGATGCCGTTCGGCACCCAGCGGAACGAAGTGCGTGCGTTCGGCGTCAGCTTGCCCCTGGGATCGTCGTAGCGGAACGGGCAGTGGTCGGACGAGAAGGTCTGGAACACGCCTGACGTGATGCCTTCCCAGATCGCCTGCTGGCTCTCGGCATCGCGCGGCGGCGGCGAACAGACGTATTTCGCGCCTGACATGTCCATGTTCAGGCCCTTCATGTCGTCGGCCGTCAGCGTGATGTATTGCGGACAGGTCTCGGCATGCACCGGCAGGCCGCGCTGCTGCGCCCAGCGCACCTGCTCCATCGCCTCGCGCCCGGAGACGTGCACGATCATGATGGGAACGCCGACGATTTCGGCATGGCTGATGGCGCGATGCGTCGCCTCGCGCTCGACGGCCTGGGGCCGCGAGACGCCGTGATAATAGGGCGCGATATGGCCTTCGCGCTCCAGCTTGGAGGTGAGGAAACGGATGGCGTCGTAGCCCTCGCAATGGACCATCACCAGCGCCTCCTCGCGGCGCGCGACGTCGAAGACCTCGAGCAGCTGCTTGTCGCTGAGCACGAGGTCGTCATAGGTCATAAACACCTTGAACGAGGTGTAGCCGTCCTTGACGAGGGCCGGCAGCTCCTGACCGAGCACGACCGCGGTCGGATCGGAAATGATGAGATGGAAGGCGGTGTCGATGTAGCACTCGCCTTCGGCGAGCCTGCGGTAGTTCTCGACGCAGGTCCGCAGCGAGGTGCCCTTCTCCTGGAGCGCGAAGGGCAGCACCATGGTGTTGCCGCCGGCCGCCGCCGCGCGCGTCGCCGAGGCAAAGTCGTCGGCCATCACCACGTCCGGGCCGGAGGGCTGGGAGATGTGGACGTGGCTATCGATCCCGCCCGGCAGTGCCAGCAGGCCCGTCGCGTCGATCTCGCGCGCCGCGCCCTCGATGCTGTCCGCGATGCTGACGATGCGGCCGTCGCGGATGCCGATATCGGCACGAAATTCGTCGCTGGCCGTCACGATGGTGCCGCCGCGAATGGCGAGATCGAGCTGGGTCACTTGCGTCTCCGTCACTTGATGACCGCTGATGTCTGGAAGATCCGGCCCCACGGCGCAAGAGCCCTGATGTCGCCGCCGGCGAGGCTCAGGGTTCGCCAGAGCGTGACCGCAACCGAGTCCAGCACCGCAACATCCAGTTCCCGCTCGAGCGAAGCCGCAAGCGCCGCGCCGTCAAGATTGGTGCAAAGGATGACGACCGCGTCGGCGCCCTCAGCCGCCACCGCACGGATCATGCCGGCAATGGTCGCAGGCGCGACCTCGCCGAAGGAGAAATTGTCGCGCAGCCCGAGGTGCCGCTCCGTGTGCGGGGCGATCCCCGCCTCGGCCCAGACATCGCCGATCCGTCGCTGCACATCGTCGGTGTAGGGCGAGACGACGCCGACCCGTTTGGCGCCGAGCGCACGGGCGGCATCGATGCAGGCGAGCGTCGACGTGGTGGCGGGCACGCCTGTGCGTTCCGTGATCGCCTCGCAAAGGCTCCGGTCGCGGCCGACGCCGAGCCAGCTTGCGGACGTGCCGTTCCAGGCGATGGCGTCGACTTTCGCATCAGCCAGCAGGTCCGCCGCCGGCAACATGGCGGAGGCGTCGAACTGGCTCAGCGCAGCGGCGTCCAGTGCAATCTCGGTGACGCGGAAGCGCGAGAAATGCGCGGTGATATCAGCCACGCCATGCAGCATGGCGCTGGTGACGGGCTCGAGCACCGAGTTGGAGGATGGCGTGATCATGCCGAGACGCTTGCGCATGACCATACTCTACGACGCCTGCGCGAGGCGCGTCGACTCCTCGCGGATCAAAGCCAGGATGTGGCGCTTGGCGTCGTTGAATTCGGGGCTGGTGATGTCCCGCGGGCGCGGCAGGTCGAAATTGACGGCCTCGCGGATCCGGCCCGGCCGCTTCGTCATCACCACGATCTTGTTGCCGAGCACCAGCGCCTCGTCGACGCTGTGGGTGACGAACACGATGGTGCAGCGGCGCTTCTGCCAGATCGCGACCAGCTCCTCCTGCATTTCGAGCTTGGTCTGGGCGTCCAGCGCCGCGAACGGCTCGTCCATCAGGATGACGCTCGGGTTCATCAGCAGCGCGCGGGCGATGCCGACCCGCTGGTTCATGCCGCCGGACATTTCGGAAGGATGATGATGCTCGAAACCGCTGAGGCCGACGAGGTCGATGAACTCCATGGCGCGGTGGTGCCGCTCGGCCTTGCCGACGCCCTTGAGCTTGAGATGGAACGCGATGTTGTCGATGGCCGTCAGCCACGGCATCAGGGTCGGCTGCTGGAACACCACGCCGCGGTCCGAGCCGGGCCGCTCCACCTGCTTGCCGCCAACCAGCGTACGCCCGGAGGTCGCCTGCTCGAAACCGGCGATGATGTTGAGCAGGGTCGACTTGCCGCAGCCGGACGGACCGAGCAGACAGACGAAGTCATTGGCCTCGATGTCGAGATTGATGTTGTCCAGCGTCAGCAGGTCGCGGCCGCGCCGCTTGTCTGAAAACACCTTGACGATGTTGCGAAGCTCGATTGCCGCCATCAGCCTGCCCTGCCCTGCACGGTGGTGGTCTGCTGCCAGCGCAGCGTGCGCGCCATGATCGCCTTGAGGCCGAGATCGGAGAGATAGCCGAGCAGCCCGATCGAGATCATCGCCGCCAGCACGATGTCGTAGCGCAGGAAGTAGTAGGAATCCCACAGCACGTAGCCGAGGCCGCTCTTGACCGCGACCATCTCGGCGGTGACCGTCAGCATCCAGGCCGATCCGACCGCGATGCGCAGGCCTGCGAAGATCGAGGGCAATGCCGCCGGCAGCACGATGTCGGTCAGCATCTGCCGCTGGCTTGCGCCCATCATCGCGCCGGCACGCACGAGATTGTGGTCCACGGTCTTCACGCCGTGAATGCTGTTCATCAGCACGGGAAAGAAGGCGCCGAGGAAGACCAGGAAGATCGCCGGCTTGTCGGCAATGCCGAACCAGATGATCGCCAGCGGAATCCAGGATACCGGCGGGATCGGCCGCAGCATCTGGAGCGTCGGCTCCAGCGTCTTCTCGAACAGGCGCGACCAGCCGATGGCGACACCGGCGAGAATGCCGAGGAAGCTAGCCAGCGCAAAGCCGCCGAACACTCGCAAGGCACTGGCGAGCGCATCGCGCAGCCAGTGCCCGGAATAGGTCTGCGTGGTCTCGTCGAAGCCGAACACCCAGTCGCCGAGCGCATGCAGCACCGCGCTCGGCGCCGGCAGCAGCGCCGGCGGCAGCATGCCGCTGCGGGCAACGGCTTCCCAACCGGCGATCAGCAGCGCGGGGACGACGACGCGTTCGAGCCCCTGAAACGCCCGTGTCAGCCGGAACGCCGGCTTGGCCGGCGCGGCGTCAATAACCGAGGTCATTCTTGGCTTTTCCCGTGGCCTGCTCGAGGAACGAATAGTCCATGTTCTTCGCTGCGTCCGCGGAGACGTCCTTCGAGATGTATTTGAGGTCGCGCATCATCGCCGCGATCGCGAGCGTCTGCGAGCGATGGATCGCCGGATCCGGCGCGGCATTTTTCAGCGCTTCGGTCGCCACCGTCTTGTCGAGGCCGGTGAGCTTGTTGATGACCTCGATCCACGGCCCCTTGTCGGCGATCAGCTTGTTGTCGAGCTCGACCACGGCGCTGACGACGCCCTGGACGCCGGCGCGCTGGCTGGCGATCACGTCGGATCGGGTGACGATCAGGTTGGTGAGATTCCCCGCGGCCTGCTCATACGGCAGCACGAAGTGCTTGCCGGCGCCGGCGAGCCTGATCTGCGAGGCGAACGGCTCGACCGAGCAGATCATGTCGACCTCGCCGCGCTGCAAGGCTGCGAGATGGTCCGACGGATTGGGAATATTGATGAACTGGATGTCCTTGTTGGGATCGACGCCCTGCTTGAGAAACGCGCCGCGCATGTGGATGTCCTGCGCATTGCCGCGGGACGCTGCGACCTTCAGCGGCTGACCGTCGCTCTTCGCTTTCAGAGCGGTCGCCTTGAACGTAGCCCAGTCCTCCGGCGGAAGGTTCAGCTTCGCCGAGGAGAGGCATTCCGAGCCGCCGTTGATCTGGCCGGACACGGCGACGACGTCAAAGCCTTTGTCGAGCGCGGTGATGTAGTGGAGATAGGTGACCTGCGCGACGTCGATGCTCTTCGACACCAAAGCGGTGAGGACGTCATTGCCCGAGTTGAAGCCGGTGGCCTCGACCTCGACACCCTTCGCCATGCCGGAAATCAGCGACATCGGCAGGCAGTGCGCACATTTGGCGTAACCGAGCTTGATCTTGGCGGTCTGCGCGGAGGCGGGATCGCTTCCACCGAACATCGCCGCCATCACCACGAGGCCCAATCGCAAACTCGTCCGCATCGCTTACTCCGTTTCGAAGGCGCGAGGTCTCGCGCGTCGCCGAAGATCATCGGTCGGCCTTTGCGGCAGCGCAACGGGGATTCTGCATGCTGCATACAATTTGCGCGTTGTGCCATTGTTTTCAGCGAGATGCGTCGGTATTTTGGGCAGGTCAAAGGGCTGGAAACGGCTAGGATGAGCGGAAGCAGTGAGGCACCCGTGCAGCAGAAATCGGAAGCGCCGAAGGGACGAAAGTCGCCCAAACTCAAGCGGATGGGCCTGCATGAGCGCGCCGCCGCGCGGATGCGGACGATGATCATCCGTGGCGAGCTGCCACCGGGATCGCAGACCCAGGAAACCAGGCTGTCGAAGGAGCTGGGCGTCTCGCGCACGCCCTTACGTGAGGCGATGAAGGTGCTGGCGGCGGAAGGGTTGATCGAGCTGCGCCCCAATCGTAGCCCGCGCATCGCCGACATCGCCGTCGACGGCATCTCGGAATTGTTCGAGGCGCTGGCCGGCATCGAGCGGCTGGCCGCAGAGCTTGCTGCGGAGCGCGCCACCGAGCGCGATCTCGCCCGCCTGCGCACGCTTCAGACCCGTATGGAGGGTCATCACCGCAACGGCAAGCTCGACGATTACTTCGCCATCAACGGCGAGATCCACAACACCATCGTCCGCATGGCGCGCAACACGCCGCTGCGCGAGGCGCACGAGACGCTGATCTCCCGCGCCGAACGCGCGCGTTACCTCGCGCTCGGCGCTAACAGCCGCTGGAGCAATTCGGTCGACGAGCACGCCGACATCCTGGCAGCGCTCGAGGCGCGCGACAGCGAAACGGCCGGCCGCCTGCTCGGCGCCCATGTCCGGCGCACCGGCACCGCCCTGCTCGAAGTGATCGCCACCTCTCAAGCCAAGCAGACGGCGGCGTGACCATGAAGCTGCTGCTGCTCAACCCCAACACCAGCACCGAAGTCACGCAGCTGATGATGCGGGTCGGGCAACGCGCGGTTTCGCCCGGCACGGAGCTGATCCCCTGCACCGCGACCCGCGGCGTGCCCTATATCGCGACACGGACCGAGGCGCAGATCGGCGGCGCCATCGCGCTGGAGATGCTGGCCGAGCAGCACAAGAAGGTCGATGCCGCGATCATCGCCGCCTTCGGCGATCCCGGCCTGTTCGCCGCGCGCGAAACCTTCGACATTCCCGTGGTCGGCATGGCGGAAGCGGCGATGCTGACGGCGTGCATGGCCGGCCGCCGCTTCGCCATCGTCACCTTCGCCCAGGCGCTGGGGCCCTGGTACGAAGAATGCGTCCGCGCCCACGGGCTGTGGGAGCGCTGCGCCGGTATCCGCATGCTCGACACGCCGTTCCAGGCGATCTCCGAGGTCGGCACCGAGAAGGAGGATGTGCTGGTCGATCTCGCGCAGCGCGCCATTGTCGAGGACGAGGCCGACGTGCTGATCTTCGCCGGCGCGCCGCTTTCGGGCCTTGCCGAACGCGTCGCCGACCGGATCCCCGTCCCCGTGGTCGATCAGGTCATTGCCGCCGTGAAGCAGGCCGAGGCGCTGGTGACGCTGCGCCTGCGCAAGGCGACGGTGGGCACGTTCCGCCGGCCCGCCGCCAAGCCGACCATCGGTCTTGCCGCCGCGCTCGCCGCCCGGCTCGAGCATCGCGACAGCTGATCAGAGAGGCGGCCGGCGATGCGAAAAACCCAATTCGTTCTCGATGATACGGCCGAAGGCAAACAAGCGGGATTCGCATCCCGGCGGCGCGATGATCTGGATTCCGAACGGCAGCTCGTTCACCTGACGCCGCGCCGGCAGGGTCAGGACCGGAAACCCGACCAGCGACACGATGAAGGTAACGGCGAGATAGTCGATCGGCGTCTCCAGCGGCGCGCCGTCGATTGCGGTGACGTCGCTGATCTCGTTCGGCCACGGCAAGACCGATGCCGCCGGCGCGACCAGGACGTCGGCGCGCGTGAACAGCTCGCGAAAGCTGCGGTAGATCGCCGTGCGGCGGCGCTCGGCATTGAGATAATCTTCGGCGGAGAGCTTTGCGCCCGCCTCGATATTCCAGATCACGGTGGGCGTGAGCTCGGCGCGGCGCGTTCTCAGCAGCTCACCATAATTGTTGGCAATGTGAGCGGCGCGCAACGTCCGAAAGGTCTCGATCGCGCCGCCGCATTCGGGCGAGGCTGGCACGAGATCGGCAATGCGTGCGAGCTCGTCGCAGGCGGAGGCGAAGCGGGCTCGAACGTCGCGCGAAACCGGCGCGACGCCAAAGTCAGGCGTGACGGCGATCCGGGGACGTCCCGCAAGTGGCCGGTCGTCACTGACAACGCCGGCCGAGAGCGGATCGTGTGCGTCGCTTCCCGCGCATACCGACAGCGCAAGTTCGAGGTCGTCGACGCCGCGGGCGAGGAAGCCGTGGGTGGCCAGCATGTCCCAGCCGAGCGGACGGCGCGGCGACGGAATGCGGCCGGGCGTCGGCCGGATCGAGGCGACGTCGCAGAAGCTGGCGGGCGTCCGCACGGAGCCGCCGAAATCGGTGCCATGCGCCAGCGGCACCATGCCGGCCGCGACCGCGACGGCGGAGCCGCCGGACGATCCGCCGGAGGTCAGCGCGGGATCGAAGGGATTGCGCGTCGGCCCACGCAACCGGTTGGTGCAGACCGCACCGAAGCCGAATTCCGGCGTGTTGGTCTTTCCCAGAATGATCGCACCGGCGCGCCGCAGCCGGGCCACCACGAGATCGTCCTCCGCCGGGACGTGATCGCGGAACAGAGCCGATCCGTAAGTTGTCGTGATCCCGCCGGTATCGGTGAGGTCCTTGATCCCTATCGGCACACCATGCAGAGGTCCGATCGGCGCGGGCGCCGCATCGCAGATTTCCACCGCACGGCGGGCACCCTCCGCATCGACCGTGACAAACGCCGCCAATTGGGTATCGAGGCTCGCGATCCGCGCGAGGTGCGCCTCGACGGCTTCACGCGAGGACAGCTCGCCCCTGGCGATGGCGCGCGCAAGCTCCGTGGCCGTGAGGTCGCAAACCGATGTCATCGGGCCACCATGCCAAATCGCGCATCGAAAGGCGAGCGCTTCGGGCACGAGACTTGCTTTCTCTTCTGGAGCAACGGGAGGCAACACCATGGCTGATGCGCCAAGCGGACGTTCGCTCGTCGTCGACGCCGTCACGCACCGCTATCCGAGCGGCGCACTCGCGGTCGAGAACATCAATCTCGACATCAAGGGCGGCGAGATCATCGCCCTGCTCGGCCCGTCCGGCTGCGGCAAGACCACCCTGCTGCGGATCATCGCCGGCTTCATCGCGCAGACGCAAGGGCGGATCATCATCGGCGACGACATCGTCGATACGCTGCCGCCGAACCGTCGCGCTGTCGGCATCGTGTTCCAGAACTACGCGCTGTTTCCACACCTGTCGATCAGCGAGAACGTCGCCTACGGGCTCGCCGCGCGCGGCATCGACAAGGCGACGCGGCAGCGCGAGGCGCAGCGCCTGCTGGAGCTGGTGCAATTGCCTGCGATGGCCGAGCGGCTGCCGCGGCAGCTCTCCGGCGGTCAGCAGCAGCGCGTCGCGCTGGCCCGCGCGCTGGCGATCAAGCCGTCGATCCTGCTGCTCGACGAGCCCTTTGCCGCGCTCGATAAGAATTTGCGGCTCGACATGCAGATCGAGGTCAAGCGGCTGCAACGCGTCTCCGGCATCACCACGCTGATCGTGACGCACGACCAGGAAGAAGCGCTGTCGATGGCCGACCGCGTCGCCGTGCTGAGCCACGGCAAGCTCGAGCAGTTCGGCTCGCCGTCCGACGTCTACGACCGTCCGCAGACGCTGTTCGTCAACACCTTCGTCGGCTCCACCAACCGCATGCCCGGTGTCGTGGTCGCGGCGGACCGCACCGCCGCCAAGGTGCGTCTCGATGCCGGCGCGGAGATCATCGCACGGCCCGCAGGCGCGCTCGCTGAAGGCGGCCGCGTCACCGTCTGCATCCGGCCCGAACACCTGCAATTCGTCGGCGACGAAACCGGGTTTGCCGGCGTGGTCGGCATGTCGCTGCCGCTGGGCGCCACCGTCGTGCACGAGGTCACGACCGCCGACGGCTCCGGAGTCAAGGTCTCGCAGGCGCGCATCGGCGAGACGCGCGCGCTGGAGAACGGCGCCGCGGTGCGCCTCGCGCCGCTCGCCCCGTCGCTCGCCAACGCCTTTCCCGCAACGCTTTAGATCCAGTCCATAGTTCACACGGAGTTCGACATGATCCTCAACCGCCGAAGCCTGATGACGACCGCACTCACACTCGGCGCCATGAAGGCGTTTCCGGGCCTGAGCTTCGCCCAGGCCCGCCCGCTGGTGTTTGCGACCTTCACCGGAAGCTGGGAGGAAGCGCACAAGGCCGTGCTGGTGCCGGCCTTCCGCAAAGCCAACGCGGACGCCGCGATGGTGCTCGATCCCATGCTCTCGGTCGACCAGATCGCGAAGGTCAATGCCGCCAAGGCCAATCCGCCGATCGACGTCATGCTGCACGATCCCGGCCCCGCCCTCGTCGCGATCGGCCAGGATCTGGTCGAGCCCTATCCGGTCGAGAAGAGCGCCTCTTACAAGGACCTGATCGCCGAGGCGCAGGAGCCGATGGGCCCCGCCCCGTTCTTCCAGGTCGTCGGCCTCACCTACAATCCGGAGGCCGTCAAGACGCCGCCGACCTCCTGGGCCGATCTCTGGAAGCCGGAATTCAAGGGCCGCGTCGGCATCACCAACCTCAACTCGACGCTCGGCACCGGCTGGCTGGTCGAGATCGCCAAGATGCGCGGCGGCTCGGAGGCCAATGTCGATCCCGGCTTCAAGGCGCTCGAGGAGCTGAAGCCCAATCTCGCGGCCGTGGCCGCCAATCCCGGCGCGCTCGCCACCCTGTTCCAGCAAGGCCAGATCGACATCTCGCCCGGCAATTTCAACGCCATCCAGATCCTGAAAGCGCGCGGCGTGCCGGTCGAGTTCGTGGCGCCGAAGGAAGGCGCCATCGCCTTCAAGACCACGATCCATATCGTCAAGAACTCGCCCAACCGCGAGCTTGCCTTCAAGCTGATCGAGGCCGCGCTGACGCCGGAGGTGCAGACCACGCTGATGAACCCGCCCTACCTGATCGTACCCACCAATTCCAAGGTGACGATGGGCGGCGAGATCGCGCGCGTGCTCGCCAAGGACACGGCCGAACTGAAGCAGAAGTTCGTGTTCCAGGACTGGAAGAAGATCAACGAGCAGCGCTCGGCCTGGATCGAGCGTTTCAACCGCGAGATCAAGATCTGAGAGCGTTAAGGACCTGACGATGGGTGCAGCACCGGCATCACGGGACGTGACCTCCTACGGGATGGGATTGGCAGTGCCGCTGGCGCTGTTCTTCCTGGTCTTCTTCGTGGCGCCGCTGCTGCAACTGCTCTGGCTCTCGCTGCACAACGACACGGCCGGGCTCCATTGGGGGCTCGGCCAGTACCTGCACTTCCTCACCGATCCCTTCAGCTTAGGGGTGCTCGGCTCGACGCTGCTGCTGGGCGCGGAGGTCACGGCCGTCTGCCTCGTGCTCGGCTTTCCCATCGCCTGGCTCTATCAGCGGGTCGGGCCAAAGCTCCAGACCATCATCATCCTGATCGTGCTGCTGCCGCTCCTGACCAGCGTCGTGGTGCGCACCTTCGCCTGGATCGTCATCCTCGGCCGCCAGGGTATCATCAACGCGACGCTGCAATCGCTCGGCATCATCAATACGCCCTTGAAGCTGCTCTACACCCAGTTCGGCGTCGTGATTGCGCTGGCGCAGGTGCAGATGCCGCTGATGACGCTGCCGCTGATCACCGCGCTCGGCCGCATCGACCCCAATCTCGACGATGCCTCCTGCTCGCTCGGCGCCGGGAGCTGGCGCACCTTCTTCAGGATCGTGCTGCCGCTGTCGCTGCCGGGCGTGATCGCCGGCTGCACGCTGACCTATGCCGCCGCGATCACGGCGTTCATCACCCAGTCGCTGATCGGCGGCGGGCAGATGCTGTTCATGCCGATGTATCTCTATCAGCAGGCCTCGACGCTGCAGAACTGGCCGTTCGCCTCGGCGATTTCCATCATCTTCCTGCTCGCGGTGCTCGCGGTCGTCTCCGTCTTCACCACGCTCGGCCGCATGTCGCGCGGCTATGGAGGCGCGTGATGAGCAGTCGCAAGCGTACCCTGGAGGCGATCAGCTTCGAGCTGGTCATGACCGTGATCGCGGTGGTCGCGCTGATCATCATCATCGCGCCGTCGCTGGTGGTGCTGATCGTTTCCTTTACCAGCGGCTTCTCGCTGCGTTTCCCGCCGCCGGGCTATTCGCTGCGATGGTACGCCGAACTGTGGAATGCCTGGCAGCTGCACTTCGCGGCCAAGAACAGCCTCATCGTCGCGCTGTGGGCGACGGGCCTGTCCGTCGTCCTCGGCGTCGCCGCAGCGCTTGCGATCTCGCGCTCGCGGGCGCTGTCGGCACGGCTGCTCGATTCGCTGTTCATGTCGCCGCTGGTTCTGCCGGCGCTGGCCTTCGGGCTTGCCGCCCTGATGCTGTTCTCACTGGTCGGCCTGCCGGTGTCGCCGCTGACGCTGGTGATCGGCCACACCGTGGTCTGCGTCCCCTATGTGGTGCGCAACACGATCGCAGCACTCGCCCAGCTCGAGCCGACCCTGCTGGAGAGCTCGGCGGTGCTGGGCGCGAGCCGCCTCTACACGTTCCGCCGCATCGTGCTGCCGCTGATCCGGCCGGGCATCATCGCCGGCGCCTTCATCGCCTTCATGTCGTCCTTCGACAACGTGCCGGTCTCGCTGTTCCTGCGCGATGCCGCCACCGACATGCTGCCGATCCGGATGTGGCAGGATCTCGAAGGCAAGTTGGATGTCACCATCGCCGCGCTGTCGGGCGTGCTGATCATCGCGACCGTCGCGCTGGTCGCGGTCATGGAGCGCGTCACGGGCCTGTCGCGGCGGCTGACGAATTGATCAGGCGCCGCGGAACAGCGAATAACCCCAGCGCGTGAATTTCAGCGGCAGGTGAAAATGCTCGTCGACCTCCTTGATGCGGAAGCGGAACGGCGTCACCGTGAGAAAACCGCCGCTGTCGCTAAAGAACTCGCCGAGATGAAACAGGACCTCGTACTCGCCGGCCGTCACGCCGGCGCCTTGCGCAATAGGGTGATCGAGCACGCCATTGGCGCCGAGCCGCCCGTCGGCAATGCGGGAGGAGTCGGGATCGATCCGCCAGATTTCGACGCGCAGCCCCTGCGCGGGCCGTCCGCTTGCCACATCGACCGCGTGAATGGAAATACCGCCTGCCACCATGTTCCTCCGCTGAGCGCGCCACCATGATAGACGGAAACGCTGCCGCTCGGCCAGCACTGCTGCCAGCCCTGGGCGCGATGACCTGGCTCCAGGCGCTGGTCGCTCTCGCCTTGTTCGCGCCCGGCGTGGTCGCGCCGCGCGCCCATATCGAGGTCTGGCAGCTCTCGATGTTCTCATGCGCGGTGTTCGCTGTCGGCATCCCCGCCTCGTTCTGGGGCGGCGGCTTCATCGCGCGGGTCGGCTCGCTGCGGATCGCGAGCCTCTGCGCGGCGGCCATCGTCGTCGGCATGGCACTGGCTTCACTCGGATCGAGCGCCGCCCTGCTGGCCGCAGGCCTCTGCCTCGGCCTCGCCATGGGGCCCGAGACGCCCGCAAGCGCGGCGCTGCTGGCGCGGCTGGTGACCGCCGAGCGCCGCGCCTTCGTCTTCTCGGTGCGCCAGACCGGCAACCAGATCGGCGCGGTCTGCGGCTCGCTGGCCCTGCCCGCGATCGCCATCGCGTTCGGGCCGGCCTGGTGCTATGCGGCCGTTGCCGCCCTGGCTCTGCTCGCGATCGCGCTGTTCGAGTGGCTGCGGCCGGCCTACGCCGGCAAGCTCGTCCCGCCCCCGAAACTCGATCTCCGCGCGCGGCTGGCGCTGATGACGGCGGACCGGCGCATCGCGATGCTGGCGCTGGCCTCGATGCCGTTCAGCGCAATGCAGGTGTCGCTCAACACGGTCTTCGTCACGCTCGGCACGCGCGAGCTCGGCCTCAGCCACATCGAGGCCGGCATGGCGCTCGCCTGCGCGCAAGCCGGCGGCCTGATCGGCCGGCTCGGCTGGGGCTACGTCGCCATGCGCCTCGACGCCTCCCGCGCCGTGCTCGTCGTCATCGGCCTCGGCATGGCCTTCTGCGCTGCGCTGCTCGGCCTCGACGGCGGATCGCTCAGCCGCACCTGGCAGTTCGCAGTGGCGGCGCTGTTCGGCCTGACGGCATCGGGCTGGAACGGCGTCTTCATCGCCGAGATCGCCCGCCTCGCCCCGCAGGACCGGATCGGCGAGACCACCGGCGCGGTGCTGACCGCGTCCTATGCCGGCCTGCTGGCGGCGCCGGCCGTGGTGTCGATCCTGGACGGTGTGGCCGGCCTTGGCGCGGCGTTCTTCGCCTTGGCCTGCCTCGCTCTCTGCGGCACAGTGGCGCTGATCTGGGGAGGCCATGACAAAGCCAGCACATAGCGCCCGCGAGATCGCAGCCGATGTCGCGGCTGGACGGACGGGCGCCGTCGAGACCGCCAGGGCTGCCCTCGACCGCATCGAGGCAGCCAAGGCGTTGAACGCAGTGGTCACGATCGATCCCGCGCGCACGCTGGCCGATGCCGCCGCGGTCGACGAGCGCCTGCGTGCCGGCGAGACCATGCCGCTCGCCGGCGTGCCCATCGTCGTCAAGGACAACATCTGGGTCAGCGGCTGGCGTATCACGCAGGGCTCGCGCCTGTTCGCCGATTTCATCGCGCCACAAAATGCGATTGCGATCGAGCGGCTGCGCAAGGCCGGCGCGGTCGTCGCCGGCATAGGCGCGACGTCCGAGTTCGCCAGCAAGGGCGTCACCACCTCGCTACTGTTCGGGCCAACGCGGCATCCGCTCGATCCCGCGTTGACGCCCGGTGGCTCATCGGGCGGCCCGGCCACTGCGGTTGCCGCCGGCCTCGTGCCGCTCGCGATCGGCACCGATGCAGGCGGCTCCAGCCGCAGGCCGCCGGCCCATGTCGGCGTCGCCGGCTTCAAGCCGTCCTATGGCGCGATCCCCTATGGGCCCGGTTTCGCCGAGCCGTTCTTCGGCCTCTCCGTCATCGCGCCGATCGCCGCCGACGTTGCCGATATCGCGCTGGCGTTCGAGACGATGGCCGGCATCGATCCGCGCGATCCAGATTCCGCCGCCATCGCGCGAGGAGCCGATGATCCTGCCGGCCTGCGCATCGCTTTCTCGCCGCGCCTCGGACTCGACGCCGCGGTCGACGAGGTCGTCGCCGAAGGCATCGTTTCCGCCATCGCGCGGCTAGCCGCTGCAGGCTTGCCTATTTCGCAGCGCGATCCCGTCTGGCCCGCCGGCGCGACGGAAGACGCCATCATGCCGCTTCAGCACGCCGGCCTCGCCGCGCTCTATGGCGACGCCTTCCGCAAGGACCCGACGGTCTTCGACCCCGACATCGCCAAGCAGATCGAGCGCGGCCTCGCCTGGTCAGGCGCGGACGTCGCTGGTGCGCTGGTCGCAAGCGCCGCGATCGCCAATGCCTTCGCGGCCTTCTTCACCGAGGTCGACCTGCTGCTCACGCCAACCGTCCCCTGCGTCGCATGGCCGTTCAGCCAGCTCGGGCCCGACATGATCGACGGCCGTGCGGCAAGCCCGCGCGGGCATGCCGTGTTCACACCGTTCGTCAATCACGCCCGATTGCCGGCGATCTCGATTCCGTGCGGGACCGACGGACGCGGGCTTCCGTTCGGCCTCCAGATCATCGCCCGGCGCGGCCAGGACCGCACGCTGCTGCGCGCCGCCCGGCAGATCGAGGCGCTGTTGCAGGCGTAGCGGCGATTTCGGAATAATAGCAGCATACCCCTGTTTTGCCCGACGGGTCAAATCACCCCAACGCCTGCGTAAGCCGTTGATTTCATTATCACCGGCTACTGTGCATGGGGTTGTTTTCGCACTTTTTGTTTGATCGGGCGTCGCGCGAGCAAGTCTAGCTGACGAAAGACAGACGCAGCCGCCGCCAGCCGATGACAATTCCGGTGATCGAGAACACCAGCCCGATCGCGCACAGGCCGACGATCAGGACATCGCGCAAGCGCGGATGCGCGACGAGGGTTGGAAAATCGAGCGTGTGCAGCGCGCTATAGAACCAGCGATAGGCTCGCCGCGACGCATCCAGCCTTTGCAGGACGCTGCCGTCGGCGCTGTCGATGTCGAACCAGAGATCGCCGCAGCGGGCACGGTAGACGGGTGCCCCCGCGACGATGGATTGCGCGGGATAGTCGTCATTGACCGCAAGAACGGACGGCGCGCCGCAGCCGGCCGCAAGGCGCGTCACCAGACTCTCGACCTCTTGCGCGCTGAACACTCCTGCCTCTCGGGCGTTCAGCCGAACCAAGACCTGTTGGTCGAGACCAATCCGCTCGCGTCGATAGACCATGCCGTTAAAGCCAAGCCATTCGACTTCGTGGGCCGAGGACGATACCGGCTTCCGATCGAGCGAGGCGGCCGTCTTCCAGTCCGGCAAGGCGTTCGTCACGCCGGCCTCAGCCGGGCTCAACTGCCCGCGCGAGAACAGCCGGCCGTGGTCCATCGAGAGCCAGCCGCTGAAGATCCAGGTCAGCACGAAGGCCGTTGCCGCCAGGCCGACGACGTGATGCAGAGCATGCCAGCCGCGATAAGGCGAGGAGATCCGACGTCCCTGCATCCTCACCCGCGCGATCCCGAGCACCGCCCCCAACATCGCCGCGATCAGGGCCAGCAGCGATAGCGTCCAGACCACGCCGTCCCACAGCGCCCAGTTGCTTCTCAGAACGGTCGGGTAGATCCAATGCAGCACGCTGCCGACGAGATTCCAGCCGCGCTCGCTCCGCGTCGTATCCAGGACGATTTCGCCGGTACGCGACGAGACGTAGACCTCCGTTCCGGCGGCATCGCCGAGGGCCACGCGAAACAGCGGCCGGTGGCGATCAAAGCCGTTCGGTACGCTCCACTGGTCGTAGTCCGCGTGCGCAACGATCGCCGCAAGCGCGGCATCCAGCCCGCGCTGGCGCGCATGCGCCTGCGCGATGGCGAGCGCGATCTCGGGCGACGACACAGACGCATCCTGCCCGTCGGAAGCGCGGACCGCGCGCGAACGCGAGGGCCCCGCCACGACGTAGACCGGTCCGTCGCTCCGCTGGATCAGGCGCACGCGCGTAGCGTCCGCGATCCCGCTCGCAACCACGGCATCGGCAACCGCAATGGCGGCCCGCACGCGCTCCACCGGAGCAAGGCCGGCAAAACGTTCCGCTTCCGTCAATGACGGAAACGGAACGAAATGCATCACGATGCCCGTCGCGAACCACATCGCGAACAGCAGGCAGAACGCGATCCCGAGCCAGCGATGCAGCAGGACGATCGCGCCCATCATGCGCTCAGCGCCCTACCATTTGAACGCCGCCGAGATCTCGTAGGTGCGCGGCGCGCCCAGGAGGATCTGGTCGGGATAGAACGGATCGCCCCAGATCGCGTAGCGCTTGTCGGTGAAGTTGCGCACCCGGAAGGTCAGGCGAGCCTGATCGACGGCATTGAAGACCGTCTTGGGAATGTCGACGAAGGCGTAGATGTCGCCGACCGTGTAGGCGTTCATCGTCACCGTGTTGGCGTCGGTGTTGTAGCGATCGCCGACGTGGCGGCCGACGATGCCGAGCTCCACCGGCCACGGCGTGAAGAACCGGTACGACGCACCGGCATTCGCGACGATGCGCGGCACGTTCGGCGGCGTGTTGCCCGAGAACGAGCCGCCGACGAAATTGTAGTCGGCATAGCGTGCATCGACATAAGCGATGTTGCCCCACAGCCGAAGGGGCTCGATCGGCCGCACCGAGGCGGCGAGCTCGACGCCCTTCGATTCCTGCCGTCCCGCAATATTGAGCGCCTGCCCGCCGGCCGCCGCATAGACGTTCTTGCGCAGGATGTCGTAGGCCGAGAACGACCACTCCGCCCTGTTGTCCCAGAACAGATGCTTGACGCCGGTCTCATAGGTGCGCGACGTCGTCAGGTCCAGCGGCTGGGTCGGCAACAGCAGGAAGATGTTGTTGGCCGATACGTCGGCGCCGGTGGCGTACTGGCTGAAGAAGGTCAGGCCGGGAACGGCCTCCCAGGTGTAGCCGATGCGGCCCGTCACCGGCGCCCAGTCCTGCGTGAACGGGAAGCCGGTCTTCTCCAGTCCGTTCTTGTCGGTCGAGTTGCGGTCGAGTCCGATATGTTCGACGCGCAGGCCGCCGATCAGCGCGAAGCTGCGCGTCAGCTTCAGCCGGTCCTCGAACGACAGCGCCTCGTTGTCGATGCGCGCGGTCTGCTGCTGCGTCGTGAGCAGGCCGTAAAAGCCGCGGTCGGGATTGACCAGCGAAACGGAGTCACCGGGGAAATTTGCGGCCCCCGGCCTGACAAAATCGAGATAGCTCGAGGACAGCGTCGTGACCAGGCGATTGTCAAAACCTGCGATATTCGCATCCCAGGTCAGGTCGGTGATGTTCCCGACGAGGCGCTGGCTGTGCGCGACATAGAAGCGCTCACGATCCACCATGTTCGTGGTCGAATTGAACGCTTCGACCTCGTTGTTGAACCACGTCCGCTCCGCACCATAGCCATAGACCTGGCTCTTCAGCGTCAGGTCGGGCGCGAGTTTCAACTCGAAGCCGCCGCGCAGCCAGACTTCTTGCGCGACATTGCGGTTATCGAGAACGTTGTAGTTGGTGTTGAACGTGCGGTCGTCGATCGTGACCGCACCAAGATTGGTTTTGTTGAAGTTCGAGACGTAGTTGCCCGAGACAATCCCCGTCGTCGCATGCGAGCCGCTATAGGCGACCGGCACCAGCGGCGCGCCCCAATAGGCCTTTCCGCGATCCTCGCGGTACTCGATCGCGCCCCAGACCTTGAGACTGTCGGAGACGCGGTAGTTGAGCTGGCCGGACACGTCGAGCGTCTTGGTGTTGGTGTCGTCGACAAAACCATTGAGCGAGGAGCGGCTGATGTCGAAGCGGTAGTCGAGTCCCTGAACGTTGGTGCTGCCGCCCGAGCCGTAATGCGCGCGGAACGAATTCAGGGAGTCGTACGAGAAGTCCGCCTCGTTGCGGATCGCTCCGGTGTGCGGCTGCTTGGTGACGAGGTTGATCGAGCCGCCGGCGGCGCCCTCGCCCGAGATCAGCGAGGCCGGGCCCTTCAGGAATTCCACGGCCTCCAGATTGGCCGTGTCCATGATCCGCGAGGTCATGTTCTGCGGGCCGATCTTGATGCCGTTGTAGAGCGTGTTGATCTGGCTGTTGGTGAAGCCGCGCATCGAGAAGCCTGCCGGCTCCCCCGGAGCGTCGCCGGAGGTGACACCGACCGCACCTTGGGCGACCTCGGACACGGTGCGATAACCCTGCTCGCGCATGGTCGCGGCCGAGATCACCTCGACGGTCGCGGGCGTCTCGCGCACGGTGAGGCCGAGACGCGAGGCACTCTCGGCCACCGCGTTGCTGTTGAGCGGCGTTGGCGCCGCCGCGGCCGGCACGGCAGGCTTAGGCGCCGCCGGTGCGGCCGCTGGCCGGCGCGGCGTTGCGCGGCGCGCACTCTGCGCGTCCCGCCCGGCCGGCTTGGCTTGCTTGCGGGATTGGTTGGGCGACACCTCGACGGGTGGCAGCGGTTCGCGGACCTGCTGCGCCAGCGCGGCGGACAGATCGGCGACCGTAAACGACGTGAAAGCAGCGGAGGCAAGCAGGAAACGGCGCGATCGTCCAATACGGATAGAAGACACAGCGGGACCTCGGTATGACGTCAGTGGCACGTCACAGCGAACGAGGTCTCACCTTTGGCTTGTCAGCCGTCCGATGAAGCCGAATGTCTGTACTCCCCGACCGACATCTTCGCGTGTGACCACGGCTGACGGCAGGTCTCCTGGCTCGCGGGTCGTCACCACTTCGTCGCCTTCCCGGGACCGAGGACCCAGTGGCTTCTGACGAAGGATTATCCGCTTACAGTTGCGGGGGCAGCCGCGGCGTTGGGGAAACATCCCCGCACCGCATTCCCTTTTCATCCCCTCTCGGGGGAAACCGTCGCGAGCATCTAGGATTACGACCTAGACAGAGTCAATGTGCCAGTTGCGGCGTTATTGCCACAGCGACCAACTTCCTTGGAGATGAGCATGGAAGGCGAGACCTTCCTCTGGCTGATCCGTCATGCGCCCGTCGCCGGCGTCGCGGGGACGATCCACGCGCCAGACGCGCCCGCCGATCTCGGCGATCGCGCGCAACTGGAGGCGCTGCGGCAGCGCTTGCCGCAGGGCTCTGCGATCTATGCCAGCCCGGCGCGGCGCACGGTCGAGACGGCACGCGCGCTGGGGCTCGAACCGGAGCTGGTGGGCGAGTTCGGCGAACAGGATTTCGGCGATTGGACCGGCCGGCGGCATGACGACCTCGCAGCGATGGGCGGCGATGCCTACGCGCAATTCTGGGGCGATCCGGCGCGCGCACGGCCACCGGGAGGTGAAAGCTTCGAGGATCAGGTCGCGCGCGTCCGACATGGGCTGTCACGGATCGAAGCTGGACGCGCAACGCTCGTCGTGCATTCCGGCACGATCCGCGCCGCACTGTGCATCGCGCTGGATCTCACGCCGCAAGCCGCCCTGCGCTTCGTGATCGATCCGCTGTCGCTCACCAGGATCGACCGGCTCGCGACCGGCTGGCGCGTCGTGTCGGTCAATCAGCGCGTGGCGTGAGCCGGATCAGGCCGTGCGATCCGGCACATTGGCCTGTGCGAAGGTCGCCATGCCGTTGTGAAGGCTGCAGGCGAGACGCACCAGCGGCAGCGCGATGGCAGCGCCCGATCCCTCCCCGAGCCTGAGATCGAGGCTGATGAGCGGCTGCGCGTTCAGCGCGCGCAGCACCAGCCGATGCCCCTGCTCCGCCGATTGATGCGACGGCAAAAGGTACGGTTGGCACGACGGATTGAGGCGCACGGCCGCCAGCGCCGCGACCGACACGATGAAGCCGTCGATCAATACGGGAATGCGGGCTTGCGCGGCGGCAATGATGGCGCCGCAGATGGCCGCGATCTCGAGGCCGCCGACGGCGCACAGGATTTTCTCGGGCGACGCACCCGCAACGCCATGGCGCGCAATCGCAGCATCGATCACGCGCGCCTTGTGCGCACGGCCGGCGGCGTCGACGCCGGTCCCGCTGCCCGCGATTTCCTCCGCGCTCACGCCAAGCAGGCTCGCCGCGATCGCCGCCGAGGTCGTGGTGTTGCCGATGCCCATCTCGCCGAAGATCAGAAGATCGGGCTGGCTGGCTTCCGCGCGCGCGACGGCGCGCTGACCGGCTTCGAAGGCGAAGGCCAGCTCGGACGGTGCGAGCGCAGCCTCGACACTGAAATCGCGTGTGCCGCTGCTCGGCTTGTCGATGACGATGCCCGCTACCGCCTCCGGCGCCAACGTGCCGGCGTCAACCACCTCAAGGCTCGAACCAAGCTCACGCGCCAGCACCGAGATCGCAGCGCCACCGGAGGCAAAGTTCGCCATCATCGCGATGGTCACCCCTTGCGGATAGGCCGACACGCCTTGCGCGACGATGCCGTGATCGCCGGCGAAGATGATGATCGGCACGCGTGCCGCGCGTGGCTGCACGGTTGCCTGCAGGCCCGCGAGCTCGATCGCGAGCTGCTCGAGCCGGCCGAGCGCGCCGGTCGGCTTCGTCAGTTGCGCCTGCCGCGCGATCGCCGCCTCGCGATGGGCCGCGGAGATTTCGGGGCACTTTCGGTAGACCCATTCGGGGAGCATGCTGCCTCGCTTACGGCCTGCGCTTGAGAATGTAGCTGTCCATGATCCAGCCATGCCGCTCGCGCGCCTGCTGCCGCAGCGCGGCGATGCGCGGACCCACCTCGGCAAGCGCGCCGGACATGACGATCTGATCGGGCATGCCGAGATAGGCGCCCCACCAGATGTCGAGCCCGGCCGGATCGAGCGACTGGAACGCGGTGCCGCCATCGAGCATCACGACCACGGTGTCGACGCCCTGCGGCCAGCCGCCTTCACGCAAGCGCCGTCCCGTCGTGACCAGAAAGGGCTCGCCGATGTCGTTGAGCGGCAGCGCATGCGCCGCGCACAGCGCCTGGATCGACGTGATACCGGGAATGACCTCGATCTCCGGCAGGGGATCGAGCCGTCGCGCAATGCGCAGCGAGGAATCGTAGAGCGAAGGATCGCCCCAGATCAGCAGCGCGACCTTGCCGTCACCTTCGAGATGGCTTGTGATTGTCCGCGACCACGCTGCGGCGACCGCATCGTGCCAATCGTCCACACCCTTGCGGTAGTCCGTCTCGCCTGCGTCGCGGACGGGAAGATCGAACTCGGCGATGCGCGTGGTGTCGCTGGTGAGCACATCCGCGCAGATCGTCCGCCTGAGATCGGCGAGATCGGATTTCGCCCTCCCCTTGCGCGGGATCAGGACGAGATCGGCCGCGTTGATGGCGCGGGTCGCGGCGCGCGTGAGCTGCTCGGGATCGCCGCAACCGATGCCTATCAGGGAGAGCGTGAGCATCACGTTCGCGAAGGGCGGCCATCATGGCCGCCCTTTCGCTTGTCTCTTAGGCCGCGTTGTGCAGGCGCGAGGTCACGAGGCCGGGCGCGGTGACGCCGCGCAGCGACTTCGCCAGCGCCAGCACGGCGAGATCGGCCAGCGGCTCGATCACGATGACGAGCGCATAGGAGGCCGCGAAGGTCGCGATGTTGACGAGGTTGGTCACGGCAAAACCGGAGCCATAGAGCGCCCAGAACGCCACCCAGGCGATGACGCCGGCCTGATAGGTCGTCGAGAGCGCCAGCGCCTGGCGATATCTGAGATCGACATAGGCGGTGTTGCGGGCAATGATCCGCGTGGCGATCGCCTGGATCGCGAACAGCGGCACCAGCAGCGTGGTGACGTTCATGCCGTATTGCGGCAGGTCGGCCGGCTCGAAGAACACTCCCTGGAACAGGAGTCCGAGCGCGAGGCCGAAGGCCGCGGGCGCAGCACCGAACAGCAGAAACAAGGTCGAGCCGAGGATGAAGTGCACTTCGGAGACGCCGACCGGGAAGTGCGGCAGGATCTCGAAGAAGGTGAACACGAGGCCCGTGGTGGCGAGCGTGCGCGCCGCGAACGATGTGATGCCCTGCTCGCGCACGGTCTCGGCCGCGAGCTTCAGCGCAACGCTGCCTGCGGCGATGCCGGTTGCGTAACTCAACACGAGCTTGGCGCCCGTCACGACTCCGGGTTCGATATGCATGGCTCAGATCCTTCCTGCCGTCACACCCGACGGCCTTGGCCTCAAAACGTGCACGGCCGGTCTCCTGGCTCGCGGTTCAGTGGGGATCTCCGGCCTTCCCGGGCCTTGCGGCCCAGTGGCGGTTCGGAGCCCCTCACCGCTTACAGTCGCGGGGGCGGCTGGGGTTTTGGGCGCCGCAACTGGGTCCGCCCATCCCCATTCCCGATTATACTCCGGCGCTTTGCGCCGCATCGAGCACCATGCCCGTCCTGTGTGCCCCTTTCGCCAGCCGGGCGTCAAGGGCTGAAGGGCGATTGAGACCATCATGACGGGTATTCTCCCGCCAGTGCGCCGAACAGGATCACGGCAGCCGTCGAAGCAGCCCCGCCCCGCGCAAGCTGCTCGGCAAGCTCGACAATGGTGGTGCGGACCAGCCGCTCGTCGGGCCGGCCGAGGGATTCGGCGAACAGCGCGGGGGTGGTCGGCGCGAGGCCGTGCGCGATCAATTTTGCGGCAAGGGCCGGAAAGGTGCGGCGGCCCATATAGACCACGGTGGTCGCCTCCGGGTCGGCCAGCGCCGCCCAGTTCAGGTTTTGCGGCAGCTCGCCGGTGACGTCGGCTCCGGTCACGAACTGCACCCGGCGCGAGGTGTGGCGCCGGGTCAAGGGGATGCCGGCTTGCGCAGCGGCCACGCAGGCCGAGGTGACGCCGGGAACGATCTCGTAGCCGATGCCGGCTTCGCGCAGCGTTTCGAGCTCCTCCTCGAGCCGTCCAAAGATGCCGGCATCGCCGGACTTCAACCGCACCACGCGCGCGCCAGTCGCGGCATAGTCGACCAGCAGGCGGTTGACATGATGCTGCTTGGTCGAGGGCCGCCCGGCCCGCTTCCCGACCGCAACGAGATTGGCGCCGGGCCGGGCGAGATCAAGGATCGCGCCGGACGCGAGGTCATCATAAAGCACAACATCGGCCTCGCGCAGCCGGGCGGCACCCCTGAGCGTGAGAAGCTCGGGGTCGCCGGGACCGGCGGAGATGAAGGAGACAAAACCGTTCACCGGTCCTCCGCGATCAGATGGAAGAATGTGCCGGTGGCATTGCCCCGGCGCGAACCGGTCTCGGCGATGACCGCACCGGTCGCGTCGTGCACGACCGCGAGCGGCGTGTCGGGCTGGGCAAGAATGGTCGAATAGTGGAACTCATGGCCGCGCAGGCGTGCGCCGGCGCGATGTCCCGGCATCGGCGCGGCGAGTTCGGCGAGACGATAGCCCAGATGCATGCGGCGTTTGGCAAAGCTGGTCTCCAGGCCGAGCAGGCCCGCCATCTCATGGCAGACACCGTCGGCGTCGGTCAAAGCGGTTCCCAGCACCATATAGCCTCCGCATTCACCGTGCACCGGTCGCGTCTCGGCGAAGGCGCGCAAGCCGCTGCGAAAGCGCGCGTTGGCCGCGATCTTCCCGGCATGAAGCTCGGGATAGCCGCCGGGCAGCCAGCAGACATCGGCGCTCGCGTCGGGCGCTTCATCGGCAAGCGGCGAGAAGGTCGAGATGTCGGCGCCCGCCGCGCGCCAGGCTTCCAGCATATGCGGGTAGACGAAGGAGAACGCGGCATCGCGGGCAAGCGCAATGCGCTGCCCGGGCGGCGTCACGTTCAGGCCGTTCGCGGCGGGTTGCGGCGACCAGCCGGCTGCCGATCGCAATACCGCATCGAGATCGACATGCTCGGCGACGAAGCGCGCGGCCTCGTCGATCAGCTTGCCGATCTCGGCCTGCTCCTCGGCCTGCACCAGGCCGAGATGACGCTTCGGCAGGTTGATCTCGGCATGGCGCGGCAGCGCGCCGAACACGGCGATGCCGGCGTCGTCAAGCGCACGCCGTACGAGGTCTTCATGGCGCGGGCTGGCGACCCGGTTGAGCACGACGCCAGCAAGGCGCACGCCAGGGCGGTAATCGCGAAGGCCTGCAGCGATCGCCGCCGCCGTCTGCGCTTGTCCCGAAGGATCGATCACCAGCAGCACCGGCCAGCCCAGCATCTCCGCAATGTCGGCGGTGGCGCCGGTACCCGAGACGCCACGCGCGGCGACGCCGTCGAACAGGCCCATCGAGCCTTCTGCGAGGACAACGTCAGCGTCCGCGCCACGGCCGACGAGATGGCTGATCGTCGCGCGGTCCATCGCCCAGCTATCGACATTGACGGAGGCGCGGCCCGTAGCGGCAGCATGAAAGGCGGGATCGATATAGTCGGGCCCGCTCTTGAAGCACTGCACGTTCAATCCGCGATTGCGCCAGGCGCGCGCGAGCGCCAGCGTCAGCGTCGTCTTGCCGACACCGGAGGCAGGCGCGGAGATGACGAGCCCTGCCGGCATCAGGAGGCCTCCGGAAAGCGCGGCTCGGCGCCGACCGGCCGATAGCGGCGATCGTAATCAGCGGCATAGAGACGGCTCTCGTCGAAATCAGCCGAGCCCAATGTCTTGCCGACCAGAATGAGCGCGGTGCGCTCCATCTCGCCACCGACGGCCGCATCGAGCGTTGCAAGCGTGGCGCGGACGATGCGCTGGTCCGGCCAGCTCGCGCGCCAGACGATGGCGACGGGGCAATCCGCGCCGTAGTGAGGCATCAGCTCGGCAATCACCTGGTCGAGCAGATGGATCGAAAGGTGAATGGCAAGTACCGCGCCGGTCGCGGCGAAGGCGGCGAGCTTCTCGCCCTCGGGCATCGCGCTGGCGCGCCCCGGCGTGCGCGTCAGCACGACGGTCTGTGCGAGCCCCGGCAAAGTCAGCTCCGCTTCGAGCGCTGCTGCGGCGGCGGAGAAGGACGGAACGCCGGGCGTCACGGTGAAGGGAATGTCGAGCGCACGGAGACGGCGGAGCTGCTCGCCCATCGCCGACCAGATCGAGAGATCGCCGGAATGCAGGCGCGCGACGTCCTTGCCGTCGGCATGTGCGGCGGAAATCTCCGCGATGATCTCGTCGAGCGACAACGGCGCGGTGTTGACGATGCGCGCGCCCGGCGGGCAATGCGCCAGCACGCCCTCAGGCACCAGCGAGCCGGCATAGAGGCAGACCGGACAGGCCGCGATCAGGTCGCGCCCGCGCAACGTCAGCAGATCGGGAGCGCCCGGCCCGGCGCCGATGAAATGCACCGTCATGCGCCGTCTCCTTCCGCGATCGCGGCCGTCGCGGTGCGATCCTGCGAGACCGCCCGGGTCGCAATCAATCGCGCGCGAGGGCCGGCCGCAGCGAGCGCCGCGGCTTCGGCGACCGATCCCGTGCCGAATTTTTCCGTGATGAGTCTTGACTGCGTCGGCGTGTCGATGCCGGCAAGCACATCGGGCGGCACCGCCTTGATCGGCACACCGCATTCGCGCGCGAGCTGCTTCAGCGCCTCCGCGTCGGCCTTGTCACTGATAGTCGCGACCGCCGCAAGGCCTTCAGCGCCGCCCGCCGCCAGCAGCGCCTCACGCAACGAGGCCAGGGTGACATCCTGCCTGAATCCGAGCCCGGCGACCTTCATCGGACCGCACTCCACTGCACCACGGGACGCGCCGCCTCCCAGGATCGGTAGCGGCCGAGCGGGCCGGCATGGGCGATCTCGACCCGCATCAGTTCGCCGCCGTGGCGCTGGTGCAGTTCGCCAAGCAGCGCTTCCGTCTCCAGCGTCACGGAATGTGCGACCAGCCGCGCCCCCGGCGCGAGCCGCGACCAGATGGCATCGAACATCGCGCTATCGAGACCACCGCCAATGAAGACGGCATCCGGTGCGTCCAGCCCAGCAAGAGCTTCAGGCGCACTGCCTGTGACAACAGCGATCCGATGCGCCAATCCGAACGCCGACGCATTGCTGCGGATATTCGCGGCGCGATCCTCGCGCATCTCGATCGCGGTCGCTGTCCCGCCGCAGAGCGCCCACTCGACCGAGATCGACCCCGAACCGGCGCCGACATCCCACAACCGTTCGCCCGGGCGCGGTGCCAGCGCCGAAATCGCGAGCGCACGTACCGGCCGCTTGGTGATCTGGCCGTCATGGGCAAAGAGATCGTCTGAAAGTCCTGCGCTGCGAGGAATGCCCTGAGCTCCCCTCGCTTCCACGGCCACCGCGACCAGGTTTGCGGCGAGATCGCCGGCAAATCCATCGGCACGATATTCCGCAATGCTTTCGCGCGGTCCGCCCAGCGCGGTGAGACTCCAGAATGCCGAGGCGCCCCATCCGCGCTCGCTCAGCCACTTTGCGAGGTGTCCCGCGGCCTTGCCATCTCGTACGAGGCAAATGATGCGCGCGCCAGGCGCAAGGTGCGGCACGAGGCGCTCGAAGGGCGCAGCATGCAGACCGAGACAGGCAACGACTTCGAGGCGCCAGCCGAGCCGCGCCGCGGCAAGCGAGAATGTCGACGGCGCAGAATGTGCGACCCACTCCACCGCCTCGAGCTTCTCGGCAAGGCTTGCGCCGGCGCCGTGCCAGAACGGATCGCCGGAGGCGAGCACCACCGTCGGCCGGCCACGGCGGCCGAGCACGACCTCCGCATCGAACGGCACCGGCCACGGGTGGCCGCGCCCGGTCACACCCGCAAGCGCGAGGTGACGCTCGCCGCCGAAGACGGTTTCGGCTTCACGCAGCGCCTTTCGGCTTGCCTCGGACAGCCCGGCAAGGCCATCTTCGCCGATACCGATGATGGTCAGCCAGGGATCAGCCATGACACGCGCCCTCATTCTGGGCGGAACGAGCGATGCAAGCCAGCTCGCGGCGGAGATCGCGCGCGCCGGGCTTGATGCCGTCTATTCCTATGGCGGCCGCACCCGTGCGCCGGCTGAGCAGCCGCTGCCGACCCGCATCGGCGGCTTCGGTGGCGTGAGCGGGCTCACCGATTACATGCGCCGCGAAGGCATCACGCATGTGATCGACGCGACGCATCCCTTTGCCGCCGAGATGAGCCGCAATGCCGTCGCGGCGTGCGCGGAAGCGGGCACGCCGTTGATCGCGCTCGAGCGCACTCCCTGGGCCAAGGCGCCCGGTGACAACTGGATCGATGTCGCCGACGTCAATGCAGCGGTCGCCGCTTTGCCCGACTTGCCGGCAAAAGTGTTCCTCGCCATCGGCCGCCAGCACATCGCGCCGTTCGCGACCAAGCCGCAACACGCCTACACGCTGCGCTTCGTCGATCCGCCCGAAGCGCCGCTGCCCTTCCCGGCTGACGTGATCGTGTCGCGCGGACCGTTCACGCTTGATGGCGAGCTGAACATGCTGCGCACGCGCGGCATCATGTCGATCGTCGCCCGCAATTCCGGCGGCGATGGCGCGCGCGCCAAGATCGACGCGGCCCGCACGCTCGGACTGCCCGTGATCATGATCGCGCGGCCCGAATTGCCCGGGCGCCAGCGGGTCGAGAGCGTGGCCGAGATCATGCAGTGGCTCGGTCATCGCACCTGCCTCGGCGCATAGACCCAACGGCCGACACGGCGCGTCTGCGAGTTGCCGACGATCACCAGCGTGCGCATGTCGGCCATCTCGGGCCGCGCCGCGTTGAGCGTGACGGTCTCGATCTTCTCGTCGGATGCGCTGATCGCGCGCGCAAAGATCACGAGCCGCTCGCCGCAGCCGGCGTCCCTCAGCACCGCGAGCGCGCGGCCAAATCCTTCCGGCCGGCTGGCCGAACGCGGATTGTATAGCGCGATGGCAAAATCGGCTTCCGCAGCCAGCCGCAGCCGCTTCTCGATCACTGCCCATGGCTTGAGATTGTCGGAGAGATTGATCGCGCAGAAATCATGGCCGAGCGGCGCGCCGGCACGCGCGGCCGCCGCCAGCATCGCAGTGATGCCGGGCAGCACGCGGATCGGGAGTTCGCGATATTGCGGCGCCAGTTCGAGCGCCTCGAACACGGCCGACGCCATGGCAAACACACCCGGGTCGCCGGAGGACACGACCACGACTTGCCCGCCTTCGGCCGCCATACGCAACGCCTCGCTCGCTCGCGCGAGCTCTTCGCGGTTGTCGGATGGATGCAGCGTGAGCCCCGGTCGCGGCGGCACGCGCGCGACATAGGGCGCGTAGCCCAGAATATCCGTGGCGGAGGCCAGCGCGGCGGAGACCTCGGGCGTCACCAGCGCGTCACTGCCCGGCCCGAGGCCCGCGATGGTCAGCGTGCCCGTCATTCGGCGGCGTCCAGATGCCGGCCCTTGCCGTGCACGAGCACGATCGCGAAATAGGGGCAGTCGGCGACGTCGATCCCGGCGAGCCGCGCGACGCGCTCGCCCGGCATCGTGCCGCGCTCGACCAGCCAGGCATCGTCCAGTCGGCCGGCGGCCGCAAGCGCGCGGCGCACCTTTGCAAGATTGCGGCCGGTCTTCATGATGACCAGCGCATCGGAGTCCCGCATGCGGCGCTCGAGCTCGTCCTCCGCGAGCGTGCCCATCAATACCGTCGTCACGTCATCGCCGAGCGCGATCGGCTGTCCCACGGCATTCCAGCAGCCGACCATGCCGGGAATGCCGGCGATCACCTCGATCTCGACGCGTCCCTGCAGGCGCGTGTGCAGATGCATGAAGGAGCCGTAGAAATAGGGATCGCCTTCGCAGAGCACGACCACGTCGACCGCGCGCGCCAGCCGCGCCAGGCGCTCGGCCCATTCGTCGTAGAAGCCCGCAAGCAGTTGGACATATTCCGCGCTGTCGAAAGCGATCTCGGTCGTGACAGGGTATTCCATGGGATATTCGGTGACGCCGCCGGCGAGCATGCCCTCGACGATACGGCGCGCCTGGCCCGGCCGGCCCTTCTTGCGGAAATAGGCCACGTGCTGTGCGCCGCGCACGGTGCGATCGGCGCGCACGCTCATCATATCGGGATCGCCAGGGCCGAGACCGCAGCAGATGATGCGTCCCATTCTATTCGCTCCAGCTCGCCAGCGCATTCACGGCCGCAACGGTGATCGCGGAGCCGCCGAGACGGCCCTCGACCGTCAGCGCCGGCACCGGCGGATCGGCCATCAGCGCGGCCTTGGATTCTGCCGCGCCGACGAAGCCGACGGGGCAGCCGATGATCGCCGCCGGCCGCGGGCAGTCGCGGTCCTCCAGCATGTTGAGGAGATGAAACAGCGCGGTCGGCGCGTTGCCGATCGCGACGATCGCGCCACCCAGATGCGGCCGCCACAGCTCAAGCGCCGCGGCCGAACGCGTGTTGCGCATGGATTTCGCCAGCGCCGGGACGGCAGCATCGCCCAGCGTGCAGACGACGGCATTGGCCGCGGGAAGTCTCGCGCGCGTAATTCCCTCGGAGACCATGCGCGCATCGCACAGGATCGGCGCCCCCTTCTGCAACGCTGCACGCGCGGCGGTCGCCATGCCTGATGTGAAGCGGATATGCGCTTCCAGGCCCACCATGCCGGCGGCATGGATCATCCGCACGACGACCTGTTCCTCATCGGGCGTAAAGCGGGCAAGATCCGCCTCGGACCGGATGGTCGCAAAGGATTGCCGGTAGATCGCCGCGCCGTCGGTCTCGTAGACATGCGGCATCAGTGCCCTCCCATCAGGATGGAGGGATTGCCGACGATGTCGTCGCGGTTCAAGCCGCGCAGGATGGGTTCGTCGCGCGTCGACCCGCCGCGCACGAGATCGAAGCCGGCACCGGTCGCGACCAGCGTGATCGCGGCCGCACCGGAATGAGCGCAGCCCTTGGCGCAGCCGGAGACGTGAAGCCGTGCGGCCGCGCCGATGTTCGGGGCGAGCGCTGCCGCCAGCGCGCGGGTATCGGCATGCGCCTCGCGGCAGCGCGGCGCGCCGCTGCAGGCGATGACGCGCAGCGCCGGATCATAGGCCTCGGTAATGAGACCGGCCGTGGACGGCATCGTCCGCTTGCCTTCGCTCAGAACCATCCGCCACGGCGTCATGCGCAGCGCATGTCCACAGCCGGCGAACTGGCTGAGCGTCGCATGCTGCATTTGCCCGAAGGCGACACCGACCATCGCGCCCTGCGGATAAAGGCCGGGACGCGCCGCAGCCATGATCGGGCCCGGTTCGGCCTCGCCGCGCAACGCCTCAGGCAGGGACGCGCCAGCAGCAAGATGCGTCGCCATCCGCCCTCGCCCGCCGCTGGCACCGCCTGATGTCACGAACCAATTTGCGAGTGCGAGCGCAGCGGTCACAGCCTCGCCGCGTCCAACGGAACGGCCGAGGCTGGCGCCATTGGCCCGCACCAGCAGTCCGCCGGCGCGATCGCGCTCGATCCGCACATCCGCGGAATCGCCGGCGAGCACGCGCGACGTGCCGTCATCGATGGCAAAGCCGAATTTCGTCGGAAGCGCGAGCGCGCTGTTCTCGAGCGCCTCTTCGAGCTCACCAGCGAGCGCCTGGGTCTCGTCGCCCGCGCGCCAGAACGGCGTCACCAGAATGTTGCGCCGAGATTCGGTGTCGGCGTCGGGATCGAGCAGCGCCAGTTGCGAAAGACCGTCGAGCAGCAGCCGGTGACTGCTTTCGCTGACGCCTCTGATCTGGAGATTGGCGCGGCTGGTGACATCGATCAGGCCGTTGCCATGGCGTTCGGCCAGACGCGCCAGTCCGGAGATCTGCGCCGCATCGAGACGGCCGCCGAACGGGCGCACGCGGACCACGAGCCCGTCGCCCGATTGCATCGGCCGCAGCGCGCCGGGGCACCAGCCCTTGACCATGGCCGCACTCATGACGCCTCCCGCAACGCCGCCGCGATCGAATTGCGACGCGTTCGCCAGAGTGAAGCCTCATGCAGACGGGTGAAGCACGTCTCCATCGCGGCAAGCGCCGCAGGATTTTCGCGGGCCATGAAGGCGCGGACGTCATCGTTGCCGAGCGTCGCGGCATAATAGAGATCGAACAGATGCGGCGGCACGCCGTCCGCCAGATGGGCGAAGGCGGCCATGTGCTCGAGTGTCGCGGTGATCTCGGCGGCGCCGCGAAAACCATGGCGCATCATGCCGGCGATCCAGGCCGGATTGGCCGCGCGCGCGCGAACCACGCGTGAGATTTCCTCGGTCAGCGTGCGCGCATGCGGCTGGTCGGGACGCGTCGCGTCGAGATGATAGAGTGACGGCGCAACTGCGCCGAGATGTGACGCGGCCGCGGCAACGCCGGCTTCATGCGCGGCATAGTCGGCGGCGAGCAGAAGATCAGTCTCCGGCAAGTCCTGGACATGAACGAAAGCATCGGCCGACGCGAGCCGCTGTTCGATGCCGGCGCGATCGGGCTTGATCGCGCCGTCGGCGGAGAACGCCCAGGACGATGCCGACAGCCAGGCTTCGCCGGCCGCATCGCGCGTCTCAGGCGTGAAGGCATCAGGAATCGCGGAGAGGCCGACGCCGTATTGCCCGGGGCGCGGCGCGAACACACGGGACGTACGGTGGCGGTACGGATTCTCGTCGCCCTCCTCCTCGCGCGCGGCGAGCGCCTCGGCCGCAGCTTCGAACAATTGCGCAAGGCCGGAGAAGACATCGCGGAACAGGCCCGACACCCGCAGCGTGACGTCGATGCGGGGGCGACCGAGCTCGGCCGGCGCGATGATGTCATAGCCGGTCACACGGCCGGAGGCGTGATCCCAGCGCGGCGCAAGCCCCGCCAGATGCAGCGCCATCGCGAATTCCTCGCCGGCGGTACGCATCGTCGCCGAGCCCCAGAGATCGACCACGAGGCCCTTCGGCCAGTCACCGTGATCCTGCAAGTGGCGGCGAAGCAGCTCTTCCGCGAGCTTGATGCCTTGCGCATGCGCCGACGGTGTCGGCACGGCGCGCGGATCGACAGCGAAGAGATTGCGTCCCGTCGGCAGCACATCCTGGCGCCCGCGATAGGGCGAGCCTGACGGCCCCGGTGCAATGCGCTTCCCCGCAAGCGCGGCACGCAGCGCGTCCCGCTCCGCTTCGCCGCAGGCGCCGCGGCCGAACACGTGCAGGCCGTCGCCGAACTGGCTTTCCTTGAGATCGCAGACAAAGCGATCGATCCGCGGGATCGCCTCGGCTGGTGCTGCCGATGCATCGAGACCGAGGTCGTCCTCCAGTCCTGCCGCGCGCGCTTCCTCGCGGATCGCGGCGATCAGACGCTGGCGGCGGGCGGGATCGAGACCATCGGCTGTCGAATATTCGTCGAGGAGCTGCTCAAGCCGGCGCAAGCCGTCCGGCACGGCCGAGCTTGCCAGCGGCGGCGGCAGATGGCCGATGGTGACGGCGCCGATGCGCCGCTTGGCCTGTGCGGCCTCGCCGGGATCATTGACGATGAAGGGATAGATGACAGGCAGATCGCCGATCAGGGCTTCCGGCCAGCAGCTCGATGACAGCGCCACGGATTTTCCGGGCAGCCATTCCAGTGTGCCATGCGCGCCCATGTGCACGACAGCATCAACGGCCTGCTCGCGGAGCCAGAGATAGAACGCGACATAGGCATGGCGTGGCGTGCGGGCGAGATCGTGATAGTCGGCGTCGCGCGTGGTTGCATCGCCGCGTTCGGGCTGAACCGCGATGATCGACTTGCCGCACTGGATCGCGGCGAAGTGGAATGCGCCGTCGCGGCAGCTCGGATCGCTCTCAGGCGTGCCCCAGGCCTGCGCGAGATCATCCTGCAAGGGTTGCGGAAGGCACGAGAGCGCCGCGCGATAATCGGCGACGCTCCAGGTGAGTTGCTGTCTCAGCAGCGTCTCGCCGAGCGCATGAACCGGTGCGACACAGAAGCCAGTCTCCGCGAGATCTGACACCAAGGCCTCGACCGAGGCCAACGCGTCGAGCCCCACCGCGTGCGCGATCTGGTGCGGGCGGCCCGGATAGTTCGACAGCACGATCGCCAGCCGCTTCTCACCGGCCGGCTTCACCGCAAGATTCTGCCAAGCCGCGACACGCGCGGCAACGGCCTTCACGCATTGCTCGTCAGCCCGATGCGCAAGGTGCGAAAACTGCAAATCAGGATCACGTTCCGCAGCCGACTTAAAACTCACCACGCCCGCGAACAGGCGGCCGTCGACCTCGGGCAGCACCACATGCATCGCAAGATCGCCGGGCGACAGGCCGCGCAGCGATTCCGCCCAATCTTCGCGACGCGCCGTGGAGAGCGCGACCTGGAACACGGGACACGATGCAGCATCGAACGGTGTCGTGCCGTCATCGCCGACCGCGGAGAACGCGGTCGCATTGACGATGGCGGCCGGAGGATCTTGCGCAAGGTGCGCCCGCAGCCAGTCCGCAACGCCCGCGGCCTTCAGCGAGGTGACGAACAGGCCATACGCGTCAAACCCCTTCTCGCGCAGCGTGGCAATCAGCGCGTCGACCGGGCCGGTGTCCGCGGCGGTGAGGTACGAGCGATAAAACGTCACCAGCGCGCGCGGCTTCCCCTCGCCGTCCGGCATCGCCGCGATGACGCCGCGCGCGGGATCGTAAAAGCCCATCTCGGGCACGGCCATCTCGCCGACGACCGGACCGGCATAGAGTCCCGAAGCCAGCGCAAGCTGCGCGATCGCCGCTTGCGCCGCGACCGGACCACCGGTGTCGCAGAGCACCTTCAACCGGCGCAGCGTCGAGACCGGCAGGGTTGAGTATGCATCGAGCCGTGTGTCGTCGCGGCCATCGGCCGGCAGCACGGCCAGCACGATACCGCGCGCCTTCGCGAGCTGCTGGAGAGCCGCGAGGCCGTAGGGCCAATAGGACTCACCGCCGATCAGGCGGACCAGAATGCCGCGTGCCTGGGCCAGCGTACGCTCGATGTAGATGTCGACCGAAAGCGGATGACGCAGCTCCGCGAGATTGGCGAGCCGCAGCGACGGCAGGCTGTCGCGGCCTCGGCGCCAGCCGGCCGCAAACGCGGCGAGATCGGAGTCCGAGTACGAGAGCACCACGAGATCGGCCGGATCCTGGCCGATGTCCCTTGGCGTCGCGGTCTCTTCCAGACCGCGGCTCTCGCGGAAGACGACGTGCATCAGATGCCAGATCCTGAAAGACCAAGTCCCGCTCTTATCGCGGCCTCGTCGATATCGCCGTGCTCGCCGATCACGACGAGCTTTGACTGCCGCGCGACCGCCCCCCAGGGCTTGTCGAACTGGTGACGCACGCGCTCGCCGACGGCCTGGAGCAGCAGGCGCATCGGCTTGCCCGCGACCGCGATGTAACCCTTGACGCGCAGCACGTTCTGCTCGCGCGACAGGCGCTGAACCGAGGCGACCAGTGTGTCGATATCCGCCACCTCCGGAAGGTCGATCACGACGGAGGCAAAGTCGTCGTGTTCATGCTCCTCTTCGCCGTCGTGATGCGACGGGCGCGCGGCGAGATCATTCTCGGCGGCGGCACCGAGGCCGAGGATGACGCGGGCGTCGATCGCACCGTCAGTGATGGGGAGCATCGGCACGCGGCGCGGCATCTCGGCGGTGATGGCAGCCTTGGCCGCTTCGATCCCTGCAGCTCCCGCAAGATCGGCCTTGGTGAGCAGCACGATGTCGGCGCAGGCGATCTGGTCCTCGAACACTTCCGACAGCGGCGTCTCGTGATCGATATTTTCGTCCGCCGCACGCTGCGCTTCCACTGCAGCCGGATCCGGCGCAAAGCGGCCGGCGGCGACCGCCTCGGCGTCGGCCAGCGCGATCACGCCGTCCACCGTGATGCGCGAACGGATCTCCGGCCAGTCGAACGCCTTGAGCAAAGGCTTGGGCAGCGCGAGGCCCGAGGTCTCGATCAGGATATGATCGGGTCTTACGGGCCGTGCCAGCAACAGCTCCATGGTTGGGATGAAATCGTCGGCAACGGTGCAGCAGATGCAGCCATTGGCGAGCTCGACGATGTTTTCCTCCGGGCAATTGGCGTCGGCGCACGACTTCAGGATCTGGCCGTCGACGCCCTCGCTGCCGAACTCGTTGACGAGCACCGCGAGCTTCTTGCCGTTGGGGTTGGCGAGCAGATGCTGGATCAGTGTCGTCTTGCCGGAGCCGAGAAAGCCGGTCACCACCGTGACCGGGATTTTTGCGAGCGAATTCATTCGGCGGCCTCCGGCACGACGGCAATGGGGGGAATGCGGGCAAGCGACTGCTTGCGGAAGATCTCGGGACGGCTGCGCCAGGGCACGAGGCCGTCGGGCGCGGCCGCATAGGCCGCGGCGCCCGCGACCACGTCGCGCGCGTTGGCATCCGACAGGCGGCCATAGACATAGGACCAGCGGCCGGGCGCGCTCAGCGCGACCGAGCAGCCCTGGCTACATGCCGACAGGCATTCGACGGGAACCACATTGACACCATCGGGCACGCCGGCGTCGACGATCGCACCGTGAAGGCGCTTGCCCGGCGTGACTTCTCCCTCGCCCGGCGTCTCGCCGGCACGGCAGGTAATGCAGACGTGAAGTGTGACGGTCATCGCCTCTTCCAGAATAAACAGCGGGAGGCGAAGAGGCCCACGAACCGATCTTGCGAGGGTCCGTTTCCCCGTCGCGGAACACCCCGTCCGCCGGTCCAAAAATCGTCCGCGCTGGCAGGTCTCCCGGCTTGCGGAGCAGGGTTTTGCCCTTCGATCCCCGCCTTCCCGATCCCGTCAGGGGTCAGTGGCTTCGGGCATCTCTCCGGTCACGGTCGCGGGGGCGGCTGCATTTTGGACCCAAATCTTGCCGATTCGGACCCTATCGCATTCCCTCTTCGCCTGTCATAGGACAGGAACCAACGCCGGGCCACCATTTGCCCCCGGCCGCCTCTTGTCAAGCCGAAGGACCAGGTACGATGACGCCTGAACCGGATACCCAAACGGGCGAGGAAACCGACGCCCGCCACGCCCAGAAAATGGCGAAGAAGAAGGCCGCCCGCGACAAGATCATGGCGACCAAGAGCGGCGAAAAGGGCCTCATCATCGTCCATACCGGCGCCGGCAAGGGAAAGTCGTCCTCGGCCTTCGGCATGATCGTGCGCTGCGTCGCCCATGGCTTCCCCTGCGCGGTCGTGCAGTTCATCAAGGGCGCCTGGGACACCGGCGAACGGCGCCTGCTCACCGGCCATTTCGGCGATCTCTGCCAGTTCCATGCGATGGGCGAAGGTTTCACCTGGGAGACGCAGGACCGCGCCCGCGACATCGCCGCCGCACGCGCTGGCTGGGAGAAGGCGAAGGAGCTGATCCTCGATCCCAGCCTGCGCATGGTCGTGCTGGACGAGATCAACATCGCGCTGCGCTACGACTATCTCGATATTGCTGAGGTCGTCGAATTCCTCAGCACGCAAAAGCCTGCGATGACGCATGTCGTGCTCACCGGGCGCAATGCCAAGGACGAGCTGATCGAGATCGCCGACCTCGTCACCGAGATGACGCTGGTGAAGCATCCGTTCCGCTCCGGCATCAAGGCGCAGGCCGGCGTCGAGTTCTGAAGACACACGCGATGGCGCGCGCATTGATGATCCAGGGGGCCGGCTCGGACGTGGGCAAGTCGCTCATCGTCGCCGGTCTTGCGCGCGCCTTCACGCGGCGCGGCCTGCGCGTGCTTCCCTTCAAGCCGCAGAACATGTCGAACAACGCGGCCGTGACCGTCGATGGCGGCGAGATCGGCCGCGCACAAGCACTGCAAGCCCTCGCCGCCGGCGTCGAGCCACACACCGACATGAATCCGGTACTGCTGAAGCCGGAGACCGATGTCGGCGCGCAGGTCATCGTGCATGGCAAGCGCATCGCAACTGCGCGTGCGCGTGACTATGCGGCGATGAAGCCACAGCTGATGGGCTCCGTGCTGGAGAGCTTCGAGCGGCTGAAGGCGCGGGCCAATCTCGTGCTGGTCGAAGGCGCCGGCAGTCCCGCCGAGGTGAACCTGCGCAAGGCCGACATCGCCAATATGGGCTTTGCCCGAAAGGCTGATGTGCCGGTTGTGCTGGTCGGCGACATCGACCGCGGCGGCGTCATCGCCCAGCTCGTCGGCATCAAGACAGTGATCGACCCCGACGATGCCGCGATGATCCAGGGTTTTGTCATCAACAAGTTTCGCGGCGATCCCACGCTGTTCGATGACGGCTACAAGCTGATCGAGCAGAAGACGTCCTGGCGCGGCTTTGGCGTGCTGCCCTGGTTTGCGCGCGCCGGCGAGCTGCCGGCCGAGGACGCGCTGGGCCTCAGCGACGCGCGAAAGCCGGGCCAATGCAAGATCGCCTGTCTCGCGTTGTCACGGATCGCCAATTTCGACGATCTCGATCCGCTCAAGCTCGAACCCGGCGTCGATCTCGTGATGGTGCGCCAGGGTGAAGCGATCCCCGGCGACGTGCGTCTCGTCATCGTCCCCGGCTCCAAATCGACCCGCGGCGACCTCGCTTTCCTGCGCGCGCAGGGCTGGGACATTGATCTCCTGGCGCATTATCGCCGCGGCGGCCACATCCTCGGCCTCTGCGGCGGCTATCAGATGCTCGGACGCAGTGTCGCCGACCCTGACGGCATCGAAGGCCCTGCCGGCGACACGCCGGGCCTCGGACTCCTGAATGTCGAGACGGTGATGAGCCCGCAGAAGACGCTGACGCGTGTTGCGGCCGTGCACGCCGCCACGGACCAGCCGATCGAGGCTTACGAGATCCACATCGGCCGCACCGACGGGCCCGATCGCGCGCGGCCGTTCGCGACATTGAACGGCGAGCCGGAAGGCGCGATCTCCAGCGATAGCCGTGTGCAGGGCAGCTACTTGCACGGCCTGTTCACGTCGGATGATTTCCGCAAGGCGTACTTGGCCAAGCTCGACATTCCCGCAGGCGACGAGCCTTATCATGCCAGGGTCGAGAGCGCGCTTGATGCGCTCGCCGACCACATCGAAAAGCATCTCGACGTCGAAGGCCTGCTTTCGCTAGCGCGCTAGGACCTCGGCAAGGCGCGTCCATTCGGCTTCGCTGCCGGGAAGTCCGAGCCGCAGCCATGTCGGCTTTTGCGTGAAGGCGCGCGACCAGATCTGGCCACGCGCCATCTTCTCCTGCGCGGCCAGCGCATCAGGCGTTTCGTAAAGACGAAACAGCGGCGTGCCGCCGACGAGCGTCCAGCCTTTTACGTGCGCCATGTCGTCGAGACGGGCACAGTCGCGCACAAGCCGCGCTGAGGTGGATTTCGCCCAGGCATCGTCGCGCAATGCGCGGCAGCCGATCGCGATCGCCGCCCCCGAGACCGGCCATGGCCCCGACATCGCGGCGATCCCTGCGATGTCGGCCGCGCCACCGATCGCAAACCCAAGCCGCAGGCCAGCCAGACCATAAAACTTCCCAAAGGACCGCAGGATCAGCAGCCCCGTTCGATCCGCTTCCGGCGCAAGCGACAGCTGCGGAACGGCATCGGCAAAGCTCTCGTCGATGACGAGACGGCCGACGCGCGGCAGCAATGCCAGCAAGTCCTTCGGCGTATGGCACCGGCCATCGGGGTTGTTGGGATTGACGACGATAGCGAGGTCCGCGTCCGCCAGCGCGTCAAGATCCGCGACCTCCTGGACGTCCCAGCCCGCAGCCGACAGGACCCCGGAATATTCGTTGTAGGTCGGCGCAAGGATGCGGGCGTGGCCGCGCGGCCCAAGTTGCGGCAGCAATTGAATGGCGGCTTGCGCCCCGCCCATCGCAACGAGCGCCGCGTTGGTGCGGTAAGCGTGCTGCGCCGCCTGATGCAGGGCGTCGATCTCGGCACGCGACGGCAGCGCGCTCCACGCGCGCATGCTGACCTCGCCCGCCGGATAAGGCAGCCGGTTGATCCCCGTCGACAGATCGATCCAGTCCTCGGCATGTCCGCCGAAACGCTGCTGGGCCAGATCGAGATTTCCACCGTGCTCACGCATGTCCTGTTCTTTCACGCGAAGCCGAGGATCGCAAGGAGGCCTGCGAGCAGCAGCATGGCGCGGCGGTAGACGGTCAACCCTTGCGTGATATCGGCGGCGAGCGGATCGCGCGCGCCTTCGTTGAGCCAGGGCTCGTTGGTGATGCTGCCGTGGTAGATCCGGGGACCGCTGAGCCGCACGCCGAGCGCGCCGGCCATCGCCGCTTCCGGCCAGCCGGCATTGGGCGAGCGGTGCCGGCGCGCATCGCGCGTCATGCACGACAATGCCTCCGTCCGGCGCGGCGCCAGCAGCACGAACAGAAACCCGGTCAGGCGCGCCGGAATGAAGTTGGCGACATCGTCGATCCGCGCCGCCGCCCAGCCAAAGGCTTCGTGTCGCTCGCTGCGATGGCCGATCATGGAGTCCAGCGTGTTGATGGCCTTGTAGCCGAAGATGCCGGGCAGGCCGAACAGCGCGCCCCAGAACACCGGCGCCACGATGCCGTCGGAGGCGTTTTCGGCGAGGCTCTCGATCGCCGCGCGCGCGATGCCGGCTTCATCGAGCGTCGCGGGATCGCGGCCGACGATGCGCGAGACTGCCGCGCGTGCGCCGGCGATGTCGCCGGCCTGCAAGGGGCCTGCGACGGCGGCCACGTGATCATCGAGCGAGCGTAGCGCAACCAGCGGCCACGCCAGGATGCCGACCAGCACGAATTGGATCCAGCCCAGCGCGAGCACGGACTGAAGGACCCAGCCGATAGCGGCAGAGACTGCAATCACCACGAGCGCGCCGGCAACGCCCGCAGCGCGGCGGAACGCCGGCGGATCTGACGGCCGATTCCAGGCGGTGTCGACCCTCGTAATCAGCCGGCCGAGCCAGGTCACGGGATGGCCGATCCGCGCGAACAGCGGCGCCGGCCAGCCCAACAGGGCATCCACCGCCATCGCCACCGCCATCGCACCCGCAAAGCCCACGCAAATCTCCCGTCTCGCTCCGCCCCTGTTGCGCAAAGCCCCGGCCGAGCGCAAGCCCCTGCCCGCCTGATTTCGGCTTTGTCTTTGGCCCCGTTTGGTGATTAGTGCTGGCCGGCAGGAGACTTTTATGGCCGTCATCTTGATCACGGGCGGAGCGCGATCGGGCAAGAGCCGGCGGGCGGAGACGCGCACGCAGGCCTTTCCCGGGCGGCCCGTTTACATTGCCACGGCCGAGGCGCTCGACGCCGAAATGGAGGATCGCATCGCAAAGCATCGCGCGCGACGCGGAGCCGACTGGATCGAGCGCGAGGTTCCGCTCGACCTGGTGCAGGCTTTGGTCGAAACCGAGGGCGGCGGCGCGAGACTGGTCGATTGCCTGACGCTCTGGCTGTCCAACCTGCTGCATTCCGAGCGCGACTGGTCGCGCGAGGTGACGCACCTCGCTGAGGTTCTCCCTCGCTTGCGGAGTCCGGTCATCATGGTCACCAACGAGGTCGGCCTCGGCATCGTGCCCGACAACGCGCTGGCGCGCGCCTACCGCGATGCTGCCGGGATCATGAACCAGACATTCGCCGGCGTTGCCGACGAAGTCGAGTTCGTGGTCGCCGGGCTGCCGATGAAGCTGAAATGATGCCGGGCGCCGAGACAATCCGGGATGTCATCGCCGATCTCAGGATCGCGGCGTCGTTTGTCACGCTGCTGCCGGTCGGATCGTCAAAGCCTGCGGCCGACGGCGCCATCGCGCGCGCGACCTGGGCGCTGCCGGTCGCCGGCTTGCTGGTCGGACTTGCAGGCGCTTTGGTCTACAAGATCTCCAGCCGGCTCGGACTGACGCCGAACCTTGCCGCCCTGCTCGCACTGGCCACGACCGCGCTCATCACCGGCGCGCTGCACGAGGACGGCCTCGCCGATACCGCCGACGGGCTCGGCGGCGGCCGAACGCGCGAGCGCAAGCTGGAGATCATGCGCGACAGCCGGATCGGAACCTATGGCATCTGCGCGCTGATCCTGTCGTTCGGCCTGCGCTGGAGCGCGCTCGCAACGATCGCCAATCCGTGGCTGGTGACGCTGGCGCTGTGCGCTGCGCATTGCGCAGCCCGCGCGGGCGTGCCGGCCTTCATGTCGCTGGTACCGCCGGCGCGGCCTGACGGTCTGTCGGCAAGCGCCGGAGCGCCGCCGGGCCGCAGCGTCGCCATCGCCTTTGCCGTTGGAACTCTCGCGCTGACCCTCGCACTTGGACCGGGCAAGGCCCTCGTCGGCCTGATCCTGCTGTCGCTCGCCGGCCTGATCCTGGCACGGCTTGCCATCCGCCAGATCGGCGGGCAGACCGGCGACATCCTCGGCGCCTTCGAGCAGACCGGCGAGATCGTGATCCTGCTCGTTGCCGCGGCTTTCCAGATGGGACACTGACCCCATGGTCGAGTTCGACGACACCTTCCGCCGACATCTGCGCGAGCTGTTCGTGTGGCGCCGTGACGTACGCCGCTTTCGCACCGATCCGCTGCCGGACGGCGCCGTGGAACGCCTGGTCGAAACCGCCTGCCTCTCGCCCTCGGTCGGCCTGAGCCAGCCCTGGCGCTTCGTCACCGTCGACGATGCCGCACGGCGCCGCAACGTGATCGATGACTTCAGGGCGTGCAACGCCGATGCGCTCGCTTGCTACTCCGGCGAGCGCGCGGCGCGCTATGCGACGCTGAAACTGTCGGGCCTCGAACAGGCCCCTGGCCACCTCGCCGTGTTCGCGGACAAGACCAGCGACATCGGGCACGGCCTCGGCCGCGCGACCATGCCGGAGACGACGGAATATTCCGTGGTTGCCGCGATCACCGCGATGTGGCTCGCCGCGCGCGCCGAGGGCATCGGGCTCGGCTGGGTGTCGATCCTGCATCCGGATCGCATCCACACCATTCTCGACGTGCCTGATACCTGGAAATTCATCGCCTATCTCTGCATCGGCTATCCCGAGACCGAATGCGACCAGCCCGAGCTGGAGCAGGCGAAGTGGGAGCACCGGCGCGGCGCGGAGGAATTCACGCTGCGGCGCTGACAAACGCGCCCTCCTCCGTCATTGCGAGCGCAGCGAAGCAATCCAGAATTCTGCCGCGGAGGTAGTCTGGATTGCTTCGTCGCAAGAGCTCCTCGCAATGACGACGGAGAGAAGCGGCGCAGCCTCCCGCTACGACTTGCTCTTGCCGGCAACCGCCGCCACAGGCGCAGCGCTTTCCTGCTTCTGGAACATCAACAGCGGCCGGAAGATGACGCGGCCATAGGCCTCATAATGGTTCTGGGTCGAGACCGCCATCTTCAGCGGCGTCGCATAATTTGCCTCGAACGTCATGAATGGCGCGTAGGTCCAGGAGAAACCGACGCCGACCGAGCCGAGTTCAGTGACGCCGGGGAATGTCGAATACACCGCGCCCCAGTCGGTGAAGATGTAGGTGTCAAAGCCCTTGAGCCATTGCGACCAGTTGTAGTGCAGCTCGGCGTTGAAATAATAGCCGCTGTCGCCGGACGCCGAGTTGGAGGGATAACCGCGCACGGTGGTCGGACCGCCGATCGAGAAGATCTGGTCGCCCGGCAGCAGCTTCTCCTGCGTGTACTGCCAGCTCGCAAGCACGTTGGCGCTGAAATTCGCCGGTCCCGCCGCGCTGGTCGCGATCAACGAGCCGGTATAGGTGTTGAACGTGCGGTTGTTGCCGAGCACGTGGTCCTGCCATTCGATGTAGTTCACCGCCGGCGAGACCGTGATCGAATAGCTGTTGCCGGAATTGGTCACCGAGACGCCGGCCGTGGACTTGTCGTAATGATCGTCGGTGACGGCGACCGTCGTGAAGCGGCTCACCGTCTTGCCCTCGGTCACCGCGGCGTTGAGCAGCACCAGCCAGTCCTGCGTCACCCAGACCGGCTGGCTGAAATTGACGGCGGCCTGGCTGGAGCGTCCGGTGACGTCAAGCGCGACGAACGGTCCCTGGATGATCTTGATCTTGCCTTCGGTATAGCTGACGCCGACGCGGCCGCCCCAGGGATTGACCGGGATGCTGTAGGCGGCGTTGCCGTTGAGATTGCCGTCGGAGCGGACGCCGTAGAAGGTCAGGCGGTCGTCGACGCCGAACAGGCCGTGGCGCTTGTAGAACGTGCCGCCTTCCCAGCGGCCGGTGTTCTCCACGCCCTGGTTGTCGACGAACAGCTGCCAGGTGTCGACCGGCGGTTCGATCACCGCGAACTGGAGGTCGGTCAGGCCGAAGCTCGTGCCGGGCTGGAGCAGCGCCTTGATCTGCACATCGTTGGTGCGGTTGAACCAGATCACGTCGCGATTGAGCTTGGGAACGTCGAGGACCTCGCCTTCGGGCTCCGCGACGCGCTGCAGGATGTAGTCGGTACGGGTCTGCTTGTTGCCCTCGACGGTCGTCTTCTGAAGCCGCCCCTCGGTCAGCTTGATGCGGACGACCCCGCCCTTGGCATCCTGATCCGGCAGCGTCGCGATACCCGTGACGATGCCGCGAGCGGTGTAGATGGCGTTGATGTCGGCGACGAGCTGCAACAGCGCGGCGATGTCGACATTCTTGCCGACATACTTCTTGGCGATCTCATCCAGCTCCGCCGGCGTGATGAATTTGGAGGAGTCGAACTCGACCTTGCGCAGGCGGAATTTCGGTCCGCCCGGCTTCAGGAGCTGGGACTTTTCCCGCTCGCCGCCGATCACCGCCGGCCCGCCCAGCTTCGGCGGCGCGCTCTGCTGTTCGAGCTGCCGCCGCTGACGGTCGACGTCGTTCTGGATCACGCCAGGATTGATCGAGGGCACCTGCGCGCGTGCGGACGCGATGCAGGACGCTGCAAGCCCGAGCCCAATTGCTGCCCCCAGAACGCGCATTCCGAATCCCGTTACCATGCCTCTGCGAGACGGCTGACCGCCGGCTTCGCCGTCTCGATCGCCGCATCCTTCCAGCCCGCGCGCCCCGCCCGCTGCCCCTGACGGCGCTGCTTGCGCATGTCGCTCAGCCCCTCGATGTTGACGGCGGGGCCGGAGCCGATGGTCTCGACCGGCCGCGGCGTCAGCAGCGCGTCGAGCCGCGCCTGGCCGGAGAGACCGAGCAGGTAGAACGTCCCCCCGTCCTTCTTCGCGAGCCAGGTCTCGCTGCTCTCATTGCCCTCGCCGTCCACCGAGATGTTGCGCGCCATGCTGGCGCCGGTGAAGTCGTTGCAGCAGATGTGGGTCGGCCCGTAGTTGGTGACGGTGGCCGAGACGTCGCCGGTGTAGAACACCACATAGGCATTGCTGACATTGGCGTTGCCGACCTGGCTCATCGTGAACACGCCGCCCGGCTGGTAGAGCTGGAGCGTCGGCCAGTTGGACGGCGCCGGCGTGCGGTTGTTGAGAAGCACCTGCTGGGTGGCCGTGGTGAGCATCAGTTGGCCCGGGACGTAGCCGTTCAGGATCGCGACGGCGTGCGCGTCGGTCCAGAAATTGGCATCCACCACCCTGAACTGGTTGATGATGATGCTGTCCGGGTCGATCGAGATGTTGGCGGACTTCGCGACGCCGCCGTTGTAGCCGGTGATGTTCATGACCAGGGGGATCGCCGGGTTCGAACGGATCTGCTCGCCCCTGACGTTGATCGTATCGGCCGCGAGGTCGAGCTCCCTCACGACGCTGACCCAACCGATCGTCAGGTCACCCGACGAGGTCATCCTGACGGTGTCGCCGCTGATCCGGTCGAGCGAGACCGAGCCGGCCACCTCGAAATGCGTATCGCCGTGCGCCGAGATTGATCCGCCGCGGAGCGAGCCCGTGTCGGACTTGACGTTGAGGTCGCCGGCATCGCCCGGGATACCCGTCGTGGTGAGCTGGCTGAAGACGATGTCGTTCACGGCATGCAGGGTCTGCGTGCCGCCGCTGGTGGCGGTGCCAACGGTGATCCCTCCGGCCGTCGCGGTGACATCGAGCGTGCCGCCCGCGTTGAGATTATCCCAATGAACGACCGTTCCGCTCAAGACTGCGTTGCCGGTCGAGGCCGTGAGGTTATGCCCGGTGTTGGTGCCCGCCGCGATCAGCCGCGCCGAGCCGTTGGCGGAGACCGAGCCCAGCGTCGGCACGCCACCGGCCATCACCGTCTGCGCCAGGATGAAGCCGTTGTCGGCATTGACATTGATGCTGCCGGCATCGCCATTAATGCCCGTGGCCGTCAGCGCGTTGAACGTCACGTTGTCGTGGGCGTGGATGGTCTGTGTACCGCCGCTCTGCGCGGTCTGGAACGTGATGCTGCCCTGGCTTGCCGTCGCGCCCAGCGTCGTGCCGGCGTTAAGCGTGTTCCAGTTGATCGGACCGCTGGCGGCGGTCAGCAGGGCCGAGCCGGTCGTAGCCGCGAGCGTGTTGCCGGTGATGGTCGTAGCAGCAAGCAATGTCGCCGAACCGTGCGCCGAGACCGAGCCCAGCGTGGTCACGCCGCCTGAGGTCATGGTCTGGGCCAGGATGAAGCCGTTATCGGCGGTGACATTGATGCTGCCGGCGTCACCGCCATTGCCGGTGGTCGCGAGCGACTTGAACGTCACGTTCTGGCCGGCATGGACCGTCTGCGAGCCGCTGCTGTCGGCGGAGCCGATGACGATGCTGCCGTTGTTGGCCACGGCGCGGAAAGACCCGCTCGCGCCCGTCGCCGTGCCTGCCAGCACCTGGTCTAGCGTCAGCCCGCCTGTCCCGAGGATGTCCACGCTGCCCTTCACCGCGGACAGCAGGCTCGCCTCGGTGTCGATCAGGGTCTTCAGGTAGATGTCGCCGGCGCTCGTGCTCGCCGACAGCCGCACGGCGCTGAACGCGAACCGGCTCGCCGCGTTGCCGATGCCGTTCGATGCGCTCAGCGAAACCTCGGCGCCCGAGCCGGAGGCGACGAACTTGGTCTGGCCGTCGCCGTTGTCGATGATCGCTCCGAGGGAAGCAACGCCGCCGGCGGTGACAATGATCGAGGGCGCGTTCGAGGCCGCCGCGTAAGATTGCGACGAATTCAGCCGGCCGATCGTCGCATCGCCCGTGGTGGTCACCGAGATCAATCCGGCCGCGTTGATGGCCGAATAGGCGCCCATCGACAGCGTCGCGGCCACCAGGGTCACGCCGCCCGCGCTGCTGGTCGCGACCACCGGCGCCGCGCCGGTGCCGGCCGCGAAGGTCATGCCGCGGTTGGCGAGCAGTTGCATCAGGCCAGCACTGGTGATGCTGGTATTGATCGCGAGCGCGCCGCGCGCAGCGTTCAGCGTCAGGGCGCCACCGGCCGTCAGCGTCCCATAGGCGCCACTCGTGCCGACGGCGAGATCGCCGGTGACGGCGAGGATGCTGAGGTCGCCGACCGCCGAGCCGGTCACCGCGCCGGAGATATTCACCTGCAGCGGCTGGAAGGTCGAGCCGTTGAAGCCGATGTTGCCGCCGGCGCGCAGATCGAGGTCGGCGCCCAGAATGTGGATCGCCGTACGGTCCGTGAAGTCGGCTTCGGCGTAGATGCTGCCGGTCGCGGCGAGCTGGATCGCATTGCCGGCCGAGATGTTGCCGAGGATGAGATCGCCGGTGGTCTGCTTCACATAGATGCCCTGCGCCGACGAAACCTGGTCGAGCTGGTCGTTGCTCGGATCGGCGAACGCAATCTGGAGCGCGTTCGTGTTGGTCGCGGGATTGCTTCCGGCGGTTCCCGAGGGGGCGCCGACATTGCCGTGCTCGGCAATCAGGGTCAGGTTGCCGATATCACCTGATATCACCGGCCCGCTCACATTGGCGAAGATGCTGGTCACGGCGTCGAGCTTGACGTCGCCACGGCCGGTCACCTGGATGCCGCTCGCCTGCGCGGCCGCGATCGGGCCGTAATTCGCGGTGACGCCGCCGAGTGCGAGGCTGTTCTTGCTGCCGAGATAGACGTTCGTCAGAGCCTTGGCCGAGATCGCGATCGGGTTGTCGACGACGACGAGGTTCTGCTGCGACAGGCTGACCGTATAGGTCGTGACATGTGTCGTCGGGTCCGTCACAGCGCCAACGGTGAGCTGGCCGGGACCAGCGGTGGCGAGCAATCCCCTCTGCTCCGGCGTCAGCGACGAGGAATCAACGCTGGTGAAGGTGAAGGTCTGGGGCGCGGCCGAGTTGCCGACCGAGCCGCGCGGCGCGTAGAGCATGATCTGGTTGGCGCTGACATTGGCCACGACGTTCTCGTCGATCGGCGGCGGTGCCGCGCCGACGGCCGACGACGACACCGTGTAGGCAAGCTGGCTCTGCGTCCACTGCGAGCCCGCGGTGATGATGCTGTAGACCCGCTCGGTCGATGCGAGCGTGTAGCTGTAGTTCGCGTTGAAGTGGCCCGGTTGCAGGGCGGCCTGGAGCGCGGCGTTGGTCGGCAGGAACTGCTGATCCGTTGCCACGCCGTCGAACAGCTTGGTGAACAGGGTCGTCGAGAGCGAACTGCCGAACACCGTCCCCAGCGGATCCGCGGGTGCGACGCCGAGCAGTGTCGTCAGCGAGGTCTTGAGCTCGTCGGTGGTGATCTTGCCGAGCAGGAACTGATCCCGCAGGAACCGCGTCGTGGCCTCGACCTTCATGTCCGTCGTCGAGACGTTGGCGGGATCGATGCCGAGCTTGGCAGCCACCTGCGCCCGCAGCACCGTCAGGCCGACCGATGTCGGGTTGTAGGTGCTGCCGTTCTGGAACGCGATGTTCTTGAGCTGGAAGTAGTCGTTGTAGGCCGACGTGACCATCGACTGGTAGCTGTTGACCGCATTGGTGGCGGCGTTGCCGCTGAGCAGGTCAAGGCTCGTCCAGACGTCCTGGAGATGCTGGCTCTGCGCCTGGGTCAGACCAACCGCAGCCCGGCCGTTCAGGATGTTGGCCGGATTATTGTCCGAACCCGCCGCCTCCAGGAAGACCGGCCCGCCCGTCGACTGGATCGTGCCGAGGCGCAGATCGCCCTTGGACTGGATGATGTAGGTGCCGGTCGCCGAGGCGCTGTCGAGAACGCCGCCATCGACGGCGCCGCTCGCCTGCGTCGTCCCCGTCGCCTGGATCACCAGCGGATTGATGTTGGTCAGGGTGGAGGCGCCATTGACGACGGCGCTCTTCGCGCCGATGGCACCGGCGGTGGAGTTGATCTCGATGTTCTTGCCTATCACGACGGGATTGGCGACGTTGTAGGCGGACGCCGAGTTGATGTCGCCGGTCGCCGAGAGGAAGACGCTGCCCTGCGGCGTGGCGCCCGCCGAGTTGACCTTCACATGGTCGATCGACAGCGAGCCGGTGGCCGCGATCGCGATGTCACGGTCGATCGTATCGGCCTTCAGGCTGCCGCCATAGACCTGCACCTGGACGGGAATGCCGTTCGTGCCGCGCGTGCCGATGCCGCCATCCGCCGACAGCGTTACGTTCTTGCCCGAGATCATCGGGTTGTTGGCGTTCGCGCCTGATGTGATGGCCGAATTGGCGCCGGTGGCGATGACCGTCGTGTCACCCGAGAGGTTGTTGATCGGCCCGTTGATGACGATGCCGGAATTCGAGGTCACGGCAACGGTGCTCGCGCCACCGCCGCTGAACTGGATATTGATCGGGTTCGACGCCTTGACCGTGTTGGTCAGCGTCAGGGTCAGGTGATCGTAGATCTGCTGGAACCAGTCGTAATGGCCGTCCGCACCGCAGCACAGCCCAGCCGACGTGTTGTAGCCGCCGCCATGATAGCTGCCGGTCGCCGTGACCACTTCCTGGAAGTTCGCGGTCTGCAATTGGCCGGTGTTGCCGCCACCGCCCGTGGCCTGCATCACGTTCTCGACCAGGCTGATGGTGCGGGTCCAGTTGTCTCCGGACGCGTTCGGCGTGTAGTGCCAGCCATAGTCGAACTGCGTGCTGGTCGTCGGACGATCGAGCGTCGCCGTGTCGACCCACTGGTAGTACATGTTGGGCTTCACGGTGTACTGGATGCCCGCTGTTCCGCTCATACCGGTCAGCATCGAGGCGGTAAACTGGCTCGCATTGACGCTATTGGTCCGATACGTCGACACCTGCTGGCCGCCCGACGCGGACGGATTGTAGACGTACCACGTCGTCTGCTGCTGGAGCTGATCGACGATCTGGATCACGCTAGGCGCGCTGACGCCCGTATTGATCGTGTTGGTGACGAGCTGGAGCCCGGTCGTGTTGTTGACCGTGATCGTGCCCGCACCACCCTTGACCGCGATCGTGCCCTGGGAGGTGCCGTCGGTCGAGGTCGAGATGATCTTGCCGTTCAGGTAGACGTAGCCGCCCGAACCCTGCACCACGCCGTTCACCATGATCTGGTCGGTGAGTGCATTGTACTTCACGCCGATCTTGATATCGCTGGAGAACTGCGTCGTCGCAGCCGCCGTGATGTCGTAATAGCTGCCGTTCCGTGCATTGGCCTGGGCCTGGGCGAAGTCCGCGCCGTTATTGCTGGTCTTGAGGCCGTTGATGGCGGACAGCACCCCTCCGCCGATGTCGACCGAGTAATTGCTGCTCGTGCCGCTCTGGATGAGGCCGTTGACGTTGATGACCCCCGCCGAGATGATGATCGCCTGGCCGAGGATGAAGGGCCGATCCGTGGGGTTCTGGTACCCCGAAGGCGTGGTCGAGGCCCAGTTCGTGCTCGCGTTCGTGTTCGCGGTCCTCGGCGTGATCACATCGTTCTGGATATTGACGACCTGGAAGTAGGCCGAGCACCCGTCGCAATTGAACGGCGAGTAGTACGTGTCCGTGTGGGTCGAGGTCGAACCGTCGGGGTGCGTTGTAACGGTGTCGTGGGTCGTGTTGCTGAAAACGCCCTGGCCGGCATAGGTATTGCGCTCCCACGGCGCGGTCGAAATCTGCTGGACCGTCGGGCCTTCCATCGCCGCAAGCGTGGCGGTGCTGCCCACGCTGCCGCCGCCTCCGTTGGGCGAGCCGTTGCCCATCGGCAGGAAGATCGCCGAATAGAGCGACAGGCCGTCGTAATAGGTCATCAGCATACGCGCGGTGAAGACCGTGCTGTTGGCGGCCGTCTGCTGGACGCCGCTATGCCCGTCGACGCAGCAATAATAGAAATACGGGTGATTGCCACCGTCGCCGATATGCGGGCTGTACGCGTAGGCGCCATAGGCGCCGAGATAGGTCGCCGCCGCCATCACCGCCGTCAGCGTGTCGTTGTCGGCCGGCTTGTATTCGACACCGGCCCATTGCGAGGTGACGTCGTGGTTGGAGTTGTAGAAGCTGCCGATGCCGCCGAGGAAGATGAACGAGCCGTTGGGCGCCACCATCTGGATGGTCGCGGCATTGAGCGACTGCGACGCAACGACGCTGCCGAGCTGGCTGGTGATCTTGAGCAGGCCGTTCTCGTTGGTGACGATGCCGTCGAAATAAATGTCGGGCTTGCGGGTCAGCTGGTTGCCGTTGTCGTCGACGCCGAGCCCGGTGCTGGGATCGACGCGGTTGTAGGTCGCCGAGATATCGATGATCGGTGTCGCGCTCGGCGTGGCGGTGAAGGTCACGTTGGAATGCGAGTCGGGGTCGACATGGTCGATCTGGCGGTAGGTGATGTTTCCGCCGGTCACATTGGTAACCGTGAGGTTCGCGAAATCCATGAAGTCGAGGCCGCGGTTCTCGACCCTGATCGTCGGCGAACTCTGCGCAGTGACCGATGGCGCCGTGTGGCCGGAGAGGCTGTTTCCGCTCAGCTTCTGCGCCAGGATCGAGACATTGCCGGCGGACACCAGGATGTCGCCGAACGCGAAGGCGTTGCCGGGGGCATCGGAGGTATACGGCGCCTGCTGGATTAAGGCGTTGATCTGGCGCTGCACGTCGCCCGTCGGATCGGCGCCGGACGGCGCCATCGTGGCGGGATGTGTCGATGTCGACGTCGAGAGCTGGGTCCGGATCTGCGTCGCGGTCAGGCCCGTCAGCGTGGCCAGCTGGTTGACGATGTTGTCATAGGGATTGAAGCCGCCGACGATGGTGTACTGGATCGTCTGGTGGTTCCAGCTCTTCACCGGGCTGAAATGATCGACGTCGGCGACGTATTCGAGCGTGGGCGGCGACGACAGATTGGGCTTGAGCGGCGAGTAAGGACTCGTCGTGCTCAACGTCGGCGCGCTTGCACCGAGATCGATCGTGATGGTCACGTCGTTGTTGATGCCCGCGACCACCAGGCCGTTGAGCGCGACATCGCCCGTTCCGCTGGTATGGCTGTGGTTGTCGCTGTTCTTGGCGCTGAAGATGTCCAGATACGGATTGTAATTGCTGCCGTTGCCGGACGCGGTGACCTGCCCTTGCGTTGCGCCAAGGTAGATGTCCCGTACGCCGAGCACACGCGAGCTGTCGGCAAGCGCGAGGCTTGAGTCGTTCGCGGCATTGGCCGTGCCGCGGTACAACGTGGAGATCGGAATGGCGGTGTTGTTGTAGACCACCGTCGTCGCGGTCGCCTGCACGCTGCTGAAGGTGATGGTATCGCCGGACATGCCGGCATAGATGTTGATGTCGCGCCAGGCCTCGATTGTCGTGCTGCTGCCGACGTTGACGGCCTGGTTGGCATGGACCCATGTGTTGGTGCTGGCGCCGACGCCGGCGATCGCGCCGTAGAGACTGGCATTGGCATTGTTGGACGCCGACATCGTCGCTGCCGTGCCGACGAAGATCTTGCCGACGCTGAACAGCTCGCGAGCATTGATATTGACCGCGAGCGTGGCGTTCGCCGTCATATTGGACTCGGCGCCACCGCCGGCGAAGAAGCTGGCCGTGGCCAGGCTCGCCGTGTCGGTCGTGCTCAGCGTGTTGTAGGCCTCGATATCGATCACCCCGGTCGCCGTCCGCGGATCGCCGTTGAGGCTCAGGATCGTTCCGGCGCCGATATTGGTGGTGACGTACTGGGTCACATGAGAGTCGCTCAGCGCTGCAGCACCCGAGAACGAGCCGCCGGAGCCCGAGCGTGCACCGCCGCCGGCCTGGTTGACGTTGTCTTTGGAGATGACGACGATGTTGCCGCCATCGGTGTTGATGATCAGGTGCGTGCCGATCTCGGCCGTGGTGGTCGAGGTGACATCATTCTGCGCCTTGCCGGCAGAGACGCCGGCCGTGGACGCCTGATAGGCATCACCGCTGGCCGCATAATTGGTGGTGTGCGTGGCCTTGACGCTGAGGCCGCCGAAATAGAGCGTGTCATCCGCGGTGCCGCCGTCGAACCGCGCGTTGGTCACGGCGGTCGAGCTGGTTGTCGCGACCGCTGCGGCGCCGGCGTAGGTGCCGCCCGCGCCGACCGTCGCGTTGGAGACGTTGGTATCCGTGCCGGTCGCCGTGATGCGGAGGATACCCGTGTAGTTGCCATGGTTCAGGGTATCCATGTCCGCAGGCGCACCCAGATAGGCATAGGTGTGCGCGCTCGACGACGTCTGCGCGACGGTGGCACCGAGCGCCAGGAACCCGCTCGAAAGGCCGGTCCCCTCGGCATATTGGGCGCTGTCGTTTTCAGCCGCGATGGTCACGTTGGCATTGGGAAGCCTGATCCCCGTTCCGCCGTACGCGTTGACCGTGGCGTTCTCGGACGCCTGGGCCAGGCTGCCCTGCGCGCCGATCAGCGAGCCGCCGCCACCGGCGAGCGCCTTGGCCCAAGTCGTCGTGCCGCTGGTCGGAACCAGCGCCATGGCGGTCACGGCGAGCGCACCGCCGGAGAAGCTGGCGTTGTCGCCGACATCGGCCGTCACCGTGGCGCCGACCGTGGACTTGGCGATGGCGACGCCGACGGCAGCGCCGCCGACCGAAACGCCGATCGCCTCGCTCGACAGATTGGGCGTGATCGACGCCGACACCAGCGTGCCGACGCCGGTCGCGGACGTCGTGATCGAGGCACTGCTGCCGATCTCCGCCAGCACTGACGAGTTTTCGTGGGCCTCCGCATCCGCACCGACGCCCGCGACGATGCCGCCGCCGAGTGCCGTGGCCGTCGTCGTCAGCGTGCCGGCGCCGCTTGCTCCAACTGCCAGAGTCGCGACGTTGACGGTGGAGCCGTTCAGAACCCTCGCAGCGACCGAGCTCGTTCGGCTTGCCGTTGCGACCGAAGCGCCGACAGCCACGGCGCCGCCGGTGACGCCGCCGGTGAAGACCACCTGGGTCGTCGAATCCTGCGCCATAACGGCGGCGCCATTGCTGGTGCCGCTCGCGCCGGTGATCTGTCCGCCAAGCAGGGCCGCCACGGAGTTGCTGACATTGCCGACCGCGACAGCCGCATCGGCGCCGAAGTAAAGCGCCGCACCGCCGGCGATCGCCTCGGTGTCGATGGTCTTGCCGGCATAAGGTCCGGTGGTCGCGTCCTTGACGACCGCCGCAACGGTGACGACCGGTGCCGAGACGGCCAAAGGCGTATCTGCGGCCACGAGCACGCCGGAGCCGTTGCGTCCGTAGTCACTCAAATTGGCGAGCACGGTGCTGTTGACGCTGGTGTAGCCGATGCCCGCTCCGATGCCGACATTCTTCGCAAAGCCGGCGCCGAGAAGATACATCTTGGCCGCATTGGCGCTGGTGGCAGTGACATTAACCTGCGTGCCCGTGACGTTGCCGCCTGCGATCTGCGCGACGACGGCGTCGTTACCGCCGCTCAGCACGTTGCTGACATCGTAGGTCGAGCTGACATGGGCGCTGTTCGGATTGCCGGCCGTACCGCTCGCGACGGCGTTGCTACCCTGCGTGCTGCTGGTGCCGTTGTTCACGGACGCGATGGTGCCGTTGTTGCCCTGATTGAGCTGGCCGGTCTGCCGGCCCTGGGTGTCGGCATCGGCGGTGTTGGTGCCGATGATGATGACGCCGACCGTCGCACCGATGCCGACACTGCCGCCGATGCCGGCGGTGACCGCGTAGGACACCACCTCCTTGGTGCTGAGCGCGTTGACATTGATCGCGCCCAACGAGTTCAGATTGCTGTTGCGGCTTTCCGCAATGGTCTGGCTCTTGAAACTGATGACGTTGGCGGCGGCGCCGATGCCGACCCCTGCCCCGCTCGCGCCGACTGCGAGCGCACCTGCGATCTCCTTGATCGCGACGTCCTCGGTCGCGTTGATGGTGACCGCGCCGGCCGCGCCGCCTGTCACCGATTGCAGCGTGGTGTCGTAGACGCCTGCGATGGTGGTGTTGTTGGCAATCTCGATGTTGGCCATGCCGGCGATCGCCGCCGTCCCGGTGGAGAGGGCACCGCCGATCGCATAGGCCTCGAAGCGGTTCTTGGTGTTGGCCTCGACGTCGAGCGCGCCGCTCAGGTTGAGCGCGGTCGTGTGCGCCGCGCCGTTGCCCTGGTAGTGGAACTCGTCGCCGACATAGGCCTCGGTCCGGTTCGAGGAGACCTGGACCAGGAATGCTGCGCCGATCGCGGCCTGGCTGCCATAGGCGCCGGAGCCGTTCGCGGAGAAGATGCCGGTGTTGTTGGTGGCGTTAACCGTCAGTGACGCAGCCGTCAGCGCGCCGCCGTCGACATAGGCTTCCGTCGTCGCCTGGAACACGTTCAACCCGACCGAGCCGGTGTTGAACCCGATCGCGATCGAGGACGCATCCTGCTCGGCATTGGCCTTCACGGTGACGGCGCCGACCGTCGCGCTCGACGACTGCACGCCGCCGACAGTCGAATTGGTGATGTAGGCGAACGTACCGCGCTGCATCGTGGTGCTGATGATGGTGGCGCCGCCGCCGCCGTTGCCGGTCGGAGCCACGATGCCGGCGCCGAACGCGCCGGAATAGGAGAAGCTCGACGCCGCGACCTCGATCTGCGGCTTCAGTGTCGACGACGTCAGGCGGGTGTCGATCGCGGCGCTGTCGATATAGGCGCTCGTCACCCCGCTCATCACATTGGTGATCGGGTTGATCATGATGGAGATGCCGCTGCTCGCGGCGAGCGAGGCAACGTTGGTCACGACCGCCTGGTGCGAGCTCGCAACGACGGCAAGGCCGCGCACGGTATCCTGGTTCTCGGTGAGGTCCGGCGTGGTGTCGGTCGGTGCGTGGGCGGTGCCGAGATCGAAGGCATGCACGAGCGTGCCGTTGTTGACCGACAGCGTATCGGTGCTGCTGGTCCCCAGCGCGTCGACCTTGGTGTTCGCGCCGCTGATATAGGCCGCAGTGGTTTCCGTGATCTGGTTGGTGACCAGCGAACCCGCGCCGCCGGCCGCGCCCTTGCTGATCGACACGGCGCCGGCAAACACCGCCGCCTTGTCGTTGTTGCCGGCGGTCACGCCGACGTTGTTGGAGGCGGTCACGTCGGCGCCGTTGATGCCGTTGGTGCCGGCGGCGGTGATGCTGGCCGTGACGTTGGTCCCCATCAGATTGGTGGCGACCGAACCTGCAAGTCCAACCTGCGAGGACATCGCGATACCGACGGCAACGGTCGAGATGCTGGCATTCGAGTTCGCACCGACCGCGACGTTGCCCGAGGCGGTCAGCTTGGAGCCGGTGACGCCGGCGCTGACGTTGTTGGCGATGCTGCTGTAGACGAGGGCCAGGCCCGCGGCGCTGCCTTGTGTCGAGGCGCCCGCGACGGCGGCGGTTCCGGTGATGCTGGAATTGTCGGTCGCGGTGACGGAAATGTTGCGGGCCGTGACGGACGATTGCGTCGTGCTGGACTGGTTGTTGCCGATGGCTGCCGAAACGGTGTTGGCGATCGAGCTGATCGTGGTGCCGCCGACGCCGGCAAATTGTCCGGTCGCCAGACCGAAGCCGATCGTGACCGCCTGGATCTTGGAGGAGTCGACCGCGCTCACACTGACATTGCCGTTGCTGCCGGCCGTCATCAGGACGTTGGCGATATCGGCCGAATGCGTGGTTGCGATCGTGTCGTAGACGATCGAGGCGCCGACATTGTTCTTGCCGGCCTGGATGAGGCCCGCAACGGAGACGATGCTGGCCCCCGGGCCGTTACCCGTGCCGTCGTTGAGCGCAGCCGCACTGAAGTCGATGCAGTTCTGCCCGCCCGTGCCGCCGGCGACCGTGCAGGTGTCCGAGGCGAGATGATTGTTGTTCGACTTCTTGACGAGGTTTCCGAGCGCCGTATCCAGCGCCGACACCGCGCCGCTGTCCGCCAGCACAGTCACGCGTCCAACGTTGATGTTCACCGTTGCGCCGCTGCTGATATAGGCCGTCGTGGTCGGCGTGATCTCGCTGACGACGATCGCGCCGGCAAGCCCGTTCGACCCTGCCCCGCCCGAGGCTGCGCCGGCCGCAATCACGCTGGCGCTGTCGGCCATCACCAGCAGCGTGTCGTAGTTCGAGATCGAGGTGCTCCGGATATGCGCGTCGGTCGCGGTTCCGCCCGTGGGATCGGCAATCGAAGCATAGGTCAGCCCGATGCCGACGCCGGCCTGGCCACCCGATATATAGAGCGAGCCGCCACCGATCGCGATGTTCGCCGTCTGGTAGGCGTCGACCTCGAGCGCGCGGTTGACGCCGGAGGACTGGCCCGTGATCGTCGAGCTCTCGATATAGGCGTTGGCGCTGTCGGTGATGATGCCGACGGAGGCCGACAGCGACGCCGCGTTGGATTTCGATCCCGCCACGCCGATGGCGACGACGGTCTCCGAGCCGCCATTGAGCGCCTGCACCGTCACCGAACTCTGGTTGTTCATGGTGGTGCCGTAGATGTAGGCGAGTGTCGCGTTGTTCGACATCGCCGCCGCGATCGCGCCACCGATCGCAGCCCCCTGGGCGGACCCTCCGGCCAGATTGAGCGCCGCGGAGCCGGAACCATTGTTGAGCATGGTGTCGTTGAGCGCCTGAACGATCGTGTTGGTCAGCACGGCGCCGGTCGTGGTGTACTTGTTGACCGTCGTGTTCCTGATATAGGCGCTGGTGCCGAGCGAGACGTCGGTCACCGACGAGCTGCCGGCGAGATCGAGGCTGAAGCCGCTGGTGCTCGATCCCGAGGTCGAACCGATCTTGCCCGCCGCCGTCGTCACGCCGGCGGTGCCTCCGGTCGAGGCGGCGCCGGCAGCGCCTGCCTTGTCGGAGAAATTCGACGACGCCGGGTCGGAGACGGCTGCCGCCACGGCAGCCGCGGTGATTCGCCCCGAAGTGGTCGCGCTGAGTGTCAGATTGTCGACATTGACCGCCCCGCTTCCGCCGCTGGTGCCGGCGAACGGATCGTTGGCGCTGAACACGCCGGGCCGGATGTCGGAATGGTTGTCGCCGATATAGGCGGAGGTGTCGGTATTTGCGCCGAGATAGGCGACCGACAAGCCGACCGCCGAACCGCCGCTCCCGTTATAGCTCATCGCGCCGGACAGCGTCACGACCGACAGATCCTGCTGCGCCAGGATGCCGACGGTCGGTGCATAGACGGTCGCCTGGCTCGATATCGACGCGTGCGTCGTGTTGTTCAGGAAACCGAGCGACGTGATGCCGTTCAGCGCCAGCGTGCCGGCAGCCTTGCCGGACGACGGTGCGACAGCGACGAACTGGTCGGAAGTGATCGCGTTGACGGCAATGTCGTCCGCCGCACGCAGCGTCGCACGGTCCGAAACGCCAGCGATGGTATTGGTGTTGAACTGGACGAGATTGAGCGCGCCGCCGACGGAGGAGCCGCCCGAGGTGTTGCCGAACAGGAAGCCGAGCGTGCCGACATTGCCGGCGGCGTCGATCGACGCCGTGGTCGTGGTGGCCGCGATCTGGAGGCTGGCGTCGTAGGTATGGACGTCGCCATTGTCCATCCCGACCGACCAGCCGGTGCCACTGCCGCAGGCCGCGGTCGCGCAGGTCGCCGTCAGGCTCGCGCTGCCGGCCACCCACGCCGTCGTGTTATTGTTCACGACGAAATGGTTCAGCGAACCGGCGATGCCGATCGTGTCGCCGGCGTCCGCGGTGGCATTGGCGTAGCTGGTCAGGATGTTGCCGCCGACGCCGAGATTGCCGTTGAGGTGGCTCAGCACCGCGCCCAGACCATCCCACTTCAGCCAGGAATTGGTGATCGGCAGTTCGGTGGTGGCATCGACGGCGATGTTGGCCGCGTTGATCAGCGTGCCGCCACCGACATAGGCGTTCGAATTGTGCGTGAAATTGCCCCAGGCGACGGCCGCGCTGATCGCGGTGCTCTCGCCGGACACCGGGTCCTTCGTGATCGCGCTGGACGTCGCGTTGCTGCGAACGCCGCGATCAATGACATTGCTGGCGACGGCAACGTTGCCGCTGGCATAGATGCTCGGCGCGCCGCCGCTCGGATTCTGCGCGATCGCAGCGGTCGCGCTCTGGGTGCTGTTGGCCAGCGACAGCGCGGCTGCGACCTTGAAATCGAAGCTCAGCGGCACCAGCGATCCCATGTGGTCCCTGATGATCGACGTCGGCGAGGTGACGGCGCGCAGTCCTCGTTCGATCGCCGCGATCAGCGCCGGCAGGCCGGCGATGGACGAGGCCATCGTGGAATTGCTCGTCGTGTCGGACGTCGCTTCAACGAGAACGGAGCCGTTCATCCGGTTGGCGGTATCGGTTCCGAGCGATGCGCCGAGCGTCGCGGTCACGGACGTCGTGATGTCGCTGATGGCGAACGCCCCGCCGACGGCGCCGCTCGCCCCCGTCCCGGGTGCCGCGACCGACGTTGCGCTGGTCGAGAACGAGTTGTTGTTGATCGCGCGCACCTTCAGGGTGCTGCCGGTCGTATTCACCAGGCCCGCCGCAATATGCGCGCCGGTCGCGACGTTGGCGGTCGTCGACACCGATCCCTTGGAATAGGCCACCGTCGGGACGATCTGCGCGCTCGTCGATGCCGCGAGGGCAGAGACGGCGATGGTCGCATCGTTGAGCGCCTTGATCTCGAGGTTGCCGCCGGCGTTGACCGTCGCGCCCGAGGCCACGTTGGTCGTAGCAGTGCCGTCGATCTTGCCGACGACCACGCCGGCCGCGACCGGCGTCAGGCTGCCAAGCAAGGTGGAGGCGACCGCCGGATCCGACGCGGTCTCCGTGGCATGCGCGGAAATGGTGACATCGCCGCGGCCGTTGATGTCGGCATGGCTGTTGATGTTGATGGTCGCCGTGGCGCTTGCCGCGACATAGCCGCCATTGAGCCCGAGCAGCGAGGCGGCCAGCGTCGAGCCGACAAGCGCGAAATCACCGGCCACGGAACCGTTCAGGAAACTTGACACGGCCGTCGAGGTTGCGGTGATCGAGATGATGCCGCCGGTGATCTTGCCGTCGACCGTGATCGCCGTCGCGGCGGTGGCCTGGCCGGACAGCTTGATGTCGCTCGCCGTTGCCGTCAGCGCGACATTGCCGTCGGAATAGGTGGTTCCGCCGAAATTGACCGCCTGAGCCAGGATCTGCGCACCATTCTTGATATCGATGTTCGGCGCGTCGATGGTGATGTGGTTGGCATTGCCCGTCGAATGACCATTGACGTCGAGATGGCGGGTATCGACCACAGCGTGTGCCGCCAGGGTGATCGAATTGCTCGCCTGGATCAGGTAGGTGGCGCTGGAGCCACCGGTGATTCCACTGATGGCATTTGCGATCGAGGTGTTCGACAGCGTCACGCCGGTGTCGCCCTGGCCCGCATCGCCGACCACCACGTCGGTCGGGTCCATCAGCAGCGTGCCCGCCTTGCCGTTCGGCGCGGCGAGGTTGATGCTGGCACCATTGCCGACGTCGATGATGCCGTTCGCGCTGAACTCGACGAGACCTGCATTGCCGGTCTTCGCGCTGGCGTCGAACTTGGCCCCACCCGCCACGGTCAGGTTCTCGGCGGCCTTGAGGCGGATGTCGCCGGCGTCGCCTGTCTTGCTCGCAGCGCTGAGCCTGGCGTTCTTGCCAATTTCGATGTTCTTGCCCGCGTCGACGGTAATGTTGCTCGGCGTTGCAGTCTTGCTCTGCGCGGACAGGCGCCCGTTGACCCTGGCGTTGTTGACCGCGCCGATATGGATCGAGCCGTTGCTGACGGTGATCGCGCTGGCGCTGCGCAGCCCCTTGGAGTTGACGGAGGCTGCGAACTTCGCGGCGTGATCGAGATTGGCGATGTCGCGCTGGCTGGCGCCGCCGACATAGACGTTCTGCCCGGTCAGGCGCACGCCATCCTGGGCATTGACCCGGCCGTAGATGCGGATGTTGCCGTCAGGCGAGACCGGGAACGAGCCCGCCATGAGGTTGCCGACCGCCGACTGGTTGATCGCCCCGCCCGCACCGATCAGGCTGTCGGTGAATTCGCGCGTCGGCGTCGAGACGTTGAGGCTGCCGACATTCACCGTGCCGGAACGGCCGACCACGAAGCCCTTGGGATCGGCGAAGTAGACGTTACCGCCGATCGCGCCGTTCATGTAGGAGTTCAGCGTGCCGTTGACGTAGACCGGGGCATCGCGAACGATGTTGACGAGGTTTTGCGTGCCGGCCGGCAGCTGCAGATTGACGGTGTTGCCCTGCCCGACACTGAATTGCAAGAACGAGTTGAAGGCGTTGTTGCCGGAGACCGTCGACGTCGTGACATTGGTCACGCTGCCGGAGGTCTGCAAGGAGGTCCCGGTGCGGCCATCCGGAACGATGACGTTCGCCGTCTGCGCCTGAAGGCGGACGCTGAACACCGGCAGGAAGACCATCTGCATCGCGCAGAGCAGCGACATCGACCGGAAGCGCGCAAGCCCCCGCAGCGTCAGCTCGTCATGATTTCGCGTCGCAGATGGTCCGCGCATTTCAGATCCTCGTCATCGGCATTGGCGCCGATCCACAACCGGGTGGGAGAATGTCGTGGAAGCGTCCGGCATCAGAACTGGCCGGGCGGAAGCTTGAAGATGTCGGGGCTCTTGGCGTCGGCCACGTAGAACAACAAGAGGCTGGTCGGCGTCAGCACACGCTGGTTGTTCTCCTTGTTCTCGAACGTGCCCTGGAGCAGCAGGATCACCGAACGATCCTTGGCGTCGCTGCCGCGGAACATCACGATGCCGCCGGCAACCGGCATGTTGACCGCGATGGAATCAGGCTTGAAGCCTTCGCCCATGAAATGGGCGCGCAGAATGTTGGCGTTGGAGAACAGCTTCTCCGGCGTCATCGCCGCGTCGGTCCCCTTCGACCAGACGGCGCCGACCTGGATCAGCGACTTGGACTTGTAGCCGAACACGTAGGAGAGCTCGGCGGTCCCGCCGTTCGGCAGCAGCTCGGGAACCGACATGAGGATGCTGTGCGTCAGCTCGGACGCGTTGTCCTGCGCCTTGATGACGTCGGGCTTGGCGTTGAAGTCCTTGATCATCGCCGCGCGCACGTCGGCTTCGCTCATGCCGAACTTGGCGGAGCGGAAGCCGTCGATCGCCTTGACCTTGTCGTCCGCGCCGGTGCTCGGCGCCTCGGTCGTGGCCGCCGCCGGAGCGCCGGCTGCCGGAGCAGCCCCAGCCGCAGCAGCCTTCGGAGCCTGCGCGGCCTTCTGCTTTGGAACGACGCCCTGGGCCGCCAACGGACCCGCAGCAACGGAGGTGAGAAGACCGACGAGGGCCGGAACGAGATAGATTTTGCGCATCGAAAACCTTCGAAACAACTTGAAAGAACGCTTCAAAAATCGGCAGTCACGAAATCGGCTTCTCCGAACCGCCGTCGCATCCAAGACGGAAAATGTTGCAATGCCACAAGGCGTTACAAAACATCACGGTGCAGACAAGGCTCGAAACAGCGACTCCTCAGCGGCGTAGGAATACGGTATCGGGTTGCCAAACGCTGCGAATGAACATTCACAAGCGCATTTTTTCATCAATTGTGGATGCCCGCCGTTCGCGCTAAGCATCCGCCTTGGGGCAAGCATCATGCAAAGAACTTCATGACCGAACGGCCTTCCGCGTTCGCGGTCGATCGCCGCGGGTTCATTCGCCTTGCGAGCGCAACCGCTGCGGGATGGCTCGCGCTCGGCGCAACACCTGATCGCATGCGGATCGTCGCTTCGCTGACGGCGTTGCCGCTCGACGACGAACTGACCAGAAGGAGCATGATCGACAGCCCGACCTCGCGCCTGGGTGGTCTCATCGTCGGGCTCAGGCAGCGAGGCTGGGTCGAAGGCGTCAACTTCCGCCTCGAACTCCGTTCGAGCTTCGGCTCACCGGACAAGCTGAAGACGGCGGTTCAGGAGCTGCTGGAGCTCAAGCCGGATGTGATCCTGACGGGGTCGACGATCGAAACCGCAGCGGTCCTTGCAGCCACCAAGACCATTCCGATCGTCTTCGCGACCGCCAACGATCCTGTTGGCAACGGCTTCGTCGAAAGCCTTGCGCACCCCGGCGGCAACGTCACCGGCTTCACCAGCAGCACCGCCGAGATGGGCGGCAAATGGCTTCAGCTCGTCCGTGAGGCCGTGCCGGATATTGCCCGCGTCGGTATCCTGTTCAACCCGGCGACCGCGCCTCGTGCGGGGCGCTTCTTTCTCGATTCGATCGAGCAAGAAGCTGCGACATCCGGAGTGTCCGTTGCCCCCGCCCCCGTCGGCGCGCCAACGGAGATCGACGAAGCCGTCAGCCGCTTCTCCGAAGCGCCCAGGGCGGCGATGATCGCCCTCGTCGACAGCTTTCTGGTGGTCAACCGGCAGGCGATCGTCGCGGCAGCCGCCAAGTATCGCGTGCCGACGATCTATCCCTTCCACTATTTCATGGATGCAGGCGGGCTGATGAGCTACGGGCCGACGCTGGAGGTCCGTTCGGCTGACTATGTCGATCTCATCCTGCGCGGCACCAAGGCCGGCGATCTGCCGGTGCAATCGCCGCGAAAATACGAGTTGCTGATCAACCGCACGGTTGCCCGCACGCTCGGCTTGACCATACCATTCACGCTGCTCGCACGCGCCGACGAGATCCGCGAGTGAACGAGACGGTCGATCAGGGACATTTGCGGACGCCTCCCGGCCGGCTGTTCCGCAAATATCTCTACTCGATCGTCGCCCTCGCCTTTGCCGCACTCGCGATCAACACCGGCTTCGACGTCTGGTTCTCCTATCGCGAGCAGAAGCAGCTCCTCGCGGCAACCCAGCGCGAGCAGGCCGCGTCGGCGGCCATTCAGATCGGCCAGTTCATCGGCCAGATCGAAAGCCAGATCAGATGGCTCTCCCGCCTGCCCCCGGAGTTGTCGACGAACGAGGACGAGCGCCTGAACGCGATCCGCCTCCTGCGCCTCTCGCCCGCGATCGCTGAAATCGCCGAGCTCGACGCGCAAGGCCGCGAGCAGGTGCGCGTGTCGCGCCGCGTCGCGGACAGGATCGGCAGCAAGATCGACCTCTCCGCTTCGTCGGCCTTCCGCGGCGCCAACGAAAGCCGGACCTATTACGGGCCGGTGTACTTCTTCGGCGACACCGAGCCGTTCATGACGATCGCCGCGCGCGGCGTCGGCCGCGGCCCCAATGTGATCGTCGCCGAGGTCAATCTGCGCTTCATCTGGGACCTCGTCGCGGGGATCAGGGTCGGCAATACCGGCAAGGCCTATGTGGTCGACCGCATGGGGCTGTTGATCGCACATCCCGATCTGTGGCCGGCGCTACGCCGCAGCGATCTTTCGGGACATGCCGACGTTCGCGCCGCACTCGATGGAGTCGGGCCACCGTCGGGCGGCCTGGTCAAGGAGGATCTGTCCGGTCAACGCGTGCTGTCGACCTATGCGACGGTGCCCTCGCTCGGCTGGGTGGTGTTCGTCGAGCTTCCGCTCACCGAAGCCTATGCGCCGATCTACGCGTCGATCGGCCGCTCGACGTTTCTCCTCGTCGTTCTGTTCGCCTGCGCGGTGCTGGTCTCGCTCTTTCTCAGCCGGCGCATGACCGTGCCGATCCAGATCCTGACGCAGGGCGCGCGCCGGATCGGCAGCGGCGATCTCGGCCTGCGGCTCGCGATCAAGACCGGCGACGAGCTGGAGGCGCTCGGCGACCAGTTCAACCGGATGGCCGCGCATTTGCGCGAATCCTACGCGACGCTCGAGCGCAAGGTCATCGAGCGAACCTCCGAGCTCGAGAAGGCGCGCGACCACGCCCTCGCCGAGCATGACGCGGCCGAGCGTGCGCGCAGCATTGCCGTCCAGGCCAACGAGACCAAGTCGCGCTTCCTCGCCGTCGTCAGCCACGAGCTGCGCACGCCGCTGAACGGCGTCATGGGCGTGCTGCAACTGCTGGACGACGGCAACCTCGACGAAGCGCAGCGCCGCCACCTCGCCACCGCCGCCGCATCGAGCGAAACGCTGATCGCGCTGGTCGATGCGATCCTGGAATATGCCCGCCTGGAAGCCAGCGCCGAAACGCTGGAGACACGCGACTTCCGTCTCGACCAGCTCATCGAGGCCGCCGCCGATCTGATGCGCCCGCAGGCCTTCGGCAAGGGACTGACGTTCGATCTTGCCAGCGATGCGACGGTCAACACCTCCGTGCACAGCGATCCTGTCAGGCTCAATCGCATCCTGCTCAATTTGATCGGCAATGCCATCAAGTTCACCCCGCGCGGCGGGATCGGCCTGAAGGCGGTCGCCGAGCAGAGCGACGATCACGTCCTGCTGCGCATCACGATTCGCGATACCGGGATCGGCATCCCGCCCGACATGCATGAGCGGATATTCGAGGATTTCGTCCAGGCTGATGACAGTATCGCGCGGCGGTTCGGCGGCACCGGCCTCGGACTTGCGATCGCGCGTCGGCTGACGCGCCTGATGCACGGCGAGCTGACGGTGGAGAGCACGCCGGGCGCGGGCAGCACGTTCACGCTACAGGTGCCGCTTGGCCGCGCCGCGGGCGGTATCGTGCAAGGTACGGTCCTGCCGCCGTCGCGGCGGCTCAGCGTGCTGCTGGTCGACGACGATCCGGTCAATTGCGAGGTCGGCGAAGCGATCCTGAACCGGCTCGGCCATCGCCCCACGATCGCCAGGAACGGAGCGTCGGCCATCGAGCTCGCCCGCGATCAGGCGTTCGACGTCATCCTGATGGATCTGCACATGCCCGACATGGACGGCGTGGAGGCGGCATCGCAGATCGGCAAGCTGGGTCTGCCGAGGATGCCGCGCATCATCGCCGTGACGGCCGACGTGTCGGGCAGCGCCCGCGAGCGGCTCACCGGCGCAGGGATCGCCAAGGTCGTCAGCAAGCCGATCCTGATCAATGCGCTGCGCGAGGCGATCGAGGACGATCCGCAGGACGAGCCGGCAGCACCGCAGCTTGCCGCGGGCGCGTTGATCGACCGGCACTTCCTCGACGATCAGCGGGAGCTGCTCGGGCCTACGCAAATCGAAAAGCTCCACCATCTGCTGGGCGAGACCAGCGCAAGATTGATCGACGACATCACCAAGGCTGCCGCGAGCGGCGATCACAAACAGCTCGCACGGTCCGCGCACCAGCTCGGCAGTGCGGCGAGCGCGCTCGGGCTCGTCCGCCTGTTCGATCGCTGCCGCGACGTCGAGCTGGCAGCGCCCGCGATGTCATCGCCTGAGCACCAAAATGCTGCGCGCGAACTCGCCGAGCTTCAGCAGGCGTCGATGCGCGCGCTGGACGATCTGCTTCAGCCCGCCGAACAAGGTTCGGTCAGCTAGATTTGCTCAGATTGGAGCTCTTCGAACTTTGCCGGCCGGCGATGTGCTTCCGGCCGGGCCAACGCGCGACACAAGGGATCAACTCCTTTATGCGGGATCTGTGTATAGCTGTCACGAGCCCGGAGTTTTAACGACGAGCTTTATGTTTAGCAGGTTGACTCCTTTGAATGGGTTCGGAGCGCTTTCGATTGTGCCCGTACCCGTGGCATTCGCATAAGCACCTGTGCCCGACAGGATTGTGTATTCGCCCGTCGATTTGCCGTCTTTGGCCGAACCGGTGTAGCGCGCCGTAATCGAGCCTTCCTCGAACGTGTAGGTGCTATAGCCGAAGAAGGGGCCCGACCCTTTGAGCAGGTCCGAAGTATTGACGAACTCTTTCACTCCGATACGGCCATCGTTGAATACGGCCACACCAAAGAATTTGCCAGACGCAACCGTCTGTCCTTCGACGTTTGCGGCCTCTATGACCTTGAGGTCGATCGGCTTCGTAACCAGCTTGAACTCGAGCACCCGCTCACCGGCTACGGCTGTTGACGCCGCGACGGCCAATATCACGCCAGAAAGGAAAAAGGTGAGAGACTTCCGCATAGCTTCCTCCTGCGCTTGTTGAAATCAAGTTGAGAAGTGCTGGCGAGCTACTCGTCATGCCCCGGCTCTTCGCGGTGGCACGGAAGAGAGCCCTTGGCAACGCCCCGGCAGCGGCTGAAGCACTCTGTCCTAAGGCGCAAAGTCGGGACGCAATTATGAGTCCCAAGCGACGGGAAGAAAGTTCAGGTTTCCGTTACGGTATAATCGTATCCAGCCACAGCGCGGGGACTCTCAGCAAAGGCACAATCCTCATGGTCTTTGCTGGTCGCCGGACTTCTTCCAATCGTTCGCGGAAAAGCAATTCCGAGGAATTACTGTCACCAACGCTGACGGATGAATAGAACCCATGCCGCCCACCATTTTCTAGGGCGTAAATCCCTGGACTGGCCACCGTGTAGTTCGCCTTCTTGGCTCATCGCAACAGATCGCTGCCAGGCGGAAGCCGATGTTGGGGCCAGTGAACTCTAGCGCACCGTAGCCCGGCAGATTCATGGCTTCACGACCCAGCCTCCGCACGTCTGCGCCCGCCGCCTGTCCCCTCCTCGCGCCCAAAACGCTCGACCAGAAAATCGATGAACAGCCGTACCTTCACCGACAGATGCCGCGTCGGCGGATAGACCGCATAGAGCGCGAGCGGCGGCGCCGAATAATCATCCAGCACCGTTCGCAGCTCGCCCTTCCGCAAGGCATCAGCGGCGATGAACTCCGGGAGCAGCGCCAGCCCCCTGCCCTTGATCGCGACGTCGCGCAACACTTCGGCGTTGTTGACGCAGAGCGACCAGGCCGGCTGGATCCAGTGATCGCCGTCCGCGCCGGTGAGCTTCCACTGATTGCCGGTGAGAAGGAAGCCGTAGGTCAGCGAAGCGTGCTCGCGCAGGTCCGGCGGATGCTTCGGCGTGCCGTGACGCGCAAGATAATCGGGCGAGGCGCAGATCATGCGCGCCACCGGCATGACCTTGCGCGCGATCAGGCTGGAGGATTCCAGCTCGGCGATCCGCAGCGTCACGTCAAACCCATCCTGCACGGGATCGAGCAGATCGTCGCTGAGCACGATCTGGAGCTGAAGCTCCGGATATCGCGTCATGAAGTCGGCCAGCACCGGCCCGAGCCGCATGGTGCCGAACGACATCGGCGCGTTGACGCGCAACAAGCCGCGCGGCGCCGACTGAAGCTGCGCCACCGCCTGGTCGGCCGCCTCGATCTCCGAGAGGATCACGACCGCGCGCTCGAAATAGCGCTGGCCGTTCTCGGTCGGGCTCGCGTGGCGAGTGGTCCGGTTCAGAAGCTGGACGCCGAGGCTCTCCTCGAGATCGGCGATGTATTTGCTGATCGCCGAGCGCGACAGCCGCAGCTGGCGGCCCGCTTCGGCAAAACTGCCGCTCTCGACCACCTTCACGAAGGCCCGGAGGCTGGCGACCTTATCCAAGCGCCCGCTCCAGCGATTGTTTCCAAATCGTAGACATAGAGGTCATATTTGCATGGATTGTCTCCAATCCAAAGCGGAACGATATTTCCGGCCAGAGCAAGACCGCTCCCCGAATTTGGAGGACGACAATGTCTGGACTGCACCACGTCACCGCGATCGCCGGCGACCCCATCAGGAATTTCGGCTTTTACACCCGGGATCTCGGCCTGCGCTTCGTCAAGAAGACGGTCAATTTCGACGATCCCGGCACCTATCACTTCTATTATGGCGACGAGACCGGCCGCCCCGGCACCATCCTGACCTTCTTCCCCTGGGCCGGCGTGCCGGCCGGGCGCCGCGGCGTCGGCGAGACCCATCAGACCGCCTTCCGCGTGCCGCAGCGCTCGCTCGGCTACTGGACGCAGCGCTTCACCGAGAAGGGCATTCCTTACGAGGCGCTGGAGAAGCGCTTCGGCGAGTCCGTGCTGCCGTTCACCGATCCCGATGGCATGGCGCTCGCGCTCGTCGGCATTCCCGGTGCCGAGAACGAGCCGGGCTGGAGCAATGGCGACGTGCCGGCCGAGCATGCGATTCGCGGCTTCCACGGCGTGACCTTGCTGCTCGACAGCGCGGCGAAGACGGCAGCCGTCCTCACCGACGTGTTCGGCTTCAAGGAGACGGGACGCGAAGGCTCGGTGATCCGCTTCAAGGCGCCGGGCGATGTCGAGGGCAGCGTCGTCGACATCTATGAGGCCAAGGGCTTTCTGCGCGGCCATCAGGGCGGCGGCTCGGTGCACCACATCGCCTTCCGCGCGGCTGACGATGCCGAGCAGGGTAAGATGGCGCAAAAGCTCGTGAGCAATCACGGCCTGCATCCGACCGAGCAGAGGGACCGCAACTACTTCCGCTCGATCTACTTCCGCGAACCCGGTGGCGTGCTGTTCGAGATCGCGACCGATATCCCCGGCTTCGCTGTCGACGAACCCGTGGCGACGCTGGGACGCGACCTGAAGCTGCCGAGCTTCCTCGAACAACACCGCAAGCAGATCGAAGGCGTATTGCCGAGCCTGGAAGAGAGCGTGTCATGACCGAGAGTGCATTCATCCATCGCTTCGAGCCCGCGACCAGCGCGGGCTCGGCCCCGCTCCTGCTGCTGCACGGCACCGGCGGCGACGAGAACGACCTGCTCGGGCTCGGCAAGATGATCTCGCCCGGCTCGGCCCTGCTCTCGCCGCGCGGCCGCGTGCTCGAGCACGGCATGCCGCGCTTCTTCCGCCGCCTCGCCGAAGGGGTGTTCGACGAGGACGACGTGCGCCGGCGTGCACGCGAGCTCGGCGACTTCGTCAGCGAGGCGCGGCAGCGCTACGGCATCGCCGCGCCGGTTGCTGTCGGCTTCTCCAACGGCGCCAACATCGCAGCCGCGCTGTTGCTGCTGCAGCCGGACGTGCTCGCAGGCGCGATCCTGCTGCGCGCCATGGTGCCGCTGTCGGATCCGCCCAAGGCGGAGCTCAGCGGCAAGCCGGTCCTGCTCCTGTCCGGGCAGGCCGATCCGATCGTGCCGGCCAGCAACTCGGCACGGCTCGCTGCGCTGCTGTCGCAGGCAGGTGCCGGCGTGACTCACAAGGTCCTGCCGGCGGGCCATCAATTGTCGCAAGCCGACGTGACGCTCGCCCGCGACTGGATCGTCAACGTCGCCGCGGAAGCGGCCTGATCCCAAGACACGGCGCGCCGCCAATCCGCGGCGCGCCGTTTCGAAATCCGGCGAGCGACCTTCCGCCGCATCTGCGCAATCGGGCACCACCCTGCCGGAAATTTCCGCTTGCCCGTTTCCGCGTCAGGCTTAGAATTTGGGACAAGGTTCCGGAATTTGGAACTGCCTTGGACCGACCTTCATGAGCGCCCTGACCAACGCGATCGAGATCCTGCGCTGCTTTTCCAGCGCGCGGCCGGATCTGTCGTTCGCGGACGTGATGGCGCTGACGGGCAAGCCGAAGAGCTCGACCTCGCGGCTGCTGCGGTCCTTGCGCGACTGCGGCCTGCTCGAGCAGGACCCGCACACCCGCCGCTACCGGCCGGGTCTCCTCACCTTCGAGCTCGGCCGGCTGCACCGCGCTCATGACGATCTCATCAGCATGGCCGAGCGCGAGCTGCGCGAGGTCTGCGCCCGCACCGGGCACACCGGCTACATCGCCGTGCTCGACGGCTACGAGCAGGTCGTGCTCAGGATCGTGCCGGGCTCGAATCCCCTGCGCGTCGTCAATCCGCCGGGCCAGCGCACGCCGGCGCTCGCCACCTCCAACGGCCGCGCCATGCTCGCCCGCCTCACCGACGAGGATATTCGCGCGCGCGTGCCCGCGACCTATCCGAAGCTGCCGCGCAACTCGCCGCAGAACTTCAAGCAGTTGATGGCGCGCATGGACGAGATCCGCCGCACCGGCGTGTCCGAGGCCGCCGATGAATCGATCGAAGGCGTGGGCTCGCAAGGTTTTGCGCTGAAGAGCGGCGAGACCGGCGAGATGATCGGAATCGCGGTGTCCTACTCGGTGCAGGCGACCACCGCCGCAGAGCGCGCCAATGTCCGCCGCGAGCTGGCGGCGATGGCCGCAAAACTGCGGCGCATGACCGGCGATCCGCTCGATCAGGATACAGCGCGCGTCCAGACGGGGACGCGATGAGCAGCGCCGCGCCCCAGCGTCCCAACGGCCTTGCGCTCTTCATTCTGCCGAGCGCGCTGCTGTTTGCCCTGTTCTTCTTCCTGCCGATCGGGCTGATGGCGCTGATGAGCGTGCTCACCGGAAATCCGGTGGTGGCGCCGAAGGTCGCCTTCACCACGCGTCACTACGCCCGCATGATCGACGATCCCTTTTATCTCGAGGTGATCTGGACCACGATCCGGATCGGGCTCGTAACCACGCTGGTCGCGCTCGCGATCGGCTATCCGCTGGCGCACTGGATGGCGCGCATCAAGAGCCGCACCGGGCACGCGCTGCTGCTGATGGCGGTGCTGGCGCCGATGCTGACCGGCATCGTGGTGCGCACCTTCGCCTGGATGACGCTGCTCTCCGACAAGGGCGTGGTCAATCAGACGCTGATGTCGCTCGGCGTCATCAGCCAGCCGCTCAAGCTGATGTACACCGAGACCGGCATCGTGGTCGGCCTCGTCCACATCTACGTGCCCTTCATGGTTCTGACGCTGACCGGCGTGATCGGCCGCATCGACGAGCGGCTGGAGCAGGCCGCGGAAAATCTCGGCGCAAGCCCCTTGCGCGCCTTCCTTGAGGTGACACTGCCCTTGAGCCTGCCCGGCATTCTCGCCGGTTCGCTGCTCGTCTTCGCGCTGGCGATCAGCGCCTATGTCACGCCGATCTTGCTCGGCGGCTTCCAGATCATGACGCTGCCGATCCTGATCTACCAGCAGATCTCCGCGAACTTCAACGTCGGCTTCGCCGCCGCGCTCGGCATCGTCCTGCTGATGATCTCGCTCGGGCTCGTCGTCGCCTATAACCGCGCGCTCGGCCTCGTCTCCGGCCAGCGCGAATTGCAGTGAGGCCGACGATGCACACCACCGCTTCGCACGGCCCCTCGCTCGCGGCGGCCCGGCAGGCGGCTCCCGCGCGGACGGCGGGAAGCGTCAGGCATTACGGCCGCTATCTCTATCTCGCCGTCAACATCGCCATCCTCATCTTCCTGCTGGCACCGATCGCGATCGTCGTCGTGTTCGCCCTGAACCCGACGCCCTTCATCCAGTTTCCCCCGGTCGGCGTGTCCTTGCGCTGGTTCGAGAAGTTCTTCGCCTCGCGCGATTTCATGCATGCGCTCGGCTTCAGTCTCGAAGTCGCGGTCCTCACCACCGTATCGGCAACGATCCTCGGCGCCTCCGCAGCGCTTGCGCTCGCGCGCGGCAATCTGCCGGGCACGCGGCTGATCGTGGCGACGATGCTCTCCCCCCTTATGCTGCCGGCGATCCTGACGGGCCTTGCGCTGTTCCAGACCTATGTGCTGCTCGATGTGGGACGTCCGACCTGGGGCCTCGTCGCCGGCCATACGCTGGTGACGCTGCCTTACGTGGTGCGCACCACGCTCGCCGTGCTGCATAATTTCGACACGCGCCTGGAGGAAGCGGCACAGAACCTCGGCGCAAGTCCCTTGCGCACCTTCTTCGAGGTGACGCTGCCGCTGATCAAGCCGGGCGTGCTGGCGGGCGCGATCTTCGCCTTCATCGTCTCCTTCGACCAGTTTCCGGTGTCGCTGTTCCTGGTCAGCCCGGGCAACGAGACGCTGCCGGTCACGCTGTTCAACTATCTCAAGTTCGATCTGGACGGCACGATTGGGGCTGCTTCCGTGGTCTCGATCGTCCTCGCCTTTGTCGTCGTCATCGGGCTCGACCGCACGGTCGGCCTACGCTCCTACGTCAAATTGTAACCGCTCATTACACCCGAAGGAATCGAGACATGATGAAAGCTCTGGGATCCTCACGGCTCAGCCGCCGCCGCTTTCTGACCGCGAGCGCCTCGCTCGGCATCGGCACGATCGCCGCGCCCTATGTCGCGCGCGCCGACGATCCGACGCTGCGCATCACCGGCTGGGGCGGCAAGTGGGGCGAGATCATGAAGGCCGAGATCGGCCCCGCCTTCGAGAGCGAATTCAAGTGCAAGCTCCAGACCGATTCCGCTTTCCCTTATCTGCCGAAGCTCCAGGCGAGCTCGCGCTCCGCGCCGATCTACGACGTGCTGCACACCAATTCCAACGAGCAGTGGGCGGCGGCCGAGATGGGCCTGGTCGAGCCGAAGATCGATCCCGAGCTCGTGCCGAACCTCGCCGACGTCTATCCCTACGCCGTCAGCGACAAGATCGTCGGCGTCTCGATCTTCACCAGCGCCATCGGGCTCGGCCTGCGCACCGACAAGGGCTATGGCAACATCACCTCCTGGAAGGAGCTGTGGGACGCGAAATACAACGGCGTCCGCGGCGGCTACGTCATTCCCGTCAACAGCCTCGGCCAGGCCTTCCTGATGATGTGCGGCACGCTGTTCGGCAAGGGCCAGACCGACCTCGATGCGGCCTATGCCGCGCTTGAGAAGCTCAAGCCGATCAAGATCGTCGATTTCACCGGCGCGATGGAGAAGATGCTGCTGTCGGGCGAAGTCGGCCTCTGTGTCATCCACGATTCCGGCATCTACCGCTATGACGGGCAGAACCAGCCGACCGACTTCGTCTCGCCAAGCGAAGGCGTGCTGTCGCTGGAGCAGGTCCTGACCATCACCCCCGGCAGCAAGATGAAGGAGCTTGCCAACGCCTACGTCAACTACATGCTGCGCCCCGAGGTGCAGAAGCGCCTTGCGGAAACCGTGTGGTACTCGCCGGCCAACAAGAAGGTGAAGCTCGACGCCAAGTATGACGCCAAGCTGCTGACCACGCCGGAAAAGGTCTCGAAGCTGATCCAGGTCGACTGGAAGTGGTACAACGAGCGCAAGGACGAGATCGACCAGCGCGTCAACCGGATCTTCCGCGCATGAGCGCGTCGATCGAGATCGCCGGCGTCAGCAAGGTCTATGACGGCGGCGTGCGCGCGGTGGACGCGGTCGCCATGGACATCAGGCAGGGCGAGTTCTTCTCCCTGCTCGGCCCGTCCGGCTGCGGCAAGACCACGACGCTGCGCATGATCGCCGGCTTCGAGACGCCGAGCGCGGGCGCGATCCGCGTCGACGGCGCCGACATCACCCATGTGCCCGCGCACAAGCGCGACATGGGCATGGTGTTCCAGAACTACGCGCTGTTTCCCCATCGCACCGTCGCCGAGAACGTCGCTTTCGGCCTGCGCATGCGCGGGCTCGACAAGGCGACCATCGCGGCCAAGGTGAAGGCGGCGCTCGCCATGGTCGAGCTGTCCGGCCTCGAGGACCGCCGCCCCGCCCAGCTCTCCGGCGGCCAGCAGCAGCGCGTGGCGCTCGCCCGCGCCATCGTGATCGCGCCGCGCGTCCTGCTCTGCGACGAGCCGCTCGGCGCGCTCGACAAGAAGCTGCGCCAGCAGATGCAATTCGAGCTCAAGCAGCTCCAGAAGAAGCTCGGCCTGACCCTGGTCTTCGTCACCCACGACCAGGAAGAGGCGCTGGCGATGTCCGACCGCATCGCCGTGATGAACGGCGGCCGCGTCGAGCAGGTCGGTACGCCGACGGAGATCTACAACCAGCCCACGACGCGCTTCGTCGCCGACTTCATCGGCGACACCAACATCTTTCGCGGCGAACGCAAGACGACGAGCACCGTCGCCTCGGCGCTCGACGTCGGCAAGGGCCTGATCCTGGCGCTGCCGCCCACCGAGGCGCAAGGCACCGGCGTTCTCTCGGTGGCGCTGCGCCCCGAAAAGATTCGTCTCACCCCGCGCGCTGACGCCGCCCCCGCAGCCGGCAGCTCCGCCCACGGCATCGTCGAGAACACCAACTTCCTCGGCGGCGCCGTGCTCTACCGCATCACGCTCGAGGGCGGCCATCGCGTCCTCGTGCAACAGCCCAATGCAGGCACGAGCCGCCTGTTCGTTCCCGGCAACGGTGTCACGCTCGACTGGACGCCGGCCGATCTCGTCGTCTTGAAGGACTAGACATGAACATGCCATTGAAGCACCAGCGCATCGGAGTGGTCGTGATCGGCCAGAGCCCGCGCCCGACCGTTGCGTCGGAAATCGCCGCCGTGCTGTCGCCCGGCATCGAGATCGAGCTGCGCGGCGCGCTCGACGGCATGAGCCGCGCCGAGATCGACGCCATTCCGCCGATGGACGGATACGACACGCTGTTCACGCTGCTGCCGAACGGCGACGGCGTCACCATCAGCAAGAAGGAGGTCGAGCGCCGCGCGAGCCAGCAGATCACCCGCTTCAAGCACGAGGGCGTCGGCGTGACGCTGATGGCGTGCACCGGCAAATTCCCCAATCTCGCGGCCGACGGCCTCGTCATCCTGCCCTCGGCCATCCTGCATAATCTCGTCGAGGCCGTGCTGCCGAAGGGCCGGCTCGGCGTTTTCTCGCCGCTGCCTGAGCAGACCACGCTGATCGACAAGAAATGGCAGCGCGACGGCGTCGAAGTCGTCGGCATCACGCTGCGTCCCGGCTCGAGCGATGCCGTCGTCGATGAAGCCGCACGCACGATGGCGGACCTCGAGCCCGATCTCGTGGTGATGGATTGCATCAGCTACACCAGCGCCAACAAGGCGCGTGTGCGCACGGCCTATCCCGGCCCCGTGATCCTCGGCATTGCCGCCGCGGCCCGCATCGTCGAGGAGCTGGTGTCGTGAGCAAGGTGGAATTGAAGACGATCAGCCTCGAGGAGATCGAGGCGCTTGCGGTCGGCGCCTGGATTCTCGGCACCGGCGGCGGCGGCAGCCCCTATCTCGGCCTGCTCAATCTGCGCCGGCTCTATGCCGAAGGGCACCGCGTGCAATTGATGTCGCCGCTCGACCTCGACGACGAAGACTGGGTCGCGGTGGTCTCCAACATGGGCGCGCCGCTGGTCGGACAGGAGCGCCTCGCCGACAGCCGCAACATCGCGCGTGCCGTGCGAATGCAGGAGGAGATCAACAGCATCAAGTTCCGCGCCGTGATGTCGGTCGAGATCGGCGGCGGCAACGGCGTGCAGGCGCTGATGGCAGCCGCCCATCTGGGTATCCCCGTGGTCGACGCCGACTGCATGGGCCGCGCCTTCCCCGAGGCCCAGATGACCTCGGTCGCGATCGGGGACCTGCGTCCCTATCCCTGCACCCTCTACGATCCCCGCGGCATCGAGGCCGTCGTCACCAAGGTGCCGAGCTGGAAGTGGATGGAGCGGGCAAGCCGCAAGATCTGCGTCGAGATGGGCTCGATCGCGTCCACCAGCAAGGCGCCGCGCACGGGGCGCGAGGTGAAGGACTGGGGCATCCACTTCACCACCACCAAGGCGATCCGCATCGGCCGCGCCGTGCAGGAGGCAAATCGTCGTCACGAGGATCCGATCGCCGCGCTGCTTTCGACCGAAGGCGGCAAGAAGCTGTTCACCGGCAAGATCATCGACGTGGCCCGGCGCACGACGGAAGGATTTTTGCGCGGCTCGGCCATGATCGAGGGCAGCGATGCGGATCGCGGCAGCCGCCTGGTGCTCTCGTTCCAGAACGAATGGATCGTGGCCTGGCGCGGCACGGAAGCGATCGCGACGTCGCCCGACCTGATCTGCGTGCTCGACAGCGTCAACGGCCACGGCGTCGGCACCGAGACCGTGCGCTACGGCCAGCGTGTCACCGTCGTGGCCCTGCCGGCGCCGGCCGTGCTGACGAGTCCGCGGGGCCTCGAATTCGTCGGCCCCCGCGCCTTCGGCTACGACCTCGACTACCATTCTCTCTTCGCGCCCGCAGAGGCTGGAGCTTAAGATCCCATGAAGCGTATTGGCATCGATGTCGGCGGCACCAACACGGACGCCGTGCTGATCGTCGACGAGAAGGTCGTCCATTCCGTCAAGCGTCCGACCACCGCCGACGTCACCTCGGGCATTCTCGACGCGCTCAAGGCGCTGCGTGCCGAGCCGGCCGCCGCGATCAAGGTCGATGCGGTCGTGATCGGCACCACGCATTTCATCAATGCGGTGGTGCAGCGCCGTCACGTGCAGAAGATCGGCGCGATCCGCATCGGCATGCCCGCGAGCGCCTCGCTGCCGCCGTTCTGCGACTGGCCGGCGGATCTCGCCGCGCTCGTCAACGGCGAAATCTTCATGCTGGAGGGCGGTCACGATTATGACGGCCGCCCGTTCATGCCGCTCGACACCGCCGGGCTGAAGGAAGCCGCGCGAAAAATTAGGGACAAGGGTCTGCGCTCGGTCGCGGTGTGCTCGAGCTTCTCCCCGCTCGATCCCTCCTGCGAGACGACAGCGCGGGATATTCTCGCGGACATCTGTCCTGATGTCGCGGTGACACTGTCGCACGATCTCGGCCGCATCGGCCTGCTCGAGCGCGAGAATGCCGCGCTCCTCAATGCCTCCCTGCACGATCTCGCGGTCACCACGGTTGCGGCCTTCCGCAAGGCGATCGCCGACAGCGGCATCGATGCACCGCTGTTCCTGACCCAAAACGACGGCACCGTGATGCAGGCCGAAATCGCCACCGCCTTCCCGGTGATGAGCTTTGCCTCCGGCGCCACCAATTCCATGCGCGGCGCCGCGCATCTGTCCGGCCTCGACGATGCCATGGTCGTCGATGTCGGCGGTACCACGAGCGACATCGGCCAGCTTCGTCACGGCTTCCCGCGCGAGGCCAATGCCGTGGTCGAGGTCGGCGGCGTGCGCACGCTGTTCCGGATGCCCGATCTGCTGTCGATCGGGCTCGGCGGCGGCAGCCATGTCGACGAGGACCCGGTTCGCGTCGGTCCGCTCAGCGTCGGCTACCGCCTGACGACGGATGCGCTTGTGTTCGGCGGATCGCGCCTCACCGCCACCGACATTGCGGTTGCGGCCGGCCTGATCGACATCGGCGACCGCTCGCGCGTCGCCAAGCTGCCGAAGCGCCTGATCGAGGCGGCGCTGCGCGATGCCTGGCGCAAGCTGGAGGAGGACATCGACCGCATGAAGACCGAAGCCGGCGACGTGCCGCTGCTCGCGGTCGGCGGCGGCGCCTTCCTGGTGCCGGACCGCCTGCCCGGCATCTCCGAGATCGTGCGCGTGCCGCACGGCGACTGCGCCAACGCGGTGGGCGCTGCGATCGCGCAGGTCAGCGGCGAAGCCGACCAGGTGTTCCGCGATCTCAGCCGCGAGGATGCGATCGCCGCCGCGCGCGATATCGCAGCCGACCGCGCCGTCCAGGCTGGCGCCGCGCGCGACAGCCTCAAGACCGTCGACGTCGAGGACATGCCGATCGCGTATCTACCCGGCAACGCGCTGCGTGTGCGCGTGCGTGTTGCGGGAGCGATCGCCGATCCGGATCTGCCGGCGGCGGCGTAAGCGCCTCCCGGGCATGACGACCCTCGCGAAATAAAAAGCGCGAAAACAACCCCATGCACAGTAGCCGGGGATAGTGGAATCAACGGCTTACGCGGGCAAGCCACGAGGCGGAGACGGACCCCTCACCCAAGTGAGCCCGTGTCTACCGGCGTCGCTGCCCTGTCCCACAAGAGGGAGGGGCGCAGCAACGGGCATCCGCGCCGTTTGACCCGTCGGGCAAAACAGGGGTATATTGCCATTATTCCGAAATCGTCAAAATCTCATCTTCCTTCTCCCCTTGTGGGAGAAGGTGGCGCGAAGCGCCGGATGAGGGGTTCTCTCCGCGAATTCATCGCGCGAGATTCGTGTGCGGAGACAGACCCCTCACCCAAGCGAGTCCGCATCTACGAGCGGAGCCGCCCTCTCCCACAAGGGGAGAGGGCACAGCGACGGGCCGCTTCGCGCCTCGAACGACGAGGGTGCTCTCGCTCTCCCACTCCCAATACCAGGCCGAGAAATCGTTCTCGAACTGCGGGACTTCCTTACAGATCGGCGCCCCTTCGACGTTCGCTCGCATCGGTACGCTGCGAAAGTCTCGATGCACTGAAGAATTCGCGCACTGACAAGCTGCTTCATTTTTCCCTGGGGCGCTGCGACTTTTCGCTTCTCGCCGCCTGCGAGGTTCGGCTTGCGGGGGCCTCAAAGACCGCAATACGGCGATCGAGTTGCCATAGCTCGACGTCGTTGACATCAACCAGTTGCGCAGCACGTTCTCGTGCTTCCTGCTCGTCGGCACACTGCAATTTCGCTACGCTTATAACGTGGTGGTGCTGATCCAAAAGGAGAGCTCGGTAGTGCGCCATCTCCACACCTCCCAACGCCCGCGTTTATCGGATCATCACCTCAATCCTTTAATCAGCGTTCTCCAGCCGAACGCATCGTTCGCCGTCAGCAGCAAAGCGCCAAGCGTTGCCAAGTAGGACGGCAGTTCGCAATCGGGACGCGCGTTCATATTGCCGACAAACGAGGCGACCGCGTTCTTGAGATCGCCTCGGTCCAGATGATCGAAGGCCCGTTGCTTGCAACGCTCGACATATTTATCGCGCGCCAGCTCAATTAACAGGGAACGTTCCATTTCGTCTCCCCCAACCGATGACTGTTCTTCAATCGTTGGGGAATTGGAACGGACCCGGCTTTTTCCGTCTGTTCGAAAAGCGACAAACGGATCTCTTTTGCTCGCAAGTGTGGGAATTGAGATACAGACCGCTCGTTGATCACAACGCAGCGCCGCAGCTTGGGCGGCCGGATCGGAGTTGAACCGGATCGTCACCTTCGAAAGCTTGATCGCCGCGGCGTTGCGGTAGTCGGCCCGTTTGTTGAGCGTGATCGAGGAGCCCTTGGCCCAGGCGCCAAGTTGGTACGGCCCTGTCCCGACCGACTGCGCGACGTTGGTCGCCGTGCCCCTCGCTCGCGACACGCCCTCGCGGGACTATTTGCGCAACATTAGCCCCGACGACACCGAGACACACAGTGGGAAGCCGAGAACTTGAAATAAAAAGTGAAAAGAAGAGCGGGGATATTCCTCAAAGCTGACTTGATTTCTCTCTCCGCTCGCTTTCCTGGCGCAACTAATTGATGAGTAAGCAGTGATGACTGATCAGCAATTAGCCCTGGAAGCGATTAGCGACGCGCAACTCATACTGGAAGAATACCTTCAGCCCTGCCCCAAGGATAACGCGCTTATCCTTGAAAAGTTGGTGGAAGTCCTCGAACGGCCTGCCTTGATCGTTGCCGTAAGTCGATTGCAGCAACAGGCCAATTGAGCGCGCCCATGAGCAAACCGCTTCAATCGCTTGCTTTAACCGTTTGCATTGCTGCATCGCTCGAAACGACCAGCGTGCATGCCAAGCAACAATGCAGCACCGCAATGCCGCCAAATCCGCAAGGGCAATGGTGGTCCTATCGTCTCATCGACGGACGAAAATGCTGGTACGCGGGTAAGGCCATGCTGTCGAAAGCATTGCTGGAATGGCCTTTGGAGCGGTCCCCCAAACTCGGTGCTCGCGGAGAAGCGACAGGCATTGTCATAGCTGGCAAGCCCGGCAATCTCCTGGATGCACGAGCGTTGGCACTGAAAGAGGGCCCTGACACTTTTGAAGAGCGATGGCGTGCCAGGATCATCTCCAGCTCAAACACAGGGCATGACTGACCGATACCAACGACCTAAGCGATCCTGCATCCCGCTTATCGTTGGCGAGGACTCTCGACCGCCTGTTCGCGGCCGTGCGCTTGGTTACATCATGCAATCACGCGCCTGAGTTCGTCCAGAACAACGCCCCTCCGCAACTCGTGCGCGGCAGCCGTCAAATGAGTGCCTACGATCAGACCGAGCCGCCTTAAAGTCAGGAGAGCGAAGGGGTCACACAGCTCGATAGAAAGTCCGGCTCCCAATATCGCAAGGGCGCGTTGCTCATCCGCGTCGAGATCAGTCCACAAGATGCCTTCCATCAACGCGCCTAAAAATTGTCCCCAAGGGTATCTCAAAACCCAAACGCGTGCCTGATCTGCCGCAGCATGATTATGGCCGCGTCGGTGTACCGACCGTTGGTTAGGTATCGATCCACTTGCGCTGTGCTAATCAGCGCCACAACTGCCACCGCAAAGCCCTTAAACATTGGCCTCTCCTGAAAGAGACCGCCAACCGGGCGTGTCGAAATATTTAAGCGTTCTTAGAATGCGCTGCCGCGTATGGCGACGAGCTATATGCAAATGGTGCCAGTGACGGGTAACCAGTTCCTTAACGAGCGCGATGTTGAGCACGCTCCTCATCCCGTCATCCTGAGGCGCGAGTTCGGCAGCGCGACTGCGCTGCCGGGCGAGCCTCGAAGGATGGACGGCCGCGATGCGGCCGAACTCGCGCTCACTCCTTGCACCTGGGCGCTCCCGCGCGCCTGCGGGCAAATTGGCTCACCGATTTCCAATCCGAACGAATGAGCGCCTCCTTCTTGGCGCGACTCCATCCTTTCAGTTGCCGCTCGGCCGCAATGCCATCGGTGATCCGATCGAAATACTGCGACCACGCGAGAACGACCGGGCGTCTCGAATAGGTGTATCCCTGATAGACACCGGCATTGTGCTCGTCGACGCGCCTCGACACATCCTCGCCGGTAGCGCTCCCGATGTAGAACGAGCCGTCCGCGCAGCGCAGCATGTAGACGTAGATGCCCACGACATCATCCTTCGAGGCTCCCCGCGCGATGCTGCGCACCGCGCGGCTCGCACCTCAGGATGACGGCCGCGTGCTTGTTGTCAATGCGTGACGATGCAACTTTTGAGTGCGCAGCTGCTATTACTTCGTTTTGTGCGCTTCGGGGCGACAGACCTTCTCACCCCGTCATCCTTCGAGGGCCGCTGAAGAAGCGGCCACCTCCAGCGACAACGGCTTCGCCGTTGCGCGGGGGTAACGGTGTTAGATCTGCATTCAGGCGCTAAGGCCGCGTGCCCCCGCTCCCCTACTCCCAATACCAGGCCGAGAAATCGTTCTCGAACTGCGGGACTTCCTTCCAGACGCCCTTCAGCTTCTTGTTGGTGACAGTCGGCCATTGCGGCTGGAACAGGTAGGCGGAGACGGCGTCGGTCGCCAGCATGCGCTGGGCGTCGCCGAGCAGTTTTGCGCGGGCGGCTTCATCCGGGGTCGACACGATCTGCTTGTAGAGCGCGTTGAACGCCTCGTTGTTGTAGCCGAGATAGTAATCCGGCTCGGTGATCTTGACGAGGTCGAACGGCTCGACATGGCTGACGATGGTGAGGTCGAAATTATGCGGACCATTGGGCGCGAACACCTGCGACAGCCATTGCGCCCATTCGACGTTCTCGATCTTGGCGACGATGCCGACCTTGGCGAGCAGGGCTGCGACGATCTCGCCGCCCTGCCGCGCATAGGGCGGCGGCGGCAGCTTCAGCGACAGCTCGAGCGGCGTGGTGACGCCTGCCTCAGCCAGAAGCTTCTTGGCCTTCTCGGGATCGTAGGGGTTGATGCCGGTGGTGTCGACGTAACCGAGCGATCCCGGCGTGTAGAAGCTGCCGATCGGCGTGCCGAACCCCTCGACGGCGCCGTCGATCAATGCCTTGCGGTCGATCGCAGCGAGGATGGCGCGGCGAACGCGGACATCGTCGAGCGGCTTCTTCCGCTCGTTGATCGCAACGATGGTCTTGGCCCTGGAACCGCCGATCAGCACCGTGAAGCGCGGATCAGACTTGAATTGAGCAACGACGCGGGTCGCGATACGCGGAAACGCGTCCACATCATTCGAGAGCAGCGCCGCGGCCTGGGCGGCCGGATCGGAGATGAAGCGGATCGTCACCTTCGACAGCTTGATCGCCGCGGCGTTGCGGTAGTCCGCCCATTTGTTGAGCGTCATCGAGGAGCCCTTGGCCCAGGCGCCGAGCTGATACGGCCCGGTCCCGACCGGCTGCGTGACGTTGGTCGCCGCGCTCTTCGGCTCGACGATCGAGCCGCTCGCCTGCCCAAGGAGGAACGGCAGGTTCGGCTCGGAATATTTCACCGTGATCACGACGGTGTCGGCGTCGGGCGTCTCGACCTTCTCGAAAGCCTGGAACAGGCTCTTGTCCTTGTTGGTGCTGGTCGCCGCGGCGTTGCGCTCGAACGAGAACTTCACCGCCGCGGAATCGAACGGCTCGCCATTGTGGAATTTGACGCCCTTGCGCAGCTTGAAGGTGTAGGTCTTCAGGTCAGGTGACGCGGTCCAGCTCTCCGCCAGCAGCGGCGAGCTGGTGCCGTCCTCGTTGATCTTGGTGAGCGTCTCGTAGATGTTGTAGAGCGTGACCTCGGCGATCGCGGCCGCCGCCGCGTTGGTCGGATCGAGCCCCGGCGGCTCCAGCGTCATCGCCATGACGACGCTGTCCTTCTTGCTTTGTGCCAGCACCGGCAGCGGCGCCGCGACAAACGCGGCAGTGAGTGCGACGATGGATAGTTTCCTGAACATGCGTAACTCCCCTGCCTTCTCAATTCCCAGTCTACGCCAATCCTGCGCCCGAGACTAACCCTCCGCGGCCGCTTGCGGCAACGCCATCACGGCTTCCGCCTTGTGGCAGGCGGCGAGATGCGCCCCGCCCACCTTGCGTAGCTCAGGCAGGGCCTCGCGGCAATGCTGGTCGGCGAGCGCACATCGCGCGACATAAGGACACCCCGCGGCGGCCACCGATTGCGAGGCGATCGCCTGCGCCCCGCGCCGGCGCCGGCCACCGCCGGCGCGCGCCCGCGGCACGGCATCCAGCAGCGCCCGCGTATAGGGATGGGCGCAGCGCTCGAACAGATCGTCCGGCCGCCCCTGCTCGACGATCCGGCCGAGATACATCACCGCGACCTCGTCGCAGAGATAGTCGACGACGGCGAGGTCATGGCTGATCAGGATATAGCTCAGCCCGAACTGCTCCTGGAGGTCCTGCATCAGGTTCAGGACCTGGGCCTGCACGGAGACGTCGAGCGCGGAGACCGGCTCGTCGGCGACGATCAGCTTCGGCTGGGTGATCAGCGCGCGGGCGATCGCGATGCGCTGGCGCTGGCCGCCGGAGAATTCGTGCGGATATTTGTCCATGTCGGCATCGCGCAAGCCGACCTGGCGCAGTACCGCGGCGACGCGTTCCCGGAACGTGGTGCGATCAGCGCCGTCCAGCACGGTCAGGGGTTCGGCGACGATGCGGGCGATGGTCTGGCGCGGATCGAGCGAGCCGTAAGGGTCCTGGAACACCATCTGGAAATCGCGGCGCGCGCGGCGCAGCTCGTCGGCCGGGAGGCGGTTGAGGTCGCGGCCGAGCAGCGCGACCTGCCCCGATGTCGGCCGCTCCAGCGCCATCACCACCCGCGCGAAGGTGGACTTGCCCGAGCCGGACTCGCCGACGATGCCGAGGCTCTTGCCGGCCTGGACCCGCACGCTCACGCCGTTGAGCGCGCGCACCTGCCCGGGCGGACGGAACAGGCTCTCGCGCGGCAGCGTGTAGCGCTGCTCGAGATCCCTGACGTCGAGAAGAGGCGCGGTGCTCATGCGGACAGCGCTCCGACGTTCTCGGCCATGGAGACATCGGTGCGCACGCAGCGCACGACGTGACCGGGGCCGACTTCGACCATCGGCGGCAGCGCGGCGCGGCACCGATCGATCACGAGCGGACATCGTTCGGAGAAAGTGCAGCCGGCCGGAAGATCCGCAAGCTCCGGCACGGTGCCCGAGATCGTTGTCAGCCGCGTCCCCTTGCGGGCGCCGAGCTTCGGACGGGCGCGGAACAGGCCTTGCGTGTAGGGATGGCCCATGCGGCGGAACACCTCGTCGGTCGGCCCGCTCTCGACGACGGTGCCGCCATACATCACCATCATGCGCTGCACGTTCTCGGCGATGACGCCGAGATCGTGCGAGATCAGGATCATCGACATGCCGCGCTCCTCGACGAGATCGGCGATGAGGTCGAGGATCTGGCCCTGGATGGTGACGTCGAGCGCGGTGGTCGGCTCGTCCGCGATCAACAGGTCCGGCTCGCAGGCGAGCGCCATCGCAATGGTGATGCGCTGGCGCTGGCCGCCGGAGAACTGGTGCGGATAGGCATCGACGCGCCGTGCCGGATCGGGCAGCCCGACGCGATCGAGCAAGGCAATCGTCTCTCTCCGCGCCTGCGACGCCGAGAAATTCTTGTGACGCCGCAGCGGCTCGGCGACCTGGTGGCCGATCGTGTGCATCGGATTGAGCGCGGTCATCGGCTCCTGGAAGATCATGCTGATGCGGTTGCCGCGCAGGCGGCAGTAATCCGCATCCGCAAGCCCGGCGAGCTCGCTGCCATCGAGCTTGATGCTGCCGGTGACGGCGGCGCTGTCCGGCAACAGGCCCATCAGGGACATCGCAGTGACCGACTTGCCGCAGCCGGATTCGCCGACGAGGCCGAGCGTCTCGCCGCGCTTCAGGGCGAAGCTGACGCCACGCACGGCCTGCGCCGGGCCGCGGCTGGTGTTGAGGCGGACGCCGAGATTGGCGACCTCGATCAGCGGCATGGTGGAGCGCTCAGCCATCGTCATCGCTCCCGCGCCAGTCGTGGGTCGAGCAGATCGCGCAAGCCGTCGCCGAGCAAATTGAGGCCGAGCACGGCGACCGCGATGGCGGCGCCCGGATAGACGGCGAGCATCGGCGACTGGAACAGCAAGGTCTGCGCATCGTTCAGCATCCGGCCCCAGGACGGCTGCGGCGGCTGCGTGCCGAGGCCGAGATAGGACAGTGCGGCCTCCGCGAGAATGGCGAGCGCGAACTGGATCGTCGCCTGCACGATCAGGATCGACAGGATGTTGGGCAGCACGTGCTCGATGGTGATGCGGAACTTGCCCTTCCCCGAGGCGCGCGCGGCCAGCACGAATTCGCGCGCCCAGATCGCGTTGGCCGAGCCGCGCGTCAGCCGGGTCAGCGTCGGGATCTGGAAAATGCCGATCGCGACGATCGAGGTCACCATGCCCGGCCCCACGACCGCGGCGAGCATGATCGCGGAGAGCACGGCCGGAAAGGCGAAGGTGAAGTCGGAGAAGCGCATGATGATCTCTTCGGTCCAGCCGCGCCGCGCCGAGGCGATCAGGCCCAGACAAACGCCGAAGGTGAGACCGATGCTGACCGCGATGATGCCGACCATGATGGTGGAGCGGGCGCCGGCGAGCAGCAGCGAGACGATGTCACGGCCGAAGGAATCGGTGCCGAGCCAGTGCGCCGCCGACGGCGGCCGGAGCTTCGCGGCGATGTCGATCTCGTAGGGCGACCAGGGCGTCCAGACCAGCGACAGCAGCGCCGAGACGAGCACCAGCAGGCTCAGCGCGCCGCCGAGGACGAAGCTGCGATGGCGCAGCGCCCGGCGCCAGAACGTGCGCGCGGGCAGCGGGCGCGTTGCGACCGGCACATCCATCGAGTTGGTCAGGGGCGCGCTCACAGGTCGTGCACCTTGATGCGGGGATCGATGAAGGCATAGAGCACGTCGACCACGAAATTGACGATGACGACCATGGTCGCGAGCAGCATCACGCAATTGCGCACCACGATCAGGTCGCGGTTGGCGATCGACTGGAAGATCAGGCGGCCGAGGCCCGGCAGGTAGAACACGTTCTCGATCACGATGGTGCCGGCGAGCAGATTGGCGAATTGCAGCCCCATCACCGTCATCACGGGGATCATGGCGTTGCGCAGCACGTGGCGCCACAGCACCTCGCGCTTGCCGAGGCCCTTTGCGCGCGCGGTGCGGACGAAATCCTCGCGCAGCACTTCGAGCACGGCCGAGCGCGTGACGCGGGCGAGGATCGCGGCCTGCACCACCGCGAGCGAGATTGCCGGCAGCAGCAGCGACTTGACCCCCAGCCAGATGCCGTCCTCCCAGCCGGCGAAACCGCCCGCCGAGAGCCATTGCAGCCGCACCGAGAACAAGAGGACCAGCAGGATCGCGAACCAGAAATTCGGCAGCGCGATGCCGACCTGCGTCAGCGACATCACGCCGACATCGCCGAGCTTGTTGTGGTTGGCGGCGGTGTAGATGCCGGCCGAGAGCGCCAGCGTCACCGTGATCGACATGGCCATGATCGCGAGCGGAATGGTCAGCACCAGCCGCTCCGCGATCAGGCTGGCGACCGGCGTGCCGTAGACATAGCTGTTGCCGAGATCGCCGACGAGCAGGCCCTTGATCCATTGCAGATAGCGAACCGCCAGCGGCTGGTCGAGCCCAAGCTTGACGGTGAGCGCGCGGACCGCGTCCGGCGAGGCGTCGGCACCCATCAGCATCTGCGCGGCGTTGCCGGGAAGCGCATCCAGCACCAGGAAAATGATCAGCGATGCGCCGACCAGCGTCGCCAGCAAGGTCAACAGGCGTCGGAGGACAAATACGCTCATGCGCTCACGAGCTCCGATGACGTCCCGGCGAAGGCCAGGACCCCCGAGCGAGCGCTTCGCGCTCGTCGCGATAACCCCAGGGAGCGGTTTGGCGAAGACTGGTCGTTCGGTACTGACACCGCCCGTCACCGATAAATTCCGCGGTATGGGTCCTGGCTTTCGCCAGGACGACACCGAGGGGGTTGCGGGCGCCATGCCGCATTGGGACAAATACGCTCATGCGCGCTCGGTTTCGGGGCTCATCCGCGGCACGATCAACATGTCCGGACGGCGGACGCAAGTCCTTTGCGCGCAAGTGGCTTGCTGCATGCGCATGTCGTCATTCCGGCCGGCGGGACAGGAGGTCGGCGGAGGCCTCGAACAGCGCGCTCACGCGCAGCAATTCCGCATCGCGCCGGAAGCGGCCGACGAGCTGAAGCCCGATCGGCAGGCCATCGCGGCCGAAGCCTGAGGGAAGGCTGACGGCGGGATGCCCGGTCATGTTGAACGGCATGGTCCAGGGGAACCAGTTCGGCCGGACGCTGTCGAAATGCGCCCCGTCGATCTCGATGGTGCCGAACAAATCCTGCTTGATCGGCAGCGCGGTGCGCGTGAGGGTCGGCATCGCCAGGAAGTGCCCGCGCGCAAGCAGCGATTGCACGCGGCGGAACAGCGCGGTACGCGCGAACATCGCCTCCTGGTAGTCGACGCCGCTGACCTCGGTGGCGAGCGCGAGCTGCTTGAGGAAGGCCTCGCTCAGCTCCTCCTTGTGCTCGGCCGCGAGCTTGGCAAAGCGCGTGCGCCAGACAGTGTGGTTGATGGCGCGCCAGATCGGCTCGATGTCGAAACCCTCGCCGGAGAACTCCTCGAGCTCGGCGCCGAGCCCGGCCAGCCGGTCGAGGCTCGCCCTGAAGCTGGCCGCGACCTCGGCGGACACCGGACGGCCCGGCGGCGTCAGGCAGTACAGGATCCTTTGCCCGCGCAGATCGCCGCGCGGGGCGGCGGTGCCGACGAAATCGGGCACCGGAACGCCGATCGACCAGGGATCGCAGGCATCCTCGCCGGCCATCGCCTGCATCATCAGCGCGGTGTCGGCGACGGTGCGGGTGGTCGGCGTGACGTAGGTCTGGTTGCCGAACACGTCCAGCGCCTGGCTGTGCGGAATGACGCCGTTGCTCTGCTTCAGCCCGACCACGCCGTTGCAGGCGGCGGGAATTCGCGTCGAGCCGCCGCCGTCGGTCGCGATCGCGAGCGGCGCGATGCCGCTGGCAACGGCGACCGCCGCGCCGCCGCTGGAGCCGCCCGAAGACCGGCAGGCGTCCCACGCATTTCGGGTGCGGCCGAACAGCGGTGAATCCGTCAGGCACTTGCTGCCAAATTCGGGCGTCGTGGTCTTGCCGATCAGGATCGCGCCTTCCGCGCGCAGCCGCGCCACCGCCACCGCGTCCTCGGCCGGCACGTTGTCCTTGTAGGGAACGGCGCCGAAGGTGGTCTTCACGCCCTTGGTGTTGACGATATCCTTGACGGTAACGGGGATGCCATGCAGCAGGCCGAGCGGCTCGCCGGCCATCATCTTGCGCTCGGCGGCGCGCGCCGCCGCCATCGCCTCGTCGCCGCAGATCGTGATGAAGCAGTTCAACTGGGGCTGGAGCGCCTCGGCGCGCGCGAGCACGGCCCGGGTGATCTCGACGGGCGAGATCCGCTTGCCGGCGATGAGGCCGCGCAGCTCGGTTGCGGACAGCAGGCAGGGATCGCCGTTCATCGTCACATCACGCTCCGAAGCCGGCCCCCGTTGGCCAGCCATTGACAGCGAGAATGACAGTTTTGTTAACTCGCCGTCCAATACCATTTTGGTCGTCAACCCATACGTTTTCGGTATGCCAATGGATCTTCGCCGGCTCCGCTATTTCGTCGCCGTCGCCGAGGCGCGCAGCGTCGGCAAGGCCGCCGAACGGCTGCGCATGGCGCAGCCGCCGCTCTCGGTCCAGATCCGCAAGCTAGAAGCCGAGATCGGCGCGCCGCTGTTCCGCCGCGGCACGCGCGGCATGGACCTGACCGAGGCGGGCCAGGCGCTGCTGGCGCGCGCCAGCGAGGCGCTGGCGCTTGCGGCCGACGGCGCTGAAGCTGCGCGTGCGGTTGCATCGGGGCGGCGCGGCCGGCTGTCGGTCGGCTACATGTTCGTGCTGGCCAATGCGGTGCTGCCGCGCCTGATCCCGGAGCTGCGGCGGTCGATTCCCGGCGTCGACCTCGACTTCGCCGAGCTCAGCGCCTCGACGCGCGAGGTGCGGCTGCTCGACCGCAGCGTCACGGTCGCGCTGTGCATGCCGGCGATCCATCACCCTGAGATCCAGGTGGCGCGGGTCGGCGCGCAACCGTTCATGCTGGCGATGCCGATCCGCTCGCCGCTCGCCCGTCTCAGTGCCGTGCCGATGGCGAAATTGCAGGGCCGCCCACTGATCGCGCTGCCGCGGCCGGACCAGGACCCCGCCTCTTCCATGGTCGCGGCCCTGCTGCGGCGGCATCAAATCGTGATGCCGATCGCGAGCCGGGTGGAGACGGTGCATTCGGCGATGAGCCTGGTTCTCGCCGGTGAAGGGCTCGCCATCCTGCCGGCCTGCGCCAAGCTCGGCGCCCCGCACGGCATCGTGTTCCGGCCGCTGCGCGATGCGACCGACTCCATCGACATCGCGGTGTGCTGGCGGCGGGACTCGCACAGCCCGCTGATCCGCACCTTCCTCAAATGCGCCGAAAAGGTCGTCGCGCCGCTGTGACGGGCTACAAGGGCCAGGCGATCTCATGGCTCCAGGGCGGATCGGCGCCCGGGCGGGTGCAGGTGAGACCGGCGCAATTGGCGGCAAAGGACAGCGCGCGGCCGAGCTCGTCGATACTGATGGCCTTCAGCTGCTGCCGCGCCAGCCGCCCCTGCTTGTGCAGGGCGAACAGCAGCGCCGCCTGAAAGCTGTCGCCGGCGCCGATGGTGTCGGCGACCTCGACCTTGGGCGCTGCGACCTCGATCTGCCCTGCCCTCGCGTGCCACGCAATCGCGCCATTGTTGCCGAGGGTGATGACGACGAGGCTTGTGCCCTGCCCGAGCAGCATGCTCGCGCGCTGCTGATACGGCTCTTCGCCGTAGAGGTAGGCGAAGTCGACGTCCGACATCTTGATGAGGTCGGCGCTCCCCGCGAACTCGGCCGTGCGCGCGAGATAGGCCGGCTTGTCCTTGACGAGGTTGGGGCGGCAGTTCGGATCAAAGGAGATCGTCGACGACATCCGCGCGTCCGCGATCAGGGCCTTCGTTTCGGCCGCGCCTTGATCGTTGACCAGCGTGGTCGAGCCGACATGGAGGGCCTCAACGTCCGCGAAGGGAATCGACCCGCGCCGGTAGGTCCAGTTCCGCGTCGCGGTTTCGGCATCATAGAAGGCGTAATGCGACTCGCCGGCGACGATGCGAACGAAAGCGAGCGTGGTCTGGTGATCGCTGCGAGTGGCAAGGCCGAGCTCGACATGCGAGGCGGTTGCGTGCTCCGCGATCATGCGGCCGAACAGGTCGGTCGAGATGCCGCCGACGAAGCCGGTCGGTGCGCCCAAGCGCGCCATGCCGATCGCGACGTTGAGGCAGGAGCCGCCGACCGCGGGCATTACCGCCTCGCGTCCGTCCGCGTTTCGCGTCGGCACGAAATCGATCAGCGCATCGCCGCAGGATATCAGCATTCGTTTCAACCTCGGGCGATGTCGCGCATCGCGGCACGGCTGCCGCGATCGAGCTCGCGCAGCAGCTTGTACACGTCGCGCTTGCGGGAATGAAACGCGGCCATGTCGGGCGCGGTCGGCTCGCTCTTGCGTCCCAGCGCCGACATCTTGGCCATGGTCTCGCCGATCGAGGCATAGGCGCCGCCGGCCACCGCACCGAGCATCGCGGCGCCCAGCAGCACCGGCTCCCTGGTCTGCGGCAGCGCGACGGTGAGGCCCGTGGTGTCGGCCATGATCTGACGCACCAGCGGGCTGCGGCTGGCGCCGCCGCCCATGATCATGATGCTGGACCGGACGCCATGCGCGGCAAAGGCCTCGATCACCTCGGCAAGCCCATAAGCGAGACCACAGAGGCCGGCGACGAACAGCCGCTCCATCGAAGCGATGTCGGTGTCGAGATCGAGGCCGGCGATCACGGCACGTGTGTCAGGATCGGCATAGGGCGAGCGGTTGCCGATGAATTCCGGGAGCACGTGGACGTCACGGGCGAGCAGCGCGGCGCGGCTGGCATCGCCGGCGCGTGCGATGATGCGACGCTCGAGGAACTCGATGAGGTCGAGGCCCTCGCTCCGCGCAGCTGCACTCGCCTCGGCAAAGCCAGGATGCGATTTGAGGAGATGGTCGATCGCGGCGCCCGCGGCCGACTGGCCGCCCTCGTTGAGCCAGAAGTCCGGCACCATGCCGGAATAATAGGGACCCCATACGCCCGGCACGAAGCATGGCTCCTTGGTCGTCGCCATGATGCAGGCCGACGTTCCCATGATGTAGGCGAGGCGGTCGCTGACATCGCTCGTCCCGCCAGCCCCATCGCGGCCACCGATCGCGCCGATGCCGCCGGCATGGGCGTCGATCAGCGAGGCACCGACCGGCGTGCCCGGCGACAGGCCGAGCTCGGCCGCGGCCGGGCCGGTGAGACCTGCACCGAGCCGCGTGCCCGGCGCGACGATCTCGGTGCCGATGCGGGCGTATTTCTCGTTGACGAAGTCGGACAGCCCGATGCGCTTGAAGAATGGCGCGCTCCAGCCGCCGCCGTCATGGGCGAGATAATTCCATTTGCAGGTGACGGTGCAGGTCGAGCGTTGCAGCGCGCCGGTTGCGCGCCAGGTCAGGTAGTCTGCCAGATCGAAGAAATGGCCTGCGGCGTCGAAGCTCGCGCGCAGATGCCGCTTCAGCCACAACAGTTTCGGCATCTCCATCTCGGGCGAGATCGAGCCGCCGACATAGCGCAGCACCGCATCCTCGGTCTCGTTGATCAGCCGCGCTTCGGCCGTGGCGCGATGGTCCATCCAGACGATGACGTTACGCTGCGCCTCGCCCGAGGCGCTGACGGTGAGCGGCTCGCCCTGGAGGTCGAGCACCACGAGGGAACAGGTGGCGTCGAAGCCGATGCCGCCGACGCTGTCGGGCGCGATGGCAGCTTCCGCCATCGCCGCCCGCACGGATGTCACGCAGGCCTCCCAGATGTCCTGGGATGACTGCTCGACGATATCGCCGGCCTCGTGCCAGATCCTGATCGGGTGCCGGGCCGTCGCCAGCAGCGTGCCGGCCTCGTCAAACACCCCTGCCCGCGTGCTGGTGGTCCCCACGTCGACGCCGATATACGCTCGCGGCATTGTCGCTCCCGGTCGCTCTCGTCAGTTTTGACGCAAGCCTACCAGCAAGTGTAGCCGCCATCCACCAGCACGATGCTGCCGGTCATCAGGCTCGCGGCTTCCGAACTGAGGAACAGCACGACGGAGGCGATCTCCTCGACCTGCCCCATCCGCGCCATCGGGGTTCCGCCGATCCAGGCGTCGTACATTTTCGCATTGCTCTTCACGAAGGCGTTGAGCGGCGTCTCGATATAGGTCGGCGCCACCGCGTTGACGCGGATGCCGCGCGCGCCCCATTCCGCGGCGAGCGACTTGGTCAGATGGTGCACGCCGGCCTTGGATGCATTGTAGAAGCACTGCTCCTGCGGCTTGTTGACGATGAAACCGGACATCGAGCCGACATTGACGATGGCGCCGCTTTGAACCTTCAGCATGTGCTTGCCGAACTCGCGGCAGCACCAGAAGGTGCCGTTCAGGTTGACGTCGATGACGTTGAGCCAGTGCTCGTCGGTCACGGTCTCCGCCGGCGTCTCGCTGCGGGCGATGCCGGCATTGTTGACGAGGATGTCAACCTTGCCGTGGCGGGCGACGAGGTCATTGGCGACCTCGGCGACGCGTTTGGTGTCGGTCACGTCCATGACCGCGGTCTCCACGTCGAACCCTTTGGCCTTCAGGCCGGCCTTGGCGCTGTCGGCGACCTTGCTGTCGCGGTCGCCGATCACGACCCTGGCGCCGGCCTCGGCCAGCGCCTCGGCGCAGGCGAGCCCAATGCCCTGCCCGCCGCCGGTGATGAACGCGGTCTTGCCGTTCAGCTTGAATTTTTCCAGGTACATGTTGGTTTTTCCGTCTCTTGCCGTCTCTTGCCGTTTCTTGTCAGCCGCGAAGAGCGTTGCCGCTCTCGTCGAAGCGGTGGATGCGCGCGGGCTCCGGCACCAGCGACACATGATCGCCGGCATGCAGGCTCAATTCGCCGATGTAGCGCGCGGTCAGCATGCCAAGCGGGCCCGCATCGACATAAAGGAACGTGTCGCTGCCGAGATGCTCGGCGACCGCGATCGTCCCCTGCCAGCCGTCGGTCCCGTCGCGCTCGATCTTGAGATGCTCCGGCCGCACGCCGATGGTGGCCGCGCCCTGCTGCCTGGCGAGCTCGCCGGTGACGAAGTTCATCTTGGGCGAGCCGATGAAGCCGGCGACGAAGAGGTTGGCGGGCTTCTCGTAAAGCTGCAGCGGCGAGCCGTATTGCTCGATCTTGCCGCCGTTGAGCACGACGATCTTGTCGGCCATGGTCATGGCCTCGACCTGGTCATGGGTGACGTAGATCGCGGTGGTGCCGAGCTGCTTCTGGAGCCGCGTCACCTCGATGCGCATCTGCACGCGGAGCGCCGCGTCGAGATTGGAGAGCGGCTCGTCGAACAGGAACGCCTTGGGCTCGCGCACGATGGCGCGGCCGATCGCGACGCGCTGGCGCTGGCCGCCGGAAAGCTCGCGCGGCTTGCGATCGAGATAGGGCGTGAGATTGAGCGTCGCGGCGGCCGCCTCGACCTTGCGGTTGATCTCGTCCTTGGGCAGGCCCGCCATCTTCAGGCCGAAGCCGATGTTGCCGCGCACGCTCATATGGGGATAGAGCGCATAGGACTGGAACACCATCGACAGCCCGCGCTTGGCAGGCGGCGTGTCGACGACGTTCTTGCCGTCGATCAGGATCTTGCCGCCGGAGACATCCTCGAGGCCGGCGATCAGCCGCAGCAGCGTGGTCTTGCCGCAGCCGGAGGGACCGACGAACACCACGAAGGAGCCGTCGGCAATGTCGAGATCGGCGCCCTTGATGATGTGCACGGGGCCGAAGGACTTCTGCACGTCCTGAAGTGTGATCTGACCCATGATCCGGCAGCCCTTCTACTTCACCGCGCCGAAGGTGAGCCCGCGCACGAGCTGCTTCTGGCTGAACCAACCGAGGACGAGAATGGGCGCGATCGCCAGCGTCGAGGCCGCCGACAGCTTGGCCCAGAACAACCCTTCCGGGCTCGAATAGGACGCAATGAACACGGTGAGCGGCGCGGCGCTCGAGGTCGACAGATTGAGCGTCCAGAACGCCTCGTTCCAGGCCAGGATCAGGTTGAGCAGCATGGTCGAGGCCAGGCCCGGGATCGCCATCGGCGTCAGCACGTAGACCAGCTCGCGGCCGATGGTGGCGCCGTCCATGCGCGCGGCTTCGAGGATGTCGCGCGGGATCTCCTTGAAATAGGTGAACAGCATCCAGATCACGATCGGCAGATTGCCGAGGCACAGGATGAAGACGAGGCCGATGCGGGAATCGAGCAGGCCGAAACTCTTGTAGATCAGGTAGATCGGCACCAGCACGCCGACCGGCGGCATCATCTTGGTCGAGAGCATCCAGAGCAGGATGTCCTTGGTGCGCTTGGTCGGCGAGAACGCCATCGACCAGGCCGCGGGAATGGCGATCAAGAGCGCGATCAAGGTCGAGCCGCCGGCGATGATGATCGAGTTCATGGCGTGGTGCAGATAGTCGCTGCGCTCCTGCACGGTCGCGTAGTTTTCCGTGGTCCAGTGGAAGAACAGGAAGGACGGCGGAATGGCGAAGGCCTCGAGCTCTGTCTTGAAGCTCGCCAGCCCCATCCACAGGATCGGGAAGAAGATCAGGAAGCCGAAGAACCACGCCCCGATCGTCGAGATCACCACCCGCTGCGTCGTCGCCATCCGCGCCATGATTCAGGCCTCCAGGTTGCGGCCGACGATGCGGACGAGGAAGAAGGCAACGACATTGGCGATCACCACCGCAACGAGGCCACCCGCGGAGGCGCTGCCGACGTCGAACTGGATCAGCGCCTGCGAATAGATCAGGAAGGCGATGTTGGTAGTCTGGAGGCCCGGCCCGCCGCCGGTGGTGACGAAGATCTCGGCGAACACCGTGAGCAGGAAGATGGTTTCGATCAGGATCACCACGGTGATGGGACGCGCCAGGTGCGGCAGCGTGATGTAGATGAAGGCCGAGACCGCGCTCGCGCCATCCATCTCGGCGGCCTCCTTCTGCTCCTCGTCGAGCGATTGCAGCGCGGTCAGCAGGATCAGCGTCGCGAACGGCAGCCACTGCCAGGCGACGATCAGGATCACCGCGAACAGCGGCACATCGTTGAACCAGTCGATCGGCGTCAATCCGAACAGCTTGGCGAGCCAGGCGAACAGGCCGGAGACCGGATGCATCAACAGGTTCTTCCAGACCAGCGCGCTCACCGTGGGCATCACGAAGAACGGCGCGATCACCATCAGCCGCACGATGTTGCGGCCGATCACGGGCTGGTCCATCAGCAGCGCCAGGGGAATGCCGAGCAGAATGGTCAGCGCCAGCACCGAGCCGACCAGCACCAGGGTGTTCTGGAGCGAAGCCAGGAAGGCGGGATCGGTGAGGAAGTAACGGAAATTCTCAAGCCCGACGAACGCCTCGGAGCCGGGATCGAGCAGGCTGTAGTGCAGCGTCGAGAAATAGATCGTCAGCGCGAGCGGGACGATCATCCAGATGAAGAGCAGCCCGACGGCCGGGGTCAGGAGCGAGCGCGCCAGAAACTGCGTCTGCCGGGTTGCCATCCCTGACTTCTCCTCTGGGGAAGAAGGCGGCCATCCGCCGGGGCTGGGCTGGTGGATGGCCGCAAGTTTGAGCTCAGGAGGGAGAGCTCGGGTTCACTTGATGTAGCCGGCGCGCTTCATCTCGCGCTCGGTCACGGATTGCGCCGCGGTGAGCGCGGCATCGACCGTCATCGAGCCCGCGAGCGCAGCCGAGAACTGCTGGCCCACCTGGGTGCCGATGCCCTGGAATTCGGGGATCGCGGCGTATTGCACGCCGACATAGGGCACGGGTTTCACCGTCGGCTTGTTCGGATCGGCCGCGTCGATCGAGGCCAGCGTCAATTTGGCGAAGGGCGCGACCTTCAGATATTCGGGGTTTTGGTAGAGCGAGGTGCGCGTGCCCGGCGGCACGTTGGCCCAGCCCTCCTTCGCCGCCACCAGCTTGGTGTAGTCCTTGCTCGTGGCCCAGGCGATGAACTTTTCGGCCGCTTCCGCTTTCTGCGAGCCGGCGGGGATCGCCAGATTCCAGGCCCACAGCCAGTTGGCGTTCTTGCCGAGCCCGGTGTTGGGCGCCAGCGCAAAGCCGACCTTGTCGGCGACCTTGGAATCCTTGGGATTGGTGACGAAGGACGCCGCCACCGTCGCGTCGATCCACATCGCGCATTTGCCGGCGTTGAACAGCGCCAGGTTCTCGTTGAACCCGTTGGAGCTCGCGCCGGGAGGACCGGCGTCCTTCATCAGGTTCACATAGGTCGTGAGCGTCGTCTTCCATTCCGGCGTGTTGAACTGCGGCTGCCACTTCTCGTCGAACCAGCGCGCGCCGTAGGAATTGGCCATCGCGGAGAGGAACGCCATGTTCTCACCCCAGCCGGCCTTGCCACGCAGGCAGATGCCGTAGGTGCCGGCGCTCTTGTCAGTGAGCTTCTTGGCCGCGTCGATCACGAAATCCCAGGTCGGCTTTTCCGGCATCTTCAGGCCGGCCTTCTCGAACAGGTCGGTGCGGTACATCACCATCGAGCTCTCGCCGTAGAACGGCGCGGCATAGAGCTTGCCGTCGGCGGAGACCGCGTCCTTGATCTTGGGCAGCAGGTCGGCGACGTCGTAGTCGGCACCGAGATTGGCGAGCGGCACCAGCCAGCCCTTCTTGGCCCAGATCGGCACCTCATAGGTGCCGATGGTGAGCACGTCGAACTGGCCGCCCTTGGTGGCGATGTCGGTGGTGACGCGCTGGCGCAGCACGTTCTCTTCCAGAGTCACCCATTTGACGGTGATGTCTGGATTCTTCTTGGTGAATTCACCGGTCAGCCCCTGCATGCGGATCATGTCGCCGTTGTTCACGGTGGCGATCGTCAGGGTGGTTTCGGCCATCGCGGGGACGGCCAGCAGCACAGACGCGCCGCAGACGGCGCCGAGGACGTATTTCACGGTGACCTCCCTCAAACTCGCGTTTTGAGCATATGCTCACGCGTTGGGCGTATGTTCAACTCACGGACGGAGGATTGTCAAGCAGGCGCGCGGGCCTTTTGGCAATTTCTGAGTGCTGCGATGCGGGAGATGAGCCGAGCTATCGCCTTACACGCAGTGTCATGCCCCGCGACCCGGCCACGCCAAGGCTTCGCCGGGGTTGAGGTCCAGGGGCGCCGAAGCTTTAGCGTAGGCGGCAGGCGGGGCATCCAGTACGCCGTGTCGTCTATTGGTTTGCCCCAAGAGGAGCCTCGGCGTACTGGATCGTCCGCCTGCGCGGACGATGACAGCGGCGCGAGCAGCGAAATCCCGCGCCTCAACGCTCCAGGATGGCCCTTGCGGTCGCCTCGTCCGTGATCAGGCCGTTGATCAGGCCCCCGCTCAACGCCGCCGCGATCGCCGGGACCTTGGCGGCGCCGACCGCGGCGCCGATGGTCGTGGTCTTGGCCGGCACTTCCGGGGGAATGCTGGTGAGGCGCTTGTTGGTGCCGGCCTTGAGCAGGCGGCCCTTGGCGTCATAGGCCCAGCCGGTGATCTCGCCGATCGCCCCCAGGCGCATCATCTCGAACAATTCGTCACGGGTGACGAAGCCGTCGACATGGACCTGCGCCTTCTGGTCCATCTGGCCGATGCCGACGAGGCGCAAATCGGCCTTGGCCGCGACCGCCTTCACCTTCGCGATCGGCTCGATGCGCACCATCTTGTTGCGCTCGTCCTCCGACGACATCAGGAACGGCAGCGGCATCGGGTAGTGCCGCGCGCCGGTGCGGTCGGCGAGCCGGCCGACGGTGTCGTAGAAGCTTGCCGAACCGTCGGCGGAGATGTTGCCGACCAGCGAGACGATCTGGTGATTGGGCCGGTCGATCGGCGTGACGCGCTCGACCGCGGCGCGCACCGCCCGCCCCGTGCCGAGCGCGACGATGACGGGCGTCTCCGAGCGCAGCGTGGAATCGAGCAGAGCGGCACAGCGCTCGGCAATGCCGGCGGTCGCCTGCGGCGCGGCAGGATCGTCCGGCACCACCTCGCAATGGACGAGATCGAACCGCTGCTTCAGGCGCGCCGCCAATTCCATGCAGGCAGCGATGGGATGTTCGAGCCGGAAGGTGATGAGACGCTCGGCAAGGCAGAGCGAGACCAGCCGCTGCGCCGAGGCGCGCGAGACCTGGAGCATCTTCGCGATCTCGTCCTGGGTATGGCCGGCGATGAAATAGAGCCAGCCGGCCCGCGCGGCGTCGTCGAGTCTCGATTTGTCGTTCTCGGCGGCCATCGCTGAAATCACGCCTCCCAGAAATCGCTCATGCGCGCGAAGACCCGATCGGCTCCGGCGGCGGACAATATAGCGCGGCCGTCGCGGGCGCGATAATGGCTGCCGCCGACAAATCCCCAGACCGTCATGCCGGCCGCCTTGCCCGCCTGCACACCGCTGACGCTGTCCTCGATCACCAGCGTGCGCGCGGGCTCCGCGCCCATCTGCGCCGCCGCGTGGAGAAAGAGATCCGGCGCCGGCTTGCCGTGCCTGACCATCTGCGCCGTGTAGAGCCGCGCGCCGAAACGCGCCCGAAGACCGGTGACATCGAGCGAGAGCGAGACGCGGTCGATGTCGCTGGACGAGGCCACGCAGAACGGCGTGGTGAGTTTGGAGATCACCGCCCCTACCCCGGGGATCGGCTCGAGCGAGGCGGCAAACGTCTCCAGCACGCGCGACTTCAGGCGCGGCAGAAAGCCGTCCGGCACGACCTGCCCGAGATCACGGTAATGCTGCTCGATCGCCTTGGTGCTGCGCCCGAGAAACAGCTCGAGCGCCTGCTCTTCGCTGAGCGCGAGGCCGAACTCGGCCAGCACCTCGGACAGGCACCGGCAACTCAATAGCTCGCTGTCGACGAGCACGCCGTCGCAATCGAAGATGACGAGATCATATCCCGGCCGACTTTGGTCCATCCGGCCATTCGATCATATACCCATCAAGTGAGCAATAGCTCACCTGAGCATGGCGTCACGGGCAAGGCAACCGCATCTCTTGCGAGAGCGTGGAACATGGAAGCCTCCACATCGTCATGGCCGGGCTTGTCCCGGCCATCCACGACCTTTCTTCAACCGCGCCAAGAACGTGGATGCCCGGGACAAGCCCGGGCATGACGACCCCTTATGCGGTTGAGCTCGCGTCGCCGGGCTTTGCTCCATCAATGCGCCACCTGCCGGTAGATCGCCGGCAGCGCCGCGGGCAATCGCTTGATGTTGCCGACGATGGCATAGCCGCTGCGCCCGAACAGCGTCGGAAAATAGGATTGCGCCGTCGCGTCGACCGTCACGCCGAAGACCGCGATGCCGAGCCGGCGCGCTTCCTGCACGGATTTGCGGGTGTCTTCGACCGCAAAGCGCCCCTCATAGTGATCGACGTCGTTCGGCTTGCCGTCGGTGAGGACGAGCAGCAGCTTCTTGCGCTGCGGCTGGCGCGCAAGCTCGGCCGAGGCGTGGCGCACCGCAGCACCAATCCGCGTGTAATAACCGGGCTTGAGCGCGCCGATGCGGCGTTCCACTGCGCCGCTCATCGGCTCGCCGAACGCCTTGATCGTTTCGAGCCGCACCCAGGACCGCCGGCGCGAGGTGAAGGTCAGGATGCTGTGGTGGTCGCCGCAGGCCGACAGCCCATGCGCGAGCACGAGCAACGCTTCCTTCTCGACGTCGAGCACCCGATAGCCGTCAACCCACGCGTCCGTCGAGAGCGAGACGTCCACGAGCAGCGTGACGGCAAGATCGTGGCCCTGCGGCCGCATCGCCATGTGGACGCGGTCAAGACCCGCACCATGACCGCCGGCACGCAGATCGCACCGCGCGCGCACGAGCGCGTCGAGATCGAGGTCGTGTCCGTCGGCCTGGGCACGCATCAATTCGTGGTGCGGCCGCAGGATCTCGAAGCGGCGGCGCACCTGGCGGACGTGCCGGCGCATGGTCTCGTCGGGCATCCAGCTCTCGCCGATCTCGGAGGCTGCGCCGGCGAGCACGCGGCAATGATCGGGCAGATAGGAGCTGCTGCGATAATCCCATTCGGGATAGGTCAAATCCGCATTCAAGCGCGAGGCGTCGAGGGCTTCCGGCGGCAGGTCGAGATCGAACTTGAAACGGCTCGCCGGCTTGCCGCTGCGGCGGCTAAGCGTGATCTCCTCGAGATCGTCGGCCGCCTTCTGCGCGTCTTCGTCATCGCTGTCGTCGGCCGGGCGATCGACATTGACCATCTCGGCCATCGCAAGGATCTTTTCGAAGCGGTTGAGCACGAAGGGATCGCGGCGACTGGCGCCGTCCTCGCGCTCGCGGACGGCAAAGCGTTTGCGGTTGTCCTGGGCTGCGGGCTCCGCGCCATCAGCGCACGCGTCCTCGCCTGCATGCGCGGGCGACAGCTCGCGCGTCCAGCAATCGCCCCAGAGCGGGCACGGCAGGATCGAACGATAGCCCGGCGGCGCCTTGTCCGGCAGCGGCTCCGTTCCCATCATCGCCGGCCACAATTTGCCCGCGGGCGCAGGTCCCGCTCCGAGCAGGGCGAGGACGATCTGTTCGACCTCCTGCTCGATGCGCGGCAAGGGACGCCGCGGCCGGGCCTCGGCGGTGGCCGCGGCAAGCTGCGCGTAATCGGCGACGAGCCCGGGAAACTGCGTGAGCACAAAGACCGCCGTTTCGGCGGCGCGGCGCAGCACCAGCAGATCGCGCCTGAGCGGATCGGCCTCCACGATCGTCTCGATCGGTGCGACCGCGAACCATGCCGCGAGCCAGCGATAGAGAGATGCGTTCAGTTCACGGTCGGGAAAGATCGCGATGCGATCGGGCAGGAAGATGGTCGCGGTGTCGCGGCCCGGTTGCTCGAGACGCTCGTCGCCGAGGCCGATGCGTTGCCGCCAGCCGAGCCGATGCCCGGACTTGCGGGCACCGGCGCTTGCGATCTGCACGCCGGCCTCGCCGCCGAGCGCACGGAACATCACCGCGATCCGGCCCCTCACCTCCGCAAGCGACACCGCCTGTTCGGCGTGAACCGGATAGCTCGCAGTGCCGCCGACCATCCGGTGCCAGGCACGGCCGACCGTCTCCTCCAGTTCGAGGAAGTCGAGCATGGGACCGGCCTCACCCGATCACGGCGCGCGCGACGTCGAGCAGCGCGGCCTTGACGTCGGCGTCGTCGGTCAAGGGCTCGATCATGCCGGCCAGGACGGCATCGGCAATCGACGCGCCTGCGGCAATCAGGGTGGCGCAATAGACGACGAGGCGGGTCGAGACGCCCTCCTCCAGATCGTGACCCCTAAGTGCGCGCAGCCGGCCAGCGAGCGCGACCAGCGGCCGCACGCGATCCGGCGGCAGCCCGCTCTCGGCGGACACCACCGCGATCTCCTGCTCGGGCGGCAGGAAACCGAACTCGATGGCGACGAAGCGCTGCCGCGTCGAGGGCTTCAGCGCCTTGAGCAGCGTCTGGTAGCCGGGATTATAGGACACGACGAGCATGAAGCTCTTCGGTGCCGCGAGCTCCTCGCCGGTACGCTCCAGCGGCAGGATGCGGCGATCGTCGGTGAGCGGATGCAGCACCACGGTGACGTCCTTGCGGGCTTCCACCACCTCGTCGAGATAGCAGATGCCGCCCTCGCGCACCGCGCGCGTCAGCGGGCCGTCGGTCCATACGGTGTCGCCGCCCCTCAGGAGGTAGCGGCCGGTGAGATCGGCGGCGGTGAGATCGTCGTGGCAGGCGACGGTGTGGAGCGGCAATCCGAGCCGCGCCGCCATATGCGCGACGAAGCGCGTCTTGCCGCAACCGGTCGGCCCCTTGAGCAGGACCGGGAGCTGATGACGCCAGGCGTGCTCGAACAGCGCGCATTCGTTGCCGGTTGCGACATAGACCGGCAGCGCGGGCGCCGAGGTCACCGTGTGAAGGGCAGGTTTCATCATGTCTCTCCGGACTTTCCAGGAAGCAGGGGGCCGCGGCGAACCGCGGCCGCCATTTGCGTTTACTCAGCCGGCTGCAGCGCGGCAGGCATGGCCGCCTGCTTCTCGCGACCCGGCACCAGCACGGCCCAGACGAACATCAGCGCGGAGATCGCCACGAACACGCCGGAGCCGAGACGGACCCAGTAGAACATCGCGAGCTGGTCCTGCACGTCCATGTAGCCCTGGCCGAGCACGCGCTGAAGATGGACCTGGACCACGCCGGCGAAGGTCAGCGCAAAGGTCATGGTCATCATCGCCGTGCACATGATCCAGAAGCTCGTCATGCTGAGCCACTGGTTGTAGGGCGCGCGTCCCTTGAGCTGCGGGATCGCATAGGCCATCACCGACAGGTTCAGCATCACATAGGCGCCGAAGAAGGCGAGATGGCCGTGCGCGGCGGTGACCTGGGTGCCGTGGGTGTAGTAGTTCACCGAGGACAGCGTGTGCAGGAAGCCCCAGACGCCGGCACCGAGGAACGCCATCACCGAGCAGCCGACCGACCACAGCAGCGCAGCACGGTTCGGATGCTTGCGGCCGGCCTTCCAGGTCATCTGCACCGTGAAGATCACCATGGTGAAGAACGGCGCGACCTCGAGCGTGGAGAACAGCGAGCCGATCCACTGCCAGTAGCCGGGCGCGCCGATCCAGTAGAAGTGATGGCCGGTGCCGAGGATGCCGGAGAACAGCGCAAGGCCGATGATGACGTAGAGCCACTTCTCCACGACTTCGCGGTCGATGCCGTTGAGCTTGATCATCAGATAGGCGAGCACGGAGGCCATGATCAGCTCCCAGACGCCCTCGACCCAGAGGTGGACGACGTACCACCAGTACATCTTGTCGACGGCGAGATTCGCCGGGTTGTAGAAGGCGAACAGGAAGAAGATCGCAACGCCCCACAGGCCGAACAGCAGGATGTTGGTCACCGTGGTCTTGCGGCCCTTGAGCGCCGTCATGGTCACGTTGAACAGGAACATCAGGCAGACCACGACGATGCCGACCTTGATGATGAAGGGCTGCTCGAGGAACTCGCGGCCCTCGTGATAGTGGAAGAGATAGCCGACCACGGCGACGCCCGCCGCGCCGAAGAACATCCAGAACTGGATCTTGGCCAGCAGTGGGCTGTACAGCTCGGTCTCGGTCTCCTCCGGGAGCAGGAAGTAGGTCGCGCCCATGAAGCCGATCAGCGACCATACGATCAGGGCGTTGGTGTGGATCATCCTGACGATGTTGAACGGCAGGAGGGTCGACAGGGTGTTGGGCAGGACGTAGATGGTTCCGGCGAGCAGGCCGAACAGGACCTGGGCCAGGAACAGCGTCAGCGCGCCGTAGAAATACAGCATCGCGACTTTCTGGGTTTGGTATTTCATCTCGGGTTCTCTCTGTCTTGAAAGAGGCAAGGACTTGAAAGAGGCAGGCGCTTTAGCCGGCCTTGTTCGGCGGCCATTCCTGGCGCTTGATCGTGCTCACCCATTGCAGGAAGTCGGCGAGATCGTTGAGCTCCTGGTCGGTCAGGTTGAACTGCGGCATCTGCCGCCGCCCGGGCGCGCCCGAGGGCTGCGACTGCATCCAGGCCTTCAGCGTCTCGCGCGCGGCGGCCGGATCCTCGTTGCCGCCCCAGCGATCCCAGACATTGCCGACCTCAGGGGCGAAATAGGCGCCCTCGCCCAGCAGCGTGTGGCAGTTGATGCAGGAGTTCTTCTCCCAGACATGCTTGCCGCGGGCGACCGACGACGTCAGCGTCGTCGCGTCGGTCGAGGTCGTGGCCATGTAGTAATGGCTGTGCGCCGTCAGCCCTATGAAGATGGCGAAGAAAAAAGCCGAACCGCCGTAGAAGACGTTTCGAGCGGCCGACTTGGTCAGGCGTTCAGCCATTGCCAATCCTTTCCGGTTGATTCCTGTCGAAGTGCGATGCTGCGATTTATTGCCGCTTCGCCCGGCCGGTTCTTTGTCAGGGCGCAATGAGCGCGTCAGATCAGGGCGACGACGGCCGACACGGACCAGGCAAACAGCAGGACGATGACGACCCAGGCGCTCACGAGGCCGCGCCAGAGCGCCGGCGCAGCGCGAAGATCGAGGAAATCGAGCACGATCCGGCGGCCCTTGAGCGCGGCGAAGGTCAGCAGCAGGGCGTTGCCGAGCAGCGGACGCGTCACAAGGGATGGAACCAGAACGGTCGCGAGCGCGAGGCCGATCAGCACGACCCATGTGAGGTCGAGACGATCCGGAAGCATCAGCGCACCAGATACAGAATCGGAAACATGACGATCCACAGCAGGTCGACCATGTGCCAGAAGGCGGCTCCCGTCTCGACGCCGGTCACCTCCGCCCTCCGGGAAACGACGGCCAGGATCACGATGCCGAGGCCGACATGCAGGAGATGAAAGCCGGTGAGAAGGAAGTACAGCGTGAAGAACGGGCTGGTCTCCAGACCGTTTCCCTGCGCGATCTCGCCGGCATATTCGAACAGCTTGATCGCGATGAAGACGCCGCCAAGGGCCATGGCACCGAACAGCCAGCCGCGCGCGGCCCGCTTGCGTCGTGCCCGTGCGGCTGCGGTCCCGCGGGCTGCGGCCCAGCCGCTGGTCACCAGGACAATTGTGTTGAGTCCGGCGAGATGCGCATCGAGCGTGGCCTGTCCGGCTGCGAACATCGCGGGATGAACGGCGCGGGCGACGATGAAGGCGCCGAGGAACAAGCCGAACGCGGCAAGCTCGCTGAAGATCAGCACCCAGATCATGGGATCGCCGGGGAGATCCTCGAGGATGCCCCAGCCGGTTCCCTGTTGTTCGCAATCGGTCGCCGACATCTGCTTTCCGGATCAGGACACCGGACAGACTTAGCCCGCCTGCCCCGAGCCGAGTTTGTCGCCGGACAAACTGATGGATGGCGCGGGCTTGTTTGCGCCGACGCAACGTCCGCCCGCCCGGATCGCGGTAGGAACCGCCTCAGGATGTCAGGGAGCGGCGAGCGACGACATGAGCGATGCACAAATCGGGCTGATGACCGCGACCCCCATCATCATCGCGTTCGCCATCGCGCTCAGGCGAATGGGCGTGCTGTCGACGGTGGCAACCGTCTCGGCGGTGAGCCTCTCCGTCGCCATCGCGGCGGTGCTGTTCACGACGCAGTAATCGTAGGGTGGGTTAGCGAAGCGTAACCCACCACTTTAGTTTCCGCGGAGACAGAAGTGGTGGGTTACGCCCAGCGGACTGCGCTTCGCGCAGCCGCGGGGCTAACCCACCCTACGGCACCGCCGATGCACTACCGCCGCTGATTATACACGTCGATGCACACGGCCCCCAGCAGCACCAGGCCCTTGATGACCTGCTGATAGTCGATGCCGATGCCGAGGATGGACATGCCGTTGTTCATCACGCCCATGATCATGGCGCCGACCACGGCGCCGCCGACGCGCCCCACCCCGCCATAGGCCGAGGCGCCGCCGATGAAGCAGGCCGCGATGACGTCGAGCTCGAAGCCGAGACCCGCCTTCGGCGTTGCGGTGTTGAGACGCGCGGCGAAGACGAGGCCGGCTAGCGCGGCCAGCACGCCCATGTTGACGAAGGTGAAGAAGGTCAGCCGCTCGGTCTTGATGCCCGACAGGCTTGCCGCCTTGGCGTTGCCTCCGACCGCATAGACCTGCCGCCCGATCACGGTGCGACGGGTAACGAAGCCGTAGAGCGCGATCAGCGCGGTCATGATCACCAGCACGTTGGGCAGGCCGCGGTGCGAGGCGATCAGATAGGTGAAATAGAGCACGGCACAGGCGAGCAAAATGCTCTTGCCGAGGAAAAATGCGTAAGGCTCGACCTCGATGCCGTGCGCCTGCTCGCGCGACCGGCTCTTGGCGCTGGCATAGACGAGGCCGAGCGCGAGCACGGCGCCGATCAGCATGGAGGTCGGATGCAGCGTGCCGGCCTCGGGCAGGATCTCCGGGATGAAGCCTGAGGACAATTTCTGGAAGGTCGCCGGGAACGGCCCGAGCGACTGGCCCTGCAACACCGCAAGCGCAAGGCCCTTGAACACGAGCATGCCCGCCAGCGTCACGATGAAGGACGGGATCTTGAAATAGGCCACCCAATAGCCCTGCGCCGCGCCGATCGCCGCGCCCAGCAGCAGGCAGGCGATGAAAGCGAGCGTGTAGTCGACCTTCCAGGTCACCATCAGCACGGCGGCTACCGCGCCGACGAAGCCCGCGACCGAGCCGACCGAAAGGTCGATATGGCCGGTGACGATCACCAGCAGCATGCCGAGCGCCATGATGACGATGTAACTGTTCTGGAGCACCAGGTTCGTCAAATTGAGCGGCTGGAGCAGCGTGCCGCCCGTCATGACCTGGAAGAACAGCATGATCGCGATCAGCGACATCAGCATGCCGTAATTGCGCAAATTGTTCTTGATGAAGCTGCCGTGACGGCGCTCCTCGGGCAGCGAAACCGTCTTGTCGGTCATGGCTGCAATCCTCCCATCTCCGCGGCCTCAGGCACGCCGTTTCCGTTGCTTCTCTGGTTGCGCATGATGGCGCGCATGATCTTCTCCTGCGTCGCCTCGGCGCCCTTGAACTCGCCGACGAAGGCGCCGTCGTTCATGACGCAGATGCGGTCGCAGATGCCGAGCAGCTCGGGCATCTCCGAGGAGATCACCACGACGCCGCGGCCCGCTTCCGCCAGCTCGTTGATGATACAGTAAATCTCGTATTTGGCACCAACGTCGATGCCCCTTGTCGGCTCGTCCAGGATCAGCACCTTGGGGTCGGTCATCAGCCATTTCGACAGCACGACCTTCTGCTGGTTGCCGCCGGAGAGCTGGCCGGTCTCCTGGTAGACGTCGGAGCAGCGGATGCGCATGCGGTTGCGATAGTCGCTGGCGACCTTCAGCTCGGCGATGTCGTCGATCACCCTCCCCGGCGCGACTTGGTCGAGGCTGGCGAGCGTGATGTTCTTGCGGACGTCGTCGGCGAGGATCAGGCCGAGCTGCTTGCGGTCCTCAGTGACATAGGCAAGGCCGGCGTCGATCGCGGCCGCAACGCTCGGCAGCACGATTTCCCGGCCCTCGAGCCGGATCCGGCCGCTGATATTGGTGCCCCAGGAGCAGCCGAACAGGCTCATGGCGAATTCGGTGCGGCCGGCGCCCATCAGCCCGGCAATGCCGACGACCTCGCCGCGCTTCACGCCGAAATCGACGTTCTTGATCACCTGCCGGTCGGGATGGATGGGGTGATAGACCGACCAGTTCTCGACGGCGAGGACAGGCTCGCCGATCTTCGCGCTGCGCTCAGGGAAACGATGGGCGAGATCGCGGTTGACCATGCTGCGAATGATGCGGTCTTCCTGGATCGGTTCGGCACGGCAGTCGATGCTGTCGACGGTGCGGCCGTCGCGCAGCACGGTGATGTGGTCGGCGACCTTCGCGACCTCGTTGAGCTTGTGCGAGATCAGGATCGAGCCGATGCCCTGCTCGCGGAACACCATCAGGCGTTCGAGCAGCGCGGCGCTGTCGGCTTCGTTCAGGCTCGCGGTCGGCTCGTCCAGGATCAGCATCCGCACCCGCTTGGACAGCGCCTTCGCGATCTCGACCAGCTGCTGCTTGCCGACGCCGAGATCGGTGATCAGCGTGTCCGGCGATTCCTTCAGGCCGACCTGCGCGAGCAGCTCGCGCGTGCGCCGGTAGACCTCGTCGCGGTCGATCACGCCGAACTTCGACGGCGGATGCGACAGAAAGATGTTTTCCGCGATCGACATCAGCGGGATCAGCGCGAGTTCCTGGTGAATGATGATGATACCGAGCGCCTCGGAATCGTTGATGTCGCGGAAGCGGCGCTCCTCACCCTCGAAGATGATGGTGCCCTCGTAGCTGCCATGCGGATAGACGCCGCTGAGCACCTTCATCAGCGTGGACTTGCCGGCGCCGTTCTCGCCGACGAGCGCGTGGATCTGCCCGGCGCGAACCGAGAAGTTGACGTCGCGCAACGCCTGGACGCCGGCAAAGCTCTTGCTGACGTTGCGCATCTCCAGCATGGCGGTCATCGGATCATTCTCCCGGACTTTTCCACGTCGTCATGGCCGGGCTTGTCCCGGCCATCCACGTGCCACCGCTTGCGAGGAAGGACGTGGATGCCCGGGTCAAGCCCGGGCATGACGAGTACGTGGACATACGTTTCGTCCCCCATAGAGAGCTCCCTCTCCCCGCAAGCGGGGAGAGGGAGAAGACGGAGTCTTACTGAAACTGCGACTTCTTGTAGTAGCCGCTGTCCACCAGGACCTTCTCCCAATTGTCCTTGTAGACCACGACCGGCTTGAGCAGATAGGACGGCACGGTCTTGGCGCCGTTCTCGTAGGTCTTGGTGTCGTTGACCGTGACCTGCTTGCCGGCCAGCGCAGCGTCGACCATGTCGGCGGTCACCTTGGCGAGGTCGCGGGTGTCCTTGAAGATGGTCGAGTACTGATCGCCGCGCAGCATTGCCTTGATCGAGGGCACCTCGGCGTCCTGGCCGCTGATGATCGGCATCTTCTGGTCGGCGCTGCCGTAGCCGACGCCCTTCAGCGAGGAGATGATGCCGATCGAGAGGCCGTCATAGGGCGACAGCACGGCGTTGACCTTCTTGTTGCCGTAGTAGGCGCTGAGCAGGTTGTCCATGCGGGCCTGCGCGGTAGCGCCGTCCCAGCGCAAGGTCGCGACCTTGTCCATGCCCATCTGGCCGGACACGACGACGAGCTTGCCGCTGTCGATGTACGGCTTCAGCACGCTCATCGCGCCGTTGTAGAAGAAGTAGGCGTTGTTGTCGTCCGGCGAGCCACCGAACAACTCGATGTTGAAGGGACCCTTGCCGTCCTTGAGACCGAGGCCCTGCACGAGCGACTCCGCCTGGAGCACGCCGACCTGGAAATTGTCGAAGGTCGCGTAATAGTCGACGTTCGGCGTGCCGCGGATCAGGCGGTCATAGGCGATCACTGTGATGCCCTTGGCCTTGGCCTGCTTGAGCACGTCGGACAGCGTGGTGCCGTCGATCGCGGCGATCACCAGCGCCTTCGCACCCTTGGTCACCATGTTCTCGACCTGCGAGAGCTGGTTCGGAATGTCGTCCTCGGCGTATTGCAGGTCGGTGTTGTAGCCGCGCTCCTTCAGCACCTTGACCATGTTGTTGCCGTCGTCGATCCAGCGCGCCGACGATTTGGTCGGCATGGCGATGCCGACGGTCGCCTTGTCCTGCGCGGAGGCGGGAACGCCTGCGGCCATCGTCGCAGCGCCGGCCAGCGCCAGCGCGAGGAACGTCGTCTTCAGTTTCAGCATGCTTCACTCCCTTATGTGTCAGACTGTTTTCTTCGGTCGTCGCGAACGTCGGTCGAATGCGTGGGGGTCCTCCTATGCAAGCTTGACGTCGGGCTCCGCGCGACCACGCGCGGAGGCCTCCAACAGAAAGGTGCAGCCGGCTTGCGGATCGGCGGCGCGCGCCGCCGGGTCCATGTCCTGCCAGGCCGAGGTGACGAGGAGACGCGACAGATCGGGGCCGACGAAGGCCGGGCAACTCGCCTGCTTGGCCGGCACGCTGAGTGAGCGCAGCCGCTCGCCCTGCGGGCTGTAGACGTCGATACGGCTCGCGCCCCAGCACGCATTCCAGATCTGCCCGTCGGCGTCGCACACCGAGCCGTCGAGGCCGCCGATACCGGTATGGCGGAGCAGCACCTCCGGTTCGCCGCGCGGCAGGCCGGTCGCGGGATTGAGCGGGACGGCATAGAGCACGGCGCGCGGGGTGTCGGTGAAGTAGCCGGTCGCGCCATCCGGTGAGAAGCAGATCGAGTTGGGAATGCTGATGCCGGGAAACAGCGTCGAGATCTTGCCGCGATGGAGCGCGTAGATCGCCCCTGCCCTCGGCTCGGCCTTGCGCCCCATGGTGCCGATCCAGAACGTGCCGGACTGGTGCACGCGGCAATCATTGGAGCGCGTCGCGGGATTGTCGGCTTCGAGCGCACAGAACAGCGTCATCGCGCCGTCGGCTAGAGTGCGGATGTAGAGGCCATCCTCCGCGACGATCAACTGCCGCTCGGCATCGATGCGTCCGAGCGCGCTCGCCATCCGGCCGAGCGCGTGGACGCGGATCGCGCCACTGCCGAGATGCGCCTCGAACAGGCGTCCTTCGCGGATGTCGAACCACCAGGCCGTATCGGTGGTCGGATCATAAGTCGGCCCTTCGCCGAGATGACATTGATCGGCGGAGAGAACGGAGGTCGGCACTTCTTCCATCATGGCGCCCTCGCGGCAAAGCGATAGACGGTGTGATGCCGGTAGATTCCGCCGGGATCGAGACGCGGGCTCGGAAAATCCGGCCGGTTCGGCGCATCGGGCCAGATATGCGGCTCCAGGCACATGGCGTCCGATTGCCGGATCAGCTTGCCGCCCTTGCCCGAGATCGTGCCGTCGAGATAGTTGCCGGAATAGACCTGGATGCCGGGCTGATCAGTGAACAGCTCCATGATGCGTCCCGAACGCGGGGCTTCCAGCCGTGCCGCGAGCGCGAGCTTGCCCTCGCGGCCGAGGCAGTAGGTGTGGTCGTAGCCCCTGCCGCTCTGCAATTGCTGATCGTTTTCGCGGATGCGCTCGCCCACGGTATGCGGGTTACGGAAGTCGAACGGCGTGCCGGCCACCGCGCGCGGCGGCTCCGGCAGCGGAATGGCGGTGGGATCGATGGCGAGGAAATGCTCGGCGGCGACCGTCAGCCTGTGGTCGAGGATAGGCGTGCCTGACGTCGCGCCTTCGAGATTGAAGAAGCTGTGGTTGGTCAAATTGACGATGGTCGGCCGGTCCGTCCGCGCCTCCATCATCAGCGACAGCTCGGCCGGGCCGGTGACGCGATAGGTCAGGCGCACATCGAGCCGGCCCGGATAATTCTCCTCGCCGTGGGGGCTCGTATAGGTGAGCGTCACCGCGGGCTCGGCGCCCTCGTCGATCCCGGCGATCTCCCAGAGCTTGCGGTCGAAGCCGTCGAGGCCGCCATGCAGCGCATTCGGGCCATTGTTGACGGGGAGCTGCACCGTCTCGCCATCGAGCGAGAACTGTCCCTTGGCGATACGGTTGGCGTAGCGGCCGACGGTGGCGCCCAGGAATTTTCGTTCGGCGAGATAGCCGGCGAAGGCGTCATGGCCGAGCACGACATCGTCGTAGCCGCCTTTGGCGTCCGGTGCGATCAGCGCCTGGATCACCGCGCCATGGGTGATGATGCGGGCCTCAAAGCCGCCCTCCCCGCGCAGCACGATGCGCTCGACATTGCGGCCGTCCGGCAGCTTTCCGAAAACGTCTTTTGTGATCTTCGAGCCAGCCATGTTCAGTCCACAAAAGGTTCGACGATCGTACGCCTGCCGAGCAGGAAGGCGTCGGCGACGAGACGCAGCGGCGCCAGATCGACATCGCTTGCGTCGGTCGCCGCAAGCTCGACGAAGCGCCGGTACAGCTCGCAATATTCCTGATCGGGCGCCTCGGCAATGGCCTTGCCGTCGACAGCCATCCGACGCCCGCCGCCGGACAAGGTCATCCGGCCCTGGTCGGTTTCCACGACGATATCCCAGCTCTGCGGCCCGGTCTGGCGGAAATCGAATTCGGCGGTGATGGGCAGGCCGTTGATGTCAGTCAGGTTCAGGTTCGCCGCAATCGGCGCCTGGCAGTTGGCGGGAAAGGCAAGGTCCGCCGCGGTGACGAACACCGGCTTCGGCAGGATGCGGGTCAGGATCGACAGCGCATTGATGCCGGGATCGAACACGCCGAGTCCGCCCGGCTCCCAGATCCAGGCTTGGCCGGGATGCCAGACGCGAACGTCTTCCTTCCAGTTGATGTGCACGGACTTGATCCGGCGTGTCGCCAGCCATTCGCGGGCCGGCTCGACCGCCGGCGCATGGCGCGAATGCCAGGTCGCAAACAGCGTGCACTTGGCATCGACCGCCATGGCAATCAGCGGGTCCAGCTCGGCAACGCCGGTGCCCGGCGGCTTTTCCAGCATGACGTGCTTGCCGGCCGCGAGCGCTGTGGCGGCCTGGGCGCGCCGCACCTGCGGCGGCGTGCAGAGCGAGACCGCGTCGATCGCCGGGCCCTTCTCCAGCAGCTCCTCGATGGTGGCGAAATGCGGCAGCTCCGGCAGCGAGGCATTGCGGCTGGCAACGGCCGCGAGCGTCGCGCCCGGTACCGCTGCGATCGCGCCGACATGCTGGTCGCGCGCGATCTTGCCGAAGCCGACGATGGCGATGCGAAGGTCGGTCACGCTCATTCTCCAGTATCCTCTGACGGCAGCGCCTCGGCCGGGGCGGTCTCGATCACCGTATCCTCGTGGCGGTGCATGCCGTTGTGAATGACATAGACCATGGCCGCCGATGCCGCCTCGGCATCGCCGGCCTCGATCGCGTCGACGATCTTCTGATGCCAGAGCAGCACGGTGTCGCGGTCCTCTGGCTCGACTGGCGCGCTCAGCAGAAAGGAGGCGCGAAGAGCGGCCTCGATGACATGCCCGATCGAGCGCATGAACAGATTGCCGGAGGCCCGCGCCACGGCAACGTGGAGCGCGAGGTCGGCATCGGCAAAGCCCACCGAGTCGGAGGCTTCACGGCGCATGCGCTCCATGCTGCGCCGGAGCTCGACGACGTCCTCCTCGGACCGCTGCTTCGCTGCGAGCTCGGCCGCGCGCGGCTCGACCGCCAGACGGATCTCGGCGAGGTCGTTGAGGAAACGCTTGTCGATTCCGGCGTCGAGATGCCAGGCCAGCACGTCGGCGTCGAACATGTTCCAGGCGGCGCGCTCGCGCACGACGGTGCCGACCCGCGCCTTGGTGGTGAGCAGGCCCTTGGCCACCAGCGTCTTCACGCTCTCCCGCAGCACCGGCCGCGACACGCCGAACATCGCGATCATCTCGGCATCGCCCGGCAGGCGCGTCCCCTCCGCGTAACGGCCGGCGATGATGTCGACGCCGATCGAGCGGGCCACTTCCGCGTGGTTGGAGTGGGCCCGGCGCGTCGGGATGACGACGATGCGCGAGGTCATGTGGCAGCTCCCGCGCTCTTGGCCACGGGCCGGCGCGCAAGCGCGACCAGCCCCTGCTGCAAGGCAATGAAGGCGAACAGCAATACACCGGTCGCGATCTTGGTCCACCAGCTCGACAGCGTGCCGTCGAAATTGATGTAGGTCTGGATCAGGCCCTGGATCAGCACGCCGAGGAAGGTGCCGATCACCGAGCCCTGCCCGCCCGTGAGCAGCGTGCCGCCGATGACGACGGCGGCGATGGTGTCGAGCTCGACGCCGACGGCGGAGAGCGAATAGCCGGCGCTGGTGTAGAACGAGAACACGATGCCGGCGATTCCCGCGAGCAGGCTCGACAGCATGTAGATCTTCACCGTCATCTTGCCCACCGCAACACCCATCAGGCTCGCGGTCGTCCGACTGCCGCCGAGCGCATAGACATTGGCACCAAACCGGGCGAGATGCAGCAGCAAGGCGCCGCCGATCACGATCACGAGCATGATGATCGCGACCGCCGTCAGCCGCCCGCCGCCGGGCATCCGCAACGCAAAGTCGGACACGGTGGAATAGACCGGCGCGGTGATCGGCACCGATTCCGTCGAGAGCAGGAAGCTTGCGCCGCGGGCCAGGAACATCCCGGCCAGCGTCACGATGAACGGCGGCAGGTCGAAGACATGGATGACCGCGCCCATCGCCGCGCCGAACGCCGCCGAGAGCGCGAGGATGGCGACGAAGGCGACCAGCGGCGGCACGCCCCAGCGCTCGATCGCCAGCGCGACGAAGACGGTGGTGAAGCCGATCACCGAGCCGACCGACAGGTCGATGCCGCCGGAGATGATGACGAAGGTCATCCCGGTCGCGACGATGCCGAGGAAGGCATTGTCGGTGAGCAGATTGCCGACCACGCGGGTGGAGGCGATGTTGGGGAATTGCATGGCGCAGAGCGCGAAGCCCGCGACGAGCACGATGGCCGTGATCAGGACGGGCGGCAGGCCTTTCATGCTTTCGTCCTCCGCAGCCGCGCGGCAATACCGGCAAGCCCCGAGAATTTCGGAGATTGCAGCAGCAGAACAGCGAGCACAACCACTGCCTTGACCAGCAGGTTGAATTCCGGCGGATAGCCCGACAGCAGGATTCCGGTATTCATGGTCTGGATGATCAGCGCCCCCAGCACCGCGAGCACAAGACTGAAGCGGCCGCCGAACAGTGACGTGCCGCCGATCACCACGGCGAGGATAGCGTCGAGCTCGAGCCAGAGGCCGGCATTGTTGGCATCCGCGCCCATGATGTCGGCCGCGGCGATCACGCCGGCCAGCGCGGCGCAGACGCCGCACCAGACATAGACCGACAGGATCATCGCGCGCGTGCCGACGCCGGCAAGCTCGCTCGCCCGCGCATTGCCGCCGGTCGCCTCGATCAGGAGCCCGAGCGCGGAGCCGCGCACCACCGCACCGGTGAGGATCAGCATGCCCAAGGCGATCGCGACCGGCACCGGCAGGCCGAGGATGGCGCCGTTGCCGAGCCAGACCAGATCGGGCGAGGAAAACGTCACGATACGCCCTTCGGTGATGAGCTGGGCGATGCCCCGCCCCGCCACCATCAGGATCAGCGTCGCCACGATCGGCTGCATGCCGAGCACGGCGACGAGAAATCCGTTCCACAAGCCGCAGACGAGGCCGGCGCCAAGCGCAGCCGCCAGCACGACCGGAAGCCCGTGGCTGTCAGCGAGGCTGGCCGCAATTGCGCCCGAGATCGCCATGATTGCGCCGACCGAGAGGTCGATGCCGCGCGTCGCGATCACCAGCACCATGCCGAGCGAGAGCAGCGCCACCGGCGTGCCGCGGTTGAGCACGTCGATCAGGCTGCCGAAGAGACGGCCGTCCTGGAGGCGCAGGTCGAAGAATTGCGGCGACACCACGCGGTCGACCGCGAGGATGACGATCAATGCGAGGATCTGGGCAAGGCCGCGGCGCGGCAGCAGCGCTGTCATGCCCGCCCCTCATGCGCGATAGCGGTGCCGTCGGCCGCGATGGCCGCGAGAATGTTGCCGACATCGATCGCCTCGCCCGCGAGCTCCTCGATATGGGCGCGGTCGCGCAGCACCACGACCCGATCCGAATAGGTCACGATCTCGTCCAGCTCGGAGGAGATCACGAGCAGCGAGAGCCCATCGTCACAGAGCTCGCGGATCAGGCGGATGATCTCGGCATGCGCGCCGACGTCGATGCCGCGGGTCGGCTCGTCCAGCACCAGCAGCCGCGGCGAGGTCGCGAGCCAGCGCGCCAGCAGCACCTTTTGCTGATTGCCGCCGGAGAGCAGGCCCACGGGGCGTTCCGGATCGGGCGGACGGATGTCCAGCATCTTGACGTAGCGGCGCGCGATCTCGTCCTGCTCGCGGCGCGACAGCGGGCGATGCAGCCCGCGCTTGGCCTGGAGCGCCAGCACGATGTTCTCGCGCACGCTGAGCTCGGCGACGATGCCGTCGGTCTTGCGTTCCTCCGGGCAATAGCCAAAGCCGTGGCGCACGCCGTCGCGCGGCGAGTGCAGCCGCACGGGCTCGCCTTCCACCTTCGCCTGCCCGCGATCGGCACGCTCGGCGCCGAACACCAGCCGCGCCGTCTCGGTGCGGCCCGAGCCGAGCAGGCCGGCGAGGCCGACGACCTCGCCATGGCGCAGCTCGAGATTGAACGGCGCGACATAGCCGGATTTGCCGTAATTCTCGAAGCTCGCGCAGATCTCGCGCGCCTGATGCTCGCGCGTCGCCGCCCGCGCACTGGTGGTCTCCGCAAGCTCGCGGCCGAGCATCATGCGGATCAATTCGATCCGCGGCAGCGAGGCAGTCTCGCGCTCACCGACCAGGCGGCCGTTGCGCAGCACGGTGATGCGGTCGGAGATCTCGTAGACCTGGTCGAGGAAGTGGCTGACGAAGACGATGCCGATGCCGCGCCCCGCGAGCTGGCGCATGATGCCGAAGAGGATCTCGACCTCGTGACGGTCGAGGCTCGCGGTCGGCTCGTCCAGGATCAGCACACGCGCGGACAGATCGACGGCGCGCGCAATCGCGGTGACGTGCTGCACGGCGACGGAATAGCTGCCGAGCGGCGCTGATACGTCGATGTCGAGGCCGAAGTCGGCGAGCAGCGTCTTGGCGCGGCGGCGCATCTCACCGTCGCGCACGATGCCGAAGCGCATCGGCTGGCGGTCGAGAAACAGGTTCTGCGCCACCGAGAGATTCGGCAGCAGATTGACCTCCTGGTAGACGGTGGCGATGCCGGCCTGAAGCGCGGCCTTGGCCGAGCGCGGCGCGACCTCCTCGCCGCCGAGCCGGACGATGCCGGCATCGCGCGGAAATACGCCGGTAACGACCTTGATCAGCGTCGACTTGCCGGCGCCGTTCTCCCCGAGCAGCGCATGGATCTCGCCGGCGCGAAGCGTGAAGTCGACCTCCTGCAACGCACGCACAGCACCGAAGCTCTTGCTGATCCCGCGCACCTCCAGAAGGGGCGAAGCAGGATCGGGGCTGTTCTCCATAGCAACGTCACTCCCACCGGTGCCCGCTGATGACGCGGACACCCAGCCTATTCGTTCGCGCAGCGGTTTCGAAGGGGGGCGCCGGACCACGGGGAGCGGCCCGGCGCGGCACCCGCCTCAATAACCGAGGCCCTTCTTGCTGTCGTAGATCTTCTGCGGATCGTCGGCTGCGGTATAGAGCTTGGACTCGGTCTGGATCCACTTCGGCGGAACGGTGCCCTTGTCCTTGAAGGCCGCGATGGCATCGAGTGCGGGGCCCGCCATGTTCGGCGTCAGCTCGACCGTGGCATTGGCTTCGCCGGCGGCCATGGCCTTGAAGATATCGGGGACCGCGTCGATCGAGACGGTGAGGATCTCCTTGCCGGGCTTGAGGCCGGCTTCCTTCATCGCCTGGATCGCACCGACCATCATGTCGTCGTTGTGCGCATAGACCGCGCAGATCGACTTGCCGCCGCCTTCGGCCTTGATGAAGCTCTCCATCACCTCCTTGCCCTTGGCGCGGGTGAAGTCGCCGGTCTGGCTGCGCACCACCTTCAGGTTCGCATGCTTGGCGATGGCGGTGTCAAAGCCCTTCTTGCGATTGGCGGCGACGCTGGCGCCGACCGTGCCCTGCAATTCGACGATGCTGCAGGCCTTGTTGCCGACGGTCTTGGCCAGCCAGTCGCCGGCAACCTCGCCTTCGTGCACGCTGTCTGACGTGACGGCAGTGAGATAGAGCTCCTTGCCGGAGGGATCGATGTCGCGGTCGAGCAGCACGACCGGGATCTTGGCCTCCTTGGCTTCCTTCAACACCGAGTCCCAGCCGGTCGAGACGACGGGCGCGAGGAAGATCGCGTCGACGTTCTGCGCGATGAAGGAGCGGATCGCCTTGATCTGGTTCTCCTGCTTCTGCTGGGCGTCGGCGATCTTGAGATTGACCTTGCGCTTGGCGGCCTCCTGCTTGGAGACCGAGGTCTCGGCCGCGCGCCAGCCGGATTCCGATCCGATCTGCGAGAAGCCGATGGTGAGCTCGGCGGCACTCGCCGGCAGCGCGAGCAACAACGCGGCCGTGGCGGTGGCCGCAAAGAGGGCTTTAGGGGTCATCAGGCGTGTCTCCCAAGAGTGATCTTGTGTTTATCTCGGGTGCCGATTGGTAGCATGGCACCTGCAGACCGCCCTTTGTGGGCGGCGGGAGGGACTATTTCACAGAAGATCGGTTCCGACTAGTCATATTATTTGACTATTTGGGGGAAACCACACGTTGGCGAGATGGGTGGCTCTATGACACGCCCAGCGCGATTTTGTTCCAGCGATGCAACGAGGAGATGAAGGAAATGATGCGGGGTGTTGCGACAGCGACGGTGCGCTCCCTCGCCCCGTTCTTACGGGGAGAGGGTTGGGGTGAGGGGCTTTATCCACGATCACGGAGAAAGACGGACCCGCAACCTCTCCTCCTCGTCATTGCGAGCGCAGCGAAGCAATCCAGAGTCCCTCCGCGGGCCGATTCTGGATTGCTTCGCTGCGCTCGCAATGACGATGTGGATAGAGCTTTGCGTATGTCTACCAAATCGACTCGTGGAGAGTCCCCCTCACCCGGAATCCGCGCTTCGCGCGAATTCCGGCCTCTCCCCGCAGGCGGGGAGAGGCGAAGAACAGCGAGCTAGATCAGCTTCCGCTGCGCGAGGTTCTTCATCAGCGCGCCGATGCCGAAGGTCCAGGGCTCGCACTCGTCGCTGGTGCGCATGCGGTTGACGAGCTTGCCGAGCTGGGGCGCGGCGATCGTGACGATGTCGTCGCGCTTGTGGGTGAACCCCTGCCCCGGCGCATCGCGATCCTTGACCGGCGCGAACATGGTGCCGAGGAACAGCACGAAGCCGTCGGGGTATTGATGGACCTTGCCGATGGTCTGTTCGACGAGGTCGGTCGGATCGCGGCTGATCTTGCTGATCGAGGAATGGCCGTCGAGGACGAAACCGTCCGTCCCCTTCACGTTCAGGCTGATGTCGAGCTTGCGCGCGTCGTCGAGCGAAAAACTCTCGTCGAACAGGCGCAGCAGCGGGCCGATCGCGCAGGACGCGTTGTTGTCCTTGGCCTTCGAGAGCAAGAGCGCCGAACGGCCCTCGAAGTCGCGCAAATTGACGTCGTTGCCGAGCGAACCGCCGACGATCTTGCCGCGGCTCGAAACGAACAGCACGAGCTCCGGCTCGGGATTGTTCCAGGTCGACTTCGGATGCAGGCCCGCATCCATGCCGGTGCCGACCGAGGACAGGGTCGGTGCTTTGGTGAAGACCTCCGCATCGGGGCCGATGCCGACCTCGAGATACTGGCTCCAGGCGTTCTGGTCGATCAGCACCTGCTTCAGATGCATCGCCTGGTCCGAGCCCGGCTTGAGCTTTGACAGATCGTCACCGATCAGCCGCGTCACCTCTTTCCGGATCGCTTCGGCCGAGGCCGGATTGCCCTTGGCCCGCTCCTCGATCACGCGCTCCAGCATCGAGATCGCGAAGGTGACACCGGCCGCCTTGAGGGTCTGGAGATCGACCGGCGCGAGCAGCCACGGCTTTTTCGGGTCGCGCCCATCGGGGGCCGTATTGGCCACGATGGCGTCGAGATCGCCGATGCGTTCGCCCCTGGTCGCGGCAAGCGCCTTGGCGGGATTGTCCTCCTCGCAGAGTGCGCTGATGGTCGGGAATTTGGCGGTGACGTCGAAGACGCCATCGCTGCGCACGGCGACCACGGCCGGACCATTGACCTGCGGCAGCCAGACGCGGCCGACGAGCGTTCCCCGCGTGCCATCCTCGGGGAGAAGGTCTTTGACAGTCAATGTCGTCATGGCCGGCGTCCTCGCTGTTTCTAAGGACAGGCCGCGTTCACGGCAGCCGATCCCATTGGCGAAGACCAATAAACGTCTGGCAGGGGAAGTCCAGACCGGCAGCGAAGGGCCGCTATGCCCCTGCCCGCGCCTCTATGCGCCTGCGCGCGCCTTGCGGGCCGCGATCTGCTGCAGCGCCCAGCGCGCGTTCTTGCGCACATCGGGATCGGCATCGTCGGCGATGACGGCCAGGAACGCCTCGCCGTCGGGATGGGCGATCTCGCCGAGCGCCGCGGCCGCTTCCTTCCGCAAATTGGCCTGGTCGTGATTGATGCAATTGCCGATCGGGCGCACTGCACGCTCGATCTTCATCCTGCCGAGGCTGCGGATCACCTTCAGCCGCACCTGCCAGAATTCGTCGGCAAGGCAGGCGACAAGTTGGTCGGCCGCGAGCGAACCGTTGACGTTGAGGCCCAGCGTCTCCGCCGCCATCTCGCGCACCATCCAGTCCGCATCCTTCAGCGCGCGCGTGATCGTCTCGGCCGCGGGCTTCATCTGCGAGAACGCCAGCGCGCTGACTGAGGCGCGGCGCACATGCGCGTCGGGATCGTTGATCAGCGCGGTCAGCGCGGGGATGGATTCCTCCAGCTTGAGGAAGCCGATCACGCCGATCGCCTGCACGCGCACGGCGGCATCCGCATCCTGCAGCGCTTCCAGCGCCGGTTTCAGCGTGTCCTTGCAGCGAAGCTCCTTCAGCGCGCGCAGCGCGCCCATGCGGACGAAGGCGTGGGCATGCTTGACCAGCGGCAGGATGATCTCGGCACAAGCCGGATCCTTGAACTCGGCCATGCTGTCGGCGGCGGCCGATGCCACGATCCTTTCGGGATCGACCAGCAGCTTGACGAGCGCGCTCGCCGCTTCCGGCCCGTCGAACTCGCCGAGCGCCATCGCGACCTGCTGACGCACGCCGGCATCGGGATCGGCGACCATGTTAGCGAGATGCGCAACGGCAGCAGGATCGCCGGAATGGCCGAGCGCGATGATGGCGACACGGCGCTCGGCGGGATCGGCGGCCTGAAGCTGCTCGTCGGCGTCTTCGAGGTCGTCGTAGGACTCGAACGGGCTCGACATGATCACCTCAACAGATAGGGAATGTTGACGGTGACGGCGCCGGTCGGGCAATCCGCCTCGCAGGGCATGCAGTACCAGCACTCGTCATAGGCCATGTAGGCCTTGTTGGTCATCTCGCTGATGCGGAGCACGTCGAGCGGGCAGACGTCGACGCAGACGGTGCAGCCCTTGTCCGCAATGCATTTGGCGTCGTCGACGACCACCGGAACCGATGTCTGATAGGACGCGAGAGGCATTGGATGTCTCCTGTTGCTATGTTCTGGTGGATCAGGCGGAGGCGCGGATGCGCTGCTTGTCGTAGAGGTCCTTCTCGTCGTCGGCGATCGGCACGACGTACGGCTCGACGGCACGCTTCTCGCTGGTCATCCTGCCATCCCGCTTGCTCAGCAGCGTGTGGCAGAACCAGTGCTCGTTGTCCTTCTCCGGGAAATCCGTGCGCCAGTGATAGAGGCCCCAGCGGCTCTCCTCGCGGTAGAGCGAGGCATGCACCGCCATGTCGGCGCAGTCCATGATCGACTGCACCTCGAGGGCGCGCAGCAGCTCGTGCGCGTTGCGCGCGATCATGCGCTCCTGCATGTCCTCCCGCGCCTCGGCGAGGCGGCGCATGCCGAGCTCGTATTTGCGCGTGACTTTCGGCGGCTGGAGATAGTCGTTGACGAGACGGCGGGTCTTGTACTCGACCTGGTTCGGCGGAATGCCGTCCTCGCGCTTGGTCGGCGCCATCACGCGGTCGCGCTCCAGCGCGACATCGGCGGCGTCGAATTCCGCAAAGTCGTGGCTGTCGGCGAACTCCATCGCGTCGATGCCGGCGACCGAGCCGTTGGTGAAGGCGCCGAGCATGTAATTATGCGGCACGCTCGCCATGTCGCCGGCGGCGTAGAGGCCGGGAACGGTGGTGCGGGCATTGTCATCGACGAACACGCCGGAGGCGCTGTGTCCGGAGCAGAAGCCGATCTCGGAGATGTGCATCTCGATCGATTCGCTGCGGTAGTCGACGCCGCGTCCCTGCTGGAACAGGCCGCGCGTGGGACGCTCGACCTTGTGCAGCGTGGATTCGATCTCCGAGATGGTGTCGGGGTGAAGATGCTTGAGCTGGAGGAACACCGGACCCTTGCCGGACAGAAGCTCATTGTAGAACTCCAGCATCATCTGGCCGGACCAGTAGTCGCATTCGATGAAGCGCGACCCCTCGTTGTTGGCGGTGAAGGCGCCGAAGGGACCGGCGACATAGGCGCAGGCCGGGCCGTTATAGTCCTTGATCAGCGGATTTATCTGGTAGCATTCGAGGTTCGCGAGCGCGGCACCGGCGTGATAGGCCATGGAGTAGCCGTCGCCGGAATTGGCGGCGTTCTCATAGGTGCCGAACATGTAGCCGGAGGTCGGCAGGCCGAGGCGGCCGGCGGCGCCCATGCACAGGATCACGGCCTTGGCCTTGATCACCAGCATTTCGGCGGTGCGGGTGTTGACGCTGATCGCACCGGCAATACGGCCGTCAGACGATTTGAGCAGCCGCGTCGCCATGTAACGGTTGGAGATCAGGATGCGGGCGCGGCGGAGCTGACGGTACAGCGCCTTCTTGACGGTCTCGCCGTTCGGCATCGGCAGAACATAGGTGCCGATGTGATGCACCTTCTTGACGGCGTAGTCGCCGTTCTCGTTCTTCAGGAAGCGGATGCCGAAACTGTCGAGCTCTTCGATGATCTTGTAGCAGTTCTGGGCGTATTTATAGACCGCCTTCTGGTCGACGATGCCGTCATTGGCGATGGTGATTTCCTTGGTGTACTGCTCGGGCGTCGCATAGCCGGGGATGACCGCGTTGTTGAGCCCGTCCATACCCATCGAGATCGCGCCGGAGCGCTTGACGTTGGCCTTCTCGAGCAGGACGACGTTGGCCTTCGGGTTCTTCAGCTTCGCCTTCAGCGCCGCCATCGGACCGGCCGTGCCGCCGCCGATGACCAGCACATCGCAGGAAACCTCCGAAAGTCCGTCGACGATCTGATCTAGTGCCATCGCTTGCTCCTGGTTCGCCGGCAGGTCCGGCGCCTTTGCATCAGATTTGTTCAGGGGGCTTTCCGGCGATAGCAATTAGTTGTCGCCGGGATGCGATTTGCGCGTCAGCGCTCGACAAAAGCCTTTTCGATCACGAAATGGCCGGGCTGGCTGTGATTGCCCTCGACAAAGCCGCGCGCGGAGAACATGTCGTGGAGTTCCTCGAGCATCGCCGGGCTGCCGCACAGCATGATGCGGTCGGTCTCGATATCGAGGCCGGACAGTCCGATGTCGTCGAACAGCTGGTTCGAGGCGATCAGATCGGTGATGCGGCCGCGGTTCCGGAACGGCTCGCGGGTCACGGTCGGGTAGTAGACGAGCTTGTCGCGGATCAGCGGCCCGAAGAATTCGTGGTTGCGCAGGCCTTCGACGAGGTGCTCGCCATAGGCGAGCTCGGAGACCTGACGGCAGCCATGGGCGAGCACGATGGTCTCGTAGTTCTCGTAGACATCAGGGTCCTTGATCAGGCTGGCGAAGGGCGCCAGCCCCGTGCCGGTCGAGAGCAGCAGCAGTCGCTTGCCGGGAATGAGGTTGCCGGTGATCAGCGTGCCGGTAGCCTTGCGGCCGACCAGGATGATATCGCCTTCCCGGATCTTCTGGAGGCGCGAGGTCAGCGGGCCGTCCTGCACCTTGATCGAGAAGAACTCGAGCGCCTCCTCGTGATTGGCGCTGGCCATGCTGTAGGCCCGCATCAACGGCTTGCCTTCGACCTCCAGCCCGATCATGGCGAACTGGCCGTTCTGGAAACGGAAGCCCGGATCGCGCGTCGCGGTGAAGCTGAACAGGCTGTCGGTCCAGTGCCTGACCGACAGAACCGTTTCCTTCTGAAATGTGCTCATGGTCTCTCCTTGGCCATCGATGGCGCCCAAGGTTTCGGAGAGAGGAGAGTCCGGCAATTCGTAAGTGAAATTCCCGGTCGATTAGTTTCACATTTCGCGGGCGGTGACCGAAGAGGAGGCAGCGAAGGTCAGGCGGGCGCGCTTGCGCTGGCAATTAGTTGCTATCGCAGCGGCGTCACAACGACGTAGAGAGGGTTCGGAGGTTCGTCATGACCATGACTTTGGTGGCACCGACCGTAGCCAACTACGAAGCCAGCGCCGATCTCGCCTCGCTCCTCGTCCGCACCACGCAGGACGACGCGCTGAGCCTGCCGGCCGAGCAGCTTCGCCTCTCCTGCAAATGCGCCCACTGCACCCGCGCCCGCTTCGACGGCCGCTTCCCTGAAGCGTTTCCGGGCATCGCCATCATCGAGATCGGCGATCTCGGCTACGGCCTGAACATCTCGTTTTCGGATGGACACAACCGTGGGATTTACCCGAATCCGTATCTGCTGAGCTTGGCGGGGCGGTAGAAACATCCTCGGTGTCGTCCTGGCGAAAGCCAGGACCCATTACCCCAAGAGCTGGTTGCAGAAGTCGGCTGTGGCTACAGCTGCGTGCCACGACACACGCCTGTGGTAATGGGTCCTGGATCAGCGCTCGCTCTGCTCGCTTGTCCAGGACGACGGTGTTGGTGAGGCACGCTAGCCAAGCCACAAACTCCGCTGTCATTCCCCGCGAAAGCGGGGAATCCAGTACGCCACGGCCTCTCCGTATCCCATTGACGTCTCTGGAATACTGGATCGCCCGCCTGCGCGGGCGATGACGGCTGTATAAGTGGCCCTCTCCCCATCTGGCACGGACATTGCTCCTCTTTAGAACGACTTGAACGTTCCGGAGGCAGATATGTTGCAGGCGGCCAATGTGGTTCGCGGGGCTGTTCCCCCGGCAGTCCGGCCAGCCGGAAGCTCCTCGCTGCTGCTCACCGAGAACCAGCAATGGATCGGCGGACCGCCGCCGCTGATGGACAAGCTCTCACCGCGCGAGCGGGAGCTGGTGCTGAAGCAGGGCCGGCGAAAAGTGCTCAACCGCGGCCAGACGCTGTTCAGCCAGGGCTGCAAGCATGACGGCATCTGGCTGATCGAGAGCGGCCGCATCCGCGTGTTCTACACATCCCCGCTCGGACGCGAGATCACGCTCGCCTATTGGCATGTCGGTAATTTCGTCGGCGGGCCGGAGGTGTTCGAAGGCACCGTGCATCAATGGTCCGGCGTCGCATCCAGCAATTGCAGCGTGGTGCACCTGCCCGGAAAGGAACTGCGGTCCCTTGCCGTTGAGATCCCGAACCTCGCGATCGGCCTGATCGAAGGCCTCACCTTCAAGGGCAAATGCTATTCGGCGCTGGCGCAGATGCTGGGAACGCGCTCCATCACGCAGCGCCTTGCGCATCTCCTGCTGCATCTCGTCGAGCTCTACGGCGTCGCCGACGCCGACGGCACCGTGATTGCGGCCGCCTTCACCCATGCCGACATCGCCCACATGGTCGGTGCCACCCGGCAATGGGTCACGATCAGCCTCAAGCGCATGCAGGAGAAGGGAATCGTTGTGACCAAACGCTCGCAGATCGTGGTGTGCCGCACTGACGTGCTGGAAGAGATGCGCGGCCAGGCGTCCGATTAAGGGAGCCCGCGGCCAGGGCCGCTGCACAGGCAAGCGGCTTTATAGTGCAGGACTGCCCAAGGAGTATGCAATCAGCTTTTCCCGGCAACTAATCGACTGCGGCGGTCATTCCGGATTTGCCCTGCCCGTGCCCTCACCCAATCATGGCAACCACAGCACATCCAACCGAATGAGGATGAGAATGGTTCGCCATCTTCCCACGCTCTCGATCGCGATGTCGGTGACGTCGCTGGCGCTCATGCTCGCACAGCCGGCCGCGGCGGAGACCGTCACGCTGGGCATCGGAACGCAGGACACCACGACCAACACGGTGACCGCCGGCGTCGTCATCCGCCAGCTCCATCTCCTCGAGAAGTACCTGCCGAAGGACGGCAAATACGCCAACATCAAGTTCGAGCTGGAGTGGCAGAATTTCACCTCCGGCCCGCCCGTCACCAATGCGATGATGGCGAACAAGCTCCAGATCGGCATGATGGGCGACTATCCGCTGATCGTGAACGGCTTCACCTTCGAGAGCAATCCCGAGAGCAAGAGCCGCCTGATCGGTGTCGCCGCCTACAGCCTGTCCGGCTCCGGCAACGGCCTCGTCGTCCACAAGGACTCGCCCTACTACGATCTCGCCGATCTCAAGGGCAAGCTGGTCAGCGTGCCGTTCGGCTCCGCCGCGCACGGCATGGTGCTGAAGGCGATGCAGGACCGCGGCTACGCGTCGGACTTCTTCCAGCTCGTCAGCCAGAGCCCGGAGGTCGGCTCGACCAATCTCCAGGAGAAGAAGATCGACGCGCATGCCGACTTCGTCCCCTTCGCCGAGCTCCTGCCGTTCCGCGGCTTCGCGCGAAAGATCTTCGACGGCGTCGAGACCAACCTGCCGACCTTCCACGGCATCGTGGTCCGCACGGACTTCGCCGAGAAATATCCCGAGGTCGTCGTCGCCTACTTCAAGGCGCTGATCGCCGCCAACCAGTGGCTGCGCGACGATCCCAAGCTCGCCGCCGAGAAGATCCAGGAATGGACCGGCATCAACAAGGAGGTCGTCTACATCTTCCTAGGCCCCAGCGGCAACATGACCACCGATCCCACGGTGAAGCCGGCGCTGATCGATGCCGCCACGACCGACGTCAAGGTGCTCCAGAATCTCGGCCGCATGAAGGAGTTCGATCCGAAGAAGTGGGTCGACGACAGTTACATCCGCAAGGCCTATGCCGAGATGAAGCTCGACTATGACGCGCAGCTTGCGAGCACCAAGAACTACGAAATTGCAGGCGAAGACAGCTTCTGCAAGAAGCCGATCACCGATCCGCGCAAGGCCGGTGAGATCTGGGTGGATGAAGCCGGCATCCTGCCGTTCGCGTCCGCCGCCTGCACTCTCGGCGCCTATGCCGACTTCAAGGCCAAGGGCAAGAAGATCAACGTCGCCTATGTCTTCGACACCACCCGCGGCATCAAGCTGTTCGCCGACCAGGCCTTCTTCGCGGTCGGCAATGACGAGGTCGCGCCGTTCCTGCTGAAGAAGGATGCCGAAGCCCATGCCGCCAAGATCAGCGGCAAGGTGCTCGGCTTCGACGACGCGGTGAAGGCGGCGGTCAGCGGAGGCAAGACGTGAGCAGTCCCGCCCTCCTCAGACATCCCGAGGACAGCATGCCGGCAACAGCAGTCGCGGAGGCGAGCCCCGCGCCCGCCGCTCCGCCCAACACACCGCCCTCCTTCGGCACGCTCGCGCTGCGCTGGTACCGGCTGAACCAGGGCCGCCTGCGCGCCACCGCGATCGGCATCGCCTCGCTGATCGCGTTCCTGCTGGTCTGGCACCTGCTCACGACCTACCGGGTCGTGTTCTTCGTGCGCTTCACCAACGTGCCCTCGCCGCTGGCGGTCTATGCCAGCTTCACCAAGGCGATCCACGATCCGAAATTCCTGATGCACATCCTCTTGAGCTGCCGGCGCATCTTCATCGGCTTCTCGCTTGCGGCCATCGTCGGCGTGCCGCTCGGCCTGATCATGGGCCGCTTCAAGCTGGTGCACGAAATCATCTTCCCGGTCGCGGAGGTGCTGCGGCCGATCCCGGCGATCGCCTGGGTGCCGATGGCGATCATGCTGTGGCCGACCAACGAGCAGAGCATCGTCTTCATCACCTTCCTCGGCTCGTTCTTTCCGATCCTGGTCAACACGCTGCACGGCATGTCGCTGGTCGATCCGGTGCTGGTGCGCGCCGCGCAGTGTCTCGGCGCGCGCGAGCGCTCGATCTTCCGCGAGGTGTATTTTCCGGCCTCGCTGCCGCACATCTTCACCGGCCTCACCGTCGGCATGGGCGTCGCCTGGGTGTCGCTGATCGCCGCCGAGATGATCTCGGGGCAGTACGGTATCGGCTACTTCACCTGGGAGGCCTATTCGCTGGTCCAGTATGCGGACATCGCGCTCGGCATGATCGCGATCGGCGTGCTTGGCCTTGGGTCGAGCCTGTTGATCCGCGGCGCGGGACAATTGGTGATGCCGTGGAGGTCGACATGAGCGAGATGCTCGCGAACCCGTCGAAGGGCCATATCGAGGTCAGGAATTTTTCCCTCAGCTATGACAGCATCGAGGGACCGGTCCAGGCCGTCACCGACACGCAGATCCACGTGAAGCCCGGCGAGTTCGTCTCGATCGTCGGTCCCTCCGGCTGCGGAAAGTCCACGCTGCTCAACGCGGTCGCGGGATTCCTCAAGCCCACCACCGGAATCGTCACCGTCGACGGCGAACGCGTCAACGGCCCCAGCGCCGAGCGTGGCATGGTGTTCCAGCAATATTCGCTGTTTCCGTGGAAGACGGTGCGGGAGAATGTCGAGTTCGGCCTGAAGATGCGCGGCATGCCGCGCTCCCAGCGCGAGCGCGCCGCGCGCACACTGCTCGGGCTTGCCGGGTTGGAGGCCTTCGAGAAGCATTATCCGGAAAAGCTCTCCGGCGGCATGAAGCAGCGCGTCGGCATCGTCCGCGCGCTCGCGACGGGGCCGAAGGTGCTGCTGCTGGACGAACCGTTCGGCGCGCTCGACGCGCAGACCCGTGTCATCATGCAGCAGATCCTCACCAATATGTGGCAGCGGCTGAAGATCTCGGTGCTGTTCGTCACCCACGACATCGACGAGGCCATCTTCCTCTCCGACCGCGTTTACTGCATGACCGCGCGCCCCGGCTCGATCAAGGCGGAGATTCCGATCCCGCTGGAGCGGCCGCGCCAGCAATCGATGATGATGTCGTCGGAATTTCTGGCGCTGCGCCGCGGGCTGATGTCGCTGATCCGCGAAGAGAGCCTGAAGGCGATGGGCGGCGAGATCACCGACATGGGCATGCAGGGGCTGAACATCGAGCTGCACGGGCATTCGCTGGCGGATGTGATCTAGGCGCAGCTAGCGCTCCCCCTTCCCTTCTCCCCTTGTGGGAGAAGGTGGCGCGCGCAGCGCGCCGGATGAGGGGTTCTCTCCGCACGCTCACTGCAAGAGATTCATTCGCGGATAGAACCCCTCACCCGTCTCGCCGCTATGCGGCGAGCCACCCTCTCCCACAAGGGGAGAGGGTGCACCGCCGTCGCGGCGTGATTTTTCACTTAAACCAATGCACCAACGCGATGCTGATGCCGAGCAGCAGCATCAGCGACAGCGTCACCGCCGCCGTCACCCTGCCCCCAACATTGGCGAGCACGCGGACATCGACGCCGAGGCCAAGTGCGGCCATCGAGACGACGGTGAGGAAGCTGGTGATCTTCGTCACCGGTCCGACCACCGTGCCCGGCACGATCTCCAGCGAGCGCAGCGTCGCCAGCGCGAGGAAGCCGAGGATGAACCACGGGACCAGGCGGAAGAAGCCGACATTGGTCTTCTTGGCGTCGGTCTGCCAGCGCGAGGCGACGAGGGAGAGGCCGACGACGACGGGTCCGAGCATCAGCACGCGCATCAATTTCACCAGCGTGCCGATCTGCGTCGAAACGAGGCCGGCCGGCACCGTTGCGGCCAGAACCTGCGGCACCGCATAGACTGTCAGGCCGGCGAGGATGCCGTATTGCGTGGCGGAGAGGTGCAGCAGCGGGATCAGCAGCGGAAGGCCCAGCACCATCATCACGCCGAGGATCGCGGTGAAGGAGATCGAGGATGCGATCTCGTCGTTGTTGGCGCCGATGATCGGCGCGACGGCCGCAATCGCCGAATTGCCGCAGATCGAGTTGCCGCAGGCGATCAGGATCGACAGACGCGTCGACAGGCCAAGCAGCCGGCTGAGACCGAAGGAGACGCAGAGTGCGATCACGACGACCGCGGCGATGGAGGCAAGCAGCGCGATGCCCGAGGCCGCGATGGCCGCGAAGCTGATCGAAGCCCCCAGCAGCATAACGGCGACTTCGAGCAGCTGTTTTGCGCTGAAGGCGATGCCGGCCTGCCAGCGTGGCGCGGGCTTCCAGAAACTGCGAACGGCCATGCCGAGCAGGATCGCCATCACCAGCGCCTCGACATAGGGATGCTCGAACACGCCCAGCTCCGCCCGCTCCAGCAGGGCCGAGACGCCGGCGAGGGCAATGCAGAGGAGAATGCCTGGAATCAGCGCCGCAATGCGGCTTGCGACGGTAGCCGGCTTGGCATCGGCCGGGCTGGATGCTTGATTCTGCGACACAAATCTCTCCCAGAGGAGAAAGATTTATACGCAGCACGATCCAATTGGGAAATAAGTTTTCGACATATCAGGGCCGAGGGAAGTTCTGTCCTCGACCCGGAATAATCCGGCTCAGAAGATCAGGTTCTTGGCCAGCGAGGCGACGCGGCTGAAGCCGTCATAGATGCCCGGCTCGAAGAAGGCCGCGCGCGCAAGCACGATGCCCGCGACCAGCGACCAGAACAGCGTGGTGCCGGCCCGCAACAGGAGCTTCGAGGCGCGCGACTTCGGCTGGGTGTCCGTCGCGGACACCAGCTGCTCGCCGAAGGGTTCAAATCCAGTGCGTTCCATCGCTTGCGCCAATCCATCAAATTCTGAACGGAATGTCGTCGTTTCGGCCCCAAACGGCAATGGAAGCGATTGGCGTTTTTGCGCCTCGACGGGGAAACTCCTTCCGTCGGACGCCCCCGAGACAACAGTTTTCTTCTTCCGGCCTATTTGGACACCGGCGCCCCGGCTACAGGGCCAGATAACGCCGCCGGATCGCCTCGTTGGCCTTCAGCTCGTCGATTCCGGCGGCATAGACGATCTGGCCCTTGTCGATCACCGTGGCGTGGCTCGCCAGGCCCAGGCAAAAATGCATGTTCTGCTCGGCGATCAGCACGGTCGAGCCGAGCTTTCGGAGCTGCCGCAGCAGCTCGCCGATCCGCTGCACGATGATCGGCGCCAGCCCTTCGCTCGGCTCGTCGAGCAGCAGCAGCGCCGGATTGCCCATCAGCGTGCGCGCGATCGCCAGCATCTGCTGCTCGCCGCCCGACAGGCGTCCGGCGATGCGATGGCGCAGCGGCTCCAGCAGCGGGAAGACTTCATAGATGCGCTTGATCGGCCATTCGTCCTGGCCTTCCGGCCCTTTCTTGCGACCGATGACGAGATTGTCCTCGACCGTGTGCTCCGGGAAGATCTGGCGGTCCTCCGGCACGAAGCCGAGCCCGGCGCGCGCGATGCGATGCGGCTTCTGGCCTGATATCACCGCACCGCGCAGGCTGACCTTGCCCCGCCGCGGCGGCGCCAGGCCCATGATCGCCTTCATGGTCGTGGACTTGCCGGCGCCGTTGCGGCCGAGCAGCGCCATGGTCTCACCCTGCCGCACGGACAGGCCGACGCCGAACAGGATCTGGCTGGTGCCGTAATAGACGTCGAGATCGGCGACTTCGATGATGGCGGTGCTCATGCGGCGGCTCCCGCATGCTCGGTGCCGAGATAGGCTTCGATCACGGCGCTGTTGTTGCGGATCTCGTCGGGGGTGCCGGTGGCGAGGATGCGGCCGTAGCAGAGCACGACGATCTTCGGCGCGATCTTGAACACGATGTCCATGTCGTGCTCGATGAAGACGACGGTGATCTTCTCGCGCTCCCAGAGCTCGCGCACCTTGTCGATCATGCGCCAGCGCTCCTCCGGGCCCATGCCGGCGGTCGGCTCGTCCAGCAGCAGCACCTTTGGTTCGAGCACCAGGGCCAGCGCGATGTCGAGCAGCTTCTGATCGCCATGCGACAGCGTCGCGGCGGTGCGGTTGCGCTTGCCGGACAGACCCAGCAATTCCATCACATACTCGGCGCGGTCGCGCGTCTCGGGCAGCGGAAACCGCTTGTGCAGCACGGCGGAGGTGCGCTGGTCGGCGCTGACTGCGGCGCGCATGGTCTCCTGCACGGTCAGCGATTTGAAGATGCTGGCGACCTGGAAGGCACGGCCGATGCCGTGGCGCACGATCTCCGGCGGCGAACGCCCGGCGAGATCGACGCCGTCGAGCAGCACCTCGCCGGAATCCGGCCTCAAGGCGCCGGTGATCAGGTTGAAGAAGGTGCTCTTGCCGGCGCCGTTCGGGCCGATTATGGCGGTGAGCGAGCCATCAGGGAAGTCGAGCGTGACGTCGTTGGTCGCCTTCACGCCGCCAAAGGACTTTGCGAGGTTGCGGATCTCGAGCATGGCTAGCGCCCTTCGGGCCGTTGTCTGGCATCGTCATTCCGGGATGGTCCGTCAGGACCAGACCCGGAATCTCGAGATTCCGGGTTCGCACTTCGTGCGCCCCGGAATGACCGCCCAATGGATACACCTGGCATCGCTAGCGCCCCTCGCCCGTCTCGCGCCGCTGCGTAAACCAGTCGGCGACGAAATCGAGCAGGCCTTTGCGCAGGCCCAGCGCGAAGAACAGGATGACGACGCCGAGCACGATGCCGTGGTACTCGGTGAACCGCGTCACGGTGTCGTTGAGCAGCAGCAGCAATACGGTGCCGACCATCGGCCCGAGGAAGGTCGAGACGCCGCCGAGCATGTTGATGAAGATGCCCTCGCCCGAGATGGTCCAATAGGCGAATTCCGGATAGGCGCCGGAGACGAACAGCGCCATCACCATGCCGCCCATCGCCGCGAACAGCGCCGCCAGCACGAACACGGTGAGCTTTGCGCGCCAGACGTCGATGCCGAGGAAGCTCGCGCGCGCGGCATTGTCGCGGATCATGCGCAGCGTGTAGCCGAACGGCGACTGCGCGATCTGGCGCATCGCGAGCAGGCCGAGGACGAGAAGCGCGCAGCTCGTGACATAGAGATGGACGTGGTTGGACAGATCGATGCCGAGGAACGCGGGGCGCGGAATGCCCCCGCGCAGGCCCTGGTCACCGCCGGTGAAGGAGGCCCAGGACAGGATCGTCGAGTGGATCAGCATCTGGAACGCCAGCGTGACGAAGGCGAAATAGATCTCCTTCAGCCGCACGCAGATCGCGCCGATCACCGCGGCGATGAGCGCCGTGATCGCCAGCGTCGCGACGAAGGCGACCGGAATCGGCAGGCCGATCTTCTGCATGATCAGGCCGAAGCTGTAGGCGCCAAGGCCGAAGAACATGCCATGGCCGAACGAGGTCAGCCCGGTGTAGCCGACCAGGAGGTTGAGCGAGGTCGCGAACAGGCCATAGGCCGAGCAGCGGATGACGAAATCGAGCAGCGCCTTGCTGCCCGACAATAGCGGCAGGCTCGCCAGCACCGCGAAGGCGACCAGCGCGATCAGGACGTCGCGATAGCGATGAAGCGCCGCGCCGCTGCGCACCGGCGCCAGCGTCTCGGCGCGCCCGGCCTCTAGCTCGGTCATGCCGCCTCCTTGCCGAACAGGCCGGTGGGCTTGGAGACCAGCACGATCACCATGAACAGGTACATCAGGCCTTCCGTGAACAGGGGAAAGCCGAGCGAGCCGAACGAGCGGATCAGGCCGAGCAGCAGCGCGCCGATCAGCGCGCCCAAAATCGAGCCCATGCCACCGATCACGGTGACGATGAAGGATTCGATCAGCACCGAAAATCCCATGCCGGGGGTCAGCGAGCGCACCGGCGCCGCAAGCGCGCCGGCAAGCCCCGCCAGCATGCCGCCGAGCGCGAACACGCCGCCGTAGATCAGACCGGTGTTGATGCCGAGCGCGGAGACCATGCCGGGATTGTGCGCGGCGGCGCGGATCACCTTGCCGATACGGCTGCGCGACAGCCCGATGCCGAGCACGATGGCCGCGACCAGCGCGATGCCGATCAACAGCAGGTAATAAGGCGGCACCACGCCGCCGGCGATGAACAGCGGCATCACCTGGAACGCGGCGGGCATGCCCATCGACTTGAATTCAGGTCCCCAGATGATCCGCACGACGTCGTCGAAAATCAGCACGAAGGCGTAGCAGACCAGAAGCTGCATCAAGACGTCCGCGCCATAGACGCGGCTCATGAAGACGCGCTCGAAGATCAGGCCGAGAATGGCGGTGCCGGCCGCGCCCGCCAGCATCGCCAGCGCGAAGCTTTCAGTGAGGTGATAGGCCGTCATCGCAAAATAGGCGCCAAACATGTAGAAGGCGCCGTGGCTGAAATTGACGACCTTCAGCACGCCGAAGATCAAGGTCAGCCCGACCGCGACCAGGAACAGCAGCATGCCGATGATGAGGCCGCTGGTGGTTTGCGTCACCAGGCAGGCGGAGCTGGAGAGGCAGCCGGCAAGCGCATCGAGATCCACGGGAGCACTTTCATTGCGGCGCGCCTGATACGGCGCGGAGAACCAAACGAAAATGGCGGAGACGGTCGGCCGTCTCCGCCGCGCGCGCGATCAGGTGTAGCCCTTGCTCTTCTTCCACTCGGCCTCGAGCTCGAAGATGGTCTTCCAGTCGCCGGCCTTGACCTCGGGGACATAGGGCTCCTGCGGGATCGTGGTGCCCCAGCCGATGGCGTAGCCGACGAGTGTGTGGTCCTCGGCGCGCATCGTCACGGTGCCGTCGGCGCCGAACGGGCACTTGATCGTAAGACCCGCCAGTGCTTCAGCGATCTTCTTGCCGTCAGCGGAGTTCGCCTTCTTCGCGGCTTCTGCCATCAGCATGACCGCGGTCGCGTTCTCCCACGACCAATTGGTCGGATATTCGTTGTACTTCGCCTTGTAGGCATCGCCCCACGCGGCGTTCTCCGGCGTCGTCGGGAACGTCTTGATGTAGCGGTTGCCGGAGTGGATGCCCTTGGGCAGGTTCTTCACCACCGTGAGCGCGGTGTAGTCGGCCATGTTGACCGCGAACACCTCCATCTGGCTGAACATCGCGTAGATGTTGGCCTGGTCGATGTAGGACGTAAGATCGCCGCCCCACAGGCAGGAGTACAGCGCCTGCGGCTTCGCCTGCAGGATCTTGGTCACCACTTCGGTGTAGTCGGGCTGGAACAGCTTTGGCCAGGACTCGCTGATGATCTCGACATCAGGTGCAAAGCGTTTCAGGTACAGCGTGAACTCGCCGGTGGTGTCGCGGCCATAGGCATAGTCCGGCGAGCAGGTCGCCCATTTCTTCAGGCCCTTGGCCTTGGCGATCGCTGCGGCATAGCTGCCGCCGACGATGGAGTCGTGCACGCCCTGCCGCGCGGTGCGGAAGGCATTGGGAATATGCTGCTTGGGGTCCGCGGTCAGCGCCGAGGTTTCCGAATTGGTGTGGATGCAGAACACGCCGAGATCACGCGCGACCTCGTGCACCGCGAAGGCGCCGGACGAGGCTTCGGCATCGATCAGCAGCTCGCAGCCGTCGGTGTTGACGAGTTCTCGCGAGACGCGCGCGGCCTCCTGCGGCTGGCCCTTGGAGTCGCGGATCACCATCTCGATTGGGCGGCCGGCAAGGCCGCCGGCGGCATTGACCTTGTCGACCTCGAGCATCACCGCGTTGCGCGAGGACGTGCCGAGCTGCGCCACGCGGCCCGACAGAATCGTCGGCATGCCGACCTTGATAGCCTTGGCCTGGGCGCGCGCCACCCAGGGTGCGGCAACACTCATCGCACCGGCGCCCATCAGCGCCAGTGTTGAACGGCGGCTGATGCCCGGTCCGCGGGTTCCCGTCATTTTTTCCCTCCCTCTGTCGGGTCGGCGTGTCCAAATCCCTGTCGGAGATCGTCTCGTCTCCGTGTTCCCAACAATTTCAGAGGCAGGGGGTGACGTCAACAAACATGAATTATGAGTCAGAATTCATAAATGGAGGAAATGAGGCCGGCGACCGGCCAAACCCGCACAATGATCAACCTGTCGAGCTTCATCGCCTTTCATGCCCGGCGCACGCCGGACCGGCCTGCGCTGAAATATCGCGGCGAGGAGATCTCCTATGCCGCCTTCGACACGCGCATCCGCAAGGTGGCGGGCTGGCTCGCCTCACAAGGCATCGGCGCCGGCGATGTCGTGGCTGTGCTGATGAAGAACAGCGCGGCGTTCCTGGAGCTGGTGTTCGCCACCAGCCATCTCGGCGCGGTGTTCCTGCCGATCAACTTCCGCCTCTCCCGCGACGAGGTCGGCTACATCGCCGGCAATGCCGGTGCGCGCCTGTTGATCGTCGACGAGGAATTGGCTGCGAACGCAGCCGGCACGAAGATCGTCGCGCTCGACGAGGCCGCGCAGCAGAGCGTCACGCATCTCGCGGATGGCGCAACCGCCGCGCCGATGCATGTCCGCGCGCCGTCCGACCTGATGCGGCTGATGTACACCTCGGGCACGACCGATCGCCCCAAGGGCGTGATGCTGTCTTACGATAATTTCTACTGGAAGTCGGCAGACCAGACCATCGCGCTGGGTCTTGGCACCGAGACGCGCCTTCTCGTCGTCGGTCCGCTCTATCACGTCGGCGCGCTCGACCTGCCCGGCATCGCCGTGCTCTGGCATGGCGGCTTCATCCGCATTGAGCGCAATTTCGAACCGGAGACCGCGCTTGCGGCAATCGCGGAGGACAGGCTCAACGCCGCCTGGTTCGCGCCTGTGATGACCACCGCGATGCTGACCTGCCCGACCCGCGATCGCTACGACGTGTCGAGCCTGACATGGGCGATCGGCGGCGGCGAGAAGACGCCGGAGCTGCGCATCCGCGCCTTCTCCGAATACTTCCGCAACGCGCGCTACATCGACGCCTATGGCCTCACCGAGACCGTCGGCGGCGACACCTTCATGGAGGCCGGCCGCGAAATCGAGAAGATCGGCTCGACCGGGCGCGCCATCGCCCATGTCGGGATCGAGATCCGCGACGAGGACGGCAGGACGCTGCCGCCCAACGTCAACGGCGAGATCTGCCTGCGCGGACCGAAGATCACGCGCGGCTACTGGAGGGATCCGGAGAAGACGGCCGCGGCTTTCTTCGGCGACTGGTTCCGCAGCGGCGACGTCGGCTATCTCGACGACGACGGCTTCCTCTACCTCACCGACCGCAAGAAGGACGTGATCATCTCCGGCGGCGAGAACATCGCCTCCTCCGAGGTCGAGCGCGTCATCTACGAGCTACCAGAGGTGCGCGAGGTCGCGGTGATTGGCCTGCGCGATCCGCGCTGGGGCGAGCGGCCCGTCGCCATCGTCGTGCTGGCGGAAGGCGCGACTCTCGAACTCCCTGCCCTCACCGAACATTGCCGCGCGCGCCTTGCGAGCTTCAAGGTGCCGAAGCAGCTCGTCATCCGCGACAGCCTGCCCCGCAACCCGAGCGGAAAGATCCTCAAGCGCGTGCTGCGCGCCGAGCTGGAGACCTCTGAATGACGCAAGCAGACACCGCGGCGAAAGTGACGAAGCTCAACCGCGTCGAGCGCAACGCCTGGACCAAGCAGAAGATATTTGACGCAGCGACAAAGGTCGTCGGCAAGCACGGTTATGCCGAAGCCTCCGTCGCCCGCATCACCGAGCAGGCCGGCGTCGCGCAAGGCACCTTCTACAATCATTTCGAGAACCGCCAGGAGCTGCTCGACCAGCTGCTGCCCAAGATCGGTCTCGACATGGTCGAGTTCATCCGCGCCCGCACCGGCACGGCGGATGCGGCGCGGCAGGAGATCGAGCGCTTCTCCGCCTTCTTCGACTTCATCCGCGAGGTGCCGGAGTTCTTGCGCATCCTCAACGAGGCCGAGTTCTTTGCACCTCACGGCTACCAGAAGCATCTCGACAACATCTCGGTCGCCTATGTCCGCATCCTGCGCCGCGCCCGCCTTGCGGGTGCGATCGAGGATTACAGCGACGAGGAGTTCGAGGCGATCGTCCACATGCTGATGGGCTCGCGAGGTTATCTCAGCCGCCGCTACTCCTATTCGGGAGGCGGCGTCACCGCCGTGCCCGACCACGTCATCTCCGCCTATCGCAAGCTGATGACGCGCGGCCTGTTCAGTTCATCCGGAGATCGGGAAACGCCATGAACATCGCATCTCCCCACCAGCCGCTCGATATCGCCTCCGCGATCGCCGAAGGCGACATCCGCTGCCTCCTGATGGTGCTGGTGCACATGACCGGCGATGCGCGCTGGCTCGAGCCTCCGTACCTGCCCAAGCGCGACATCCGCCTCATTCCCGATCCCGAAGCCGGCGTGCCCCAGGAGATCCAGGACGAAATCCGCGCCGCGGTCGTCAGGCTCTTCGCCAATGGTACGCCGAAGCCTGTCATTACCGACCCCGGCGAAGAGCTGCTCCTGAAGATGATGCGCGCCTGCCTCGGCGAGCATGTCGCGCCGGAATATGCACCCCTGATGCGCGAGGAGATGGGCTTTGTGCCGCGCGAGACGCGGTGGACGACGCGTCCTTCCGACGACAAGCTCGCGGAACAGCACGTTCTGATCGTCGGCGCCGGCGTCTGCGCCATCGCGCTCGGCGTGGCGCTCGGCCATCTCGGCATCCCCTACACCATCGTCGAGAAGAATGACGAGCTCGGCGGCACCTGGTGGATCAACCGCTATCCCGGCTGCGGCGTCGATACGCCGAACCACTCCTATTCGTATTCGTTCGGCTCGCGCAACGCATGGACGCGGTACTTCTGCCAGCGCGAGGAGCTGCTCGGCTATCTCCTGAAGGTCGCCGATGAATACGGCATCCGCAAGCATCTGCGCGTCAACACCGAGCTGACCTCATCACGCTGGGACGAAGGCAAGAAGCGCTGGATCTCGACGCTGAAGACCGGGAACGGCGAAGAGACCTTCGAGTCCACCGCGCTGGTCTCGGCCATCGGCCAGCTTAACGATCCCTCCCGCGCGCACTTCAAGGGCGAAGAGGACTTCAAGGGCACGATCCTGCATTCGGCGCTATGGTCCGGCGATATCGATCTCGACGGCAAGCATGTCGCCGTGATCGGCACCGGCGCGACGTCGATGCAGCTGGTGCCGGCGATTGCCGGCCGCGTCGCCTCGGTCACCGTCTATCAGCGCAGCGCGCAATGGGCGCGGCCGGTGAAGGGCTATTCCGACCCGATCAGCGCGGGCGCGCGCTGGCTGCTCGCGCATCTGCCGTTCTATGTGCAGTGGTATCGCTTCAACATGTTCTGGCGCTACGGCGACGGCCTCCTGCCGTTCCTGCGCAAGGACCCGGCCTGGCCGCATCCGGAGCGCGCCGTCAACAAGGGCAACGACCGGCACCGGCAGGAGCTGACCGACTTCATCCTCACCGAGCTGAAGGACCGGCCGGACTTGATCGAAAAATGCGTGCCGACCTATCCTCCTTACGGCAAGCGCATCCTGCTCGACAACAACTGGTTCAGGACCTTGAGGCGGGACAATGTCGAGCTCGTCACCGACGCAATCGACCGTTTCGACCAGAGCGGCATCGTCACCGCAGACGGCAAGCACCGCCCCGCAGATATCATCGTGGTCGCAACCGGCTTCAAGGTCACGGAGATGGCGGCGCGCCTCAACATCAGCGGGCGCAACGGCAAGAATTTGCGCGAGGCCTGGGGCAACGACAACCCGACCGCGTTCCTCGGTCTCACCGTGCCTGATTTCCCCAACTTCTTCTGCATGCTCGGCCCGAACTCGGGTCCGGCGCATGGCGGCAGCGTCATCTTCCAGTCGGAGTGCCAGAGCCGCTACATCTCGGCGTGTCTCGCCGACATGATCGAGCGCGACGTCGCCGCCATCGACGTCCGTCCGGACGTGCTCGCCGACTACGTCGGCAAGGTCGACGCCGAGCACGAGGCCATGATCTGGACCCATCCCGGCATGACGACCTACTATCGCAACTCGAGCGGCCGCGTGTTCTCGGCGATGCCGTGGCGGTTCGTGGATTACTGGCGCATGACGCATGACCCGGATCTGGGGCAGTACAGGCTGACGAAGGCCTAAGCGCTGGGACCTTGAGACGTTGATCGTGCCGCGATGACGGTGCACCCTCTCCCCTTGTGGGAGAGGGTGGCTTCGCGAAGCGAGGCCGGGTGAGGGGTTCTATCCCCACGAACGGTAGTGCGGGTGGATAGAACCCCTCATCCGGCGCTTCGCGCCACCTTCTCCCACAAGGGGAGAAGGGAAGAAAACATCCGCGCGTGAACCGGCCTCGCCTTACGCCGCCAGCCCGCTTTCCACCGGCGCGAATTCCAGCCCGAGGCTTTCCGCCACCGCCTTGTTGGTGATGCGGCCGCGGTGGACGTTGAGGCCGTTGCGCAGGTGCGGATTTTCCAGCACCGCCGCAAAGCCCTTGTTCGCGAGCATCAGGCCGAACGGCAGCGTCGCGTTGTTCAGCGCCTGGCTGGACGTCACCGGCACCGCGCCCGGCATGTTGGCGACGCAATAGTGCACGATGCCGTCGACCTCGTAGGTCGGGTCCGTGTGCGTGGTCGCATGCGAGGTCTCGAAACAGCCGCCCTGGTCGATTGCGACATCGACCAGCACCGCGCCCGGCCGCATCGATTTGAGCATCGCGCGCGTGACGAGTTTGGGCGCGCTGGCGCCCGGCACCAGGACCGCACCGATCACGACGTCCGCGGAAAATACCTCCTCCTCGACCGCCTCGATGGTTGAAAAGCGGGTGCGCACCCGTCCGAGAAAGACATCATCCAGTTGGCGCAGCCGGGGTATCGAGCGGTCGATCACGGTGACCTCCGCGCCAAGGCCCGCGGCCATGCGCGCCGCCTGCGTTCCCACCACGCCGCCGCCGAGCACGACGACCCGCGCCGGCTGCACGCCGGGCACGCCGCCGAGCAGCAGCCCGCGACCGCCGGCCGATCGCCTGAGCGCGGCGCCCGCGGCCTCGATGGCGAGACGGCCGGCGACTTCGCTCATCGGCGCAAGCAAGGGGAGGTGGCCGGCCGCGTCGGTGACGGTTTCATAGGCGATCGCCGTACAGCCGGAGGCGAGCAAACCCTTGGCCTGCTCGGGATCCGGCGCAAGATGGAGATAGGTGAACAGGATCTGACCTTCGCGGAGCTGGGCCCATTCGCTCTTCTGCGGCTCCTTCACCTTCACGATCATGTCGGACTTGGCGAAGACGTCGCGGGCGCTCCCGGCAATCGCGGCCCCTGCCCGCCGATACACGTCGTCCGAAGCGCCGATGCCGCTGCCGGCGCCGGTCTCGACCGTCACCTGGTGCCCCGCCGCGACATATTCGCGAACGGCGCCCGGGGTGAGCCCGACGCGATATTCCTGCACCTTGATCTCCTTGGGCACGCCGACACGCATCTTGGGATCCTTCCAACGTTTTGATTCACCTCGTCATCGTAGCGACGGGTCCAGTTTGGTTTCGTGCAAATATCAGCTAGTTTCGCCCTCTCCGCGCCGGTTTCCGGCGCGGAAACATCCTTTCACGCTGGAAACAAAACATTGGCCCTCGACCGGAAAGACCTCGCCATCCTCGCGGAACTCACGACCAATGCACGGGCCAGCCACACCGAGCTCGCCAACAAGGTCGGGCTATCGAGCACGGCGCTGGCGCGACGCCAGAAGGCGCTGGAGGACGACGGCTACATCCAGGGCTATCAGGCTGCGCTCGACCTGACCCAGTTCGGCCTCACCACGACGGTGCTGGTGCGCATTGCGCTGGAGAGCCAGAGCGACGAGGCGCTGAAGGCGTTCGAGGCGGAGGTGGTGAAATGCCCCTCCGTCGTGCGCTGCTTCCTGATGTCGGGCACCGACGACTACATCCTGATCGTGCTCGCCCGCGACATCCAGGATTTCGAGCGCATCCACCGTACCGAACTGTCGCGCCTGCCGCGCGTCGCGCGGGTGCAATCGAGCTTCGCGCTGCGCGACGTCGTCAACCGCGCCGTGCCGACCGTGGTGTTCAGCGAGGCCAAGCGGTAGCGGTTCCCTCGCCCGCGAACGCCGCAAAGGCCATCCCGCGCCGCAGTCGGGTTGCATCGGCTCCATCCAAATCAGCCAGCTTACCCGCGCGACTCGACGAATCCGGAAATCAGGAGCTCGAACTCTCTTCGGGCACGTCATGTCCCGATTGGGCTGGCGCGGGATCGTGAGATGGCACCAAGCTGGCTGGTGCCCGATCCGGAATGCACGTTAAGTTTCACTTTACCCTAAGTTGTATTTGCCCAATGAGGTTGGGGTAGCTCAGAGCTATTCGCTTATCATTGCAACTTAAGATCGTTTTGCCGGAGGGGCTCCCACCGGCGTGCAGGGGCACGAATTGTGGCACTTCATTCCAAGACGCAGCTTTCTCCAAACGAAACGCCGGCCACGTTCTCATGCCTGATGGATCGGTGGTTCCTCCTGGGCGCCTATGGCTCACAGGCACGTATCCACATGGCTGTGGCATGGCTAGCCCGGACGATCGTCACAGCCAGCTTTATTGCAGGCCTCGCCTGCCGATATGCAGCCCTCGATCAGGTGACCGACGATACGACCGAGTTCCTGCTGCCCTGGTATGAATTCGCGCACAGCCGCGGTCTTGCCAGTCTCGGGCACACATTCACGGATTACACCCCGTTTTACAGCTACCTTTTGGTTGCGGCGACCGCGTTCCATGGGCTGTTCGAACCATGGCACCTGATCAAGGGAATTTCTTTCATCTTCGAATTCGGCTGCGCGCTGATGGCAGCACGCCTGGTCGCGTCCGACAAAGAACGTATCTACAGTCCATCCGTTGCCTTTGCGGCCGTCTGGCTAGCACCGACCGTTCTGTTCAACGGTGCGGTCTGGGGGCAGTCCGACGCGATCTGGACGTTCTTCATTTTGCTATCGGTATATTTCATTTCCCGAGACAGACCTCGGGCCGGTCTCGTTTCATTCGCCGTCGGATTTTCTGTCAAGGCCCAGGCAATATTCCTTTCGCCCTTGATCTTCGCGCTCGTGCTGAGGCGAACGATCCATTGGCTTTGGCTTGCAACGATTCCGATTGTTTATCTCGCCGTCGCGGCTCCCGCCTGGCTGCTTGGCCAACCGCTCTCCGACATCCTGACGGTCTATTTCAGTCAGGCTGAAACCTACGCCCGGCTGTCAATGAACGCAGCAAACATTTGGTTGCTCGTGCCAAACCGGTTCTATGGACCCGGTGTAGCCGCCGGAATGGCCATTTCAGCGGCGGCCGGGCTCGTATTCTCAATCGTTGCCGCGCGGGCGAAAGACCTGCGCAAGCTCGAAAATCTGGTCGCAGCCGCAGCCGTGTCTCTGCTCTTGATGCCATTCGTGCTGCCGAAAATGCACGACCGATATTTCTACGCGTTTGAAGTCATGGCGATCATACTGGCCTGCCTTAAGCCGCGCTTCTCCGTAGTCGCCATCGCCGCGCAGATCAATGGCGTGATTGCCTATCTGAGCTATTACGGCATTGCAGCGCCGTTGATGGGTCCGGCGGTCATTGGGAATGGCTGGATTCTGCTGCAGCTCGCTCTTTACACGTACCGCAAAGCGAAAGACCCGGAGCAGCCCGATTCAGTTGCATTCTCTCCGACGACATTCGCCGTCGGCGCGATCGCTTTCTGGGCCATCTATTTACTTGCCGCTTGAAGCGACCGCGGGGAGAGGCGAAAACGCGGACCGCGGCCGCTGTCATCCAATTGTCATCGAATGTGCCGAGAGCTGTGAGCCTCGCAGCTTCGGGACCCGCCATGGACTATTTCAAGCGCTTCAACTTCCTGTTCGCCGCACCCGTGTTCGACGCCGACGACCTCGAAGGCGTCCGCTTCAACCAGATCATCGAGGAGATCCAGCGCTCCGGTTTCGAGGTGGTCCGGGCCCGCAAGCTGGAGGACGCGGAGATGGCGGTGCAGACCGACGCCGCGATCGGCTGCATGGTGGTGGACTGGGGCAAGAAGGGCCTGGAGGGCAAGACCTCGGCGCTGATCAATCTGATGCGGCGCCGCGGCCTCGACTTCCCGATCATCCTCCTGATCCGGCGCAAGCGCTTCGAGGATTTGCCGGTCGAGGTGCTCGACTTCATCGACGGCTACGTCTTCCTGTCCGAGGAGACGCCGACCTTCATCGCCAAGAACCTGATCAGCCGGCTCAAGCAATATGCCGAGACGCTGAAGACGCCGTTCTTCGGCGCGCTGGTGGACTATGCCGAGGAAGGCAACCAGCTTTGGACCTGTCCGGGCCACAATGGCGGCGTGTTCTACAATCGAAGCCCGATCGGCCGGGTCTTCGTCGAGCATCTCGGCGAATCCGTGTTCCGCGACGACCTCGACAATTCCGTGCTCGATCTCGGCGACCTCCTCACCCATGAGGGCCCGGCGCTGAAGGCGCAGAAGGAGGCCGCGCAAATTTTCGGCGCGGAGAAGACCTATTTCGTGCTCAACGGCACCTCGACCTCGAACAAGGTCGCGCTCGGCGCGCTCGTCACCGACGGCGATCTCGTGCTGTTCGACCGCAACAACCACAAGGCCGCCCATCACGGCGCGCTGATGATCAATGGCGGCATCCCGGTCTACGTCCCGACCATTCGCAACGCCTGGGGCCTGATCGGCCCGATGCGCTGGGACGTGCTCGATGAGAAGGCCCTGCGCGAGGCGATCCGCAACCATCCGCTGGTTGGGGATCGCGACGCCTGGCGCAAGGAACGGCCGTTCCGCGTCGCCGTGGTCGAACAGTGCACCTATGACGGCTCGATCCACAGCGCCGAGATGATCCTGAAGCGCATCGGCCATCTCTGCGAGTACATCCTGTTCGACGAGGCCTGGGCCGGCTTCATGAAGTTCCACCCGCTCTATACCGGCCGCTTCGCCATGGGCCTCGCCAATCTTCCCCCCGAGGCGCCGGGCATCATCGCGACGCAGTCGACCCACAAGCAGCTCGCGAGTTTTTCGCAGGCCTCCCAGATCCACATCAAGGACCGTCACATCCGCGGCCAGAAGCGGCGGGTCGAGCACCGCCGCTTCAACGAAAGCTTCATGCAGCACGCCTCGACCTCGCCGTTCTACCCGCTGTTCGCCTCGCTCGACGTCGGCGCGCAGATGATGAAGGGGCGTTCCGGCGAGGTGCTGTGGGACGACACGATCCGGCTCGGCATCGAGCTGCGCAAGAAGATCCGCGCAATGCGCCGGGAGTTCGAGGAGAAGGAGCAGAACCCGGACCGCCGCTGGTTCTTCGAGCCCTTCGTCCCGGATCGCGTCGCCATCCCCGACGTCAGCCGTCCCGGCGCCGCCCACAATGTCGCCTGGGAGACGCTCTCCACCGACGAGCTCGCCACCAATCCCGCCTTGTGGCAACTCTCTCCGGATACCAGCTGGCACGGCTTTCCCGATCTTGCGGAAGGCTTTGCCATGACCGATCCGAACAAGCTGACGCTGCTCACGCCCGGCTTCGATCGCACCACCGGCGCCTATGCCGAGCACGGCATCCCCGCGCCTGTGGTCGCGCAATATCTGCGCGAAAACCGCATCGTGCCCGAGAAGAACGACCTCAACTCGCTGCTCTTCCTGCTCACTCCCGGCGTCGAGGCGAGCAAGGCCGGCACGCTGATCTCCGGCCTCGTCGCCTTCAAGAGGCTGCACGACGACAATGCGTTGCTGGCGGACGCGATCCCGGAATTCCATCAGCGGCGGCAGGCACGCTATGCCGGCGTGCGGCTGCGCGACCTCTGCGGCGAGATGCACCGCTTCTTCCGCGCCGCCGATGTCAGCGCGCTCCAGGCGCGGCAGTTCATGCCCGAGCACATGCCTGAGATCGCGATGTCGCCCCGCGATGCCGCGCGCTATTTGTTCCGCAACGACGTCGACTATCTGCCGATCGAGGCGATCGCCGGCCGCATCGCCACCACGCCCTTCGTGGTCTATCCGCCCGGCATCGCCACCATCGTGCCCGGCGAGCGGCTGACGGAACGGGCCAAGCCCATGGTCGACTATCTCAAGATGTTCGAGATCTGCTTCAACACGTTCCCGGGCTTCGACGTCGAAATCCAGGGCGTCTACAAGGAGGTCGATGCGAATGGCCGCATCGGGCTCTATACTTACGTGGTTGCCGAGTAGGTGCCGATGACCGAAACAGCCGCAATCCGCGCGGATGACGAGCCGGTCCTGGTCCGCCCCTCACGCGAGAGCGATGTCGAGGCGATGCTCGCGATCTACCGCCATCACGTCCGCAACGGGGTGCCGCGCGACGTCGAGGGAACCGGCGCGCCGGAGCCGGACGATTTGCGCGACCGGCGCAAGAACCTGAAGCAGACCCGCCTGCCCCATCTGGTCGCGACCTACCGCGGCGAGGTGGTCGGCTACGCCTATGCGGTGCTGTTCCGCAAGCGCCCGGCCTATCGCTACACCGCCAAGCACTCGATCTACGTCCACCACGCGCATCTCGGTCGCGGGGTCGGACGGCTATTGCTCCAGGAGCTGGTCGATGTTTGTGCAGCGGCCGGCTTCCGCCAGATGATCGGCTATATCGATGCCGACAATGCACCCTCGCTGGCGCTGCACGAGAAGTTCGGCTTCGCGCGCGCCGGCCTGCTCTGCGGCGTTGCCTACCGGCACGGCCGCTGGTCCGACACAGTCATGGTGCAACGCTCGCTCGGCGCGGGCGCAACCGCGCCGCCGCCGGCACCCGGCCGGTAAGCCTTACGAGGGAAAGTCAGCCGGTTTGACGTGGATGCGATCGGCATGCAGCGACCAGTGACACAACGCCTGGTCCTTGCAAAACCGCGCCTTCGCCCGTTCCCTGGCCTCGTCCTCGTCGGCGGCGTCGATCTCGAGCGTGCCCTGACAGACCTCGATCTGCCTGCCGTACTCACCGAGCACGTCCTTCATGAACCTGACGACATAAGTGGACATGGGACCTCCTGCTACCCCGGCAGCACTCTAATCCAATTTAGGCCGGATGCGGGAGGGGATTTTGACGGGGATCAAAGCCGGCAACGGTTCCCGCCGCCGATCCAGGCGCCGGTCCGATCCGTCAGCCGCCCCGCCCTGCCTTGAGCCTCGCGGAAGGCGCGCGCGACACGGGGCGCACGGGCCGACATCAACCATTACGTCTTGATATCGAGCAGCGACTCTGTGGTCTCGGAGTAGGCTTGAATGACCTTCGCATTGGCAATGAAGCTGTACTTCGCGGTCGTCAGTTCAACGAATTCGCCGGCGAGATCGACATTCGGCGCCGCGACCAGGCCGTCCTGGTTTGCGAAGGGAGCGCCTGGATCGGATTGCGCGGTAAAGCTCGGCGAAACTGCCGACACGGTCGCGATCGTACCGCCCGGCGTCGAGCCGCTCGATTGGGAGACCTGATCGACGCGCAGCGGCACATAGGCCGCGGGAAACGTCGGACCAATGCTCGAACTGCCCGCACCGGCCGATGTGCTCGATCCGCCTGACGCAGGTAACGGGCCGGTCGTGCGAACATTGGCGATATTGCTCGCGGCCACGCTCACGCGCAAACTCGCTGCAGAAAGTCCGGATGTCGCAATCGAAAATATGCTCATGGACTTTCATCTACAGGACAAGTCATACGCGTTCACTCACGCAATCGATAAGATGCGCCGCTGTGTATTTTCATCGCGGTAACCAATGATTGGAGCGCAATCGAAGCGCGCGCCCCCTACCCCGGCGTCACGCCGAAAGCCTGCTTGAAGCGCTCGGCGTAGCGCGGCCAGACTTCGGGATTGATGATGCGCGGCGGGCGCTTGCCGTCGAGCGTATCCAGCACCTGCTCGGCGGCGATGCGGCCCATGTTCTGGCGCGCCTCGGCCGTCACACCTGCGGTGTGCGGGCTCGCCAGCACGTTGTCGAACTGGAGCAGCGGATGCTCGGGCGGCGGCGGCTCCTTGGACCAGACGTCGAGACCGGCCCCCGCAATGCGCTTGTCGCGCAGAGCCTGGAGCAGCGCGTCCTCGTCGTGGATGAAGCCGCGCGCGGTGGTGATGAAATAGGCATGCGGCTGCATCAGCGCGAATTCGCGCACGCTGATCATGTTGCGGCTGCCCTTGTTGAGCGGGCAGGAGATCGAGACGAAATCGGCGCGGCGCAAGAGCTCGTCGAGCTCGACCTTCTCCCCGCCCCGCTCGGCCATCACCTCGGCCGACAAATACGGGTCATAGGCCAGCACTTTCATGCCAAGCAGGCCCTTGCACAGCGCGGCGATGCGGCGGCCGACATTGCCGAGACCGATGATGCCGACGGTCTTGTGCTCGACCTCGTTGCCGGCGAGCTCGTTGCGATTGACGTTGCGCTCCCGGCGCAACCGGCGGTCGGACTGGATGATGCGCTTGGACAGCGTCAGCATCATCGCCAGCGCATGCTCGGCGACCGAATGGGCGTTGCCGCCGGACTGGTTGACGACCACGACGCCCGCATCCGTGCAGGCCTCGACGTCGACAGGGTCGAAGCCCGCGCCATTGCTGGAGACGAGCAGCAAATTCGGCGTGCGCTTCAGGAAGGCGGCATCGACATGGAAATGCGGGGCGAGCTCGTCGCGGGCGGCGCCGATCTGGTAGACATGGGCCGCGCTCAGGATGGGCGCATAGAAATCTTCAGGGCTTGCGTTCTCGATGCGATCGAGCCGGACGTCGGGCCGCGCCTTCAGGATGTCGATATAGATCGGATTGGCCAAATAATTGGAGTAGACGACACGCTTGCTGTTGACCGACATCAGGACCCTTCCGGCTCTCCAGGGATCAGCCAAGGCCAGCGCGGCGCGCGCCCCCTTACGTGCTTCCTCCCACACTTTCTTTGCCCACGTATGACATGGCGATGCCGGCCACGGCAGGCCGTCTGGCGCAGATCACGGTGCCGGCCCGGACATGTTGACAATCCCGCTGCCTGCGTCAAGTTCGGCAGATCGCCGCGACGGCCAGGACAATGGCAAAGACCAAGAAGCATGCGCGGCCGAAGGGAGAACGCAATGGCGATTGCGGAAGCGGCGACACAGGGGTCCAGCGACAAAAGCTGGCACGGCATCGTCCTGCAAACCCTGAAGCGGAACGAGATCAGCCTGATCCCTTACGTGCCCGACCGCGTGCTGACGCCGCTGATCAAGAACCTGCATGCCGATCCCTTCTTCACCACCTTTGCCACCGCCCGCGAGGAGGAAGCCGTCGGCATCGTCTCGGGCGCCTGGATGGGCGGACGGCGCGGCGCGGTCCTGATGCAGACCTCCGGCTTTGCGACGCTCGCCAACGTGCTCGCCTCGCTCGCGGTGCCCTACCAGATTCCGCTGATCATGTTCGTCTCCGAGCGCGGCACGCTCGGCGAGTTCAACTACGGCCAGTCGCTGGTCTGCCGCACCATGCGCCCGGTGCTGGATTCGCTGGCGCTGGAGCACCACACCATCACCCGGCTCGACGAGCTCGAATTCATCGCCGACCGCTCGATCAAGCAGGCCGTCACCACGCAGGCGCCGGTGGCGCTGATCCTCAACCCGCTGCTCACCGGCGGCAAGGTTTTTGACAAGTGAGCGCCGCCAAATGAGTTCAAACATGAACACGCGCAACACCAAGGTGATGAACCGCTTCGACGTGACCTCGCGCCTGATCGCCAAGCTCAAGCACGAGGAGGCCGTGATCGGCGGCATCGGCAATACCAATTTCGACCTCTGGGCCGCCGGCCACCGCCCGCAGAATTTCTACATGCTCGGCAGCATGGGCCTTGCCTTCCCGATCGCGCTCGGCGTGGCGCTGGCGCAGCCCGAGCGCCATGTCTTCGCGCTCGAAGGCGACGGCTCGCTGCTGATGCAGCTCGGCGCGCTCTCGACGATTGCGATGTTGAAGCCGAAGAACCTGATCATGATCGTGATGGACAACGGCATCTACCAGATCACCGGCGCGCAGCCGACGCCGGCCGCGAGTGTGGCCGACATCGTCGCCATCGCCACCGGCTCGGGGCTCGCCAACAGCGCCTGGGCTGCCGACGAGGAGGATTTCGAGCGCCTGGTCGAGGAGGCCATGTCGGCCTCCGAGCCGAGCCTGATCGCGGTCCGCATCGACGACAAGCCTGGCGTCGGCACCACAAGGCGCGATCCCGTGCAGATCCGGGAGCGTTTCATGCACGGCCTCGGCGTGCGCGAGCCACTTTAACGTTTCGTCATTAACTACACGGCGATCTGATCCTCCGCCCGCGGCAGGCCCGCCAAATCCGTGCTAAGCGGTGCGGATGTCCATTTTGGTTCGTGCCTTTGCCTGGCTGCTCGCCACTGCCGTCACTTTCGCAACGCTCGGTCCGCCCGGCCTGCGTCCCCATTCCGACCTCGGCCAGGACGGCGAGCATGCGCTCGCCTTCATCCTGGTCGGGCTGGCGTTCGGTCTCGCCTATCGGAGGCAACGCCTGGCAGCGGCGGCCGTCTCGGTCATCCTGATCGGCCTGCTCGAGCTGATGCAGTTCTGGGCGCCGGGGCGCCATGCACGGCTGGAGGATTTTCTGGTCGATGCCGCCACTGCCTGCGCCGGCTTTGCGCTCGCAGCCGCAGCCGATTGGGTCATGACACGCCTGCGCCCGAGCATATCCGTCACAAGCGAAGGCCCCGCGGAGTGACGCTCCGCAGGGCCCGTTTTCACTCGACACCTATGCCGATCAGTCGATGATCTTGACGACGCGGCGCGTCCGCGGCTCGACGATCACGCGGCGGTCGTTCACGACCGCATAGCGATATTCGGTGTAGTTCGGTACGGGACGCAGCACCACGGTCGGGGGCAGCGGCTCGCCGACCACGACGCGCTCGTGGATCACGACGGAGTCATCGCGCGGGATTCCGCCCAGGATCGCATTCGGGATTTCCAGGCCGGCGCCGACAGCCGCACCGACGGTGCCGCCGACCATCGCTCCGACCGGACCACCGATATCGCCGCCCGCGCGTGCGCCGCTCCTGGCGCCTTCCTCGGTCGTCGACTGGGCAAAGGCTGCACTCGACGCCAGCAGTGACGCAGCAACCAACGAAATCGCAAGACGGGTTTTCATGTGCTTATGTCTCCAGTGATTGTCATGCACTCTCAACCCGCGGCAACGGACCATTGTTCCGGTTCCCGCGCGACGAAAGCCACGCCAAATCTGGAGAGTGTTACTGCGTAACACTTACGCCGCGGCGATCTCGTGCCCCGCCATCAGTTCCAGCGCGCGCACCATCGCCGAATGATCCCAGCCCTTGCCGCCATGCGCGGTGCAGGATGAGAACAATTGCTGCGCCACCGCCGTGCTCGGCAGCGACAGGCCGAGCGCACGCGCACCTTCGAGCGCGAGATTGAGATCCTTCTGGTGCAGCTCGATGCGGAAGCCGGGATCGAAATTGCGCTTCACCATGCGCTCGCCATGCACTTCGAGAATCCGCGACGACGCAAAGCCGCCCATCAGCGCCTTGCGCACCAGCGCGGGGTTCGCCCCGGCCTTCGATGCGAACAGCAGCGCTTCGCTCACGGCCTCGATCGTCAGTGCGACGATGATCTGGTTGGCGACCTTCGTGGTCTGGCCGTCGCCATTGGCGCCGACATGCGTGACGTTCTTGCCCATCCTGTCGAAGACCGGCTTCATGGTGCCAAAGGCGCGCTCGGGGCCGCCGACCATGATGGTGAGGCTCGCCGCCTTGGCGCCGACCTCCCCGCCCGACACCGGCGCGTCGAGATATTCCGCGCCCAGCGCCTCGATCTTCCTGGCAAACTCCTTCGTCGCCAGCGGCGAGATCGAACTCATGTCGACGACGATCTGGCCCTTGGAGATGCCGCTCGCGACGCCGTCCTTGCCGAACAGCACGGCCTCCACATGCGGCGTATCCGGCACCATGATGATGACGGCATCCGCCTCTTGCGCGACCTCCTTGCCCGACTTGCAGGCAACGCCGCCCGCCGCGATCAGCTCGGGCGACACCGGCGCAACGTCATGCAGGAGCACGCGATGGCCCGCGGCCAGGAGATGGCCGGCCATCGGCCGTCCCATGGTGCCAAGTCCGATGAAGCCGATGTCGATCATGTCTACGTTTCCTCAGGTCTCGAAGGTTTGCGCCGCGTGCCAGGACAGGCCTTCAAGCGTTGTCGTGCGCGGCTTGTATTCGCAGCCGATCCAGCCGCGATAGCCGATCGCGTCGAGATGGCGGAACAGGAAGGGATAGTTGATCTCGCCGGTGCCCGGTTCGTGACGGCCGGGATTGTCGGCAAGCTGGATGTGGGCGATCTGGGGGAGATATTCCTGCATGGTGCGGGCGAGATCGCCCTCCATGATCTGCATGTGGTAGATGTCGTACTGGATGAACAAATTGTTCGACCGCACTTCCGAGATGAGCTGCACCGCCTGCTCGGTGCCGTTGAGGTGGAAGCCGGGAATGTCGAGCGTGTTGATCGGCTCGACCAGCAGCTTGATGTTCTCCCGCGCCAGCGTCGAGGCGGCAAAGCGCAAATTGCCGACCAGCGTCTCGTTGAGCTCGCGCGGATCGGCATTATCGGGTGCGATGCCGACGAGACAGTTGAGCTGCTCGCAATCGAGCGCCTTGGCATAGTCGATGGCGCGGAACACGCCGTCGCGGAATTCGCTGACGCGATCGGGCAGGATCGCGATGCCGCGCTCGCCCTTGGCCCAGTTGCCGGCGGGCAGATTATGCAGCACCTGCGTCAACCCGTGGGCCTCGAGCTGCTCGCGCAGCTGCGCCTTGTCGAAATCATAGGGAAACAGATACTCGACCCCGGCAAAGCCCGCCGCCTTCGCCGCGGCGAAGCGGTCGAGGAACGGCATCTCGTTGAAGAGCATGGTGAGGTTGGCGGCGAATTTCGGCATGATCCTGTCCCCCTATTCCGCCGGCTGCAACACGCCCGGCCGCTTGGTCCCGACCTCGTCGAGCGGCAGATCCAGCACCTCTTCGAACTCGACGATGTTGTCGATCTCCGTGCCCATCGCGATGTTGGTGACGCGCTCGAGAATGAACTCGACCACCACCGGCACACGGTGCTTCGCCATCAGCTCGCGCGCGGTCGCGAACGCGGCCTGCGAGTCCTTGGGATCGGTAACGCGGATCGCCTTGCAACCGAGGCCTTCGGCGACAGCGACATGGTCGACACCGTAGCCGCCGAGCTCGGGCGCGTTGATGTTCTCGAAGGAGAGCTGGACGTGGTAGTCCATGTCGAAGCCGCGCTGGGCCTGACGGATCAGGCCGAGATAGGAATTGTTCACGACGACGTGGATGTAGGGCAGGTTGAACTGCGCGCCGACCGCGAGCTCCTCGATCAGGAACTGGAAGTCGTAGTCGCCCGACAGCGCGACGATGTCGCGATCCGGGCACGCCGCGCGCACGCCAAGGGCTGCCGGCAGCGTCCAGCCGAGCGGGCCGGCCTGCCCCGCATTGATCCAGTTGCGCGGCTTGTAGACGCCGAGGAACTGCGCACCCGCGATCTGCGACAGGCCGATCACGGTGACATAGGCGGTGTCACGGCCAAAGGCCTTGTTCATCTCCTCATAGACGCGCTGCGGCTTGATCGGGACGTTGTCGAAATGGCTCTTGCGCAGCATCGAGCGCTTGCGATCGCGGCAGGCCGCGGGCCACGCCTGGCGCTCGCGGAGCCTGCCTGACCGGCGCCACTCCCTGGCAACGGCGACGAAAAGCTCGAGCGCGGCCTTGGCGTCCGAGACGATGCCGAGATCAGGATTGAACACCCGGCCGATCTGCGTCGGCTCGATGTCGACATGCACGAAGGTGCGGCCCTTGGTGTAGGTCTCGACCGAGCCGGTGTGACGGTTGGCCCAGCGGTTGCCGATACCGAGCACGAAATCGGATTCGAGCATCGTGGCGTTGCCGTAGCGGTGGCTGGTCTGAAGGCCGACCATGCCGGCCATCAGCACGTGATCATCGGGGATCGCGCCCCAGCCCATCAGCGTCGGCACGACGGGCACGTTGGCAATCTCGGCGAATTCGACCAGGAGATCGGAGGCGTCCGCGTTGATGACGCCGCCGCCTGCGACGATCAGCGGCCGCTCGGCCGCATTGAGCATCTCCAGCGCCTTCTCGACCTGCTTGCGCGTCGCGGCCGGCTTGTAGACCGGCAGCGGCTCATAGGTCTCGTCGTCGAACTCGATCTCGGCGAGCTGCACGTCGAGCGGCATGTCGATCAGAACCGGTCCGGGCCGGCCCGAGCGCATGACGTGAAACGCCTGGCTGAACACCCGCGGCACCAGCGCCGGCTCGCGCACGGTCACCGCCCACTTGGTCACTGGCTTTGCGATCGACTCGATGTCGACGGCCTGAAAGTCTTCCTTGTAGAGCCGCGCGCGCGGCGCCTGCCCGGTGATGCAGAGGATCGGAATGGAATCGGCGATCGCCGAATAGAGCCCGGTGATCATGTCGGTGCCGGCCGGCCCCGACGTGCCGATGCAGACCCCGATATTGCCGGCCTTCGCCCGCGTATAGCCCTCGGCCATGTGCGAGGCGCCCTCGACATGCCGCGCCAGGATGTGGCGGATCGAGCCGCGCTTCTTCAGCGCCGAATAAAGCGGATTGATCGCCGCCCCGGGAACACCGAAGGCAGTCGAGATGCCTTCCTTCTCCAGAATTCGCACGGCCGCATCGATAGCTCGCATCTTCGCCATATCGGACCTCGCTCAAATTGCGTCAGCGAGCGAGATCATCGGGCGCTCAGAAGCCGATCTCAACGAGATCGGTTTTATTTTCCACGATGCGGCAGCCGTGGAAAAATCGTGGGCGTCTCAATCAGTTAGATCGAGACATCCGTGAAAGCGCTCACTCGAACAACGGCGCCAGTTCCATCTGCGGCACCAGCACGAGGCCCTTGTCGGTGATGCGAATTTCCGGAATGACCGATAGCGGAATCAAATTGAAGCCCATGTAGGGGATGGTGCAGCCGGCTTCCGCCCATTCCTTCTTCAGCACCTTGACCTCTTCGGCCACCTCCGTGACGCGCTTGTCGGACAAGAGCCCCGCGATCGGCAGCGGCACCAGCGCCATCACCTTGCCGTCGGCGACGACGCAGACGGCGCCTTGCTGCTCTTTGATCGCGGATATCGCGGCCTGCATGTCGCCCTCGTTGGTTCCGGCAACGATGATGTTGTGGCTGTCATGCCCGACGCTGGAGGCGACCGCGCCGCGCTTCAGGCCAAAATCCTTCAGCAGGCCATAGGCGACATTGCCGGCCGATTTGCCGTGGCGCTCGACCACCGTGACGAAGCACAGGCCGTAGCGCGCGAACAGCGACGGCCAGTCCGTGGCCGGCTCGATTGCGACCTTCTCGTGGATCAGCGTGATGCCGGGCAGCGCGGTCTTGATGGCGTTGACGGTGCAGGCCTTGGCCGGCAGCTCCGGCGTCAGCTTCATCTTTTCCGGCAGCTTCACGGTCGCATAGGCCGCCTTCGGATATTGATAGCGCTGCGACAGCGCCTGATCGAGACGCGGCGTGATCTTGCGATCCTCCACCACGAGCTCGCCGCCATACCAGGTGCATTGAGGCTTGAGCTGATCGTCCATCAGCACGAGATCGGCGCGGCGGCCGCCGCCGAGCCCGCCGATATCGCCCTCCATGCCGAAGCGCGTGGCGCCGTGCAGCGAGCCCATCGACCAGGCCTGCTCCGGCGACATTCCGGCCTTCACCGCCTCGCGCACCACCCAGTCGAGGCCGAACAGCAGGAGATCGTCGGCGTCGCGATCGTCGGTGCACACGGCGGTGCGCTTGTGCGAGGCCCCGAGCTCGGTGATCGTCCGGATCGCCTGCGGCAGCGAGTGCCAGGGCGTGGTCGGCGGGCCGCCGCGCAGGAACACCCAGACGCCGGCATCGAGCAGATCGTCGGCGATGTCGCGATCAATCGCCTCGTGGGTGTCGGTGACGCCACTCGCCGCATAGGCCGCGACGAACTCGCGGCCGTAGACGTGGCCGGACACCGGGCGGCCGCGCTTCAAGGCGGCGGCGAGGATCGCGTGGCTGCGCTCGTCGCCCATCGTCACAGGCACGAAATCCATCTTCTCGCCGAGCGCCACCGCCTCGGGCCAGCGGTCGAACAGGCCGGCGATCTTGTCGGGCGTGAGGTCGCCGCCCGCGGTCTCAAGCTCCGCCGACGTGGCCGGCACGGTCGACGGCACCGTCAAAAAGATCGAGAGCGGCGCCTCGCGCGCGTCCTCCAACATCGCCTCGACGCCGGCGACGTCCATGACGTTGCCGATCTCGTGGCTGTCGCAGAAGATCGTGGTGGTGCCGTTCAGCAGTGCGGCCTCGGCATAGGCGCAGGCCGTCACCATCGAGGATTCGATGTGGATGTGGGGATCGACCAGCCCCGGCGCGATGATGCCGCCGGCCGCGTCGTAGGTCGCGACGCCGCTCCACGCCTTCTTGGCTGTTCCGGCCGGCTTCACCGCGGCGATACGGCCGCCCGTAATCCAGACCTCGCGGTTCGCGTGGATGCGCTCCGAGTAGGTCGAGAGCACCCGGGCCCCCGTGACCACGAGATCCGGGACGACGCGCCCGGAGGCGACATCGGCCAGACGCCGGGTCATCGAATGCAGCGGTGCGACGGCGAAGCGGGTAAGTCTGGTCATCGGGACCCTCGCGTGGCGTTACGGCCCCGCGATGGTTACGCCCCGCGCCATAGCGGGCAAGCGCAAATATAACGGCAGGCCCTGCTTACGCCTTAGGCGCCGAGCCGCCCGCCGCCCCCGCCCGTGCAGGCCTGCGCGGGTTCCGCCTTCTCGGCGGTGCTGCGGCAGCGGGCTTGACCCGAATCCGCATCGACCGGCCCTTTGACTCGTCGATCTCGAACGAGTTCGTCTTTCGGACGAGGTCGCTCAGCTTGCGGAACCCGAACGTTCTCGGATCGAAATCCGACGCCAGGTTGGCGAGCTGCCGCCCGACTTCCCCGAGCGCGACCCAGCCGTCCTCGCTCTCCATCTGGGTGATGACCTTCTTGATGATGGGGGTCGCGGCATCAGGCGGCTGAAGCGATGTCGATCTCGCGGCGGCGTCCTGGGTGGTCGCCGGGGCGGCAAGCAGGTTCTCGGTGTAGACGAACCTTCGGCAGGCCTGCCTGAAGCTTTCCGGCGTCTTCTGCTCGCCGAACCCGAAGACATCGACGCCCTGCTCCCGGATGCGGGCGGCCAGACGGGTAAAGTCGCTGTCTGAAGACACCAGGCAGAAGCCGTCGAACCGGCCGCTGTGAAGCAGATCCATGGCGTCGATGACCAGGGTTATGTCGGACGCGTTCTTTCCCGTCGTATAGGCGAATTGCTGCTGCGGGATGATGGCGTGCTTCGACAGGATGTCGGCCCAGCCTCTCGATCGCGCATTGGAGAAGTCGCCGTAGATGCGGCGAACGCTGGCCTCGCCGATCTTGGCAATCTCCTCGAACAGGCCATCCGCGATCTTTGCAGAGGCGTTGTCGGCATCGATCAGGACGGCGAGACGGGGCGAGCGAAGTTCCGACGGCATGGCGTTTCCTCAACGGGATGGACGCAGCATTCAAGGACGCGCGCGCCGGGACGGCTAGTCCTCGTTCGCCTTGAAGCGCCCCATCCCCTTCAGCACGAATGGGGCCAGCAGCGCAACCAGCGCGATGCCGAGCAGCGTCGCCGAGATCGGGCTCTGGAGCAGCGTCATGGGATCGCCGAGGCTGATCGCGAGCGCCCTGCGCAACTGGCTCTCGGCGATCGGGCCGAGGATCAGGCCGACGACCACGGGCGCGATCGGAAAATCGAACCGGCGCATCAGGAAGCCGAGCACGCCGAAGCCGGCCAGCATCGACAGTTCGACCACCGAGGGCTTTGCCGCGATGGTGCCCATGGTCGCGAAGACGAGGATGCCGGCATAGAGCCATGGCTGCGGGATCGCGAGCAGCCGCACCCACAGACCAACCAGCGGCAAATTGAGCACCAGCAGCATGCAATTGGCGATGAAGAGACTCGCGATCAGGCCCCACACGAGGTCAGGCCGCTCGGCGAACAGCAGCGGCCCCGGGTTGAGGCCGTATTGCTGAAAGCCCGCCAGCATCATCGCGGCCGTCGCCGAGGTCGGCAATCCCAGCGTCAAGAGCGGCACCAGCGTTCCGGCGGCCGAGGCGTTGTTGGCGGCCTCCGGTCCCGCGACGCCTTCGATCGCACCCTTGCCGAATTCTTCCGGGTACTTCGTCAGCCGTTTCTCGGTCGAATAGGACAGGAAGGTCGGGATCTCCGCGCCGCCCGCCGGCAGCGCGCCGATCGGGAAGCCGAACATGGTGCCGCGCAGCCACGGCTTCCACGACCGCTTCCAGTCTTCCTTCGTCATCCACAGCGAGCCGCGCACCGGCTCGAGCTTCTCCTCGGCGTGGTGGCGGCGCGATGCGACGTAGAGCGCCTCGCCGACTGCGAACAGACCGACCGCAAGCGTCGTCACCTCGACACCGTCGAGCAACTCGGGGACGCCGAACGCGAGCCGCGCCTGACCGGTCAGCTTGTCGATGCCGACGAGGCCGAGCGTCAGGCCGATGAACAGGCTGGTGAGGCCGCGGATGGGGGAATCGCCGAAGGTCGCCGACACCGTGACGAAGGCAACGCACATCAGCGCGAAATAATCCTCGGGGCCGAAGCGCACGGCGAAATCGACCAGCCACGGCGCGAGAAAGGCGAGCCCGATGGTGGCGATGGTACCGGCGACGAAGGAGCCGATCGCTGAGGTCGCGAGCGCCGGCCCGCCGCGGCCGGCCTTGGCCATCTTGTTGCCTTCGAGCGCGGTCGCCATCGAGGCGCTCTCGCCGGGCGTGTTGATCAGGATCGCGGTGGTCGACCCGCCATACATGCCGCCATAATAGATGCCGGCAAACATGATCAGCGAGCCGCCGGGATCGAGCTTGTAGGTGACAGGCAGCAGCAGCGCGACCGTCAGCGCCGGGCCGATGCCGGGCAGCACGCCCACAGCCGTGCCGAGGAACACGCCGATCAGCGCGTACAGCAGGTTCATCGGCTGGACGGCGACCGCCATGCCGTGCGCCAGCGCCGCAAAAGTGTCCATCACAACAGTCGCTCCAGGGGGCCGGCGGGAAGGCTCAGCGTCAACAGCCGGTCGAACGCGAGATAGATGAGGGTCGACATCACGAGGGCGATGACGGAGTCGACGAGGACGGCACGGCGTCCGAAGGCCGCCGACGTCGTGACGAACAGCGCCGACGTCGCCAGGATGAAGCCGCCGCCGAAGCCGATGATGGCGATCAGGAGCGCAAGGCCGACGAGGATCAAGACCACAGGCACAGGATCGGCGCTCTCGCGCGCCGGCAGATTGCCGCGCAGCGCGTCGATGAGATTGCCGATCGCGAGCAGCGCGAGGCCGGTGGCGATCACGACCGGCATCGCCTCCGGCCCCATCCCGTACATTGCGGTGGACTGCAGCCCGCGCGCGTCCCAGACCAGCACCGCGGCGAGACCTGCGAGCAATGCGGCGATGACGATGCCGGCGCGATCGACGCGCCGCGGCGGCTGGGCCGGATCGCCTGAGGTCATGACTTGACCAGGCCGACCGATTTCAGCACGTCGGTGACGCGCACGGTTTCCTTCTTCAGGAAGTCGGCGAAGGCGTCGCCGCCGAGATAGGCGTCCTCCCAGCCCTTCTGCTTGAGGATCTCCTTCCAGGCGTCGGACTTCACCATCTTCTCGACCGCATCGCTCAAGGTCTTGCGCTGCTCCGGCGTGATGCCGGGAGGCGCGACCACCGAACGCCAATTGGCGATCACGAGGTCGATGCCTTGCTCCTTGAAGGTCGGGATGTCGCTGCCTGCGATGCGCTTCTCCGAGGTCACGCCGATCGCGCGCAGCTTGCCGGACTTGATCTGCCCGTCATATTCGCTCATCCCCGAAATGCCCGCGGTGACCTTGCCGCCGAGGATCGCCGCCAGAGACTCGCCGCCGCCGGAGAACGGGATGTAGTTGATCTTCTTCGCATCGGCGCCGACGGCGCCGGCGAACAATGCCGCCATCACATGGTCGACGCCGCCGGCCGAACCGCCGGCGAAGGTCACCTTGGCGATATCGGCCTTCACCGCGGCGGCCAGATCCTGCGCCGTCTTGATGGGCGAATTCGCCGGCACCACGATCACCTGGATTTCCTCGGTGAGGCGCGCGATCGGCGTCACCTGCTCGAGCGTCACCGGCGACTTGTTCATGGCGAGCGCGCCGACCATGACGAAGCCGTTGACCATCAGCTGGTTGCCGTCGCCCTTGGCGCCGTTGACGAACTGCGCGATGCCGACGCTGCCGCCCGCGCCGGGGACGTTGGTGACCTGCACGCTGCGCGCGACGCCGGCGGCGACCAGCGCCTGCTGCATCGAGCGCGCGGTCTGGTCCCAGCCCCCGCCCGGTGCCGCCGGTGCCATCAGCTTGAGCTCGAGCTGCTGGGCGAAGGCAGGCGTGGCTGCCGCAAGGGTCAGCGCGACGGCTGCGCCGACAAGGCGCGCGGGATATCGAAACATGAGGGCATTCTCCGGGCTCGTGCGGACGTTGCTGATCAGCTGCCGCATTGTGTCGTTTGGTCGCATATCAGCCAAAACGGCCGATGCTGTCCAGCGACGGCGCCCGTATTCCTTCAGCGGGAGTTCGGCATCACCCCGCCGAGCGCGACCGTCAGCTCACCGGCGACATCGCGCACAATTTGCCCGATTTCCGGCAACCTGTCGTCGGTCAGACGGCTGGTCATGCCGGAGACGGAGATCGCCGCCAGCGGCTCGGCGCAGTCGCTGTAGACGACTGCGGCAATACAGCGCAGGCCCATGCAGGCCTCTTCGTCATCGATCGCAAAGCCCTGCTTGCGGATCTTTTCGAGCTCCTTGAACAGGTCGCTCGGCCGCACGATCGATTTCTCGGTCAGGCGGGGCATGCCGTGATGGCGGATGACGGCGCCGACGTCCTCGTCCGAATAGGTCGCGAGCACCGCCTTGCCGACGCCTGACGTCACCATGGCGACGCGGCCGCCGACCTGGGTCAGCGAGCGCATGATCTCGCGGCTCTCCATGCGGGTCAGCACGATGATGAACTCGTCGTCGACGACGGCGAGATTGGCGGTCTCGCGGGTGAGATCGCGCAGCTTGCGCAAATAGGGAATGGCCTGTGTGGAGAAATTGCGCCGCCGCGCAAAGCTGGCGCCCACCGTGAAGCTACGCACGCCGACATGCCATTTGGATTCGGCGCGGTCGAACTGAACGAAGCGGCGGCTTTCCAGCGTTGCCAGCAGGCGGTGGACGGTGGAGGCCGACAGGCCGGTGCGCACGGCGAGGTCGCTGAGGCGATAGCCTTCGTCGTCTTCGGCCAGCGTCTCGAGGATCGACAGCGCGCGATCGACGGACTGCACGCCGCCGTCGCGCGCGTCATGGTCGGCCTCCGCAGGCGACCTGGGCTCGAGCGATTTGCGCCGGATCACGTTCTTGCTCATCGCGACCTAACCGTTCTCCCTCGCCCCGCTTGCGGGGAGAGGGTCGGGGTGAGGGGGAGCTTCCACAAGGACGGTGAGAGGTGGACTCGCGGAGAGTCCCCCTCACCCGAATTCGAGCTTTGCTCGAATTCGGCCTCTCCCCGCAAGCGGGGAGAGGCGAACGTCATCTCAGAGCAGCCCTGCCCCGCGCGCCCACTTGTACTTGGCGCCCAACACCTCGACCGGCAGCTCGGTCGAATAGGCGTAGGCCGGGATACCGTTCTGGTAGAGATATTCGGCGGCTTCCTCGACCTCGACGTCGCCGGCGAGCGAGGCCACGATCGGCTTCACGAAGCCCTTGGCCTCCATCTCCTTCTTCACCTCGACCATGTTGCGGGCGAACACCATCGGCGGCGTGACGATGGTGTGCCAGTAGCCGAGGATCAGCGAATGGATGCGCTCGTCCGACAGGCCGAGCTTCACCGTGTTGACATAGGTGATCGGCGGCTCGCCGCCGGTGATATCCACAGGATTTCCGGCAGCGCCAAACGGCGGGATGAACTTGCGGAAGGCCGCGTCCAGATCCGGCGGCATCGACATCAGCGACAGGCCGTTGTCGACGCAGGAGTCCGACAGCAGCACGCCCGAGCCGCCCGCACCGGTGATGATCAGTACGTTCTCGCCCTTCGGCGTCGGCAGCACCGGCACGCCGCGGGCGAATTCGAGCAGCTGCCGCAAGCTGCGGGCGCGGATCACGCCGGACTGCGCCAGGACGTCCTCGTAGATCTTGTCGTTGCCGGCGAGCGCGCCGGTGTGCGAGGACGCCGCCTTCGCGCCGGCCGAGGTGCGGCCGGCCTTGAGCACGACGACCGGCTTCTTCTTGGAGACACGCTTGGCGGCTTCCGCGAAGGCGCGGCCGTCCTTGAGGTCCTCGCAGTGCTGCGCGATCAGGTTGGTGTTGGGGTCCTGCTCGAAGAAGGCGAGCAGATCGTCCTCGTCGATGTCGGACTTGTTGCCGAGGCCGACGATCGCCGAGACGCCCATCTTGGCCGAGCGCGAGAAGCCGATGATGGCCATGCCGATGCCGCCCGACTGCGACGACAGCGCCGCGTGGCCCTTGACGTCATAGGCGGTGCAGAAGGTCGCGCAGAGATTGGCGGGCGTATAGTAGAAGCCGTAGATGTTCGGCCCCATCAGGCGGATGTCGTACTTCTTGCCGACCTCGACGATCTCGGCCTGGAGCTCCGGCGCGCCGGCCTCCGCAAAGCCCGACGGAATCAGCACCGCACCCGGGATCTTCTTCTCGCCGCATTCGGTCAGCGCTGCTGCCACGAACTTCGCGGGAATCGCGAACACCGCGGTGTCGATCACACCCGGCACGTCCTTGACGCTCTTGTAGGCCTTGTAGCCGAGGATCTCGGCGGCCTTGGGATGGATCGGATAGATGTCGCCCTTGTAGCCGCCGTTGATGAGGTTCTTCATCACGGAGTTGCCGATCTTGCCGTCCTCGGCGGAGGCGCCGACCACGGCGACCGCCTTCGGCTGCATGATGCGGCTCATCGCCGCGACGATCTCTTCGGTCGGGCGCGGCTTCGGCTTGGGCTTGTAGGCGAAGTCGACGACGATGCGGACGTCGGCCGCGATCGCGCTCTTCGCCGTCGCGAACACCGGATTGAGGTCGAGCTCGACGATTTCAGGGAAATCGGTGACGAGCTGCGAGACCTTGACGATGACGTCGGCCAGCGCCGTACGGTTGACCGGCTCGCCGCCGCGCACGCCCTTCAGAATCTCATGGGCCTGGATGCCGTCGAGCATCGACAGCGCGTCTTCCTTGGTCGCGGGCGCGAGGCGGAAGGTGATGTCCTTCAGCACTTCGACCAGCACGCCGCCGAGGCCGAAGGCGACTAGCTTGCCGAACGAGCCGTCGGTGATCGAGCCGACGATGACCTCGGTGCCGCCGGCCAGCATCTGCTGCACCTGGACGCCCTCGATCTTGGCGTCGGCCTTGTACTTCCTGGCGTTGCCGAGAATGGTCTCGTAGGCCTTCTCGGCGTCCTCGGCCGTCTTGAGGCCGACGATGACGCCGCCGGCTTCGGTCTTGTGGAGAATGTCCGGCGAGACGATCTTCATCACGACCGGGAAGCCCATCGAGGACGCCATCTTGCCGGCCTCGCCCGCCGACTTCGCCACGCCCTCCTTCGGCACCGGAATGCCGTAGGCGTCGCAGACCAGCTTGCCTTCCGGCGCCGTCAGGCTGGTGCGATTGTCCGCCTTGACCTGGTCGAGCACCTTGCGGACGGCATCTTTGGAATTGGACATGTGGCTTCTCCCTTGACCTAGTTCGTTCTTTGCAAAGCGCGCGCGTGTTGCGGCTGCCCGTGATGCTTGCCATTCGCCGCGCTCTGTTCCATGCGGCGGAACGGAGTGGCATAAAGCCTGAGATTACTCCGCCGGCTTGGATCAAAAATGGCTGGCGATGGCATTTGGTATGCCAGAAGCCAATTTGTCAAGCTGCGGCACCCCCTGGAATGCCGCAAAAAATAGGCAGCTTGACATTCTGGCATGTGGTATGCCAAAAACTTTCCAGTTAATAATCCTGTAAAAGACGACTCCCACTGGAGGAGATTCGTCGTGTCACTACGGAAACCAACCAAGGCGTTGCCGAACATGGCCGAGGCAGATATCGCAATCGTTCGTATTGCCCCGGAGAGCAGCTTCAAGAACAAGGCGTATGACGCCTTGAAGGAAGCCATCCTCAAGATGGACATCTATTCGACGCCCGAGCCGGTGATGCTCGACGAGCGTGCACTGTCCGAGCGCCTGGGTGTCAGCCGCACGCCGATCCGCGAAGCCATCGCGATGCTCGAGCAGGACGGTTTCGTGAAGACGGTTCCGCGCCGCGGCATCATGGTGGTGCGCCGGACCAAGAGCGAGATCGTCGACATGATCCGCGCCTGGGCGGCGCTGGAGAGCATGGCGGCCCGCCTCATCACCACCACCGCGCGCAAGAAGGACATCACGGCGCTGCGCGACTTCTTCAAGGACTTCGGCAAGGACCGCCTGCCCGAGGATCACGTCGAGGAATATTCACGCGCCAACATCGCCTTCCACCAGGCGCTGATCTCGCTGTCGGAATCCCCCGTGCTGGTCGATCTCACCAACGACCTGCTGCTGCACGTGCGCGGCTACCGGCAGCTGACTATCGGACGCAAGGACCGCACCGCGACCTCGCTGCCCGAGCATCTCGGCATGATCGAAGCACTGGAAGCGCGCGACACCGAGCTCGCCGAGAAGCGCGCCCGCGACCACACCCTTGGCCTTGCCGCTTACGTCGAAGCGCACGGTCAGGAACTCTTTACCTAGCAACGTTCACCAGAAGGGCGAAACATTCGCCCCAGTATTGAGACCAGGGAGACAAGGCCCATGCTGAACACCGCGACCAAGTCCGAGGCACCGGGCACCGAGCAGGAATTGACGGATGGCTTCCATCTCGTCATCGACGCGCTCAAGCTGAACGGCATCAACACCATCTATAATGTGCCGGGCATCCCGATCACGGACTTGGGCCGCATGGCGCAGGCCGCCGGCATTCGCGTGATCTCCTTCCGCCACGAGCAGAACGCCGGCTACGCCGCGGGCATTGCCGGCTACCTCACCAAGAAGCCCGGCGTCTGCCTCACGGTCTCCGCGCCCGGCTTCCTCAACGGTCTCACCGCGCTCGCGCACGCCACCACCAACTGCTACCCGATGATCCTGGTCTCGGGCTCCTCGGAGCGCGAGATCGTCGACCTCCAGCAGGGCGACTACGAGGAAATGGACCAGCTCGCGATTGCGAAGCCCCTGTGCAAGGCGGCCTATCGCGTGCTGCACGCCCAGGACATCGGCATCGGTTTTGCCCGCGCCATCCGCGCCGCGGTCTCGGGCCGTCCGGGCGGCGTCTATCTCGATCTGCCGGCCAAGCTGTTCGGCCAGGTGATGAACGCAGAGGCCGGCCAGAAGTCGCTGGTCAAGGTGATCGACGCTGCGCCCGCGCAGATCCCCTCGCCCGCGTCGGTGAAGCGCGCACTCGACGTGCTGAAGAGCGCGAAGCGTCCGCTCATCATCCTCGGCAAGGGCGCGGCCTACGCGCAGGCCGACGAGGAGATCAAGAGCTTCGTCGAGAAGAGCGGCGTGCCGTTCCTGCCGATGAGCATGGCCAAGGGCCTCCTCCCCGACACGCATCCGCAATGCGCCGGCGCGGCTCGCTCGACGGTGCTGAAGGAATCCGACGTCGTCATGCTGATCGGCGCGCGGCTGAACTGGCTGCTCTCGCACGGCAAGGGCAAGAGCTGGGGTGAAGCGCCCAAGAAGTTCATCCAGGTCGACATCGAGCCGAGGGAAATGGACTCCAACGTCGAGATCGTCGCGCCCGTCGTCGGCGACATCGGCTCGGTCGTCTCCGCCTTCAACCAGGCGATGGCTGCGGGCTGGACCGCCCCGCCCGCCGAGTGGACCAAGGCGATTTCGTCCAAGCGCGAAGAGAACGTCGCCAAGATGGCGCCGAAGCTCATGAACAACAAGTCGCCGATGGACTATCACGGCGCGCTCGGCGTGCTGAAGAACGTGATCAAGGACCATCCCGAGGCGATCCTCGTCAACGAAGGCGCCAACACGCTCGACCTCGCCCGCGGCGTCATCGACATGTACAAGCCGCGCAAGCGTCTCGACGTCGGCACCTGGGGCGTGATGGGCATCGGCATGGGCCAGGCGATCGCGGCCGCGCTCGAGACCGGCCATCCCGTGCTCGCGGTGGAAGGCGACTCGGCCTTCGGCTTCTCCGGCATGGAGGTCGAGACCATCTGCCGCTACAACCTTCCGATCTGCGTCGTCATCTTCAACAATGACGGCATCTATCGCGGCACCGACGTCAACAGCGTCAACGCCGATCCGGCGACGACGGTGTTCGTCAAGGGCGCGCGCTACGACAAGATGATGGAAGCCTTCGGCGGCGTCGGCGTGAATGCCACCTCGCCCGACGAGCTCAAGCGCGCCGTCAACGAGGCGATGGCCTCGGGCAAGCCGACGCTCATCAACGCGGTGATCGATCCGGCCGCCGGCTCGGAGAGCGGCCGCATCGGCAACCTCAATCCGCAGAGCGTCCTTCAGAAGAAGAAGTAAGTCCTCCCCTTCAACCCATTACGCCCTGCGGGTGCAGGGGCAGACAGAGTAATACGGAGCAACACGATGACCAAAGCGCTCACGGGCGTTCGCATTCTCGACTTCACCCACGTCCAGTCCGGACCGACCTGCACGCAGCTGCTCGCCTGGTTCGGCGCCGACGTGATCAAGGTTGAACGCCCGGGCGTGGGTGACATCACCCGCGGCCAGTTGCAGGACATCCCGAACGTGGACAGCCTGTATTTCACCATGCTGAACCACAACAAGCGCTCGATCACGCTCGACACCAAGAACCCCAAGGGCAAGGAAGTCCTCACCGAGCTGATCAAGAAGTGCGACGTGCTGGTCGAAAACTTCGGCCCCGGCGTGCTCGACCGCATGGGCTTCCCCTGGGAGAAGATCCAGGCGATCAACCCGAAGATGATCGTCGCCTCGATCAAGGGCTTTGGCCCCGGACCGTACGAGGACTGCAAGGTCTATGAGAACGTCGCGCAGTGCACCGGCGGCGCCGCCTCGACCACCGGCTTCCGCGACGGCCTGCCGCTCGTCACCGGCGCGCAGATCGGCGACAGCGGCACCGGCCTGCACCTGGCGCTCGGCATCGTCACCGCGCTTTACCAGCGCACCGTCACCGGCAAGGGCCAGAAGGTCACCGCCGCTATGCAGGACGGCGTGCTGAACCTCGCCCGCGTCAAGCTGCGCGACCAGCAGCGCCTCGCCCATGGTCCGCTCAAGGAATACAGCCAGTATGGCGAAGGCATACCGTTCGGCGACGCCGTGCCTCGCGCCGGCAACGATTCCGGCGGCGGTCAGCCCGGCCGCATCGTCAAGTGCAAGGGCTGGGAGACCGATCCCAACGCCTACCTCTATTTCATCACCCAGGCCCCGGTCTGGGAGAAGATCTGCGACGTGATCGGCGAACCCGGGTGGAAGACCCATCCCGACTACGCCAAGCCGCCGGCCCGGCTGTCGCGCCTCAACGAGATCTTCGCCCGCATCGAGCAGTGGACGATGACCAAGACGAAGTTCGAGGCGATGGAGATCCTCAACAAGGACGACATCCCCTGCGGCCCGATCCTGTCGATGAAGGAGATCATCGAGGACCAGTCGCTGCGCGCGACCGGCACCTTGGTCGAGGTCGACCACCCCACCCGCGGCAAGTACATCTCGGTCGGTAACCCGATCAAGCTGTCGGATAGCCCGAGCGACGTGAAGCGCTCCCCGCTGCTCGGCGAGCACACCGACGAGATCCTGCGCTCCGTGCTCGGCTTCTCGGACCACCAGGTCGCCGACATCCACAAGTCCGGCGCGCTCGCCCCGCCGCAGAAGCAGGCCGCAGAGTAAGCGGTTCGATCAGAGACACGAAAGGCCGCCGGTTTTCGGCGGCCTTTTTGTTGGCGGCGGGAGGGACTGCATCCCGTGATCGGCACGCTTGCCGCAATGAACCAGCCGACACCGAATTAAGGACGGGTCCGGAGGAACAGATGCGGTCGCCGGCCGTTATTCTTTCGCCGGCGCGCTCTCGGAAATGCGAGCGAGCCGCCTCCACCGCGAGTGACCGAGCGCCTCGCAGAATACCTGCCCAATGCTGCAGAATTGTCCGCCTCCTCGTTCCGAGGGTGACAAGTCGATCCATCTCAGCTTGCGAGCGGGAGGCGTCGCGTCCGCCACTTGCCAGGACCACGCCCGTTGATCAAACGAGGTCGATATGTTGAGACATCAATCCTCTGATCGCGCCAAGCGTGAAGCCGACAAGGCGTTCAAGCCTGCCAACACGCACAAGCCGATGAACGACTATGCGAAGGACCAGCACGCCTTCAACGAGAACCGTGAGCGGCTGAAGGCGGAGCGGTTGGCCCGCGAGGCCAAGCCCCGCGAGGCCAAGCCGAGGGGTCGCTCCGAATAGGGAGCGGTATGAAGGGGCGCCTCACGATCGGCGCCCGCGCCTGGCCTATAGCATCGGCCTATAGCATCGAGAGCACGACGATCCCGTCTTCGAGTTCGCCGGAAGCCAGCCGTATCCGCGCGATACGCTCGAACTCCGTCCGGTACTTCTGGAGATAGCTGAAGGCCTGCTTCTGCGTCTGGAACGTGGTGGCAAGCCGGCACATCTGTCGACCCGCGCCAAGCGCGAGAAAAAAGGTGATTGTGCCGCCGTTGTCCGGCTTGATCCTAGGCACGACCCGCACTCTTTGGCATGTGACCGGCCCTCCTGGAATGATCGTCGGCGCTATCGAACCCGACTATCGCGGCGATTTCCGCGCGCGCTTCTTCGGCGTGGGCGCCGGCAACGACGCGCGAATATCTGCGTCGGCCGCTTCCTTGGCCTCCCGCAACTCGCGTAGCCGCGCCATGTTCTTGCGGAGTTCGGCAGACTGCCGTTCGGCATCTGCCATCGCCCGCGCGCCCTCTTCAGCCGCCAGGCGTTGGCGGTTGGAACGCGCGATACCTGCGGGCGAAGGTTCTGCCGACTTCCTGGCGCTCATCTTCCACCCTGCTTGGCAACGGACAAAACCCGCTCAATCCAGGGATCGAGCGGGTCGCATGGCCGTTTCAGTACATCCGTGAAACGGCACTTGAGAGCTTAGGCCAGCGAGAGATTCTCAGCGCTGACCTTGCCCCGCATCTTGTCGGTCTTGGCCTCGAAGTTGACCTTTTGGCCCTCGGCGAGACCCGAAAGACCGGCCCGTTCGACCGCGCTGACGTGAACGAACACGTCGTTGCCGCCGTCGTCGGGCTGAATGAATCCAAAGCCCTTCTGGCCGTTAAACCACTTCACTGTTCCTGTCGGCATTCTTCTTCTCCAAAGCGCGCATGCGCGTAGCCCGCGTGACGCTCACGCAGAATCGATTCAATTCGTCGATGTCTCTGGAAAAAGGAGCCCGCGGGCGCATTCAACAAGGCACAGCGGCTGAACGAATGGCGACAGGCTATACCCCATAACGGTCAGTTACAAGGCTTGGGCCGGATTTAATTGCGCGCCGGCTCCGGCGGAACGGTTGAGGCTCGCGACACTTCCGGGCGAACAGTGTGTCTTTGTGGACATACACGCGATGGGTTTGTGGTATGGTTCCTCATCACCGCCCGGCCCGTGGCTTTCATCGGTGATGAGAACGCCAGTTGCGCTCCCGCCCTATCCGAACAAGGGGAGCATTGCCATGGAACGACGTCGCTTCAAACAGAGTCAAACTCTCAAACAGCGGCTCGTCAATGAGATCGGCCGTCTGCGCGACGAGGCCCGCTCACTCCCTCCCGGCCGGCGCCGTGAGATGCTGCTGCGAAGGGTGCGGCAGGACGAGACCGCCATCCAGATCGACGCGTGGCTCAGCTCTCCGGGCCTGAGGGCGCCGACGTAACACAACAACATCGAGTCGATTTCGCGGGACAGAGCGGCGTGATCCATCCGCCAAGGCGACCGCGCCTCGGAGAGCCTCGATCCGAGCTGCGCGCTCAGCGATCTCCGCTCCCGAGCTGCTCGCGAAAAAACTGCATCACGGCCGTATTGAACTCGCGGTGGAACGCGACCCGGTCGAATCCCGCCGGCACGTCGGTGCAGATGCGCGGCACCGCCGCCGCAAGCTCGGCCGAGCAAGGCGCGAGGAAGGCAAAGTGGCCGGCCGGCACGACATGAATCTCGGGCTTGCCCGGCAATCCCTCCGCAACGCGCTCCGTGCCTGAACCATCACCGACGCCGGGCCCGCCGAACTGCGATCGCCAGAACTGGAACGGAACCTTGACGGCGGCGAGGTTCTCGCGCGTCAGGACGCCCGGCGCGGGATCAACGATGACGGCTGTGCGGATGCGCGCGTCCTGTATCGGGTCAGGCGGCGTCTCGCCATTGTGAAGCTGTGCGCAAGCGCCCGTCGTCTCCTTGCAGAAACTGGCCACCCTCGCGAAATCCGGCCTGGTCCCCATCAGCACGAAGCCGGTAGCCCCTCCGAGCGAGAAGCCGAAGAAGCCGACCTTGGCGGGATCGATCACCGCCCTGTCCTTCCAGGTGTTCAGCACGAAATCGAGCAAACGAACGATGTCCGCCGGGCGCGATCCCCAAACCGACAAGGTGTCGCGCCGCGAGGAATCGCTGAACGTGTCGCCGGGATGATTGATAGAAGCGACGACGAAGCCGGCATCGGCCAGCGCCTCCGCGGTGTCATGGTTCGCGCCGAACCACCCGCCCCGGCCGTGCGAGAAGATGACGAACGGGAGCTTTGCCCCCGAGACGGGACAATCCTTCGCGCCCTTCAGGTCGAAATCGGCACCGACCGAAAGACTGCCCAGTGCCACATGCGTCGGCTCCGCCGCGCACGGATACCAGATCGCGCCTGACAGCGCCGGATCGGCGTCGAGAAGCTGGATGCCTGCGGCCTCTAGGGGCGAGCCGAGACAACAGAGCGAAACGGCGAAAACCCAAAAGATCCTGCGCAAGGAAGCCCCCCGATCCAGCCCACGAATTGATCGGAGAACGACAACAGAATTGTGGCTTTAGTCGATCAAGCATGGACACCGGGACTGATCCCGCCAATGCCGGCAAACACGGTCAACGTCCTTGCGCACGGACGGCACGGGGCGTGCTCCGCGCCCGTCGGATGAACCGTTGATCTCTAGAGCCGTGCCGGGGGTACGATCCTGGCAAGCAGAGGCACGTTGGAGTGCCACAGCATGCAGTCGCGCGCCCGAGCGGACTGGCCGGCAGCAAGTTCGGAAAGCTGCTGCCGTGAGAACACGTGCCGCTCGCAGAAGAACGGCCGCAGCGGCGTGCGCGAAAAGAAGTTGTAGAACAGCGCGCAGCGGTCACGCGCGATCGCCGGGCGCCCACGATGGTAGTGGCTGGCGACATCCGTGAAGATCACCGTGCCGGCCTTGCCGATGCAGGTCGTCACGTCGCCGCTTTGCAGCGTCGCGCCGAGCCTCTCCTCCAGCATTTCCTGCGTCAGGACAGGAAAGTTGGCACCGTCGAGCGAGTCGCTCCCCGGAAAGCGACGGTGCAGGATTTCGAGCGGGCCGGTATCGATGTCGACATCGTGCAGGTAGACGATCATCTTGACCATCCGCCGGTCCTCGAGGTCGCGATGCCATCTGCGTGCCGCCACCTGCCTGCCGTCGGCGACGGTATAGAAGAAGTTCAGCGTGTCACATGCAGCAGGCAGGCCGAGATAGGTCTCGACGATGTCGAGGATGCGATCGTGGAGAGGCCAGCGGACGATATGCGGATGGCGCATCATGTCTTCGGCGCCGACCTGCACCGTATATTCGCCACCAAACTCGCCCCTTCCGGCGCGGCGGGAATAGGCGTCCGCAATTCCGGTCGCCGACGTCAAAAGCGCGTCCGTGCCAGGCAGATCCAGCGCTTCGAGCGAGGTGATGTAGACGCCGTTCTTTTCCAGCCCGGCGACGATTTCCGTGTCAAGCGGCGGGAGTTTGGGGAGGTACGGCCTGTGAGATGCGCGCGCCTTTTCGTAAGCCTTGTCCAATTTCCGGCTGATGGCCGGCATTCCAAGCAGTCTCGAGGCCATCTCCGCCGGCATGCCGCGGACCCGGCGCAAGGCCCGGTAACGCAGCGTTGTCTGCTTCATGTCGCAAGTCTCCTCGGTTACGATGGATGCACATCGAGATCGCCGCCGGCGCCGTACGCGGTCGGCCGGTGGCTACTCTCCGAGTTGAGCTAAAGTTCGGCTCGATCATTTCGAAGTGTGAACGGAGCGCGTCGAACGTGACTGCAAGCAGGAGACGCGGACGGCGCCAGGTCCAGGCGCGAACGCTATGTGGAGAGCGATGCCGGACGTGTTGAGAACGATCGCAGTCGTCCTTTGGTTCTCCGCCGCGCGCATGCAAGCAACGAGTTGAAAAGGATCGAGGTCAGCATGTCACTGTTGGGAAAGGCGGCCGTCGCGATGTGGTGGAACGTCCGCCCCGAGCAGCGCACGGAATTCGGCGACTGGCATTCGCACGAACACTTCCCGGAGCGGATGAGCATTGCCGGCTTCCGGCGCGGCTCGCGCTGGACCAGCACGACGGATGCGGAAGGCTTCTTCGTGCTCTACGAACTGGAGCAGTACGAAGTCCTCTCATCGCGCGGATATCTCGACCGCCTCAACGCGCCGACACCGTGGTCGACCAGGATGATGCCGCATCACCTCGGCATGGTCCGCAGCCAGTGCCGGATCGTGGCGAGCTTCGGCGGCGGCGTTGCGACCTCGCTCGCGACCGTCAGGCTCTCGCCAGCCGTCGGACGGGAGGCGGAGTTGCAGGCGCACCTCTCGGAGACGCTCGGCGCATTGGCGCATAGACCGGGACTGACAGGGGCCCACCTCCTCCTGACCGACACGCCCAGGACGAGCTCGCCCACGACCGAACAGCAGATCCGCGGCAAGGACGGCGCCGCCGACTGGATCGTGCTGCTGTCCGGTTACGATCCCGATGCGGTCGAAGGCGTTGTCGCCAACCAGCTCTCACCTTCAGCGCTTGACGCCGCGGGCGCGCGGGACAATCCGACAATCGGCCGCTACCGACTGGCGTTCACGATGACGCCGCAGGACGTCGCGGCGACATAGCCGAACGCCCCCGTCAGCCGCCCAACCCGTTCCTGGCCGCGCGAAGAATATCGTCCGACAGCTTGGGATCGTTCACGGCCCGGGCGAGCACGAGCGCCCCGACCAGGGAGGATAAGGTCGCGAGCGCCTGGTCATCGCGCCGCTTCAGCTTCGTCCCTTTATCCATCCGGCTGCTCAACCATCCGACCATGCCCTTCACCCCGGCCGTGAAACGCTCGCGCGCGCCTTTGCTCTGCTGCCGCATCTCGCAACACAAGGCCGCAAAGGGGCAGCCACTTCCCGGGTCGTCGCGGTGCTCCGCCGAGAGATACTCGGAAACATAATCATCGACAGTCGCGTCCTCACGCAGCTCCCGCCCTTTGGACGCGATCGCGTCGGCGACCGCTTCCTCGACCAGCCGCTCCTTTGAGCCGAACTGGCTGTAGAGGCTGCCGTGGGTCATCCCGGCGGCTTCGGTCAGCGCATCCACGCCGACCCCGGAGATGCCGCGTTCCCGCATCAGGCGGGATGCGGCCTTGAGAATGCGATCGCGGTTCTCGGCCGCTTTTTCCTTCGAGATGCGCATGTTGCAGACCTTTGGCCCGTGGAAAACCGGGGAGCCTTGACAAGTATAATTACGATCGTCATCTTAAGCAATGATTACGATCGTAATCAAAAAAGACCGAACCGGAACGAACCTATGCCGGCCCGCGTGCGCGATGTGATCGCCCCCGCCGCCCGGCATCATCAGGAGAAGAGATGGCTGAGCCCCATGGGAAGATCGCCCTCGTGACCGGCGCCTCGTCAGGCATCGGCGAGGCAACCGCAGAGCGGCTCGCAAAAGCCGGCTACAAGGTTTACGGCACCAGCCGTCGCGGGGCCGAGGCCGGCAAACGATCGTTCGAGATGCTGTCCCTGGACGTGACCAGCGATGACTCGGTGGAAGCCGCGGTCAACGAGGTGATGAGGCGCGACGGTCGCATCGATCTGCTCGTGAATAATGCGGGCTTCGGTGTCGCTCCTGCCGGAGCGGAAGAGAGCTCGCTCGATCAGGCCCGGTCGATCTTCGAAACGAATTTCTTCGGGCTCGTCCGAATGACGCGCGCCGTCGTGCCTCACATGCGGCGCCAAGGGCGCGGCCGCATTATCAACATCGGCTCTGTGCTCGGCTTTTTGCCGATGCCGTATGGCGCGCTCTATGCCGCCACCAAGCACGCCGTGGAAGGCTATTCGGAATCGCTCGACCACGAGCTTCGCACGTGGGGGATCCGCGTTTCGGTCATCGAGCCCGCCTATACGAAGACGCCATTCGACGCGAATTTCGTCGAACCCGACACCAAGCTCGATGAGTATCGCGTGGTCCGCGCGGGCGTGAGCAAGCGGGTGAACGAAGTGATGGCGACGGCCGAGCCGCCAGGCGTCGTTGCCGACGCTGTCCTGGCAGCCGCCAACGCGGCGCGCCCGAAGATCCGATACACGGCCGGCCGCCTTGCGGGCCGCCTGCGATGGCTCCGCCGGTTCGCGCCTGCCGGCCTGGTGGATGCCGGAATTCGAAAGGACCTGCGGCTTGATGCCGGTCCGGTGGCAGCTGCCAGCCGCGCGCGAGCCTTCTGACAAGCGGCGGCCGCCGCAAGCGCGGACTGCCGTCATCACGGCCAGGCCCCCGAGCATCTCAACCGCAGAGACACATGAAAGCACTCATCCTGAAAAAATACGGCCGGCCGGATCAGGTCACATTCGCCGACACGCCCCGGCCGATGCCCCGGCCCGACGAAATCCTGGTTGAGGTCCACGCGGCTGGCCTCAATCCGATCGACACCATGATTCCGAAAGGAACGTTCAAGCCCATCCTCAAGCTCGAGCTGCCGGCCACGCTAGGCAGCGATCTCGCGGGCGTCGTGGTGGAGGTGGGAAGCCAAGTGACCCGCTTCAAACCGGGCGACGCCGTCTTCGCCAGCATCTTCGACCTCGGCGGCGTCGGTGCGCTCGCCGAGTTCGCGCGCGTGCCCGAGCGCGCTGCTGCGCTCAAGCCCGCCAATCTGGACTACGTGCAGGCGGCCTCGATCCCGATGGTCGGACTGACGTCCTGGCAGGCGCTCAAGGAGCGTGCGCAGCTCAGACCCGGCCAGAAGGCATTCATCCCGGCAGGATCGGGCGGCATCGGCACTTTCGCGATCCAGTTAGCAAAATATCTCGGCGCGAAGGTCGGCACGACCACAAGCACGGGCAATGTCGACCTGGTGCGCAGCCTCGGCGCCGACGAAGTGGTCGATTACAAGAAACAGCAATTTGAGGACGTGCTGAAGGACTACGATGCCGTGCTGGGCACGGTCAGAGGCGATGCCATCGAAAAATCGCTGCGGATCCTGAAGCGCGGAAGCTCAGTCGTCTCGCTCGTCGGCCCGCCGGACGCTGCGTTCGCGCGCGCCCGCAGCATGAACTTTGTCATGAAGCTCCTGTTCGGATTGCTGAGCCGCAAGATCATCCGCGGCGCCAGGACGCGCGGCGCGTCCTATTCGTTCCTCTTCGTGCGTCCGGACGGCAACCAGCTCGCGGAGATCGGCAAGCTCCTCGAGGCAGAGCGCATCCGGCCGGTCATCGACAAGGTATTCCCGTTCGATCGGGCCAAGGAGGCGCTCGCTTATCTCGAACAGGGTCGGGCCAAGGGGAAGGTCGTCGTACAGATGAGGTGATGGCAAGAAAATCTGAGGCGCCCTGTCGGATCGGCAGCGTCTCGGTCGTCCTCGGGACATGAATGGGCCGTAGACGCTAATGTCGGGTCCATCAATTCACAGGGACGACCAACATGCCCAGCACTGTCCGCTTGCACCGCGTTCTTTCGACCAGTCCGGAGAAGGTCTATCGCGCCTTCCTCGAGGCTGACGCACTGGCGAAATGGCTTCCGCCCAACGGCTTTACCTGCACCGTGCACCATCTGGAGCCCAAGGTCGGCGGCACGTTCAAGATGTCGTTCCGGAATTTCACGACGGGCAACAGCCACGCCTTCGGCGGCGAATATCTCGAGCTCGTCCCGGGCGAACGCCTGCGCTACACCGACAAATTCGACGACCCCAATCTGCCTGGCGAAATTCAGGTGACCGTGACGCTGAAGAAGGTTTCGGTCGGCACCGAAGTCGACATCACGCAGGCCGGCATCCCGGACGTCATCCCGCCGGAAGCCTGCTATCTCGGCTGGCAGGAATCGCTGCGAAACCTCGCAAGGCTCGTCGAACCCGAGATCAACCAATAACATCCAGACGACACGAGAGCGCTGGCGATGGCCGCGTGACCGAGAGGTTACGCGCCCGCCTTCGGCGCAAGCCCGCCGCTCGCGGTCCAGCGGTCCGGCTCGGGACTGTGTCCGATCAGCGCCAGGCCGTAGGCGATCGACTCGAACTGGTCGCCCGACATCAGCCGCTCGTTGCCGAACCGTTCGGCAAACAGCTTTCGGACGGCGGGCACGAAGGAAGTCCCGCCGGTCAAGAACACCTTCTCCACCTCGCGCGCGGTGATGCCGGCCTCGCCCAGCACCTTGTCGACCGTGGCACCTAACCTGGCGATATCGTCGGCAATCCAGGATTCAAAATTCTTCCGTGTGATGGTCGAGCCGATGTCGACCCCGCCGCCTTTGAAGCGGAAGTCCACCTGATCCTGCGCGGACAGCGCCACCTTGGCGTCGGACACCGCGCGGTACAGCGAAAAGCCGAGGTCGAGATCGACGATGGTGATGAAATCCTCGAGCAATTCCGGCTTCAACGCGGTGCGCGCCAGCTCCCGGAGCTCGCGCAGATCGCCGTTGCTCTTCATCATCGCGAGCTGATGCCAGCGCGCGAGGTTGGTGTAGTGGCCGCTGGGGACCGGCAGCACCTTGTCGAACGAGCGGAAGCTCGAGCCTTTTCCCAGCCGCGGCGAGACGACGTGGTCGACGATGCGGTAGTCGAACGTGTCGCCGGCAATGCCGATGCCGGCGTGTCCAAGCGGCTCGGCGCGCAAGGCTCCTCCCGCGCGCGAGAAGCGCATCACGGAGAAGTCGCTGGTGCCGCCGCCGAAATCCGCGACCAAGACGGTGGCATCGCGCTCCAAGCGGCGGGCGAAGGAGAACGCGGCGCCCACGGGCTCGTAGACATAGCGCGCGTGGCCGGCGCCGAGGCGCTCGAACGCGGCCCGGTAGCGCTGCATCGCCAGCGTCTCGTCGGGATTGCCGCCGGCGAAGCGGACGGGGCGGCCGACCGTGATCGTCGACGTCTCGAAGCCGAACCTGTCACCGCCATGGCGCGCCAGCGTCCGCAGGAACGCCGCCAAAATGTCCTCGAACTTGAAGCGCTGCCGGAACACCTGGGTGGTGTTGAAGCTGCTGCTCGCCGCAAAGGTCTTGAACGACTGGAGGAAGCGATAGACGTGGCGTCCTTCGAGAAACTGCTCGATCGCCCACGGGCCGCCTTCGGCCTGGGCGCCGGCTCCCGGCCGGTCCTCCCAGAAGCACAGGGCCGACACATAAACGCTGTGGCGCTGTCCGCCGTGATCGAAGCGGATGGCCTCGACCCGGCGGTCGTCCGCCGCAAGCGCTACGACCGTGTTGCTGGTCCCAAAATCGATGCCGATCGAGACGGCGGGCGAGGCGCTCGACATGAACCACTCTGACAGATGATTGGAAGGGGGCAGACCACTAGCGGCTTTGACTTGCCGTGCCAAGGCCCGGTCCGTGGCGTGCCCGTGCCGGAATTCATGCCCATGGGGCGCCAGTTGCAGCCGTGACAGGTCATTTCGGAGCCAATAGCCCGTTTCGGCTGCCCTTTTTGCAATTTTAAGCCCGGACCGGCCCCTTTAACGGACTATTATGCTGCAATGCGGGAGAGCGCATACTGCTATGCAATGGCATGCATGGACATTGGCATCTGGTATACATAAATTCCCTTTCGAAATGAGACAGCGCTACTGACCGTCTCAAGAAAGGATTTTCCGATGTCCAAGGCCGCTTCCGTCGCTCTCGCCCCCTCCTCCACCCTGTTCGCGCGTTTCATGGCCGCGGTGGACCGCTTCCTGATGGCCAGCGCCGAGATCTCGAATCACAACGGCGACCTGCCGCGTTTCGGCCTGTAAGAAGGCCTTGCCTGCCCCCGCCGAAGCGCGCGCTGGCAGCTTCCGCAGACGCTAGGTTTGATCAAATGGCCCCTCATGTCGGGGCCATTTTCTTTTGGTGTCCTCCCCTCGCTCGCCACCACAACTGCGACGATTGGTCCGTCGACGTGCCCGCCGATCCGATTGTTTGTCCGCTGGCATCTCGCATACCATTGGGCAAGCAAGAGCGATTGCACAATCATAAGGTGTCAGGCGGGGACACATCACGCAGGCGGGAACAGCCGAGTTACCGCGAAACTTGGCGGAACCCTAGCCGAAAGGAGCGGATGCCGCGCGTTGTCCCTGCTCATAGAGTTTCTATCGGGACGGCCATGGGAGATCGACCGCAAGGGTGACCCCAGGCGCGTGAATCGAGATGGGCTGAGGCGAGCCGACAAAGAGCGGCCGCGTTTTCGACAGGGAGAGAAACAAGATGAAGCCATTCGTTCTGATTGTCGCTTTGGCGGCAATCGCGATGTCGTGCGCCAGCAGCACCGCAAGCCGTGCTGCCTGGGAGCCGGTTCGTCCGGTCGAGTTCATCGTCCCCGCGGGCACCGGCGGCGGCGCCGATCAGATGGCACGCACCATCCAGGGCATCGTCACCAAGCACAATCTGATGAAGCAGCCACTGGTCGTCATCAACAAGGCCGGCGGCGCGGGTGGCGAAGGCTTCCTCGATGTGAAGACATCGTCGGGCAATCCCCACAAGATCATCATCACGCTCTCGAACCTGTTCACGACGCCGCTGGCAACGGGGATTCCGTTCAACTGGAAGGATTTGACCCCGGTCGCGATGCTGGCGCTCGACGAATTCGTGCTCTGGGTGAATGCCGAGAAGCCGTACAACAGCGTCAAGGACTACGTCGACGCGGCGAAAAAGGCACCGAGCGGCTCATTCAAGATGGGCGGTACCGGCTCCAAGCAGGAAGACCAGATCATCACGGTCGGCATCGAGAAGGCGATCGACGCGAAGTTCACCTACATCCCCTACAAGGGCGGCGGTGAAGTCGCCGTTCAACTCGTCGGCAATCACGTCGATTCAACCGTCAACAATCCGATCGAGGCGGTCGCGCAATGGCGCGGCGGCAAGCTCCGTCCGCTCTGCGTCTTCGACGCCCAGCCGATGGCCTATGACGAGCCGATCGCCGATGGCAAGGCCTGGAAGGATATTCCGACCTGCAAGTCGCAGGGCCTTGGGATGGAATATCTCATGCTGCGCGGCATCTTCATGTCGCCCAAGGCCACGAAGGATCAGATCGAATACTATGTCGAGTTGTTCAAGAAGGTCCGCGCCACGCCGGAATGGCAGGATTTCATGAAGAGCGGCGCCTTCAACACGACCTTCCTGGCTGGAGCCGACTACGCCAAGTGGGTCGAAGCGGAGGAGAAGCGCCACGAAGGCTTGATGAAGGAAGCCGGCTTCCTCGCATCGGGGAATTGACCCGCGACATCGACGACGGCTGAGGACGCTGGTCGTCCTCCCGTCTGCCGCGACCGCGAAAGACTGCAATTCCGCCTGGAGGTCCCATGACTGAACAATCCGGATCCGAATCCGGCCCGACACACAAGACGCTGGAAATCGGCATGGCGCTGTTGATCGGCGTCTTCGGCCTGGTCGTGATCTTCGGCAGCCTGAAGGCCGGCATCAACTGGGGCGCGGAGGGCCCGCGTGCCGGCTTCTTCCCCTTCTATGTCGGCGCCGCCATCGTCGGCGCAAGCGCCATCAACCTCTGGAGTGCGCGACGCGACGACGACGGCCGGCTGTTCGCAGCATGGGGACAGCTTCGCCAAGTCATGAGCGTCGTGGTGCCCACCGCGATCTATGTCGGCTCGATGCCGTTCATCGGCCTCTACGTCGCCTCGATGGTCTTCATCGCCTGGTTCATGCGCTGGCTCGGCGGCTATCGCTGGCTGACGACCATCGCGGTGGCGGTCGGCATGCCGGTCCTCACCTATCTTGTTTTCGAGCGCTGGTTCCTGGTCCCGCTTCCCAAGGGGCCGTTCGAGGAATGGCTCGGCCTGTAAGAGCTGCGCCGTCATTTTCGTTACTGCTGCAGGACGTATCGATATGGAAGAGTTGGCCAATTTGTTTCACGGCTTCGCGGTCGCCCTGCAGCCCTACAACATCATGCTGATGATCATCGGCATCACGCTCGGGGTCATCATCGGCGTGCTCCCGGGGCTCGGCGGCGCCAACGGCGTGGCGATCCTCCTGCCCCTGACCTTCAGCATGCCGCCGACGTCGGCGATCATCATGCTGTCCTGCATCTATTGGGGCGCATTGTTCGGCGGCGCCATCACCTCGATCCTCTTCAACATACCCGGCGAGCCCTGGTCCGTGGCGACCACCTTCGACGGCTATCCGATGGCGCAACAGGGCAAACCCGGCGAAGCCCTGACGGCCGCCTTCACCTCCTCCTTCGTGGGCGCGCTGTTCGCCGTCATCATGATCACGCTCGTGGCGCCCCTCGTCGCGGGCTTCGCGCTGCGATTTGGTCCGGCGGAGAAGTTCGCGGTGTACTTCCTCGCCTTCTGCAGCTTCGTCGGCCTGAGCAAGGAGCCGCCGTTCAAGACCATCGCGGCGATGATGATGGGCTTTGCGCTCGCGGCGGTCGGACTGGATTCGATCACGGGGCAGCTGCGGCTGACCTTCGGCGTCACGGAGCTGCTCAACGGATTCGACTTCCTGATCGCCGTGATCGGCCTGTTCGGCATCGGCGAGATCCTGCTGACCATGGAGGAAGGGCTGGCGTTCCGCGGCGGCAACGCGTCCATCAACCTTCGGGTCGTGCTTCAGACCTGGCGGGAACTACCCGCCTATTGGATGACCTCGCTGCGCTCCTGCCTGATCGGATGCTGGATGGGCATCACGCCCGCCGGCGCAACGCCGGCATCTTTCATGAGCTACGGCATCGCCAAGCGCCTGGCGCGACGCGGCAACAATTTCGGCAAGGGCGAGATCGAGGGTGTGATCGCGCCGGAGACGGCCGCACATGCCGCGGGCACCTCGGCGCTGCTGCCGATGCTGTCGCTCGGGGTGCCCGGCTCCCCGACGGCCGCCGTCCTGCTTGGCGGATTGTTGATCTGGGGCCTTCAGCCCGGCCCCATGCTGTTCGTCGAACAGAAGGAATTCGTCTGGGGCCTGATCGCATCGATGTATCTCGGCAATCTCGCCGGCCTTATCGTCGTGCTCACCTGCGTGCCGATCTTCGCCGCGATCCTCCGCGTGCCCTTCGGCATCATCGCGCCGCTCATCCTGGTGCTCTGCGCGATCGGCGCCTATTCGGTGCACAACAGCACCTTCGACGTGATGCTGATGCTGGTGTTCGGCGTGCTCGGCTATCTCCTGAAGAAGTGCAATTACCCGCTCGCACCGCTGGTGCTCGCCATCGTGCTCGGCGACAAGGCGGAGGAAGCCTTCCGCCAATCGCTGCTGGGATCGCAGGGCTCGCTCGGCGTGTTCTTCTCCAACGGCCTCGTCAGCACGATCATGGTGCTCGGTCTGGTCGCTCTGTTCTGGTCCGCGATCCAGGAAGGCTACAGCCGGCTGCGGACGTCGATGGCCTGAGGCGCGCGACCGGCGCGATCCGCGCCGGTGGCCGACGGCGAATCCGCCGCGCGCGGGACTTCTGGAATAAAGAATTCCAGGAATCGCACGATCACCGAACAACCGTCTGTCGGCCTGCGCGAACGGCGCGCGCGTGAAAATCCCCCCGCGCGCGGGACATTCTACAGCCTGCTTGCGGCTCCGCGCGTTACGGGAAAATCCACGCCAGATCAATGATTTGAATGGGCTAAGCGGCTATTGCTGCTGGCACGCGGCAGCGCTTGGGGGTTTACAATCGCGCGGCCATGGCGCATGTGAACAGGCCCGCGATATTTCGCCGCACCTCCCGTCCTTCGCTTGAATCTTGGCATAATGCATACCAGGATGCCAGCCAGCGCATGCATAAAAATGATCGGCGCGTTCGGGAGGGTTTTAATGACGGACATGGTGCAGGCAACGGCCCCTACAACCGCGCGCGTTAGCGACACGTATCGCTGGGCGCAATTGGCAATCGGTGTAGCGGCGATGGTGATGATCGCCAATTATCAGTACGGCTGGACATTCTTCGTCCCCGACATCCAGAAGAAATTCGGCTGGGATCGCGCGTCGATCCAATGGGCCTTTACTCTCTTCGTCCTGTTCGAGACCTGGCTGGTGCCGGTCGAAGGCTGGTTCGTGGACAAATACGGTCCGCGCATCGTCGTGCTGGTCGGCGGCGTGCTCTGCGCCATGGGCTGGGCGATCAACGCACAGGCCACCACGCTCAACGGCTACTATCTCGGCATGATCATCGCGGGCATCGGAGCGGGCGGCGTCTATGGCACCTGCGTCGGCAACGCGCTGAAATGGTTTCCCGACAAGCGCGGTCTCGCTGCGGGCATCACGGCGGCCGGCTTCGGTGCAGGCTCCGCGCTGACAGTCGCGCCGATCCAGTCCATGATCAAGGACAGTGGCTTCCAGACCACCTTCCTCTATTTCGGCCTCGGACAAGGCATCATCATCTGCATCCTCGCCTTCTTCCTGCTCGCGCCGAAGGCCGGCCAGGTGCCGGTCGTGGTGGCGAACGCCGCGCTGGTGCAGACGCGTCGCAACTACCAGCCGACCGAGGTGCTGCGTCAGCCGATCTTCTGGCTGATGTACTTCATGTTCGTGATCGTCGGCGCCGGCGGCCTGATGGTGACGGCCAACCTGAAGCCCATCGCGGTCGACTGGAAGGTCGACAGCGTTCCCGTGACGCTGATGGCGGTGACGATGACCGCGGTGACGTTCGCAGCCACGATCGACCGCGTGCTCAACGGCCTGACGCGCCCGTTCTTCGGCTGGATCTCCGACATGATCGGCCGCGAGAACACGATGTTCATCGCCTTCGGCATGGAAGGTTTTGGCATCTGGTTGCTCTATCTCTGGGGCCACGATCCGATCTGGTTCGTGCTGCTCTCGGGCTTCGTGTTCTTCGCCTGGGGTGAGATCTACTCGCTGTTCCCCTCGACCTGCACCGACACGTTCGGCGCCAAGTTCGCGACCACCAATGCGGGCCTGCTCTACACCGCAAAGGGCACGGCCGCGCTGCTCGTCCCGGTCGCAAACCTGATGCAGCAGTCGTCGGGCACATGGGACAGCGTGTTCATCATCGCAGCCGGCGCCAACATCCTGGCTTCGCTGCTGGCGATCGCGGTGCTCAAGCCCTGGCGCAGGGTGGTGGTGGCGAAGTCGACCGCCTGACGCGCTTCACCACACTCCATTCCGGCAGGACGCCCGGCCTCACGGCCGGGCGTTTTCGTTTTGCGTGAGGTTTCGCGCGTTGTCCGAATGGAACTGCCGATTTTGTGACGGCGAGCCAAGATTGGGCTTGCATTCTGGAATATGGTATACCAAGCTCCGCGCCGCGCTTGCGACGATAAGCCACAATATTTGCGACATCAGGTCATCTTGCCATTTGGTGTCGACCAGAAAAGCGCGTTGGGAGGTTCTTGATGATTTCCAGCACGGACGGCGCTGTCACGGCCGCGCCTCTTCGCACCGGTTTCCGCTGGCTCCAGCTCGGCATGGGCATCGTCTGCATGGCGATGATCGCCAACCTGCAATACGGCTGGACGCTGTTCGTCGATCCGATCGATGCGGCCCACCATTGGGGACGCGCCGCGATTCAGCTCGCTTTCACCATCTTCGTCGTCACCGAGACCTGGCTGGTGCCGGTCGAGGCCTGGTTCGTCGACAAATACGGCCCGCGCATCGTCATCATGTTCGGCGGCGTGATGATCGCGCTGTCCTGGGTGCTCAACTCCTACGCCGACTCGCTCACCCTGCTCTATGCGGCCGCGATCGTCGGCGGCATGGGTGCCGGCGCCGTCTACGGCACCTGCGTCGGCAACGCGCTGAAATGGTTTCCCGACCGCCGCGGCCTTGCCGCCGGCGCGACGGCCGCCGGCTTCGGCGCGGGCGCCGCGCTCACCATCGTGCCGATCGCAACCATGATCGCCGCGAGCGGCTATCAGAGCGCGTTCTTCACCTTCGGCATCGGCCAGGGCCTGATCGTCTTCGTGCTCGCCTTCTTCATCCAGCCGCCGCGGCTCTCGATCCCGCCGAAGAAGAAGCAGCTCAATCTGCCGCAGACCAAGATCGACTTCACCCCGCCGCAAGTGCTGCGCACCCCTATTTTCTGGGTGATGTATCTCGTCTTCGTCATGGTCGCGTCCGGCGGCCTGATGACCGCGGCTCAGATCGGCCCGATCGCACACGACTTCAAGATCGCCGACACGCCGGTGACGCTCGCCGGCTTCCAGATGGCGGCGCTGACCTTCGCGATCTCGCTCGACCGCATCTTCGACGGCTTCGGACGTCCCTTCTTCGGCTGGGTCTCCGACACGATCGGCCGCGAGCACACCATGTTCATCGCCTTCGGCACGGCGGCAGTGATGCTGCTCGCGCTGTCGGCCTACGGACACGTACCTGTCGTCTTCGTGCTCGCGACCGCGGTGTATTTCGGCGTGTTCGGCGAGATCTACTCGCTGTTCCCCGCAACCTGCGGCGACACCTTCGGCTCGAAGTTCGCAACCACCAACAACGGCATGCTCTACACCGCGAAGGGCACCGCCTCCCTGCTCGTCCCGCTCGCCAGCGTGATCTCGGCGGCGTATGGCTGGAAGGCCGTGTTCGTGGTGGCGGTGGCGCTGAACGCGACAGCCGCGCTGATGGCATTGTTCGTGATCAAGCCGCTGCGCCGCTCCTTCATCCTCGGCAAGGAAGCCGAGAGCACGGCCACCGCAACGGGCAGCGCCAAGACCGAGACGGCGTAAGCCACAACACGCCATTGCAAGGCTGAAGAAGGGGCGCAGCGATGCGCCCCTTTCTTCTTTTGGCGCGACGACAAACGTCAGTATTGCTGCCGCAAGAATTTTCGGATCACCCAAATCCAGCGCTTGACGATTGGCATTATGTATACCACACTTCTCCTGTCATTCACCCAGGGAGGTTGCCATGCTGGTCGGAGACATTCTGCGCAAGAAGACGCCGCGCGTTGTCACGGTGCGAATGAACGAAACGGTGGGTATCGCCGCCAAGCTGATGCGCGCCAACAACATCAGCGCGCTGGTGGTCAAGGACGTGGTCCGCTCGGAAGGCAACACGGCGGTCGGCATGTTCACCGAACGCGACGTGGTGCGCGCCATCGCGGAGCACGGAGCCAACGGCATCAACGTCAAGGTCTCCCAGCTCGTCTCGGTGCAGCAGCTCATCTCCTGCACCTCGACGGACACGATCGAGCACGTCCGGCATTTGATGAACCGCAATCACATCCGCCACCTGCCGGTCATCGACGATTACAGCCTCGTCTCCGTCATCAGCATGCGCGACATCGCCGCTGCCGTTGACGAAACGATCAACGGCACGCCGCAAGCAGCAGCTTAAAGCGCCACGACCCTTCCCCTGCGACTACCGGCCCCGGCTCGGATCCTTCCGAGCCGGACCGGATCTTTCGTCCCGAAATTCCGGTCACCCGCGAGGATTTCATGAAGATCTGCATCTACGGCGCCGGCGCAATCGGCGGATATCTCGGGGTTCAGCTCGCGCGGGCTGGCGCCGACGTCAGCCTGGTCGCACGCGGCGCGCATCTCGCCGCGATGCGCGAGCGCGGCCTGACGCTGCTCGCGGGCGAGGAGAAGCGCACCGTGCATCCCCGCTGCACCGACGATCCCGCCGAGCTCGGCGTGCAGGACTACATCATCATCACGCTGAAGGCGCATTCGATCACCGGCGTGATCGAGAAGATGCAGCCGCTCCTGGGCCCGCACACCCGCATCGTCACCGCGGTCAACGGCATCCCCTATTGGTACTTCTACAAGCACGGCGGCGATTACGAGAATTCGACGCTGGAGAGCATCGACCCCGGCGGGCGGCAGTGGCGCGAGATCGGCGCCGAGCGCGCCATCGGCTGCATCGTCTATCCCGCCACCGAGATCGAGGCGCCCGGCGTGATCCGCCACGTCTACGGCAACAATTTTCCGCTCGGCGAGCCCTCCGGCGCGATCACGGGCGACGTGCAGCGCCTCGCCGACCTGTTCGTCGCGGCCGGCCTGAAGGCGCCGGTGCTCGACCGCATCCGCGACGAGATCTGGCTCAAGCTGTGGGGCAACGTCTGCTTCAACCCGATCAGCGCGCTGACCCATGCGACGCTCGACGTGATCTGCACCGATCCGGCCACGCGCGCGCTGTCGCGCGCGATCATGATGGAGACGCAAACCATCGCCGAGACCTTCGGCGTCAAATTCCGCGTCGACGTCGAGCGCCGCATCGAGGGCGCCCGCAAGGTCGGCGCGCACAAGACCTCGATGCTCCAGGACCTCGAGCGCGGCCGTCCGATGGAGATCGACCCGCTCGTCACCGTGGTGCAGGAGATGGGCCGCCTCACCGGGATCGCGACGCCCGCACTGGACTCGGTGCTGGCGATGGTGACCCAGCGCGCCCGCATCGCCGGGCTCTATGACGGCGTCTCCGCGCCCACCGATCCGCACGCACTGGCGGTGGCGTGATGACCGGCGAGATCAGGAAATGGCTGCGCTTCCGGAATAATGGTGCGACCGGTTTCGGCACGCTGACCTCATCCGGCATCAGCGTGCACGAGGGCGAGATGTTCGGCCGCCATGCCGCGACCGGCAGGACACTGGCGCTGTCGGAGGTCGAGCTGCTCGCACCCTGCGCGCCCAGCAAGATCGTCGCGCTCTGGAACAACTTTCATGCGCTGGCGGCCAAGCTCAACCAGCCCGAGCCGCCGGAGCCGCTCTATCTGCTGAAAGCCACCACCAGCATCGCGGCACCCGGCGCGGTGATCCGCCGTCCCTCATATTACGACGGCAAGACCACCTATGAGGGCGAGCTCGGCATCGTCATCGGCAGGACCTGCGCCCGCGTCTCGCCCGCGGAAGCAGGCCACTTCATCTTCGGCTACACCTGCGTCAACGACATCACCGCCAACGACATCCTGACCCGCGATCCCACCTTCCCGCAATGGGCCCGCGCCAAGGGCATCGACGATTACGGCCCGTTCGGCCCTGTGATCGCGACCGGCCGTGATCCCGCAAAACTGGTGGTCCGCACCATCCTCAACGGCACCGAGCGGCAGAACTATCCGATCTCGGACATGATCTTCACCGCGCAGGAGCTGGTGAGCAGGATCTCCCACGACATGACCCTGCTCCCCGGCGACCTCATCGCCGTCGGCACCTCCGTCGGCGTCGGCGTGATGAAGGAGCCGGTGAATACGGTCACCGTCGCGATCGACGGCATTGGTGAATTGACCAACGAGTTTCGGCTGTAGCTCCCCGTCGTCATTCCGGGGCGGCGCAAGGCGCCGAACCCGGAATCCATTTATCCGCAGTCTCTGCCGCCCGATGGATTCCGGGCTCGCGACTTCGTCGCGCCCCGGAATGACAGCGAAGGGCCGCGGCCCCCTCGGGAAAACTCGGCACCTCATGCCGCTCTCCACCGGTCGGCCGATGCAATCAGTCGTGGATCGCGCCACCGGATACATACCGCTCCCCCGCGCGCCCCTTGATCTCGGTTCCGCTCTCCAATAGCAACTATGGCGATAATGTGTGCCGGCGTGAGGAAGTCACGATGTGGCTGTTTTTTCTGGTTGCCTGGTTCGTCCTGCTGGCGGCCATCGCGCTTCTCGCCCAGCAGGCGTTTGGTTACGACCTCACCCACCTGCCCGCCCTGTTTGCGGGCCTTCCCGTGCCTCAGCGCATCGCGACCGGCGCGCTCCCGGCCGTGGCGCTGGCGCTGATCGGCGCAACCGCCTGGCGGCTCTCGCGTCAGGACCGGCGTCTGGGCACGCTGCGCGACCGCCTGAAGAAGACCCGCGAGGACGTCGTCGCCGCCCACGCGCTGCAAAACCACCTCGACGCCACCGTCCAGCACCTGATCGAGAGCGACCCAAGGGAAGCCGTCTCCGCCCTCCACGACAAGCTGGGCGAGACCGAGCAGCGCGCGCGGCTCCAGCAGGGCCGCAACGAATCCACCGACATGCACGACCAGCTCGCCGAGATCCGCCGCCGCCAGCAAGGCCTGCGCGAGATGGTCGGCAAGGTCGCCGAGCAGCGCCGCGCGATCGAGCCCGTCTTCACCGAGATCCGCGACCGCCAGAACCAGCTCGAACGGTCGCTCCACGACCTCGAGACCGACGACCGCAAGAACAACCTCGCCGACCGGCTCAAGGACATCGCGCGCGACGTCTCGACGCTGCTCTCGCGGGTGAACACGGTCCAGGACATTTTCGCGACCCTGAACCAGTACAAGGAAGATCTGGCGAAATCCCACGCCGAGCTGGTGCCGCTGCGGTCGACGGACGCCGGCATCAACGCGGTGATCAGCGAGCTCGGCCTCAGCCACGACCGCCTCGCCAAGAGCATCGACGAGCTCGAGACCGGCGGCGAAGCGCCGCTCGGCACGCGCGTCGAGGCGCTGTCGAAGAACAAGATCGAGATCGAGCAGCGCCTGGCGCGCATCGACGACAGTTTCAACATCCTCAAGGCGATCCGCCTCGACTTCGAGGAGCTCGGCCAGCGCCAGACCCAGCTCGAACGCTCGCTCGCGGATGTCGAGACCGACGCCGACGGCAAGACCCTCGCCGACCGCCAGAACGCGCTGAACGATTTCGTCATCCAGTCGCGCCAGCGCCTCGGCGCCTTGCAGGAGACGCTGGCGACGCTGAACGCCTTCAAGACGGAGCTGTCGAAGTCGCAGGCCGACCTCGTCCCGCTGAAGGCACCGGTGTTCGGCATCGAGGCGCTGATCGCCGAGGTCAGCACCACCCGCGACCTGCTCGCCAGGACCGTCGGCGAGATCGAAGCGAACGGCGGCGTGCCCCTCGTCTCGCGCGTCGACGCGCTGACGAAAAGCAAGCGCGAGGTCGAAGACCGCCTCGCCCGTATCTTCGACAATTTCAACGCCCTCGATGCCTTGCGCAAGGACATCGGCGGCATCTTCTCGACGATCAGAAACAGCCTGAACCGGATCGGGTGAATTTGTTGGAATCGTTGCCCGTATCCCGGATGAGCGAAAGCGACATCCGGGATCACGCTCGCCGCAAACGATTCCCGCATATCGCTTTGCTCATGCGGGCTACTGCACACCGCCAATCCCGCAGCTCCGAAACATCCAGACACACATCACATCTGCGCGCGCCCGACATATGCCGCCAACATGTCCCGCGCGCGCCGCAACTTGGACGCATTCGGCCGCCCTTCTGTGAGGTGTGTCTGGGGGCACGGCACTGCCGTGTTTGGACCAAACCTTCTAGGGGGTATGACTGTGAAGAAGATTGTAATTGTTCTGGGTGCGACGCTTGCTCTGGTGACGGCTGCGAACGCTGCGGACTTGCCGCGCCGCCAGCCCGTGCCTGTCTATCCGGCGGAGCAGGCGCCGATCGGCAAGATGCCGATTGGCAAGAGCCCGATTGGCAAGGCCCCGATCGGCAAGGCGCCCGGCCCGGTCGCAGCGCGCTACTGACGCGTAGCGACAAACGCGCAGCATCTGCGTAAGCGGCCGACAGTCGAGGGGCACAGCGTGACGAACAAACCTGATCGATCGGGATCCTGCATCCTTGCGGGATTCGCGCTTGCGGCGATGATCGCGTGCACGACGCCCTCGGCTTCGGCCCACGAAGCGAACAAGCGCATGGCCGATGCCAATGCGCTTGCGACGACCGACGCCGCATCGCGACCGGCGCCGCAGTCGCGGCGGCCCGTCGCGCGTGCGGAGAAGGGCCCCTATTACGTCGACTTCCGCGCCCGGACGGCGGCGAGCTGGGGCCACGCCTTCGTCTGGTACGGCAAGACCAGCGAGCGCGCCGTCGAGGTCGCGGGCCTGACGCCCGCCGGCGACACCCTTGCTTACGTGCTCGGTCACCTCACCTTTGTGCCGTCAGAGACCGGCGCGAGCTACGGCGATCTCGATCCGGAATATCTGACGGCGAGCTATCGCGTCTATCTGAACGAAGCCGACGCCAAGCGCGTGTTCGCCTACATCAAGAAATTGCAGGCGAGCTCGCCGGTCTGGAACGCCGAGACCACCAACTGCACCGGCTTCATCGGCGACATCGCCGAGTTCATGGGCTTGAAGGTCCCCTATCGCTGGCAGCGCCCGGAGAACTTCGTCAACAGCCTGAAAGACATGAACGGCGGCCGCCAGATGGTGCGCCTGTCGGCGGAGTAGCCGACGCCTCGTAGGCCGGATTGCGCTACGCTCCATCCGGGCTACGAGACCCTCGCGAAACACTCCGGCCTTGCCATCCCCTCGCTGTCATTGCCCGCGCAGGCGGGCAATCCAGTATTCCAGAGGCGGCGCGGTGATCCAGAGACGCCGCGGCGTACTGGATACCCCGCCCCAGTGCGCAATTGCGCACAAGGCGGGGGATGACGACGGAGCGGGAGGACCGACTTTGCCCGTCGGGCAAGACACCCCGCACAAATCTCCCGCCTCGCCTGTCAATCCTCGGCCGTAAATATATTCCACTTTACCGAAATTCGGATTTATCGTACACACTGGACACCCTGGCCCGAGACAAGGGGCGGATCGCGATCGTCACGAACCGCGGGCCGGGCAGCGATGGACGCGACGGCGTCGGGCGCGAGCAGTGTTGCAGGGCGGGAAACCGTGAGCAACTGCCTTCGCGCGAACGACACGGCGCCGACAGCGTCTTCGCATGGCTTCGGGTGCGAGCACACGCCAGCTCTCGAAGTCCCAGCGAGGACGTGCGCGGACGGCGAAGTCGTGTGGTCCTGACGCCCGGGGTCTGTGCGTCAAGTCTCGTGGTGATGTGCGGTGCCCAACCGGGCACGCGCATCAGTCATCCGCGAGCCGACGGGGGCAATAGTGCATCGCTCCCCGGGGAGAGCACGAAGGACACCGTTAAAACCATTCGCGCAGGGAAGGCCGGGCGATCCGGCGAAACCTGTGGTCCACCCCGTGTGCATCTTTTGTAGCGCACGGACCTGCGGGTGCCAGCCGGCGCCCGGCCTTCCCTGCGCCCTTGTCTCGACAAGGGCGACGCGACGAAGCAAAGCTCGGGCGGAAGATGCCGCGAGAGCGCGAAGGTGTGTCTGCAATGGAAATGCGAGCTGATGATCTCCGAAAGCTCCTCATTCTCCGTCATTGCGAGCGCAGCGAAGCAATCCAGACTGCCGCCGCCGAAGGACTCTGGATTGCTTCGCTACGCTCGCAATGACGGTGTTGAAGCAGCGGGGCAAACCGTCTCTCCAACGTCGTCCTGGCGAAAGCCAGGACCCATTACCCCGGGATTGGGTTTGGCGAAGAACGACGACCAGATTGCCCCAATGATGGGTCACGGAGTATGGGTCCTGGCTTTCGCCAGGACGACGGCGGTGGATGCGGCAAGCTCCACCCCAAGATTATCCGCCCCACGGAATCCCCCCGCCTCCCGCATGATCGCCCCGCCCTCACCGCACGCCGACGCAATAGACTTTTGCCGACCCGGGCGGCATCCTGCCGCCATCAACAAATAACAGGGCCTGCCGCGCAGGCGGGGAAACGCATCATGTTGCAGACACGGTTCACCAAACTCGTCGGCGTCGAGCACCCGATCGTCCAGGGCGGCATGCAATGGGTCGGGCGCGCCGAGCTGGTCGCGGCCGTCGCGAACGCCGGCGCGCTCGGCTTCATCACGGCGCTGACCCAGCCGACGCCGGAGGATCTCACCAAGGAGATCGCGCGCTGCCGCGACCTCACCGACAAGCCGTTCGGCGTCAATCTCACCATCCTGCCCGCGATCAAGCCGCCGCCCTACGCCGAATACCGCGCCGCCATCATCGAGAGCGGCATCACGGTGGTCGAGACCGCCGGCAACAAGCCGCAGGAGCATGTCGACGAGTTCAGGAAGCACGGTGTCAAGGTCGTGCACAAATGCACCAGCGTCCGCCACGCGCTCTCGGCCGAGCGCATGGGCGTCGACGCCATCTCGATCGACGGGTTCGAATGCGCCGGGCACCCCGGCGAGGACGACACCCCCGGCCTGATCCTGATCCCGGCCGCCGCCAACAAGGTCAAGATCCCGATGATCGCCTCGGGCGGCTTCGCCGACGCGCGCGGCCTCGTCGCGGCCCTGGCGCTCGGCGCCGACGGCATCAACATGGGCACCCGCTTCATGGCTACCAGGGAAAGCCCGATCCACCAGTCCATCAAGGAGAAGATCGTCGCCAATGACGAGCGCGAGACCGAGCTGATCTTCCGCACCATGCGCAACACCTCGCGCGTCGCCAGGAACGCGGTCTCGACCAAGGTCGTCGCCATGGAGAAGGAAGGCGCCAAGTTCGAGGACATCCGCGAGCTCGTCGCCGGCGCCCGCGGCAAGATGGTCTACGCGACCGGCAACTCCGACGAAGGCATCTGGTCGGCCGGCCAGGTCCAGGGCCTGATCCAGGACATCCCGAGCTGCGCCGAGCTCATCTCCCGGATCGTGCGCGAGGCGGAGGCCATCATCAGAAGCCGGCTGGAGGGCATGATCGTTCAGCCGCAACGCGAAGCGGCGGAATAATTCGCTGAATTGATTTGAACACGGCACTCGCCACGCCGAAGGTGCGCTCCCTCGCCCCGCTTGCGGGGAGAGGGTTGGGGTGAGGGGGAGTCTCCGCGAGGACGGTGAGAGCTGGACTCGCGGAGACTCCCCCTCACCCGCCGCGCGTTCCGCGCGTCGGCCTCTCCCCGCAAGCGGGGAGAGGCGAAGAACTGCATCGCTCTTCACCTACAAACTCAATTGAGTCCCGAGGTAACGCATGAAAGCTTACGTCTACGGCCCTGAAGGCGCTCGAATTTCCGACGTCGCTCAACCAAAGCCTAAAGGCACGCAGGTGCTCGTCCGCGTTCGTGCCTGTGGCTTGAACCGTGCCGACACCGGCATGCGCAAGGGTCACGCCCATGGTGCCGCCGGCGGGGTCGGCACCGTGCTCGGCATGGAATGGGCCGGCGAGGTCGCCGAGCTCGGACCGGATGCCAAGGGCGTGAAAATCGGCGACCGCATCATGGGCTCGGGCGGGGCGGCATTTGCCGAGTACACGCTGGCCGATCACGGCCGGCTGTTCCGCGCGCCGTCGAACATGAATTTCGAGGAGGCCGCCACCCTGCCCGTCGCGCTCGCGACCATGCACAACGCGGTCGTCACCGTCGGCGGCGTGCAGGCGGGCCAGAGCGTGCTGATCCAGGGCGCCAGCTCCGGCGTCGGCCTGATGGCGATGCAGATCGCCAAGCTCAAGGGCGCAAGGCTGGTGATCGGCTCGTCGACTGACGCCTATCGGCGCGGCCGGCTGACGGAGTACGGCGCCGACCTCGCCGTCGACTCCTCCGATCCCAAATGGGTCGAGGAGGTGCTGAAGGCGACCAGCGGCGAAGGCGTCGATCTCATCGTCGACCAGGTCTCCGGCAAGGTCGCCAACCAGAACCTCGCCGCTACCAGGATCAAGGGCCGCATCGTCAATGTCGGCCGGCTCGGCGGCACCCATGCCGATTTCAACTTCGACCTGCACGCCGCACGCCGCATCGACTATGTCGGCGTCACCTTCCGCACCCGCACCATCGAGGAGGTCCGCGAGATCTTCGAGGAGGTCCGCAAGGACATCTGGGGCGCGGTGGAGTCGCGCAAGCTGCAACTGCCGATCGACAAGGTGTTTGCGTTCGCCGACATCGACAAGGCGTTCGAGCACATGGAGGCGAACAAGCATCTGGGGAAGATCGTCGTGACGGTGTGAGCAGTGCCGCGACGGGAAAAGAGCGACGACGCCCCCCACTCTCCAACCGTCATGGCCGGGCTTGACCCGGCCATCCACGTCTCTGCCGCCCGGCACGAAGAACGGGGATGCCCGGGACAAGCCCGGGCATGACGGAGCCAGAACCGCTCCTGCAACTCACTAGCGACTACTCCTGTGGATCATCGCTTGATGTCCCGCGCTGGGCTGCTAAATCCCCCGCCATGAGCTCCCAGCACAACAAGACCTCGGTCGCGGCCATCTCGATCTTCGCCAGCGGCGGCATGGCGGCGGCCAAGTTCGTGGTCGGCGTGGCCATCGGCTCGCTCGCGCTGATCTCGGAAGCGCTGCACTCCTCGGTCGACCTGATCGCGACCATCATCACCTGGGCGGTGGTGCGGGTGTCCGACAAGCCGGCCGACGACGAGCATCATTACGGCCACGGCAAGCTGGAGAGCATCTCCGCGCTCGGCGTCACCGCCCTGCTCTACGTGCTCGCCGGCGGCATCCTGGTCGAGTCCTACAGCCGGCTGCGCGAGGGAACCCCGCCGCCGACCATTTCGGCCGTGCCGTTCGTGGTGCTGGTGATCGACATCGTCGTCAACCTGTGGCGCGCCCGTGCCCTGCACCGCGCCGCGCGGGAAACGCGCAGCCAGGCGCTCGCCGCCGACGCGCTGCATTTCGCCTCCGACGTCATGGGCTCCTTCGCCGTGATCGTGGGCCTGATCCTCGCCGCTCTCGGCTTCTGGTGGGGCGACGCGGCGGCCGCCGCGGCGGTCGCGGTGATGATCGCCGCTCTCGGCCTGCGCATGGCCGGTTCGACCGTGCAGACGCTGGTCGACCGCGCGCCGGAGGGCGCGCAGGAGAAGGCCACGGCCGCGATCCGCAGCGTGCCCGGCGTGATCGGCGTCGAGCGGCTGCGCGTGCGCATGGTCGGCGCGACCACCTTCATCGACACCATCGCAAAGGTGCCGCGGACCTATCCGATCGACCGCGTCGAGGAGATCAAGCGCAAGGTGCAGGCCGCCGTCGACAAGGCGTTCGGCGATGCCGACCTCACCTTCACTCCGGTCCCCGTCGCCCGCGACAACGAGACCGTGCGCGACCGCATCATGGTGATCGCGCGCAATTCGAGCCTCGCCGTCCACCACGTCACGGTGCACGATCTCGGCGCCAAGCTGATCGTCAGCATCGACCTCGAGGTCGACGCCGGGATGCGGCTCGACGCCGCCCATGACGTCGCCAACACGCTGGAGCGGAACATCCAGGAGGAGTTCGGCACCGACGTCGAGGTCGACGTCCATATCGAACCCTTGGAACCGGAACTGCCGTTCGGCGTCGATGCCGCGCCGGATCGGGTGCGGACCATCGCGGCCGCACTCACCGAATATGCCGCCGGCAGCGAGATCCACGACATCCACAATGTGCGCGTCCGCAACACCGATGCCGGCGAGATCGTCAACTTCCACTGCCGCGCCACGCCGTCGATGAGCGTGATCAAGGTGCACGAGCATGTCGACGCGATCGAGCGCGCGTTGCGCCGCGCGTTCCCGAGCGTGAAGCGCGTGATCAGCCACGCCGAGCCGCCGCGCGCGTGACGCGGAATGTGCGCGGGGGCACACGTTCTCGTTTCGGACTCACTGTGCACGTGAGTTTGCGGACTCTCGGCGCGCAAACTGCGCGTTGGATAAGAATAAATTCGCGTTAACGATTCGTTGACTCTCGACAGCCCGGCAAAACTGGATTCAAATCGGTGTGATTCGGAAGCGATGTGGGGCTGCTTCCGAACTCATGTTGCAAGCAAGTTTTCCAGGGGGCCGAAGGCATGTCGCGTGCAGACGCCGCGAACGCGTGCGTCCAATCCGATTCGATCAAAGGATTGGCGCAATCGATCGCGAAACCTGCCTATCACCGGCTGCTCATCGCGGAGCCGGCGCTGCGTCGCGCCGTGCCGACGCTCATCATCGCGTTCCTGATCACGATCTGCCTCGGCGCGTTCGTGCAGGTCGTCGACCAGACGCGCCAGAAGCGGCTGGTGATCCGCCATGACATCTCGGCACTCGCCGATCTGCTCGCCGAGCGCATCGACCGCCTCACCTCCTCGCGGCAGGAACGGTTGAAGAACATCGAGAGCCTGCCGGCGCTGCTGCCCGACCTGATCCCGTCCTGGGGCACGGCCACGGGCCGCCACGTCATCGTCACCTCGGCCGGCATCGACCGCCGCATCCTCGCCCGCATTCCGATCGACAGCGATCCCTCGGGCAACGACCGCCTGCTCGATTCCATCACCACGGCGCAGTTGCTCGCGGCGCCGCCGCGCGACGGCAACATCTCCGACATGACGCTGCCGAACGGCAACGCCGCGATGGCGACCTCGCGGCAGATCAAGTCGCTGCCCGGCTTCGTCACCGTGATCCAGGAGCGCAACGAGCCGATCTGGGGCTCGGACGCCGCGCTCTCGGTCACGTTGTCGGCCACCACCGGCTTCGTCGTCCTGATCCTCGGCTTCGCCTTCCACTGGCAGTCGACCCGCGCCCGCGAGGGCGATCTCATCAACGACGCGGTGCGCAGCCGCATCGACACCGCGCTCAACCGCGGCCGCTGCGGCCTTTGGGACTGGGACCTGTCGCGCGGCCGGATCTTCTGGTCGCAGTCGATGTTCTCGATGCTGGGCCTCGACGGCCGCAACGAGCTCCTCACCTTCGGCGAGGTCAACGCGCTGGTGAAGTCGGACGACATCGACCTGTTCGAGATCGCCGACCAGCTCATCTCCGAGAAGATCGACCACATCGACCAGACCTTCCGCATGCAGCATGTCGACGGCCACTGGATCTGGCTCCGCGTCCGCTGCGAAAAGACGAGCGGCGCGACCGACTCCAGCGTTCACCTGATCGGAATCGCCGTCGACATCACCGAGCAGAAGAGCCTCGCCGAGCGGACGGTGGAAGCCGATTTGCGCCTGCGCGACGCCATCGAGACCATCCCGGAGGCCTTCGTGCTGTGGGACGCGAGCGACCGCCTCGTGCTCTGCAACTCGCACTTCCAGCGCCTGCACAAGCTGCCCGACAGCGCCGTCATTCCCGGCACCTCCTACGAAACGGTGCTCGAGGTCGGCCGCATGCCGGAGGTGCGCACCCGCCACAACGAGACGGCGAGCCAGGGCCCGGGCGCGCGCACCTTCGAGGCGCAGCTCGACGACGGCAGCTGGCTGCACATCAGCGAGCGCCGCACCAAGGACGGCGGCTACGTCTCGGTCGGCACCGACATCACCCGCATCAAGGAGCACGAGCAGAAGCTCGTCGATAACGATCTGCGCCTGCGCGCCACCGTCATCGACCTGAAGCGCTCGCAGGCCGCGCTCGAACGCCAGACCAACGAGCTTGCGGATCTCGCGGAAAAGTACCAGCGCGAGAAGACCCGCGCCGAGGAAGCCAACCAGACCAAGTCGAAATTCCTCGCCAATATGAGCCACGAGCTGCGCACGCCGCTCAACGCCATCATCGGCTTCTCCGAGATCATGGGCTCGGGCCTGTTCGGCGAGCTCGGCAGCGAGAAGTACCAGGAATACTGCCAGGACATCCTGACCAGCGGCCACTACCTCCTCGAAGTCATCAACGACATCCTCGACATGTCCAAGATCGAGGCCGGCCGCATGAAGCTCGACATGGAAGAGCTCGACCTCGCGCGGACGCTCGCGGAATCCCTGCGCGTCGTCTCCGGCCGCGCGCAGGACAAGCACCTGACGCTCGATGCCGATATCGCGAAATCGATCTCCGTCGTCGCCGACCGCCGCGCCACCAAGCAGATCATCGTCAACCTGCTCTCGAACGCGGTGAAGTTCACGCCCGACGGCGGCCGCATCGTGGTGCGCAGCCGGCAGCTCGACGACCGGATCGTGCTGATGATCGCCGACACCGGCATCGGGATCGCGCCGCACTCCCTGGCGCGGCTCGGGCGCCCGTTCGAGCAGGTAGAGAGCCAGCTCACGAAGACCTATCACGGCTCGGGGCTGGGCCTCGCCATCGCACGCTCGCTGGCGCAGCTCCACGGCGGCTCGATGCGGCTGCGCTCGAGGATCGATGTCGGCACCGTCGTCCGCGTGACGCTGCCGCGCGACGCAATCAAGGCGGCGTCGGGGATATCGGCCGCGGCTTGAAGCTACGATTGCAGCGTCGGCGCGACTTCACGCGCGACGTTGACCAGCGCCGCGATCAGCGGCGTCATCGGATCGCGCTGCGGGATCACCATGCCGATGCTGTAATTGACCTCGGGGTCGACGATCGGGATCGAACGCACGGTATCGGACAGGCCAAGCGTCTCGGCGAGCTTGGCCGGCATCACGCTCGCCCAGCGTCCCGTCTTCACATGCGTGAACAGCACGAGCAGCGAGTTCGAGGTCAGCGTCGGCGTCGCCTCCGCGCCGACCGAGCGCAGCGCGCGGTCGATGATGCGGCGGTTCTGCATGTCGGGCGTGAGCAGGCACAACGGCACCTGCCCGACCTCGGTCCAGGTCACCGTCTCGCGATCACCGAACATCGCATCCGGCGCGGTGAGGAGACGATAGCTCTCGTTGTAGAGCGGAATGGTGCGCACCTTCCCGATCGGCTCGTTCTCGATATAGGTCAGTCCCGCGTCCACCTCGAGATTTTCGAGCAGCCCCAGCACCTCCGATGAGGTTGTGGACTGGATGCGGAAGCGCACCTCGGGATGCCTGGCGCGGAACGGCGTCGTCAGCGCGGCAACCATGCCGAGCACGGTCGGGATCGCCGCGATGCGGATCTCGCCCGAGAGCTTCTCCTTCAGCGAGTTGATCTCCTGGCGCATCGCGCGGGCATCGCCGACGATGCGCCGCGCCCAGTCCAGCGCCCGCTCGCCTTCGGGGGTAAAACCCTGGAAACGGGATCCGCGCTGGACCAGCATCACGCCGAGAATCTCCTCGAGCTGCTTGAGCCCGGTCGACATCGTCGGCTGGGTGACCCCGCAGGCTTCCGCCGCGCGTCCGAAATGCCGTTCCTTCGCCAGCGCCAGCAGCAGTTCAAGCTTGTCGATCAAGCGGACGTCCCCTCGAATTCTGTCGTGGCATGCAAGCTAGCACGGCAGGTCGTGGCCAACACGGAAAAACCGGCAGGCGAGATGCGATTAATTGCATTTCCGTATCGATCGATCGCATCCGCCAATCGATCCGAATTCGCAATCGCAGCATGAGACAGCTTTATTGATCTTCGAATGATTCCAAATAGTTTGCGATGCAGGAACGCTCAATTTGAGAACGAAGAATGACAGCGGTTTACGAGCCTTGTTACGAGCCTTGGAACGAGACGCGCGGCGCCGAGATCATCGCCGAACATGCAAGGCAGGAGGGCGCGACGCTGGTCATCCTGCACGCCCTTCAAGAGGCGTTCGGCTATGTGCCGGAGGCGGCCATTCCCATGGTGGCGCAGGCGCTCAATCTGTCGCGCGCCGAAGTGCATGGCGTGTTCACGTTCTACCATGATTTCAGGCACAAGCCGGCCGGCCGCCATGTGCTGAAGCTTTGCCGCGCCGAGGCCTGCCAGGCTGCGGGCGGCGATGCGCTGGCGGCGCGTGCCGAGGCCAGGCTCGGCGTGTCGCTCGGCAACACGACGGCCGATGATCGCGTCACGCTGGAGCCGATCTACTGCCTCGGCTTGTGCGCGACCGCACCGTCCGCGATGCTCGACGGCCGCCTCGTCGGCCGGCTCGACGAGAAGCGCCTTGATGCGCTGGTTGCGGAGGCGCAGCGATGAGCATGCGTCTCTTCGTCTCACGCGACGCGGGTGCGGTGGCCGTCGGCGCCGATGAAGTTGCATTGGCGCTAGAACAGGCCGCGGCCAAGCGCGGCGTCACCGTCGAGATTATCAGGACCGGCTCGCGCGGCATGTACTGGCTGGAGCCGCTGGTCGAGGTCGCGACGCCGCAGGGCCGGATCGCGTTCGGCCCGGTCACCGAGACCGATGTGCCCTCCCTGCTCGACGCGCTCGCCAGCAACACGCCGCATCTGCTGCGGTTAGGGGCGACCGACGAGATTCCCTGGCTGAAGCGCCAGACCCGCCTCACCTTCGCCCGCTGCGGCGTGATCGACCCGCGCTCGCTCGACGACTACCGCGCCCATGGCGGCTACAAGGGCCTGGAGCGCGCGCTGTCGCTCGGCTCGGACGCAATCCTCACCGAGGTCACCGCATCGGGCCTGCGCGGCCGTGGCGGCGCGGGCTTTCCGACCGGCATCAAATGGAAGACGGTTGCCCAGGCCAAGGCCGACCGCAAGTTCATCGTCTGCAACGCCGACGAAGGCGACAGCGGTACCTTCGCCGACCGCATGATCATGGAAGGCGATCCCTTCCTGGTGATCGAGGGCATGACCACCGCCGGCATCACCGTCGGCGCGTCCAAGGGCTACATCTACATCCGCAGCGAATATCCGCACGCGGTCGAGGCGATGAATGCGGCCATCAAGGCTGCGAAGCGCGGCGGCTATCTCGGCGACAAGATCGGCGGCTCGACCTGCAGCTTCGACCTCGAAGTCCGCGTCGGCGCCGGCGCCTATGTCTGCGGCGAGGAAACGTCGCTGCTGGAGAGCCTCGAAGGCCGCCGCGGCATCGTGCGCGCCAAGCCGCCGCTGCCGGCCCATCACGGCCTGTTCGGCAAGCCGACCGTGATCAACAACGTGCTGTCGTTCGCGGCGATCCCCTTCATCCTCGCCGAAGGCGCCAAGGCCTATGCCGATTTCGGCATGGGCCGCTCGCGCGGCACGATGCCGATCCAGCTCGCCGGCAACGTCCGCCATGGCGGGCTGTATGAGACCGCGTTCGGCGTGACGCTGGGCGAGCTTGTCGACGACATCGGCGGCGGCACGCTCACGGGCCGTCCGGTCCGCGCGGTGCAGGTCGGCGGGCCCCTTGGCGCCTACTTCCCCCGCGCGCTGTTCGACACGCCGTTCGACTACGAGGCCTTCGCCGCGCGTGACGGGCTGATCGGCCATGGCGGCATCGTCGTGTTCGACGACAGCGTCGACATGCGCAGGCAGGCGCGCTTTGCGATGGAATTCTGCGCCGTCGAATCCTGCGGCAAGTGCACGCCCTGCCGCATCGGCTCGACCCGCGGCGTCGAGACCATCGAGAAGATCATCAACGGCGAGCGCGTCAGCGAAAACCTCGCGTTCGTCGAAGACCTCTGCAACACCATGAAATTCGGCTCGCTCTGCGCGCTCGGCGGCTTCACGCCCTACCCTGTGCTCAGCGCATTGAAGCACTTCCGGGAGGATTTCGTCCCGGCGCCGACCACGCTTCAGGCCGCGGAATAGGAGAACGACAATGTCTCTGATCGAAGAAATCGACTTCGGCACGCCGCGCGCCAAATCGGAAACGATGGTGACGCTGAGCATCGACGGCAAAGAGATCTCGGTGCCCGAGGGCACCTCGATCATGCGCGCGGCGATGGAAGCCGGTCACCAGATCCCAAAACTCTGCGCGACCGACATGGTCGATGCATTCGGCTCCTGCCGCCTCTGCCTCGTCGAGATCGAGGGCCGCGCCGGCACGCCGGCCTCCTGCACCACGCCGGTCATGCCGGGCCTCGTCGTCCACACCCAGACCGACCGGCTGAAGAAGCTGCGCAAGGGCGTGATGGAGCTCTACATCTCCGACCATCCGCTCGATTGCCTCACCTGCGGCGCCAACGGCGATTGCGAGTTGCAGGACATGGCCGGCGCCGTCGGCTTGCGCGACGTGCGCTACGGCTATGAGGGCGAGAACCACGTCTTCGCCAAGACGGATGGCTGCACCAACGACAACTGGATGCCGAAGGACGAGTCCAACCCTTACTTCACCTACGATCCCTCCAAGTGCATCGTCTGCTCGCGCTGCGTCCGCGCCTGCGAGGAGGTGCAAGGCACCTTCGCGCTGACCATCTCCGGCCGCGGCTTCGACAGCCGCGTCTCGCCCGGCATGAGCGAAAGCTTCCTCGGCTCCGAATGCGTCTCCTGCGGCGCCTGCGTGCAGGCCTGCCCGACCGCGACACTGACGGAGAAGTCGGTGATCGAAATCGGCCAGCCCGAGCATTCGGTCGTGACCACCTGCGCCTATTGCGGCGTCGGCTGCGCCTTCAAGGCCGAGATGCGCGGCGAGGAAGTCGTTCGCATGGTGCCGTATAAGGACGGCAAGGCCAATCGCGGCCATTCCTGCGTCAAGGGCCGTTTCGCCTGGGGCTACACCAACCACAAGGAACGCATCCTCAAGCCGATGATCCGCGAACGGATCGAGGATCCCTGGCGCGAGGTGTCCTGGGATGAAGCGTTCTCGTTCGCTGCGGCGAAGATGCGCGGCATCCAGAAGAAGTACGGCCGCGACGCCATCGGCGGCATCACCTCGTCCCGCTGCACCAATGAAGAGACCTATCTGGTGCAGAAGCTGATCCGGGCCGGCTTCGGCAACAACAATGTCGACACCTGCGCCCGCGTCTGCCATTCGCCGACCGGCTATGGCCTGTCGCAGACCTTCGGCACCTCGGCCGGCACCCAGGACTTCGACTCCGTGGAGAACACCGACGTCGCCGTCATCATCGGCGCCAATCCGGCCTCCGCACACCCCGTCTTCGCCTCGCGCCTGAAGAAGCGGCTGCGCCAGGGCGCAAAGCTGATCGTGATCGATCCGCGCCGCACCGAGATGGTGGAATCGCCGCATGTGAAGGCGCTGCATCTGCCGCTGATGCCCGGCACCAACGTCGCGGTCGTGACTGCGCTGGCGCATGTCATCGTCACCGAGGGCCTCGTCAACGAAGCCTTCGTGCGCGAGCGCTGCGACTGGACCGAGTTCGAGGAATGGGCCGCCTTCGTCGCCCAGCCGAACAACAGCCCGGAAGCGACCGCGATCCTCACCGGCGTCGATCCGAAGGCCCTGCGCGAAGCGGCCCGCATCTACGCCACCGGCGGCAACGGCGCGATCTATTACGGTCTCGGCGTCACCGAACACAGCCAGGGTTCGACCACGGTGATCGCGATCGCCAACCTCGCGATGGCGACCGGCAATATCGGCCGTCCCGGCGTCGGCGTGAACCCGTTGCGCGGCCAGAACAACGTGCAGGGCTCCTGCGACATGGGCTCGTTCCCGCATGAGCTGCCCGGCTACCGCCACATCTCGGGCGATGCCGTGCGCGACCAGTTCGAGGCGCTCTGGAACGTCAAGCTCAACCCCGAGCCGGGCCTGCGCATCCCCAACATGTTCGATGCCGCGATCGAGGGCACGTTCATGGGCATCTATGTGCAGGGCGAGGACATCCTCCAGTCCGATCCCAACACCAAGCACGTCGTGGCGGCGCTGTCGGCGATGGAATGCGTGATCGTCCACGACCTCTTCCTGAACGAGACTGCGAACTACGCCCACGTCTTCCTGCCCGGCTCGAGCTTCCTCGAGAAGGACGGCACCTTCACCAACGCCGAACGCCGCATCCAGCGCGTGCGCAAGGTGATGACGCCGAAGAACGGCATGGCCGACTGGGAGGTCACCATCGGCCTTGCCAAGGCGATGGGCTTCGAGATGAACTACAGCCACCCCTCCGAGATCATGGACGAGATCGCGGCGCTGACGCCGACCTTCACCGGCGTCTCCTATGCCAAGCTCGACGAGCTCGGCTCGGTGCAGTGGCCGTGCAACGAGAAGGCGCCCGAGGGCACGCCGGTGATGCATATCGACGGCTTCGTTCGCGGCAAGGGCAAGTTCATCGTCACCGAATATGTCGCGACCGACGAGCGTACCGGCCCGCGCTTCCCGCTGCTGCTCACGACGGGGCGCATCCTCAGCCAGTACAATGTCGGCGCGCAGACCCGGCGCACCGAGAACGTGGTCTGGCATGCCGAGGACCGGCTGGAGATCCACCCGCACGACGCCGAGCAACGCGGCGTGCGCGACGGCGACTGGGTGCGGCTGAAGAGCCGCGCCGGCGAGACCACGCTGCGTGCGGAGATCACCGATCGCGTCGCGCCGGGCGTCGTCTACACCACCTTCCACCATCCGGACACGCAGGCCAACGTGATCACCACCGACTATTCGGACTGGGCCACCAACTGTCCCGAATACAAGGTCACGGCGGTACAGATTTCGCCGTCGAACGGCCCGTCCGACTGGCAGAAGTCCTATGACGCGCAGGCGCGGCACTCCCGCCGCATCGCGCCCGCCGAAGCCGCGGAGTAACCGCATGCACGTGCCGGTTCAGGCCATCGACCGCGAGATCTGGCGCGACGGCGCGGCGTCCGAAGGGGCGCGGCTGATCCCGGAGGAGACGCCGCTGGCGCTGACCTATAATGGCGGCACCTATGCCGTCATGATGGGGACGCCGCAGAACCTCGAAGACTTCGCCGTCGGCTTCAGCCTCAGCGAAGGCATCGTCAGATCGGTCGACGACATCCGCTCGCTCGATATCGTCCGCCTCGACGACGGCATCGAGCTGCGCATGTGGCTTGCGCCGGACGAAGCCGCGCGCATCAGCGAACGGCGGCGTCATATCGCCGGCCCGACCGGCTGCGGCATCTGCGGCATCGAGTCCATTGCCGAAGCCGTGCGGCCTGCGGCCGTCGTGCCGCAGGGGCAGACCTTCACGCCCGGGCAGATCATGACGGCGATGCAGGCCATCGCACCGCTCCAATCGATCAACATGCAAACCCGCGCCGTTCACGCCGCTGCGTTCTGGTCCCCTGCCGGCAACATCGCCGCGCTGCGCGAGGATGTCGGCCGCCACAACGCGCTGGACAAGCTCGCAGGTGCGCTGGCGCGCAGCCGGACGGATGCGCGCGGCGGCATGGTGCTGCTGACGAGCCGCGTCTCGGTCGAGATGGTGCAGAAGACCGCCGCGATCGGCGCGCCGCTGATGGTCGCGGTCTCCGCGCCGACCGCGCTCGCGGTCCGCACGGCCGAAGCCGCCGGCATCACGCTGATCGCCATTGCCCGGCAAGACGGATTCGAAGTGTTTACGCATGGCGGCCGCATCGTCGCCTGCCATGCCACGGAGGTTGCCGATGTCGCCTGACCGCCTGATCTACATGGCCAACCAGATCGGCAGGTTCTTCCAGAGCCAGGGCCACGACAAGGCCGTGCCGGGAATCGCCGAGCATATCAAGAAATTCTGGGATCCCCGGATGAAGCGCGCGATCTTCGCCCATCTCGACACGGGCGGCGCTGGCCTGGAGCCGAACGTGCGCGAGGCCATCACCTCGCTGAAGCAGGCGACGTCGCTTCCAACAGCGCCCTGAACACGCGCCGCACCTCGCTCTGCGTCTCCTTTACCCGCGCCTCCAGCGACGAGAAGTCCGGCGCATCGCCGGCGCGCGCCATCACGCGCTGGAGATCGGTGCCGGCGGTTTCCGGCTTGAAGCCGTCGCTGACGCACAGCCGCAGGATCTGCGTCAGGTCGTAATAGAGCCGCGCTGCGGCGCCCAGGATCTCGGCCTCCGACTGCGGCAGCACACCGAGCCTGGCCGCATTGTCCAGCACCTGAAGCGTACTGACGTCGAGGATATCCGGCTTGTGATGGGCATGCACGAGCTGGAGATATTGCGCGATGAAGTCGATGTCGATCATGCCGCCGGCGGCGTATTTGAGATCCCAATAATCGGTCTCGCCCTTCTCCTGACCGATCGCGCGCCGCATGTCGGCGACGTCGTTGGCGATGATCGCGGGATCGCGGCGGCGGGTCAGGACATCGCGGATGACGCGCGCGATCCGGTCGCCGAATTCAGATGAAGCCGACACCACGCGCGCGCGCGTCAGCGCCATGTGCTCCCAGGTCCAGGCCTCGTTGGCCTGGTAATCCGCGAAGGAGGCGAGGCTCGAGGCCACGGGGCCGGCGCCCCCCGACGGGCGCAGCCGCATGTCGATCTCATAGAGCACGCCGCAATTGGTGCGCGTCGTGAAGGCGCTGATCAGGCGCTGGGTGAAGCGGGCGAAATAATGCGCGCCTTGAAGCGACTTCGGCCCATCCGAGTCCGGATTCTCGCTGTCGAAATCGTAGAGCAGGATCAGGTCGAGATCGGACGAGGCGGTCATCTCGCGGCTGCCGAGCCGGCCCATCGCGATGATCGCCGTCTCCTGCCCCTTGATCCGGCCGTGCTGGGCGGCAAAACGATCGGCGACGAGACCGTGCACGGTGTGGACGACGCCTTCGGCGACGTCGGCAAAGGCCGTGCTCGCCTGCTGCGCCGAGACCGTGCCGGAGAGGATGCGCGTGCCGATCAGGAACAGGCTCTCCTGCCCGAACAGGCGCAGGCGATCCAGGAATTCCTCATATGAGGCGGCATCGTGCACGGTGGCGGCGAGCCGCCCCGACAATTCCCGCCTGTCCGGCATCGCGCCGAAGAAGCGCGGATCGATCAGCCCGTCCATGAGCTGCGGCTGCCGCGCCAGCATCTCGCCGAGCCGCGGCGCCGCGCCCAGCACCAGCGCCACGAGCGCGACGAGATCGCGGTTCTGGCCAAGCAGCGTGATCAGCCGGCCGCCACGCTGGAGCGCCCCAAGGAAATGATCGAACGCCACGACGGCGCGGTCCGGCTCCTCGGCGTGGGCGAGGCCGTCGATCAGGGCCGGCACGAATTCGATGAAGGCGCTTCGTGTCGCCTCATTGCGGAATACGCGATAGTCGCCCGTGATCCAGTCGCGCACGGTCTGCGCCACGGCGGCAGGCTTCTTGAAGCCGAGCGTCGTCAGGTGCTGGAGCAGGCGCGGATCGTCGGGACCTGCACTGTAGTCGAGCGCCGGCAGCTTTGCCGTGCCGGTCGGATCGTCGCCCTCGAACAGCTTCTCGTAGTGCCCCTGCACGATCTCGAGCTGGCGCAGCAGGTCGCGCGCAAACGCCTCGCGATCTGGATAGCCGAAGAACCGGGCAAAGCGCCCGACCGCTTCCTTGTCGTCGGGCAGCGCATGGGTCTGCTCGTCGGCGACCATCTGGAGGCGATGCTCGACCCGGCGCAGGAATTCGTATGCCCTGGTGAGCTCGTCACGCGCCGCGAGGGTGATCCAGTTGCTGGCGGCAAGCACATCGAGCGCGGCGAGCGTCGGCCGCACCCGCAATTCCGGATGGCGGCCGCCGGCGATCAGCTGCTGGGTCTGCGCGAAAAACTCGATCTCGCGGATGCCGCCGCGGCCGACCTTGACGTTATGGCCTTCGACCGCGACCTCACTCTGGCCGCGATAGGTCTGCATCTGCCGCTTCATGTCGTGGACGTCGGCAAGCGCGGCGAAATCGAGATGCTTGCGCCAGACGAAGGGGGCGATCTCGGCGAGCAGCGCCTCGCCTGCCCTGGCATCGCCGGCACAGGCGCGCGCCTTGATCATCGCAGCGCGCTCCCAGGTGCGTCCTTCCCGCTCGTAGTAATGCAGCGCGGCGTCCCGTGAGATCGCCACCTGCGTCGAGGATGGATCGGGGCGCAGCCGCAGATCGACGCGGAAGACGTAGCCGTCATAGGTGCGCTGCTGGAGAATGCGCGCCATGCCTTGCGTCACGCGGACGAAGAACGGCTGCGGCTCGATATCCGGCGCCAGCGTCGTGACGTCAGGATCGAAGAACACGATGAGGTCGATGTCGCTGGAATAGTTCAGCTCGCCCGCACCCATCTTGCCCATCGCCAGCACGATCAGGCCGCAGCCCTCTTCAGGTGCCTCGGGATTGGGCGGGAAAAGTTTTCCGCGTGCGGCTTCCTGCCGCAGCAGGTACTGAAGCGCCGCCTGCACGGAGGAGACCGCGACATCGGTCAGCGCCGCCGTCACCCGCATCACCGGCCAGACCCCGCCGATGTCGCACAGCGCGGTCAGAAGCGCCGCCTCCGCCTTCATGCGGCGAAGCAGCCGCATCACCTCGGCCTCGTCAGGTGCCGCGAGCACCGCGCCTCTCGCCTCCGCGATCAGTGCGGCGAGATGAGTATCAGGATCGCATTCGAGCAGCCGGATCAGGCGCAGCGGATCGGCGCGCACCAGATCGAACAGATAGGGCGAGAATTCCGCGATGCCGGCGAGGATATTCCGGGCGAAGGGATGAACCAGCAACGCTTCGAGACGAGCCGATTGTGCCGGCTCGAGCTCGGCCAGCCAGGCTTCGAAACGTCGTTCGTCGGTTGTGGAAGCGGCAATATGGGGAGCCTCCACGAAGCGCGCGGCCAGGCTCTCACCATGCTTGTCCGCGTTTCCCGGCGCGGAGTGGTTCATGCCACCTTCTGTGGCACATCCGGTATTGGAGGAGCAACCCTGTCGCCCGCGCCCACACGCGCCGGCAGCACCAGCGTGGCGACGAGGCCGGGATGGGCATCGCCCAGCCGCAATTCTCCGCCATGCAATGTGGCAACCGCGGAGGCGAGGCTGAGGCCGAGGCCGGAGCCCGGCAGCGTGCGGCTGGCCTCCAGCCGCACGAATCGTTCGACGACGTGCTTGCGATCGGCTTCGGGAATACCGGGGCCGCGATCGGTGACGCTGAGCAGCACCTGGTCGCCCTCGCGCCTGGCCTCGATGAGGATCAGCCCGGCGTCCATGCTGACCACGGTTCCACCGGTCTGCGCGACCGGCTTGCCGTATTTGATCGCGTTCTCGACCAGATTAGCGAGCGCCTGGCTGATCAATTCGCGGTTGGCGTGAACCGGCGTCGGCTCGCATTTGACCTTCAAGGTCATGCCGTCGTCTTCAGCCAGCGGCTCGTAGAGCTCGTGGATGCCGCCCGCGACTTCGGCCGCGTCGAAATCGTCCATGTTGCCGCGCGCCTGGCCGGACTCGGCGCGCGCGATCATCAGCAGCGCGTTGAAGGTGCGGATCAGCCCGTCGGATTCCTCGATGGTCCGCTCCAGCGCGGCGCGATAGTCGGCTTCGCATCCGGATTTCGCCAACGCCTCCTCGGCGCGGTTGCGCAAGCGCGTCAGCGGCGTCTTGAGATCGTGGGCGATGTTGTCGGAGACCTCCTTCAGTCCCGCCATCAGCGCCTCGATGCGCTCCAGCATGGCGTTGAGGTTTTCGGCGAGGCGGTCGAGCTCGTCGCCGCTGCGCCCCACCGGCAGGCGCTCGCTGAGATCGCCGGTCATGATGCGATGCGCCGTGCCGCTCATCGCATCGATCCGCCTCAGCACCCTGCGCGCGACGAAGACGCCGCCGCCGAGCCCGAGCACGACCACGATCAGGATCGACCATTGCGCGGCCTTGGCGACGATGCCGAACAGGCGCCGCCGCTCGGCGAGGTCGCGGCCGATCAGAAGCCGGAAACCGTTCTCCAGTTCGGTGACGCGCACCAGCGCACGATGGTCGCGGTCATCCGCGTCCTCGATGCGCCGGTAGGCGGTTTCCGACCAGCCACGCGTCGCCATCACGCCGGGCGCGAGCGAGCCGACATTGCCGGCGATCGCCTGCCCCGTCGGCGTCGTCACGAGGTAGAGGTTGGCGCCGGGCCGCAGCGCGCGATATTCGATCGCCAGCACCAGGCCGCGCAGGCCACGGCGGCCGTAGATCTCGTTGATCTCCGAGGTCTCGGCGTTCACCGTCTGCGTGATTTCCTCGGTGATCAGCCGCCGCGTATTCCAGGCGAAATAGGCGAGCAGCGACGCTGCGAAAATCGCAAACAGAAACAGGTAGACCAGCGTCAGCCGGAACGCCGTGGTGCGGATCAGCTTACCGAATGCCGTCACGGATCATGTATCCAGCGCCGCGGATCGTGTGCAGCAGAGGCCGCTCGAAACCCTTGTCGATCTTGGAGCGCAGCCGCGAAATGTGCACATCGATCACGTTGGTCTGCGGATCGAAATGATAGTCCCAGACGTTCTCCAGCAGCATGGTGCGCGTCACCACCTGGCCGGCATGCTTCATGAGGTATTCGAGCAGGCGGAATTCGCGCGGCTGAAGCGTCAATTCGTCCTTGCCGCGAGCGACGCGATGGGAGAGCCGGTCGAGCTCGAGATCGCCGACACGATAGAGCGTGTCCTCGGCCGGGCCGCCGCGGCGGCGCGACAGAACCTCGACCCGCGCCAGGAGCTCGGCGAAGGAATAGGGCTTTGGCAGATAATCGTCGCCGCCGGCGCGCAGGCCCTTGATGCGGTCGTCGACCTGCCCGAGCGCGGAGAGAATCAGGACCGGCGCGGTGTTGCCCTTGTCGCGCAGCGCGCCGATCAGCGACAGGCCGTCGCGCTTGGGCAGCATGCGGTCGACCACCAGCACGTCGTAATCGCCGCTCTCGGCCATGGCGAGGCCTTCCTCGCCGTCGGCGGCGTGGTCGGCAATATGTCCGACTTCGCGAAACGCCTTCACGAGGTAGTCGGCGGATTCGCGGTCGTCTTCAATGATGAGGAGGCGCATCGTGCGTTCGGCGGCGGTCAAGGAGGTCAACCTTCTCTAAACATGGCGCGAGCGGCAATCGCATGCAAGCCGAGTGGGGGAGTCTCGGGTCGAGAAAAAGGCGGGCGGTGAAGCTGGGGGGACCTCACCGCCCTAGGCCTTCCGACGGAGGGGGGCGTATTCCACCGGAAGGTAGATTGGGGAAGCGAACGTTACGCTGCTCCCCCGAAGGGCGTCGGCGGCTGGGGCGACTGATGCCGGGCGACACCCTTCTTTGCGTAGGCCTCCTGAGGGTTACCCCTTGGCGAGGGGAATCGCGACGAAGCGCGACTGGCCGCCGCTCTTCACGCGCATCAGGACGCTGTTCTTGCTGTCGGTCCGCGCCGTGTTGATGGCGTCGCGGACATCGCCGGCGGTGCTCACGCTCTTGCCGCCGACTTCGAGAATCACGTCGCCTTCCTTGAAGCCGCGTTCGGCCGCGGCGCTCTTCGGATCGACTTCGGTGACCACGACGCCTTCCTTGCCGGCGCCGGCCACGGAATTGGCGGGCGCAACCGTCATGCCGAGCTTGGGCACGTCGGTGCCCTTGCTCGCACCCTTGCCGCTGTCATTGTCGATGTCGGCCTTGGCCTCGACCGTGTTCGGCAGCTGGCCGAGGGTGAGGTTCACGACCTTGTCCTGGCCCTTGTGCAGCACGTTGAGCTTCACGGTCGCGCCGGGCGCCATGGCGCCGATGGTGCGGGCGAGTTCGCGGGCATCCTTGACGGATTCGCCGTTGACCGAGGTGATCACGTCGCCGGACTCGATGCCGGCCTTCGCGGCCGGACCGTTCGCCTGCGGCTCCGCCACCAGCGCGCCTTCGGCCTTCTTCATGCCGAGGCTGTCGGCGATATCAGACGTCACCGGCTGGATCTGCACGCCGATCCAGCCGCGGCTGACCGAACCCTTGTCCTTGAGCTGGGCAACAACCGTCTTCACGGTGTTGGCCGGGATCGAGAACGCGATGCCGACGCTGCCGCCGGAGGGCGAGTAGATCGCGGTGTTGACGCCCATCACCTCGCCGTTGGTGTCGAAGGCGGGACCGCCGGAATTGCCCTTGTTCACGGGCGCGTCGATCTGGATGAAATCGTCATAGGGACCGTTGCCGATGTCGCGGCCGCTGGCCGAGACGATGCCGGCGGTCACGGTGCCGCCGAGACCGAAGGGATTGCCGACCGCGAGCACCCAGTCGCCGATCCGCGGCTTGGCGTCGGCGAGCTTCGCGAACGGGAAGTTCGAGCTGCCCTCGACCTTGATCAGGGCGAGGTCGGTGCGCTGATCGGTGCCGATCACCTTGGCGGTATAGGTCTTGCCGTCGTCGGTGGTGACCTCGACCTTGTCGGCGCCGTCGACCACGTGGTTGTTGGTCACGGCAAAGCCGTCGGCCGAGATGAAGAAGCCCGAGCCCTGGCCCTGCACGACACGGCCACGACCGCCGCCCTTCAGACCGGGGATGCCGTCCGGACCGCCGAAGCGACGGAAGAAGCGCTCCATCGGCGAGCCCGGCTGGAACGGCGAGGAGGAATCGTCGCCGTCATCGTTGCTCGCGGTCTTTTCCTTGATGTTGACCTTCACCGAGATCACCGACGGCTTCACGCGTTCGACGATGTCGGCGAAACCGACCGGGCGCTCGACCTTCCGGACCTCGTTGTTGACCTGCGCATGCGCCGGGGTGGAGAACAGGTCGGCCGGCGACACCGACGGGCTGAAGCCGTAGACGGCGGCGCCGAGGCCGGCGACGACCGAGGCCATCAGCGCGATCTTGCGCGCGGAGAAGACCGACCGGCGCGGCTGCCGGTAGGACGGAAGGTTCGAAAGGTCGGGACGTTCGGTCATGCAGATATCTCCAGGGCCTTGAAATCGATTTGGTGCCGGATGCCAGCACCTTGCGGACCTGAAGATGGGGACTCCCGCCTTACCGTGCGCTGGCGGCGGGGTTAAACTTTCGTAATGAAGGGGCGATGCTGATGCGGCAGTTCAGCGCAGACCGAAAGCTGTGGTCTTACAGGAACTTATTCAAGTTCCGGTGACCGGCCGCCGAACCAGGTTTTTGGCGGCCTTAGCTCGCCCTGACGCTGACGATGAACTCGTCGACTTCACGCTTCAGGGTCTCGGCCTGCTGCGACAGATCGACGGCGGAATCCCGGGCCTCGGCCGCCATGCGACCGGTCTCGGCGGAGGTGGAGGTGATCTGGACGATGTGATTGGACACGTCGAGCGTGCCGCGCGCGGCGTCCTGAACGCTGCGCGAGATGTCCTGGGTGGCGTTGCGCTGCTGGGCGGTGTCGACCTCGATGCCGGACATGATCGACGAGATCTCCGACAGCGTCTTCGAGATGCCGTCGATCGCCTCGCGCGTCTCCGCGGTGATGCCCTGGATGCTGGCGACATGGGAGGTGATCTCCTCGGTCGCCTTGCTGGTCTGGTGCGCGAGGCTCTTCACCTCGGAGGCGACGACGGCAAACCCCTTGCCGGCCTCCCCTGCCCGCGCCGCCTCGATGGTGGCGTTGAGCGCCAGGAGGTTGGTCTGCGATGCGATCGCCTGCACGAGCTGCACGACCTCGCCGATCTTATCGGCGGCATCCGACAGCGTGTGGATGGTGTCGCGGCTCTTCTCGGCTTGCGCCGCCGCGCCCTCGGCGCGCTGGGTCGCATCGGTGACGCGGCGGCTGATCGTGCCGATCGAATTCGTCATCTCCTCGGCGGAGCCCGCGACCGTCTGGACGCTGGCGCTGGCCTGGCTCGCTCCGCTCGCCACCGCATTGGCCTTGGTGCTGGTGTCGTTGGCCGTCCGCGACAGCGTCTCGGCGTTGCTCTTCAGATGCACGGCCGACGAGGCCACGCTGTCGACGACGCTGGCGACGAGGTCGTTGAAGCGCTTGATCCGGGCGTCCAGGAATGTCGACCGCTCGGCCTGGTGCTGCGCTTCACGCAATTGCTGCTCGGTGAGGCGGCGCCGTTCGAGCCCATTGGTCTTGAAGACCTCCAGCGCGCCGGCGAGCAGGCCGATCTCGTTGGTGCCGCCGAGCCCCGGCACGGGCGTTTCGAACTTCTGGTCGGCGACCTCGCGCATGGCATGCACGATCGCCGCCAAGGGACTGAGGATGCCGTTGCGCACGGCAAACCAGGTCGTGAGACAGATCGCGCAGGCGACGACCGCGATCACCCCGCAGGCGATCAGGAAATAGGAGAATGCGGCCTGTGCCTGCTGGTAGATCAGCATCGCGTGATCGCGCGCGGGCCCGCTCAGCGCAGCAAAGTCCGACGACAGGCTGGTGATCTCGTTGTTGAGATAGAGCACCGCGACGAATCCGGTGCCGCCGCCGATGCCCAGCAGGAACAATAGTGCAGCGACGACGGCGCCGACCAGGAAGCGGATCGTCAGATTGCTGTTCGCGAACATCGGGGAGCTCAGAGTCTGGAATCAAATCTCGGGACAAGCTTCCAGACAAAGGTCAACATTGCATGAAACACGCGGGCGGCGGCCGGCGCCCTACGTAGCTCTACGCAGGCGGGACGACTTGAAGCAGCTAGGAGGATTTGGCCTCGTCCGACATCAATGCCGCGAGTCTCGCCTCTTCATCGGGCGTGAGCGGCGGCGCCGGTACGTCTGCACCGCTCCGCGAGCGACGCCGGATTTGCAGCCACAGCGCCAGGCCGCCGCCCATCAGCAGCAACGGCCCGAGCAGCCACAGCAGCATGGTCTGCCGCTCGAAGCGCGGCTTGAGCAGCACGAACTCGCCATAGCGCGCGACCAGGAAGTCGAGCACCTGCGAGTTGCTGTCGCCGGCCGCGATGCGCTCGCGCACCAGGAGCCGCAGGTCGCGCGCCAGCGGCGCATCGGAATCGTCGATCGACTGGTTCTGGCAGACCATGCAGCGCAGCTCGCGCGACAAGTCGCGCGCGCGCGTCTCCTTTGCCGGATCCGACATGATCTCGTCGGGCTGCACGGCATGCACCGCGGGCGAAGCCAGCAGCGCAAGCGCGACGAACGCGGCCATCATCCGGCGCATCGGATCACTCCGCCGGCTGCAGGCGCTGCTTGGCCCGCGCCGGTTTTGGCGCGCCGACCCGCAGGCGGCGGTCGGACAGCGACAGCACGCCGCCGAAGGCCATCAGCACCGGACCCCACCAGATCAGCAGCACCAGCGGCTTGTGATAGATGCGCACGGCAATCGCGCCCTCAGCGTTGGCATCGCCCAGCGAGATGTAGAGCTGGCTCGCACCGCGGGTCAGCAGCGCGGCTTCCGTGGTGGAGGAGCCGCGGGTGGTGAAGCTGCGCTTGGAGGGCGTCATGACGCTCAGCGTCTCACCGTTGCGGCTGACGTTGAACTCGGCGATCATCTCGCGGTAGTTCGGGCCCTGACGCTGGAACAGGCCGTCGAGCTTCACGTCGTAGCCGGCGACCTGGGCGACGTCGCTCTGCTTCATCGTCGCGATATATTCGCTGTTCCAGGTGGTCTCGCAGACGATCCCTATCAGCGCGACGCCGAGGCCGGCATGCGCCAACGCCGCGCCCCAGGCCGAGCGTGGCAGGCCGCGTGCCCGGTGCAGCACCGTTGCGAACGGCAGACGAACCAGGCCCGTCCGCTCGACCAGATCGGTGACGGCGCCGGCAATAACGAAGACGCCAAGCCCGATCGCGAGCGGCGCCAGCGCGCTGCCACCACGCGTCCAGGCCCAGACGATCGCGATGACAACGAGCCCGGCAACGCCAGCCGCGAGCAGGCGCTGGGTGACGCCGAGCAGATCGCCGCGCTTCCACGCCAGCATCGGCCCGAACGGTACGGCGAGCAGCAGCAGGGTGAACAACGGTGCGAAGGTGAGGTTGTAGAACGGCGCGCCGACCGACATCTTGAAGTCGGCGAGCATCTCCATCGCCAGCGGATAGAGCGTGCCGAACAGCACGACCGCGCAGGCGACGGTCAGCAGCAGATTGTTCAGCACCAGTGCGCCCTCGCGCGAGATCGGCGCGAACAGGCCGCCCTGCTTCAACGACGTCGCGCGGCCCGCGAACAGCGACAGGCTGCCGCCGATGAACAGGCAGAGGATCAGCAGGATGAACACGCCGCGGGTCGGATCGGTGGCAAAGGCGTGCACGGAGGTGATGACGCCGGACCGCACCAGGAAGGTGCCGAGCAGCGACAGCGAGAAGGTCAGGATCGACAACAGGATGGTCCAGACCTTCAGCGCGTTGCGCTTCTCCATCACCAGCGCCGAATGCAGCAGCGCGGTGCCGGCAAGCCACGGCATCAGCGAGGCGTTCTCGACCGGATCCCAGAACCACCAGCCGCCCCAGCCGAGCTCGTAATAGGCCCAGTAGGACCCCATCGCGATGCCGAGCGTCAAGAAGATCCAGGCAACCAGCGTCCACGGCCGCACCCAGCGCGCCCAGGCGGCGTCGATCCGTCCCTCCATCAGCGCCGCGATGGCAAAGGAGAACGAGATCGAGAAGCCGACATAGCCGAGATAGAGCATCGGCGGATGCACGGCGAGACCGATGTCCTGCAGCACGGGGTTGAGATCCCGTCCCTCGATCGGCGGGCTGGCGATACGCAGGAACGGGTTCGAGGTCACCAGGATGAAGAGATAGAAGGCGCTGGCGATCCAGGCCTGCACGGCGAGCACATGCGCGCGCAGCGACAGCGGAAGGTTGTTGCCGAATGCCGCGACCAATCCGCCGAACAGCGCCAGGATCGACACCCACAGCAGCATCGAGCCTTCATGATTTCCCCACACGCCGGTGATCTTGTAGAGCAGCGGCTTCATGGAGTGGGAATTCTCGTAGACGTTGGCGACGGAGAAATCCGAATTCACATGCAGCATCACCAGCGCCACGAACGAGGCGCCGACGAACAGCAACTGCGCCAGCGCGGTGGAGCGCGCCACGTTCATCAGCGCATCGTCGCGCAGCCGCGCGCCGATCAGCGGCACGATGGATTGGATCAGCGCCAGCCCGAGCGCCAGCACCAGCGCGTAATGCCCGGATTCCGCGATCACCGCACCGCTCCTTGCGGGTTGCCCTGCGCTGTCGTGGCCGCAGGCTTTCCGCCGTAATCGTCCTTCCAGTGTCCCTGCTTCTTCAAGGCGTCTGCGACGTCCTTGGGCATGTAGGTCTCGTCGTGCTTGGCAAGCACGGTGTCGGCCTTGAACACGCCGTTGGCATCGAGCGCGCCTTCGGCGACAACGCCCTGCCCTTCGCGGAACAGGTCGGGCAGAATGCCCTTGTAGGCGACCGGCAGCTTGGCGTTGCCGTCGGCGACCTCGAAGCTCACCGCGAGATTGTCGCCACGCTGGAGCGAGCCCGGCTGCACCAGGCCGCCGAGGCGAAACCGCTTGCCGGCCTGGACGTGCTTCTCGGCGACCATGGTCGGGGTCGAGAAGAACACGATGGAGTCGCGCAGTGCGTTGAGCACCAGCGCGGCGGCGAGCGCGAGCACGGCGAGCGAGCCGCCGATGATGGTCATGCGTCGCTGCTTGCGGGTCATGGCGTATCCGTTTTCCGCTGGTCTCGTCCTGACATCGTCATCCGTCAAGCCCGAGAGTTTTGAGGCCTTCGTTGAGCTGGCGGAGCCGTTCGCCATCCTTCGCGACCGCTTGACGGGCATCGCTCGATGCGCCGACCGCCTTGTCGCGATCGCCCATCACGAGATAAGCGCGCACCAGGCGCAACCAGCCCTCGACATCGTCGCCGTTCTGCTTCAAGCGCGTCGCCAGACGCTCGACCATGCCGCGGACCATCGCGCCGCGATCGCCCTCGCTCATGTCCTTGGAAGCTGCAATGGTCTCGTCCGACAGTGCCGGCATCGCGCCGCCGCCGACCCGCGCCAGCGAGGACTGCACCAGGCGCCGCCACGGCGCATCCGCCGGGGCCTTGGCCAGCAGCGCGCGCCAGATGGTGGCGGCATCGTCCTTGCGGCCGTCCTGCTCGGCGGCGAGACCGAGGAAGTAGTTCGCCTTGGGATCGTCCGCGTTCAGGGCATGCGCGCGCTCGAACTCGGTCTTGGCCTCGGCGGTCACCACGCCGCCCGCAGCGGCCGAGATTGCTTCGCCGAGATCGGATCTGCGCTCCGGGCTCTCACCATTGTAGGTGAGCGAGTTGCGATAGGCCCGCACCGCATCGTCGAACCGGCCGAGCCGCTCCAGCACCGGCGCGAGCACGTTCCAGCCGCGTCCGTCGGTCGGATTCTTTTCCAGATGTTGCTCGACCTGCACGACGAGGTTCTCCAGCGATCGCGCCATGCCGGAACCGGACCCGCGCTCCCGCTGCGCCAGCGGAAAGTCCTGAAGCCGGGGTGAGCCGAGCGGCATGTAGACGCCGATCGCAACGAGCGGCAGGCCGACAAGCGCCAGCACGGCTGCCGTGCGGCGCCATTTCAGGCTCGAGGTCGGCTCCGACGCGGACTCGCTGCCGGCGGCAGCGAGCAGCCTGCGGCTGATCTCGACACGCGCGGCCTCGGCTTCAGGCGCAGCGATCAGTCCCGAGGCAAGGTCACGCTCGATCTCGGTCAACTGGTCCTTGTAGACCGCGACCTCGCTGCCCTGATTTTGCGCGCGCGCACTGCGGCCGAGCGGCCAGAGCACGGCGAAAATCGCCGCGACCGTCATCAGCGCGAACACGAACCATAACGTCATCTGGCAAGCTTCCGGCAGCGCGCTACCCGCGCCCACAGGTGGCTTTACACCACGGCCGGACGATGCGGCAATTGACAATTGTCAATCGGCGCGACCGGCCACAGCCCCGAAACGACGAAAATCCAACGGCTTAGCCGATCTCGAAGTCCACGCTCCGAGCGGCGTGCTCGCCGTGACCGTTGAAGGCCTTCAGAAAGTATGTTCCCGGCTCGATGGCGTCAGGCAATCTGATGCGCAACGCTCCGACCGGAACCGGAGATGCAACCCTGGTGACAGTCTCAGCCAGTTGCCGACCGCTTGCCTTCTCGACCAGCACCACCTTCGCGCCGACCATCAGTCTTTGATATTTGGCAACAATGACGCGGTTGTCGATTTCGATGGAGCTGATAACGGGTTTCATGCGCCCACAAATAGAAATTCCCCAGACTTGCACCGGGACCGTAGGGCCCGTCACCGGCAGCGTCAACTACAAATTGTGATCACAAAAATATGCGCTTGAATCAGCTTGCGCGCGACGATTTGCGCTCGCCCGTGAGTGCGTTCTCCGCAGCGCGGCTCATCAGCGACGCGTAATCATCGCCGAACAGCACCTGGCAGAAGCGAATCGCGGCCTGCACCTGCTGCTGCCGATAGGTGCGGACCTTGTGATCGGCGGCGCGCAGCGACTGCACCAGCTGCTCGGTCGAGCGCTCGACATATTGCTGCAGGTCGGAATAGGTGCGCAGCGTCACCTCGTTGATCGCGAGCTCGCTGGCGTAGTTGCGGCAGGTCGCGACGAAATCGATCAGCGCCGCGGTTTCCTCCACCTCGGTGCTGTCGATCCGCGCGCCCGGCGGAATGTCCTTCTCGGGGCGCTGGCGCAGGATGCGGCGAACGCGGCCGGGAACGCTGTCGATCTCGGATTGCAGCGCATTGGAGATATCGGCCCGGATCGAGGTCAGCTGCTTGCCCCAGGCGGAATCGTTGCGCAGGTCGAGCTCGGTGCGCAGGCCGCGCACGCCGTCATGCAGCGCCTTGAGATTGTCGGCGACGTTGTCGAAATGGCCGCGCTTGATGTCCATGCGCAGGATCGCGGCCACGCAGGACAGATCGTGCAGCGCGATCGTGACGGCGACGCCATAGGGTGTTGCCGCCACGCGGATCTCGTCGTCCGATGCGGCAATCTTGATGGCGAGGCGGATGATCTGCCACGGCGCGGTCATGCGCTGCACGACGATCGACAGCGCGAAGGGCAGCATCTGCGGCGTCTGGAGGACGGGGATGTTGAGCGCCGACGTCACCGAGGCGATCTGGGAGTCGCCGAAGGCGCGCAGGAAGCGCGGCAGCTTCTCGTTCAGGGTGGCGATGGCGTCCCGGACCTGGAGCACCGCCCCGACCGAATAGAGGTCCTCGATCACGTTGGGCGGCCCGACGCGGGCCAGCGCGCGCGACTTGTCGCCGCCGCCCGACCCCGTCAGCTGGAAGATGGCGTCCGCGGCCACGGCCTGGAGCTTCTGGGCGAGCGCTTCGACCTGCCCTGCACTGTCGGCAGCCGGCATGCGCGCCAGCGCCGCCTCGAATTCGTTCACCTTGTCCGGAGCGCCGTCACGGCCGAGCCATTGCCAGATCGGATGCAGCGATGAGCGGCGGATCTGTCCGACCCGGATCGGCGCGCCCGCCTCGACGAGGAACGGTTCCAGCACCTGGAACAGGAGCCGCGACAGGTCGTCCGTGCGCGGTGGCGGGGTTTCGTCGGCTTCCGTCTTGCGGACGATCTTGCGCAGCTGCTCGAGCACGAGGGTCGCCACAGCCGTGTCCTGGCCGCGCTCGAGCGCGCGCTCGAACTCCCGCATCAGCAGCGCCTGCGACTGCGGCGGGAGCTGCGCGAGATATTCCCTCAGCCGCTCGATCGATGTCTGGCTCATGCGCCCGGGTAATGCACGGTAAAGTGGCGGACATGGGATGCGTCCGGGCGCGATCATAGGAGGCTGCGCCTTAAGAAGCCGTTGAGGACGTTGCCTCGAATCCTCCCGTTTGCTTGCGGGTCGGCGGTTCCGGAACCAAAAAATCCTGTTGGAACAAAGGATTATATTCCGGGGAGAACCAACTCGGCCCGCAAGCCGCCAATCGGCGCCCCGCCCAGGGAGAGGCTGCCGCCATAGAGCGCGGCAAGGTCGACCACGATGGAGAGCCCGAGCCCCGAGCCGGGCTTGGACTCGTCGAGCCGCTGGCCACGCCGGGAGACCTGGGTGCGCTCCGCCTCCGACAGGCCGCGGCCATCGTCATCGACGATGATCCGCAGGCGCGGACCCGCGCCTGCCTGGTGCGGCGCTTCCACCAACACCTCGATGAAGACCCGGGAGGCCGCCCATTTGCAGGCATTGTCGACGAGATTGCCGACCATCTCCTCCAGATCCTGCCGCTCGCCCCGGAATTTTGCCGACGGATCGGCCTTGGCCTCGACCATGATGCCGCGGTCGCGGTGGATCTTCTCCATCGTCCGCCGCAACGCCTCGATGGCGGGCGCCACCTCCGTCACGGTCGCGACGACCGAGACGCGCGCGGCGATGCGCGCCCGCTCCAGGTGATGGGCGACCTGGTCGCGCATCACGTCCGCCTGCTCCATCACCTTGGCCGCGAACGGATCGGCGGCGTGTACACCGGCCTCGTTGACGATGACCGAAAGCGGCGTCTTGATCGCATGGGCGAGATTGCCGACATGGGTGCGCGCGCGCTCGACGATCTCGCGATTGGCGTCGATCAGCGCGTTGGTCTCGCGCGCGAGCGGCGCGATCTCGACCGGGAATTCGCCCTCGAGCCGCTCCGCCCGCCCGGAGCGGATGTCGGCGATCGATTCCGAGATGCGCTTGAGCGGCGCGAGGCCGAAGCGCACCTGGAACACCGTGGTCAACAGCAGCACGATGCCGAGCGCGGTGAAGGTGCCGCCGAGATAGTAGTCGAAGCTGCGCGTCTCGTCGAAAATCTCGGTGTCGTCGCCGGCGACGCTGACCAGATATTTGCCGTCGGCGCCGAGATCGACCGGCCGTTCCACCATCCGCAGGTTCTGTCCCTCGGGACCGTCGACATAGCCGAGCCGGATGCCGGCGGCGGTGAGTTCGGCGCCCTGCTCCTCCAGCTTCGGCAGCTTCTTGTCCCAGAGCGAGCGCGAGGAGCGCACTTCCGGCTTTTCGGTGTCGGTGCGCGTGATCTGCCAATACCAGCCGGACAGCGGCAGCTCGAACAGGGGCTCGCCGAGCGACTGGAACTGGCGGTCCGGCGGCTCGTCCGGGGTCGCGACCTCCGCGATCAGCGTGCGGAGATAGAGATTGAGCCGGCGGTCGAAGGCGCGCTCGGTCGCGTTCTTGTAGACCGACGACAGCACCACGCCGGTGATGGCCAGGATCACCACGAGCCACGCCGTCGCCGACAGGAACAGGCGATTCGCAAGCGAGCTAGCGGCCATCGGAACGATCCCGGAAGGCACAGGATGGCAGGGCGTCGGACGTCATAACCGGACCAAGGCCCCCTGTTCGGCCTCCCGTCAAGCCCGAGCAGGCCTCAAGCGCCCGGAGCGGGCGGCGGGGTCAGGAGATAGCCGAGGCCACGGACGGTCTGGATGATGTCGACGTCGAGCTTCTTGCGGATGCGGCCGACGAAGACCTCGATGGTGTTGGAGTCGCGGTCGAAGTCCTGGTCGTAGAGATGCTCGACCAGCTCGGTGCGGGAGACGACGCGCCCGGAATGGTGCATCAGGTAGGCCAGAAGCCGATATTCGTGCGAGGTCATCTTGACGGGATTGCCGGACACGCTGACCCGGCCGGTCCTGGTGTCGAGCGTGACCGGGCCGCAGCTGAGTTCGCTCTGGGCATGACCGGTCGAGCGGCGCAGCAGCGCACGGATGCGGGCCAGCACCTCCTCCAGATGGAACGGCTTTGCGACGTAGTCGTCGGCGCCGGCATCGAAGCCCTGGACCTTGTCGCTCCAGCGGTCGCGCGCGGTCAGGATCAGGACCGGCATGGTGCGGCCGTTGCGGCGCCAGGCCTCCAGCACCGAGATGCCGTCCTTCTTCGGCAGGCCGATGTCGAGCACGACGGCATCGTACGGCTCGTTGTCGCCGAGATAGTGCCCCTCCTCCCCGTCGAAGGCGCGGTCGACGACATAGCCGGCGTCCGTCAGCGCCTTGGTGAGCTGGCGATTGAGATCGGGGTCGTCCTCAACAACGAGCAGGCGCACGCTTCTCTCCAAAGATGGGCCGCATGAATGACAGCCTCAGATGAGCAATTCCGGCGTGAACTGAATATGAACGCGGGGAACCGGCCGCGTTACTTTTTGGTCATATACGCCCTGTCGCGCGCCGACGCGACTGCGCCCGCCAGGCAACCGGACGAGCCGGCGGCATGGCGGGCGCAATGTGCCGCGTTACGCGGCGAGTCGGAAGGTCCGGGACGTCCGGATCCGGCCGTCAGGTCCGGAAGAATACGAACCAGATGACGGCGAGGATCAGGATCGCGAGCCCGGTCGAGATGGCGAGCAGCGCGGCCACCGACGGCCCGGGCTCGCCTTGGCGCGCCTCGGTTGCAGTTTCGACGATCTGATGCTGGTCTCGCGTGGTTGCCATGATGCCCTCAATCTCTGCGTCTCGCCTCCGATGACCGCAACCTCCTCACGGCCCTGTGTCCTTAGCCAACGCCCGATCCGATACGATGTTCCGACTTTTGCGGTGGGCTCGGGCAGCAGCCGCACCCGGGGCGGCCGGTTAACGCAGTTGCAAGATTCCACACCGAGCCGAGTATGATTCGGTGTTCCCCGATGGTATCCTCATAAGTCTGTCCCCGTTGCGTTTGGAGTAGCCCATGGCCCCCCGCGCCAATTGGAAGGGTTTTTTGCGTTTGTCGCTCGTGACCTGCCCGGTCGCGCTCTATCCGGCTACTTCGGATACTGAGAAGGTCTCCTTCAACCAGATCAACCGCAAGACCGGCCACCGGATCAAGTACCTCAAGGTTGACGCCGAGACCGGTGACGAGGTGACCTCCGAGGACATCGTCAAGGGCTACAAGGTCGACACCGACACCTATATCGAGGTCACCAAGGACGAGCTCGACGACATCGCGCTCGACTCCACGCACACGATCGAGATCGACGAGTTCGTGCCGAAGGCCGACATCGACAACCGCTATCTGATCCGCCCCTATTATCTCGTGCCCGACGGCAAGGTCGGCCACGACGCCTTTGCGGTGATCCGCGAGACCATCCGCAGCATGGACAAGGTCGCGATCGGCCGCGTGGTGCTGACCAATCGCGAGCACATCATTGCGCTGGAGCCGCTCGAGAGCGGCCTGATGGGCACGCTGCTGCGCTACCCCTACGAGGTCCGCAGCGAGAAGGAATATTTCGACGACATCCAGGACGTGAAGCTGACGAAGGACATGCTCGACCTTGCAAAGCACATCGTCGAGAAGAAGTCCGGCGCGTTCGAGCCCGAGCTGTTCGAGGACCATTACGAGGCCGCGCTGATCGACCTCATCAACAAGAAGCGCGCGGGCGCCCCGATCGCGGCCAAGGCGGCGCCGAAGACGGGCGGCAACGTCATCAACCTGATGGACGCGCTGAAGAAGAGCCTCGCGAGCGAGAAGGACACAGCTCCAGCCGCGAAGGTCGCCAAGGAGGCCGTCAAGGGCAAGAAGCCGAAGAAGCGCGTCGAAGGCCAGCGCGAGATGCTGCTGCCGATATCAGGCAAGGGCGGCAAGGAGGCTGCGGCGAAAACGGCCCCCAAGGACGCTGCAAAGAAGGCCGACAAGCCGGTGCGCGCGCCGGCGCGGGCGAAGAAGGCCGGCTAGCAGCACGCACCTGACGATCGCGCCGTGATGTCTCCCCTCGCCGGTCGGCCTGCCTGACATGCCCTGGTCGGCGCCGTTCGACGATCCGATCTCGTTGCGCAACGGGCGCAAGCTGCGGACGCTGCAACAGGCGGCCGATCACATCATGCAGCTGCCCGAGGACGCGCAGCACGCGAGCCACTGGCAGACCGCGATCGAGACCCTGATCCACGCGGCCGAGACGGGCGGCGGCTGGACGATGTTCGCCCGCATCGCGATGTTGCGGGCGCTGAACGCGGACGTCGGTCGCAAGTAAGCCCCGCCTGGCGCGGCGTCGCCTTGCGGCATTTGCGCTGCTGAGACATAGCCTCAACAATCCGTTAAGCGGCGCCATCGCTTTCAGCGCCCGCCCGCGAGGCACCAGGTAATCCTACGGAAGACAAAATTAACCGTCGATTCCCGTTGCGCACCACAAGGTCGCGCGGTCGATCGAACCGGGGTTTGCACGCGGTGCAGCAGCAGGACGCCAGAAAGAACTACATCGGCCTCGTGAACGACACGAGCGAGGACAAGCGCCTTGCAGACAGCGCGGCGCAGTCACAGCCGCGCGTCATGAGCTATCTGGTCGGGCGCCTCGCGGCGGCGCTGAGACGCCCCGGCAAGGCCGCTCCTGGACGCGCAATCGAGTCCTGAAAGCGACGACGCCGTCAAATCCACCCGAATTGGGTGACGAAACCTTAATTCAATAAATGCCAGCATATAAGGCCTGAGGTCGCGGTCCGCCCCCGCCTGCAATTTGACGCGCGCCCTGCAAAAGTTAGTGAATCAATTTACCATTCCGAAAACGGCGCCAGCCTACGTTGGACGGATGAACGGGAGTTGACGATGGCATTGCTCAGGTCATTTCTTGCCGATGAAAGCGCAGCTACCGCTATCGAATATTGCCTGCTTGCCGCCGGCATCGCGCTAGTGATCGTCACCGTCGTGAACAACACGGGCAGCGCGCTCCTGAACAACAAGTTCAACTCGATCGACGCGGCCACGAAGTAGGCGGCATATCCCGGCCCGAGGTAACCTGCGACGGCGCGCAGCCTGCCGGCGGGGCAGACCATGATCTGGGTCAACAGCACCAGGATCGCGATGGCTAAGCATGGAGGCCGAGCTTCCTCCCTGCCGGCCCGTCCATGCACCCAGACCTCCCGCACTCCCAACTGAAGATCCGCCGCGTCCGCCTCGATACCGGCCGCGAGAACGTCGTCGTCATCTCCAGGCGATCGAAGGCGCTGCGCGCGGAGATCTTTCGCGGCTTCAGCCGCGTCGAGCTCCGTCTCAATGGCAAGGTGCTGCTGGCGACGCTGCTGATCACGGACGACGACACCTTGGCGGCCCAGGACGAGATCGGCCTCTCCGAGCCCGCATTCCGCCGTTTCGCCGAACCGGTCGGCACGCTGGTCTCGGTGACGCCCGCCTCGCCGCCGGAGAGCCTTGAAGCGGTGCGCGCGAAGATCCGCGGGCGAACCCTGAGCCAGGCGGAGATCGGCGCGATCATCAACGACCTCGCGCATTATCGCTACTCCGACATGGAGATCGCCGCCTTCCTGATCGGCTCGGCGAGCTTCATCACCAGCGACGAACTCCTGGCCCTCACCGGGGCGATGGCCCAGGCCGGCACGCAGCTGGTGTGGCCGGACCCTGTCGTCGTCGACAAGCACTGCATCGGCGGCATTCCCGGCAATCGCACCTCGATGGTGGTGGTGCCGATCGTCGCCGCGCACGGCCTGCCGATCCCCAAGACCTCCTCGCGCGCCATCACCTCGCCCGCCGGCACCGCCGACACGATGGAGGTTCTGGCGCGGGTGAATGTCGGCGTCGAGGAGATGAAGGCGATCGTCTCGGCCTGCAACGGCTGCCTGATCTGGGGCGGCCACGTGAACCTGTCGCCGGCCGACGACGTCCTGATCTCGGTCGAGCGCCCGCTGAGCCTCGATACCCGCGAGCAGATGGTCGCCTCCATCATGTCCAAGAAGATCGCGGCGGGCTCGACGCATCTGCTGATCGACATTCCGGTCGGGCCGACCGCGAAGGTCACCGGTGCCGTCGAGGCGATGCGGCTGCGCAAGCTGTTCGAATTCGTCGGCGACCGGTTCGGCCGCACGGTCGAAGTGATCACGACCGACGGTCGCCAGCCGATCGGCAACGGCATCGGGCCGGTGCTCGAGGCCAATGACGTGATGGCGGTGCTCGGCAACGACAAGGATGCGCCCCGCGACCTGCGCGAGAAGTCGCTGCGGCTCGCCGCCCATCTCTTGGAATACGATCCGAAGCTGCGCGGCGGCGCCGGCTATGCGCGAGCGCGCGAACTGCTCGAGAGCGGCGCGGCGCTGAAGCAGATGCAGAAGATCATCGACGCCCAGGGCCCGTCGACATGCAGCACCGAACTGGGATCGCTCAGCTTCGACGTCAAGGCGGCGCATGACGGCACGGTGTCCGCGATCGACTGCCTGCGCCTCAATCGTCTCGCCCGCACCGCCGGCGCGCCGCTCGACAAGGGTGCCGGCATCCGCCTGTTCAAGAAGATCGGCGACCGCGTCGAGCAGGGCGAGCCGCTCTACCGCGTCTACGCCTTCGACCAGCCCGAGCATGATCTCGTTGCCTCCGCCGCCGCAGCGGAGAACGGTTACGCCGTCGATGGTCACGACGCGCTCCCGGGCAAGACAGCGTCGTGAGCACGGTCGCGTTCCAGACCCTGCCGTTCGGCACCGAGGCGGCGAAGCGTCTCGCGGCGCGGCTTGGGCTTGCCTGCGACGAGATGACCCTGCACCGCTTCCCGGATGGCGAGCTGCGCGTCACGGTCGCGCCGGCAGCTGACACCACCATCCTCTATGCCGCGCTCGACCAACCCAACGACAAGCTGATCGCCCTGCTGTTCGCCGCAGAGGCGCTGCGACGCGGCGGCGCAAAGCGGCTGGTGCTGGTCGCGCCCTATCTCTGCTACATGCGGCAGGACATTGCGTTTCATGCGGGCGAGGCCATCAGCCAGCGCGCCATGGGCGGCCTCGTTGCGACGATCGTGGACCGCGTCATCACCGTGGATGCGCACCTGCATCGCACCTCCGACATCGCCGCCGTGTTTCCCGGCATCGAGGCCGAGAACCTGTCCGCGATGCCGGCGATTGCGAACGCGCTTGCCGTGGCCGGCATCGATCCCGCAACCGTCGTGATCGGCCCCGACGCCGAATCCGAGCCCTGGGTGCGAGATCTCGCGGAGCGGCTGGACTTGCGGCACACGGTCGCGCGAAAGATCCGGCGCGGCGATCGCTCCGTCGAGATCGACTTTGCCGATGCCGCCCTGCTCGCGGGCCGGCCGGCGCTGATGGTCGACGACATCGTCTCCTCCGGGACGACGCTGATGGTCGCGGCAAGGACGTTGAAGGCGGCGGGCGCAAGCGCCGTCGATTCAGTCGTGACGCACGCGCTGTTTCCACCCGCGATGATCGCCGCATTCGCCGATGCGGGCATCCGCTCCATTCGCTCGAGCGACAGCGTGCCACATCCGACCAACGCGATCGCGCTCGACGAAATTCTGGCCGCTGCCCTCAAGCGCGAGCTCAACCCGACACTTCCGCCGGAGACGACGACATGAGCGTGACTGTTCGATTCTGCGGCGCCGCCCGCACCGTGACCGGCTCGAGCTACCTATTCCAGACCGCGACCGGGCGCTTCCTGGTCGATTGCGGCCTGTTCCAGGGACAGAAGACGCTCAAGGCACTCAACTACGGCGCCTTTCCTTTCCGCCCCGCCGACATCCAGGCGGTGCTGCTGACGCACGCCCATATCGACCACAGCGGATTGCTGCCGAAGCTCATACGCGAGGGTTTTGACGGACCGATCCTGGCGACGCGCGGCAGCATCGACCTCTGCTCCTGGATGCTGCCGGACGCCGGCAGCATCCAGGAGTCGGAGGTCGCGCAGCTCAACCGGCGCAACGCGGCGCGCCGGCGGACGGAGGTCGCGCCGATCTACACCCAGGCCGACGCGACCGCATCGCTGCAATCGTTCCGCCCGGTCGACTACGAGCACTGGACCGACGTGATCCCCGGCGTTCGCGCGCGCTACTGGAATGCCGGCCACCTGCTCGGCTCCGCCTCGATCGAGCTGGAATTCGACCAGAACGGCCGGGAACGCCCGTTGCGCATCCTGCTCTCGGGCGACGTCGGGCCGGAAGCAAAACTGCTCCAGCCCGATCCCCAGGCGCCGGTAGATCTCGACTACGTCATCTGCGAGTCCACCTATGGCGACCGCGTGCGGGCCGCCACCACGCCCGAGCAACGCCGGCAGCATCTCGCAAGCGAGATCCGCGATGCCGCCGCGGCCAAGGGCGCCCTGCTCATCCCCGCCTTCGCGGTCGAGCGGACCCAGGAGCTGATCGTCGACATCGTCCACCTGATGGAGCGCGGCGAAATTCCGGCGGCGCCGATCTTCCTGGATTCCCCGCTCGCGATCCATGCGACCGAAGTCTTCCGCCAGCATGCCGCGAGCCTCGATCCCGGCGTCGACGTCGACCGCCTCCTCAACTCGCCGCATCTCAAATTCACCGAGACGGTTGCCGAGAGCAAGGCGATCATGCGCCTGAGCGGCTTTCACATCATCATCGCCGCCAGCGGAATGTGCGACGCGGGCCGCATCCGCCATCACCTCAAGCGCTGGCTGTGGAACGAGCGCGCGACCGTGCTCCTCTCCGGCTTCCAGGCGCACGGCACGCTCGGCCGCTTCCTCCAGGACGGCGCCAAGGCCGTGCGGATCCAGGGTGAGGAGATCAGGGTCGCAGCACGCATCCGGATGATCGACGAGTATTCCGGACACGCCGACGCCGCCGGCATCGCCGGCTGGATCGCGGCGCGCCGCCCGATCACCCGCGGCCTGTTCCTCACCCACGGCGAGCCGGATGCGATCGCCGGTCTTGCCGAACGGCTGGGCGAACGCATCCTTCCGGCCGCGAAGATCTATCAGCCGGTGCTCGACGATATCTACGAGCTCGAGGCGCCCGAGCCGCGCGTGCTCGACGTCGACCATCGCCGCCGGCTGACGCCCGAGGCCGTGACCCGCCTCGACTGGCACAACGAGATGTCGGAGCTGATGCTCGACATCAGCGACAGGGTCGCAGCCGCCGCCGACGACCGCGCCCGCGGCGTCATCATCCGCAGGCTGCGGCGCGCATTGCAGGACAATGGGCGGTAGCGCGGCAGTGGTGCATCCGACCGCCGGCCCTGGTTGCCACGGCCGTAACGTCGCGCGCGGTAGAATTGAGCCTCCGTTAATGCAACGACACGAACATCGCGGAATTTCCTTTTCATTAGCGCTGTGCATACGGCAACGGTGCCCGGCTGCTGCGTGACGTTTGATCTTTACGATGTTCGCGCTATGCACGTTGTGTCGTGCAATTGTACCTTTGCAGAGCGTAGGCTCGAACCCCAGCGGCCCGATCACATGGCATCTTCCGACAGGCCGACCTTGACGATCCGGGCTCGTCTTGGCTCGGACCGATCGGTGACGATCGCCGTCCTTGCAATGCTGGCGGCCGTCTCGTTTCTTCCGGTGCTGCTGACCCCTATTCCCGCGATGGTCGATTATCCCAATCACCTCGCCCGCATGTATATTTTGAGCCAGAGCGGCACTCCCAACGCCAATCCGCATTACGAGGTGGCCTGGGCATTCTATCCCAACCTTGGAATGGACCTGCTGGTCCCGCAGATGGCGCGGCTGATGAGCGTCGAGAACGCCACACGGCTGTTTCTGCTCCTGAGCCAATTGTTGATCGTAGGGGGCGCGCTTCTGCTCGAATGGGCCCGCAAGGGACGTGTCCATCTCGCCGGCTTTGCGGCGCTCGCCTTCCTCTACTGCCTGCCGTTCAGCTGGGGCTTCGTGAATTTCGAGTTCGGGCTGGGCCTCGCCCTCTGGGGCATCGCCGTCTACCTGATGCTGGCAGAAGGCCCATGGCCACGGCGCTTCGTCGTCAACACGGTCTTCGTCGCTGTGCTGTATGCGGCGCATTTCTTTTCCCTCGGCATCTACGGCGCGACGCTGGGCCTTTACGAGCTCTGGCGCATCCGCCACCACGGAATATCGTACCGGGTCGCGGCCGCGCGGCTTGGCGCGCTGGCCATACCGGCGCTCGTCCTGTTCGGGATCATGCATATGACTGCAGGCTCGATCGGAAGCGAAGGTACGAGCTGGTTCCTCGGCTTCAAGCCGATCTGGCCGTTGCGCATCATGAACGGCTACAATTTGACGCTATCGGCAATCACCGGGCTGGCGCTGATGATCTCGTTGCTTTTCGCCGCAAGACGCGGCGTGCTCAAGCTCGAGCCGGACGGAATCTGGCTCGCGATCGGCTTTGCGCTCCTGTACCTCGTCATTCCCTCGAAGCTGTTCGGAACCTCGTTTGTCGACCTCCGCGTGATTCCCGCCGCGGCTCTGATCCTGCCGGCCTTCTGCTCGCTGTCCCTGCCCAGCCGTGCCTGGAGAATGGCTGCGCTCGCTGCGATCAGCGGCATCATCCTGATCAACCTCGCCGTCGTCCTCGCGGTGTGGCTGCCTTACCGCGCCGACTATGCGGCCATCATCAGGTCGTTCGAAAAGATCGATCGCGGCTCACGCGTCCTCGTTGGCAGCACGGGCGACCATGGAGACCCGCCCTTCGCCGACCTCACGTCCTATCCAATGTTCTATGCGCCGACGCTGGCCGTGCACTATGCCAACGCCTTCGTGCCCAATTTATTCACGGAAGCGGGCAAGCAGCCGGTGCGGCCACGCGAGGCCGTGCGCCGTCTTGCCATTCCCTACGGAGGGCCGGTGCCGTCAGGCCTGCTGACGGCGATTGCGACAAGCCCGCCACGGGCGGACGTTCCGCCGTTCGTCCGCACCTGGTACCAGGATTTCGATTATCTCTATGTGCTTGGACCGCCCGCACCCAACCCGCTGCCGGATCTGCTGGACGAGCTGGACACCTCGGAACGATTTGTTCTCTACAAGATCCGCCGCAGGTCCTAGACCGAAGCCACAGTTGCGCAGCGTGGTTAATCAGGCATCACCATTCCGCTCTCTCTCCCCGCCGCAGCCGCCCTCGGGCCGTCCGCCCCCACCGCATCGCCCCGGAGCCCTAGATCCTTAACAGTTGTGGCAAGGCCACCTTAACCACCGGCGATTAGACTTCCGCCCCTGCAACCGAGTTGGACCCTCTCGCATGGCGGCCAGTTTCAAATCGATCCGCTACAGCCTCGTCATCCCCGTGTTCAACGAGGAAGCCGTGCTGCCGATCCTGCTGCGCCGGCTCGACCTGGTATTGTCGCGGCTCGACGGGCCCGCGGAAGCGATCTTCGTCGACGACGGCAGCAGCGATTCCAGTTCGATCGTGCTGCGGGCGCTCGCCACGCGCGACCCGCGCTTTCGCTATATCGGCTTGTCGCGCAATTTCGGCCATCAGGTCGCCATCACCGCCGGCATGGACGCCGCGCAAGGCGAAGCGATCATCGTCATGGATGCCGATTTGCAGGATCCTCCCGAAGTGATCGAGCAATTGATCGCAAAATGGAAGGAAGGCAACGACATCGTCCACGCCCGCCGCCTGTCGCGTGACGGCGAAAGCCGATTCAAGCGTGCGACCGCGCATCTCTTCTACCGGCTTCTCGGCAGGATGTCCTCTGTCGGCATCCCCGCCGATGTCGGCGATTTCCGCCTGATCGACCGCAAGGTGCTCGACGCACTTCGGCAGATGCCGGAACAGGACCGCTTCGTCCGCGGCATGATCGCCTGGCTCGGCTTCCGGCAGACCGAGGTCACCTTCCATCGTCTCGAGCGCGCAGCGGGCGAAACCAAATACCCGCTGTTCAAGATGGTGCGGCTCGCGATGAACGCCGCGCTTGGCTTTTCGGATCTGCCCTTGCGGCTGGCAATCTGGTGCGGATTGACGGTCTCGGGATTCGCACTCCTCTACGGCGGCTGGGTGATCCTGTTGTGGCTCAGCAAAGACAGTCATCTCGTCACCGGCTGGTCCTCGACGATCGTCGTCGTGTCCCTGCTGTGCGGAATCAACATGCTGATGACGGGCATCGTGGGGCTTTATGTCGGCCGCATCCATGCCGAGGTGAAACGCCGCCCGCTCTACGTGGTGCAGACGCGAGCCGGCTTCGATCGCAGCGAGGCGGCAGCCGCGGTGCCCGCGATCCACGCCGTCAACGAGTGACCCCGCACATGACCGAACTCTTTGACGGTTACCACGACAACTACCGTGACGTGGTCCAATCATCGATCGACTTTTCGGGCTTGCCGCATCATTTCTTCATGCGCGCCAAGGCCGATCTCCTGCGCGATCTGATCGCGCAGCGGCTGGACGCGGAGCGGCCCGAAATGCTCGACGTCGGCTGCGGTGTCGGCAGCCTTCATCCCCTGCTGCACGGCATGGTCGGCCGCTTGAGCGGTATCGACGTTTCTTCGGCCAGCCTGGCGCAGGCTCGCGCCGACAACCGCGGCGTCGACTACCGCGAGTTCGACGGCCGCACCTTTCCTTTCGACGACGCCAGCTTCGATCTGGTCACGGCCATCTGCGTGATGCACCATATCGTGCCGGCCGAATGGGCGCAGTTCATCGCCGAGATGCGGCGAGTGACGCGCCCCGGGGGGCTCGTCTGCGTGATCGAGCACAATCCGTACAACCCGCTGACACGCCTTGCCGTGGCGCGCTGTGAGTTCGACCGGGACGCCGTCTTGCTCAGCGCCGGCACCACCCGAAAGTTGATGGCTGCGGACGGTTTACGGGAGATCGGCGCGCGCCATTTCCTGCTGCTCCCCTGGGACACCAAGCCGGCACGGCGCCTGGAAGGCGCCCTGAGCGGCGTGTCGCTCGGAGGCCAATACGCAGCCTTCGGGACCGTTTGACTTATCTCTGCGGCGTATCTCGCCGCTTGTGCACGACCGCGACATCGTCGCTGTAGACGCGCTGCCACTGGGGCAGCCGGTCGAGCATCGCGACCGCCGGCGTCCGCGGTGCGAGCAGCGTCGCGCCGATCTTGTATTCATCGAGCAGCTTGAGAAAATCTCCGAGGTCGACCAGCGCTACGGCGCGGTTGTAGCGGTCGATGAACGGTCCCCCGTACAGTTCGCCGCGACCATCGATAAAGGTGGGAATGCCGGCGAAGATCAAATAGCCGCCGAAGGAATAATCGTTGAGCACGGGCCCCGTCCTGGCGAGGTCGGCTTGAGCGATGGCGGCCTGAGGGGTGATGATCGGAGCCGGCCGGATGTCACGCGCGAGGGCCGCCCCGCTCACCGCGATCAACATAGCGAACGCAGCCAGATTCAGGCCGCGCGACGAGCCGGCCGCATCGTCCCCGGTCGGTCCGCCGAACTTCCGACCCAGCGGAGCCGCCAGGTAGAGCGGCGCCAGCATGGCCAGCAGATCCGCATTGCGTATCTGCGCCAGCGCGAAATGGAGCAAGCCGATCACCACCAGGGCCCGCACGAGCGGCAGCGTCACGCCGCGCGAGAGCGCGAGAATACCACCCAGCAGCAGCAACTCGAAGCCACCGATGCGGCTGAAATCCTGCGGCCGCCATTCCGCGATCCAGGCGAGCGCGGGGCCGAGGCCGAGCGTCGTCAGCGGCATCAGCAGCGGTTCGGGCCCGTAGGGCGTCAGGCAGGACGCTGCGAGTGCGAGCGCCGAGAATGGCAGCCACCGCAACAGCACGCGCGACCATTCGCTTCGCTCCTCACGCAGCAGCGCCTCGAGCACCGCCGGGCCGATCAGCCCAAGCGCCAGCACCACGCTGCCGTGCAGATTGGCCCACAGGACCAGCAGCGGCAGGGCCCAGTAGGGCGGAGGCCCCCCGCGATCCATGCAGCGCACCAGGGCGGCCGCCCAAGTCACCATCACCGGCAGCACGAGCACGTGTGGCCGCGCCAGCATATGCGGCGCCGACAAGATGACGGCCGCGATCACCATGAGCAGCGTCAGGGCTGGCGAAAGCTCGCGCAGCAGGAAGAACGTCAGCAGGCCAAAGGCGAGCGCGATCGCCGCCGCGGCGACGACGAGGACGCCTGACCAGCCGGACAGCGCGTAGACCGCGGCGTAGACGATCTCCGAGAGCCATTCGAAGGTGATCCAGGGCGCGCCGTGCATCGAAAAGGAAAAAGGGTCGCTCGCCGGCAGGGCGCCATGCGCCATGATCCAGCGCCCGACCTCGATGTGAGAATAGCTGTCGGGATCATTGAGCAGCCGCTGTCCAAGAATCAGCAGCACGGCATAGACGCCGAGGCTCACCAGCCAGGGGAGCGCTGCACGCGCCGAAAACGGTTGGACCTCGCTGTGCACGACCTGCTCACTCATGGCGAGCGCAAGTTAAGGCGCAAGCGTTAAATTCTTCTTCGATGTTCACCGCGCCTGGCCCGGCGCAGGGCGGGCTGGTTACCGTTTGTGAACCATGTTCTTGACGCTGGGCGAACGCGTCCTTCCGGCCGTGAAGGTCGATCAGCCGGTAATGCGGCGGCTCTCCGGAAAATCAAGCTGTTCTCAAGACAAACAGAAGCCCTTCCGGAGGATTCGGCCAAGCAGGAACTTGCATCTCGGCCTACAGCCGTTGTCGTTTGCCGTTCACCCCCTGTGGCATCGCGAAACGCGTCATGATCCTGCCATACGGTCTGTTCCGACGATGACGCGAGCGAGAAGCGCACATGGCTGTCACAGCAAACTTTACCGCCGGAATTCTCACCACCTTTGGCAACGGCCAGAACAACACAATCACGTTGGGCCGCAATGCGGCCGGAACGATCGTCGTCAACGGCGGCGCGGTCGCGATCAAAGGCGGCCCCGCGACGGTTGCCAACACCAAGTTGATCCAGGCCTTCGGCCAGGACGGCAACGACACCATCACGATCGACGAGAGCAACGGCGCGATGCCTGCGGCGAATCTGTTCGGCGGCGCCGGCAACGATACGCTGACCGGCGGGTCCGGCGGCGACATGCTGTTCGGGCAGTCCGGCAACGACACGCTGCTCGGCAAAGGCGGCAACGATCTGCTGTTCGGCGGCTCCGGCAATGACGTGCTGATCGGCGGTGACGGCAACGACCAGATGTTCGGTGAGGCCGGCAACGACCGCATGATCTGGAACCCCGGCGACGACAGTGACCTGATGGAGGGCGGCGAAGGCATCGACACCGCCGAGGTGAACGGCGGCAACGGCGGCGAGGTCTTTGCCATCACGGCCAACGGCACGCGCGTGCGCTTCGACCGCGTCGACCCCGCGCCGTTCTCGCTGGACATCGGCACCACCGAGAATCTCGTGGTCAATGCCAATGGCGGCGACGACGTCATCACCGCCACCGGCAATCTCGCCGCGCTCATCAATCTGACGATCGACGGCGGCGCCGGCAACGATACGATCGTCGGCAGCGCGGGGAACGACACGCTGATCGGCGGCGATGGCAATGATTCCGTCGTCGGCGGCCGCGGCGACGACCTCGTGCAGCTCGGCGCCGGCCGCGACGTGTTCCAGTGGAATCCGGGCGATGGCAGCGACACCATCGAAGGCGGCGCCGGTGACGACACGCTGCGGTTCGCCGGTGCCAACATCGCCGAGAACCTCATCATAACGGCGAACGGCGATCACGCCCTGCTCACGCGCGACGTCGGCAACATCACGATGGACCTGCACGGGGTCGAGCATGTCGATGTCCAGGCGCTGGGCGGCGCCGACCATGTCGTGGTGGGCGACCTGACCGGGACGGATGTGACGCGGGTGAACATCGACCTCGGCGGTTCGGCCGGAACGCCGGACGGCGCCCTCGACACCGTCACGGTCGATGCCACCCAGGGTGCCGACACGTTTGGCGTCGCCGGCAATGCCGGCGGCGTGACCGTCTTCGGCCTCCACGCGGCCACCAACCTGACCTCCATGGACGCAACCGACCAACTGACACTCAATGGCCTCGGCGGCGACGACGTGATCGATGCGAGCGGGCTTGCGGCCGGCGTGCTGCAACTCACGATCAACGGCGGACTTGGCAACGACACCATCCGTGGCAGTCAGGGCGACGACTTGATCAATGGCGGCGACGGAAACGACGTCGCGCTGATGGGCGCGGGCAACGACACCTTCGTCTGGAACCCGGGCGACGACAACGACACGATCGAGGGCCAGGGCGGCACCGACACGCTGCTGTTCAACGGCGCCAACATCGCCGAAACCGTCGACATCTTCGCGAATGGAGGGCGTGCCGAGCTGACGCGGGACGTCGCCTCGATCACGATGGACACGCACGGCGTCGAGACGATCGCGTTCAATGCCCGCGGCGGCGCCGACACGATCAATGTCGGCGACATGAGCGGCACCGACGTGACGGAGGTCAAGATCGATCTGGGCGGCGTTCCCGGCGCCGCAGGCGGCGACGGCGCGGCCGACAAGATCGTGATCAACGGCACGGGCGGGGACGACGTCATCTCGCTTTCGATCAACAGCAATGGCGCGCTGGTGATTGACGGTCTCGCAAGCCAGGTCGTGATCGAGAACTTCGACTTCAGCGACACGATCACCATCAACGGCCTGGGCGGCGACGACGTGATCGAGGCGTCGGGTGTCGGCCCCGGCGGGCCGCACCTCGTTTTCGACGGCGGCGCTGGCGACGACGTGCTCATCGGCAGCGCGGGCAACGATACGCTGCTCGGCGGGCTCGGCGACGACGTGCTGATCGGCGGCGGCGGCGTCGACGTGCTGGACGGAGGGCCCGGCGACAACGTCGTGATTCAGTCGCTGGTCGCACAGGCGGGCTTCCACTTGGGGACGCTGATCTGAGGCCGACGATCGCGGTCGCCCGGCGATCGTGTGTTTTGCCTGTCGGGCGTAGCCCGGATGGCGCGGAGGGCAATCGCGGGCCCGCGAATCGATGCGGTCGTCCCGGATTAGGCCGCTCACCATCCGGGGCACGGCGCTTTGACGGCCATGCGAGTCCTGATACTCTGCACGCCGTCGTGGCTCGGCGGGCCATGCCATCGATCGTTGAACCAGAGCTGCCGAGAGGATGCGGATGAGAAGCGTGACGCTCTTGGCTCTCAGCCTCATGTTTGTCGGCACATGGTCAGACGACAGCGCGAGAGGCCAGACTTCGGTCGCGCCGCCGGTTTCGCTTGCTCCGCCCAAGGCATCGCCGCCACGGGCGAACGCCAAGAACTCCCCCGCAGCGTCCGACAGGGTGTCGTCGACACCAGCGACTGGCGGACCTCCACAATCGCCGAATCCTGCCGCTGACTATGACGGCTTTAGCGCCGTCGACGACAATGACACGCCGGAGCAGGCGACGCGACCCATGACGTCGCGCGCAGCAAAGGGCTCCAGGCCCAATCCGGATACGGCGCAGCAATCGATCGATCAAGAAGATGAAGCGTTAAAGCGTAAGCTGACGATCTGCAAAAGCTGCAAGTAGGAGACCGCGGCACCGAAGCGCCGACGCAATGGCTGGCGGGTCCGTGCGGCCGGACGCCGGCGCTGCATACCTGACCTACCGCCTCCTTCGCAGCCCCGCGCTTTACCCTTCCCCAAATTCCTGATCCTCTCTCCCCCAATCGGCCGGAGCAACCGGCCTCGCCAGGGAGAGAGACGCCATGAAGCTCGGCACCGCCATTGCGGAAATCATGAGGCGCGAGGGCATCGAGATCCTCTGCGGCTATCCAGTCAACCATCTGATCGAGCATGCGGCGAAGGCCGAGATCCGTCCCGTCATGGTGCGGCAGGAGCGCGTCGGCATCCACATGGCGGACGCGATCTCGCGCGTGACGTCGGGACGAACGATCGGCGCGTTCTGCATGCAGCATGGGCCGGGCGCGGAGAACGCGATGGGCGGCGTCGCGCAGTGCTTTGGCGAATCCGTGCCCGTGCTGGTGCTGCCGATGGGCTACCAGCGCCGGCTGGCGCACATCGAGCCGAACTTCAATTCCAGCGAGGCGATGAAGCCGTTCGCGAAGTCCTCGGAGCCGATCATCCTCGCCGCGGAAGTCGCCAACATCTTCCGCCGTGCCTTCACGAAACTCAAGAACGGCCGCGGCGGGCCCGTCATCGTCGAAATCCCCTCCGACATGTGGAACGAGGAGGTGCCGGAACCGCTGAACTACACGCCGGTGCTGCGCACCCGCTACGGCGCCGATCCCGTGCATGTGAAGGAAGCAGCCGCCCTGCTCGTCAACGCCAAACGGCCGGTGATCTATGCCGGCCAGGGCGTGCACTATGCGCAGGCGTGGCCGCAACTGAAACGGCTCGCCGAGCGGCTCGCCATTCCCGTCACCACCAGCCTGGGAGGCAAGTCGTCGTTTCCGGAGACACACCCGCTGTCGCTCGGCTCCGGCGGCCTTGCGGTGCCGCGCGCGGTGCCGAAGTTCCTCAGCGAGGCCGACGTCATCTTTGGCATCGGCTGCTCCTTCACCGAAACCAGTTTCGGTATCGCGATGCCGAAGGGCAAGACCATCATCCATTCCACGCTCGATCCCAACCATCTCAACAAGGATGTCGAGGCCAGGATCGGCCTGGTCGGCGATGCCGGCCTCGTACTCGATGCGCTGCTGGAGGAGATCGGCAAGACCGTCACGAAGGATCGCGACGCCTCCGCTGTGGCCGCCGAGATCGCGGCCTCGCACAAGGAGTGGCTCGCGAAATGGATGCCGAAACTCACCAGCAACGACGCGCCGCTGAGCCCTTATCGGGTGCTGTGGGACCTCCAGCACACCGTCGACATCAACAACACCATCATCACCCATGATGCCGGCAGCCCGCGCGACCAGCTCTCGCCGTTCTGGAAGGCGGTGGAACCCCTCTCCTATCTCGGCTGGGGCAAGACGACGCAACTCGGCTACGGCCTTGGCCTCGCGATGGGTGCCAAGCTGGCAAAGCCCGACAAGCTCTGCATCAATGTCTGGGGCGATGCGGCGATCGGTTTCACCGGCATGGATTTCGAGACCGCGGTGCGCGAGCGCATCCCGATCATGTCGATCCTGCTCAACAATTTCTCGATGGCGATCGAGTTGAAGGTGATGCCGGTCTCGACCGAGAAATATCGCTCGACCGACATTTCCGGCGACTATGCCGCGATGGCGCGCGCCTTCGGCGGCTATGGCGAGCGGGTGTTGAAGCCGGAGGACATCATCCCGGCGATCAGGCGCGGCATCCAGAAGACGAAGGAAGGCGTGCCGGTGCTGCTGGAGTTCATCACCAGCAAGGAGACCGAGGTGTCGCGGCCGGGCACGTGAGGCGGCCGGGTCTCGGCGGCAGGACCGCGGGCGCTGGCTCCGGCCGCAGAAGATATGATAATCCGGCTTGGTGCCGCGCACCGTCGCGACACCAAGCCGGATTGCGAATGACCACCCCTTCCAACGATGTCGCCGGGATCGACGAGCTCAAACGGCAATTGCAGTCGGCTGCAGCCGAGAACACGCGGCTGCGCGATCGGCAAAACGCCAGTGCCGAGATCTTGCGCACCATCGCGGCATCTCCCTCGGATGCCCGACCGGTGTTCGCTGCGATCGCGTCCAGCTCGAAGCGCCTGCTCGGCGGCTTCTCCGCCACCGTGCTTCAGTTCATCGGCGACGAGCTGCACCTCGTGGCGTTCACGCCGACCAGCCCGGACGCGGACGAAGGGTTGAAGGCATCGTTCCCGCGCCGGATCGAGGATTTTCCGACCTTTGGCCTCGTTCGCGGCGGCGAGACGATCCAGTTTCCCGACAGCGAGGCCGAGCACGTCCCGGAGCTGAACCGCAATCTGGCGCGGCTGCGCGGCTTCCGCAGCGTGCTCTTCATGCCGCTCATGAACCGGGGCACGGCGGTCGGCATGATCAGTGTCACACGCGCCGAGCCCGGCGCGTTCGCGCCCGATCTCGTACAGCTGCTCCAGACCTTCGCCGACCAGGCCGTGATCGCAATCGAGAATGCGCGGCTGTTCAGCGAGACGAAGGAAACGCTGGAGCACCAGACCGCCACCGCCGACATCCTGAAGGTAATGGCCGCCTCGCCGTCCGACGTGCAGCCGGTGTTCGACGCCATCGCCGCCAATGCCAACCGGCTGATCGGTGGCTTCTCTACGGCGGTGCTGCGCTATGTCGACGGCGCCGCGCACCTTGCGGCGTTCACGCCGACCGACCCGGCCGGCGATCGCGTGCTCCAATCCTCGTTCCCTGTGCCGTTCGCACGGTTTCCGCCTTACCAGCTTGTGGCCCATGGTGCGGCGGCGCAACTGCCCGACACCGAGCTCGAGCCGGCCGCACGCGACATCGCGCGCGCCCGCGGCTACCGCAGCATGCTGTTCGCGCCCCTGATGAGCGAGGGCGAAGCCATCGGCGTCATCATCGCCACGCGCCGGGAGACCGGCGCGTTCGGCGAGCACCATGTCAGGTTGCTCCAGACCTTCGCCGACCAGGCGGTGATCGCGATCAAGAATGTCAGCCTGTTCAACGCGACCAGGGAAGCGCTGGAGCGGCAGACCGCGACCGCCGACATCCTGAAGGTGATCGCGGCCTCGCCGGCGGACGTCACGCCGGTGTTCCAGGCGATCTCCGACAGTGCCAAGGCGCTCATTGGGGGACATTCCTCCACCGTCACCCGCCTCATCGACGGGATGCTGCATCTGGCTGCCTTCACCACCGACGTTGAGGCCGGCAACGCCGATCTGCTCAGCTCCTTCCCGGCGCCGCTGTCGGCATCGGGCATTCACAGCCGGGTGGCGGCAAGCGGGGAATATGCGTTCCGCAGCGACATGCAGAACGAAGCCGATCTCACGGACGCCATGAAGGAGCTGGCGCGGACCAGAGGCTATCGCAGCATTCTGGTGGTGCCGATGCTGCGCGACGGCGCTGCGATCGGCACCATCGCCGTGACGCGCCCTGAGGCCGGTCATTTCCCGGACAAGGCGATCAACCTGCTCAAGACCTTTGCCGACCAGGCCGTGATCGCCATCGAGAACACGCGCCTGTTCAACGAGGTGCAGGACCGCACGCGGGAGCTCGCGAGGTCGCTCGACGATTTGCGCGCAGCGCAGGACCGGCTGATCCAGACCGAGAAGCTTGCATCCCTCGGCCAGCTCACCGCCGGCATCGCGCATGAGATCAAGAACCCGCTCAACTTCGTCAACAATTTTGCCTCGCTCTCCGCCGAGCTGACGGACGAGCTGAACGAGGTGCTCGCGCCCGTTCCGTTCGCGGGCGACGTCCGTGCCGAGGTGGACGAGCTGACCGCGCTCCTGAAGGACAATCTGGGGAAGGTCGTGCAGCACGGTCGGCGCGCCGATTCCATCGTCAAGAACATGCTGCTGCATTCGCGCGAGGGCGGCGGCGAGCACCGGCTGAGCGACATCAACGCTCTGGTCGAGGAGAGCCTCAACCTCGCCTATCACGGCGCCCGCGCCGAGGCGCCGCAGTTCGACGTGACGCTCAGGAGCGAGCTCGATCCGGCGGCCGGGCAAGCCGAAGTGTTTCCGCAGGAGATCACCCGGGTGCTCTTGAACCTGATCTCGAACGGCTTCCACGCCGTCACCAAGCGCAAGGCCGAAGGCGGCGCGTCCGGTTACGAGCCGGTGGTGATCGCGGCGACGCGCGACCGCGGCGACACCATCGAGATCCGCATCCGCGACAACGGCACCGGCATTGCGGACGAGGTCAGGGAGAAGATGTTCAATCCGTTCTTCACCACCAAGCCGGCCGGCCAAGGCACCGGCCTCGGGCTGTCGATGAGCCACGACATCGTGGTAAAGCAGCACGGCGGCACGATCGACGTCGCGACGAAGCCCGGCGAGTTCACAGAGTTCACGATCCGGCTGCCGCGCAAGAGCAGCTTTGCGGAGAGCAACAAGGGATAGCGTCAGCCGGAGGATGCCTTGAAGGGTCTCGCGCGGTTCATTCGGCGGCAACTCCTCTCGCTGTCCGGCGTCGGCCTCGTGCTGGGCGCGCTATTCTTCGCGGCCGCACTGACGCCGACGCTGATCCCGCGGAGCTACCTCACGCAAGGTGTCCTTGCCGGCGGCTGCTTTGCGATCGGCTACTTCGCCGGCATCCTGTGGCGCCGGCTCTGGCACTATCTCGAGCTGCCCGAGCCTTCGGCGCGCGCGAGATCGATTGCGAATGCGCTTGTCGCGGCCGTCTGCTTGCTCGTTGTCATCGTCTTTCTGTGGCGCACCGCCGATTGGCAGAACTCGATCCGCGCCGTGATGAAGATGGCCCCGGTCGAGACCGCACATCCGCTCAAGGTCTGCGCGATCGCCCTGATCACGTTCGTGGTGCTGCTGGTGCTGGGGCGACTGTTCGCACTTGTCGCCCGCTTCCTCGCTGCGCGCACGAGGCGCGTCATTCCGCGGAAGGTCGCGAATGTCATCGGCGTGATCGTCGCAGGCCTGCTGTTCTGGTCGATCGCCAGCAATGTCCTGGTCCGCATGGCATTCAACGCGCTCGACTCCTCCTTCCGCGAACTCGATGTTCTGTTCGAACCCGAGCGGCCGCAGCCGGCCGCCTCCGATCGAACGGGAAGCCCGGCGTCGCTGGTGAAGTGGACGCAGCTCGGGCGCACGGGGCGCAGATTCATTGCCTCGGGTCCGACCGCAGCGGAGATCAGCGCCGTTACGGGAGGGCCTGCGCATGACCCCGTGCGCGTCTATCTGGGCCTCGCCAGCCGCGAAACGGCGCAGGCGCGCGCCAGGCTTGCGCTCGAGGAGCTCAAGCGCCAGCACGGCTTCGAACGAAAGGTCCTGATCGTCATCACGCCGACCGGCACCGGCTGGATCGATCCGGCCGCGATGGATACGGTCGAATATCTCCACCATGGCGACGTCGCCAGCGTCGCGATGCAGTATTCCTATCTCAACAGCCCGCTGTCATTGATGTTTCAGCCCGAATACGGCGCGGAGGCGGCGCGCGCCCTGTTCGCGGAGATCTACGGCTACTGGACGACGCTGCCGAAAGACAGACGGCCGAAGCTGTATCTGCATGGGCTCAGCCTCGGCGCCTTGAACTCGGAAAAATCCGCGGAGCTGTTCGAGACGATCGGCGATCCCATTGCCGGGGCGCTGTGGAGCGGGGTGCCGTTCGAGAGCCGCATCTGGCGCTCGATCACCGCGAACCGCAATCCGGGGACGCCGGCCTGGCTGCCGGAATTTCGCGACGGCCGCTTCGTGCGTTTCATGAACCAGAACGGACCGACGGTGCCGACAGATGCGCCCTGGGGTCCGATGCGCGTCGTCTATCTGCAATATGCCAGTGACGCGATCACGTTCTTTGCCTACCGCGACGCCTATCAGGCTCCGGCCTGGATGAAGGCGCCGCGCGGGCCCGACGTATCACCCGAGCTGCGATGGTATCCCATCGTCACGATGCTGCAGCTCGCCCTCGACATGGCGGTCGCGAACGGCACACCGATGGGCTTTGGCCATGTCTACGCACCCGAGCATTACGTCGATGCCTGGGTGGCGGTTACCGATGTCCGTGATTGGTCTGCCGACGCGCTGGCGCAGCTCAAGCAGCAGCTTGCTGCGAAAGCGCGGAAGACGGGCGCAGGCAATGCCGACGATGATCCCGATCGCGGCGGCTAGGCCGCTACTCGGCCATCTCCACCTGCGTTGCGACGGTCGGGCCTGCCAGCGGCCGCTCCTCCATCATGATCAGGCAGAGCGAGGCGGTGGTCATCAGCGCGGTGGCGGCGCCGAAGACGTAGCGGAACGCGTGCCGCATGTCGTCGGCGGGTATCGCAGGGATGCTGCCTGCCGCGTGATGCTCACCGGCGAGCGGAATGTCGGTGCCGAGCGCGATCAGCAGGATGGCGGCGAAAGCCGCGACCGTGAACGAGGACATCAGCGAGCGGAAGAAGTTCATCGCGCCGGTGATGGTGCCGACCTGCGGACGCGCGACCGAATTCTGCAGCGAGACCACGCAGACCGGGAAGGTCGTGCCGAGCCCGAGCGCGAACGCGGCCATCAGCGTCAGCAGGCCCCAGAGCGGCAAGGTGGTGAGCGTCAGGCCCAGCGCGCAAATCGCGGCCCAGGAGGTCCCGACAATGGCGACGCGCTTGTAGTGCTTGGCTCGCGCCATGGTGCGGCCGGCAATCGCCGCGCCGCAGGTCGAGACCGCCGCGAGCGGAATCAGCGCAAGCCCCGCCTCGCTGGCGCTGAGATGATAGACCGACTCGTAGTAAAGCGGGAGCTGCACGGTGAGGCCCGTGATCGCGCCGAGCCCGCAACCGCCAGCCGTCAGCGCGAACGGCGCCACCGATCCCGTCAGCAGCTTCAGCGGCAGGAACGGCTCATCGGCGCGGCGCGCGTGCCAGACGAAGGTGACCGCGAGCGCGACAGCGCCGCCCACCATCGCAAGCACGGTCGGCGAGAGCCAGGCGTAGCGCGTGCCACCCCAGGTCAGCACCAGCATGAAGACGACGGCGGAGGCCATCAGCAGGACACCGCCGAGCCAATCGACCTTGCGCTTGCGGTGGAACACCGGAATCTTTTTCATCTTCGGCAGCAGCATCGCGATCGCCGCGGCGGAGAGCGGCAGATTGATCCAGAAGATCATCGACCAGTGCAGATGCTCGGCGAACACGCCGCCGATGACCGGGCCGAGGATGCCGCCGACCATCCAGACGCTGGAGAAATAGGCCTGGTACTGGCCGCGCTCGCGCGGGCTCACGACGTCGGAGATCACCGTCTGCACCACAGGCATGATGCCGCCGCCGCCAAGCCCCTGGAGGCCGCGCGCGAGAATCAGCATCGGCATGTTCGGCGCGATCGCGCACAGCACCGAGCCCGCCACGAACAGGCTGAGCGAGATGATGATCATGACGCGGCGGCCGTAGATGTCGCTGAGCGTGCCGAACACCGGCGCGACCGCGGTCGAGGCGAGCAGATAGGCCGTGATCACCCAGGACAGGTTCGAGACGTCCTGGAACTGGCGCCCGATGGTCGGCAGTGCGGTCGCGACGATGGTCTGGTCGAGGGCTGCCAGGAACATCGTCAGCATCAGGCTGATCACGATGGTGCGGACCTCGTCGGAGGTCAGCGGCACCGGCGGCGCGATGGACGGCGCGTCATCGACGCTGATGACCTCGCTCGGAAGGCGGGACAGCTCTTCGGCAATGTCGTCGGGCAACGCCTGGATGTCGGCAGAACTGCTCTGCCGGTCGAACTTGTTCATCTCGATCGGAAGCCGTGGGGCGGCGCAACGCCGCGAGGGATTCGTTCTATGCGGCCAATGTAGACAGCAAAGTTCTTCCCAGGCAGGCACCGCGGCGCATGGGTGCATCCCGCCGCCGGGTCATCCCGAACACGTGATCCGTACGGCGGATCAGTCCTTCGGACGTCGCTTCAGGCGCGCCCGTTTCGGCAGCAGGGCCGGCCATTGCACGATGTGGTCCTCGAGATCCGCGTCCGGGATCTCCTCCTCGCTGCCCTCGACCCGGCCGCGCACGGAGACGCCGGCTTCATGCACGGTGTTGGGATCACCGGATACCAGAGGATGCCACCAATAGAGGTCGCGCCCCTCGGCGACGAGCTTGTAGCCGCAGCTCGGCGGCAGCCAGTTCAGGGTGCGGACATTGGCCGGGGTCAGGCGGACGCAGTCCGGAACCTTGTCGGAACGATTCGGGTAGTCCTTGCAGCCGCAGGTCCCGGCATCGAGCAGCTTGCAGGCGACATGGGTGAAATAGATGTCGCCGGTGTCCTCGTCCTCGAGCTTGTTCAGGCAGCAGCGGCCGCAGCCGTCGCACAGGCTCTCCCATTCGTCCCCCGACATCTCTTCCAACGTCTTGGTTTTCCAGAAGAATCCTTCCTGGCCTGAAGGTCGTTTGGGAGCTGCGGTCATGCGCCTCAACAAGGGTTCGAAAGAGCTACGGCTGACCCCATCTAGGGCGTGCGGCTGGGATGCTGCAAGCAACCCCTCCGAGCGGCCCGTAATGAACCGGGGTCAATTAGGCCTGTTGTTCAAAATCGTGAGCCTGACCATTGGTTTATAGGCCCTGCTCGGCTAGAAGGAACAGCAAGTCCCCTCGGACGCGAACCGGGCGCCTTGGGTTTGCCGCAACATTCCCTCAAGACGTCTCGATGCCGCCCCGGCCGGGTGCTTGAACGGTTTCGAACCGAGCCTCAAGGGTTCTAGGTGCGCCAGATCATACCACCGCATTGGAAGCAGAGGGTCCGGAATTTCTTCCTGGACCTCGATGCGCGCATCGACTCCTCGCTGTTCTCCTCGGCCAAGGGCATCCGCGAGCTCTACGAGCGCTACTCGACCTTCATGGACCGCTTCTATGTCGGGCGGTGGAAGCGCTGGGTGTTCATCGAGCCGCTGTCGGAGGCCGCAACCCTCGGCCTCGGCGGCCTGGTCGTCATGCTCACGCTCGCCATCCCCGCCTTCCGCGAGACCGCGGACGAGGACTGGCTGAAGAAGTCCGATCTCGCGGTGAGCTTCCTCGACCGCTACGGCAACCCGATCGGCAGCCGCGGCATCAAGCACAACGACTCGATCCCGCTGGAAGATTTTCCTGACGTGCTGATCAAGGCGACGCTGGCGACCGAAGACCGCCGCTTCTACGAGCATTTCGGCATCGACATCGCCGGCACCGCGCGCGCGCTCGTCACCAACGCTCAAGCCGGCGGCGTCCGCCAGGGCGGCTCCTCGATCACGCAGCAGCTCGCCAAGAACCTGTTCCTGAGCAACGAGCGCACCATCGAGCGCAAGGTCAACGAGGCGTTCCTCGCGGTCTGGCTGGAATGGCGCCTGACCAAGAACGAGATCCTCAAGCTCTATCTGGACCGCGCCTATATGGGCGGCGGCACCTTCGGCGTCGACGGCGCGGCGCATTTCTACTTCAACAAATCCGCGCGCGACGTGACGCTGGCGGAAGCGGCGATGCTCGCCGGCCTGTTCAAGGCGCCGACCAAATACGCCCCGCACATCAACCTGCCCGCTGCGCGCGCCCGCGCCAACGTCGTGCTCGACAACCTCGTCGATGCCGGCTTCATGACCGAGGGCCAGGTGTTCGGCGCCCGCCGTAACCCCGCCTTCGCCGTCGACCGCCGCGACGAGGCTTCGCCGAACTACTATCTCGACTACGCCTTCGACGAGATGCGCAAGCTGGTCGACACCTTCCCGAAGTCGTACACCGAGCGCGTCTTCGTGGTGCGCCTCGCGATGGACGCCAACGTGCAGAAGGCCGCGGAAGACGCGATCGAGAACCAGCTGCGCCAGTTCGGCCGCGACTATCACGCGACGCAGGCCGCGACCGTCGTGTCCGATCTCGACGGCGGCATTCGCGCCATGGTCGGCGGCCGCGACTACGGCGCCAGCCAGTTCAACCGCGCCACCGACGCCTACCGCCAGCCCGGCTCCTCGTTCAAGCCCTACGTCTACACCACCGCGCTTCTGAACGGCTTCACGCCGAACTCGATCGTGGTCGACGGCCCGGTCTGCATCGGCAATTGGTGTCCGCAGAACTATGGCCATTCCTATTCCGGCGCGGTGACGCTGACGCAGGCGATCACGCGCTCGATCAACGTCGTGCCGGTGAAGCTGTCGATCGCGATCGGCCAGAAGGAGCAACCGAAGGCGCCGAACCCGGCCAAGATCGGCCGCGCCAAGATCGTCGAGGTCGCCCGCCGCTTCGGCCTCAAGGCGCCGCTGCCCGACACGCCGTCGCTGCCGATCGGCTCGGACGAAGTCACCGTGCTCGAGCACGCCGTCGCCTACGCGACCTTCCCCAACCGGGGCAAGTCGGTGACGCCGCATTCGGTGCTGGAAGTGCGCACCGGCGCCGGCGACCTCGTCTGGCGCTGGGACCGCGACGGCCCGAAGCCGAAGCAGGCCATTCCGCCGAACATCGCCGCCGACATGGCCGGCATGATGAGCCACGTCGTCAGCGAAGGCACCGCGCGCCGCGCCGCGCTCGACGGCATTCCGACCGCGGGCAAGACCGGCACGACCAATGCGTATCGCGATGCCTGGTTCGTCGGCTACACCGGCAATTTCACCTGCGCGGTCTGGTACGGCAATGACGACTATTCGCCGACCAACCGCATGACCGGCGGCTCGCTGCCGGCGCAGACCTGGCACGACATCATGGTCGCGGCGCATCAGGGCGTCGAGGTCCGGGAAATTCCCGGCATCGGCATGGGCCAGAAGCTGCCGCCGCAGCCGATGGCCGCGCAGGCCAATGCCGCGCCGAAAGTGCTGGAGACCAAGCCCGGTCCGCCGCCCGTTCTGACCAAGCGCGGCGCCGACATCCTGGTGCGCGTCGAGAAGCTGCTGGATGACGCGGCCAAGACCGCGAACAAGTCGGCCGCCAATGACGGCAAGCCTGCCAAGCCGGCCTCGTCGACGAGCGCGCTCGCCTTCCCACAGAACTATGCGGAAGAGAATGCGAATGCATCCGCCCCGCGCAAGAACTGATCGAAACCCGTGCGGCTGATCCTGACCACATTGACGGCCCTCCTGCTCGCGACCGTAGTGGGCGTCGGCGCGACCTGGATGACGACGACGCGCGGCACCGAGATCGGCGCGCTGACCATCGGTCCCTGGACCGCGCGCCCGCGCACCGGCACCGCCGACGTCGATCCCTATTCGCGCGCCACCATCGTGCGCAACGGCGAGCTGCCGATCGGCACCGGTGACGGCGTCGCCTTCACCGCCACCGCCGACGACAAGAAGAAGGCGCTCGACGGCCGCTGCGACGTCGTCGTCTCCGGCGTGACGCCGCCGGCGCGGTTCTGGACGCTGACGCTGTACGACCGCAAGGGCCATCTCGTCGCCAATTCGCTCCAGCGCTACGGCTTCACCAGCCAGGAGATCGTGCGGCAGTCCGACGGCACCTTCGAAATCCGGATCGCCTCGCGCTCGCGCGCCGGCAACTGGCTGCCGACCGGCGGCATCGAGCGCTACGCGCTGATGCTGCGCCTCTACGACACCCCGGTCGGCGTTGCGACGCGCACCCAGCGCGATGCGCCGATGCCGACCATTTCGACGGTGGGCTGCTCATGATCCGGCTCGTCTTCACCATCGTTGCCGGTGTGGTGCTGGGCCTCGTCGTCCATCTCGTCAGCGTGCTGGCGCTGCCGCGGATCGCGACGCAGGACGCCTATTCGCGGCTGACACCGATGACGAAGCTCAACGGCGTCACCCAGCTTCCCCTCGCCGATCCCAACACCTCGCCGATGCCGTTCATGGACCCGGCCTTTGCGCTGGCGATCTGCCGCTACGACCTCACGGGCGGGCCGATCAAGCTTACCGTGCCGGTGAGCCAGGCCTATACGTCGGTGTCGTTCTACACCCGCAACGAGATCGCCTATTACGCCATCAACGACCGCTCCGCGGGCAAGAAGGTGATCGAGCTCGACCTGATGACGGAAGCGCAGCACAACGAGCTGCCCGAGGACGAGGAGATCACCGCGGCCGACCGCCTGATCATCGATTCCCCTGCTGCCACCGGCCTGATCGTGATGAAGGCCCTCGCCGCCGAGCCCGGCCTGATGCCGCAGGCGCAAGCAACGCTTGCGGCGGCCACCTGCGCACCGCAGACCGAGCCGCCAGCCAAGGCCGAGACGCCGCGCGGACGGCGGTGAGCAGGCTGTTAAGGCACGCTCAAAACAAAAACTGAAAAAACAACCCCATGCACAGTAGCGCGGGCATTGAAACTGTTAGCTAATTTTAGCGACCCATCAGCAGCAGCGCGACCTCAGCCACGAGACCATTTTTGTCGCCTTTGACTCGTCGGGCAAAACACTGGCAGAATGGCAAGATCGAAAAGTTCGTAACACCCGCGCGGAGCAATCCGCTGCGGGTGTTTTCATGTCGGAGCCTCGCTCGTGCAGCCACGATGCGAACAGCGAGGCATCGCCTGCTGACGGCACAGCGAGCTACTCTCAGCAGTCAGGTTGAAAGGAAAGCGTCGCGGCCCTCTTGCGTTGCGGCAATCTGCCCGGCTCGAGGGCTTGGCGACGCAGTTGTTATGAGGTATCCCCTCCCAGGGGATAGGATTATCATGACGCAGCACATCCACGAAAGTCACCCGGACATCGTCAAGCGGCTGAAGCGCGCCGAGGGTCATCTGCGCCGGGTCATCGGCATGTTCGACGACGGCCGGTCATGCCTGGACCTCGCGCAGCAACTCCACGCCGTCGAGAAGGCGATTTCCGAGGCCAAGAAAGCCCTGATTCACGATCACGTCGATCACTGCCTGGACACGGCCGCCAACGGCGGCTCGGGCAAGTCGACGAAAAACGTCCTCGCCGAGTTCAAGGCGATCTCGCGATACCTCTAGCGCGGAGTCTGCGATGTTTCCCGCCAATCGTGCGGCCGCCGCGATCCTCTCGGCCCTGTTCGGCATCACGGGCGTTACCCCGCAGGCCTTCGCGCAGTCCACGCCCGCGAAGCCCGATACCAAGCCGGCCGTGATCGTCATGGACGACGAGCGGATCAAGCTTGCCGAGATCGAGCTGCGGGAGGCGGGCCCTGCCCCCATCGCCAGACGGTTGACGGTGCCCGGCACGATCGTGCCCGATGCGGGACGAGTCGCCCATGTCTCGGTCAAGCTGTCCGGCACGGTCGCCGAATTGCGCAAGAACATCGGAGACGACGTCGTCAAGGACGAAATTCTCGGCGTTCTCGAAAGCCGCGAAGTCGCCGACGCCAAGAGCGAATACCTCTCGGCAAGGCTGTCCAACGAACTACAGCAGGACCTGACGGCGCGCGACAAGTCGTTGTGGGAAGGCCGCGCGGTTCCCGAACAGCAATACATCAAATCGCGCAATGCGGCGGCCCAGACCGAAATGCGCTTCGGCATCGCGCGCCAGAAGCTGATGGCGCTTGGAGTCACCGACAGCGAGATCGCGGGCTTGCCGCAGGCTCCCGATGGGACGCTGCGCAGCCAGAACATCCGCGCACCGATCTCGGGGCGCGTCGCCGAACGCAAGGTCGAATCCGGCACGGCTGTGGGCCGCGATAGCCTCGAAACGGAGCTGTTCGTCCTCGTTGACTTGAGCCGCGTGTGGGTCGAGCTGGCTGTGTCCTCGACCGACCTGCCGCTGGTGAAGGAAGGCCAGTCGGTCGACATCGCGCTGAGGGGCCTCTTGGAGACCGGAGCCGGCAAGATCGTGTTCGTCAGTCCCCTGCTCGACAAGGAAACGCGCTCTGCTCGCGTCGTGGCTTCCCTGCCCAATCCCGACGGCCGCTGGCGACCGGGTTCATTCGTGACTGCCGGCATTGCGGTCGAGCGCCGCGACGTGGCCGTCGCCGTTCCGTTCTCCGCCGTCCAGACCGTCGATGGCCGAAAGGCGGTGTTCGTCCGCACCAAGGACGGTTTCGAAAAGCGCAACGTCGTGCCGGGGCGGCGCGACGGCAACGTCATCGAAATTGTTTCGGGACTTTCCGCCGGCGAGACCGTTGCCAGCTCGAACACTTTCTCCCTCAAGGCTGAGCTCTCCAAGCCCGGCGACGAGGACTGAGCGATGATCGAACGGATTGTCGAATTCTCTGTCCGGCGGCGATGGCTGGTTCTGCTGGCGACCCTCGTCCTTGCCGCGACCGGATTCTGGTCGCTGACGCGCCTTCCCATCGACGCCGTGCCCGATGTCACCAACGTCCAGGTCCAGATCAACGCGACCGCGCCGGCGCTGACACCTGTCGAGATCGAGAAGCAGGTGACCGTCGCGCTCGAAACGGCGCTCGCCGGCATGCCGGGGCTCGAGGCGACGCGCTCGTTCTCGCGCAACGGCTTTGCGCAGATCACGGCGGTGTTCGCCGACCGCACCAACATCTATTTTGCGCGGCAGCTCGTCACCGAACGTCTGAACGAAGCCAAGGCGAGTCTGCCTCCCGGCGTCGATGTCCGGATGGGACCAGTCTCGACAGGCCTCGGCGAAATCTACTGGTGGGCCGTCGAGTATGAGAAGCCCGGCGCGTCCGCGCCGGTTCGCGATGGACGTCCGGGATGGCAGAGCGACGGCAGCTATCTCACGCCGGAAGGCGAGCGGCTGACCGACGATTTCCAGCGCACCGTTTACCTGCGCACGGTGCAGGACTGGATCGTCCGGCCACAGATGAAGACCGTTCCCGGCGTCGCCGGCGCGGACGCGATCGGCGGCTTCGTCAAGCAATTCCAGGTGCAGCCGGACCCGGCAAGGCTGGTCGGCTACGGCCTCACCTTCAAGCAGGTCGTCGATGCCATCGAAGCGAATAATGCCAGCCGCGGGGCGAACTACATCGAGCAGAACGGCGAAGGCCTCGTCGTGCGAGCCGCCGGCCGCGTCGAAAATCTGGATGACATCGAGCAGATCGTCGTGACGACGCGCGGTGGGGTTCCCGTTCGGATCCGGGACCTTGCCGAGGTTTCGATCGGAAAGGAATTGCGCACCGGCAGCGCGAGCGTCGACGGCCGCGAGGTGGTGCTCGGCACCGCCCTGATGCTGATCGGCGGCAACAGCCGGACCGTAGCCGCGGCAGCCGACGCCAAGATCAAGGACATCGGCAAGACCCTGCCGCCGGGCATTTTTGCCCGCACCGTCCTCAACCGGACACAGCTTGTCGATGCCACGATCCATACCGTTGCGAAGAATCTCGCCGAAGGCGCGCTGCTCGTCATCGCCGTGCTGTTCCTGCTGCTCGGCAACTTCCGCGCCGCGCTCGTCACGGCCTGCGTCATTCCCATCACCATGCTCGTCACTGCAACGGGGATGCTGGAGGGGCGCATCAGCGCCAACCTGATGAGCCTTGGTGCGCTTGACTTCGGCCTGATCGTCGACGGTGCCGTCATCATCGCCGAGAACAGCCTGCGTCATCTCGCCGAGCGCCAGCGCGAACTCGGCCGCGTGCTGTCGCTGGACGAGCGCCTCGACACCGTGAAGGTCTCAACGTCGGAGATGATCCGCCCATCGGTCTACGGCCAGATCATCATCATCCTGGTTTACACGCCGTTGCTCGCCTTCGCCGGCGTCGAGGGCAAGACCTTCGAACCCATGGCCTTGACGGTGATGATCGCGTTGGCCGTGGCCTTCGTCATCTCGCTTACTTTCGTGCCAGCCGCCGTGGCCATCTCGGTCGGCGGCCTGGTCAACGAGCGCGAGAACGTCCTCGTCCGGACGTTGAAGCGCTGGTACGCGCCGCTGCTCTCGGGTGCGATCGCGCGACCCGTGCCCATCGTTGCCATTGCGGTCCTGCTCTCCGTCGGCGCCGCGCTATTGTTCACGCGCCTTGGCCAGGAGTTCACGCCGACGCTGGACGAGAAGAACATCGTCATGGAAGTGAAACGCGTCCCGAGCACCGCGCTGGCGCAGTCGCAGGCCATGCAGCTGCTGATCGAGCGCCAGATCAGCAAGCTTCCCGAGGTCGCCTTCGTGTTCTCGCGCACCGGCACGCCCGATCTCGCCGCCGATCCGATGCCGCCGAACGCGTCGGATACCTATATCATCGTCAAGGCGCAGGACGAATGGCCCGATCCCGCCATGACGAAGGATGATTTGATCAAGAAGATCGAGGCCGAGGCCGGAAAGCTGCCGGGGAACAAGGTGGGATTCTCGCAGCCGATCGAGATGCGGTTCAATGAGTTGATTGCGGGCGTCCGCGCGGATCTGGCCGTCAAGGTGTTCGGCGACGATTTTGCCCTGATGCAGCGGACCGCAGACCAGATCGCCGACGTGGTTCGCAAGATCGACGGCGCCGAGAGCGTGAAGGTCGAGGAGACCTCCGGTCTCCCCTTCCTCGAGATCAAGATCGACAAAACCGAGATCGCGCGGCGCGGGCTCAGCCTGGCCGCCGTGCAGGACCTGATGCAGACGGCCATCGGCGGCGCGGATGCCGGCCTCGTCTTCGAGGGCGACCGCCGCTTCAAGATCGTGGTGCGCCTCGCCGACCCCTTGCGGAACGACATTCCGACGCTGGAGGAACTTCCCGTCCCCCTCCCCCGCGCGAACCCCGACGCCCCGGCCGCCTCGATTCCGCTGCGGACCATCGCCTCGTTCGAGCAGACCACCGGCTATAACCAGATCAGCCGCGAGAACGGCAAGCGGCGCGTCGTCGCCACCGCCGAGGTCCGCGGCCGCGACATCGGCTCGCTGGTGGCCGAAGCGCAGACCAAGGTCACCGAGCAAGTGAGACTACCGCCCGGCAGCTATCTCGCCTGGGGCGGCCAGTTCGAGAACTTTGCCGTCGCCCGGCAGCGGCTGGTGTTCGTGGTCCCCGCGGTCTTCGCCCTGATCTACCTGCTGCTGTTCGGAGCGCTCGGCTCGGTGCGCGATGCATTGCTCGTCTTCAGTGCCGTACCGCTCGCGCTCACCGGCGGGATCGCGGCCCTATGGCTGCGCGGCATGCCATTCTCGATCTCCGCGGCCGTTGGCTTCATCGCGCTCTCGGGCGTCGCCGTCCTGAACGGGCTCGTGATGCTGACGCAGATCCGCAAGCTGATCGCCGAAGGCATGGAGCCGAAGCGCGCCATCGGCGAAGGCGCCTTGACGCGCTTCCGTCCCGTCGCGATGACTGCGCTCGTCGCCTCGCTCGGCTTCGTGCCGATGGCGCTCGCGACCGGCACCGGCGCCGAGGTGCAGAAGCCGCTTGCAACCGTGGTGATCGGTGGCCTCCTCACGGCAACGCTGCTCACGCTCGTCGTACTGCCCGCGCTCTACGCACGCTTTGCCGTTCCGCGCAGGCCGACGAGGCGCAGGGATGCGTCCCCGGCTCTCGTTCACGACCGCGCCGCGGAGTAGCGGCCATGCTGGCCGTCATCGACCACCTCCATCCAAATGGCCGTAAGTGCCTTAGTGGATGATCTGGCCGAGAAAATCCCTCGCCCGCTCCGTCCTCGGCGCGCGGAAGAAGATCTCTGGATCGGCTTCCTCGACGATGGACCCGCGGTCCATGAAGACCACCCGGTCGGCGACTTCGCGGGCAAAGCCCATCTCGTGCGTGACGCAGACCATCGTCATGCCGTCCCGCGCGAGCTCCACCATGGTGTCGAGCACCTCCTTGACCATCTCCGGATCGAGCGCGGAGGTCGGCTCGTCGAACAGCATGATCTTCGGCTGCATGCAGAGGGCGCGCGCGATGGCCACGCGCTGCTGCTGGCCACCGGAGAGCTGTCCCGGATATTTGTTCGCCTGATCGTGGATACGCACCTTGCGCAATACACCGATCGCACGCTCATGCGCCTCCGCGCGGGAGAGGCCACGCACCTTCATCGGCGCCAGCATGCAGTTCTCGACGACGGAGAGATGCGGAAACAGATTGAAGCTCTGGAACACCATGCCCACCTCGCGGCGGACGCTGTTGATATCGGCCATTCGGTCCGTCAGCTCGACGCCATCGACGACGATGCGGCCGGCATCATGCTTTTCGATATGGTTGATGCAACGGATCAGCGTCGACTTGCCCGAGCCCGAGGGACCGCACAGGACGATCTTCTCGCCGGTCGTGACGCTGAGATTGATGTCATTCAGGGCCGTGAAATGTCCGAACCGCTTCACGAGGCCCTCCACGGCGACGATGGCCTGACATCGGCTCATCTCATCCACGGCGATCTCCTGAACCATCTTCATCTCCCAAAACAGCGTGTCTCGTGCGATTCCCTAGCGGCGTGCTCCGGCGATCGCATAGCGCTTGCGCAGCAACGCAACGCCTTGCGATGCCGCCGAACTGATGGCGAGGTAGACCACGACGACCACGAGATACATCTCGACGAGACGGCCGTTGAGCTGCGCAAGCTTCGAGGCCGCGCCGAGCAGGTCGGTCAGCGACAGCACGTAGACCAGCGACGTGTCCTGGAACAGGATGATGGTCTGGCTCAGGATGATCGGGCTCGCCACGTGGAGCACCTGCGGCAGGATCACGCTCCGATAGGTCTCGAAGGTGGACAAGGCGAGCGCCTGGCACGCCTCGAACTGCCCCCGGTTCACGGCGCGCAATCCGACGCGAATGATCTCGGAATAGTAGGCCGCTTCGAACAGACCAAAGGTGATGAAGGCCGTCCAGGTGGCGCCGATCGGAATCGGGCGACCGTTGCCGGCGAGATGACCAAGTACGATCGGCACCAGGAAGAAGAACCAGAACAGGACGAGGATCAGCGGAATCGAGCGGATCAGGGCGATGTAGCCGCGCACGACCTTGCCGATCACGGGCACTTCGAAGTGCTGCAACAGCGCAAAGCAGGTGCCCAGGATCATGCCGACCACGAAGGCTACCGCGGTGAGTGCGAGCGAAAACAGCAATCCGGACCAGAGATAGGGCCACGCCTGCAGAACAATCGAGAAATCGAGGCTGCTCATTTCACGACCTCCATCCCTGGGGGCAACGAGCTGGTGTGCTGGACGTCGTCCGCCAGGCTCGGTTCGATCGCATCCTCCGCCCGCGCGGTGCCGGGGATGCGCACGGCCCTGTCGATCAGCGCCATCGCCTGGTAGGCGATCAGCGCCAGCGCGAGATAGATCAAGGTCGCGGCGCCGAAAGCCGTAAAGGTCTGGAACGTCGCCTCGCTGATCTGGCGCGCCTGCGCCGTGAGCTCCATCAGCCCGATCGTCAGTGCGACCGAGGTGTTCTTGTAGATGCCCATCACCTCGCTGGTCAGGCTCGGCACGATCAAACGCAGCGCCTGCGGCACGATGATATGGCGGTAGGTCAGATAGCCGGTGAGCCCGAGTGCGCTCGCCGCCTCGATCTGCCCTCTCGGCAGGGCCTCGATCCCGGCCCGAACCTGTTCGGCGATCCGGGCCGCGGTGTAGAGGCCGAGGCACACCAGCGCCGGCAAGAATGAACCCCAGGGCGGCGGAATCTGCTTGATGGCGTTTCCGAGCGTGACGGGAAGAATCTCCGGCAGGACGAAGTACCAGAGAAACATCTGCGCCAGGACGGGGATGTTGCGGAAGATTTCAACATACAGGCGCGCAAGCGCAGCAATGGCCCGGTTCTGCACCGTGCGGCCGATCCCGACGACGATCCCGATCGCAAAGGCAATGCACCAGCCGAAGAAGGCCAGCGCCAGGGTCCAGCCGAGGCCCGACAGAAGCCAGTCGATATAGCGCTGGCCATCCGCCGTCTGTTCAAGAAGCACTGCGAACATGGCGAACCTCGAGGCTCCGGATGCGAGAGAGGATCAGCGTGCGGACAAAATTCCCCGGTATGATGCTCCGATTAATCGACCGCGTCGCTCGGATGAGCGATCCGGTCCCTGAGTTCGTCCGTCAGCGGGAAAGCGAGGTTTTCGCCCTTGGGCGGAATCGCCCGGGTGAACCACTTCGCATAGGTCTTTTCGAACTGACCCGACGCCATCTGCTTCGACAGAACGTCGTCGACGAGCGCCTTGAAGCCGGCATCGCCCTTGGTGAACATCAGGCCATAATAGATCTTGGCATAGCCCTCGGGGAGAAAGATCAGCGCATCCAGTTTGGGCGCTGCGGCCTTGAGGCCGGCAAGAAGGATATCGTCCTCCATGAAGGCGGCCGCGCGGCCGGTATTCAGCATCAGGAAGGATTCCGCGTGGTCTTTCGCCTGGACGATGTTGAAGCCGAGCTGCGCCTTGGCATTCACGCCCTGCGCGAAGCCGACGGCATTGGAGCCCTGGGTCACGACGATCGTCTTGCCCTTGAGGTCACCGGCCACCTTCACGCCGCTGTCCGCCTTGACCAGCCAGCGCGGCTGGCTGACGAAAGTGGCGACCGAGAACGAGACCTGCTCCTGCCGCTTCCTGTCGTTTGCCGTGCCACCGCACTCGATGTCGACGGTGCCGCTTTGTATGAGCGGGATCCGGTTGGACGAGTTCACCGGCGTGTAATTGACGGCGAGATTGGGCAGGTTGAGCTCCGTCTTGACGCGCTCGACAATTGCAGCGCAGAGGTCCAGCGAAAACCCGATCGGCTTTTGATCGGGACCGAGATACGAGAACGGAATGGAGGCCTCGCGGTGGCCGATGGTGATGGCACCGCTCGACTTGATCTTGGCGAGCGTGGGACTGTCGGCCGCGATCGACGGTCCAGCGAGGATGCCGACGGCCGCAAGGCCGGACAGAACGCCCAATACACGCGCAAAACTCGTCATGTGCATCTCCCCTCTGAAGAACAGCCTAGGCGGCCCTGGACGACGGCTTCACGCCGCGCCGCTTGATGATTTCGATCAGGCGATCGACATCGGCGAAAATGTTGAACATCCCGAATGACACGCGAATGCCATCGCGCTCCGGCGACACGCGGATGCCATTCTGCTCGAAATGACCGAGCCATTCGGCCGCAGGAAGCGCGATGACGTAGATGTGCGGCGCGCGGTGCTGCCGATCGCGGGGACCGACGAGGCGAACGTCCAGCGCGTCGAGCCCCGCGATGAGATGATCGCCGAGATCGAGACAATGGTTCTGAATGTTCTGCACGCCCAGCGCTTCGATCATGTCGAGGGAGGCACCGAGCGCATGGATCGCCGGAAGATTGAAGTTGCCGAGCTCGAAGCGGCGCGCGCTCGGGGCGAGCTCGAGCGTGTCGGGCCGGGCGATGAGATCGGCCGGAACTTCCGCAAGGCTGGCGGCAGCGAGATAGGCGGGCTCGAGCTCGATCCTCGATTTGTCCCAATACAGGAGCCCAAGCCCCTGCGGCACGAGCAATCCCTTGTGGCTGCCCGATCCGATAAAGGTCGCGCGCATGGCTTTCGCATCGATCGGCACGACGCCGATCGCCTGCATCACGTCGACGACGAAATAGAGCCCCTTCTCGTGGCAGAGGGCGCCGATGCTTTCGATATCGAAGCGATGGCCGGCGTGGAAGGTCACCTGCGACATCGAGACCGCCCGCGTGCTCGCATCGATGTACGGACGAAGGCTTTCGGCGTTCACGACCTCCGTCATCGGCACGAATTCAACCGTCACGCCCTTGCGCTGCAGATTGAGGAACGCATAGGCGTTGTTCGGATGATCGCCGTGGATCATCAGGACCTTGTCGCCGGCGCGCAGGGGCAGCGCGTTGGCGGCGATGTTCATGCTTTCCGAGGTATTCTTGGTGAAGGCGATCTCATCGGCCGATGCGCCGAGAAACCGGGCCAGCTTCTCGCGGGTCTGCTCGACGCGGTCGAGCCACACGCTCTTCGGGCCGGCCGTCTCAAAGCCCTCGCTGAGGAAGAGATCGATCGCCGCCTTGACCGGGCGCGCGAGCGGCGTCTGGAAGCCGGAGTCGAGATAGGTGATGCGCTCGACAGCCGGAAACTCCTTCCGCACGGCATCGACGTCGTAATGGCGAGACATCCCACTCTCCCGATGAGCGCACCCGGCAGGGCCGCGGCTGCACTGCACAAGTCCTGATCACCTTTCGGCGACGCCAACGATATGAGCAATCCAGCGAAGTGGCCAAGAGTAATTTTCATATTTCAATAGTATTTATTCCGAAAAATGATAATTGGATAGAACGCCAATCGAAGACGGGCAGATGCAGCAAACCAATTCCGACGGACCACTCGACCGGGCATTCGCCATCGTTGGCCATGTCGCGGGTCAAGTCAGAGCTGTCTCGGTCGCGGAAATCGCCAATGCGCTCGCTCTCCCGCTGCCCACCGCGCATCGTCTCATCGGGAATCTGGAGCAGCGCGGGCTTCTCCAGAAAGCCCTGGGCACGAAGCGCTACGTGGTTGGCAACCAACTGGTCACGCTGTCGGCCAAAGTTATCGGCGCGGCTTTCCGGACCGCGCGCCGGCACGCCGTGCTCCGCGCAGTCGCGGCTGAAATCGGCGAGCAATGCGAGATCGGCGTCGTCCGGGACAATGTCGTTGCCTATGTCGACAGCGTCCGCGTGTCGCAACCGCAGGGGCTTCAATTCAATCCGGGCGAAGCGGCACCGCTCCACTGCACATCGACCGGCAAGATCTACATGAGCCGATTGCCGGAACGAGCGCGCGAGAAGCTGTGCCGCGCACTCGCTCTCACCAAATATACCGAGACAACCATCGTCGACGTCGAAAGCTTGATGAAGGTCCTCGACGAGACCCGCAAACGCGGCTGGGCCAAAACCAACGAAGAATATGTGCGGGGGGTCGTCGGCTGCGCCGTTCCCATCCTGTCTCAGGATCGCGAACTGATCGCGTGCCTCGGCGTCTCCGTTCCCGTGGCACGCGTGAGTTTCGTCGAGCTGGACCGGTTCATAGCCCCACTGCAGAAAGCCGCTGCGCTGCTATCGGAGACAATCCTCCAGGCCGACGAGGACGGCGCAAGCGATGCATCCTGATCCGTCTCGCGCGGTCCAGTCTGGCTTCGTTCCAGATCAGATCCTGGTACTGGCCGTCTTGTCGAGCGCGGCACGCACGCCGTTGGCGAGCTTGATCGCGTCGTCGTTCGCCCAGAAGTGCATGAAGAAGAGCCGCGGCTGCTCGTCCAGCATGTGGCTATGAAGCGCCGTGACGGCGATGCCATGGGACCGGAGCGCCACGATCACGGGATTCACCTCGTCGCCGGTCAGCACGAAGTCGCCGGTGATGGCCGCCTTGCCGCCGCCGGTCGGCTGGAAGTTGACACCGGTTGCGACGCCCATGGGCCCGACGGGACTTAACTGCACTCCTTGCTCGGTAATCGGATCGCGGCGGGGAACGTTGAACTGATAGACGCCGCCGTTGGCCTGCCCCTTGACGCCGATGATCTGATCGAGCTTGGCGGTGTCGAGATCAACGGCAGGCGGAGGGACCGCCGGAGCCGGCGCCGACATAGGCGTCTTGCTCTCGGCAAGCGCGGTCTTGATGGCGGTCGCGATCTTGAGCGGATCACCGTGCCCGGCCACATGCATGTAGAATGTCGCCGGGATCGCGCCGAGCAGATGGTTGTGAACAGCCGTGATCTCCAGCCCGCTCTCGATCATCTTCTGCATGACCGGGTTGATTTCCGATTCGAGCAGCACCAGATCGCCCATTGCCATGACCCCGCCATGCGCGGGCTTGAACGCGACCCAGCCGCCCAGCGCCAGCGAGGGCTTGATGGTGACGCCGTCGAGAGTCACCGTGAGGTCGGTGCGTGGAAAACCATAACGATGCACGTCGCCGGTGACGGCCGGCTTTCGGCCCAGCGCATCATCGAGCTTCTGCCAGTCGACATCCTGCGCGTGAGCGGTCGCGATGAAGCATGCACCGATGCCCATCAGCAGCAAAATTGTCCTTCGCATTGATCTGCTCCCTCGAGCGAAATCCGGTTTCCGGAGTTCAGTTCTGCTCCTTGATCTGGCCGGCACCGTCGACGAGGAGCCGCACCGGCTTGCCGTTCTTGACCGCCTTAGCAGTCGTCCCCTCCGCGGTCGACTTGATCTCGCCGACCTGCGTGTAGCCAGCCGCCTGGATCCTGGCGATCAACTCATCTTGAGTCAGCGCGCGTGTGGTCGATGTGCCGGCTGCGATCGCCAGAAACAGGACGGTGTGAAGGATTGTCCGTGTTCGCATGGTCGTTCTCCCGGTCATGTCCCGCCCCAGGTGAAGTCCGCTTTTGCGACGCTGCCCTTCTAAATGGCGCAGACCGAGAGGTCGCGCCCCCGGCGCAAGTCCGCCGGGACGCCCTTGTCGGTATGCGCGCCGACAAGCTCCGGCGCGCCGCGCTGGAGCGATGAACCGAAACGATTTGTCGGATGAATTCGGGGGTAAGGTGACATGCGGCGCCCTTGGTGAAGATCAGGACGCGATTCTTGGGCATGACGCCTCACGGGGAGATCGCACATCCCCGTTGCCGGAAATAGAAAACCCGGAACGCCAGGCTGTCAACCTGCGCGTCGCGCGAAATCGCCGCGCTGGCCCCGGGAGGCGTTCGCCCTTCGCATGGAACCGCGCAACCGTCTTGAAAGCCGACGACGATCTCACGTAAGGTCGTGCGCGTGGGGGCAATGCAGACCCCCCATGAGACTTCGGTCCAAGCTCTGCGCAGCACGCACTTCGTGGAGCTTGCGCATGGACACCGAACAACACCTTCCTCTCCGATCCACCGTTGCCATCCTCTCACGCGGCGATGCCGCCGCGCGGGCGGATGCCACACCGCAGAACAGCCGCTTCGTCCGCATCTTCGAGGCACTCGCCGCCGTCGGCATCGAAGCCCGGCCGGTCATCTACGACGAAACCTTTGCCGACGCCGTCCGCAATCAATTGCTTGCGGTCGACGGCGTGCTCGTCTGGGTCGACCCGATCCATCAAGGCAAGACGCGCGCTGATCTCGATCCCCTGCTCCGCGACGTCGCAGCGCGAGGGCCATGGGTGAGCGCGCACCCGGACGTCATCCTGAAGATGGGCGTCAAGGAGGTCCTCTACAGAACGCGCCATTTGGGCTGGGGCGCCGACACGCATCGCTACGACACGGCCGCAAGCTTCCGCGCCGAGTTTCCGTCGCGCCTCCAGACGGACGGACCGCGCGTGCTGAAACAAAATCGTGGCAATGGAGGCCAAGGCGTCTGGAAAGTGGAGGCCCTAGCAGAGGCCGGCGCCATGGTTCGCGTGCTCCATGCAACGCGCGGCAGCCTGCCGGAGGACATGCCGCTCGATGCCTTCATTGCACGCTGCGAACCCTATTTCGGCTGGGGCAGCTGCATCATCGATCAGGCGTTTCAACCGCGCCTGCCCGACGGGATGATCCGCTGCTACATGAGCGGCGCCAAAGTCGCGGGCTTTGGCCGGCAACGGATCAAGGCCTTGATCCCGCCGCCGCCGGAAGGCCCCGATGCACCCGAGGCGCAGCCCGGCCCGCGCATCATGCACGGCCCCGATGCTCCGCCGTTCCAGGCGCTGCGAAGATCGATGGAGGACGAATGGACGCCGCAGATGATGGCCACGCTCGGCATCGATGAATCCTCGCTGCCGGTGATCTGGGACGCGGACTTCCTCTACGGACCTCGCGACGCGGCGGGCGCTGACACATACGTCCTGTGCGAAATCAACGCGAGTTCCTGTTTTGCGATCCCCGAAGAGGCACCGGCGGCGATTGCGCGGACGGTGAAGCACCGCCTTCGGCAGAGGCAAACGGCCGGTTCCGGCAGATGAGACACCCGGGAGCGCGCAGCGTCATCTCGCGCTGCGGCTCGGGGACTGCCGCACGCGTGCCCACAGCAGCGCCAGCGGCCCCAGCGCGATGCCGACGGCGAGGACGGTGAACGCCAGCAGCCAGCCGGTCGCACTCTGCGGGCCGCCGGCCGCGTCGAGCGCAGCGCCGGTCCCCCACGCGCCAACCGCCGACAGGCCGAAACCGACCGTCGAGTGCAAGGCGAGCGTCGCGCCGCGATGTTCGGGTATGGCGGCGGCCGACATGCCCGCGGTCAACGCGCCGGAATCGGCCGGCACGGTCAGGCCATAGACGAGCAGCAGCAGTGCGAGCACCCATGCCGGGGCCGTCGCGTTGAGGCCAATGATCAGCGCGACGCAAGCCGACGCGATCATCACGATCGTGATCGCCCGATGGCGGCCGAATTTCAGCGCGGCCTCGTTGCCAAGGATGCTCGCGGGCATCGAGATCACCGCGAAGCAGAAGCTCAACACGACGGGGCTCAACCACGCAGGCGCGCTTTGATGGGCGACGACGAAGGTCCAGAACCCCACCAGCCAGGTGCGGATGCCGTAGAGCTCGAAGCAGTGCGCACCATAGCCGAGGATGTATCCGAGCGCCTCGCGGTTGGCGAAGACGGGTGCGAAGTTCAGCAGACGCCCGGCCTTCGGCACGGGTCGCCGCTCGTCGATCAGGAGACACGCGCCGACCATTGCGACCGGACCGAAGCCGGTCACAACGAAAGCAGTCCGCCAACCCCACCTGTCGGCGATCAGTTGCGCCACCAGGAACGAGAGGCCGACACCAACCGAGAAGCTCGACGTGTACAGCGTGACGGCCCGCGAGGTGTCGCCTGCGGGAAGCCGGTCGGTCAGGGCCTTCAGGCCGGGCATGTAGGCGCCCGCAAATCCCAGTCCGGCAAGAGACCAGATCGCCGTGCCCGACCAGAACCCTTGCGCGAAGATGCCGAACGCCGCGGTGGCGCGCCCGCTGACGATCGAGCCCCAGAGCAGGACGAGCCGCGCATCGATCCGGTCGGTCAGCGTCGTCAGCACGGGCACTGCGAGCATGTAGCCGAACGCATAGCCGCTCGCCATCAGGCCGCCTTCGGCCGCGGAGAGTCCCCACGCCGGCATCAGGTGCTGCGCCAGGTTCGCGGACAGCGTCACATGCGGCAGCAGATTGCCGACCTGGCCGATGCACATCACCGCAATCAGAGAGCGGCCGCCGAGCTTACGAATTTTGTCCTCCCGCCTGGAGGGGCGCCGATGTTGCCGGGCCTGCACGAAGGAGCAGAAGCGCAGAGAACGCGGAGACCGAGGCGAGCGCGCTGATCCACAGCGCACCGCGGCCGATGTGCTCCACCATCAGCCCCAGTGCCAACGGCGCGGCGGCACCCGTTAGCCGGGACGGGAGCGAAATCATGCCGACACGTTTCCCAAATCCAACCGGTCCAAACAGCACCAACGGCAGCGTGCCACGCGCGATCGTAATGATCCCGTTGCCCGCACCGTAGAGCACGGCGTAGACCGGCGCAAAGAACGAGCCACCTGCGATCAGCGCGACAACACCGATCGGATTCATGAGGGTGGCGAGCCGTGCCGAAAGAAGCGGATGAAACCGGCCGAGCCACCCCGCTTCGAGCAGACGCGCGCCGACCTGGGCAGGACCGACCAATGTTCCTGCGAGCAAAGCCTGGGCCGGCGTCGCGCCGAACGCCACCAGCATCGAAGGCAGGATTGCCGAAACTCCCGAGCTGACGAAGCTTGCCGCCGCGAACATGTAGGCCAGCACGCCCATCGCAAAGGTCTCGCTCTGGCGCTCGGACTGTGAGCTCGCGCCGGCCTCCGGTCGAGACACCTGATCGGGTGGCGCGGCACGCGGCAACGAAAGATTGAGCGGCAAGGCGAGGCAAACGTGGATGAGCGCCCATATCTGGCAGGCCGCACGCCAGCCGTACTCGGCATCCAGCCAGGTCGTGAGCGGCCAGCCAACGGTGCTCGCAAAGCCGGCGATCAAGGTGATGCCCGTGATCGCCTTTCGAGCGCCCGTGCCGTAGATGCGGGCAAGCGTCGCAAAGGCCGCTTCGTAAAGACCCATGCCCATGCCAATCCCGAGCACCATCCACCCTGCGATCAGCAACGCCGCGCCATGGGCAGCGGACAGCAACAGCAAGCCTGCTGCAAAGACGGCGTTCGAGATCGCGAGCAGGCTGCGCCCGCCAAACCCATCGATCGCATGGCCGACACGCGGACCAAGAAGCCCGGAGATGACGAGTGCCCCCGAGAGCGCGGCGAACACGTAGGTCGGTGCAAGATCGAGATCCCGCGCGATCGGAGCGGCCAGAACGGCTGGAAGATAATAGCTCGACGCCCACGCAATGGTTTGCGTGGTGCCGAGACCAATTACGACAGCAAGCGAGCCGGTAGCATGGCCTGCAACAACTTGCCTCATGAACAACCACAACCTGAGGCACCGGCCTTCTTGGCCGTTTCGTCGGCGGCGCAGCAGGCCGATGGTTCTTCCTTCGCCGGCCCGCCGCAGCATCCCGACGCGGCGGCAGCGGTCTCGAGGCCGCCGCGCGTACAGACGCCGGTCTCGGGCAGCACAAGCTCGACTCTCGCCGCGGCGCGCTTGTCGCCGGCGATATCGGCCACGATCGAGCGGACCTGCTCATAGCCCGTCATCATGAGGAAGGTCGGGGCCCTGCCATACGATTTCATGCCGGCCAGGTAGAAACCCGGCTCATCATGCGCGAGCTCGCGGGCGCCGTGCGGACGCACCGTGCCGCAGCTATGCTCGTTGGGATCGATCAGCGGCGCCAGGGCGACCGGCGCCTCGATGGCAGGATCGAGCCGCAGGCGCAGCTCGGACAGGAACGAGAAGTCGGGACGGAAACCCGTCGACACGATCAGTTCGTCCACGATCACGTTTCGCGCACCACCCCACGAGCCGGCGGTCACCTTGAGCCGGCCTTCGAACTCGGCAAGGTGCGTGACGCCGAATTCGGTCTCGATCCTGATCTTCCCGGCGGCAACGAGCGCAGCGAAGGCGGTGCCGAGCTCGCCGCGTGCGGCCAGCTTGTCGTTGCGGCCGCCGCCGAAAGCCTTGGCAGGATCGGCGCCGCGCAAGAGCCAGACGGGTTGCGTACCCGGCACCTCGTCCGCGAGATGCACGAGATCGATCAGCGTGCCCACGGCAGAATGACCGGCGCCCAGGACAGCAACGGTCTTCCCGGCATATCTGGAACGAGCGGCGCCTCGCACATCCGGCATGCCGTAGGCGACGCGGTCAGCGCTCTCGGGCTCGCCGATCGCCGGCAAGCCGTTGCAGCCGGCCGGATTGGGGGAGAACCAGGTGCCTGACGTATCGATCACGGCGTCGGCGCGCAGGACTTCGGGACCCCTGCCGTTCTGGTAGCGGATCTCGAACGGCGCCTGCTCGCGTCCCCTGGTCCTGGCCTTGTCGAAGCCGACGCGGCTGATCGCCGAGACGCGGCTGGAGATGCGGATCGCCTCACGCAGCGGCGTTCGCGTCGCAAGTGGCGTAAGATATCGATCGAGCAGCTCGCCGCCGGTCGGATAGGATTGGGGATCCGGCGAATTCCACCCCGTCGGCGCGAGCAGACGCGCGGCGGCCTTGTCGACATTGTATTCCCATGGCGAGAACAGCTGCACGTGCTGCCACTGGCGGATCGCATGTCCAGCCTCCGGCCCGGCCTCCAGCACGACGGGCGACATGCCGCGCTCCAGCACATGCGCGGCCGCAGCGAGGCCGACGGGCCCTGCCCCGACGATGGCTACCGTCTTCCCGTCACCCATCTTGTCATCCCATATTTCTAGAATTTTCGAATAACTGCGCAAAAAAATCAGGCCGCCGTCCGCGTACCCTTGCATCCGGCTTCGTCCGCACAGCACTCCGCCGCCAGGAAATCGACCAGGCCGCGCATCAAGTCGTAGTTCGCATGACAGACCAGGGTCGTGGATTCGCGGACCTGGCTGATGAGCCCGACCGCGACCAGAGACTTGATGTGATGCGACAGCGTCGAGGCCGGAATCTTCAGCTTGTCCTGCAAGCGGCCGACCGGCATGCCCGATCGTCCGGCCCGGACCAGGGCCCGATAGATCTGAAGCCGTGTCCGGTTACCCAGGGCTTCCAGGCGTGCTGCTGCGTCGTCGATCTTCATGGCCAGCATATTGCGCGCGCCCGGCTCTCGCTGTCAACTGTACTTCTAGAATATTCGAAATAACAAGCATGCCTTTGGGGCTTGGGCCGGCTTCAACAGCACTTTCCGTTCTGCTGAACCGGCGGACAGGGAACTGATCCGTAGGAACAATAGACGCAGCAATCGCCGTTCTTGGGCTTCAGCCGGGTCCCGCACCCCTTGCAATCGTAGAAGAACTGACAGGCATCCGTCGGCATGGTTTCGACCGACGCGTGCTGGCAGACCGGACACGTGATAATCGATTGCGTTTGCATCGCGGCTCCCCGTTCGCAACGTCGAGACGGATCTCTCATCATACTACGGCAAATACTACGGCAAACGCAGCACGTTCCGAAACCTGATTGACGGCCGGATGTCATTTCTATAAGTCTGGACATATGGAAACCGAAGAAGCCGTTCTCGCCCTCGCGGCCCTGTCCCAATCGACTCGTCTGGAAGCCTTCCGGACGCTGGTCAGACACGAGCCCGACGGCCTTGCGGCCGGCGACCTCGCGCGCCAATTGGAAGTGCCACCGAACACGCTTTCGGCCCATCTGACGATTCTGACGCGCGCGCGTCTTGTGACGTCAGAGCGACACAGCCGCTCGATCGTCTATCGCGCCAACCTCGCCGAATTTCGGGACGTTGCGGTTTTCCTGCTTCGCGATTGCTGCGGCGGGCGACCGGAAGTTTGCGAGCCGGTCGTCGAAAGCCTTCAAGCCTGCTGCTCTCCAAAGCGAAAGGGGAAAGTCCGTGCCTGACCAGGTGTACAATGTCCTGTTCTTGTGCACCGGCAATTCGGCGCGCTCGATCCTCGCCGAGTCGATCCTTCGCAAGGACGGAGCCGGCCGCTTCCAGTCCTTCTCCGCCGGCAGCACCCCCAAAGGCACGGTGCATCCACTGGCGCTGCGCACGCTCGAGAGCATGGACTATCCCGCCGACGGGATGCGCTCGAAGAGCTGGCTGGAGTTCGCCGCTCCCGATGCGCCGGTGATGGATTTCGTCTTCACCGTTTGTGACAATGCGGCCGGCGAAGCCTGCCCCATCTGGCCGGGACAGCCGATGACCGCGCACTGGGGTATCGAAGACCCCGCCTCTGCCGAAGGCACCGATCTGGAGAAGCAGGCGCAGTTCGTCACCGCGTTCCGCTACCTCAAGAATCGGATCGACACCTTCGTGAGCCTTCCGCTCAGGAGTATCGACAAGCTCTCCCTCGGCACGAAGCTGCGCGAGATCGGCCGCTCCGAGGGCGCAACACGGTCAACGCCGAAGGCCGGCTGATGGACAATTTCGACCTCTCGCGGCGCCTGACCGCCGAAGCGCTCGGCACCGGCATTCTCGTCGCCACCGTCGTCGGGTCCGGCATCATGGCCGAGACGCTGACCAAGGACGTCGCTCTTGCGCTTCTCTGCAACACCTTGCCGACCGGGGCCATTCTCGTTGTCCTGATCACCGTGCTTGGTCCGATCTCCGGCGCGCATCTCAATCCGGCGGTGACGCTGGTCTTCGCCGGCAAGCGCGAGCTGCCGGCGAACGAAGCCGCGCTTTATATCATCGCGCAGATCGCCGGCGGCGCCATCGGAACGATCGCAGCGCACCTGATGTTCGCGCATCCCTTGATCGACCTGTCGATGAAGGTGCGGACCGGCGGAGCGCAGTGGTTCGCGGAAGCGGTGGCCGCTTTCGGACTGGTCGCCACCATCCTCGCCGGCATCCGCTTTCAGCGCGCGGCCGTTCCCTGGCTGGTCGGCCTCTACATCACGGCCGCATATTGGTTCACCGCATCGACGTCGTTTGCAAATCCCGCGGTCGCAATTGCGCGGTCGCTGACGAACACCTTTTCCGGCATTCGGCCCGTCGATCTTCCCGGGTTCATTCTCGCGGAGCTCGGCGGGGCGATCGCCGGCATGCTGCTGATGAACTGGCTGCTCGGGCGCGCCGAGGTGCGCAGCCCGGTTGCCGTTGCGGAGACCCGATCATGAGCGTCACGATCCATCACAATCCGGATTGCGGAACCTCGCGCAACACGCTCGCCATGATCCGGCAGAGCGGTGTCGAGCCTACCGTCATCGAATATCTCAAGACGCCGCCGTCGCGCGAAACGCTCAAGCAACTGATCGCGGCGATGGGACTATCGGTCCGCGCATTGCTGCGCGAGAAGGGTACGCCCTACAAGAAGCTCGGCCTCGCCGACCCCAAATGGACGGACGACGAGCTGCTCGATTTCATGATGGCGCATCCCATTCTCATCAACCGTCCGATCGTGGTGACGCCGAAGGGCACACGACTGTGCCGGCCCTCCGAAGCCGTCGTCGATCTCCTGGACAATCCCGTCGGCCGGTTCGTGAAGGAGGATGGCGAAGTGGTTGAAGCCCGATAGCTCGCATCGTCCCCTGAGCCGCAGCTCATCCTAATGCGTCCCGCACCGGCAGTTCTCGTAGTCGACGGGATCATGGCTGTTGACGATCCTCACGCGGCCGCCGTGGTCGAGCTTAAGCGCGCGCAGCCGCGCCTGGTTGGCGATCCGTTGCTTGCGGTCCATGTCGGCGCGGCGCTGGAAATAGCCGAGCACCAGCGGCATGCGCGGGGATGCCGCGAGCTGGCCGTGATGGAAATAGCTGTCGCCGGCATGCAGCAGCCATGTGTCGCCCGACCGGACCGCGATGCCGCAATGGCCGAGCGTATGGCCGGCGAGCGGGATCATCAGGATGTCCGCTTCCCTGTCGCCGAGCGCGCGCACGCCCCTGAAACCGAACCAGTCTTCGCCGGCTTCGCCATAGAACGTCCAGCTCGGTCCATGGCTCCACTGCCCGGTGACATAGCGCCCTTCCGGCGGCGCCGGCTTGCGCTGCACCGCCATGTCGTATTCGGCGCGATGGACGTGGATCGCGGCATGGGGAAAGTCGGGCACGCCGCCGGCGTGATCGCGATCGAGATGGGTCAGCAGCACGTGGCGCACGTCAGCGGGCGAATAGCCGAGCGCCTTCACCTGCTCGACCGCCGTCTCGGACGGATCGAGCCGTGGCGCGGTCTGGCGCAGCCAGCGCCGTCCGAGCCGGTCAGGGGCTGCGATATCGCCAAGCCCGATGCCGGTATCGACCAGGGCAAGCCCGTCCCGCGTTTCGATCAGCAGGCAGTGGCAGACCATGCGGGCGCGCTGGAACAGGCCGCCGGTGCCGTTCACCAGGCGGCGGCCCATCGGGCACATCGTGCCGGTGTTGAGATGGTGGATTTTCATGGAAGCCCTCGCCCGTTGTGACCAGGGCGTTCTTGCCATCGCCAGATCCATAGGTAAAATATTGAATATTGATCATATCTCTAGGCATATCCTATGGACATCCGCGAGCTTCGCTACTTCGCCGCCGTCTATCGCGCGCGCAACCTGACCGCCGCGGCGCGTGCCTGCTTCGTATCGCAGCCATCGATCTCCACCGCGATCACCAATCTGGAGGCCGAGCTCGGCACCACGCTTTTCATCCGGCACAAGAAGGGCGTCGCGCCCACCGCCTCGGCCGAGCAGTTTCACGCGCTGGCCCGCCGCATCATCGACGAGACCGACGCCGCGCGCAGCCTGTTCAGGAAGCCGGCGACCAGGGCCACGCTGACGCTCGGCCTGATGCGCACGCTCGACGTGCCCAGGACGATCGCGCTGCTGAAGCCGCTGACGGCGCGCAGCGACATCGCGCTGCGCCTCGTCGGCAGCGACGAGCGCGCCGATGCGCGGATCATCTCGAAAAACATGCTGCGCGCGGACGAGCATTTCGTCGCGCTGTGGAGCGAGCGCTATGTCGCCGCCTTGCCGCCGTCGCATCCGCTGACGCTGAAGGACAGGCTCCGGACCGCCGATCTCGCCGCTGCTGCTATGATCGACCGCTGCCATTGCGAGCAAAGCGAATTCTTCGGCCGCGCCGCGCAGCGGCGCCAGACCGCGGCGATCGCGCAATCGGAGGACTGGGCCATGGCGCTGGTCGCCGCCGGCGTCGGCATCGCCATCGTCCCGGAGGGCGTGGCGAAGGGCAATCCAGATGTCGTCGTGCGCGAGATCGAGGTCAAGGTCAGGCGCGAGGTCGGGCTCGCCTATCGCGCGTCAGTGCCGCTGGCGGACGCGCTGAAGGACTTTGTCGCAAAGCTCAGGAAGCAGCGCAGCCCGGATCGAACCGAGCGCCGGCCTGGCGCGCGCAAAACGCCTGGCACGGCACGCTGACCGCGCGGGGCGAACTCCGACAGGCCCGGTGATCGCGATTGCCGCGGCCGGGGCCATCCTCCTCCGTCCCTTCGCAAGCCGTAACGGCTCAGTCTGCAAACTGGCCGGCCGCCTTGATGATCGGAGCCCAGCGATCGATCTCGCTCGTCAGCACCGCCGCCAGAGCTTCCGGCGTCGCCTTGTCCTGCGCGACCGGTTCGGTGTTGATGTCATTGAACCGCGCGATCAGCGTGGGATCCTTGAGGGCCGCCTGGAGCGCCGCTGCCAGCTTCTGAACGATCGCCGGCGGTGCGCCCTTGGGGGCATAGATACCGTGCCAGACGCCGAGCTCGAAATCCTTGAGGCCCGCCTCGTCGGCGGTCGGCAGATCGGGCAGGCTCTTCAGCCGCTCCCTGGTGGTGACCGCATAGGCCTTGACCTGCTTGGACGTGATCGGGCCGGTGGTGTTCGTCGCCTGATCGCAGGTGAGATCGATCTGTTTGCCGAGAAGATCGTTCATGATGGGGCCGTTGCCCTTGTAGGGCACCGTGGTGAGCTGCTTCTGGATCGCGGCCATGAACAGCATGCCGCAGAGATGCGATGCCGCTCCGAGCCCGGCATTGGCGTAGGTCAATTTGTCGCCCTGCTGTTGGGCGTAGGCGACCAATTCCTTCAGCGTCCCGGCCGGAAAATCCGGGCGCGCGATGATGGTCATCGGCGCATTGGTCACGAGCCCGATCGGCGCAAAGGCGGTCTTCGTGTCGTAGTTCAGGTTGCGGTACAGCGTGGCGGCGGTCGACAGGCCGACGTGATGGATCAGCAGCGTGTATCCGTCGGGCTGGGCGCGCGAGGCGCGGGTCGTGGCGATGGTGCCGCCGGCGCCGGGAGCGTTCTCGACGACGATCTGCTGACCAAGCGATTTCGACATGCCCGCCGCGGTCAGGCGCGCGATGGTGTCGGTCGGTCCGCCGGCGGCGAATGGCACCAGCATGGTGATCGGCCGGGCCGGATAGTCCTGGGCGACCGCTGAGCCAAGCGGCAGAAGCAGAGCTGACAGGATGGCGATGAGACGCATGTTTTCCTCCGGTTCTCGTTCGCTCCATATGAGCGCATTTTCAGCACCGCGACCATCAGGAAAGCAACGCGATCAAGCGTACCGCGACCGCAATCATGTCGCACCGCCGGCACAATCCTCGCGACTATCCGAGCAGGCCCTTCAGGCCGGCGTAAATGGAGCCGACGGCCGTTGCGGCGATGCCGGCCAGCGGCCCCACGGTCTGCATGAGGTCCTGGATCAAACGAGCCCGGCGGCGCAATTGCTCTTCGCCGACATGCTGTCCAAGCAGGCGCGCCATCCTGAAGGCGAACGCGTTCGGCTTGCCGCCTTGAGCAAGCACGCGCGGCAGCACCTGGAAGATCAGGACGCCCAGGATGTTTCCGGAGACGAAGGCCAGCAGGATGCTCGCTCCGTATTCGAACACTTCCCGCCATTCAATCCACACGGCCGGCAGGATCGGGACACGATCGTGGATTCCGGTGACCGTCAGCATCGACAGAATGCTGACGCTCGCAGCCAGGAACGCCAGCACGAACGCTCCCATCGCCGAAACCCTGTGCAGGGGATAGGCCACGAACCCGAACAGCAGCGGGATCACGATCGACGCGATCCGAAGCGGGATCGGAGAGAGGTTGAAGGTGATGGTCACGAGAACATGCGCGATCGTCAGCAACAGTGCTGGAATGACGACATAGAGAATCGCATGCGTTCCGAAATATCGCAGCGGATTCTTGTACCGCTCGAGGCGGACGTTGACCCGATCGAGATCCCGCCTGAGCCTGTCCAGGTCGGCGACGATGTCGTCGATCTCGAGAAGCGTCGGTCGCACGACGCGCAGATCGCGCGAACAGTGCTTGCACGCGATGGCTTCGTCCTTGATCGTCTCGGCGCAGTACGGACATTCCATCGTCAGCGCGGCTTCCTGCGCCGCATGATGGCCTCGACTTCTTCTCTGGCCTGCCTCAGCTCGCCGCGCAGCTCGTCACGCTTGCGCCGCAGATCGTCCCGTTCCGCGATCAGCGTGGCGGGAACGGCAATATCACGCCCACAGGACGCGCAGACCAGCGCGCCTTCCGCGTTCCCGGATTGGCAGTACGGACACGTCACTTGGGCGCGACCTTCAGCGTGAAGATCGCCGTGCCCGGCCGGCCGTCACTGTCCTTGATGTCGACGCGAACGGAGTATTCGCCCGGCGGCAATTCCGCGTCCTGCATGTTGATGCCGTCGGCCTGGACAAACGGCTTGACCCGGGCGGTCAGATCGACATTCGGCGTACGCAGAAAGATCACCTTGACCGATTCCGGATCGATCTTCGCCCCACCGTACGACTCGAACTTCAATACCAGCCGCAAGGGCGAGTTGACGGAAGCGCCGGGCGAGACGAATTCCACCTTCGGACCACGCATGATGCCGCGTCGGTCCGCGGCAATCGCCCCCTTCGGAGGCGGAAGCCTGGCCTCCTCTTCCGTGATCAATTGTGTCGCCGCTCTCGTCGCTCCCGAAAACAGCAGGCCAGCCGCAATGAGCCCAAGCAGAATGGTCCGTTTCATTTCCCGTCCAATCCTTCCCTCACCTGCCATCAACGTACACCGCCGTCACCGATGATCGTGTACGGCGCCCAGAACAGCGGATGCGCATAGGCGAACTCGGTCTTGCCTTCGCCATTGAGATAGCCGGGGCCATCGACGAGAGCCATCATCGCCTCGCGCAGCGCTTCGCTCCGAGACAGCTTCGGATCGTCGGCCTGCCGCTTGAACAGGTCGGTCACCAGCTGCCGCGCCGATTGCGAATGCACCGACCAGTTCGTCACCAGCAATGCCCGTGTTCCGGCATAGAAGAACGCCCGGCCGAGCCCCGATGCCGCTTCGGCCCCAGCACCGGCACCTGCGCCGGTATTACAGGCCGACAGGATGACCCAGTCGGCATCGAGCTTGAGGCCGAGAATCTCCTCCATGGTCAGGAGGCCGTCTCCGCCCTCGCCCGTCACGGTCGGGGACGACAAGGCGAGCGCCGGCTGCGTCAATCCATTGAGCTCGCCCGGGACCAGACCGTGGGTGGCGAAAGCAAGGATCCTGAAGCCGGAGAGATTCATCGTCTTGACGGCGCTCTCGGTCGCACTCTTGCCGAGGAACAACACCTTCGAGGGATCCGCCTGCAAGGCGAGCGCGATCGACTTCAGCTCATCGGCCGTGTCGGGAAGCCGCGGCAGCAGACCGAGCTCGGCACTGTCGACGCCTTCGAGCTTCGGGCTGTTGCGCCGCTTCAGCGGCATGCCGCGGGTGACGTTGCTGCCGGCGTCGGCCACCTCAACTTTGGCGTCGCCTTCAGCCTCGGCTTGCTGGTCCTTGTTGAAATAGGGGTCGCCGAACGCCACGAGGTCGCCGCGGCCGGGCTTGCCCGGCGGCAACTGCCGCAGCGTGCGCAACGCGGCCGCCGACGGCACCGTCGACACGGCATGGGTTCGGGCCAGCCATGGCACCTTGCGATAGCTAACAAACAGCGGATCCTCGTCCGCGGCCACCTCCGCCGGTGCGGTCGGCAGCAGCGACAGCGGCAACAGGCCCAGCGCGCCGTTGGTGACGACGATCAACTTCTTCGCCGGCTTCCATCCGCTCTCGACCGGCTTCAGCAACAGCTCGTAGAGCTCGTAGCCGAGCTTCAGATCGAACGGCGGAATGTCCGAGATCATCGCCGCCTGGGGCTCGAGCGCCTCACGCAGCTTGCGAATCTTGGTCTCGATATCGCCGATCTTGGCGTTGACGGCGGCAAACGCCACCGCCCCTGACTTCGGCACGGCCCAGACGAAGCTGCCGTTCTGGCCGAAATAGAACGACAACATGGCCTCGTCGTCGGCCAGCGTCGCACGAATCTCGGCGACGCTCGGCGGCTTGGGCGACACGAGATCGGCGTAGATCGGAAACTTCTGCTTGATCTGCTGGCGCGCCTTGTCGCGCTCGCCGCGCAAGGTGGCGATCGACGCCTGGATCTGCTGAACGCCCTTCTCATCGCGCTCCGCGGAGGGAAGCGCCAGCACGTTGTTGAGCGTGCCGAGCTGAGCGTTGACCTGCTTGGTCAGGTCCTGCTCCTTGCGGACGAGTTCGGCGAGCGCCGGATCCTTGGCCGCCGCGCGGGCGCTCGATGCCGCCAGAGCCTGCTGAACCGAGTGACCACGGATGGCATCGGCGAGACTGAACGTCTCCTCGCCGACCCCGCCACTCGCAGCTTCGGCGCGCGCAAGCAGCACGAAATAGTTTTCCACGATGCTCTGCAGGCGCTGGCTGCGCGCGGCGACCACGGTCGTGTTCTCGTCGTCGGCGTTTTCCCGCGCACTCGCCATCATGATCGGGATGGCGGCCTTGAACTCGCGGATCGCCTCCGCGTCGCGCCGCGCGCGCATCAGGCCGATCGCCAGCGTCCCGCGCGCGGAGGCGGCATCGAAATGATTTTCGCCGACGCGGCCGACCTGCTTCTTCACCAGTTGCTCGGCCGCAGCTATGCCGGCGTCGAGCTGGCCGGACGCATACAGCGAGAGGATCCGTGACGGATTGAGCTCGAACACCTGGCGGCGCTGCGGCTCCCAATTGGCGATCGCCTTGTCGATCGTCGCATAGATCCCGTTGGCTTCCGGCGTCTTACGCTGCAGCGTCAGGATGCCGGCCAGTTGCGAGAGCAACTGCACGGTGGATTGAGAATCGTTGGGCACTCCGACGGTCTTGTTGATCTCCAGGGCCACGCGGCCCAGCTGCTCGGCTTCCTCGTAACGGCCCTCTTCGACCAGGATGCCGGCGAGACCCATGACGTAGCGCGGCATCACGGGATTGTATTTGCCGGTATCTTTCAATCGCGACAACAAAGCGCGGCGGGCATCGACCTCCGCTTCCGCAAGCCGGCCCTGCCGTGCCTTCATGCGCGCCTGACTGAGCACGCTATTGTCGATCGCCTGCAGCAGGATGGTTTCCGCCGGCGGGTTCTCGGAGTCCAGCACACCCTTCATGCCCGCCCGCTTGCGCTGCTCTGACACACGATAGGCGGCCTCGGCTTCCGCGAACTGTCCGCGCGCTTCGAAGATCATCGCCCGGCTGTTTTCGAGCTCCGATTCCCAGTTCTGTCCCATGCGCGCATAGTTGGCGCGCCAACCTGGAAGCCCGCTGGTGCGTGCCTCCTGGATGGCGGTCATGTTTCGGCGCAAATAGGCTTCTGCCTGGCTGACGTCACCCATCTGGATGAAGAAGCCGACGACAGCCCGGTTGGCGCTCAACTGAAATCCCTTGGCGCCGGGCAGTGTGGCCGTCTCACGCAGCAGCCGCTGGATGACGTCGAGCGCGCGTTTTGGATCGCCGGCCGCGGCATATTGCAACGACAGGAGTTGCATCAGCCGGCCCATCATCCTGGGTTCGACCGCGCCGCGGCCGATCTCGACGGCCTTGCTGGCATCGGCGATGGATTCGGGGAGCCGACCGAGCTGCGCACGTGCATTAGCGCGGTCGAAATAGAAGTGCGCGAGATCCTCGCGTGATTCCTTCCCCGTCGGCGTCGAATCCGCATCCGATTTCAGCTCCGCGATGAGCTTTGCATCCGGCTTCTCACTATCGAGGATCGCGGTGATGTCGGCGATGGTGCGGGGCGGCGCGATGAAGTCCTTCGGCAGCGCCGTGCCGGGCTCTAATTTGGGCGCAGCTTCCTTCGGAAGCTCGACCGCGACATTGGCGCGTCCGTTGGCGGCGTTGAGAGCCGCCATCACGCAGGCCTTGACCTGGGGGGACGCCTTGGCGCGGCACCCCTCTAGGTCGGCACCGGCCTTGCGACCTCCCTGGGCCTGCATGCAGGCCTGAACGATCGGCTTGCCGACGGTCATCCGGCAGTTCTCGATCGCCGCCTCCTTGGTCAGCGCGGCGGCCGAGCCGGTCGATCCGAGCAACAGGGCGAGGGCCAGCACCTTCCGGATCGTTTGGGGTGGGGTGAGATTCAGACGGCTTTCAAACGGACTCCCAGCGTCTACGCTCATGATGAAAGGCCTTTGGCGTAAAATGACTTGGTGTAACCGAATAATCCTACCCGTCCGGCTTGGGAGAACAAGCGCCAATCAGGGCGATCCAGGGACATCCTCAACCGGGTCGGCGGCGGCAGGCCCGAGTTCCCGGCGTCCGCCGCCGGCCGGGCCCGCAGGCGCGGATCGCAGGATCGGTAGCGGGCTAAGGCGCCTTGTGCGCAGTCAGCCCCGCACGCTGACCGAACGCCCGTAAACCGGCTGCGCCGCGACCGGCGGGTTGGCAGTCTGGGCTGCGAGCTCGCCGATCAGGCGGTCGGCGTCGGCGGCCATGCCGTCGGGCGCCTGGATCACCAGGCGCTCCAGCGCCCAGCGATAGGAGGAGACGCGCTGCTCGAGGCACTGCTGCACCCACTGGATGATCAGCGAGTTCTCCTGCATGCGCTCGACCGCATCGTCCCTCTCCCTCGGCGAGAGGGCGGAGACGCGCGCCATGCTGGCATTGCGCTTCTTGTCGAGATCGATGACGCGGATCGCGGAGGCGAAGAACGGTTCGAAACGGGTGGTGTCGTTGCGCACGTCCTCGATCAGCTGCGCATAGCGCGAGGAATGCGAGCGGTGCGGCTCGTCGATCAGCGTGCGCCCGTACATGGTGCGGTCGAACACCACCTTCTGCCGCCACGGTGACGGCAAGGCCTTGTAGTCGCCGAACACGCTCTTCCATGCGGGGCGCGACAGCGGCGGCTCGATCAGGGGATAAGCGAGGTCGCGCAGCTGGCGCTCCTCGTCGGTGAGCTGGAATTGCGACGGCCTCAACCCGACGCTCGCGGTGGCCTCGGTGCCGAGCCAGCGATGCATGTCGTCGCTGCGCATATCAGCGCGGGTGCGACCGAAATCGCCGCCGCTACAGGCGCCGAGCGCCGCACCGAGCAGCGCGAGCAGGACGGCCGATACGAAGGGCCGGATCTGGCGGATGGTGTCCGGCATTGCAAGAGCCGGATCTAGCGGCGACGACGACGGCGCCCCGGCGCTGTGCCCGCTTCCGGCCCACGATCGCCGCTGGTTTCGTCCGCCTCGCGCTCGATGCGGATCACGGGAAGGATCAGAATCGTCCCCATGTCCGCGCGCGGTGTGACGTCCCCCGACGAGCCTACCCGGCGACCGGCCGGAAATTCGATGATGGTCCCCATGTCAGCTCTCTTCAATTGCCGCGCGACCAAACGCGCCCCTGCAACATGCGGATCATTAAGATCAGCTCATGGTTAACGGGGTGTAAACATGGCCCTTGGACCGTAACCGCACGGGACCGGCCGCGCCGTCCCGTTGCGGCACGACAATGCCTGGAATTGCAGGGCCGGCTTCACGCCTCGTTTTCCTTAACGAGGCTTTAAAAGAACCTGCGCTAGGCTCGCCCGCGAGTCTCTTTTCCGAGTTGCGTACGCCTCCATGACCAAGTCGCTGTTTCCCGGATTCGACGGGCTGATGACCCTCTCCCGTCGCGAAGGCGTCGATGTTCGCCCGACGCTGCTGCGCGTGCTGACAGACCTCTATGTCCAGACGCGCGTCCACAGCGAGGACGAACAGCGGCAATTCGTCGAACTCGCCACGCGATTGATCGACCAGGTCGACGACGCGACACGCGCGGCCGTCAAGGCGCGGCTTGCGGTCTACCCGCAGACGCCCGTCCCGATCCTGCAGAAGCTCGGGCTGGTCGCGGCCCAGGAAGGCCGCAGGGTTCCGCTCGCGCGCGAAATCCCGGCTGCCCCGCCGGCGCCCTCCCCGGTTCGCACGCCGACCGAGGCCGAGCAGCGCATGGCCTCGAACATGGCGATGCAGCCGACGGACGCCGCTGAAATCCACGACATGTTCTTCGGCGCCGATGCGTCCCAGCGCGCGCTGATCCTGCACAATCTGGAGCAGACGCCGCTGAAGGCCGCGCCGCGGATTCCGACCGTGCGCGCCAAGCGCGCGATCCAGATCCTGGAGATGGCGGCGATCGCGGGCGACGTCGAGAATTTCACCTACGAGCTCGGCGACAGCCTGATCCTGCCCTCACGCGTCGCGGCCCAGATCGTCGACGATCCCGGCGGCGAAGCGCTCGCGGTCGCCGCGCGCGCGCTCGACATGCCGAGCCCGAACTTCCAGCGCATCCTCTTGTTCTTCAAGCCGGAGATCGGCAACTCCGTGAACAACGTGTACCGGCTGTCGCGGCTCTACGATCGCCTCGCCGAGCGCTCCGCGCTGGTGATGCTGGCCGCCTGGCGCGGCTCCACGCTCGCCGTCACGCGCGCAAAGTACCAGTCGGCCCTGCACGATGGCGAACGCCAGCGCGCGCGTGCGGGCGCAAGCCAGACGCGGCCGGGCGTGCAGCCCGGCTCCAGCCCGACGGTGCGGACCGGCACCGGCGGGTCGTCGGACCAGTAGTTCGCTGACGCCCGGCTCCACAGGCAGTGACATCGAGTGCGGGGCGCGCGACGCCCCCGAGTTCGTCATTGCGAGGAGCTCTTGCGACGAAACAATCCAGAATCCCTCCGCGGAAAGATTCTGGATTGCTTCGCTGCGCTGCCAATGACGGTGGGGGAGCCAATCAGGTCTTCGCGAGTTCGAGAAAGTGCCGCCCCGCGCGGTCTTCGGTCTCGACGATCCAGGCATCCGAATCGAAGCGGATTTCCCTCGTCAGCCGTTCCTCGACGGCGGGCTCCGGCAGCGGCTGCGGCGCAACCGGCACGAAGAAGCGGTCGACCGGCCGGCCGTCGTCATAGACGGCCTGCGGCGCCGGCGCGTAGAGCATCGCATTGCCGTCGAGCAGCGACACCTTCACGAACACCGCGCCCGCCTCCTCGGCGCCGCGACGGCGCACCGCGCCGAACACGCCCTCGCTCTGGCACCGGCGCAAATAGGCCGCGACCCATATGTTGGATTTCAAACGCATGAGTCGGACGATAGGCCAGTACGAAGCGTCCCGCCAGTCTCGGCGCGCGCTCGCTACGCCTTGCCTGCGCCCTGTCCGCCGCCGATCTGGCGCGCGACGAGATATGACAGCGGCATCGCAAGCGCAAACCCCACGGCCGCGGCATAGGGGATGTTCCTGATCGCCTCCGCGGCAAGGCTCGGCACCATCAGCACCACGATCAGGCTGACACCCGCCAGCACGGTACCCAGCATGATCCAGACGAGAATCGAGACCTTGAACATGATGACCTCTCTTCCTTGATGAGGATGAGCGATCATCTTCCCTGACGCCGCCGGCAGTCATTGATCCCGGACAAATCGCGCCGGCGCAGGGCTGGCATCCCCTTGCGGGTCACGCGCAGCCAATTGATCCGCGTCAATGACGACGACGAATGCCGCTATTCGACGGGATGGCCGATCGCGGCCGCGAGCTCGCGCAGCAGGCGATCGGACACCTGGCCGGTGACCTGCATCTTGTGCTCGCGCTCGAATTTCTGGATCGCGGACTGGGTCTCGCCGCTCATCGCGCCGGTGACCTTCAAATTGCCGTAGCCGTATTCGGACAGCGCGCGCTGCACGCCGGCGATACGCCGCACCGCCGGGCTCTGCTGCGCCGGGATCGGCGCCGGCGGACGCGCGACGGCGCTGGACGGCGGCGTCGACGTCGTTTGCTTGACGAGGTTGGTCAGGGGATCGGCCGAGCGCGGCGTCGATGCGGTCGCCTCGACGGGCTTCTCCGGCGCCTTCTCGGCGACTCTCTCGACAGGCTTGGGCTCGACAGGTTTGGGCTCGACGCGAAACTCCGTCGCTCTCGGCTCGAGCGGCGAGGTATCGGCGCCGACGGGGCGCGGACGCGGCAACGGGTTCGACAGCGGCACCGACGACGGCGCGGGAAGATTGATCACGGTGCCGAACATCGGCGCCGGATGCCGGCCGGTCTGGAGGAACAGCGCATTGGCAACGATCGCGCTGATGGCGGCCACGGCGACGAGGCCGGCCAGCGTGTCCTTGGGACTGTGCAGCAGCACGCGCATCACGAGGTTGCGCTCGGTCTCGATGTCGACAGCCGCGGCCTTGGCGCCACGGCGGCGCGGAGCGGCTTCGCCCTTTGCAGACTTCTTAGGCACTTTTCTTCACCGGAGCAGGTTGGTCGTGAGGTCGGTCTTGAAGTTGGTCTTGAGGTTCCTGGCGCAGCACCGGCGTCAAGGTCGCGATCTTGCTCTCGGCCGCCTTGGCATGTGGCGACGTGTAGACCAGCGGCAGCTTGACGGTGACGGCGGTGCCCTCCCCTAACCTGCTTTGTATCGTCAAATCGCCGAGATGCAACGCCACGAGACTCTTCACGATCGAAAGTCCGAGTCCGGTGCCCTCGTGACGGCGCTGATAGGTCTTGCCGGCCTGGAAGAACGGCGCGCCGAGACGCTTGAGGTCGTCGGGCGCAATGCCGACGCCGGTGTCGCTGATGCGCAGCATGAGCTGCGAGCCCGACACCGCGGCGGAAACGGAGACCTGTCCGCCGCGCTCGGTGAACTTGATGGCGTTGGCGACGAGGTTGAGCACGATCTGTTTGAAGGCGCGCGGATCGCCGGTCATGACAGGCAGGTCCTGCGGCGCATCGGTGACGAGGTCGATGCCGTTCTCCCGCGCCTTCAGCGCGAGCAGATTGCAGCAATGCATGAGCGAGGCGCGCGGCGCGAACGGCTCCGACGCAATCTCGAAATTGCCCGATTCCATCTTGGACATGTCGAGGATGCCGTTGACGACCGATAGCAGATGCTGGCCGGAATCGTTGATCAGCTGGGCATATTCCCTGCGCTGGGCCGCCCCCAGCATCAGGGTCTGCTCCTGCGCGATCATGTCGGAGAAGCCGATGATGGCGTTGAGCGGCGTGCGCAGCTCGTGGCTCATGGTGGCGAGGAAGCGCGTCTTGGCGGCGTCGGCCGCCTCCGCAGCGCTGCGGGCCTGATCGAGCGCCTGCTCGGAGAGCTTGCGATCGGTGACGTCGCGCATCACCGCGACGACTTCCGTCTCGTGTGCGGCATCACGGTCAATATCCTGGCGGCCGAGATCCTGGTCGAGCGGGCGACAGCGCATCTCGACCCAGATGAAGTCGATCTGGCCGCGCTCCGAGCCGGTCGGCTCCCGCCGCAGCCGGAACTCGACGCTGCGCACCTCGCCGCGCGCGGCATCGGAGAGCGCCGTGAGATAGGCCGGGCGATCGGCGACATGGACGCGATCGAACAGGCCGTGGCCGTGCAGCTGCGCAACGGGCATGCCGAGCATGGCCTCGGCGGCCGGCGAGATGAACTGCACCGCGCCGTTGCGCCGATGCCGCGAGATGACGTCGCTCATGTTGCGTGCGAGCAGGCGATAACGCTCCTCCTCGCGCGACAGCAGCGCAACGCTGGTGCGCGCCAGCGATTCCGCGCCGAAGGCAAGGGCCGCAGCATAGAGGGTGGCCGAGGCGACGCCGAACGCCATCAGCAGGCTACGCTGCGCGGCACTCGGCTCGTCCAGCGGCAGCCAGCCGAGCTGGCTGACGAGGATCAGGATCCCCGCGCAGGAGAGCGCGAGCAGCGAGGCGAAGGCCGCGACGCGGCGCGAGGCCGACAGCGCAGCCTCGAGGGGAACGACGATCAGCCACACCGCAGCGAAGGATCCGATGCCGCCGGTCGTGATGGCGACCGCCATGATCAGGCCGGCGAGCGCCAGCGACGACAGCACATGCGCGCCTTCGTAGCGGCCGGTGCGCGACAGGAACCAGGACAACATGATCGGCGCGATCAGCCAGGCAAAGGCCGCGACCTCGACCGCGCTCGGCGCGCCACGCATGGCGAGATAAACCGGGAATGCGGCAAACGCGGCCAGGCTGCCGAGCAGACGCGGCGCCATGAAGGCACGATGGCGCGCTCGCGTCAGCGCGTCGTAACGCGCGGAGGGATGCAGCAGCGCATCGAGACAATCGCGGATGATACTCAAAACTGTCACGGGTCTCGCGCTTCGGCTCATTCGTCGGAGAGACGCGCCGGAACGCCTCCTTGTCGTTGAGCCACCGTGTCAGAGCGACCTTAAACGAGTGCTAAGGCGGCGCGGCCCGGCGCCGGACACCGTGTCATCGCGGAGCTTTTTAGACGATTTGGCGACGTCTTCATTAAGGATGGTGAACACAGGGTTTCACCCCGGCCCGCATGGTTTCGAATTGGTGGATACGGAAGACCGCAACATCACGGGGGCCCGGCTTCAATGGAAAATTCACGAGGCCGCCATTTTCGAAGTTTTTTGCGTAAAATTTCCGCGAATTAAGCTCAAGGCAATCACTTGCGATTTATCGAGAGTTGCTAGGTCCGATGCGCTCTGCGGAAATCGCCGCGGCGGGATCTAACATACAGGTCGCAAGATGCGCTTTCTGCTCCGCATCACATTCTGGCTCGGGCTGGTGCTGGTGCTCCTGCCGCGGGACAAGACGCCCGAATCGGAGAAGCTGCCGCAGATCGGCGCCGCCGACGCGGTGCAGGCTGCGACCGCGGCCGTCTCCGACATGACCCAGTTCTGCAAGCGCCAGCCGGCGGCATGCGAGGTCGGCGGACAGGCCGCGACCATTATCGGCCAGCGCGCCCAGGAGGGCGCGAAGAAGATCTATCAGATCATCAACGACAAGAAAGAGCACATCACCAACGAGAAGAACGAGAAGAACGACAAGAGCGACAAGAGCGACAAGAAGGCGCCCGACCACACCGGCTCGATCGCACTGGCCGGCGAAGGCGACACTGCTGCGAGCGAGGCGCCGCGCGACACCCTGACCCAGGACGACCTCGCGCTGGAATGGCGCGGACCGGGGCTGGCGAATTAGCCCCCAAACCCTATCGATTTCACGGCCTCGCGTCCCTATATTGGCCTGAACGGGAACGATAGGCCAGCATGACGACGATCGACGAAATCAGGGATAATTTCGAGATTCTGGACGAGTGGGACGACCGCTACCGGTACGTCATCGAGCTTGGCCGCACCCTGGAACCGATGCCCGAGGCCGAGCATTCCGCCGCCAACAAGGTGAATGGCTGCGTCAGCCAGGTCTGGCTCCAGAAGCTGGTCGATCGCGGCAATGGCGCGCCGATCCTCAGATATCGCGGCGACAGCGACGCGCATATCGTGCGCGGCCTGGTCGCGATCGTGCTCTCGCTCTATTCGGGCCGCACGCCGCAGCAGATCCTCGCGACCGACGCGATCGCGGTGTTCGACGAGTTCGGCTTTCGCGATCATCTGACGCCGCAGCGCTCCAACGGCCTGCGCTCGATGGTCGAACGCATCAAGACCGACGCGAAAGAGGCGCTGGCGGAAGCCACCTGAAGCGGCTATTTGCGCTTCCGCTGCTGCTGTCCCAAACCCATCTGCTTTGCCAATTGCGAGCGCGCCACCGCGTAGTTCGGCGCGACCATGGGATAGTCGGCCGGCAGGCCCCATTTCTCGCGATATTGCTCCGGCGTCATGTTGTACTGGGTGCGCAGATGGCGCTTCAGCGACTTGAAGCGCTTGCCGTCTTCCAGACAGACCAGATAGTCCGGCGCGATCGACTTCTTCAGCGACACCGCCGGCTTGGCCGGCTCGAGCGGCGCCGCCTCGACGCGGCCTGACGAGACCCGCACCAGCGCGCCGTGCACCTGGCTGATCAGGTTCGGGATCTCGGCGGCCGGCGTCGGATTGTTGCCGAGATAGGCCGAGACGATGCTGGCCGTCAGCTCAATGAAATTCTTAGCCCCGGCATCCGACATGGGCCCGACCTTTCTCCACCTTGCGTCTCACGGGATTGACGACGCCGAAGTATTCCGTGTCAACAATACGTTCGGCCAAAATGCGACGACTGACAAAGTGACAAGAACATTGGCGCTTTACTTGGCCGCGGAAGTCCTCAGGAGCGCTGGTCGAGATGCGCGCGCAACTCGTCGATCGAGGCAAAGCGCATCATGCCTTCCGGCATCTGCGCTTCGATCGAGCCGTCGGAATAGAGCGAATAGGCCATGCCGTCGACGATGCCGGATTTGAGCACCGTCACGGGCGCCTGCTCGACCGCCGGCGCCGGCTCCGGCTCGGGTGGTGCAGGCGGCGGGGCCGCCTCGACAAAGGTCGAGGGCGAGCGCGGCGGCGGCCGGCGCGAGGAGGCCGCCGGCGGCTCCGGCGGGCGCATACGGTCCGGCTTCGGCCAGGCGTCGTCGAAGCTTGCAGGCTGCGTGTCTGGGGCGGCAGGCGCCGCGGGCTCTGCAAGCGGCGGCGGTGAGCCCTCGGTGGCCTTGGCCTCCGCGCGCTCGCGTTCCTTTCGCGAGGTCGAGGCGAACAGCAGGTTGCGCCGGCGGGGCGTTTCCGGAGCCGCGGGCGGCGCCGGAGGTTCCGGCGCGGGCGGCGGCTCGACGCGCGGACGCGCGGGTGCTTCGCCCAGCCATGGCGGCGGCGCAGCCGGCGATGGCGGGGCCGTCGGCTCGGCGCGCGTCGCCGGAGCAGGCTCGGGCGCAGGCGCGCCGGGCAGCGCGAGACCCGGCAGCACGGGCCTGACCCGCACCTCGGACGCGGCGGCTGATCCAGCCAGCCGGCGGGCGATGCCCTTCAGCTCCAGCACCACCACATGGAGGCCCGCCAGTAACAATCCGGAGCAGACGCCGATCGTCCCCGAGATTATGAGGGTACTGCCGAGACTGAACTCCCTGACGGTGAAGCCAAACAGGATCGCAAGGAGGCCCGCCAGGACGGCGACAATCCCCGCGATCAACAATGCCAACGTCATCGAACTCACCCCCGGCCGCGCATCCGCACGCGACACTCGCGCCACGATACCGTCATCCTGTGTTCCTCGCCAACGGCGAATTGTGATCAACGTTCCTAAAGAGAAGGAAATCAGGGACTTATTCACATTCCCTTCAGCTACGGATCGCTACTCCTAGAGTGCTCTTGAGTTTCTGGTTTTGCTGCGTCGCATCAGGAATTTAGCCATAATGCCCAATTACTTGGTAATGGAACTGCGCTATACGGAGTCCGGGGAGCAGGCCCGCGCGCGCCAGCAGGGCCAAGAGGGGATTCCGGGTCACCAATAGCCATGACATCCATCACGACTTCGGCGATCGACACGCCTCTGCGGCGCTCGGTCGAACGGACTTGCGACGATCTCGCCATGCTGGTGCTGGCCGCGGTCGCCGTCATTGCAGGCTTGACCTTCCGCGACTACGGGCTCGGCTGGGACGACTACACCCACGCTGAATATGCCGATCTGCTGCTGCGCATGTTCGGTTCCGGCTTCAAGGACACCGCGGCGCTCTCCTTCGCCAACCTCTATATGTACGGCGGCGGCTTCGACATGGTCGCGGCTCTCCTGCACAAGGTCATTCCGCTCGAGCTGTTCGAGACGCGCCGCCTGGTCGGCGCAATCGTCGGCGTGGTCGGGCTTGCCGTGACGTGGCGGCTTGGCCGCCGCATCGGCGGGCCCCTTGCCGGTCTCGCCTCGCTCCTGCTGCTCGCGCTCTGCCCGATCTTCTACGGCCACATGTTCATGAACCCGAAGGATGCGCCCTTCGCGGTGGCCATGATCATCCTGATGCTGGGCCTGGTCCGGCTCGCCGAGGAATATCCGCAGCCTTCGCCGCGCACGATCCTGATCGTCGGCATCGGCGCCGGCCTGTCGATCGGCTGCCGCATCCTCGGCGGGCTTGCGCTGGTCTACGCCATGATCGGCTTCATTCCGCTGTTCCTGGAGGAACTGCGCACCGAAGGCGCTCGCGAGGCGGCCCGCCGCTTCGCCCATGTCGTCTACGTGCTGCTGCCCGGCCTCGTGTTCGGCTATCTCGTGATGGGCCTGATCTGGCCGTGGTCGATCATGGAACCCGGCAATCCCTTCGAGGCGCTGACCTACTTCTCGCACTTCTTCGAGAAGCCCTGGAAGGAGATGTTCGACGGCGCGATCGTGTCCGTGCCCGACATGCCCTGGTCCTATCTGCCAACGCTGTTCGCGCTTCAGTTGCCCGAGGTGATGCTGGTGCTGATGACCGGCGCCGTGGTCAGCACCTTCGCGCTGCTGCCGCGCCGCGAGGTTCCGGCCCGCCGCAAGACCATCCTGCTGATGCTGACGCTCGCCGCGACCCTGCCGCTCGCGATCGCGATGGTGAAGCGGCCCGCGCTCTACAACGGCATCCGCCATTTCGTCTTCGTGATCCCGCCGATGGCGGTGCTCGGCGGCGTCGCCTTCGCCTGGACCATGGAGCGCCTGCGCGCCAACCACCGCACCTGGCAGCCGGTCGTGCTCGCCACCTTCTGCTTCGGCCTCGCGCTCTCGCTCGCCGAGATGATCCGGCTGCATCCCTATCAATACACCCACTTCAACCACATCGCCGGCACCGTGCGCGCCGCCGACGACCGCTTCATGCTGGACTATTGGGGCCTCGCGCTGAAGCAGGCCTCCGACGAACTGCGCGAGCAGCTGATCGAGCGCCAGGAAGTGCCGCCGCGCAACCGCAAATGGAAGGTCGCGGTGTGCGGTCCGCAGCGTCCGGCGCAGGTCGCGCTCGGGCCCGACTTCACCATCGGCTGGGATTCCAATGCGGCCGATTTCGCCATGACGCTCGGCGAGTTCTACTGCAAGGGCCTGACCGCGCCTGTCCTGGTCGAGATCAAGCGCGACGACGTGGTGTTCGCCCGCGTCTACGACATCCGCGGCAGCAGCATTTCCAGCCTGCTTTCGATCCCGGCACCGTAATTTCTTTCCCCGATCTCGGGTCTGCACAAGAAAGACGCAGTTTGCAGCCCGGGTGAGCGACGCAACATCCGGGCTCCGGACGAGTCCCGCATGTCGCTTCGCGCATGCGGGCTACGCTGAACTGCCGCGCTCCAGGCGCCTTGCTGCCAGCCTCACCCGAGACTAGGCTCCCTTCCCGCAACAACGAGGTTCGGAGAGATTTGCCATGTCACCAGCGGAAGCGCGCCTGAGGGAAGTACCCTCGAACATGACGGAGGCCGAGTGGCAGCAACGGGTCAATCTCGCCGCCTGCTATCGTCTCGTCTCGCTCTACGGCTGGGACGATCTGGTCGACACCCACATCTCCGCCCGCGTGCCCGGCCCCGAGCATCACTTCCTCATCAATCCCTACGGGCTGATGTTCGACGAGATCACGGCGTCGAGCCTCGTCAAGGTCGACCTGCACGGCAACCAGCTCTCCGAGAGCGAGTACAGCATCAACCCGGCCGGCTTCACCATCCATTCGGCGATCCACGAGGTGCGCGAGGACGCGATCTGCGTGCTGCATCTCCACACCCTCGACGGCACCGCGGTTTCGAGCAGCGCCGAAGGGCTGCTGCCGTTGAACCAGACCGCCCAGCTCGTCACCCACGACCTCGCCTATCACGACTATGAAGGCATCGCGCTCGACCACGACGAACGGCCGCGACTCCAGAAGGACCTCGGCGACCACAACCACATGCTCCTGCGCAACCACGGCACGCTGACGGTCGGCCGCTCGGTCGCCTCCGCCTTCGAGCGCATGTATCACCTCGAGCGCGCCTGCTCGATGCAGGTGCGCACGCGCGCGCTGGGAACGCCGGTCTATCCGGTCGAGGAGATCGCGATCGAGAAGAACACCGAGCTTCTGGCGAACCGCGACCGCGCCGAGCTGCGCGCGACGAACCTCGTGTGGCCGCCGCTGCTGCGCAAGCTCGACCGCGAGCTGCCGGGCTATCGGTCTTGAGATTTTCGGGATTTCGTGTAGGATAGTTCTCAACTACCTCTGCACGTCTTGGAATGAAACGCCGCCCAATTCCGGGCGGCGTTTTTATTTGGCCCCGCTGTCATTGCGAGGAGCTCTTGCGACGAAGCAATCCAGACTGCTTTCGCGGAGGGATTCTGGATTGCTTCGCTTCGCTCGCAATGACGAGGATAGAACGCCCCTATTTCACCTCCGCCAGCGCGGCAAGGATGCGGGCCCAGGAGCGGATGCCCTTCTGGAAGCTGCGGAGGTCGTACTTCTCGTTCGGCGAGTGGATGTTGTCGTCGTCCAAACCAAAGCCGACCAGCAGCGAGTCGAGCCCCAGCGTGCGCTTGAAGTCGGCGACGATCGGGATCGAGGCGCCCGAGCCCATCAGCACGGTCTCCTTGCCCCATTCCTCGGTCAGCGCCTTGCTGGCGGCGGCGAGCGGCTTCATGTTCCAGTCGAGCGCGACCGCGGGCGCGGCGGAATGGTCGCCGAACTCGACCTTGCAGTCGCCCGGAAGCCGTGCCGTCACGTAGTCGCGGAACGCCTTGCGGATTTTTGCGGGGTCCTGTCCCTCGACCAAACGGAACGAGACCTTTGCGGAGGCATGCGACGGGATCACCGTCTTGGAGCCTTCGCCGATATAGCCGCCCCAGATGCCGTTGACGTCGCAGGTCGGACGCGAGGAGGCCTGCTCGATCAACAGCCGCCCCTTCTCGCCGGCCGGGATCGACAGGCCGATCGGCTTGAGGAACATCTCCGGCGTGAGATTGAGCTTCTTCCACTGCTCCAGGATATCGGGCGGCAGATCCTTCACCCCGTCATAGAAGCCGGGAATGGTGATGCGGTTGTCGTCGTCGAACAGCCCGCCGAGAATTTTCGTGAGCACCCGGATCGGATTCATCGCGCTGCCGCCGAACACGCCGGAATGCAAATCGCGATTGGCGGCGGTGATCTTCAGCTCCTCATAGAGCAGGCCGCGCAGCGACGTCGTGATCGCCGGAGTGTTGCGGTCCCACATGCCGGTGTCGCAGACAAGCACGTAATCGGCCTTGAACTCGTCCTTGTTGGCCTCGATGAAGGGCACGAAATTCTTCGAGCCGACCTCCTCCTCGCCTTCGATCAGGAAGGTGACGTCGATCGGCAGCGAGCCCGTCACCTTCTTCCAGGCGCGGCAGGCCTCGACGAAGGTCATCACCTGGCCCTTGTCGTCCTCGGCGCCGCGCGCGACGATGATCTTGCGGCCGTCGGCATGATCGGTGACGACAGGCTCGAACGGCGGGCGATGCCAGAGGTCGAGCGGATCGACCGGCTGCACGTCGTAATGGCCGTAGAAGATCACATGCGGCCGTCCGCCCGCTCCGGTCTTGCCGACGATGGCGGGATGGCCGGCGGTCGGCCTAACTTCGGTGGCGACGCCGAGGCTCGCGATGTCCTTGGCGAGATGCTCGGCCGCGGCCTTGCAGTCGTTGGCAAAGGCCGGATCCGCCGAGATCGACTTGATCCGCAACAGCGAGAACAGGCGCTCGAGGCTGTTGTCAAAATCCTTGTCGATGTGGTCGAGCACGGATTGAAGCTGCGCATTGGCCATGGTCGGATTCCTGACTTATGAGTCTCAAGATGGCTTCTCAAGAGGTCTTGGTTTCAAGAGGTCTTGGGTTTTAGCCCTGCCGCGACGCCGGAGCCAGCCACAACCGGTGGATGCCGGATGTGCCATGCGAGGCTCCCCGCGAGGACGGCGGTGGCGAGGAGGTTATTGCCCCAGGCCTGGAAGACGTTGGGAAACCACGGCAGCGCCAGCAGCATGAGCAAGCCGGCCGCGCCGAGGGCAAGCCAGGTTCCCAGCCGCACATTCGCCCGCTCGTCGAAGGCGGCGCGATGCATCAGCACCGTCATCGGGAAGAACAGCCACATGAAGTAGTATTGCCGCGCCAGGGGCGATGCCACCGTCATCAGGCAGAACAGGATGCCGAGCTCCTCGGCATCCGAGCGCGCCGTTCGCCGCGCTTGCCGCGGCATCACCGCGACGAAGCCGAGCCCGAGCAACACGGACACAGCGAGCACGATCCAGTTCGCCGTCCTGTAATCGACGTCGATGATATTCATCGTGCGCGGCGGCTTGCTGGGATCCTCCAGATTGTAGTTGATCGGCCGGACCAGGCGGTGCGTGACGGCAATGATGGATTGGTTGACCCACGACCAGTTCTGCTCGTCGCGCTGGCCAAAGCCCTTTTCCGAGCTCGCCCCGACCATGCCCTGATACCAGGTCGCAAGCTCGGCCGCGTTGCGTTCGAAGCCGCGAATGGGCGCCGGCACGGCGTAGAGAAGGATGCCGGTAAAGGCGACGGTTGCGACGACAGCCGCCCACTTCCGCCGCCAGACCAGATAGGGCAGCACCGCGATCGGAAACACCTTGATGGCGGTCGCGAGCGCGAACATGAAGCCTGCGAGCCAGGCGCGCTGATGTTGCAGGCTCCAGAACCCGTAGAGCATCATCGCCAGCAGCACGAGGTTGGGCTGGCCAAGATCGAACATGTCGAACACGAAGGTCACGGTGACGAAAACCGGCAGTGCCTCCAGCCACGGACCGGCCCTGCGACCCGAGCCGGTCATGACATCGGAGAACGTCCCGGTGCACCACCACGCCAGCGCATTCAGGACCGACAGCACGATGTAGAGCGGGATCTTGCCGAACCAGCTCGGAATCGCGAGCAGGATCGCGGGCAGCGGCGGATAGATGAACTCGAAATACCCACCGGCGTTGGCGGGATAGAGCGCCCCCCCGTTCAGAACCTGCTGCCCGGCCCAGTACCACAGCCCATAGTCCTTGGTCTTGCCCTTGCCGAACAGCTCGGGACCGAGGACGTCCGCGGCCAGGATGAAGCAACAGAGCAGAAAGAGAATATCCAGCGGCGCACGAAGCGACAGGCGTCTCGGCGCATCAGGTTTGGGTAACAAGTCGGTTGAGGTCACAATTCGGTCCAGTCCGGAAGTCGGGTAGGACGTAGCAGACCGAAGGACGCTTGGAGAACCCCCTCACCGGAAATTGTCCCGCAGCAAGGCGGGCCGCGCCGGCGCGCGGATGCCTCCAATCGGGCTTTCTGCCTACCTGCGCAGCAGCCCGCCGAGCGCGCCGCGGACCAAGGTGCGGCCGATCGAGCCGCCGAGCTGGCCGCCGACCGACTTGCCGAGATTGGCGGCCATCCCTCCGATCACCTGGTTGGTCACCGATCGCGTCACGTCGCGCGCAATGACCTGGCCGGCCGACAGGCGGCCGCGCTTGACATTGGTGCCGAAGATGGTGCCGACGATCGAGCCGATCTGGCCGAGGATGCCGCCGCCTCCGCCCGCCGGAGCATCCGCGGTCGCCGCGGTGCCGGCGATGCGCTTCTGGATCATCTCATAGGCGGACTCTTCATCAACGGCGGTGTCGTATTTGCCCTTCACCGGGCTCGCATCCATGATCGCCTTGCGCTCTTCCGGCGTGATCGATCCGATCCGGGCCGATGGCGGCCGGATCATCACCCGCTCGACCATCGCCGGCGTGCCGTTGCCTTCGAGGAAGGACACCAGCGCCTCGCCCTTGCCGAGCTCCGTGATCACCTTGACGGTGTCGAGCTTCGGGTTGGGCCGGAAGGTCTGGGCCGCGGCAGCGACCGCCTTCTGGTCGCGCGGAGTGAAGGCGCGCAGCGCGTGCTGCACCCGGTTGCCGAGCTGCCCGAGCACGCGGTCGGGCACGTCGATCGGGTTCTGCGTCACGAAATAGACGCCGACGCCCTTCGAGCGGATCAGGCGGACCACCTGCTCGATCTTGTCCATCAGCGCCTTGGGCGCGTCGTTGAACAACAGATGCGCCTCGTCGAAGAAGAACACCAGCTTCGGCTTCGGCAGGTCGCCGGCCTCGGGCAACTCCTCGAACAGCTCGGACAGCATCCACAACAGGAATGTCGCGTAAAGCCGAGGGCTCTGGAGCAGCTTGTCGGCGACCAGGATGTTGACCATGCCGCGGCCGTCGCGGTCGGTCTTCATGAAATCCTTCAGCGTCAGCGCCGGCTCGCCGAAGAACTTGGTGGCGCCCTGGTTCTCCAGCACCAGCAGCTGACGCTGGATGGTGCCGACGGTGGCCTTGGTGACGTTGCCGAACCCCTGGGCGGCCTTGCGGATGTCGGCAAGCGGATCCTCGGCGGCGTCCGTCCCCTTCTTGCTGCTGTCGGGAACGATGGCATCGAGCAGCGCCCGCAGATCCTTCATGTCGATCAGGACAAGGCCGTTGTCGTCGGCGACGCGGAAGGCGACGTTGAGCACACCCTCCTGCACGTCGTTGAGGTCGAGCATGCGCGCGAGCAGAAGCGGCCCCATCTCGGTGACGGTCGCCCGCACCGGGTGGCCCTGCTCACCGAACACGTCCCAGAACACCGTCGAGAACTGGTCGGGCTGGAACGTCAGCCCCATCGCGGTGGCGCGCTTGACGATGAAGTCCGCGGGCACGCCGACCTCGGAGATGCCGGAGAGGTCGCCCTTGATGTCGGCCGCGAAGACCGGAACACCGGCGCGCGCAAATCCCTCTGCCATGACTTGCAGCGACACCGTCTTGCCGGTTCCAGTTGCACCGGTGACGAGGCCGTGGCGATTGGCGAGCGCCAGCGTCAGCCATGCCTGCTCGTCTCCCTTGCCGACGAAGATCTTGTCGTCGGTGTCGCCGAGCTTGCTGTCCTGTGCGGTCATTATTTTCTCTGATCCGTCTGCCGGGTTTCGCGTATTGAAACTCAAATGCCAGTTCCGTAGTTTACCGCATGTCGCACGCCGATTGAAACCGTTCAAACACGATCTGATCTTGCGACATGGTCGGAAACCAGGTGGACGACATCGGCCGAAAGTCGGAACGGCGCGTTCGCACCGCGGTAATTTACTGCTGATTTCATCTCCGCTCTTGCATCGCTGCAACACCTTTCGCGCGTTCTAAGGTGAATCGCATGTTCGCCTCCGTTCATAGCTTGTATTTCACACCACACCGGCTCAAGATCATTTTTCGAAAGTAATACTCCGGCATGCAAACCGGTTGAGGGGCGGGTCTTATGGACGAGCTGATCGGGCGGCTGGCGACAAACGCCAGCATAGATAGTGCTGTCGCTGAAAAGACCGTCGGCATTATCCTGGGCTTCCTCCGCAGCGAGGGCCCTTCCGAGAACGTCGAAGCCCTGATCAATCATATTCCCGGCGCGGAAGCGGCGATCGAGGCGTCCAGCAGCGGCGGCGGACTGTCGCGGCTGATGGGCGGCGGCCTGATGGCCGTCGGCACGCGCCTGATGGGCCTGGGACTTGGCATGTCCGAGATTCAGAACATTGCCCGTGAACTTTTTCGCTTCGGCCGAGACAAAATCGGAGCGGATCAGATGGGCAAGATCATCGCAGGGACGCCAGGCCTCAGCCAATTTGCCTGAGCTACGCTTTTCATATCGAGTATCATGACATATCCGATCTCCGAGATTGAGGGCCTGCCTGCCTTTGCCGCCAACAAGTTGAAGGCGCAGGGAATCCGCACCACCGACGCGCTGCTCGAGGCGGCCTCGACCGTGAAGGGCCGCAAGGCGCTGTCCGCCAAGACCGGCATCAGCGAGCAGCAGCTCTTGGAATGGGCCAACGTCTCCGACTACATGCGCATTCCTGGGATGGGCCGGGCCAAGGTCGGCCTGGTCCGCGCCGCCGGCGTCACCACCGTGCGCGAGCTCGCCTATCGGAATCCGGCAAGGCTCGCCCAGAGCATGCGCGAAGCCAACGAGAAGAAGAAGCTCGTCCGCATCCTGCCCTCGGAAAAGTCGGTCGGCGACATCATCGCCAAGGCCAAGAAGCTGCCACCGAAGATCACGTATTAGCGCAGGCTCTCTGCACTTCATTCGCTCCCTCCCCGTCATCCTGAGGTGCGAGGCATGGGACGCGAAGCGTCTCATGGTAAGCCTCGAAGGATGGACGGCCACGCTGCGAGAGCCGGGCCGTCGCCCTTCGAGGGCCGCTGAAGTAGCGGCCACCTCAGGGTGACGGTGATAGAGCGGCGCGCGATGCCCCCAATCCCGTCTTGACTCCCCCTCCCCGACCGCGCAAATCCACGCGCATGAATGCCTTGCCATCCTCTTCCGTCCCGCCGGCCGGCTCGGCCGGGCGTGACGTGCTGCGGACGCTGCTGGAACGGCCTCTCCCGGCGGTGATGGGCGTGCTCAACATCACCCCGGATTCCTTCTCCGACGGCGGCGAATTCATCGCGCCCGACCAGGCGCTCGAGCGGGCGCGGGCGATGATCGCCGATGGCGTCGACATCATCGACATCGGCGCGGAGTCCACCCGGCCCTACAAGGGCGCCAAGCCAGTCACGGCCGAGGACGAGCTCGCCCGGCTGAGGCCGGTGCTGGCAAGCGTGGTTGCGCTCGGCGTGCCGGTCTCGATCGACAGCATGAAGGCGGAGGTGGTGGCCTTCGCGCTCGACCAGGGCGCGGCGATCGCCAACGACGTCTGGGGCCTGCAACGCGATGCCGCCATGGCGCCGCTGGTGGCCGCGAGAGATGTCCCCGTCATCGTCATGCATAACCGCGACAGCGTGGATTCCGCCATCGACATCATCGCCGACATGAAGGCGTTCTTCCTGCGCTCGCTGGACATCGCCGCCAAGGCCGGCATCGCACGTGACAAGATCGTGCTCGATCCCGGCATCGGCTTCGGCAAGACCGCCGAGCAGAGCATGACCGCGCTGGCACGTCTGCGCGAATTCGACATGTTCGGCCTGCCGGTCCTGGTTGGCGCCTCGCGCAAGCGCTTCATCACGTCGGTGTCGCCGTCGGAGCCGAAGGAAAGACTCGCCGGCTCGATCGCCGCGCATCTCATCGCCGCCCAGCGCGGCGCCAGGATCATCCGGACCCATGACGTCGCCGAGACCTTGCAGGCCCTGCGGGTGGCGCACGCAATCGAGAGCAAGCAATGACCGATACGATCTTCGTGACCGGCCTGTCGATCCATGCTCGCCACGGCGTGATGGATCACGAAACCGAAGTCGGCCAGCGTTTCGTGATTGATCTCGAACTCTATACCGACCTGTCGGAGCCCTCGCGCACCGATCGGCTCGCCGACACGGTGTCCTATGCCGAGGTCGTGGCGACCACGACGGCGGCGTTCAAGAACACCAATTACAAGCTGCTGGAACGCGCGGCCGGCGCGGTCGCCGACGCCATCCTGTCGCACTTCCCGCGCATCCGCGCCGTGAAGATCACCGTGCACAAACCGCATGCGCCGATCGCCGCGATCTTCGACGACGTCGGCATCATGCTGACGCGCTCGCGGCATCCCTGATGGCAAGCGTTCTGATCGCACTCGGCGGCAATGTCGGCGATGTCCGCGCGACGTTCCGGAAGGCGATCGCCCACATCTGCGGCATGGCGCAGGCCGCGCTGATCGCACGCTCCTCGGACTATGCAACCCCGCCCTGGGGCGATGAGGCGCAGGATCCCTTCGTCAATGCCTGCATCGAGATCGAGACCAGCCTCGATCCGCACGCGCTGCTGTTCGTGCTGCAGAAGGTCGAGCAGAGATTTGGCCGCACCCGGACCAAGGAGCGGCGCTGGGGGCCGCGCACGCTCGATCTCGACATGATCGCCTATGACGATGTCAGCTTGCAGAAGCCCGATCTGACCTTGCCGCATCCGCGCCTGTTCGAGCGCGCCTTCGTGCTGGTGCCGCTGGCCGAGATCGCGCCCGACCGCGTGATCTCAGGCATTCGCGTGCGTGACGGGCTTTCCAGCGTCTCGACGCAAGGCATTGAGCGGCTTCCGGATACCGGTTAACCAAAAACAACCGTTTGCAGGGACGCTCCGCCGTGGCAATTTCGCCTGCGAATAACAAGATTTTCGGGAGCCCCTCGCCGCATGACCTCCGTGACTGACGACCTGCCGCTGGCGGCGGATTTTCCCAAGGCCACGGTCGAAGACTGGCGCAAGCTGGTCGACGGCGTGCTCAAGGGCGCGCCGTTCGAGAAGCTGGTCGGCAAGACCTATGACGGCCTCAAGATCGATCCGCTCTATCCGCGCGCCAGCGGCGTTGCGCCCGTGGCCGGACGGGCTGCGGCCGCGCCGTGGCAGATTGTGCAGCGGATCGACCATCCCGACGCGGCGGCCGCGAACGCGCAGGCCCTGCAGGATCTGGAGAATGGCGCGACGGGGCTGGCGCTGGTGTTCGCCGGTGGCAACGGTGCTCACGGCTTTGGCCTGGAACCTTCGGCGGATGCGGTCGCAAAGGTCTTGAAGGACATTCATCTCGATGCCGGCATCGGCATCGAGCTTCAGATCGGTCCGCAATCGCGGATGGCCGCGATCCATGTCGCGGAATATGTGAAGAGCAACGGCCTCGATCCCGCGGCCTGTAACATCCGCTTCGGACTCGATCCGCTCGCGGCCGGCGCGGTGTGGGGCCACAGCCCCTATACCTGGGAGGAGATCGCTCCCGCCGTCACCGGCGCCATCAAGGGTCTCGCCGCGCTCGGCTTCAAGGGGCCGTTTGCGTCCGCCGACGGCCGCGTGATTCACGATGCCGGCGGCTCCGAGGTGCAGGAGCTCGCCTTCGTGCTCGCCTGCGGCGTCGCCTATTTGCGCGCGATCGAAGGCGCGGGCATTGCGCTGGAACAGGCCCAGGGCATGGTCTATGCGCGGCTTGCCGCGGACGCCGACCAGTTCCTGACCATGGCGAAATTCCGCGCGCTGCGGCTGCTGTGGGCGCGCATCGAGACGGCGTGCGGGCTGACGCCGAAGCCGTTGTTCGTTGCCGCCGACACCGCCTGGCGCATGCTGACGCAGCGCGATCCCTATGTGAACATGCTGCGCGCGACCATGGCGACGTTCGCGGCGGGGCTCGCCGGCGCCAACGCGATCACGGTGCTGCCGCACACGCTGGCGCTCGGGCTGCCCGATCCGTTCGCGCGGCGCGTGGCGCGCAACACGCAGCTTCTACTGCTGGAAGAGAGCAACCTCGCCAAGGTCAGCGATCCCGCCGCGGGCGCAGGCGGCATCGAGACGCTGACGGCGCAGCTGTGCGAGGCGGCCTGGGCGCTGTTCCAGGAAAGCGAGAAAGCCGGCGGCGCCTTTGCCGCGCTTCAGCAGGGCCTGTTCCAGAGCAAGGTGGCAGCCGCGCGCAAAGCGCGCGACGCCAACATCGCAAAGCGCCGCGACGTGCTGACCGGCGCGAGCGAGTTTCCGAACCTGCACGAGAGCGAGACGGCGGTGCTGAAAGCGACGCCGGTCGCGCTCGCCCCTTACGGCGAGCCAAAATACAAGTTCGACGCGCTGCCGCCGATCCGGCTTGCGGAACCGTTCGAGGCCTTGCGCGACAAGTCGGATGCGGCATTGAAGGCGCGCGGGGCGCGGCCAAAAGTGTTCCTGGCCAATCTCGGCACGCCCGCCGATTTCACGGCGCGCGCGACCTTTGCCAAGAGCTTCTTCGAGGCCGGCGGCATCCAGGCCGTCGACAGCGAGGGTTTTGCCGATCCGGCCAAGCTGGCGGCTGCATTCAAGGCCTCCGGCGCCGAGCTTGCCTGCCTTTGTTCCAGCGACAAGGTCTATGCGGAACACGCCGAAGCCGCGGCAAAGGCCCTGCAAACCGTAGGCAGCAGACATATCTATCTTGCAGGCCGCCCGACCGAGGCCGAGGCGGTGCTGCGGGCCGCCGGCGTCACGGGCTTCGTCTTCGCCGGGGGCGATGCGCTTGCCACGCTGCAAGACGCGTATCGACGGATGGAGCAGGCATGACCGAGCCAGGCAAACCAGTTCTCACCGGCGGCTGCCAATGCGGCGCTGTGCGCTTTGCGGTCTCGGCCGCGCCGGCGAAGATCAGCATCTGTCATTGCCGGATGTGCCAGAAGGCGACCGGTGCGCCGTTCGCCTCCTATGCCGATATCGAGAAGGCTGATTTCGCCTGGACCAAGGGCATACCCTCTGCGTTCCGCTCCTCGTCCATCGCGATGCGCGATTTCTGCTCCGCCTGCGGCACGCCGCTGAGCTTCCGCCGCATCGACGGCCCGCGCATCGAGATCATGACCGGTACGTTCGATCGTCCGGATCACGTGGTGCCGACACGGCAGTATGGAACCGAATCCCGCCTCGGCTGGGTGGTCGGCATCGCCAATCTTCCGAGCCAGACCACGCAGCAGAATTACGGACCGGAGAAGATGGCGACCATCGTCAGCCATCAGCATCCGGATCATGATTGAGCGTCTATGATATGGTCGAAACCATGAGCCGCATTCCCAATTTCGCAGACGTCGCCTTCGAGCGCATCGCCACCGCCGCGCCAGCCGGCAGCGCCGAGCCGTGGCTGACGCCCGAGGGCATTTTGGTGAAATCAGCCTATGGCGAGGCCGATCTCGCCGGGCTCGATTTCCTCGAGACCTATCCGGGCATCGCGCCCTACCTGCGCGGCCCCTACCCGACCATGTATGTCAACCAGCCCTGGACCGTCAGGCAATATGCCGGCTTCTCCACGGCCGAGGATTCCAACGCGTTCTACCGCCGCAACCTGGCTGCCGGACAGAAGGGCCTCTCGGTCGCCTTCGATCTCGCCACCCATCGCGGCTATGACAGCGATCATCCGCGCGTCGGCGGCGACGTCGGCATGGCCGGCGTAGCGATCGATTCCATCTACGACATGCGCACGCTGTTTGCGGGCATCCCGCTCGACCAGATGAGCGTGTCCATGACCATGAACGGCGCGGTGCTGCCGATCCTCGCGCTGTTCGTCGCCGCCGCGGGCGAACAGGGCGTGCCGCCGGAGAAGCTCTCAGGGACCATTCAGAACGACATTCTGAAAGAGTTCATGGTGCGCAACACCTATATCTATCCGCCTGCGCCCTCGATGCGGATCATCTCCGACATCTTTGCGTACACCTCGCAAAAGATGCCGAAATACAATTCGATCTCGATCTCCGGCTATCACATGCAGGAGGCCGGCGCGACGCAGGATCTCGAGCTCGCCTATACGCTCGCCGACGGCGTCGAATATTTGCGCGCCGGCCTTGCCGCTGGCCTCGACGTCGACCGCTTCGCGCCGCGGCTGTCGTTCTTCTGGGCGATCGGCATGAACTTCTTCATGGAAGTCGCCAAGATGCGCGCCGCGCGCCTGTTGTGGGCGAAGCTGCTGAAGCCGTTCAATCCTAGGGATCCGCGCTCGCTCTCGCTGCGCACGCATTGCCAGACCTCGGGCTGGTCGCTGACGGCGCAGGACGTCTTCAACAACGTGATGCGCACGACGGTGGAGGCGATGGCGGCCACCCAAGGCCACACCCAGTCGCTGCACACCAACGCGCTCGACGAGGCGCTGGCGCTGCCGACCGACTTCTCGGCCCGCATCGCCCGCAACACCCAGCTCTTCCTCCAGCAGGAGAGCGGCACCACCCGCATCATCGATCCCTGGGGCGGCTCGTACTATGTCGAGCGGCTGACGCGCGACCTCGCGGCGAAAGCCTGGAGCCATATCCAGGAGGTCGAGGAGCTCGGCGGCATGGCCAAGGCTATCGAGGCCGGCGTGCCCAAGCTGCGCATCGAGGAGGCTTCCGCGAAGACGCAGGCCCGTATCGATGCCGGCAAGCAGGCGGTGATCGGCGTCAACAAGTACAAGCCGACGGACGAAGCCCCGATCGATATCCTCAAGGTCGACAACACCAATGTCCGCCGGCTCCAGATCGACAAGCTGACGCGGCTGAAGTCCGAGCGCAACCAGAAGGACGTCGATGCCGCGCTCGCCGCGCTGACGCGCTCGGCCGGCGAAGGCAACGGCAACCTGCTCGCGCTCGCCATTGACGCGGCGCGGGCGAAGGCGACCGTCGGCGAAATTTCGGACGCGATGGAGAAGGTGTTCGGCCGGCACCGCGCCGAGATCAAGTCCATCACCGGCGTCTACAAGCGGGAGGCGTCCAGCATGGGTAACCGGGTCGAGAAGGTTCAGGCGCTGATCGACGCCTTCGAGGAGGCGGAGGGCCGCCGCCCGCGCATCCTGGTCGCCAAGATCGGCCAGGACGGCCACGACCGCGGCCAGAAGGTGATCGCCTCGGCGTTCGCCGATATCGGCTTCGACGTCGACATCGGGCCGCTGTTCGCCACCGCCGACGAAGCCGCGCGACAGGCCGTCGAGAACGACGTCCACATCCTCGGCGTCTCCTCCCTCGCCGCCGCCCATCTCACCGCCGTGCCTGAACTCAAGGCCGCGCTGAAGAAGCAGGGCCGCGACGACATCATGATCATCGTCGGCGGCGTGGTGCCGCCGCAGGATTACGATGCGCTCTACGCGGCCGGTGCGGAGGCGATCTTCCCGCCCGGCACGGTGATCGCGGACGCCGCGGAGGAGCTGATCCGCAAGCTGAACGCCCGGCTCGGGCATAGCGAGGCGGCGGAGTAGATGGTACGCTGGCCGTATCACCGGCCGGGCTGTCTCCATGACACGTGACGAGGTCATCGCTGCGATACGCAAGAACGCTGACGCCATCAAAGCCAAGGGCGTGTCGAAGCTCGCCATCCTCGGCTCGCGTGCCGGCGACGACTATCGCCCGGACAGTGACATCGATGTCCTGGTCGAGGTCGAACCGGAGGCCACCTTCTCGCTGCTCAACCTGATCGACGTCGAGCAGATCATCGAGGACGCGACCGGCTTGCAGGCGCAGGCGACTGTCCGGCGCTCCGCCTCCCCCCACTCTGCGCAGCAGATCGCAGACGACATCCTCGAAATATTCTGACGCTCACGTAAGGAGCACTCCCTTGAAGTTCATGATCGGTTTGAGCGTCGCCATGGCGCTTAGCGCAACCTGCGCGATCTCGGCCCTCGCCGCGGACCCAAAGCCCGACGCCGTCGTCAAGACCAAGAGCATCGAGGCGCGCGTCTTCCTCGACGACAAGATCAAGGCGGATGCAACGCTTGAAGCGGATTGCCTGGCCGAAGGCAGGAAGTGGCTCGACAAGAACGCAGCCGAGGCCGCCGCCGCGCGCAAAGAAGATCCGCAGTTCTTCAAGGACGGCGGCTGGGACTTCGAGCGCAAATATTCGCTGCGCTCCGTGGTCGGCGACCGCTATGTCAGCCTCCTGCGCAACGACTACATGGACACCCACGGCGCCCATCCCAACTCGGACGTGAACACGATCCTGTGGGACAAGACCGAGCACAAGCGCATCTCGATCCGCCCGTTCTTCACCGAGACCGCCGATGGCGGCCCGACGATGAAGGCGATGGTGAAGGCCGTGATCGCCTCGCTCAAGGCCGAGAAGAAGAAGCGCGACACCAGCGAGACCGCGACCGACGAGTGGTTCAAGGGCGTGGAGCCGAACCTACTCAAGATCGGCGCCGTGACGCTCGCCCCGTCGACCGAAGCAGGCCGGAGTTCCGGTCTCACCTTCCATTATCCGCCCTATGCGGTCGGTCCTTACGCCGAGGGCGAATATGTCGCCTTCGTGCCGTGGGACACGGTGAAGCCTTACCTCACCGCGGAAGGCGCGCGCATCTTCGGCGGCGCGCGACCGAAGGGCGATGCGGAAGAGCCGCAATGATCATCGTTTGAGCCGCGGCACATTGCTCACAGCGCCTTGGTAGCGCTACCTTGCAGCGGCGCTGCAAAGCCGACTAGAATGCCGTCATTGACAAGAGCGCCCGGTGTTACGGGCGCCGCTGGGAGGCATTCATGTCCAAGATTACGCGCCGCGCTTTTGCGGCTTCATCCGCCGCGGTTGCGGCATCCGCCGCATTCGGCCTCGCACCCGCCCGCGCCCAAGCCTATCCGGCGCGGCCCGTCACCGTGATCGTGCCCTGGGGCGCCGGTGGCGGCACCGACGCGACTGCGCGCATTGTCGCAGCCCTTCTGGAAAAGGACCTCGGCCAGCCCTTCAACGTGGTCAACCGGACCGGCGGCTCCGGCGTCGTCGGCCATACCGCGATCGCAACTGCCCAGCCCGACGGCTACACCATCGGCATGCTCACGGTCGAGATCTCGATGATGCACTGGCAGGGACTGACCGAGCTGACGCCGAAGAGCTACACCCCGCTGGCGCTGATGAACGAGGACCCGCCCGGCATCCAGGTCTCTTCCTCCTCGCCCTACAAGACGGTCAAGGAGCTCGCCGAGGCGATCAAGGCCGCGCCGCCCGGCAAGTTCAAGGCCTCGGGCACCGGCCAGGGCGGCATCTGGCATCTGGCGCTGGTCGGCTGGATGCAGGCGATGGGCCTGCCCGCCAACCAGGTCGCCTGGGTGCCGTCGAACGGCGCCGCTCCGGCGATGCAGGATCTCGCCGCCGGCGGCCTCGACCTCACCACCTGTTCGGTGCCGGAAGCGCGCGCCATCATCGAGGCCGGCAAGGCCAGGAGCCTCGCCATCATGGCGCCGGCGCGCAACCCGATCTTCCCGGACGTGCCGACGCTGAAGGAGGCGATGGGCATCGAATACGCGACCGGCGCCTGGCGCGGCATCGGCGCGCCCAAGAACCTGCCCCCGGAGCTCGCAACGAAGCTCACCGCGGCGCTGAAGAAGGTCTACGACTCCGCCGAGTTCAAGGACTTCATGAGCAATCGCGGCTTCGGCACGGTGTGGGGCGATGCCGCCCAGTTCGCAGGCTTCATGGACAAGGGCGACGCCCAGATGGGCGAAGCGATGAAGGCCGCGGGCCTGAGCAAGGCGTGATCTTTCACCTCTCCCCGCGTGCGGGGAGAGGTCCAATTCGAGCTCCGCTCGAATTCGGGTGAGGGGGAGTCTCCGCGAATCCAACTCTCACCTTCGCCGCGGAGAGCCCCCTCACCCCAACCCTCTCCCCGCAAGCGGGGCAAGGGAGAATGCCTCGCATAGGATTCTCGTCATGCGTCTTCCCGACTCCGTCACGGGATCGTTTCTGGTCGTGCTCGGCGCGGCCGCCGCTTATGGCGGCTACATCCTGCCGCCGGTGCCGGGGCAGCCGGTCGGCCCCAATGTGTTTCCGCTCGTGATCGGCACGGGGCTTGCGCTGTGCGGGCTCGCGATCGTGTTCGGCATCGGGCATTCCTTCGAGGAGGAGGAAGAGCTGATCCCGCTGAAGGACGGCCAGGCAGCAAGCCCGCCGCCGCAGGGCAAGCTCTACGGCCTGCGTGCGCTGCTGCCGCCGGCGCTTTTGCTGTTCTACGTTGTCACCGCCGACCGGCTCGGCTTCATCGTCACCGCGGCGATCATGGTCTACGTCACCTCGACCGCGCTCGGCGCGAAGTGGAAGCTGGCGCTGCCACTCGCCGCGCTCTCGCCTTTCGCCATCCACCTCATCTTCGGCAAGCTGCTGCGCGTGCCGCTTCCTGCCGGCCTGCTGCCGACGCCCTGGTGATCCATGCTGAAAACCCTGATTGAAGCGTTCGCGCTGATCTCCACCTGGGAGGTGATCATCGCGATGTTCGCAGCCTCCGTGTACGGCCTCGTCATCGGCTCGCTGCCGGGCCTGTCGGCGACGATGGCGACCGCCCTGCTCGTCCCCGTGACCTTCTATCTGTCGCCGATCGCCGCGATCGCGACCATCGTGGCGGCGTCCTCGATGGCGATCTTCTCCGGCGACATTCCCGGCGCATTGCTGCGCATTCCCGGAACGCCCGCGTCGGCCGCCTATGCGGACGAGGCCTATGCCATGACGCGCAAGGGCCAGGCCGAGCTCGCGCTCGGGGCCGGCGTCTGGTTCTCCGCGGTCGGCGGCATCGCCGGCGTGCTGTCACTGATGATCCTGGCGCCGCCGCTCGCCGAGGTCGCGCTGTCGTTCTCGACCTTCGAATATTTCTGGCTGGCGCTGCTCGGCCTGATGTGCGCCACCCTGGTCGCACGCTCCTCGCCGGTGAAGGCGATCGCCGGCATGTTCCTCGGCCTGCTCGTCTCCTGCATCGGAATCGAGAATCCCGGCGGCGTGCCGCGCTTCACCTTCGGCATCACCGACCTGTTCGGCGGCATCGAGCCGATCCCGGCGCTGGTCGGCGTGTTCGCGGTGGCGCAGGTGATGCGCGCGATGCTGACGCCGGAACCACCTCCACTGCCGCGTCGAAAATTCGGAAGCATCATGGCCGGCCAGTGGAAGCTGACCAGGAAATACCATTGGCAGATGACGCGCGGGAACATCGTCGGCATCATCATCGGCGTGCTGCCTGGCGCCGGCGCCGACATGGCCGCCTGGGTCAGCTACGCGATGTCCAAGCGCTTCTCCAAGGAGCCGGAGAAATTCGGCACCGGCCATGTCGAGGGCCTGGTCGAGGCCGGCGCCAGCAACAACGCCAGCATCGCCTCGGGCTGGGTGCCCTCGCTGCTGTTCGGCATCCCCGGCGACACCATCGCCGCGATCGCGATCGGCGTGCTCTACATGAAGGGGCTCAATCCGGGGCCGACGCTGTTCACCGAGAAGGCGTCGAGCATGTACGCGATCTACCTGATGTTCATCATCGCGAACATCCTGATGATCCCGCTCGGCATCGCCATGATCCGGATCGCCGCCTACATCCTGCTGGCACCGCGCTCCGCCATCATGCCGATCATCATGCTGTGCTGCGCGGTCGGCTCGTTCGCGATCGGCAACAACATGTTCGGCGTCGTCACCGTCGCCGCCTTCGGCGTGATCGGCTACGTGATGGAGGCGAACGGCTATCCCGTCGCCGCGATGGTGCTCGGCATCGTCATGGGCACCATGGTCGAGCAGGCCTTTGTCACCTCGCTGATCAAGTCCGACGGCAGCATCCTGCCGTTCTTCGAACGCCCGGTCGCCGCCATCCTCGCGGCCATGGCGATCGGCGCACTGCTGTGGCCGGTGATGGTGTGGGTCTGGCGCAAGGTGAAACCGGTGCAGGCGGTGGCAGCAACATCCCGGTGATAGCGGGCGGGCGGCCCTCGCCTGCCCCGCCGGGGCGTTGTAAAGCAGGGCATGGTTGAGAAGAAGGCTTCACTGGACATCAAATCCCTCGCCCGCGACCTCCGCTCCGGCAGTCGCGCGGCGCTCGCCCGGGCCATCACGCTGGTGGAGAGCCGGCGCGGCGACCACCAGGCGCTGGCGCGGGAGCTCGTGCAGATGCTGCTGCCCGACACCGGCAAGGCGTTTCGTGTCGGCATCACCGGCTCGCCCGGGGTCGGCAAATCCACCACCATCGACGCGCTCGGCACCTATCTGATCGAACAGGGCCACAAGGTCGCGGTGCTCGCGGTCGATCCGTCCTCGGCGCGCAGCGGCGGCTCGATCCTCGGCGACAAGACGCGGATGGCGCGGCTGTCGGCCTCGGACAATGCCTTCATCCGCCCCTCGCCGTCCTCGGGTACGCTCGGCGGCGTCGCCGCCAAGACGCGCGAGGCGATGCTGCTGTGCGAGGCGGCCGGCTTCGGCGTCGTGCTGGTCGAGACCGTCGGCATCGGCCAGTCCGAGACCGCGGTCTGCGACATGACCGACTTCTTCCTCGCCCTGATGCTGCCGGGCGCCGGCGACGAGTTGCAGGGCATCAAGAAGGGCCTGGTCGAGCTCGCCGACATGATCGCGATCAACAAGGCCGACGGCGACAACCTCAAGCGCGCCAACATCACCGCCGCCGACTATCGCGGCGCGCTGCATATCCTCAGCCCCCGGTCCGAACATTGGCACCCGCCGGTCGAGACCTATTCGGCGCTGACCGGCAACGGCATCGCAAAGATCTGGCAAAAGGTCCTCGATCACCGCAAGGCGATGAACGCGTCCGGCGATTTCGCCGCGCGGCGGCGCGAGCAGCAGGTGAAGTGGATGTGGTCGATGCTGGAGCAGCGCATGCTGGCGCGGCTGCGCAGCGAGGCATCGGTGCGGACGAAGGTCCGGAAGATCGAGGCCGAAGTCGCCGACGGCCACCTCACGCCGGCGCTCGCCGCCGAGCAGATCCTGGAGTTGCTGCAATGAGCCAAAAGCTCCGCATTCTCCTGACCGGCTTCGGTCCCTTCCCCGGCGCGCCCTATAATCCGACGCAGCCGCTGGTCGCGCGGCTGGCGCGGCTGCGCCGCCCGGCGTTCGACGATGTCGAACTTGCGACCCACATTTTCCCCGTGACCTATGCCGCGGTCGACCGGCAATTGCCCGAGGTGCTCGCTGCGCAGAAGCCCGACGCGCTGCTGATGTTCGGCCTTGCGGCGCGGACCTCGTATCTGCGCATCGAGACCCGTGCGCGCAACGCGGTCACCATGCTCTGGCCCGATGCCGCCAACACGCGCTCGAGCAAGCGCGGCATCGCCGGCCATGCGGATGCGATGCTGTTCGGCCCGCACACCGCAAGGCTGCTGCGCGCGGCACGCCTCACCGGCATCGATGCACGCGCCTCGCGCGATGCCGGCGCCTATCTCTGCAACTATCTGAGCTGGCGCGCGATCGAGAACGTGAAGGCCGGTGGACCGCAGCTCGCGGCGTTCATCCATATTCCGCTGCTTGCCCGCAGCGGCGCCGTGCGCCGCAAGGGTGCGCCACGGATCACGCTGGAGGAACTGGTGGATGCCGGGGAAGCGATGCTGATGGAGATGGTGCGATTGGCCCGGAAGGCCCGCACTTCGTAGGGGTAAACATTTAACCCTACCGCGAACAATCCTCACGGCCCCGGCCGCGCTGCGCTACCTAACCGCTGCGGACACGCCCCGCGTCCGCCGGAGGACGCATCCATGGACCTCAACCGCCGTCATCTCATTGGAGCCTCGACCGCCGGCATCGCCGGCGCGCTGGCCATGCCGGCCGATGCTGCGCGCGCGGTGCCGCTGACATCGCTGCTCGGCCGCGATGCCACGCAATATGGCGTGCGGCCCGGCAGCAGCGAGGACCAGACGCGCGCACTGCAACGCGCCATCGACGAGGCCGCGCGGGCGCAGATGCCGCTGGCGCTGCCGCCGGGCGTCTACCGCAGCGGATTGCTGCGGCTGCCGAACGGCGCGCAACTGATCGGGGTGCGCGGCGCGACGAAATTCGTCTTCACCGGCGGCGCCTCGGCGATCCAGAGCGACGGTTCCGATGCGATCGGCCTTTCCGGCATCACCTTCGACGGCGGCGGCGTCCCGCTGCCGGCGCGGCGCGGACTGATCCACGTTCTCGGCGGCCGCGACGTCCGCATCACCGATTGCGAGATCACCGGCTCCGGCGGCAGCGGCATCTGGCTCGAGCAGGTGTCCGGCGATATCTCCGGCAACATCTTCGCCAACATCGCGGTGACGGCGGTGGTCTCGTTCGACGCCAGGGGCCTCGGCGTCGCCCGCAACACCATCATCGGCACCAACGACAACGGCATCGAGATCCTGCGCAGCGCGATCGGCGATGACGGCACGCTGGTCGCGGACAACCGCATCGAGGACATCAAGGCCGGTCCCGGCGGCTCGGGCCAGTACGGCAACGCCATCAACGCCTTCCGCGCCGGCAACGTGATCGTGCGCGGCAACCGCATCAAGAATTGCGACTACTCCGCGGTACGCGGCAATTCCGCCTCCAACATCCACATATCAGGCAACAGCGTCAGCGACGTGCGCGAGGTCGCGCTCTATTCCGAGTTCGCGTTCGAGGCGGCCGTGATCGCCAACAACATTGTGGACGGCGCCGCCGTCGGCGTCTCCGTCTGCAATTTCAACGAGGGCGGCCGCATCGCCGTGATCCAGGGCAACATCATCCGCAACCTGATCCCGAAGCGGCCGATCGGCACCGCGCCTGACGACGATGCCGGCGTCGGCATCTACATCGAGGCGGATACCTCGGTGACCGGCAACGTGATCGAGAACGCGCCGTCCTACGGCATCGTCGCCGGCTGGGGCAAATACCTGCGCGACGTCGCGATCACCGGCAACGTGATCCGCAAGGCGCTGGCCGGAATCGGCGTCTCCGTGGTGCCGGGGGCCGGCACCGCGCTCGTCAACAACAACATGATCTCGGAGACGCCGCGCGGCGCCGTGGTCGGCCTCGATCACGCGCGCGCGGTGACGGCGGATCTGTCGGCGGACGGCGCGCAGCGCTTTGCGCAGGTGGTGGTCGGCGGGAACGCGGTGCGGCGGTAGGACCCACTCGGTGTCGTCCTGGACAAGCGAAGCGCAGATCCAGGACCCGTAACCACAGGATGGGGTTATGGGGGCGGTACCGGCCGCATCGTCCTATTGAAATATCCCGCGGTATGGGTCCTGGCGTTCGCCAGGACGACGGCGGTGCGCTCGGCCTGGGCCAGAGCTTCAGAAGCTAGAACGTATTCCGCAGCAGCGGGTACTTCGCCTCGATGCCGTCGAGGCTGAGGGTGAATTCGACGACGCGTTCGGGGGCGGCGACGATTTCGGCGGCGGGTGGGGAGAACTGCGGCAGAAGCGATGCCATCGCAGCAGGCGCCGTGGGCGGCGCCATCGCGGCAGGCGCGGCGAGCGGCGCGAGCGGGGCTTCGGTCACCTCGGCGAGCACATTCGGCGTGGGGGCGAGCTTGACCGGCACGGCGGTCTCGGGGGCGATGTGGACGGCCTTTGGCTGCAACATCTTGGGCTGCACGGTCTGCGCCTGCTGCTCACGCGGCGCCGTGCGGGGCATCGTCGCCGGCGACCAGCCGAATGCGGGAGTGACGCTCGCGGCCGCCGCGGCGACGTCCCCGCCAGTGGCGATGGCGCGCCAGGTCTGGACAGCGCGCTTGGCTTCCTGGATGTTTTCGAGGAATGCGATCTCGGAATGATAGCGGCGCCAGCGTCCGGTCTCGAACATTTCGGAGAGATGTTCCAGCCGCTGTTCGGCGAGAGCGCACCAGCGTGCAGCGATCTCACGGCTACCAGCCGCGCCGCGAACAAACTCGCGAACAGACTCTTGGCGATGTGTCATGAACCAGCCCGTCATGAGAAAAATACGGACGCGGGGGACGCAACGCACACGAATCAATTTAGACGCGACATGAATATTTTGTGGAAAAGTTTTGACTTGTCCAGCAACGACACCTCGTTCGTCGTGAAAGACCGTAGTCGTGCGGAGATTTGCTCTGTTTTCGAGTCAAGCTTCGCACAAGCATGGCGGGCGTGCGGGATGCCGCCGACCAATGGCGATGAACGCAAACGCGATCCTTCAACCAGAAGCTGATCTCAAACACGGCTTCAAGGAATCGGATGCCCGAAAAGAAAAGACCCGTCCGGGGGGACAACCGGACGGGTCGAGCCATATGGGCGCTTGGGGTGGATGGGCGCTCGCGCCTGATATGACTGATGGGGAGGGATGACCGCTCCCACATAATTTGGTCGTGGCAGCCGGCCGAACGTTCAATGCCGCGTTCGATTATTTGGCCTTCGGCCCGCGCGCAAAGTAGCCGCAGCGCCTATCGCGCCGCCGGCCTATCCGACTGAGAAATCGTGGATTTATCATCCGCGCTCGACAACGAAGGCTGCTCGATCGCGCGGATGCCGGGCGCGTCGCGACGTGGCTGCCCATCTTCACGTTTTGTTGTACCGGATGCAGCCGCCACCGGCGTCGCGCTTTCGGCGGGAACGGCCAAGACCGCGGCAAACGCATCGGCCTCGCCGTCGCCGAACAGATCGTCACGCCCGGGTGAGCCGAGATCGCGCGCGGTCTTCGCAAGGGTCATGCGCAGCGCTTCCGGCTTGAGCGCGTAGTTGCGCTCGAGCAGCAGCGCCGCGACGCCGGAGACATAGGCCGCCGAGAACGAGGTTCCCGACGTCATCTGGTATTTGCCCTCGGGCGCCGGCAGGAAGATGTCGACGCCGGGCGCCGCCAGCGCGATGTAGTTGCCGCGGTTGGAGGCGGTGAACAGCTTGTCCTGCTGGTCGGTCGCGCTGACCGCGATCACGTTGGGATTGGCGGCGGGATAGAGCGGCGGCGATTTCGCACCCGCATTGCCGGCGGCCGCGATCAGCACGAGGCCGCGCGCGGCGGTCGCCGCGATGGCCCGCTCGATCACGGCATCCTTCGGACCGGCAAAGCTCATATTGACGATCTGCGCGCCGTGCTCAGCGGCGTAGTTCAGCGAGCGCAGGATGATATAGGACGAGCTCTCGGCGCCGCCCGTGGTGCCGCCGAAGGCGCGGATCGCGATGATGCGCGCCTCGGGCGCGCTGCCCATCAGCCGGGCGTGCGCCACGATCGCCCCGGCGATGCCGGTGCCGTGAATATGCGGGCCCTCGGCGCCGCCGAGCGCGTCGAAATTGTCGGCGATGGAATTGGCGAGCTCGGGATGCCTGGCGTCGATGCCGGAGTCGATCACGGCAACCGTCACGTTGGCGCCGTGCGCCAGCGCGTGCGCCTGCGGAAGGCGGAGCTTGGTCAGCACATATTGCGCCGGATCCCCCTCGGTCGGCACGGAGGATTTTTGGTCTTGGAGCACGTAGCGGAAGTTGGGCTGGACCGAGCGCACGCTGCCGTCGGCGGCGAACTCGCGCCGTACCGTCTCGGCGGGACGGCCGTCGGTGATGCGGAACAGGCCGAAGGTCGCCCCGATCAGCGGGATATTCTCGGACGCGATGCGCGCGAGGCCGTGGCGACGCGCGAGCTCATCGGCTTCGGTCACCGACAGCGCGCCGTCGATCTCGGCGACGAATTCGCCTGCGAAGATGCGCTGGTTCAGCGCGACGGGCGTGTTGTTGCCGCGCCCCTTGCCCGCGCTCCTCTTGCCGGACTTGCCGGCGCCGTCACCGCCTGCATTCGGCTGCGCCAGGCATTCGCCGTCGGCGTCGCGGTAGGGTGCCGTGCAGGACGGATAGAGGTTCGGCGAGTAGCGCGCATAAGGCAGCACCGGCGCCGGCCCGATTCGGGGTGTAGAGATACGTGCGGTGGTCATCGTGCGCGGGCCGCGATCGATGCTCACCGCCCGCGCAGCGATGCTGGGAGAGATGGTCGGCGTGCGCGAGGGGACGCTGATCGTGGGCGTGCGCATGATCGCCTGCGCCTGCGCAACCTCGACGCCGAGACAGGCGGCAAGCAGCAGCGCGGCTCCGACCGACGAAGCGCAGGCCCCGGCTCGCAACTTACTCTCGGACTTGCGCGTCATCGGTTCAGCGGCGCCTTACGGCGCCGCGACGGCGAGGTTGACGAACTTCTCGCGCTGCATCCTGCCGAGCAGCGAGGCGAGCTCGTCCTGGCTCATCGCCTTGTCGAACTGGAGGCGGAACATGCCGCCCTTGGCATCCCCGATGATCGAGGCCTGGTAGCTGTCGAGCAGCGCCGTGATGTCGGCGACGCGCGCCTCGGGCGCGAAGCGCACCAGCGCGCGCGCCGGTGCAACCGCAGTCCCAAGCTCGCGCGTGATCGGCGCACTGGTCGACAGCGAGGCGGTCTGGAAGGTCGTGGGCTGGGTCTTCATCAGCACCGCGCCGATGATGCCGGCCTGGAGCATGAGCGCGACGGCACCGAGGCTCGCCGACCAGGCCAGCGTCCGCGGCGACAGGCTCGCGAAGAAGGTCGAGATGCGCGCCGACAGCGGCAGCGATCCGGTCGCACGCGCCGGTTCGGTGTCGATCGCGACGAACAGCTTCTGCATCGCGCGTGCCGACGGAGCACCCAGGCTCTCGTTCAGATGGATGGTCTCTTCGTACTCGCCGCGGATCGCGGCATATTGCTTGGCGAGCTCGGGATCACGTGCCAGCGCTTCCTCGACGCGGCGGGCGTCGCGCGCGTTCAGCGTGCCGGCGGCGTGCCACGGCAGCAGCAGTTCAATCTCACTGGGCTCTTGCTCCAGCATCTTTTTGCTCAAAGCCATCATGGCCAGCCTCGCTCAACGCCGGCTGCTTTCAGCAGTTCGGCCAGTTTCTTGCGCGCATAGAACAAGCGCGTCTTCACAGTGTTCTCCGGTATCCCGACGATTTCGGCCACCTCTTCCACGGACTTCTCGTGGTAGTAGACGAGATCGACGATTTCCCGGTGCTCCGGCGAGAGGCCCGTCAGACACCCCCGCAACGCTTCACTGGTATCCTTCTTCTGCACCACCGTTTCCGGATCGTCGGACGTATCCTCGATCGCGTTCGCGGCGTCTTCGTCCAACTCAAAGTCCTTCCTGCGCCGAAGCGCCGAGAGGGCCTTGAATCGGGTAATGGCCAGCAGCCAAGTGGAAACTGCGGATCGACCCTCGAACTTGCCGGCTTGACGCCAGACGTCGAGAAACACCTCGCTGATGAGGTCTTCCGCCGCCTGCTCGTCCCGTACGAGCCTGAGGCCGAACCTGTAGACCCTGACATGGTGCCGCCCGTACAGCACCTGCATGGCAAGCCGGTCACCCTGAGCGATCCTGGCGATGAGGATCTCGTCCGAAGCCGCCTGTGTCACGCTCAAAGGCCGTCTCGCAAGGTTGGTCGGATCGATGCAGCGGACGGTTCGACGACAGGTGCAAAATTGTTCAACCTACCGCGGTCATACGGGAGCTTGTGTAATCTACCCCACATACGCGGATTTTTCCTGCCCCGCCCGCGCGGATTGGCCATTTCGATCCAGATAGGTAACATAATACTGCAACACTTCCCTGCGGAATGCCTGCCGGGGCACGGATGGGCCGACCAAGTTCGGTTCCATAGCAGTCCTGCACGACGTATGTCTCACGAAGCCCTGCTTTGGCTCGACCGCATCGCAAATGATGCCTAATCGCCGGCAAATTCCCCTTGCGACCGACATCACCTGTTTTGCGCTGCACGGTTCGGATTCGTTTTCAAAGGATACCAAACCTAAAGGCTTGCCACGTAGATTTTTGGGCTGACATCCACCACTGGCGGAACCATGAACACGGCCGCGACGTCCTTTCCCGAGAGGAATGCCGCTGAGGTCGCGGAGCTCGTTCTGGCGCCCGAGGCGGCGGCGCCCGAAGTCCGGGCGCGCCGGGCCCGGCAGCGCCGCCAGATGTATATCGGCCAGGTGGCGAGCTACTCGCTCGGCGCCTCCGTCCTGATGATCTACGCCTATGACGGCGCGATCTCGGTCGACATTGCCTCGCTGTTCTGGTTCGGCGGCCTCCTGATCATCGGCACGTTCACCGTGCTGTCGGAAGCCGGCGTCGGTGACAGATTCACCGACCACTATCTCACCGTCTTCCAGATCTCGGCGCATATGGCGCTGCAATTCGTGTTCCTGCTGTCGGTCCCGACCATCGGCATCGCCTTCATCTGCGTGCTGTTCCTGATCTTCGCCTTCGGCACGCTGCGCATGACCTCGGCGCAGGCGATGCTCACCTGGACGCTCGCGGCCATCGGCCTTGCCGCCGTCTTCCTCGCCTCCGACCTGCCGATCGGCATGCCCGTCGCAACGCGGCTCCAGCGGACCGCCTCGATGCTGTGCTTCGTGCTGGTGATCGGCCAGTGCGCCTTTCTCGGCCTGTTCGGCGCAACGCTGCGCAAGATCCTGTACCAGCGCAGCATCGAACTGAAGGCGGCCTATCAGCGCATCGAGGAACTGGCCGAACTCGACGAGCTGACCGGTTCCTACAACCGCCGCTGCATCATGCGCCTGCTCGACACCGAGATGGAGAAGTCGCGGCGGGCATCGACACCTTGCGCAATCGCGCTGATCGATCTCGACTGGTTCAAGCGCATCAACGATGCCCACGGCCATCCCGTCGGCGACGAGGTGCTGCGCACCTTCGCGATCACCATTTTCGCCAACATCCGCCCGGACGACTGCTTCGGCCGCTACGGCGGCGAGGAATTCCTGCTGCTGCTGCCGGATACCGATGGCGAGGCGGCCCCGCGCATGCTCGAGCGCTTGCGCAGCATCGTCGCCGATCTCGACTGGAGCGCATTCTCCCCGGGCATGCGCGTGACGATTTCCGCGGGCGTCGTGACGCTGCGCGACGTTGATACTGCCGACACGATTCTCGCGCGCGCCGACAGCGCGCTCTATTCCGCCAAGGCGCAAGGGCGCAACCGTATTGCAACGAGCTGACCAATCCATTTTCTCCGGCGCGTGAGAAGCCGCCGCCGGACCGAACGCTCCAGGACAGGGCAATGATATCCAGATCCGCCAGACCATCCGAGAACCTGCTCGAGGAATTGCAGGCTGCGCTCTCGCACGGCACCGTTGCGCGCCGGGTCGAGACGTTACGCCGCGTCACCGATCTCTTCGTGGGCAATGCAGTGGACTACTCCGACGACCACATCCGCGTGTTCGACGACGTGTTTCAGTGCCTGATCGAACAGATCGAGACCTCGGCCAGGACGCTGCTCGCCGACCGCCTCGCACCGATCGCGGCGGCACCGCCGAAGATCATCCGCACGCTCGCGCTCGACGAGGTCATCGAGGTCGCCGGCCCGGTGCTGTCGAAATCGGAACGGCTGGACGAGACGACCCTGATCGAGATCGCACGCACGCGGGGCCAGGCGCATCTGAAGGCGATCTCGCTGCGGCGGGTGCTGTCGGAAGCGCTGACCGACGTGCTGGTGACGCGCGGCGACGAGGACGTGGTGCAATCGACCGTCAGCAATCCCGGCGCGCAGCTCTCCGAGGGCAGTCTCACCGACCTCGTCACGCGGGCCGAGCGCGACGACGACCTCGCCACCTGCATCGGCCTGCGGCCCGACCTGCCGCGCCATCACTACCTCAAGCTGGTCGCGAAGGCGTCCTTGAACGTGCGCAGGAAGCTCGAGGCCGCGCATCCGGAGCTCGCGGACGAGGTGTCGAGCGTGGTCCAGGAAGCGGCCCAGCGGGTCCGCGCAGCGGCCATGACCAGGCAGACAGAGCTGGCGCGCGCGCTGGTGAAGTCGCTCTACGAGGACGGCCGCCTCAACGAGGTCCAAGTCACCGCCTTCGCAGAACAGGGCAAGTTCGACGAGACCAATGCGGGGCTCGCGGCGCTCGCGGGCGTCGCGGTCGAGACCGCCGAGACCATGATGATCGAGAGCCGCACCGAGGGCGTGATGATCCTCGCCAAGGTCGCGGGCATGTCATGGGTGAGCGTGCGCGCAATCATCGCCATGCGCGAAAAGCTCTCGGGCGGCTCGCAGACCGACATGCTGACGCTGCGCGATACCTACGAGGCCCTGCGCTCATCGACCGCGCAGCAGGTGCTGCGTTTCCACCGCATGCAGCACGGCACGATGCCGGCCTGACGCGCGAGGGACGAAGCATCACGGCTTCGATCCTCGAGCGTGAGCCTTCCCACGGGCATGCCATCCATCGCGCGCGGCGCTTATGGCGCCGGCGATTTTTTTGTTTTAGCCTTCCGGAGGATTCGTCCCGGGCGGGGGGTGGTATTGTTGCGTCTTGTCAAGCCGATCACACGGTCAGAACTTGAGCTTTGGCGTTTTCAGAGCTTGGCACTGTGGGGGGCTTGCGTTGGCGCCGTTGCAGCTGGCCTGTCGGCCTATCTGATCCTGAATGCCGCCAGGCCGGACCTTGCCGTCAACCTGGCACAGGACTTTCCGGTCGTTCGATCAGACGTCCCGAACAGCGAGGCCATCAAGCGCGCCGAGAAAATCTTCTATGTCCTGTTCTACGGGTTCGGCGCTGCCGCAGCGTTTGCTGCCCTCAAGCTCCGAAAGTTTTTCGAAGGCCGCTCGCTCGTTTTGTTCTACCTCTCGTCGGTGATCATCGTCACAGAGCTACATCCGTTCCTGCGGGCCACATTCGAGCCCAGACTTCAAAGGGTCGCGCTGGCCGTCCTTGTCGTCGCCGTCTTCATCCCGTTCGTGAAACGCTTCCCGATCCGCATTCACATCGATGGCGATGCGGAATCCAGGCCGATCGGGCTATTCGAATTTCGATGGGTCGATGCGGTGCTGATCGCTGCACTGCTGGCCCTGATCCTGCCCGGGGACGTGCAGGGCATGGCCACGCGGGCGTTGATCGGCAATCATCCGGTATCCTACCTGACGGGGCCGGCGCTCTATCACTTTGCAAAGGACATGGTGCCCGGCCGCGACTTCCTGTCGTTCTACGGGTACGGACCGCCTTACGTGTTGAGCAGGTTCCTCACCACGGACGTCAACGCCCTGTATAGCCACTACATCCGGATCATTGCTGCAAGTCTCGTGGTCTTCCACCTGTCGGCCTATTGGGTGCTGCGGGACTTCTTCCAGAACCGGGCGATGCCTTTCGTCTTGACGGTCGTGTTTCTCGCCCTGTGCCAGTACGCCAACGGTGACGCTTTCGGCGGGCCGTCCGCGCTCGCGATCCGGTACATGTTCGTGTTCATCGCCGTGGGCATTCTGGCGCGTCTCATGGTGAAACCGTCCGACTGGTTGCTGGTGGCGCTGTCCGCCGTCTGCGCGGCCTCGATCTTTTGGAACACCGAGACCGGGATCTATACCTGGGCTGTGGCGTGTGCCGCATTATGCGTGCGGTTGCTGGAACGGCGCCGGTTTTGGGAGGTCGCGGCCTTCACCGGCATGTCGATCGTGTTCCTGCTGGCATTGTTCGTTGCCGCATTCGGCCTGGCCGTCCTTTCAAGGGACTTCCTGTACGTCTTCCTTGCCCCGCTCAGTCTGCACAGCTTCTCGAACTGGGTAGCGGTGATCCTGATCTGGACTCCCGGTTTCGGGACGGTCTACCAGATCGTCATGCCCGCGATCGCCATCGGCACAGCCGTGAGCGTCGCCGGTGCGTGGACCGGCTCACGCACGATCGAGCGCGCTTATCTGCTGGTTTTGTCTCTCGTCGCGCTGGTGTTCATGACCAAGTGGGTGAACCGATCGCTCGATGCGGTGTGGCAGCAGAACGCGTTTGCTTATCTTGCCGTTGGCGCTTGGTGGGGCCGATCGGCATTTCGCGCCGCTGTCGGCCGAACCAAGTCGCAGTTGGTCCCGGCCGTGTCGCTGGCGGCGGTCGCCGTCGTCTCGGTCGCCGTGCTTCTGAGTGCGCAGGATCGGCGACAGCCCGAGACGATAACGATCGGCCTGCGGTCGTATTTGAAGTATCCAAGCATCGCCAGCTTCCGATGGAAACAAAGCGCGGACCCGGTCAAGGTCGCGCTCGACGCCAGCGACATCGACCTGGTCAACAAGGTCGTGCCACCCGGTGGCCGCATGCTGCTGTTGTCGGACCAGGATTGGGCCGTTCTCCCGGCGCTTGGCCGGGCTCCCAAGAGCGAATTCATGCCTTTCCGGGACGCGTTCAGCCGGGACCAGGTGATCAGGAGTTTTGCCGGGACCGACTATTTCTTTTTGGAACGCGGCGCGACCTACCAATATGATTGGATGAAGGAGATGGTGGACGAGATCTTGCAGGAGCAGTTCGAACGCTCCGAAGAGTCGACCCGGTTCATCCTCTATCGCAGGAAGTCATGACGCCGAAACTTGCGCGGGTTGTTTGAGCGCTGACGACCGAGCGCGGGGCCTGGCTGCGCGGTCAGTATCTCAGCACTTTCGAGCCGGCCAACGCGCCGACCGCCGCGACGAACGCGGTCGCGAGCGTGTACCAGGTCGCGACGAACAGCGGGGAATCGTCGGTGCAGTGCGAGGCGTAGAGCGTCGCGGCGAGCCCGGCCGACACCAGGCCGGCGAGCGCACCGGCGAGCGCGGGGTGCGATGGCGCACCGTGGCGCAGGCCGAACAGCGCCCCCGCCAGCAACGGCAGCGACATCGCGGGGATCGCCAGCAGGCAAACCCTGGAGTTCTTGCCCATCAGCCGCATCGTCATCGGCATGGCCGGCGCCATCATCGCCTCGCCGCCGATCGCGACCGCAAGAAGGCCGACGGGAAGCAGCAACAGCCAGCCCCAGCCGCGCAGCAAGGCTTCGGGCCGCGACAGATGCAGGCTGACGATGATCGCGGGGATCGCGAGCGACAGCGTCACCGCGAACTTCATGTCGAAGAACGGGTTGTGCATGGCGCTCATCACGTCGCTCCGCACGCCGAGGAACGTCGCGAAGATCAGGATCGACAGGGGCGCGGCGACCAGGAGCGCCATGGTCAGCACGGCGCCGACGCGCGGGGCGCGATGGGCGTTGTCGGCCGCGAGCGAGCGAATGAGTTGATCGGTATCCATGACTAGTGGTCCCGCAGTTTGGCCGTGAGCGCCGCAAGTCCGCGATGCAACGCGACCCGCACGGCGCCCTCGCTCATCGAAAACTTTGCCGCCGTGTCCTTGATCGACGCGCTATCGACCGCGATCGACTGCAACACGTCGCGCTGGCGCTGCGGCAGCGTGTTGAGCTGCGCTGTGACCTCGCCCGCCGACGCCGTCTCCTGCGGCGTCTCGCCCGGCAGGGTCTCGGCGAAATCATCGATGTTGACGAAGACGCGCCGGCCCCGCCGTCTTAGCGCATCGATCAGCTTGTTGCGGGCGATCGCGAACAGCCAGGGTGCGAAGGGGGCTTCGCTGTCCCAGGTGTGCCGCTTCAGATGCACCGCCAACAGAATCTCCTGCACGATATCCTCGGCCTGGTCGGGAGGCTGGCCGGCCCGCGCCAGCCCGCGCCTCGCGGCGGCGCGCAGCACCGGCGTGACCGCCTTCAACAGGCGATGATACGCCGCATCATCGCCTGCCATGGCCGACCGCATCAGGCCGGTCCATTCGTCCTCACGTCCGCGCACGCGCGCCCTCACCATGCAATTCGGCCGCTCTTTCAATTTGTTACGCCGGCACCCGCACGATCACGAACTCGTGATAAGTGACATGCCGACTCTCCCACGCGGCCGTGGAAATCCGCGACGGCTCATAACACCGATCGATCCCGTCCGCACCCGGCGGCCAGCCCCGAAGGGGCGGCTTGCCCCGTTTTTGCCCGGTCTAGCCAGAAGATTCCCATTTTCTGCCCCGCTGTCGTCACGCCACGGCGTCTCTGTTCGGTCCGGGATGGGTGGATTGGGGAGATCGTCAACATGATGAAAACCAGCGGGCGCGCTGCCCTGATTCTTATGGCCGGGCTTTTCCTGCTGTTCGGAGGCGCCGCACAGGCGGCGCCGGCTTCGGCTGCGGACAGCAAATCGGACAGCGCAGGCAAACAGGCTGATGCAGTCCAGCCGAGCAAGCACCGGCGCCACGATGCTCGCCGCACCAGCAGCAAGACGGCGCAGAAGTCCTCCGGCGACAAGGCCGGCAAGACGGACGCGGCAAAGACCGACGAGGCCAAGGCCGACAAACAGGCTGACAACAAGGCCGATAGCGACGTGCCGGCTTCGAACCAGATGCCGCCGGAAGTCGCCAACGCCAATGCGCAGCTCGCCGCCGATACGCCGCCTGCGGCTGCGGCTGCGGCCTCCGCGATGACGGGCCGCGCCAACGACAACGTCCAGGCAGCGGCCGATAATACCGCCACCCCGAATGCCGAGAACCAGGTGGTGGCGCCCGACCAGCTCAACGATCTCGACCGCGCCCTGCAACAGGACAGCCCGCCGGCGCAGAAGCAGAACGCGGTGATCGCCGCAGCCGACGCGCAGCCGCGGCCCGCGCCGGTGATGGCGAGCAGCCAGCAGAGCACGGCCTGGGACCAGAGCTCCCTGATCGGCAAGATCTTCATCGGCGTCGGCACGCTGCTGACGCTGGCCTCCGCCGCGCGGATGTTCATGGCCTGATTTCTTGGCCTGATCTTTTGGCCTGATCTTTTGGCCCGACGGACCTCGTCCGGGACGCGCAATTTGCTGCGCGTTCCGGGCGGCCTTGTTCCGGCAGCTTTCCAGGCCCCCTTGAAGCCCACCGCGCTAGCGGGCACATTGCCCGCCCAATCAAAAGCGTGGGTGGAGCATGAGCACGTTCGAACACATCATCGTCGAAAGCAAAGGCGCGGTCGGTATCATCAAGCTGAACCGGCCGAAGATGCTCAATGCGCTCTCCTTCGGCGTCTTCCGCGAGATTGCAGCCGCGGTCGACGATCTCGAGGGCGATGATGCCATCGGCTGCATCGTCGTGACCGGCAGCGAGAAAGCCTTTGCCGCCGGCGCCGACATCAAGGAGATGCAGCCGAAGGGCTTCATCGACATGTTCTCCGAGGATTTCGCCGCAATCGGCGGCGACCGCGTCGCGCGCTGCCGCAAGCCGACCATCGCCGCGGTCGCGGGCTACGCGCTCGGCGGCGGCTGCGAGCTCGCCATGATGTGCGACTTCATCATCGCCGCCGACACCGCCAAGTTCGGCCAGCCCGAAATCACGCTCGGCACCATTCCCGGCATCGGCGGCACCCAGCGCCTGACCCGCGCGATCGGCAAGTCCAAGGCGATGGACCTCTGCCTCACCGGTCGCATGATGGATGCAGCGGAGGCCGAGCGCTCAGGCCTGGTTAGCCGCATCGTGCCCGCCGACAAGCTCATGGACGAAGTCCTGGCCGCCGCCGAGAAGATCGCCTCGATGTCGCGCCCCGCCGCCGCCATGGCCAAGGAAGCGGTGAACCGCGCCTTCGAGACCACGCTCGCCGAGGGCATGAGCGTCGAGCGCAACCTGTTCCACTCGACCTTTGCGCTGGAAGACCGCTCCGAGGGCATGGCGGCGTTCATCGAGAAGCGCAAGCCGGTGAACAAGAACCGGTAACGCCGGCGAGCGGTAAGGCCGGTGTAAGGCTCCGCCGCTTCCCCGCGCAACCCCTGTGACGCACCTGCAACAAGCACGGAATACATGGGGGTTTTCCCCGCGGCAGTTTGCCTGCGGGACCCCGGCTGGTTAAACAGCTAAGAGGCCACCGTCGGCGGGGGCGGACAGCCGGGGTTAGCGGGATTACATGATTGGGCGAGCCGCCAGAGCTGGTCGCGTGATGACGCGGCATCGATCGGGCGTGGGTCCTGTGCTTGCGACATGGACCACGCTGGCGTTGTGTTGCGCCCTCTCCTCCGCTGCATGGGCCGAAGCCCTGCCGGAGGCGCTCGCCAAGGCCTACCAGACCAACCCGCAGCTCAACGCCGAGCGCGCGCGGCAGCGCGCGACCGACGAGAACGTGCCGCAGGCGCTGGCCGGCTACCGGCCGCAGATCGTGGCAAGCCTCAGCGCCGGCCTGCAATCGGTGCGCAATCTGCTGCCCGACAACACCATCCAGACCGCCAATCTTAAGCCCTGGGTGATCGGCGTCACCGTGACGCAGACCCTGTTCAACGGTTTCCGCACCGCCAACAACGTGCGAGCCGCCGAACTCCAGGTCCAGTCGGGCCGCGAGGCGCTGCGCAATGTCGGCCAGGGCGTGCTGCTCGACGCGGTCACCGCCTACACCAACGTGCTGGCGAACCAGTCGCTGGTCGAGGCGCAGCGCTCCAACGTCGCCTTCCTGCGCGAGACGCTCTCCGTCACCCAGCGCCGCCTCAACGCCGGCGACGTCACGCCGACCGACTCCGCGCAGGCCGAAGCCCGTCTCAACCGCGGCCTTGCCGATCTCAACGCCGCCGAAGTCGCGCTCGCCGTGAGCCAGGCGATCTACGCGCAGGTGATCGGCAATGCGCCGTCGCAGCTTCGGCCCGCCGAGGTCGTCGACCGCTACCTGCCGAAGAGCCGCGAAGACGCGATGACGATGGCGATCCGCCAGCATCCCGCCGTGATGGCGGCAGGCTTCGACGTCGATGTCGCCTCCACCAACATCCGCGTCGCCGAAGGCGCCCTGCTGCCGAGCGCGAGCATCCAGGGCAGCGCCAGCAAAAGCCGCAACAACGACCCGACACTCGGCACGTTCGCGGAGGACCAGGCTTCAATCGTCGCCAACGTCACCGCGCCGATCTACGACGGCGGCCAGGCCGCCGCGCAGACCCGGCAGGCCAAGGAGATCACGGCGCAGAGCCGGCTCGTGCTCGACCAGGTGCGCAATCAGGCCCGCACCGCGGCGGTCAGCGCCTGGGTTGCGAATGAAGGTGCCAAGATCGCGGTCTCGGCCTCGGAGTCCGAGGTGAAGGCGGCAACCGTCGCGCTCCAGGGCGTGCAGCGCGAGGCCGCCGGCGGACAGCGCACGACGGTGGACGTGCTGAACTCGCAGGCCGATCTGATCCAGGCCAAGGCCCGTCTGATCGGCGCGCTGCGCGACCGCGTCATCGCCTCCTACACGCTGCTCAGCGCCGTCGGCCATCTCGACGTCAAGACCTTGAGCCTGAACACGCCGGACTACCTGCCCGAAGTGCACTACCAGCAGGTCCGCGACGCCTGGCACGGCCTGCGCACGCCGTCGGGGCAGTAGTTTCAATCTTTTGGCCCGGTGCCGATGAGATGAAAAGCCGCCGCATCCATCTGATGGGAGCTTCGGGCTCCGGCGTGACGACGCTCGGTCGCGCGCTCGCCGCCCAGCTTGCGCTTCCGCATCACGACAGCGACGACTATTTCTGGCTGCCGACCGCGCCTCCCTACCAGACGACGCGCCGCGCCGCAGAGCGCCTGCGCCTGATGCGCGAGATGTTTCTGCCGCGTCTCGATTGGGTGCTGAGCGGAACCGTCACCGGCTGGGGCGACGAGCTCGTCCCGTTCTTCGATCTTGTCGTCTTTGTGACGACGCCGCGCGAGCTTCGCTTGCAGCGCCTGCGTGGCCGCGAGGCTACGCATTTCGGAGCTGATGCCGTCGCACAGGGCGGCTGGCGTCATGAGGAGACGGAGTCGTTCGTCGAATGGGCCTCGCGCTACGAAGCCGGCGATCGCGAGGGCCGCAGTCTCACAAAAGATGAGGCCTGGCTCGCGGGCCTGCCCTGCCCGGTCGTGCGCGTTGACGGCTCACACCCGCTTGCGAACCTTGTCGAGCAGCTATGCAGCGAAGCGGAGCGATTGCCGGGCTGATGTGATACTGTCGCGGCGCCACTGCCAATAATGAAAACATGGAGAGAAACCATGCTCACCCGACGCAGCGTCCTGCTTGCCTCCCTTGCCGCCGGAGTAGCCATGACCAACAAAGCTCACGCCCGCGCGTCGCAGCCCGCGACGCCGGTCAATTTCGATGTTCCGGCGCATGCCTGCGACTGCCACACCCACATCCATGGCGATCCCGAAAAGTTTCCGTTCTTCGCAGGACGGGTCTACACGCCGGAGACGGCGAGCCCTGAAGAAATGGCCGCTCTGCACAAGGCGCTGCATATCGAGCGCGTGGTGATCGTGACGCCGAGCGTCTACGGCACCGACAACTCCTCCTCTCTGTTCGGCATGAAGGCGCGGGGCGGAACCGCCCGCGGGGTCGCCGTGATCGACGACAAGACGACGGAGGCCCAGCTCGACGCGATGCAGCAGGACGGCTTCCGCGGCATCCGCATCAACCTTGCGACCGGCGGCATCAGCGATCCCAATGTCGGCCGGGCCCGCTTCACTGCGGCCGTGGAGCGCATGAAGGCGCGCGGCTGGCACGTGCAGCTCTACACCACGCTGCCGATGATCTCAGCAATCAAGGAGCTGGTTCTGGCCGCGCCGGTGCCCGCGGTATTCGATCATTTCGGCGGCCTCGAGGCTTCGCTCGGGCTGGAGCAGCCGGGATTTGCGGACCTGGTCGCGCTCGTCAAATCCGGCAAGGCTTATGTGAAGATCTCCGGCGCCTATCGCTCGTCAAAACTCGCGCCTGATTATCAGGACATGGTGCCCTATGCCCGCGCGCTGATCGCGGCCAATCCGGATCGCATCGTCTGGGGCACCGACTGGCCGCATCCGGATTCGAACCGCGTCGAGGGACGGAAAGCCACCGACATCGCGCCGCTCTACCAGATCGACGATGGTCGTCTGTTCAACCAGCTCCCGGTGTGGGCGCCGGATGCGGAGGTGCGCAAGCAGATCCTGGTCGACAATCCGGCACGGCTCTACGGCTTCTGAGGCGCGACAAGCCCCCGCGATCAGCGCGCGCGGCGGGAGAAGAAGGAAATCAGGACCGGCAGGGTCACCAGGATCACGACCGGCGCCAGCATCATGCCGGTGACGACGACGACGGCGAGCGGCTTCTGCACCTGCGAGCCGATGCCCTCCGACAGTGCAGCAGGCAAGAGGCCGACGCCGGCCACGACGCAGGTCATCAGCACCGGCCGGAGCTGCAGCTCGCCGGTGCGGATCACCGCGCTGACGCGGTCCATGCCTTCTTCGATCAGCTGATTGAACTGCGACAGGATGATGATGCCGTCCATGACCGCAATGCCGAACAGCGCGATGAAGCCGATCGCGGCGGAGACGCTGAACGCGGTGCCGGTGATCAACAGCCCGAGCACGCCGCCGAAGATCGCCATCGGGATCACGCTCATCGCGAGCAGCGTGTCGGTCATCGAGCCGAAATTGAACCAGAGCAGGACGCCGATCAACGCCAGCGAGATCGGCACCACGATCGAGAGGCGCCGGATCGCATCCTGGAGATTGCCGAATTCGCCGACCCAGTCCATGTGCGCGCCGGGCGGCAGCTGCACCTGGCTGGCGATCTTCTGCTGCGCCTCGCGGATCGCGCTGCCGAGATCGCGCTCGCGCACCGAGAACTTGATCGGCAGGTAGCGCTCCTGCTGCTCGCGATAGATGTAGGCCGCACCCGAGACGAGGCTGATGGTGGCGACCTCGCTCAGGGGAATCTGCGTGACGGTGCCGTTCGGCCCGGGCGCGCCGATGCGCAGGTTCTGGATCGCCTCCGCGCTCCTGCGGTATTCCGGCGCAAGGCGGACGATGATCGGGAAATGGCGGTCGCTTCCGGGCTCGTAGAGATCGCCCGCAGTGTCGCCGCCGATCGCGACCTTGATGGTGGCGTTGATGTCGCCCGGCGCGAGGCCGTAGCGCGCGGCCTTGGCACGGTCGATGTCGATCTGGATGGTCGGCTGCCCGAGCGAGGTGAACACCGCAAGGTCGGTGACGCCCTGCACGGTGGCCAGCACCGACTTGATCTTGTTGGCGGTGTCGGTGAGCGCCTGGAGATCGCTGCCGAACAGCTTGATCGAGTTCTCGCCCTTCACGCCCGAGACGGCCTCGGAGACGTTGTCCTGGAGATATTGCGAGAAGTTGAATTCGACGCCGGGGAAGCGGTCGTCGAGCTGCTTGAGCAGTTGCGCGGTCAGCTCTTCCTTGTCGCGCGTGCCGGGCCATTGGCTGACGGGCTTGAGCGGCGCGAAGAACTCGGCGTTGAAGAAGCCGGCCGCGTCGGTGCCGTCGTCGGGACGGCCGTGCTGCGACACCACGGATTCCACCTCGGGCCGGGCGCGGATCACCTTGCGCATCTCGTTGACGTAGGTGTTGCCTTCCTGGAGCGAGATGGTCGGCGGCAGCGTGGCGCGGATCCAGAGATTGCCCTCTTCCAGCTTGGGCAGGAATTCGAGGCCGAGCAGCCGGCTGAGCGCCACCGTCATCAGCACGAGACCGACCGCACCGCCGAGCATGATGCCGCGATTGGCGACCGCCCAATGCAGCACCGGCATGTAGATCCGGTGCAGGATCAGCATGACCCTGGTCTCGGTTTCCTCGACATGTGCGGGCAGGATGATCGCGGACAGCGCCGGCGTCACCGTGAAGGTGGCCAGCAGGCCGCCGGCAAGCGCATAGGCATAGGTGCGCGCCATCGGCCCGAAGATGTTGCCTTCGACGCCGGAGAGCGTGAACAGCGGCAGGAAGGCCGCGATGATGATGGCGGCGGCGAAGAAGATCGAGCGCGACACGTCGGCCGCCGCGCTGAGGATGGCGTGGCTCTTCATGCCGAACAGCGTCTCGGGCGACATGTGCTCGGATTCGGACACCGGCGTCGTCTGGGTCAGGCGGCGGAAGATTGCTTCCACCATGATGACGGTGGCATCGACGATCAGGCCGAAGTCGATCGCACCGACCGACAGCAAATTCGCCGATTCCCCGCGCAGCACCAGGATGATCACAGCGAAGAACAGCGCGAACGGAATGGTGGCGCCGACGATCAGCGCGCTGCGCAGGTCACCGAGGAAGATCCACTGCAACAGCACGATCAGCAGGATGCCGACCACCATGTTGTGCAGCACGGTGTGGGTGGTGAGCTCGATCAGGTCGCCACGGTCGTAGATGCGCTCGATGCGCACGCCGGGCGGCAGGATGCTGGAGTCGTTGATGGTTTGAACGAGCTGGTGGACGCGCTTGATGGTTGGCGAGCTCTGCTCGCCACGGCGCATCAGGACGATGCCTTGCACGATGTCGTCGGACTCGTCGAGGCCGGCAATGCCAAGACGAGGCTTCTGACCGACGGTGACGGTGGCGACGTCCTTGACCAGCACGGGGTTGCCGTTGGTCTGCGAGACCATGGTGTTGGCAAGGTCGTCGATCGAACGTATCAGGCCGACGCCGCGCACCACGGCCGATTGCTGGCCGATATTGACGGTGTTGCCGCCGACATTGACGTTCGCATTGCCGACCGCCTGGAGCAATTGCGGCAGCGTCAGGCCGTTGGCGACGAGCTTGTTGAAGTCGACCTGGAGCTCGTAGGTCTTGCTCTTGCCGCCCCAGCCGGTGACGTCGATCACGCCCGGCACGGCGCGGAAGCGGCGCTGGAGGATCCAGTCCTGGATGGTCTTGAGATCGAGCACGCTGTAGTTCGGCGGGCCGACCAGGCGGTAGCGGAAGATTTCGCCGATCGGGCTGAGCGGCGAGATCTGCGGCTGCACATTGCCCGGCAGCGGCGCGAGCTGCGCCAGGCGGTTCAAGACCTGCTGCAACGCCTCGTCATAAGTGTAGGCGAAGGAGAACTGGAGCTTGATGTCGGAGAGACCGTAGAGCGAGATGGTGCGGATCGTCGTGAGGTTCTTCAGACCCGCGACCTGGGTCTCGATCGGGATCGTGATGTAACGCTCGATTTCCTCGGCCGACAGGCCCGGGCTCTGCGTCACGATGTCGACCATCGGCGGGGTCGGGTCGGGATAGGCCTCGATGTTGAGCTGGTTGAATGCGATCAGGCCGCCGATCAGCACGGCAACGAACATGCCGACCATCAGGAAGCGCCGGTTGACGGCAAGGGCGACGAGACGATCCATTCAACTCTTCAGTTTGTTTTCAGTTTTTTGGGTCGTCGATCAGCTGCCGGACGCCGCGCGGTCGATGAACAGGCTGCCCTTGGTGACGATCTGCTCGCCGGGTTTCAGGTTGCTCGTGACCTCGACGACGTTGCCGTTGATGAGGCCGATCTTGATCTGGCGCAGCTCGACCGACTTGTCCTCGCGCGCCACCCAGATGCGAACCTTGTCGGCTTCATAGATCAGCGCCTGTTTCGGCACCGCCGGTGCCGCACGGTCGCCAGCCGAATAGATCGTGACGTTGGCGAACATTTCCGGCTTGAGCAGGCCGTCCTTGTTGTCGATGGTGGCGCGAACCAGCAGACGGCGGGTGCTGGGATCGATCGCAGCGGCGACGTAGTTGATCTTGGCAGTCAGCGGCCGGCCCGGCAGCGCCATCACGTTGACGGTGATGTCCTGCCCGATGCACACGGCGGCCGCGTCGCTCTCACGCACGAAGGCGGTGAGCCAGACCGTGGAGAGGTCGCCGATCACGAAGACCGGATCGCTGGCGCCGGAATTGACGTACTGGCCGGGGCCGATCTTGCGCTGCACGACCGTGCCGGAGATCGGCGAATAGATCGTGACCTCCGGATTGATGGCGCCCTTGTCCTGAAACGCCTTGATGGTCTCGTCGGTGAAGCCGAGAATCCGCAGCTTGTTGCGTGCGGCTTCCAGCGCCGTCGCCGAGGAGCGCATGTCGTTCTGCGCCTGAACCTGGGTGGCTTCCGCCTGCTGATAGTCCTTCAGCGGAATGGCGTGGCCCTCATAGAGATCCTTGGCCCGCTTGAACTGGATGTCGGCAAGATCGATCGCCGACTTCGCCTTGTTCTGCGAGGTCATCGCCGCGATGAAATCGTTCTGGGCCTGCACGGTGTCGGCGGCCTCGATCGTGAACAGCGGTTGACCTTGCTTCAGCATCTCGCCCGGCTTCGCGAGCAGCTTGGTGACCCTGCCCGCATAGGGCGAGAACACCGGCGTCGAACGGTCCTCGTCGACCGCGACCTTGCCTTCGGTGACATATTCGGCGCGGAAGGTCTTGGCCTTGACCGGCTCGATCGTCAGCGTCGCCCATTCGGACGGCGTCGGCGTGAAGTTCTGCGCATTCCTGCGCGACTGGCTGGAGACCTCGGAATGACTCTTTTCCTTGGCCCCCGCATAGAGGAAGCCGTAGGCACCGGCGCCGGCGAGTGCCAGTAAAACTACGGATGAGATCACCCGTTGTTTTGTAAGCACCTGCAATCGCTTGGTATTTTCAACTACCATGGGGCCCGGTCGTATCTGCGACGATCTCGGCAAATGACTGCCTCATCGGTCGCGCTAATAGTGCCGAATTCAGATTTCAAACAACCTAAAAAACGCCAGGCACCTTTCCATTTGCGTTAAAATATTGCGACGCGTCAGCTCCAAGTAAGCTAAGCGTCAGCTTCTCGCCGGCCACTGTGCCGGATGACTGCCGAGCGGCATCGCCGGACGGCTCCATTGCGCCGGCGTTCTCGACAGCAGCGCCGAATGGCGCACCGCTTTCAACGTACCGAAGCCAGATGGCATGCTCTCGATGAACGCTGCATGTACGGCCTCGCCCGTAATATCCGGGGTGTCCAGTCCGCCGTCGAGCTGGCCGAGATTCCACAGCCAGCGGCCGGTCTGCGCCAGCGACACGCGCACGTGCCAGCTGCCGCCTTCGCGGGCCTGGCGCGCCCTGGCCATCATCGCGCCGAACGCCATGAGATAGCCGGTAGCGTGATCGAGTATCTGTGCCGGCAATTCCTTGGGACCGTCGATGCCTGCGGCCTGCCCCTCGGCATGGTTGAAACCGGTGGTGGTTTGCACCAGAGAGTCGAAGCCGCGCCGCTCGGCCCAGGGGCCGGCATGGCCGTAGGCCGACAGCGTCACGTAGACGATACCGGGATTGATCTTCGCGGCCTCCTCGGGCGCGAAGCCGAGGGCGGCAAGCGCACGCGGGCGATAGCCCTGCGAGACAATGTCGGCGTCCTTGAGCAACTCGCGCAACTGCGCCCTGCCGCCCTCGCTCTTCAGCTCGACGAACGTGGTGAGCTTGCCGCGGCCGGTGTCGATGGTGAGCCAGGGAATGGCGGGTAGCTCCGGCCCCGACACCAGCAGCACATCCGCACCATGCGCGGCGAGCGTGCGGCCGGCGACTGGCCCTGCGATGACGCGAGAGAGATCGAGCACGCGGAGACCGGACAGCGGGCGATCGCTGTTCGATAATCCTTGGGGCCACGGCTTTGGCGGGGCCTCGCCGATCCTCTCGATCGAGATCAGCGGCAGTTCGGCGAGCGCACGCGCCTGCGGCAGTGCGGACCACTCGTCGTAAGAGCGCATCAGGGCAACGACGCCGCCTGCAGCGTAAGCCGCGGTCTCGAAATCCTCGCCCTTCCACCGCATCAACGCGGCCTGCACCTTCTCGCGCTCCGCCTCGCAGCCGAGCACCTCGCAGACCGCGTCGCGGTGATGCGGAAAGTTGGTGTGGCAGCGGACGAAGCGGCCATCGCCGGTCCTGTAGACGCCGGCGATGGCGTCCCAGGCCGGCGGCGGCGGCTTGTCGTCGAGGCGCAAATAGCGCTCCGAACGGCATTCGGCCACGGCGTGGCGCATGTCGACATGGACGTCCTGCGCCTCACCGCTGCGCAATCGCCAGATTTCGGCGGCGGCGAGGCCTGCCGCAGCGATTGTGGTTTGGCCGGCGGCAGCGACACGAAACGAGGACGGGATCTGCGGCTCCTCGCCGGTCAGCCGTACACGTTCGAGCGCGACAGGGTCGCCGCCAACGGAGGTCCAGATACCCTTGAGAATATCGGCGAGGCTTTGCATGACCGCTTCTCTCCCTTTCGGGTTATTGTTTTAAAGTACGGATCCTTCCGGAAAACCGCTGCGCATTTTTCCGGATCATGCTGTACTTTTCGCGACCATGTCACGATCGCAGAAAGGAATGCAATGGCCGCCATCGATCCCCTCACCGCAGGCGCCGTGTTCATCGCAACGGCGGCCACCGACGCGGTCTATGTCATGTTCACCTCCGCCGTGGTCGCGCGCAAGCGCGTGCCGGCGGCGAGCTGGAGCGCGATCTGGTATCTGCTCTCCTCCTACGCGGTGATCAGCTACACCGAAAACGCCTTCTATGTTGCCTTCGCTGCGATCGGCTCCTGGGTCGGCGCCTACACGTCGCTGACCTTCCTGCACCGCCCGCCCGGCGGCCCGCCGGTGGGGGCGGCACCGGAGTGAGGTAGTCGCCGCAGGCGAAGCAATCAACCACACGCTCGGTGTCGTCCTGGCGAAAGCCAGGACCCATGACCCCGGTCGAATGTTGTTGAAATGCGCTTTGGCCACGACATCGCGCAACAACAGGGATTTGTGGTAATGGGTCCTGGCTTTCGCCAGGACGACATTGGAGAGGCACTGCGCTTCGTTCGCGACGACGGCGCGCGATCAACAAAAAGGAAAACCAGCAATGGATCTCGGTCTCAAGGGAAAGAACGCCATCATCCTCGGCGGCACGCGCGGCATCGGGCGGGCGATTGCGGCGACGCTGGCCGGCGAAGGCGCCAATGTCGCGGTGTGCGCACGCAACGCGGATCAGGTTGCGGCCACCGTCGCTGAGCTGAAGGCGAGCGGTATCAGCGCCACCGGCAGCCCGGTCGACGTCACCGACGGCGCGGCGCTGAAGTCCTGGGTCGAGGGCGCGGCAAAGGAGCTCGGCGGCATCGACATGCTGTTCTCCAATGCCGGCGCGATGGCGCAAGGTCAGGATGCAGCGTCCTGGGAGCAGAACTTCCGGCTCGACGTGCTCGGCGCCGTGCATGCATTCGATGCCGCGCGACCGTTCCTCGAAGCGAGCGGCGAGACAAGCGGTGACGCGGCCTTCGTCATCATCGCCTCGATCTCGGCCGCACAGGCCGATCTCGCGAGCTCCTACGGCCCGATCAAGGCGGCGCTGATCCACATGGCCAAGGGGCTGGCGCGGCAATACGCGAAGAAGAAGATCCGCGTCAACGTGGTCTCACCCGGCACCGTCTACTTCAAGGGCGGCGTCTGGAACATGATCGAGCAGAACATGCCCGAGCGCTACAAGGATGCGATGAAGCGCAACCCGACCGGCCGCATGGCAACGCCGCAGGAGATCGCAAGCGCGGCGGTGTTCCTGGCCAGCCCGGTGTCGTCGTTCACCACCGGCTCCAATCTCGTCGTTGACGGCGCGATCTCGAACCGGGTGAATTTCTAGGGGCTGGCGCGCGGGACTCCCTCCGCTGTGATGGCCGGGCTTGGCCCGGCCATCCACGCGCTGCCGCGCGCAGAAGACGTGGATGCCCGGGTCAAGCCCGGGCATGACGACTGAGAGTGTGGCGCGCGGTCGCTCAACAAACTCGATCTCGTCCTGGCGAAAGCCAGGACCCATAGCCACCGAGAGCAGTTTGGCGAAAACTCCCAATGGCCATCGGCGAGCGTAACAACGACCCGTTGGGGTAATGGGTCCTGGCGTTCGCCAGGACGACATGGGAGAGAGATGACATCCTCAATGAAAATCCCGGGACGGCGGCAGGATGCGGACGTTGCGGGGATGGCGGATTTTCTGCGCCGGCGCGTCGGCGTGATCGCGGCGGTCGTCGTTGAGCGGCTCGATCAGCGCGGCGCCTGATGGCACCGGATGCTTGCGGGTCAGCGCGTCGTTGGCAAGGCCGATCAGATCGTGCGAGCGGTCGACCATGCGCTGGGCGATGAGATGCGTCACCTTCTCGGGGCTGCTCTGGATATAGCCTTCGACCAGGATGAGACGCGCGCCCATCACTTCCTTGCGGTACTGCTCCATGATCTTGGGCCACACCACGACATTGGCGATGCCGGTTTCGTCCTCGAGCGTCATGAACACGACGCCGCTAGCGCTGCCCGGCCGCTGCCGGACCAGCACCACGCCGGCGCAGCGGACGCGCCGCCGCTCGTTCTGATGATTGACGTCCTTGCAGGCGACGACGCGCTCGCGCGAAAACGTCTCGCGCAGGAATTCCATCGGGTGGCCCTTCAGCGACAGCCGGATGGTCTGGTAGTCCGCGACCACCTGCTCGGGACGCGGCATCACGGGCAATGGCTTTGCATGCTCGTCGGGCTGCTCACGGGCGGTGGCGGCCTCGAACAGCGGCAACGGCACGCCGTCGGGCAGCCGCCGCACCTGCCACAGCGCCTCGCGGCGATCGAGCCCGAGCGAGCGGAACGCGTCGGCATCGGCGAGCAGGATCAGCGCGCGCTTGGGCAGGCCGGTGTCGCGGGCGAAGTCTTCCAGCGAGGTGAAGGGACGGCGGTTGCGGGCGGCGACGATGCGGTCGGCCCAGTCCAACTCCCCGCCGTCATTCCGGGGCGTCGCGTCAGCGATAAACCCGGCATCCTTTCCGCCAGGCGTAGGCGGCCCGATGGATTCCGGGCTCGCGCCAAGCGGCGCGCCCCGGAATGACAGCTGAGAACGTTTCAAACTCTCTTCGTCTTCATCGAGCCAATGGAAACCGTCGATCTGGCGGAAGCCCAGGCGCACGGCGCAATATTTGCCGCCAGTATTCTCCAGCGTGTTCTGCGCAAAGCTGTAGGACACGTCGATGTCGCGGACCTCGACGCCGTTCTTGCGGGCATCGCCGACGATCTGCGCCGGCGCGTAGAAGCCCATCGGCTGCGAGTTCAGCAGGCCGCAGCAGAACGCGTCGGGGTGATGATATTTCAGCCACGAGGAGATGTAGACGAGCTGCGCAAAACTCGCCGCGTGGCTCTCAGGAAAGCCGTAACTGCCAAACCCCTTGATCTGGTCGAAACAGCTTCTGGCGAAGTTGGGATCGTAGCCGCGCGCGACCATGTTGCCGATCAGCTTGTCCTCGTATGTGCCGATGGTGCCGACATTGCGGAACGTCGCCATCGAGCGGCGCAGGCCGTTGGCCTCCTCGGAGGTGAATTTGGCCGCCTCGATCGCGATGCGCATTGCCTGCTCCTGGAACAGCGGCACGCCCTTCGTCTTGTGCAGCACCTTGTAGAGCTCGTCCGCGGGACCATGCTCGGGCGATGGCGAGGGATAGCTCACCTTCTCCTGGCCGTTCCGCCGCCGCAAATACGGATGCACCATGTCGCCCTGGATCGGCCCCGGCCGCACGATCGCGACCTCGATCACGAGGTCGTAGAACGTCCGCGGCTTCAGGCGCGGCAGCATGTTCATCTGGGCGCGGCTCTCGACCTGGAACACGCCGAGCGATTCCCCGTCACACAGCATGTCGTAGACTTTGGGATCGTCCTGCGGAACGCTCGCCAGAACCCAATGCTCGCCCTTGTGGTCCGCGATCAGATCAAAACATTTGCGGATGCAGGTCAGCATGCCGAGCGCGAGCACGTCGACCTTCATCATGTTGAGCGCGTCGACGTCGTCCTTGTCCCATTCGATGAAGGTGCGGTCGTCCATGGCGGCGTTGCCGATCGGCACATAGGTGTCGAGCCGGTCCTGGGTGAGCACATAGCCGCCGACATGCTGGGAGAGATGGCGCGGGAATTCGATCAACTCGGTCGCAAGCTCAACCGCGAGGTTGATCATGGGGTTTTGCGGATCGAGCCCGGCCTGCTTCACCTGCATGTCGTTGAGGCCACTGCCCCAGCTCCCCCAGACGGTGTCGGCGAGCGCGGCGGTGACGTCCTCGGTCAGGCCCAGCGCCTTGCCGACGTCGCGGATGGCGCTGCGCGGACGATAATGAATGACGGTGGCGATGATCGCGGCGCGGTGGCGGCCATAGCGGCGATAGACATATTGCATCACCTCCTCGCGCCGCGAATGCTCGAAATCGACGTCGATGTCGGGCGGCTCCAGCCGCTCTTTGGAAATGAAGCGCTCGAACAACAGATCGACCTTGGTCGGGTCGACCGAGGTGATGCCGAGCACGTAGCAGACGGCCGAATTCGCCGCCGAGCCGCGGCCCTGGCACAGAATATTCTGGCTGCGCGCGTAATGGACGATGTCGTGCACGGTGAGGAAGTAGTGCGCGTATTTCAACTCGGCGATCAGCGCGAGCTCTTTCTTGAGTGTGGCACGCAGCTTGTCATCGATTTCGCCGGCGAAATATTTATCGACGCCCGCCCAGGTCAGATCCTCCAGATGCCCTTGCGCGGTCTTGCCCGGCGGCACCGGTTCGTCCGGATATTGATATTTGAGCTGGTCGAGCGAGAAGTCGATCCTGTTCACAAAGCGCATGGTCTCCGCGATCGCCTCGGGAAAGTCCCGGAACAGCCGCGACATTTCTCGTGGAGTTTTGAGAAAGCGCTCGGCATTGGCCTCGAGCTTCCGTCCGACCGCCTCGATCGTGGTCTTTTCACGGATGCAAGTCAGCACGTCCTGGAGGGGGCGGCGGCCGGGATCGTGGTAGAGCACCTCGTTGGTCGCGAGCAGCGGCACCCTTGCTTTTCCCGCGAGATCATCGAGCCGCGCCAGGCGACGCCGGTCGTCGCCGCGATAGACCAGGCTCGCCGCCAGCCACACGCCATCGGCGCGGGTCGCCTTGAGCGTTGCAAGAACATCCAGCGCCTGCGCCGGCTCGAAGCGATGCGGCAGGGTCAGGACCAGAAGCTGGCCTTCCGAAAACTCGAGGAGATCAGGGAAGGTGAGACGACACTCGCCCTTCTCGATCCGCGTGATGTCGTCGCCGCGCTTGCCCCTGGTGAGAAGCTGGCAGAGCCGTCCATAGGCTGCGCGGTCGCGCGGATAGACAAAAATGTCGGGCGTGCCGTCGATGAAGACGATGCGCGTGCCGATCAGCAGCTTTGGCTTGTGCAGCACCTTGTCATTGTCGAGCTCCTTGTAGGCCCGCACCACGCCGGCAAGCGTGTTGTGATCGGCAATGCCGATCGCGGGAATGCCGAGGATGCTCGCCTGATGCACATAGGCGCGCGGATCCGAGCCGCCGCGCAGGAACGAGAAGTTGGTGGTGATGCCGATCTCGGCATAAGCGGACGCGGTCATGCGAAGAGACCGTGCACATACCAGCCGGGAGGAACCGGCTTGCCGTCGTCGTCGAACACCTCTCCCTCGTAAAGACCGTCGCGAAAAATCCAGAAGCGCAGGCCTTCGGCATCCTCGATGCGGAAATAGTCCCGCGTGAACTGCTTGCCGTCCTGCCGCCACCATTCCATGGCGATGCGTTCGGGCCCTTCCACGCGCACCACCGCATGCAGTGCGCGGCGCCAGGTGAATTGATGCGGCGGACCATCAGGCACGGTCGCGAACGGCACCTTGATCGGCTCAGGCTTGTCGAACAGCCGCAACGGGCGCAGCGGCGGCTCGCTCTCGACACGTGCCGGCCATTCGGCCTGCATGGCGGCGGCGAGATGATGCTGCGCCGGCGCGGCCATCACCGCACATTCAGGGATATGCGTGTCCTGCGGCAGGTGCACGACGACGCGCTTGCCACCGATCCCCGCGGCGATGCGGTCGATCAGCGCGGCGAGCTCGTCATTGTCGTGGACATGGGCGTCGAGATCGCGCTGCTCCTGCACCACGATCTCGGTGCGGCTCGCCGACAGCCGCACCATGTCGAAGCCGAAGCCGGGATCGAGGGGATCGGCGAGCGCATCGAGCCGCTCGCGGAACAGGCGGTCGATGACGGCGCTTCGCGTCACCGGACGTCCGGTCTCGACCATGATCGCGCGCACCACGCCATCGGTGCGGAAGAAGGCGGCCTCCAGCCGCCGCGCGCCCTTGCCCTGCTTCTCCATGGACGCGATCAACGTGTCGGCGAGCCGCGACAGCGTCATCGCGATCATGGTGTCGGTCGCGATCGGCTCGGCAAAGCGCTTCTCCACGATGTAGTCAGGCAGCGGCTTTCGCGGATTGATCGGCGCATCGCCCTGCCCCAGCGCGTGCGCGAGCAGCGTGGAGAACCGCGCGCCGAACCGCGCCGTGATTTCGTGGGCGCTGCGCGATGCGACATCGCCGATGGTCTTCAGGCCGGCGCGGCGCAGGCCGGTGGTGATGGCCTCGCCCGCGCCGAGCGCGGACACCGGCAGCCGGCTGATCGCCTCCGCCTCCCCGCCATCGGCGACGATGGTGCCTGTGACCTGCCGCGTCAGCGTGCGCGCGCAGACCGAGGTGCCGGCAATCGCCGCGCTGACGGCAAAGCCTTGCCGGCCGAGCGCGCGAACCAGCGTCTGCAACAGCGCGGCTTCCCCGCCGAACAGATGCGCGCAGCCGGTGATGTCGAGAAACAGCCCGTGCGGCGGATCGAGCGCAACCAGCGGCGTGAAGCGGTCGCACCAGTCGGCGATGTCGCTCAGTGTCTTCGCATCGGCGACGACATCGGCATCGAACACCCGCAAGTCCGGGCACATCGCCCGGGCATTGGCCAAGGGCTGGCCAATATGCAGCCCGAGACGCGACGCCGCATCGTCGAGCGCATGGATCACCAGCGCATTGGTGTCCTTGATGACGACGACGCTTGGCTCGTTGTCCTTATGCAGTCCGGCGCTGCCAAGAAACCGCTGGATCCGGTCGATGGGCAGGCGCGGCAGCCACAGGCTGAGGATACGACGACGGTTCACTGAACTGGCACTCATCACATTTCCATTCCATGATCCACCGGCCGCATGGGCCATGACGATTACGCAACAGCTCGGCATCGAAGCGCGGCGCGCCCCAGGCACTCCACATCGAGCCCGGCGGCGAATGCGCCGCACGCAGCATCCATCGTGTCTCCGCGGTCGAGGGCAGCGGCTGCGCGGCCATCCGCAGCAGCAGGCCGGTGACGCCGGAGCCTTGCGCGGCCAGCGTCAGCTTGCGGCTCGCCACGAGATCGAACTGCCGCGTCTCGCCCCAGAGCTCGAGCACGACCGCGCCGAGCGCATCGCAGGCGAGTGCATCGGCCGAAGTGCGCAGCGCACTCTCCACATCGGCCGCACGCACCATCACCACGCGGCGCGGGTCGAGGCCGAGCTCGGCGAGCCCGCTCATCGACAGCGCGCCGGCTTCCAGTTCCGAAAAATCCTGCCGCACCCACAGCAGCGGCCGGCGCGCGGTCACGCGTCCCGCAACGCCCATGACAAACCCGGTCGCGGCGGCGCCCTGGCGCCCCTCGCAAAACACCTCGTGGATCGCCGCACGCGCAAGCCCGCCCTTCAGCGCGCTGTCGACCTCGCCGTGGCCAAGCGCGACGCGATCGTGCTGATGCACGACCTCCGCCGTCTCGATGCGCTCGATCTGGCCGCGCAAGGTCGCAAGCGCGCTCATGCGTGCGCCGCTCATGCTCGCCGCTCCTTTGAGATGAGTGCCGTGGCTCAAAAATAAGAACCCGTGGCTGGCTCATTTGTTCATGATATGTTCTAATATAAAGCTAACGGCGCCCTGGGAGTCAATCGAATTGGCGCGCCTTCGGATTCATGAGCGGAATCAAGAGGATTCGAGTGCCATGTACCTCGTCACCCTGGACAGCGAGACCGATTTTGACGGCTGGCGCAAAGCCGCACGCGCATTCGCCCTGCATCACGTCGCCCCGGCGGACGTGGTGTGGCACGTGCAAGGCCAGACGGACGACCAGATGCCCCCCGGCCTGTCCGAAGCGCCGAGCCTTCCGCCGATCGAGACCGAGAGCACGTTCACCGTGCCGGCCCATTTCATCGAGCTTGCCCGCGTCGCGATCCTGCATCGTGGCGGCGAGCGTTTTGCGCTGCTCTATCGCCTGCTCTGGCGGTTGAAGGCCGATCACGACCTGCTCGCAACGATGAGTGATCCCGACGTGGCGCAGGCAACCGCGATGGCTGGCAGCGTGCAGCGCGATACGCAGCGGATGCGCGATCTCGTCCGCTTCCGCGAGATCGGGCGCGAGCAGAAGGCGCATTACGCCGCCTGGTTCGAGCCGGAGCATCACATCGTCGCATTCGCCGCGCCGTTCTTCGCGCGTCGTTTTGCCGACATGCCCTGGTCGATCCTCACGCCTGACGTTTGTGCCCATTGGAACGGTCACGCGATCTCCTTCACGCCTGGGATCAGCCGGGCGGAGTGGCCGGCCCCAGGCCGCCTGGAGGAAACCTGGCGGCGCCATTTCCAACCCGACCGGCTGACGACGACTGACGCGCCGGTGAAGCGCCGGAGGAACCTCCAGGACGCATCGACACTTGGATCGATACTTGGACCCCTGCTCGCCGATGCCGAACGCTGGACCGGCGGACGGATCTCTCCACGTCCGGAAGCCATCATGGGACACAAAGCAGCCGCCAACGATCTCGAAGCGCTCCGCGAGGAGGCCGCGCATTGCCGTGCCTGCCCGCTCTACAAGGACGCGACGCAAACCGTGTTCGGCGAAGGGCCGAAAGACGCCACCATCATGCTGGTCGGCGAGCAGCCCGGCGACAAGGAAGACCTCGCCGGCCATCCCTTCGTCGGCCCCGCCGGCCAGATGCTCGACCGCGCGCTGGAGGAAGCCGGCGTCGATCGCAAGAAGGTCTATGTCACCAACGCGGTCAAACACTTCAAATTCGTGCCGCGCAGAAAAATCCGCCTGCATCAGAAGCCGAATACACAGGAGATCCGGGCATGCCGGCAATGGTATGAGCGGGAGCTGGCGGCCGTTCAACCCGATCTCGTCGTGGCGATGGGCGCCACCGCCGCACAAAGCGTGTTCGGCAAGATCACCCCAATCGGCAAGACCCGCGGCCGGCTGATCGACCTTCCCGACGGTTGCAAGGCTTTGGTGACGGTGCACCCGTCCTATCTGCTGCGGCTGCCCGATCCGGAGGCCAAGGTGCTGGAATATCAGCGCTTTGTCGAAGATCTGAAGATCGCGGCCAACTTGCAGAAGAAATCCGCGCGCGCCGCCTAAATCGCCTAAATAGCGGCGGGAAAACGCCTTTCAACCGCCGCTTGTCATCCAGCCTTCAAATCCATCGCGGACAATACCCTTACCTGAAAGTTAAGGGGCGTCCTGACATGACCGATGTAGCATTCGACCGCGCGGTAGCCGATCCCGCGCCGATCCAGCCGGCCTCGCGGCCAAATCTCGACAAGGGCTTCAATCCGCTGACGATGATCCTGTTCTTCGGCATCCTCGCCGCGGGCCTGCTGTTCGTCGCCTACAGCATCTATGCCGACGTCAACGCGACCGGCACGCGGGTGACGACCTTCCTGCCCTACATCCTGCTGTTCGTCGCGCTGCTGATCGCGCTCGGCTTCGAATTCGTCAACGGCTTCCACGACACCGCCAACGCGGTGGCGACCGTGATCTACACCCATTCGCTGCCGGCCGAAGTCGCCGTGATGTGGTCGGGCTTCTTCAACTTCCTCGGCGTGCTCCTGTCCTCCGGCGCGGTCGCCTTCGGCATCGTCTCGCTGCTGCCGGTCGAGCTGATCCTTCAGGTCGGCTCCAGCGCCGGTTTCGCGATGGTGTTCGCGCTTCTGATCGCCGCGATCCTGTGGAATCTCGGCACCTGGTTCTTCGGCCTGCCCGCCTCGTCCTCGCATACGCTGATCGGCTCGATCATCGGCGTCGGCATCGCCAACGCCGTCATGCGCGGCCGCGACGGCACCTCGGGCGTGGACTGGAGCAAGGCGACCGAGATCGGCTACGCGCTGCTGCTGTCGCCGCTGTTTGGCTTCATCTGCGCCGCTGTGCTGTTGCTGCTCCTCAAATTCGTCGTGCGCAACCCGGCACTCTATTCTGCGCCCGAAGGCAACAAGGCGCCGCCGCTCTGGATCCGCGGCCTGCTGATCGCGACCTGCACCGGCGTCAGCTTCGCCCACGGCTCCAATGACGGCCAGAAGGGCATGGGCCTGATCATGCTGATCCTGATCGGCACCGTGCCGACCGCCTACGCGCTCAACCGCGCGCTGCCGGAATCCCAGGTCGCCCAGTTCCAGAAGACCTCGGAGGCCGCCTCCAAGGTGATCTCGGCCAAGGGCGCCGGCCACAGCATCATCGGCGATCCCCGTCCGGCGGTGACGCAGTACATCGCGCTGCATCACATCAACGAGGGCACCTATCCCTCGCTCGCCGTGCTGGTGAAGGATGTCGGCGACCAGGTCGCCAAATACGGCACGCTGAACAAGGTGCCGGCGGAAGCCGTCGGCAACACCCGCAACGACATGTACCTGACCTCGGAAGCGATCCGCTTCCTGATGAAGGACAAGGAAAACGATCTCAGCAAGGAAGAGGTCGCAACCCTCAACGCCTACAAGGGCTCGCTCGACGCCGCCACGAAGTTCATCCCGAACTGGGTGAAGATCGCGGTCGCTATCGCGCTCGGTCTCGGCACCATGATCGGGTGGAAGCGCATCGTGATCACGGTCGGCGAGAAGATCGGCAAGACCCATCTCACCTATGCGCAAGGCGCCTCCGCCGAACTCGTCGCCGCGGCCACGATCGGCGCCGCCGACGTGTTCGGCCTGCCGGTCTCGACCACCCACGTGCTGTCGTCCGGCGTCGCCGGCACCATGGCGGCGAACGGTTCGGGCCTGCAATGGTCGACCATCCGCAACCTGCTGATGGCCTGGGTGCTGACGCTGCCCTGCGCGATCATGCTGTCGGCCACGCTCTACGTGATCTTCTCGCGGATCTTCTGAAGACCTCTCCTCTCCCTCTCCCTCTCCCCGTTCTTACGCAGGGCTGTCCGGGGAAGTTAGGCATAGGATAGCTCGATCTGGTCTGGGTGGCTGTGGGATCTGCGTTTGCTTGGGTTGATGGGTGGAGGCTTGTCGATTGCGGCGATGGCCCGGCGCGTGAATAGAAGCTGGCTGACGAGTTCAGCGAACCTGATCGGAAGCATGGCGAGGCAGTTGGCTTTGGCGGCGATACGCAGCAACAGGTAGGCGATCATTGCGGCAAACACCTGGAGCCGGACCGCATTGTCGTTGGCGCCGAGAAATTTGCGGATGTCGAGATGTTGCTTGATCCAACGGAACAACAGCTCGATTTGCCATCGGCTCTTGTAGAG
>NZ_FOQJ01000006.1:0-361523 GCF_900113725.1 Bradyrhizobium sp. cf659
AATTCACCGGCACCGCGCCGGTTGACGCGACTGCCGCCTCCGCAAGAGCTTGACCGTAGCAACGACGGCCAGGACCACACGGTTTTGCCGTACGCACGGCCCGCCATTTCGCCGCGGTTTTTCCAGCCCTGTCGACGGAGCCGGAAACCTGCTGGCGAGACGAACCTGACAGCGCCGCTCGTCCAGCGCGAAGCCTTGGGCTCACGGAGAGCAATCCGCCCTGCCCGCAACTCTCGCGCCCGACGCTGCCGCGTCCACCGCAAGCCCGGCTCGCGAAAATGACGACCACAAGATCGCCCCTCAAGGATGAGCCGGGATGGGCGACACATACGACAAATCCGAATTTCGGTAAAGCGGAATATTTTCATGGAAGGGCATTGACAGACGGGCGAAACAGGACGGACGGCGGGCCGGCCCGTCCCCGAAGCAACAAAGGGGCGGTGCAAAGCACCGCCCCTTTGGCGAAATCGGTGAAGCTTCCCGCGGATCCGACGATGACCTCGGATTGCACTCCGTCCAGGCTACGGCGAAAACGACCGCCTAGTAGGGCTGATAATAGTAGCGCTGGCCGTAATAAGGACCGCCGCCGTAATAGCCCGGGCCGCCGTAATAAGGACGCGGACCATAGTAATAGTGGTCCTCATAGTACTCGCGGCGCCGCTGCTCGGCGATCACCCCTCCGATGATGCCCGCTGCGGCACCCATGACGGCAAGGCCCGCAGCGTTCGAGCCGCGTCGATAGTAGCGACGTCGGGCTGCGCTGAAATCGGTGACGTCGGACGTGGCCTGACCCGCCGTGACGACCTTTGCCGACACCGCCTTGGCCGGTCCCGCGGACGCCGCAGCCGAGGGCGATGCAGAGGTTGCGACCAGTGCCAGGCTGGCGAACGCGGCCAGTACAATGCTGCGGCCACCCGCAGACTTCATCGGTCCATCACTCATTTGGTTTTGACCTTCCTCTGCTCTCGCCCAAATTGACTCTTGCAAACAGTATATAATGCGCAAACCACTGAAATGGTTTCGTGATCGCGGCAATCTGCCACGCTTTGAACGATTGTAAACCGAACCACCAGATGCAGCTTGAACCCTTCAACCTGAGCGGATAATGAACAGCCGCGCCGTTTTCGGTCGCCGTAAGCGTTTCACGTGAACCAACGCATCAACCGACGCCGTCGGGATCGATGCCATTTGCAGGGTTCAACGTGACTGACGCGTCCTTTTCCGTAAGAGAAATCAGATGATTGCGGTTCGCAAACTGCCGGCGCGCTACGCGCCGATCGTAATGCCTTTTGTGCTGTCCATCCTCATGACAGCCGTGGTGTCGGTCATTTCGACGCTTCGAAGCCTCGGCGCAACGCCGGCCTTCCTCGCGACCTGGCCGGGCGCCTGGGCGCTGTCATGGCTGGTCGCCTTTCCAACGCTGCTGATGGTGCTGCCACTGGTCCGCCGGATCGTGGCCTGCGTCGTCGCTTCTCCATCTCAGTGAACCGGAAAAGCGCATCGCGCCTTACGACAGCGCCCCCAGCACGCCGCGCGTCGCCTTGTCGATCTCCTCGACATAGCGGCGGCGGGCGAAGTTCTCGGTGAGGAAGCCGACCACCTTGCGGCTGTCGGTGGAATCGACCACCGCCAGCATCTCGGCTTCCGCCTCGTCGAACACCGCCATTGCCGACTTCACGTTCATTTCCGGGATCAGCACGATGTCGATCAGGCGGGCGAGCTCGATCACCTGGATGTCGTCGGCGATGGTGTCGAGGTCGCCGGAGAACAGATCGGGCAGCAGGACGAGGCCGACATATTCGTCCGCATTGTTGACGATGACGACTCCCGGCCGTGAGCCCAGCGCGAATTCGCGGCGTACGGCGGCGATCGTCGTGGTCGACGGCACCTTGCCGACGTCGGAGCGCATCAGCCGCTCGACGGTCAGGTTGCGCAGCCAGCCGACGTCGTTGGCGCTGCGGATGGTCTCGCCGCGCAGATGCAGGCGCCAGGTCGAGAAGGAGTGGCCGAACATGAAGCGGACGCAGATCGAGGTGACGATGCAGCCGGCCAGCACCACGGCGGTGACGTCGACATTGCGGGTCATCTCGAGCACCAGGAACGACATGGTCAGGGGACCGCCGACGATGGCGACGCCGAGCGTCGCCATGCCCGTCAGCATCGCCACCAGCGGATCGATCACGAAGTTCGGACTGATCAGCAACAGCAACGCGGAGAAGAACTTTCCGATCAGGCTGCCGACGAACAGCGAGGCGAAGAACAGGCCGCCGCGGAAGCCCGAGGCGAGCGAGACCAGGCAGGCCGTCACCTTCAGGGCGATGATCAGCGCGATCAGGCCGATCGTCATGTCGTGAAAGAGGTCGAGCACCATGGCGCCGTGGCCGGCCGCCAGCACCTGCGGCGTGACGATGGCAAAGCCGCCGACGACGAGGCCACCCATCACGGGACGCAGCCAGACCGGCAGCCAGGCGAACAGGCGCTCGAACATCGGCGAGGAGCGCATCACGGCAATGCCGACGCCGCTGGTGATGAGGGCGAGACCGATCAGGGCCAGGTACTGCTCGACGCCGACGGCGCTGACCTTCGGTATCTCCAGCGAATACGGCGCTCCGCCGAGCCATTGCGCGGTCAGCGCACCGGCGAGCGAGGCGGCCAGGATCGGGGCGGCGCTGCTGACCGAATAGACGCCGACGATCAGCTCGCAGGCGTAGAAGGCGCCGGTGATCGGCGCGCCGAACGCCGCGGCGATCGCGGCGGCAGCGCCGCAGCCGACCATCAGGCGCAGATCGTTGCGGCGCAGATTGAAGAACTTGCCGAGCAGCGAGGCGATGCCGGAGCCGATCTGGGTATAGCCGGCCTCGAGGCCGACCGAGGCGCCGCAGCCGTTGGAGATCAGCGTCTGGCTCGACACCACCAGGCTGTCGCGCATCGACAGATTGCCGCCGCGCAGCGCATTGGCCTCGATCGGGTCGACCGCGCTGGAGATCTTCATCCGCCGCCGCGACCATTCCATGATGCCTAGCGCCAATCCGCCGAGCGCAGGCGCGATCAGCGCCGCCCAGGGGCTGACCCAGGCGTTGGCCGACAGGCGAACGTCGACGGGAATGCCGTAGATGAGCATATGGGCAATCTGCGCGATCTCGGCCATCAGCGTCACGATGGCGCCGGCCAGCGTGCCGATCACCAGGGCGAGCGGGATCAGGTAGAACTCGTTGCTGCGCAGGAGCGCGCGCAGGCGAACCATGACGCGGTTCGATCCCTTGCGATCGACGAGATGTCTGATCCGCACGAACACCTTCTGCCCGCCCTATCCTTCCGACATGCCGTAGCCGGCCATGCGCTGGCGAACCCGCTCGATCTCGGCGCCCGAGAGCAGCGGCGGTTTCCCGATCTGGAGACAGCCGTGATATTGCCGCGCCAGGGTCTCGACCTCGACGGCGAGCCACATCGCCTTGTCCAGCGTCTTGCCGATCGCGATCATGCCGTGATGGTCGAGCAGGCAGGCAAGCCGCCCCTCCAGCGCCCGCACCGCATGTTCGGACAGTTCCTCCGTTCCGAAGGTGGCATAGGGCGCGCAGCGGATGCTGTCGCCGCCTGCGGCCGCGATCATGTAGTGCACGGGCGGGATCTCCATGCCCATGATCGCCAGGATGGTGCAATAGGTCGGATGGGCATGGACCACGGCGTTGACGTCGGGCCGGGCCTTCAGGATGTCGCGGTGGAAGCGCCACTCGCTGGACGGCTTCTGATCGGGCGCGTGCGAGCCGTCCATCGCCATGAACACGATCTGGTCGGGCGTCATGGCCTCATAGGGCACGCTGGTCGGCGTGACCAGCAGCCCGTCCACATGCCGGACGCTGATATTGCCCGAAGTGCCCTGGTTGATGCCGAGCGCATTCATGCGGCGGCAGGCGTCGATGATGGCCTGTCTCTTGGCGGGCTCGTCCGCTGTCATCGACATCTCGATTTCTTCTCGGCTTCTTGGCGATGGGCGTTTGTCAGACCGGGAGTACGTCAAAGCAATATGGCAGCGCAAGCGAAAGCGACCGGATCGCCCGTCGTCTCGCCGGCCGGTCCGCCGCTCCACGAAATAGACCATGGAATCAACGGATTAACGGATCGTCGCAATCCTACGGCAGGCTCGCCCGGACGGCCGCGATGCCGTTGATCACGAACTGCACGGAATAGGCGGCGAGCAGCATGCCGAGCACGCGCGAAAGCACCGCATTTCCGGTGCGCCCGAGGGTGCGGGCGATCAGGCTCGCCGAGAGAAAGCACAGCATACAGAGCAGGCACACCGCGAGGACGATCGCGATGATGATCGCGAGCCTCGCCCCGTAGCCGGCATCGCCCGTCAACAGCAGCGTGGTCGCGATCGCGCCGGGACCGGCCATCATGGGGATGGCCAGCGGAAACACAGCGACGTCGGACGCGTGCTCCGACGTCGCCTTGTCGGCCTCGCGGGCCTCGCGATGCGGGCGGTCGCCGAAGATCATCTGGTAGGAGACGCCGAACAGCAGCAGCCCGCCGGCGATCTGGAAGGCGGGGATGCCGATCCCGAGCTGCCGCAGCAGCCAGTTTCCGACCAGCGCGATCACCACCAGGATCGAGGCGGCGATCAGCGGCGCGCGTAGCGCGATCGTGCGCTTGACCGTGTCGGGCATGCCCCCGGTCGCGGCGAGGAAAGCCGGCGCAAGGCCGACGGGATCGACCACCAGCAGCAGCGTCACGAAGGCGGACAGAGCGAAGTCGAGCATGCGGGTGGGTCTCACGCGAGGTGGAGCCGCAATCCATAACGGCTCGAGGCGGCCTTCGCGAGGAACATTTGCCCTCCCAGAGTCTTGGTCGCGCGAGGATTGAGGAAGGCATCGCCTTCCCCTGTCACCTCGAGAGGAGGGTTTATGACCAAACGAGCAAAGAAAAGGACCACCAAGAAGACCGCGGCGCGCCGGACGCGTCAGGCGCCGAAGATGCTGAGCGACCTGTTCCTGGAGACGTTGAAGGACATCTATTTCGCCGAGAACAAGATCATCAAGACGCTGCCGAAGATGGCGAAGGCGGCTCACTCCAAGCAGCTCTCCGCAGCCTTCAACAAGCATCTGCGCGAGACGCAGGGCCAGATCAAACGTCTCGACCAAGTCTTCAAGATGCTGGGCAAGCCCGCGCGCGGCAAGCCCTGCGAGGCGATCAACGGCATCACCGACGAGGGCGCCGAGATCATGAAGGATTTCAAGAACGCCCCCGCCCTCGACGCCGGCCTGCTCGCCGCAGCGCAAGCCGTCGAGCACTACGAGATCTCCCGCTATGGCACACTGCGCACCTGGGCCGAGGAGCTCGGCATGCCGGACGCCGCCAGGCTGCTCCAGGCGACGCTCGATGAGGAAGAGACGACCGATCGCACGCTGACCGAGCTCGCCACCTCCGTCATCAACCTCGAAGCGGAAGAGGAATACCGCGCCGCCGCCTGATCTGCGCGCCGCGCCCAACTGTTGCCTTCGACGCCGCGGAACATCGTCGCGGCGCCGTAGCGTCCGACTGCAAGGGCCTCCTCGGGTTCGACGGGCCAGGCATGCTCTGAACGCGCGATGCTGGAATTTCGGGGAACCGTCCCCATATGCTGGTCTTCCAACCGCAGCGCCATCCCCGAGTCTTGCCATGCAACCCAAAAATCCCCTCGACTGGATGCTGTCCGAAGCCCTGGACTCGCTGACCCGCGCCGACCGGCTGCGGCAGCAGTTCGGCCGCCAGGAAGCCTGCTGGGAGCCGCCGATCGACGTGCTCGAAACCGAGCATGAGCTTCTGATCCTGGTGGCGCTTCCCGGCGTCAATCCCGACAATGTCGAGACGGTGATCCATGACGGCGCGCTCGTCATCTCCGGCCAGCGCACCCTTCCGCCGGAGCTTCGCAACGCCCGCATCCACCGGCTCGAGCTGCCGCAGGGCCGCTTCGAGCGGCGCATCGCGCTTCCCCTCGGCCGCTACGCCATCAGCCGCTTCGTGATGGACGGCTGCGTCGCACTGCGCCTCGCCAAATCCTGAGGTCGATCATGGCCACCGAACAGATGAATACCGAGACCAATTCCCAAAACAATTCCGACGTGAAGATCCCCGACGACGCGCTGATCATCATCCCCGTGCGCGAGATGGTGCTGTTCCCCGGCGCCATCGCGCCGATCGCGATCGCGCGGCCGAAGTCGGTCGCCGCCGCGCAGCAGGCGCTGCGCGAGCAGCGGCCGATCGGCATCGTCCTGCAACGCAGCCCCGAGACCGAGGAGCCCGGGCCGGACGATCTCTACCGGGTCGCGACCATCGCCAACATCGTGCGCTACATCACCGCGCCCGACGGCACTCATCACATCGTCTGCCAGGGCGTGCAGCGCGCGCGCCTCCTCGACTTCCTGCCGGGAACGCCGTTCCCGGCTGCGCGGATCCAGCAGATTCCGGAGCCGACCACGACCTCGCCCGAGATCGAGGCGCGTGCGCTGAATTTGCAGCGCCAGGCGATCGAGGCGATCGAGTTGCTGCCGCAGGCGCCGCCTGAGCTCGCCGCGATGTTCCAGGGCACCACCGCGCCCGGCGCGCTGGCGGACCTGGCGACGTCGTTCATGGACATCAAGCCGCAGGACAAGCAGGAGGTGCTGGAGACCATCGACCTCGCCTTGCGGGTCGAGAAGGTGTCGAAGCATCTGGCCGAGCGGCTGGAGGTGCTGCGCATCTCCAACGAGATCGGCCAGAAGACCCGCGCCAGCTTCGACGAGCGGCAGCGCGAGGCGATCCTGCGCGAGCAGATGGCAACCATCCAGCGCCAGCTCGGCGAAGGCGACGGCAAGGCGGCCGAGGTCGCCGAGCTGACGGCTGCCATCGCCAAGGCCAACATGCCGCCGGAAGCGGACGCGCATGCCAAGAAGGAGCTGCGCCGCTACGAGCGCATGCCCGAGGCCGCCGGCGAAGCCGGCATGGTCCGTACCTACCTCGACTGGCTGATCGAGCTGCCCTGGGCGCTGCCCGCGGAGAAGCCGATCGACATCAAGGAAGCGCGCCGCATCCTGGATGCCGATCATTTCGGCCTGGAGAAGATCAAGATCCGGATCATCGAATATCTGGCGGTGCGCAAGCTGGCCCCGCAGAGCAAGGCGCCGATCCTGTGCTTCGTCGGCCCGCCCGGCGTCGGCAAGACCTCGCTCGGCCAGTCCATCGCACGCGCGATGGATCGCCCCTTCGTGCGCGTCAGCCTCGGCGGCGTGCATGACGAGGCCGAGATCCGCGGCCATCGGCGCACCTATATCGGCGCGCTGCCCGGCAACATCATCCAGGGCATCAAGAAGGCCGGCAGCAGGAACTGCGTCATGATGCTGGACGAGATCGACAAGATGGGCCGTGGCGTGCAGGGCGATCCTTCCGCTGCCATGCTGGAGGTGCTCGACCCCGAGCAGAACGGGACGTTCCGGGACAATTACCTCGGCGTGCCCTTCGACCTGTCGCGCGTGGTGTTCATCGCGACCGCCAACATGCTGGACCAGATTCCGGGTCCGCTGCTGGATCGCATGGAGCTGATCAGCCTCGCCGGTTACACCGAGGACGAGAAGCTGGAGATCGCGCGGCGCTATCTGGTGCGGCGGCAGCTGGAGGCCAACGGCCTGACGGCCGAACAGGCCGAGATCGAGCCGGAGGCGCTGAATCTGATCGTCAAGGGCTATACCCGCGAGGCCGGCGTGCGCAATCTGGAGCGCGAGATCGGCAAGGTGTTCCGGCACGCCGCAGTGCAGGTCGCCGAGGGCACGGCCGCCAAGATCGTGGTGAGCCCGAAGGACATCGCCACCGTGCTCGGCCAGCCGCGCTTCGAAGGCGAGATCGCGCAGCGCACCAGCATTCCGGGCGTGGCCACCGGCCTTGCCTGGACGCCGGTCGGCGGTGACATCCTGTTCATCGAGGCCTCGCGCGTGCCCGGCCGCGGCGGGATGATCCTGACCGGCCAGCTCGGCGACGTCATGCGTGAGAGCGTGCAGGCTGCGATGACGCTGGTGAAGAGCAAAGCCAGCCAGCTCGGCATCGATCCACAGCTGTTCGAGAAGAGCGACATCCACGTCCACGTCCCGGCGGGCGCAACCCCGAAGGACGGGCCGAGCGCGGGCGTCGCGATGTTCACGGCGCTGACGTCGCTGCTCACCAACCGCACGGTGCGCAGCGACACCGCGATGACCGGCGAGATCTCGCTGCGCGGCCTGGTGCTGCCGGTCGGCGGCATCAAGGAGAAGGTGGTGGCTGCTGCCGCCGCCGGACTGAAGCGGGTCATGCTGCCGGCGCGCAACAAGCGGGACTACGACGACATCCCGAAGAGCGCGCGGGACAACCTCGAATTCATCTGGCTGGAGCGCGTCGACGAGGCCATCGCCGCAGCGCTCGAGCCGGCCGAGGCCAAGGTCGAAGCGGCGGAGTGAATGCGATGAAGAAACTGCTGGAAAGAGCAAAGAGATCGCGGAAGACGCAGCGGCTGCGCCAGCTGCTCGATCGCGCCATCGACGGGATTCGCGATGCGCTCGCGGGACCCGAGCCGCGGCTTCAGCCGGTCCCGGTCCGGGTCAGGCGCCGCAAAGGCTGAACCCCTCCGCTTCAGCCCTCGCGGTCGTCGAACATAAAAGGCCCCCTCCTGCGAGGGGGCCTTTGTTTTATCAGGCCACGGCGTCCTTGGCAGCCTTGACCGGGCGGGCGCGGACGATCTTCCGGGCCGGCTTGGCCTTGAACATCATCTCTTCACCCGTGAACGGGTTGGTGCCCTTGCGCGCCTTGGTCGCGGGCTTCTTGATGACCACGAACTTGGCGAAGCCCGGCACCAGGAACAGGCCGTTCTTCTTGAGCTCCTTGTGACCGACGTCGGTCAGCGTCTCCATGACGCTCTTGACGTCGCGCTTGGAAAGCTCGGTGGCGGTCGCAATCTTTTCGATCAACTGCGATTTCGACATTTGGGCTGGCATCGTGTCTCCTCTGATTCGTTGCCGGTTGCATATTAGACCAACCGGCGAAGGCCTAGAGCCTTCTGCACAGTTATGTCGCGATTTTACGGGCTTTTTTGGCCTCCTGTGGCAAAAAACCCTGCTTTTTAGCTACTTCCGGAGCGGGAAGAGCCTCTGGCAGCGGATTTTACCTTGTTTCAAAGGCCCGCACGCAGCCTTGCTAAAGCTGATTCGCTGCTTTCGACAAGCGACGACCGGCCTCTTTGTGCGAGGAGGAGCGCGTTTCGCCCTAGAAAATAAGGCTAGATTGCATCGCCGAGGCGATCGCAGGTGCTCTCCCTCTCCCCGTTCTTACGGGGAGAGGGTCGGGGTGAGGGGCCTCTCTCCCCGCATGAGATCGACGATATAGCTGTACCCCCTCACCCGGATCGCACCGGACGATGCTTCGCATCGCCGAGGCGATCCGACCTCTCCCCGCAAGCGGGGAGAGGTGGAGAAACAAGGCTAGATGCGCTCGATGACGATGGCCGGCGCCATGCCGCCGGCGGCGCACATGGTGACGAGACCGCGCTTGAGGTCGCGCCGTTCGAGCTCGTCGAGCACGGTGCCGATCAGGATCGAGCCGGTCGCGCCGATGGGATGGCCGAGCGCGATCGAGCCGCCGTTGACGTTGACCTTGGCGCGGTCGAGCTTGAGGTCGCGGATGTATTTCTCCGCCACCACCGCGAAGGCCTCGTTGATCTCGAACAGGTCGATGTCGTCGATGGTCAGCCCTGCCTTCGCCAGCACCTTGCGCGTCGCCGGCACCGGCGCGTTCAGCATCAAGGTCGGCGAGTCCCCCATATTGGCCATCGCCACCACGCGGGCGCGCGGCTTGAGGCCGTGCGCCTTGGCGTAGGCGGGCGAGGCCAGCAGGATCGCGGCGGCGCCGTCGACGACGCCGGACGAATTGCCGGCATGGTGCACGAAGTCGATGTCGATATCAGGATATTTCTGCAGGATCAGGCCGCGATAGGTGGTGCCCTTGTCGTCGAGCGCATAGTCGGCGATCGCAGGGAAAGCCGGCTTCAGGCTGCTGAGGCCTTCCATCGTGGTCTGCGGCCGCGGATATTCTTCGTGATCGAGCGCGAGGCTGCCGTCCTCGCGATGAACGGGCACAAGGCTCTTCGTGAAGTGCCCGTTCGCCATCGCATGTGCGGCACGCTTCTGGCTCTCCAGCCCGAGCGCATCGACGTCCTGCCGGGTGATGCCTTCCATGGTCGCGATCGCATCGGCGCAGACGCCCTGATGCGACTGCGGATGCCGCGCGCGCAGGCGCAGATTGCCGACGTCCATCATCATCGGACCGCCGCCGCGGCGTCCCTCCATCGACATCATCTCGCAGCCGCCGGCGATGACGAGGTCTTCGGCGCCCGCCATGATCGAGCTTGCGGCCATGTTGACGCTGGTGATGCCGCTTCCGCAGAAGCGGTCGAGCGTCACCGCGCTGGCACGCACGTCGTAGCCGGCATCGAGCGCCGACATGCGGCCGAGATCGCCGCTTTGCGTTGCGACCTGCGCGCTGCAGCCCCAGACGATGTCGTCGACGTCGGCAGTATTGATGCCGGTGCGATCGGCGAGCGCGCGCAGCACGGTTGCGCCCAGTTGCTGCGGATGAATGCCCGAGAGCGCTCCCTTGCCGGCCTTGCCGACGCCGCGCGGGGTCCTGCAAGCATCGATGATCAGCGCGTCAGCCATTGGCGTTGTCCTCTTGTTATGAGTGTTGAGAGGCGTTGTGGGTCAGCGGGAGAGGTGAGTCAATGCGCGGTGCCTCCTCTTTGCCTCTCCCCGCATGCGGGGAGAGGCGAAGACATCACACCCCCGCAGCGTTCTTCGCGATCACGTTGCGGTAGTAGCTCGCGCTGAGCTTTGGCGTGCGGACCTGGGTGTCGAAATTGACGTGATAGAGCCCGAAACGCTTGCTGAGCCCGAACACCCATTCGAAGTTGTCCATCAGGCTCCAGAGGAAATAGCCGCGCACCGGCACGCCTTCGGCGGTGGCGCGCTGGAGCTGGGCGAGATAGTTGCGCAGGTACATGATGCGGTCGGTGTCGTAGATCTTGCCGTCAGGCGTCACCACATCGTCGCCGGAGGTGCCGTTCTCGCTGATATAGATCGCATCCGTCTTCCAGATCTTTGCCGCCAGCTTCGGCACCCAGTAGATCGTCTCCGGCGCGACGCGGAGCCAGTCCGAGTTCATGTGCGGGAATGATTTCGGGATCGGCAGCGGCATGAAGCCGGCGCCCTGGTCGGACGGCACCACATAGTTCTGCGGCGCGTAGATGTTGAGGCCGAGGAAGTCGACCGGCGAGGAGATGACCTTCAGCTCGGCGTCGGTGTATTTCGGCGCATTGGCGCCCGCGTATTTCAGGAACGCGTCGGTGTAGCGGCCGGTCATGATGACGTTGAGATAGCCCGCGTTCATCTCGCGCAACGCGATCTCGGCGGCGCGGACGTGCTCGGGCGTGTCGATCGCGGGAACGCAGACGTCGATGTTCTCGGCCGGCCCGACCCTCGTGCCGCGGCGGCCATGGGCGCGCACCGCCTGCACCGCAAGCCCGTGCGCGAGCGCGCTGTTGTGCCTGACCTGGTTGACCTCCGCTTGCGGCAGCGTCACGCCGGGCGCATCGATGCCGATGCCATAGCCGAACTGCACGAAGCGGCCGCTCTCGTTCAGCGTGAACACGTTCTTGACGCGATCGGTCAGGCGCCCGGCGACATAGGCGGCATAGTCGCCGAAGATCTTGCAGGTCTCCGTCGAGCGCCAGCCGCCAAAGCGGTCCTGGAGCGATTGCGGCAGATCCCAATGGTAGAGTGTCGCCCACGGCTCGATGCCGTTCTTCAGGAGCTCGTCGACCAGGCGATCGTAGAAATCGAGGCCTCCGGGATTCGGCTTGCCGTCGCCGTCGGGAAACACCCGCGGCCAGGCGATCGAGAAGCGGTAGGCCTTGCAGCCGAGCTCCTTGATGAGCGCGATATCCTCCTTGTAGCGGTGATAGTGCTCGTTGGCGCGATCGCCGGTCGAGCCGTCCTCGATCTTGCCGGGGATGCGGACGAACCTGTCCCAGATCGAGGCCCCTCGCCCGTCCTCGTTGACCGCGCCCTCGACCTGATAGGACGAGGTCGCCGTGCCCCAGAGAAAGCCTACCGGAAAGCCGCTGTCGCGCGAGGCCGCTGCCGCCGGCTTGGCGTCCGCGATCTCGACGGGGCTTGCCATCCCGGCTGCGGACAACCCCGCGATTTTCGCGAACTGGCGACGCGAGACCTTGTCCGACATTGATGCAGTTCCACTTCTCTTGGTTTCGGACCGGCACAATGACGAGTGCCGGCCGATTTGAGAAGCAGTGTCCCTGGTTGTCACGACTGCAACCGACGCTCACATCTGTCGTCCCCGACGTGGAGCGCCGATAAGGCATTATCGAACCAAACCATTGTTTAGCTTGAATAGAACCCGGTTCCCGAGGTCTCATCTAGACGGTTCACACCGAAGCGAATCGGACGCCCCCCGTGTGGATACCGGGATTTCCTGTGTTCACGGCATGAAACTCGCATGACATGGCACCGGGAGATCCGTAACTTTTGCTTTGAACGCGCACGAGGGGACAAGGGTGATTCACGCTGGCGTAAGCCCGATGGCGTTGCGTGGTGATCGGCACGGCCAAGATGTCGCTGCCGACCTCACGCCGAACGTTTCGTTCGCTCTGGTGCGCCATGCGCCGCGGGAGATGCTGCGCGTTTTACGGTGCGGCCCTGCCGTCGCCGTGGAGATCCATTGGCCGTCGGGAGAGGCAGGCCTCTTCCTACGATGCCGTATCGAGCTGAGCTCGAGAGACCAGTGGCGGTTACGGCATCGGCGGCACGCCCATCAGACTGTGAACCATCAATCATCTCAATTGGCAATCCTTGCCATGACATTGCTGCTCGCCGTCTGCGGCTGGAGCGTCGGCGGAGCCGAGGGCATGCAGCGGGCGCTGTTGGGAAGCACGCCCCGTCCCGACGAAACGGTCATCTCGCGCGAGAACGTGTATCGCTGGTTCGGCGCCCGCCTGCTGTCCCCTGCAGAGGTGCCGGACCTGTTCGCCGTTCTGGCAAAAGTTTGCAGCAGGGCCGGGCTGGTGCGATTACCGGATCTCTATTGTCTGCCGGCACCGCGCGACATGAATGCCTATGCGCTCGGCGGACCGGAACGCAGTGCCATCGTGTTAACCGAAGGCCTGCTACGCGGCATGACGCGCGACGAAGTTGCCGGGATATTGGCCCATGAAGTCGCTCATATCCGCAACAATGATGCCTGGACGATGGGCTGGGCGACAGCGTTGCGACGCGCGATCGATTGGACCTCGCTCGCTGGTCTCGCGTTGCTGCGAACCGGCCATCATCACGGTGGCATGACATCAAGCCGGCCATTGGCGATGCTGCTGAGCGCAGCACCAGCTCTCGGCCAGCTCCTTGGACTTGCTCTGTCGCGAGTTCGCGAACTGGATGCAGATGCAACGGCGCTCGAACTGACCGGCGACTCGCGAGCGCTGATCGCCGCACTCGACAAGCTGGAGCGCCATCACACCGGGTCCGCACCAAGCCGCACGTCCGCATTCGTGCATGATCCGATGCACTTGCTTCGCAGCCATCCCGCCACCTCCGAGCGCGTCGGCACATTGCTCAACCTCGCCTATTAAGCACTCGCTCAAGTGGGCATCTGCGCACATCGGAAGGTTCGCTGACCAGGCAAAGAGTGCTGACGAAGAATCCGCGCGGCTTGAAATTTCTGCGGAGTTTGATCGCCGCCAAAATATCGCCGCGCTTTCGCGAAACTATTTCGACGTGAGTACGTTTTCCGCGTCTCTGCTCATTGCAGCACTGGGGAGAAACCAGCGTAATTGCCAAGCGTTCGGGCGGACGTGAGACATAAATGATAAATGGCTGGCCATCGTGCCAGCGAGGAAAATCCGCTCCCACCTTTTTCGACGGCAATGATTTTGCCGCTCTAAAACATCTCACCGTCGGCTTGTCACCTTGAGGGGACGCATCTCGCGCCTCCCAGGCGGGCGACATTGGCTGCGGCCGAGACTTCCGTGCCAAGCATTCGAACTTGAAGCTCCAACGCCGTCGCACCGGCGTGACAGACCGCTATTGCCAGCGAAGGGGTTGCGCATGCGACCGGCCTTTGCAGGATTCTTGGCAGGATTTTGGGCTGAGGGCACCACCATCGCAAGGAGACCAAGCGATGACTTATTACGACACCCTGCAACAGAACCCCGCGCATGGTTCGCCGTTCGGCCAATTCGGTCCGCAACAATGGGGATCGGGAGCATTCGGTTCGCAAGGCGGCCAACAGTATGGAGGAGGTGGTCTTGGATTGGGCCAGGCGGCCTATGGACAGCAACACGGACAGTTCGGCGGTCAGCCGACCTTTGGCGCGTTTGGATATGGCCCCGGCTGGGGCGGGCAAACGGGCTGGGGTCAGCAGCAGCCTCAGCAGCAGCCCTGGGGCGGACAACAGCGCCAGCTTTCGCCACAGGACGTGAATGAGGTCGTGCGGCAATTGGTACCGGCGCTGCCTCAAATTCTCGCGCAAGCTCAAAGTCCATTCGCAGGAATGGGCTATGCGGCTTACGGCCAGGCGCCGCGGCAGCTCAGTCCGCAAGACGTGAGCGAGGTGGTGCGGCAGATCCTGCCGGTCGTGCCGCAAATCATGGGAATGCTGCAAAGCCAGCCCCAAATGCAGCATTCGGCCATGCACGGCGGTCCCGGTCAGGGTCAATTCGGAGGCCTCGGTCAATTCGGTCCCGGCTATCCCACACAGACTCAGCCAGCGCAGATGTGGGGTACGCAGTTCGGCGCGCCGCAGTTCCAGGCGGCATTCGGCGGTCCGACGGGCTTTGGCCAGCAGCGACAACTGACGCAGCAAGATGTCGCCGACATCACCCGCCAGCTGATCGGCGTCATACCCCAGGTCATCGGTAACCTTCAGGCCTACGGCCAGCAGCGGATGATCTGACCGCGCGGTAAGGCGCGACCGCCGCCAAAAGCGGCGGTCGCGCCTGCCGTTGCGCATGCTTCCTCCGAAGGAGAACCCTCATGTCGGATTCCAATCCCTCCGCCGCATCCGCGTCACATCGCCACTCCTCAGACATTCAGCAGCTCGTGGGCCTGCTCAGCAATTTGATGCCGCTGCTCTTGCGCCTGCAGTCGCAACCGTTCGAGCAGCCGTTCCGAACCATGCCCGGCAACTTCCCGATGCCGAACCCGGTGCTCGATCATCAGGCTGCGGAAAACATGATCGGAGACATGATCGCGGAATCGCTGCGCTCGCTCTCCGCCTATCTCGAGGCCAACGCGGCACAGCATGCGGGCCTGGAAAACTGCGTCTCGATCGTCACCCAGGCAGCCAACAAGTTTACCGAGCGGGATTTTCCGCAGGCCTTCAACCTGATCTATTTCGCCTATCGCGCGATCGAAGCCGCCCGCGCAGCCGATCCCCGCCTTCCGTTACCGCGACAGGCTTCGATCGATCGCACGCAATCTTCTATCCACTGAAATCAACGGAGGCCACGCCATGGCAACAAGTCCAGATGATGCGCGACCGACCTCGAGCGACAATCGACGCAAGCCAGTGCGCACCACTCAATACATGATCGCGCCAGCGGGCGCCGGCATCAGTGCTCAAACGCTGGCCGAACAATTGAATCGGTTCGGCAACATCCTGTGGACCCACGACCAGCGCGGCGTCAGCGGCCCGCCAATTGCGATCGTGCGCATGCCTGACGAAACCGCCGAGGCCCTGCGCCGTTCCACGGGAGGTAGCCTTATCATCGAGCCGGACAGCCATCTGCGAGCAGCATCCTTTGCCGGGCCAACCTCCTCGTTGATCCCGACCACGACGATGACCGCGCTCGGGCCGGACTTGACGGTGACGATCCGGGTCCTCAGCGAAGCCGGAGCGCCTGTGGAACAGGCAATTGTACGCCTCGTTGGCGGGCAGGCGTCAGCTCAAGGATGGACGGACCGTGATGGCAACGTCGATCTTGCGCTGCGCGACGAAGTGCCGGAAACAGTCGCCGCCATTTTCGTCAGCCCACGCTCCGGCCATTGGGGCTTGTGGCAACAGCAGCCCTATATCGAGGCCGATGCGGTGAACACCCTCACCCTGAAACCGTTGCCGCTACCCGGCCGGCTGGATTGGGGCGGCGAAGCGATGCGCTTCGATCAGATTCCCGACCACTGCCGTGGAGCCGACGTCAAGATCGCGCTCATCGACAGCGGCGTGGCGACCAGCCACAAGCAATTGGCTCACATCAAGCACGGTATCGATGCCCGAAGTGGCGAAGATCGCTTATGGTCGAAGGACGTCACTGGCCACGGCACACCTTGCGCAGGCATCATCAATGCGGCAGCACAGGCAGATTACGGCATCCGCGGCTACGCCCCGGACAGCGAGCTGCATGTTTGCAAGCTTCCCCCAGATGCCCGTTGCAGCGACCTGATCGCGGCGCTCGATGATTGCCTGCAATACGGCATCGACGTGGCGTGCATCGGAGTCGGTTGCGAGCGCGGCTCCGTGCTGGTTGAGCAGCACATTGCCATGGCCAAGCAGCAAGGCGTCAGCATCATCGCTGCCGCCGGCAACTCCGGAGAGGGCATACTGTTTCCGGCCTGTTCTCCGCATGTCGTAGCGGTCGGTGCGGTCGGACAGGTGGGAAGCTTCCCGGAAGACAGTCTCCAGGCGGCGCAGGCCGCAGCCGCCACTGCGGCGGCGGGTGGGTTGTTTGTACCGCCGTTTTCCTGCCGCGGGTCCGAACTCGACCTGTGCGCGCCCGGTGTTGCGGTCATTGCCTGCCAGTCGCCGGACGGCTACGCGGTCTGCGACGGCACCTCGCTTGCAGCGGCTTACGTCGCCGCGCTTGCAGCCTTGATCCTCGCCGACCACGCCGACTTCAAGGGCAGCTTCGCCGCAAAGGATGGCCACCGGGTCGAACGGCTGTTCCAAATTCTGAAGGATACTGCGCAGCCCATCGGCCATCCATGGCAGACCGGGGCCGGGTTGCCGGATGCAGCCCGCGCACTCGGCGTCCGATCCGATCAGCGGCCCCTCGCCATGCCTCTGAATGCCGGATTGCGCGAAATGCGCAACGCTATTCGGCAGCTCGATCGGATTCCATTCAGCGCAAGCCAGGCGATGATATTCGAGCCGCCGCGCGGCCCGGCCAACGTGACGCGGCTTCCGCTGAATCCGGCCCCTCTGGCGTTCCAGGCTACCGGCGCGGAAACAGCGACGGTGCATGAACTCAGAGCAGCCATGGCGCTCGCGGGTCTAGCGGAAGGACCTTAGGGGATGATCGGGACCCCGCAGTCCTAGAACGTCGCGCGCAAGCCTGCATAGGGGCCCGCGGCCAGGCCACCGAGAAGCGGTAGGCCTTGCAGCTGAGGTCGCGGATGAGCGCGATGTCCTCCTTTTCGCGATGATAATGCTCATTGGCGCGGTCGCCTGTGGTGCCGTCCTCGATCTTGCCGGGAATACGGACGAACCTGTCCCAGATCGAGGCCCCTCGCCCGTCCTCGTTGACCGCGCCCTCGACCTGATAGGACGAGGTCGCCGTGCCCCAGACAAAGCCGACGGGAAAGCCGCTTTCGCCGCGCGGCGCTGCGGCCGGCTTGGCGTCCGCGAGCTCGAGCGGACCTGCCATTCCGGCTGCGGACAACCCCGCGATTTTCGCGAACTGGCGACGCGAGACCTTGTCCGACATTGATGCTGCTCCGGGGTGATGCTGGTGCGGCAGCACAATGGCGGGTCGCACTCCGTTTGAGAAGCGAGCTTTGAGGCAGGTCGGATGCAGAATTGCGGCGCCTGGGCCGCGACATATGGATGCGGGCGCCCCGGCGGGCCGGCGATGGCTCCCGCGATCAGCGCGAGCGCTTCGGCAGCTTTGGAAGCTTGCCGGGATTGAACGCGGGGACCTGTCCGGCTTGTTCATCACATGCCGGCGGCTGCTGTTCCGTCAGAATGAGCGTTCCCTGCAGGATCATTCCCGGCATTTGTTGTGCCGTCGCCGTGTAGGTCGCGATCTTGCCGGGGCAGTGTCCCTCGATGTCCAGCGTCAGCTCATCATCGATGCCGAAGACAGTCGCACGTCCATCGGTATGACGCTTCGTCAACACGGTTGCGGTGAAGCGATCGCCGTCGACCTTGCAGGAGCCGTGATACGTCATCAGGCTGTCACGGCCCCAAATCTGGCCGTCTGCGACGTGGACGATACCGGTCCCCTGATCGATCGGCGTCTTGTACCACGCCGCGTAAGTGCCATCCTTCAGCATGGGAGCCGTCTCCCCTGATATTCCCCCGCAAACAATCGGCATGATTAGCGCTAAGAAAGCGTTAATCGCGCGGCCCGTGCCAATCCGGTCGGTCCCTGCGCAGCTCGGCTTCAAGGTCCTCGATGATGCTATGAAGCAGACACGCGGCAAGCGGGTCGGTCACTTCCCGTTCCAGATGCCGATAACGCGCGATCCGGGATTCCTGTTCTTTCAACTGGTGCTCTGTCATCAGACGGGCCCTCCGACAAACCGACGCGGAGACGGCCGAACAGTTTCGTTAAAATTTTCAGATCATTTGCCATGGTTTCCGATCGGTTAAGAGCGACGCGGCGTCAAGATTTGGCTTGGAGAAGCGGAGTTGGCCCGGGCGCGGCTTTGCCACGGGTCAAAAAGCCGACGTCGCCCAGGAGCGACGCGGCATCAGCAAGGGGCCAAGGGGCGACATGCAAATGGCCTCCAACTGAGGCCCCCCTTGGGGGGTCCAACCGACAGAGCGCCGATGGGCATGAAACGTTGCAAGCGGTCTCCAGGATCACCTTGCGGAGTACTCACAATTTGCCGCCGCTCAGTCTCCGACGAGACTCGATCGACGGTTCTTATCTCAAATCCTTTTGCGTACACTTGCTCAAAGTGACTTCGGAACGTCCCAAGACTGCCGTAACAGGAGAGGAAGTTATGCGGGAAGTCGATCTTCCGGTAGCTGTCATCGGTGCGGGGCCGTTTGGCGTCTCAACCGCGGCTTACTTGCGGTCTCGCGGCGTGGAGTTCCGTATATTTGGCTCACCAATGCATCGCTGGCGGACGCAAATGCCGGCGGGCATGCTCCTCAAGTCTGAAGGATTCGCTTCCAACCTCGCGGATCCGGCCGGCCGTTGCACTCTGCAGCAGTTCTGTGAAGAGGAAGCGCTGCCCTACGAGGGTGTACCCGTATCACGTGAAACATTTTCCCGATACGCCGTAGCGTTTCAGCAGCGGCTCGTTCCAATGGTCGAAGATGTATCAGTCACCATGCTGGATCGACAGACCAACAGGTTTCAAGTGCGACTGGCCACGGGTGAAGAAGTAAGGGCCAAAAAGGTGGTTGTCGCAACTGGTCTGTCGCACGCCGAATACATCCCCGCTAAACTGGCGAAATTGCCTGCAGAGTTGCTGTCGCACAGCAGCAACCATCACGATTTAGACAAATTCAAGGGGCGCGAAGTAGTCGTCATCGGCGGCGGTCAATCCGCGCTCGAGACGGCGGCTCTCTTGAACGAGGCGCAAGCGACGGTAACGCTGCTGGTGCGGCGTTCGTCAATCGAGTGGCATGATATCCCCAAACCTGGGCCACGATCGTTATGGCAACGGCTGCGCCGGCCAGAGTCGCCGATGGGAAATGGGCTTAAATTATGCCTCTGCGCCGCCGCTCCGCTGGCGTTCTATCATCTGCCCGAGCAAATACGCGTCGATGTGGTGCGGACGTACGGGCAACGTCGCGGGACGCCTCTGGAGGTGCTCGGCCCATCGGGTTCGTGGTGGCTTAAAGAGCGGGTCGTGGGCCGTGTACCGATACTGCTCGGTCAGGGCGTGCGAGAAGCCGAAGCGAAAGGCAGCAAAGTGGTTCTGCACGTCGATGGCCCAGAAGGGACGTCCCGCCAACTGATCGCTGACCACGTCATTGCCGCGACCGGCTATCGCTTCAATGTTGGATCACTCCCATTCCTAAGTCAGAGGCTGATATCCGAGTTGCGCTGTGTGCAAGATGCTCCGTCGCTGTCGCCCAGTTTCGAGTCCTCGATCCCGGGCCTTTATTTTACCGGCATAGCCAGTGCATACAATTTCGGACCGGTGATGCGGTTCTTATGCGGCACTCAGTATGCGGCCGAGCGCATCTCCAGCGCTATTGGCCGTGAGCAACGTCGTTCTCCGTCGTCAGTTTCTGTCGAAATTGCTTCCACACGCAATCAAACCGCTTGTTGAACAAATGGCGAGTGCGAACGAAGGCTTGCCGCCCTTCCCGGTTCTCATCCTGAAAACGGGCCACTATGCCCTGCATCATGGCGGCCTCGGTATCATTCGAACCTTGGGAATGCTCGATGTTCCAGTATTTACAGTCATCGAGGATCGCTTCGCACCGGCCGGCTTTTCCAAATATCTGACGGGAATAATCGTATGGGACACCCGCGACTTGCCAAGATCGCGGCTGCTCGAAGGACTGGAAAGGATTGGACGACAGCTGAAACTGCCGACCATCCTCATTCCAACGGATGACGTCGGCGCGATCCTGATTGCCGAAGAGGCTCTCACATTGCGGCAGTGGTTCTTGTTTCCGAAGCTGCGATCAGACATTCCACGGAGCTTAGCCGACAAATCTCAGCTGCACACACTGTGCAAGCAACTCGGGGTACCATGCCCTCAAGCAATATCGCCCGGCACGATTTCAGAAGTCTACGAGTTTATTGAGACCGCAGCTTTCCCGGTTGTGGTGAAGCCATCGAAGCCATGGCTCAATTCTAAGATCAAACCCTCCATCGTTTCCTCCCCTCGGGCACTCCTAGATCTCTACCGCCGATCGGAAGCACAGATTCCTCATAACCTGCTGATCCAGGAATACATTCGTGATGGCGAGGATTGGCTCTTTGATGGATATTGCGACGCGGACTCGAAGTGCCTGGCCGGCTTCACTGGCAGAAAGCTGCGCTCTTATCCGTCCCGCTTCGGTTCTGCAACATTGGGCAGATCTGTCACCAACCCCGCGCTCCTCCAACAGGCCGAGGCTTTCGTCAAAGCGGTTTCCTATGCAGGTATAATGGACATCGACTATCGTTTCGATAAACGAGACGGTCAATACAAGCTCCTCGACTTCAACCCGCGTATCGGCGCGCAGTTTCGATTGTTCGAGGATAGCGACAGAATTGACGTTGCGAGAGCGCTTTATCGCGATCTCACGGGTCAGTGCGTGCGGCGATCGCCACAGATTGATGGCCGAGTATTTGTAGTCGAGCCCTATGATTGCCTGGCCAGCGTACACGACCTCTTGCGTCGCCAGCTCTCGGTCAGAGATTGGTGGCGATCACTCAATGGCGCCCGGGAATTCGCCTGGTTCAGACGGAGTGATCCTTTTCCCTTCATCGTGATTTGGATACGCCTTGCCATGGCAGGCGTGGCGAAAGGGGTACGTTTTTTGCATTTTCTATTCGGGAGGTCGGAAGCCGAGGGCAGCAAAATCCGAAGAGCGCCCCTTGGGTGACGCGCACCTGCACCTCCTGTTTCACTTGATTAAGAGTGGAGCGTTCGATCGGGTGCCCGGGTCGCTGGTCTCGCAAGGACCGCCGCCGCCAATTCGACGAAATCGTCTTGCAACGCGCGGCCGGACCATACATTCGGGTCGTGTGTGGACGACGCCCGCGTTGCAAGAGCAACTCCCACTCAGGAGATAACATCTTAGAGGTTCCCATCGGGGCGCAGGAGACGGCCAATGCCTCAGTTGGGTCACAAGCTGACCATAGCCAACCGCCCCGGAGACGTCCGCCTTGGGCCCAGAGGCGGAAGTCTTCGACGCCAATGACGTTCGCTCAAATCATTACCGGCGCGGTCTCTGACCTCACGGTACTTCGCCGGCCTTGCGACTCCCGCCGATGCTGTGCGGCTTGTTGAGGAAGAACTCCCGATTGCCGAGAGCCGCCTCCGCGTACTGATCGATCGCGACCTGGATGGCCTCGATGTGCATCCGGCACCAGCCTTCGTAACATGACAGGCGCCGCGCATGATCGAGCGCCTTCAGGAATTCCGGCGGCTCCTGCATGTCGGAGAAGTAGGTCGGCCTCTCGCCCTTCATGCCTGCGCCGCCTCTCGCGGCGGGACAAGACGGCGCTTCTCGACATGGACGCGCGGCGGCGTCGGCCGCCGGCGGGGAATGAAGAGGCTGGCGACGACAATCGGGTCGGTGTCACCGAGCGCGGCCCGCTCCTGGACAAGCCCGCTCATCACGGTGCGCATCTTCATGACCTCGTGGGCCACGAAAGTGCAGTCCTCGTCCCGGTTGATCTGTTCATGCATGATCGCTTCAGCCTCACGCATGCTGACACGTAACGCTCTGATAACTCTGCGGATTTTATTGATGCGGTTGTCCATGGCTCGCTCCTTGACTGGACGGCCAGCATAAGAACAAATCATGAACATTGTGTCAATCGGCCTAAGGTAGAACGGGCCAGTCCCGACACCCATGACAGGCTTGGCGACAGGTAGATCCGCTTCGCCGCGCCGAGTTCAGAACGTCACCCGCATCCCCGCATAGAACGCGCGCGGCCTTGCCGGGCTCAGCGAGCGCGGGTCGGTAAAGGCGTTGCCGCCATTGGTGAAGTTGGGCACGGCACCAGTGTCGAAGAACTGTCCGTAGGTCGCGTAGCGCTTGTCAAAGATGTTGTCGACCTTGCCGTAGAGCTGGATGTTCTTGGTGACCTGGTACGAGGTGTGGAGATTGAACACCGTATAGGACGGCAGCTTCGTGTATTGGTTGGACTCGTCGCCGACCAGATACTGGCTGGAGACGAACAGCGCGTTGCCGCCGACCTTCCAGACGTCGGTCACCGCATAGTCCACGCCCACCTTGACGCGGTGGCGCGGGATCGCCGGGATCTGGTTGCCGGGCGAGACGTGGATGGTCTCGGTCACGGTATCTCTGAACGGGCTCTCCGAACCGAGTTCGAGCGCATCGAGGAAGCGTGCGTCGACGAAAGCATAGCTCGCCTGGAATTGCAGAGTGGGCGACTTGATGTTGACCTCAGCCTCGAGGCCCTGCCGCCTGGTACGGCCGACATTGGAGAAGTAGCCGAAGCCGGTGCGTCCGACCGCAGGAACGGCGACGATGTCGTCGTAGTTGGTGGCACGGAAGCCGCCGATCTTCCATCCGAGCGTGCCGATGTTCAGCTCCTTGCTGCCGCGCAAGCCCGCTTCCACGGTCTTGGACACGACCTGCTTCAACGGCGGGTCGGAGACGAGAAACGCCGCGATCAGACAGGGACGGATGGGATCGGAGCAGCCGAGCTCGAGCGGCGTCGGCACGCGATTGGCCTCGGAATAGCCGGCATAGGCGGTCAGCTCGGGCGTGATCTTGTAGGTGCCGCCGATGACCGGATTGAAGCGGGTGAAGGTGTGATCGCCGTTGAGATCGGTGCCGAGCTGATCCTCCAGCGTGATGCGCGCCACGTTGAAGCGGCCGCCGCCGGTGACGGCGAAGGCATCGGTGATGTTGAACGTGTCCATCGCGTACAGGCCGTTATACTGATTGACGGTCCGCAGCGAGACAGGACCGGCAACGGTGTCCGGTGAGCCTGTCGGCCCCAGGAAGAGGCCGCTGCCGCTGACGACGTAGTTTTCTCCGATCGAACCGATCTCGGCGGTGGCGTTATAACGCGTGACGCTGGCGTCATAGGTTGCGCCCACCACGAGCCGGTTGTCGTGCCCGAGCAGCTGATCGGTGTTGGTGGCCTGCCCCGACACGCCGAAGGTGGTCGACCGTATCGAGCTGCGGTCGATCTCGCCGAGGATCGTCCCCGAAGGAAACGGATTGGCAAGCTGCACGCCGTTCGTGCCATTCGCCGGCGTCGTATCGTCGCCGAAGCACAGCAGACCGGCGATCGCGCATTCCTGCACGTCGGTCGGATTGCCGTCGACCAGCTTCTGCTCGTACCGGCGCACATGGGCGGTGCCTTCGAGCGTCCAGGTCGGCGTCGCATCGACCTTGCCGGTGAGGTTCAGATAGCCGACGCGGTTGGAGGTGGTCTGCGGCGTCGTGTAAGTCGCGCCCCAATATTTGTCGAGCAGCTCGGCCGGAACGGTGGCGCTGGCGCCGAAATCGTTCTTGGCCACCCCCATGTTGGCGTGGAATTCGCTGTCGCCGGCCTTGTAGCCGACATCGCCGTAGAAGCGCCGCACGGTTGATTGCGAGAAATTGCGGAAGCCGTTGTCGCGCAGGCCTTCGAGCGCGGCGTAGACGCCGTAGTTCTTGTCGACCTGCTTGCCCCATTGCGCCGAGCCCTGGATGCGGCCGAACGAGCCGCCCATGACGTCGAGCTCTGCGCCCTGATAGGTGAAGCCGTCCTTCATTTGCAGGTTGAGCGCGCCGCCCAGCGCATTGAGGCCGAAGGCGGGATTGTTGGTCACGAGCGTCACCGACCTGATCGCGGTGGTCGGGATCAGGTCCCAGTTGACGGCGTCCGAGAAGGCTTCGTTGATGCGGACGCCGTTCTGGTACACGGCAAGGCCCTGCGGCGTGCCCGTCACCGGCGAGGCAACGAAGCCGCGGAATTCGACGTCCGGCTGAAACGGATTGCCGGTGACTTCGCTGATGTTGACGCCGGCGATGTTGTCGCGCAGCGCGTCGGTGACGTTGAGCGAGCCGGTCCGCCTGATCTGGTTGGCATCGACCGCGTTGATCGCCGACGGAACCTTGTCGACATCGAGACCCCTGCCGGTGCCCGGCGCGGTCGGGTAGACGTAGATGCGTGTCTTGGGGCGGCTCGACGACGATGCCCCCGCTTGCGCCACCGGCCGCGACGGCACGTTGCGCCTTGTCGTCGCGGGCGGCGGTGCCGTCACCTCGACCGGCGGCAGGTTCTGAACGTTGGTCTCCTCGTCCTGCGCGGCTCCGGCAGGGCCCGCAAAGACCAATCCCGACAGCAGCCCCGTCGAAACCGAGGCCATCCACAACCGACGCTTGAACCAAAGACGCGTGCCCATCCCAGCCTTCCCATCCGTGACCGCCGGCTGTTTTGATTTTTCGCCGTTTGGTCGAGACGAGTGTATTCGGCAGCAGCGCACGCGCCAGCCACAAAAGGTCGGGCGATATCCGCACCCGTTTTCCCGACGAAATCGGGAATTTTTCCCGATCGTCCTGAAGCGCGATGAGATCATCGCGCTTCAGATTATTATTTGAGCATGATCTTTGCGGAAAACCGCGTCACACTTTTCCGGATCATGCTCCAGACGCGATCAGGCCGCCGCCGTCGGCACCAGCGCCTCGACGGTCAAGCCGCCGTCGCCGGAGACGACGTTGAGCGTGCCGCCCAGCGCCAGAATCCGCTCGCGCATGCCGACGAGGCCGAAGCCCAGCTTCTGGCCCGGCTCCATGCCGCGGCCATTGTCGCTGACCCGCACCCGGGCACAGCAGCGGCCATCGCGCGTGAGCTGCTCTGCCGGCTCGATCACGACATTGACCGCGGTCGCGCCGGCATGGCGGAACACGTTGGTGAGCGCCTCCTGCACGACGCGGTAGATGGTGAGGTCGGCGGTCTCTCCGGTCGCCCCGAGCCCGGACGAGATCGTGGTCTGGATCGTGACGTCGGGATGCGACTCCCGCCACAGCCGCGACAGCGATTCGAGCGCCTGGCCGAGGCCGAGCTCGGCGAGGCCGACGGGCCGCAGCCGCTCCAGCACGCGGCGGGTGAATTGCTGCAGCGCGTTGATCTGCTCCAGCAAGGCGCTGCCGTGCTTGCGCACCGCCTCCGCGCTCGGCGCCCGCCCGTCCGCGAGCTTCGCCAGCGCGCTGGCATGGGCGCGGAGCGAGAACAGATACGGCCCGAACTCGTCATGCAGCTCGCGCGCGATCTCCTTGCGCTCCACGTCCTGGAGCGACACCGCGCGCTCGGCGAGGCGCCGCTTGTCCTCGACCGCCTCGCCGAGCGTAGCCGCAAGATGGTTGAGCTTGGTGCAGATCGCCGCAAGCTCGGGCGCGCCGCCCGGCGCGACGCGCGCCTCATAGTGCCCGCCCTCGAGCTCGGTCATCGCCTCCGCCAGCGACTGCAGCGGCGCCAGCGCCCGGCCAACCACATTCATCATCACCAGGAACAGCGCGAGCGCGATCACCGAGCCGACCTCGAGCTGGGTCACGATGCCGTCCCAAATCTCGGCGATCTCGTCGTCCGGATGCGAGGTGATCCGCAGCGAGCCGGGCCTGCCATGGATCGAGACGGGCACGCTGACCGCGGTCTGCTCCGGATGAACCAGGCTGACGAACCAGGCCGGCGGTCCGCGCGTGTCGTCATCGGCATCGGGCCGGGGCGGCGTCAGCGGGTTCCCGCCGGAATCGTGCAGCGCGATGCTGACATGGCGGAGCCGGCTGAGATCGCGCGCGATCTGGTTCAGCCTGGCGTCCGGATCGGGCGCCTCGTTCAGGTCCGCCACGATCATCTCGATGAATTCGCGCGCGAGCCGGATCACGCTCTGGTCCTCGGCCTGCACCCGCGGCCCCGCCTCCGCGACCTGGCGGCCGATGTTGACGGCGAGCCCCAGCGCCAGCAAAAGCGCCAGCAGCAGGTTGATGCGCGCGCGCAAGGATAGATTTTGCCACATTGGTGTCGCCTGCTACCTGCGAAGCCTGGCCCGCACCTGTCCGATGAGATTGACAGAGGCGAAGCGCCCGATATCTAATCGAAAGCGTACAGCAATCCCGGCCGGGTTGCATGAGGCGACATGAGAGCCGCGTGGCTCTCCTGTTCGGTATCATGCGGCGCAAAACAGGCAAGTTCTATCACGGGGAACGTGCTGTCGCGGGGAACGCCTATGCGCATTCTGATCGTCGACGATCATCCCATTGTCGCCTCCGGCTGCCGTGCCGTGCTGGCCGACGAGGGCGAGATCGAGATCCTGGAGGCCGCCGACGCCGAAGACGGCGAGTGCGTCTTCATCGTCGAGCGCCCCGACCTCTGCGTCATCGACATCAACCTGCCGACCGTCTCCGGCTTCGAGCTGGCGCGCCGCATCCTCGAGCGCGCGCCCGAGGCCCGCATCATCATGTTCAGCATGAACGACGACCCCGCTTTCGCCGCGCGCGCGATCGAGTGCGGCGCCAAGGGCTACGTCTCCAAGACCGGCGACCCCGACGATCTCGTCGAGGCGATCCGCACCGTCGGGGGCGGCGGCACGTATCTGCCGAGCGCGATCGCGCGCAGCATCGCCTTTGCGGGACCGGCGCTGGCGCAAAGCCCGCTATCCAAGCTGAACGCGCGCGAGATGGAGATCCTGCGGCTGCTCAGCGCCGGAAAGAGCCTGTCCGAGATCGCCTGGCTGGTGCAGTCGTCCTACAAGACGGTCGCCAACACCTCGTCGATCATGCGCCAGAAGCTCGGGGTCAAGACCTCGGTCGAGCTGGTGCGGCTGGCGATCGACAGCGGCGTCGCCTGACGCGCGGGCAGCCGCCACATATTCGGTCACACAAGCGTTGCAATGTTGATGTGGTTAAGTGCCACTGGAGCTTAGGGCATGACGATTCAGACTGTCTCGACCAACAAATCCTACGGCGGCGTGCAGGGCGTGTACCGCCATGCGAGCCAGGCGACCGGAACCGACATGGTGTTCTCGGTCTACGTTCCCCCGCATGCGGACGGCGCCAAGCTGCCCGTGGTCTGGTATCTATCAGGTCTCACCTGCACGCATGCCAACGTCACCGAGAAGGGTGAATTCCGCAAAGCCTGCGCCGAGCTCGGCCTGATCTTCGTCGCGCCCGACACCTCACCGCGCGGACCGGACGTGCCGGGCGACCCCAACAATGCCTATGATTTCGGCCTGGGGGCCGGCTTCTATGTCGACGCGACGCAAGAGCCGTTCGCACGCAACTATCGCATGTGGAGCTACGTCACCGACGAGCTGCCGAAGCTGGTCGCCGAGAACTTTCCGGTCGATGCCAAGCGGCAGTCGGTGATGGGCCATTCGATGGGCGGCCACGGCGCGCTGACGGTGGCGCTGCGCAACCCGCACCGCTATCGCGCGGCGAGCGCGTTTGCGCCGATCGTGGCGCCGTCGCAGGTGCCGTGGGGCATCAAGGCGCTGACCGGCTATCTCGGGCCCAACAAGGACAACTGGCGCAGCCATGACACGGTGGCGCTGATCGAGGACGGCGCGAAATTCCCGGGCTTCCTGGTCGACGTCGGCGATGCCGACAACTTCCTGAAGGAGCAGCTCAAGCCGGAGCTGCTGCAAGCCGCCTGCACCAAAGCGAGCATCCCGCTGACGCTGCGGCGGCAGGCCGGCTACGATCACAGCTATTATTTCATCTCGACCTTCATGGGCGATCATCTCAACTGGCATGCGGAGAGATTGAAGGGGTGACCGTGCACGCCAAGCGAACGCTGCTCTCCCTTCTCCCCTTGTGGGAGAAGGTGGCGCGAAGCGCCGGATGAGGGGTTGCTTCCGCGATTTCAAATGAGAGTTGGACTCGCGGAGAGAACCCCTCACCCGTCTCGCCGCTTCGCGGCGAGCCACCCTCTCCCACAGGGGGAGAGGGAAAGAACCTACTCCGGCTTGCCGTAATTCGGCGCCAGCAACCGGTTGCGGATCAGGTAGCTCATCGTGCGCGTCCAGGATTCGTCGGTGTTGCCGCGCATGTCAGCGCTGGCGGCCGTGATCATGGCGCCGGTCTTCACGTCGCGCAGGTAGATGTTGAGGTTGATGATCAGGTTCGAGACCTTCTGCACCATGCCGGTGATCTCCAGGTCGGCGCCCAGCTGCCCAGCGAGCTTGAGGTCGCAGCCGCCGCAGGCCTGCAGATTGGCGTGACGGGCGGCGTCCCTGACCGGCGCGATGTCGAGCACCTGGAACCGGCCGGAATCAGCCAGCTCCTTGCGGAGCTGCTCGCTGATGCGATCGAGCCGTACCAGCTCCGGCTTGGAGCCGTAGAACTCGCCGGGCAGGCTGGTGTCGATCAGCTCGAAATCGAACACGGCGAGCTTCGGCGGATCGGCGAGCGCGGCTGAGCCCGTCAACAGCAAAGCGGCCAAACACAGCAGCGCTCGCATGATCGTGATTCCGGGTCCTCGCGACGCGAGGACGAAATGCGGGGTTGCATGCCCTGACAAATTGGTCATGCTTTAGCAGAGACAATTCTCCATCGGCGGTCAAGCCGGGGAGAACGTTTGGAGGAAACATGATCCGATGGTTGGTCGGCCTGATCGGCCTGGGTCTTGCTGCGACGAGCGCGTCCGCGGCCGACCCTGTCACGATCGGCGTCGGCTATCTCGGAATCGCCGGCACCAGATCGACGCTGTCGCTGGTCGAGCAGCCCGCGGAGAATGACGGCGTCGCCGGCGCGCGCCTCGCCATCGAGGACAACAATACCACCGGCAAATTCCTGGGCCAGCGCTTTGCGCTGGAGGAGCGCCGCATCAAGGAAGGCGAGGACGTGGTGCAGGCCGCGACCGGGCTCGCCGAGAAGAACGGTTTCATCATCGCCGACCTGCCGGCGGATGCGCTGCTGAAGGTGGCCGACGCCCTGCGCGAGCGCGGCACGCTGCTGTTCAACGCGGGAGCGATCGACGAGCGGCTGCGCGAGGCCGATTGCCGCGCCAATGTCATCCACACCGCGCCGACGCGCGCGATGCTGGCCGATGCGCTCGGCCAGTATCTGGTGTGGAAGCAGTGGAAGCGCTGGCTGCTCGTGGTCGGCTCGCACGACGAGGACAAGCTGTTCGCCGATGCGCTGAGGCGCACCGCGACGCGGTTCGGCGCCAAGATCGTGCAGGAGCGCATGTTTGAAGACGCCGGCGGTGCGCGCCGCACCGACTCGGGCGTGACGCTGATCCAGCGCCAGATGCCGGTGTTCACGCAGCAGGCCCCCGCCTATGACGTGCTGGTCGCCGCCGACGAGAGCGAGGTGTTCGGCGCCTACCTGCCCTATCGCACCTGGGATCCGCGGCCCGTGGCGGGTTCGGCGGGCCTCGTGCCGCGCAGCTGGGACGCCGCGCAGGACCAGTGGGGCGCGATCCAGATGCAGAACCGCTTCATCAAGCTGAATTCGCGGCGGATGACGGCGCTCGACATGCAGGCCTGGACCGCGGCGCGCATGATCGGGGAAGCCACCTCGCGCACCAATTCCGGCGATGTGAAAAAGGTCGCCGATTTCATCAAGGGGCCGGATTTCTCCGTCGCCGCCTTCAAGGGCACGCGGCTGACCCTGCGTGACTGGAATCTCCAGCTGCGCCAGCCGATCCTGCTGGTCGACGGCCGCATGGTGGTCTCGGTCTCGCCGCAGGAAGGTTTTCTGCACCAGGTCTCCGAGCTCGACACGCTCGGCTATGACCGTCCGGAGAGCAAATGCAAACTGAAGTGAGGACGCAGATGTCGCGCATGTGGCGTGTTGGGCTTCTCTCCGGACTGGCGCTTGCGGCGGCGCCCGCGCATGCCTTCATCGCCTATGTCTCGAACGAGAAGAGCAACACGGTCTCGGTGATCGACACCGACAGCTGGACGGTGACCAAGACCATCAAGGTCGGCCAGCGCCCGCGCGGCATCGACTTCACCCGCGACGGCAAGTTCGTGATGGTCGCGGTCGGCGACGACGACACCATCCAGGTGATCGACGCCAAGACGCAAAGCATCGTGGACAGCCTGCCCTCCGGCCCCGACCCTGAATTGTTCGCCCAGGATGCCGCCGGCAAGATCCTCTATGTCGCCAACGAGAACGACAACACCGTGACCGTGATCGATCTCGAAAAGCGCGCCCGCCTCGGCGACATCCAGGTCGGCGTCGAGCCCGAGGGCATGACCATCAGCCCCGACGGCAAGATGCTGATCAACACGTCCGAGACGACCAACATGGCGCATTTCATCGACACCGCCTCGCGCCAGATCGTCGCCAACGTGCTGGTCGACGCGCGGCCGCGCTTTGCCGAATTCAAGCACGACGCGACCGAATTGTGGGTGTCCTCGGAGATCGGCGGCACGGTCTCGATCATCGATCCCAGGAAGCACGAGGTGATCGGCAAGGTCACGTTCGAGATTCCGGGCCTGCGGAAGGAGGCCATCCAGCCGGTCGGCATCGGCATGACCAGGGACGACAAGACCGCCTTCGTCGCACTCGGTCCCGCCAACCGTATCGCCGTGGTCGACGTCGCCTCGCGCAAGGTGACGAAATACCTGCTGGTCGGGCAGCGGGTCTGGCACATGGCGTTCACGCCGGACGAAAAATATCTGCTCACCACCAACGGCGTGTCGAACGATGTTTCCGTGATCGACGTCGCCGCGCAAAAGGTGATCAAGACCATTCAGGTGGGCGAGCTGCCCTGGGGCATCACGATCGCGCCATGACCAGTCCCGCCCCCATCGCCGAGCCACGCGGGAGCGCGCCGAAGCCTGAAACGGCGGCGGTGCCGGCGCTGTCGATCGACGGCGTCAGCCATGCCTATGGTCCGCGGCGGGCGCTGATGGACGTCTCCTTCAACGTGCAGCCCGCGAGCTTCACCGCGCTGCTCGGCCTCAACGGTGCCGGCAAGAGCACGCTGTTCTCGCTCATCACGCGGCTGTTCGGCATCCAGTCCGGCCGCGTCCGCATCTTCGGTCACGACGTCAGCAAGAGTCCCGGCGAGGCGCTGCGGCTGCTCGGCGTCGTGTTTCAGCCGCGCACGCTCGATCTCGATCTGTCGCTGACGCAGAACCTGCTCTATCACGCAGCATTGCACGGCATCAGCCGCCGCGAGGCCGCCGCGCGCAGCGCCGAGCTGCTCGGCCGCATCGGCCTCTCCGAGCGCGCCGGCAGCAAGGTGCGCGATCTCTCCGGCGGCCAGATGCGGCGGCTCGAGATCGCACGCGCGCTGCTGCACCGGCCGCGCCTGTTGCTGCTGGACGAGCCGACCGTCGGCCTCGACGTCAAGGCGCGCGCCGACATCATCAGCCACGTCCGTCAGCTCGTCACCGAGCAAGGCATCGGCGTGCTCTGGGCCACGCATCTGTTCGACGAGATCATGGCCGGCGACGACCTCGTGGTGCTGCACCAGGGCAAGGTGCTGGCGCAGGGGCCGATGAGCCGCGTCGTCACCGAAGCCGGCGCGCAGGACGTCAACTCCGCCTTCATGCGCCTGACCGGCGCGCAAACCATGCCGGGAGGCGGCGCATGAGCAGCATCACCACCCGCGAGGTGCCGCGCGGCTTCTCGTTCGCCGAGTACATGACCTGCCTCACCGGCATCGTCTGGCGCGAGGGTCTGCGCTTCCTGCATCAGCGCGAGCGCTTCGTCTCGGCGCTGGTGCGCCCCTTGGTGTGGCTGTTCATCTTCGCCGCCGGCTTCCGCCAGGTGCTCGGCATCTCCATCATCCCGCCCTACGAGACCTACATCCTCTACGAGGTCTATATCGCACCGGGGCTGATGGCGATGATCCAGCTCTTCAACGGCATGCAGTCCTCGCTCTCGATGGTCTATGACCGCGAGATGGGCAATATGCGCACGCTGCTGGTGAGCCCGCTGCCGCGCGGCTTCCTGCTGTTCTGCAAGCTGCTCGCGGGCACCGCGGTGTCGCTGCTCCAGGTCTATGCGTTCCTCCTGATCGCCTGGTTCTGGGACATCACCCCGCCATCATCCGGCTATCTCACCGTGCTGCCCGCGCTGATCCTGTCCGGACTGATGCTGGGCTCGCTCGGCATGCTGATCTCCTCCGGCATCAAGCAGCTGGAAAACTTCGCCGGCGTGATGAACTTCGTGATCTTCCCGATGTTCTTTGCATCGTCGGCGCTCTACCCGCTCTGGCGGGTGCAGGAGGGCAGCCCTTATCTGTACTATCTCTGCGAGGCCAATCCGTTCACCCATGCGGTCGAGCTGATCCGTTTCGCGCTGTACGGACAGGTCAACTGGATCTCGCTGGCGGTGGTTGCGACCTGCACAATCGTCTTCATGATCGGTGCGATTCTGGCCTATGATCCCTCGCGCGGGCTGGCGCGACGGGGCCCTGCGGGAGGCGAAGGATGAAGGTTCGGATCGTGACCATGGCCGTTCTGGCGCTCGCCGCCACGGGCACGGCCGCGCGCGCGGCCGATCCGCGCTATCCGGACTGGCCGTGCACCCAGGCAAAAGTGCCGGAGATCTCGCTCGCCGCCGTCTGGGCTGGGCCTGCGCTCGACGATGTCCAGACCAAGTGGAAGGACGATGCCAAGGTCAGCGCGCTGGTCTCGAAACTGTCGGCGCGCAAGACGCCGCTGGACGAGGCCGAGAAATCGGTGAAGGAATTCCTGGCCGGCTCCGCCACTGACAAGACCACGAACGCAAAGCTCCTCTTCGCCGGCCTGTTCGAGACCCTGAACGCCCAGCGCGCCCAGGTCATGGTCGGGCTCGAACGTGTCAGCCGCAAGCAGCGCGACGCCGCCGACAAGATCCGCGACGAGACGCTGGCGCTCCAGGCCCTCCAGTCGGCGACACCGCGCGACGAGGCCAAGGTCGAGGCGCTCAGCAACGAGCTGATCTGGAAGACGCGCATTTTCGAGGACCGCCACAAGGTGGTGCGGTTCGTGTGCGAGGTTCCGACCTCGATCGACCAGCGCCTGTTCGCGCTCGGCCGCGTGATCCAGCAGGAAATGGAATAGCGTCAACCTCGCTGACGGCTCCATAGAAGTTCCCGCGATCTCATTGCAACTATTAACCTTTGCCGCGCTATCTGCCGGAACCAAATCGCTCTAGGATGTCTTGTCGATGTGAATCTCGAAATGCCGGGAGGCCTCGATGGGAACCACCAGATTTATCCTCGCAGGCGCTGCGGTCCTCAGCATGCTCGCATCCAGCGCTTTTGCTGACGACATGACCGGAATGGTCACCAGGATCGACCGTCTCAACGGCACGATCTCGATCCAGCAGACGCAGAAGGGAACCGTCGGCGGCAGCGCAGGCGGCGCCGGCACGCTCCAGGAGTACAAGACCAAGGACGCCGCGATGCTGGACGCCGTCCATGCCGGCGACAGGGTGAGCTACTCTGCGACCGACAATAACGGCACCGGGACGCTGACGAAGTTGCAGAAGCAGTAATGTCACCTTCACCTCTCCCCGCTTGCGGGGAGAGGTCGGATTGCATCGAAGATGCAATCCGGGTGAGGGGGAGCCTCCGCGAGTCCGTCCAGTCGACGGACGCGACGCTCCATCCACGCCGTCATTGCGAGCGGAGCGAAGCAATCCAGAGTCCCTCCGCGGAAACATTCTGGATTGCTTCGCTCCGCTCGCAATGACGAGGAGGAGGTACGTCTCTCTCTCCCTCTCTCTCTGACACCACTCCCGCGGAGACTCCCCCTCACCCCAACCCTCTCAGCGCGAGCGAAGCTCGTCGCGCCCCCGCAAGCGGGGCGAGGGAGAACACCTTCATTGATCCGGCCGCGGCTCCGGCTGCGCTTCTTCGGTCGGCAATGCCGCGCGCTCCCAGCCGTCGGTGCCATCAGGATACCAGGTGATGTTGGAATAGCCGTAAGCCAATGCACGCTTGGCGGCGTTCCACGACATCCAGCAGTCGGCCAGGCAATAGATCACGAGCAGCGCCGCCTTGTCGCCGCGCGACGCTTGCGCGAGGCCGCGCTGCAAATAATCGTCCATGGCTGCCGGCAAATTCCCGTAGCCGGTATCCGGCAGCCACAGGCTGCCGGGAATGTTTCTGCGCGGCGCATCGCGCCAGACGGTGCCTTCGGGAAGATTCTTCGGCTTCGGCGCGCGCGGCATCACGTCGATGAACACGCCGCTCTTCGCGCGCCAGATCGTCTCGGCTTCGGCTGTGGTGAGCACGCGCGCGCCGTCAAGCGTCGCCGGCACCGGCGCGCGGTAATTGTCGGTGCGGTAGCCCTCAGGCTCGAACGGCTCCTGCTGCTGCGCCCATGCCGGCGCCGCCAGAACGGCGGCGACCAGCGCGGCGGCAACGCGCCGCCTCATGGCGCCTTCTTGGCCGTCTCCGCGCCGAGCGGCCGGTCGCTCTCGTCCAGCAAGGGAACGCCGAAGTCGAGCAGGATCTTGTTGATCTCGCCCTGGTTCTCCTGGATCAGCTTGTTGAGCTGCCGCTTCCAGTTCTGGTCGGCGGGACGCACGCCCATGCCGATGCGATAGACCAGCTTCGGACCGGTGGTTTCCTTCACCAGCGGCGTGACATGGAGCGAGCCGGCCTTCTTGGCATAGAAGCCCGCCATCGGTCCCCACAGCACGCCGGCGTCGATCTTGCCGGCCGAGAGGTCATCGATCATCGCCTGCGCGGAATTGTCGAAGCGCGTGTCGATCATCAGCGGATAGGGTTTTGCGTCGCCCATCAGGCCGGCGATCGCCATGTTGGTCGCCGGCGGCGTGCCGGCGACGATGCCGACATGCTTGCCCTTCAACTTCGGGTCCTCAATCGTGTCGACCTCATCGAGCCCGCTGCCGGCCTTTGCGACCAGCGCATAGGTCGTGCGGTAATAGGGATTGGTGCCCTGCACGAGGTCGTCGCCTTGCGGGAAGCCCATGATGACGTCGCAGCGATGCGCGCCCAGCGTCATCCGCACGAAGCCTGTGGCCTGCGGGAAGAAGACGTAGTCGAGCTTCTTCCCGAGCTTGTCGGCGAACAGCTCGGCGAGCTTGTTCTCGAACCCCTCGCCCTTCTCGTTGGAGAACGGCAGATTGCGCGGATCGGCGCAGACCCGCAGCACCTTCGGGTCGACCAGCTCGAACGAGAGGTCTCCGGTCTCGCTGGTCTGCGCCATGGCGACGTCGCCCAGCGCACAGGACGCAACCAGACCCCACAGCAAGAACAACCAGCGACGATGTCGTCCGGCCTCCGTCATCGCGCTTCCTCCTCGTTTTGTTTGAATGTTATCCATGCAACGCATGACGCGCCATGTTTTGCCAAACTTTGCTGGCTTCCCTTTGTTGCAGTGCAATGCAGCAAACCCTTTGAACTGAGGCGGAAAAGTGTCTCACATCGCTTCGAGGATCGCCGCCCTGACCCTGCTCGGGATAGCGACGCTAGCACGCACGGAAGCAGCCGAATTGCCTGTAAGCGAAGTCGCGCCGGGAATCTTCGTACACTCCGGGACCATCGCCCTGATGACGCGCGAGAACGAGGGCGACATCGCCAATGTCGGCTTCATCGTCGGCGCTGAGGCGGTCGCCGTGATCGACAGCGGCGGCAGCCTCCGCGAAGGCGAGGCGCTGCTGGCGGCCGTGCGGGCCCGCACCGAGAAGCCGATCCGCTACGTCATCAACACCCACGGACATCCCGACCATGTCTTCGGCAATGCGGCCTTCGTTGCAGAAGGAACCAGCTTCGTTGGCCACAGCAAGCTGCCGCAGGCACTGGCAACGCGCGGGCCTTACTATCTCGACAATTTCAGACGCATCATGGGCGGCGAGCTGATCGATCCCGTGAGGATCGTACCGCCTACCCTGCTCGTTTCGGACACGATGACGCTCGATCTTGGATCGCGCCGCCTGACCTTGCGGGCCTGGCCGGCCGCGCACAGCGACAACGATCTGACGGTGCTCGACGAGACGACCAGGACGCTGTTCACGGGCGACCTCGTCTTTCTCCGCCACATTCCGGTCATGGACGGCAGCATTCGCGGCTGGCTTGCCCTGCTCAGTGAGCTTGAAACGGTTCCGGCGGCCCGCGTCGTTCCAGGTCACGGCCCCGTGAGCGACTGGCCTGCGGCGCTCGCCGATGAACGACGCTATCTCACGGCGATGCTGTCCGACGTCCGCACACTCAACAAGAAGGGCGCGCCGATCCGAACCGCCGCGGACAAGGCAGCTGAATCGGAACGGACGCACTGGCAGCTGTTCGACGACTACAATGCCCGCAACGCAACCGCAGCATTTTCAGAAATTGAATGGGAGTAGCGGGCGCGCTACGCTGTGCCAGGATCAGCTTCGCGGACCCTGACTGCTTCGTCCGCACGGGATCACGACCATGACGGGATGCATACGCCGCCTGCCCCTGATCGCCCTCCTCCTGGGCGTCGCCTTCGCCGTGCCGGCGCAGGCCGAAGAGGCCTACGATCCCTGGCCGGGCCTGGTGCAGGACATCTTCAGCAACCGTCCGATGAACGACGGCGCCGCCGTGATCGGCATCGAGATGCCGTATCGCGCCGAGGACGCGGCCATCGTGCCGGTGACCCTGCGCAGCAAGCTCTCGCCGGGCGATGCCCGCCGCATCCGTTCGATCACGCTGGTCATCGACCGCAACCCGGCGCCGATGGCGGCGAAATTCGAGCTCGGGCCGGACGCCAATGTCAGCGAGATCTCCACGCGCGTGCGCGTCAACAACTACACCGACGTTCATGCGGTGGCCGAGCTCAGCGACGGCCAGCTCTACGTGTCGAAGACATATGTGAAGGCCTCCGGCGGCTGCTCCGCGCCGGCGGGAAAGAATCTCGAGGAAGCGAAGAACCGGCTTGGGCAGATGCGCTACCGGCAATTCGCGCGCGAGGACGCGCCGGCGAGCCGCGTCCGCGAGGCCCAGATCATGATCGGCCATCCCAACAATTCCGGCCTGCAAATGGACCAGATCACGCAGCTCTATATTCCCGCCTTCTTCGTCAACCAGTTGAAGCTGACGCAGGACGACAGCCCCGTGCTGTCGATGGAGGGTGGCATCTCGATCTCCGAAGATCCCAATCTGCGCTTCACCTACGTGTCGAACGGCGCGAAGCGCGTCCGCGCGGAAGCCAAGGACACGGATGGGCACGTGTTCCGCAATGAGTGGGATGTGGAGAAGCCGGGGACGTAAGGAACTATCTTACCCTCTCCCCCCTGTGGGAGAGGGTGGCTCGCCGCGATAGCGGCGAGACGGGTGAGGGGTTGCTTCCGCGCACACATCTCTCACGCCAGAATACGCTGATAGAACCCCTCATCCGGCGCTTCGCGCCACCTTCTCCCACAAGGGGAGAAGGGAAGGCAGCGACACAAGCGGTCAGAAGCACCTCACCTCGGCTTCCGCCTGCGCCCGCCTCAGATCATTCACCGCCGAATTCGACTGCTCTGAGGTGCGAAACTGGACGCCGAGATTGCCGCGGACCTGGGACATGCTGAGCGCGGTCTCGGCGGTGACGTAGCGCTCATAGGTGACGATCGAGGCGACCACGTCGATCGAGCAGGAACATTGCTCGATTGCGGCCCGCGTCTCGCCATTGGCCTTCATGCAGCCATAGACGTACTCCGCGCGCGCCGACGTCGGATAGTCGTTGGCCTCCTCGGCGCGCGCAGCGGACACGGCCGCCGCCAGCACCGCCAATGCGGCGACAATCGGTCGTAGCTGTCCCGCCAGATTCATGAGCGTCCTCCCGCTGGTTGCGACGAAAGCTATGCTATGCGTATTGTCCTGAAAAGCACTCCTTCGAGGAAACGGCTCACAAGGTGATGAGAGCACTTGGTCGAACATTGGCGCTCGCGGCAACGCTGGCGCTGACACAGGTCGCAAGCGTCCGCGCCGCGGATACCATCCGCCTTGCGGTGCAGAAGACCGGAACATTCTCCTGGGAGCTGGCCGCGATCCGGGCCGGTGGCCTCGACAAGGAGGCCGACCTGTCGCTGGAGGTCAGCGAGCTTGCGAGCCCCGAAGCCGGCAAGATCGCGCTGCGTGCGGGCAGCGCCGACATCATCCTGTCGGACTGGCTGTGGGTGTCGCGCGAGCGCGCCCTCGGCGCCAAGCTCACCTTCTACCCCTATTCCAGCGCACTCGGCGCGATAATGGTGCCCGCGGCCTCGCCGATCAAGACGCTCGCCGACCTCAAGGGCCGCAAGCTCGCCGTCGGTGGCGGCGCGATCGACAAGAGCTGGCTGCTGCTGCAGGCGCGGATGAAGCAGGACGGCATCGACCTGAAGTCGGAAGCGACCATCGTCTATGGCGCGCCGCCCTTGATCGCCGCCAAGGCGCTCGACGGCGAGATGGATGCCAGCCTCAATTTCTGGAATTTCTGCGCCCAGCTCGAGGCCAAGGGCTTTCGGCGCCTCGCCGGCATCGAGGACATCCTTCCCAAGCTGGGCGCCAAGGGAGCGGTCTCCGCGGTCGGCTATGTCTTCGACGAAGGCTGGGCGGCAAGCCATCGCGAGGCGGTGGCGCGCTTCATCGCCATGACCCGCAAGGCCAAACAATTGCTGGTCACCTCCGATGCGGCCTGGGAGAAGATCGCGCCGCTCACCGGCACGAGCGATGCCGCCATGCTCAAGACCTACCGTGACCGTTATCGCGACGGCATTCCGCGCCGGAGCATCGCTGACGAGGAGACGGATGCGCGCGTGCTCTACCGCGTACTGGCCGAGACCGGCGGACGCGACCTGGTCGGGCCGGCGGCCGAGCTCGATCCCGGCACCTTCTATCACGCAGTCCCCGGAGACTGAGGTGCTGCGCCTTCTCTCGTTTTCCCTGTTCCTCGCGACCTGGTGGATTGCAGCGCTGTTCGTCGGCGGCGCAAAGCTGCCCTCCCCGCCTGCCGTGCTCAACGTCATCATCGCGGAAGCCTCGAGCGGCGCCCTGTTCCTGCATCTCGGCGCCACGCTGGCCCGCGTCGCGCTCGCCTTCGTGCTGGCGATGTCGCTCGGCAGCGCCATCGGCTACCTGATGGGACGGGTGAAGCTCGCCGACCGGCTCGGCGATCCCTGGCTGATCCTGCTGCTCAACCTGCCGGCGCTGGTCGTGATCGTGCTCGCCTATATCTGGGCCGGTCTGACCGAGGCAGCCGCGATCGCCGCAATCGCCATCAACAAGCTGCCGACCGCCATCGTCACCTTGCGCGAGGGCACACGCGCGCTCGACCGCTCGCTGGACGAGATGGCCAGAGTGTTCGCGATGCCGCGCTGGCGCGCCTTCCGCCATGTCGTGCTGCCGCAGCTTGCGCCCTATATCGCAGCCTCGGCCCGCTCCGGGTTGTCGCTGGTGTGGAAGATCGTGCTGGTCGCCGAGCTCCTGGGACGGCCGAACGGCGTCGGCTTCGAGATCGGGGTCGCGTTCCAGTTGTTCGACACGCCGCGGCTGCTCGCCTACTCGCTGACATTCGCGGCCGTCGTGCTCGTGATCGAGACGGTGCTGGTGCAGCCGTTCGAGGCCCGTGCAACAAGGTGGCGGCCCCGTGCGGCTTGAGGTCGATATCACAGGCAAAGCGTTCAAGAACGCGGCGGGCGGGACGCAGGAGGTGCTGGCGCCGATCAAGTTCGCGCTTCAATCCGGCGAGGTCGGCGTGCTGATCGGCCCGTCCGGCTGCGGCAAGAGCACGATGCTGCGCATCCTCCTCGGCCTCGACCGCGACTTTCACGGGACCATCGCGCGGCCACCGGAGGCACGGATCGGCATGGTGTTCCAGGAACCGCGGCTGCTGCCGTGGCGCTCGGTCGAGCAGAATGTGCGGTTGGCTGCGCCCGGCATCTCCGATGCGAAGCTGTCGGAGCTGTTCAGGATCCTGGAGCTGGAGGCGCACCGCAGCCACTTTCCCGGCGAATTGTCGCTGGGCCTTGCCCGGCGCGTCGCGCTCGCCCGCGCCTTCGCGGTCGAGCCCGATCTGCTCGTGCTCGACGAGCCCCTCGCCTCGCTCGACGACGCGCTGGCCGGCCGCCTGCGCGACGAGATCGCGACGCTGGTGGCAAGCCGCCCCGTGATGACGCTGCTCGTGACGCACAGTATCGACGACGCGGTGCGCCTCGGCGACCGCCTGTTCTTCCTGTCGCCGCGCCCGGCGCGTATTCTGGCCGAGGTGCCCATCGGCATCCCGCGCGAGGCGCGCGGCGACGCCGCGATTGCGGCGATCAAGGCCGGGCTTGCGCGGCGAGTCCAGGATGAGCAGGACGGCGAACGCGCCGGGCGCGATGTCTCATAGGCAGCTGCGCGGCGCGTGTGCTAAACAGGCCGCAAGCGGAGCCTAACGATGAGACGAGCGGTTGCTCTGACGACGCTTGGCCTCGCACTCGTCGCGATGACGGCGAGCGCGCAGGACATGATGCGTGACGTCGACCTCACCTCGCCCGCGATGGTCTCCGCTGAAATGAGCCGGCAGGAGGTCGAGGCCGTGCTGGCCAAAGCGAGCGCCGACACGCCCGCCAACTTCACCGGCACGCGCCTGTCCGGGCTCGATCTCTCCGGGCTCGACCTTTCCAGGGCCGTGTTTCGCGCGGCACGGCTCAACAGGACAAAACTCGGCGGCGCCCGTCTTGATCGAGCAATCCTCGATCAGGCGTGGCTTCTCGACGCCGATCTCACGGGCGCGAGCCTGAGGGGCGCCAACCTGTTCGCCGCGCAGATGGCACGCGCTCACCTGGACGGCGCTGATCTAACCGGCGCGCGCATCGCAGCCGATCTCAGCGGCGCGAGCCTGGTCGGGGCCTCGATCGTCGACGCGAATCTCGGCGCCGACATGCGCAACCAGTCGATGGGATTGATGCGCGCCGTGCTGAGATCGGCCAATCTGGAACGGTTGAATGCGCGCAACGCCGACTTGTCGCGCGTCGATCTCGAGTTTGCCTCCCTCAGGGGAGCCGACCTGACCGGTGCGTCGCTCCGGCACGCCCAGCTCGGCGGCGCCGACCTGACCGGGGCGACCCTGATCGACACCGATTTCGAGGGCGCCGATCTCACCTCCGCCAGGCTGATTGCACCGATCGGCCTTGACCGCGCCAAGAATTTCGACAAGGCAAAGAACCGCGAGCGCCTGATCAGGCAATAACGGCGTCGACTGGGGAGGATGATTTGATGCGTTGGAGTCTGGTGTTGATCGCGTTGCTGGCATTTGCCGGCCAAGCCGCCGCGCAGAGCAAGGGCAAGGGCATCCGGCTCTGGAATCTGACGACGGAGACGATCTCCGGTTTTCAGCTCTCGCCCGCCGGCAAGACCGACTGGGGCCCGAACCAGTGCCTGAACGACAAGGACAAGGAAGTGGACCACGACGAGCGCTTGCGCATCACCGGCGTCGAGCCCGGCCGCTACGACGCCAAGGTCAGCTATCCCAATGCGCGGCAGTGCATCGTTCGCGACATCGAGATCAGGGCGGACGCGGTGTTCTCGATCGCCGACAAGGATCTGAAGGACTGCACCAAGTAACGCGCGGCTTACGCCTTGTCGTTCGGGTGCGGATATTCGCAGCGCCACCGCACCGCATGCCACTTCGGATGCTCGCCGACCCATTGCGCGATATAGGGCGGTGCGGCCATCGCGCATTGCCGCGGCGACCCCGCATAGTTGAACACCAGATGCTGTTCCTCGCAGGTCGCAGGCGAGAGCACCGCACATACAGTCACCACCAGGTCGATCGGGTTCATGCCGGAATCCTCTCGCAGGACGATGGAATTTAGCACGAAAGGTTACGTTTCAAGGAGAGGGAAGTTTCAAACGGACCGGGAGGTTCCCTCTCCCCGCAAGCGGGAGAGGCGAAGAGCGCGCCTAGAAATTCACCCCGAACACCAGCCGCGCCTGATGGCGCTCGAAATTGACGAGGTCGAGATTGGCGCCTGATCCGGCCGGACGGCCCCAGGCCTGCATGCTCCAGCTCAGGGTGAGGCGCGAGCGCTCGGAGAGCTGGAAATAGGCGGTCGGGCCGACGAACAGGGCCTGGCCCGAAAACTCGCCGAGGCCGATGCCCTCATATTGCCGGAAGTAGCGCAGCTCGCCGCCGAGCAGCATGTTGGGCCGCACCCGCACGAGGCCGGCGAAGGCCGCGCCGATCGTGGAGCTTTTCTCGGACAATCCCCCCACCTCGAAGCGCGCCCATTCCGGCTGATAGATCAGGTTGAGGGCGCCGATGGCGAAGTTCGGGATCAGTTCGCGGTCGAAGGCGAGCGTGAACTCGGTGCCGTACATCCGCCCCTTGGCGCCGCTGGTCTCGTCGATGCGGTCGCCGTGGAGCTCGGCGGCGACGGTCAGGCCAAACGGCGCGCGCTCGCGGTCGAGCAGGCGATAGCGCAGGTCGAGCGAGGCGCCCTGGAAATTGAATTGACGGCGATCGTCGATATCGGGGACGCCGGTGATGTCGTGCAAGCTTGCGGTGGCGCCGACCTCGATGCGGAAGTTCGGCAACGGCACCACCTCGATCTCGACTTCCTGCGCGAGGGCGCGATAGGTGCCGCCCTTGCCGAACCGCCCCGTGGTCTCGCTCTGGAATTCGCGCTCGCCGGGATTGCCGACATCGGTGCCGATCATGAAGCCGAAGATGTGCTCGGTGTCGAAGCCCTCTTCGGCGCTGACATAGGCCGGTGCAAGCGCGATCGTGCACGCAATCGCCACCCCAAATTTGCGAGCTCCGCCGTGCATCCCGTGTCCTGAAGGCCGCACCGCGTCAAAGCGGCAGCAGCGCTGACCGAGCGCCAGCGTAACACACTGCGGCAAGAGCACGACCGAGATTTTGGAGAGAGCGGGTCGAAGCCAGCGCAGGTGTGGCTTTTGAGGTGTGGCTTTGCATCAACGGCAAAGCGCGGGGCGCAGCCACGAGGGCGCCGAACACTGCCACGGCTTCGATGGCATTCGCCACCGAAGCCGCGGCAGGTTCGTCAGTCTTACTTGCGCGAAGCGCAGGCGTACATGTTGATTTCCATGCCGACCGACACTTCCACGATCTTCGGAGCTTTCCAAGCCATTCGGGGTCTCCCAAGGGATTGAGCGCGACATCGCGCGGGGCAAAACCTAGGGCTGCGTCAGATGCAGCGCAAGCCTGGAATCGCCGACAGAATGCACCTGCTGCGATTCTTCACACCCGACACTTCTCTCTCGGACAAGAGATGTTCACTCTCGGACAAAGGCGCACCTTGTGCGATGCACTGCCGCACTTTTTCGACATGCGCGCAATCCCGCCCTCGTCACATCTGTTCCGGCCGAGGCGCTCACCGCAACAGGCGCAGCAATGCGCGGCCGGCGCGCGAGTTCAGCTCCTTCGCATCCAGCGTTCCGTCCTTGTCCGGATTCGCGGCGTTGAAGCGCTGCTCCACCACGGACAGGTATTCGTCGAGCGTGAGAGTCCCGTCGCGGTCGGGATCGGCGGCGGCGAGTTCTTTCGCCGTCAGCCGTCCGCGCAATTCGCGCGCATCCAGCGTGCCATCGTGATCGGGATCGAGCTTGGCGAACAATGCAGTGGCCGCCTTCTTCACCTCGGCAAGGTCGAGCGTGCCGTCATTGTCGGTATCGAACATCTTGACGGCATTGCCGGAGGCCGACCAGGCCGGAGCGGACAGCATTGCAATCGCGAGCGCAAGCGCAACAGAGCGACGTGACATCATCGAAACCTCCAATAGAGCACCCCGATTCGAACGGGATCGAGACACCATAAATCCGCAAGCGCGCCGCCGGTTCAAGCCTGCAATTGCACCCTGCCCCGCCCACAACCGACGGGACCCGCCCCTGCACGCCGCTTCGTGGCGCGGAATTTCAGCAGCGTCTGTACGCAACTCGCGACATTGCCGAAAGGTTTACCCGAAGTAACCGGCCGCCGCGTCCAACATATCGGCAGCGAGCATTCGACTTTCGTATTGACGCGTTTTGCATTCCGGCGGAGTGTTGCTGTCGCAGCGTCAAAAGGCGCGCATATTGGGAGGAACGGATGAAACGCTTTGCGATGGCCGCGAGCCTCGTCATGCTTGCATCAACGTATGCAAACGCCCAGACCACCGAGCAGCTGGTCAAGGGTGCGACCGATACATCGAACGTTCTCAACTACGGGATGGGCTACAATCTCCAGCGCTTCTCGACCCTGAACCAGATCAACAAGGACACCGTCAAGAACCTCGTCCCGGTCTGGAACTACTCCTTCAACGACGATCGCAGCGAGGAATCGCAGCCGCTGGTGTACCAGGGCGTGATCTACGTGACCTCGCACAATGCGACCATGGCGGTCGACGCCAAGACCGGCAAGCAGATCTGGAAGAGCAAGATCGAGTATCCCGCCGAGACGCCACGCATCGTCTGCTGCGGCATCATCAACCGCGGCGCCGCGCTCTACGACGGCAAGGTGTTCCGCACCACCCTCGACGCCAACGTGATCGCGCTCGACGCCAAGGACGGCAAGGAACTGTGGCGGCAGAAGGCGGCCGACATCAAGGAAGGCTATTCGATGACGGTGGCCCCGCTGGTCGCCGACGGCGTCGTCATCACCGGCATCTCCGGCGCCGAGTTCGGCACCCGCGGCTTCATCGACGGCTGGGATCCGGCGACGGGCAAGCATCTCTGGCGCACCCATTCGATCCCCTCGCCCGACGAGCCCGGTGGCGACACCTGGAAGGGCGACACCTGGAAGCTCGGCGGCGGCTCGACCTGGATCACCGGCTCCTACGATCCCGAGCTGAACACGGTCTATTGGGGCATCGGCAATCCCGGCCCGTTCAACTCGGCGGTGCGCCCCGGCGACAACCTCTACACCTGCTCCGTGCTGGCGATGGATCCCAAGACCGGCAAGATCAAGTGGCACTACCAGTTCTCGCCGAACAATCCGTTCGACTATGACAGCGTGGCCGAGATGGTCCTCGCCGACATGAATGTCGAGGGCAAGCCGACCAAGGTGCTGATGGATGCCAACCGCAACGGCTTCTTCTACGTGCTCGACCGCACCAACGGAAAGCTGCTTGCGGCCAATCCTTACGTGAAGGTGAATTGGGCAACCGGCATCGACATGAAGACGGGCCGCCCCATCGAGACCGACGTTTCGAAGGACGCGCGCGAGGGCAAGAAGGTCACGGTCTATCCGTCGATCCTCGGCGGCAAGAACTGGGAGCCGATGTCGTTCAATCCGCAGACCGGCCTTGCCTACGCCAACACGCTCGCCTTCGGCGGCAGGTACAAGACCGAGCCCGTCACCTTCAAGCAGGGCGAATGGTATCTCGGCATGGACCTCACCGATCTCTGGGAATGGGGTGACGGCCCGCGCGGCCATCTGAAGGCGATCGATCCCATGACTGGCAAGGCCAAGTGGGAAGCGCCAAGCGACATCCCGCGCTTCTCGGGCGTGCTGTCGACCGCGGGCGGCGTCGTGTTCTCGGGCGCGTTGACCGGCGAGTTCGAAGCCTTCGACGCCGACACCGGCAAGAAGCTCTGGCAGTTCCAGACCGGCTCCGGCATCGAGGGGCAGCCGGTGACGTGGCAGCAGGACGGCGTGCAGTACGTTGCCGTCACCAGCGGCTATGGCGGCGTCTACTCGCTGTTCTCCGGCGACGAGCGGCTCGCCAAGGTGCCGCCCGGCGGCTCGCTGTGGGTCTTTGCAGTCAAGCGGTAACCACGGCACGATGCTGAAGGACGTAGCTCACAAGACGGTGGCGACCATCGCCACCGTCGCGGTGCTGACGGTCGCGCTTGCGGCGACCGTTCGTGCCGCGGACGACGCAGCCGGCAATCCCGTGCAGGCACAGATCGACCTTGGCAAGTCGACCTATGCTTCAAAGTGCTCGCACTGCCACGGTCCCAACATGATGAATTCCGGCACCATCACACCGGACCTGCGCGCCTTTCCCGACGACAAGACGCGCTTCGTCACCACCGTGAAGAACGGCAAGAACAACAAGATGCCGCCCTGGGGCGATATCCTCAGCGACGACGAGATCGGTGATCTCTGGGCCTTCATCGCGAGCCGGAGGAAGCCATGAGGCGCTGGCCCGCCGCCTGGAGCCTCGCCGCGATCCTCGCGGCCACGGCCGCGCACGCGGCCGATGATCCCTTGAATGTCTGTCTCGACGAGGACCGCCCGCCGCTCTCGGTGCATCACAAGGGCAAGGCGGATTCCGGCTTCGACGTGCTGCTGGCGCAGGCGATCGCAGAGCGGATGGGGCGACCGCTCAAGATCCAGTGGTTCGAGAGCAAGCTGGATGAAGATTCCAGCCCGCAGCTCGAGGCCAATGCGTTGCTCTCCGACGGACGCTGCTCGCTGGTCGGCGGCTATGCGCTGACGACGGATTCCCTCGTCAAGCCCGGCATGAAGACGGCGCGCCTGCCGGATTTCGCTGGCGCCACGCGCGAGGACCGGCGGCGCCGCGTCGCGCTCGGCGTGCTCGCGCCGAGCCAGCCTTATGTCTACTCACCAATGACGGTGGTGCTCGGGCCGAAGGCGAAGGGGCGCAAGATCGCCGACATCGGCGATCTTGCCGGACTTCGCCTCGCCATCGAGAGCGGATCGCTGGGCGATGCGATCCTGATGACCTTCGACAAGGGGCGCCTGATCGACAGCATCACGCATCTTGTCCCCGGCCGCGACGATCTCCTCGGCGCGCTGGCACGTGGCGACTACGACGCGACACTGATCGACCTCGGCCGCTTCGATGCCCATCGTGCCGCGCATCCGGATGCGCCGGTCACCGCGTCCGGCTACTATTATCCGATCGGCGCCAATCGCGGCTATGTCGGGCTCGCCGGCGATCCCGCATTGATCGGCGCCGTCAACAAGGCGCTGACCGAGCTCGCCGCTGAAGGCAAGATCGCCGAATTCGGCAAGCAGGCCGGTCTCACCTATTTGCCGCCGCGCGAGCCCGCGATCCTCGGCGATGTCTGGATGAAGATCATTCAGCGGTGATTCTGTTCGTCATTCCGGGGCGCCCGCAGGGCGAACCCGGAATCCATTTCTCCGCAGAGGATGCCGCCCGATGGATTCCGGGCCTGCGTGCTGCGCACGCATCCCGGAATGACGGCGGGCGTGGCTGACAGCGTCCCGCTTCGTATAATGCGGCCATTCATTCGGCCATTTGGTGAAGTCGTGAGTCCCTCTGCCGCCAACTTGCGCGATCTCCTCTCGCGGGAAATCAAGACCGGCGAGCTGCTGCGCGCGTTGATCGTCGTCGGTCCGATAGTGGCCGCCTATTTCATCGCGCGCGAGACGGCGCTGCTGAATCTGGGGCTGGTCGCGGTCTCGTTGCTCATTCCCGCGCTGAGGCTGCACCTGCCGCCAAAAGTGATCGCGTGGCACTATCTCGCCATCCTCGTCACCTTTGCCGCGCTTTTCCTTGCAGCGCCCGTCAAGCCGCTATTCGTGGTGCTGACGGCGCTTGCCGGCTTCCTTGCAGTGGCGGTGACCCGCTATGGCGAACATTTTCGCACGCTCGGCAATTGGGTGTTCATCCCCGCCGTCTATCTCGCCTGCGAGGTGCGGGAGGGTGTCAGCGCCTCGGAAGCCCTCCGCCATGCCGGCGTGATCATCGTCTCCTCTCCGATCGCACTGGCGCTCGTCTGCGCGATCCAGGTTTACGACCAGCGGCGAGGTGACGGTGGCGTGGCGACCTCGTTCGGACCGCCCGCGGCCGAATGGTATCTGCCCGCGGCGGCGACCGCCATGGCGGTGTTCGCCGCGGCGGCGCTGGTCGAGATGCTCGACCTCGCGCAGGGGCAATGGGTGATGTGGTCGGCTGCAAGCGTCGTGGTCGGCGATCTCTCGGCGTCCACCGGCAAGCTGAAGCAGCGGGCGATCGGCGCGCTCGTCGGCGTGCCACTCGGCTTCCTCGCCGGAATCGTGCTGCCGCAAAGCCGGATCGGCTATGCGCTCGCGGTTCTCGCCGCCACCCTCACGCTGATCTCGTTCTCCCGCTACATCGTCGGCTTCGGCCTGCGCTGCTTCTTCATTGCGCTCGCCGCCTCCTTCGCCGGCGGCGCCAGCGGGATCGCGGAGGAGCGCATCGCCAACGTGATGATCGGCGGCACGTTTGGCCTCATTGCGGTCGCCCTGACCGAGATCATCTGGCAACGGGTGATGCGAAAGGCCTGATTGCCCGGATGACGCGCGGATAGGCAGCGCCATACCTTCCAATGCGCCAATCTGTCTCGCCTGCCGCCCATGGCAGAGACGGCGTGATGCAGTAGGTTCGGCAAAAATCCGGGAGAGAATCATGTCCGCAAAACTCGATCGCCGCCATTTCGTCGCCGCCGGCGCCACTGCACTTGCGATGCCTTTCGTCGCGCGCAGCGCCTCGGCGCAGGGCACATCCCAGGGCAGCTGGCCGTCGCGGCAGATTCGCATGATCTGCAGCTACCCGGCCGGCGGACAGACCGACCTGCTCGCGCGCGCCTATGGCGAATTCATCTCCAAGCAAGTCGGCAAGACCGTCGTGATCGAGAACAAGCCCGGCGCCGCTGGCGCGATCGGCACGGCGGACGTTGCCCGCGCGGAGCCCGACGGCCACACCATCCTGTGCTCGATCTCGACCACCTACATCATGAACCGGGTGGTGATGAAGAATCCCGGCTACGACATGGACAAGGACCTGACGCTCGTCAGCGTCATTCCGGGCGCCGGCCTGCTGCTGGTCGCGAACCCCAAGACCGGCGTCAAGACGCTGGAGGATTTCGTCGCGTTCGCGCGCAAGAGCGGCAAGGTGAACTTCGGCACCTACAGCTCGGGCTCGTCCCCGCACATGACGATCAACGAGCTCAACAAGCAGTATGGCCTCAACATCGAGCCGGTCCATTACCGCGGCGAAGCGCCGATGTGGACGGGCATGCTGGAAGGCACGCTCGATGCCGCGATGGGCAGTTACACGGCCGCGCAATCCGTCCTGCAAAGTGACCGCGGCACCGTGTTCGCGGTGCATTCGAAGAAGGTGGACGCGATTCCCACCGTCAAGACCCTTCCCGAGCAGGGCGCGACGTCAAGATTCTTCACCGTCAGCGGATTCACCGGCTGGGCGGTGCCGAAGGCAACGCCGCAGCCGGTGGTCGACCGCCTGGCCGAGCTCTGCGTCGCCGCCAACAACGATCCGAAGGTGAAGGAGGTGCTCGCGACCTTCGTGCTCGAACCGGCGATCGGCTTCAAGGAGACCAATGCGCTGTATCAGCGCGAGCTGCCGATCTGGATCGAGAGCGCGCAGTCGCTGGGCCTCGAACCGGCCTGAACCGCAAGCCATGGCGCGGCGCGCCGGGTGCTCCCTTCGCGGCCCGGCGTCCGACCAAAGCCTAGTGTCGGAAGCGCATTTTCCCGCTATGATTGTGCACGCTGCCGGAAGCCCTCACCGGGGCCGACAAGAAGGGCCGATCGTATGACACCGGATGGAGTCGCAGTTGCCGTTATGGTCATCCTGCTCTTTCCGATGGGCTATTTCACCCTGGCCTCGCCCGCCTTCCTGCTGGTGAAGCTCGACATCCAGCCGGTCGCCCAGTTGCTGCGCGGAATGTTCAACGTCCATTTTCTGGTGATGCGCGTTGCCGGGGTCATCGGAACGGTGGCTTTCCTCCTCGACGGTCGCCCGCTCGCCGCACTGGGCGCCGGCATGATCGCAGCCCTGGCAATCTGGGGACGCCGCCGGTTCATGCAGCGGCTGGATGACCAGCTCAGCGCGAGTGACGCGGGCGATACCGAGGCTCCGCGGCGGCTGCGCCGGCTGCACTGGAGCGGGATGCTGTGCAACGCGGTCCTGCTCGCCGCCCTGCTGGCCAGCATTCCCTATATTGCCACGTCGGCGTAAAGCGCATTGGCGACCCGCCGGGAGCTTCCCGGCGTGCGCCTAATGCTCGTTCGCGGCCGCGGCGCTCTGCTGCCCCTTGTGAATCGAGGACGGCACCACGCCGAAATATTTCCGGAACACGCGGCTGAAATGCGACGAGCTGGAGAAGCCCCAGGAGAACGCGACGTCGGTGATGGTCTTGCCGGCGTGGGCCTCGAGCTCCTGGCGGCAGTTCTGCAAACGGGCCTGCCAGATGTAGTCGCTCACCGTGGTGCCGCGCTCGGAGAACAGCATGTGCAGATAGCGCTTGGAGCAGCCGAGCTCGGCGGAGATCTGGTCGATGCACAGATCCGGATCGCGCAGATGCTCGCGGATGAAGAACTGCGCCCGCACATACATCGCCTCGGGCCCGACCCGATCGAACATCGTGTCGGCTTCGCGCAGCGGCAGCAGCAAGAGGTCGATCAGCGAATCGGCGACGCCGACCGCGCTGTTCGCCGACAGCTTGGCCGCCTCGTCGAAGGTCGCGTGGACGAAATCGTGGGCGATCCGTCCCGTACCCGTCTTCGCCGACAATTTGCAGGCCGGCATCCGCTGCGACGGGAAGCCGCGGTCGCGCAGCAGCGCCTTCGGCACGATCACCACGTCGTGACGCGTGAAGGCGGGGCTGATGATCGAATGCGGGCAGGAGACGTCATAGGCGATGATGTCGCCCGGATTCAATTCGATGTGGCGACCTTCCTGCTCGAAATAGGACACGCCGTAGGTCTGGAAGTGGATCTTGATGTACGGGTGCTCGTTGGCCTTGGCGCGCGCGAGCGTGTGCGCGATGCGATGCTGGCTGACCTCGATCTGGCACAGCTTCAGGCGCGAGACCGAGGTGTAGTCGATGCGGCCTTCGAGCGAGGAGGCCTCCAGCGGATCGACGTCGAAATACCCACACAGGCTTGTCAGCCCGTCGATCCAGCTCTGGATCTGGCGCTTCGGCGTCATTCCAGTCGTCGAGAGCGTATGAATTGTGTCGGACATTAATCCAGCCACTGGTTTGATTCGGAAATTCGACGCGAATCGCGACCAGCGCTGCCGGAGCCCTCAGCCGAGATTGCGTGACGTTTACCTCGAATATGAGCGGTCTTTTGCAACGAGCGCCATCGTTTCATTGCCACCCTTGAAAGTTAATCCTCCGCCTTAGTTGCAGCGCCGTCAAGGGGAACCTGAGCGCTGAACGTGATCCCGACGCGGTGCAGAAGCCGCTGAATTCGCTACTGCAAAATCAAAATCTTCGCGTCCGTGCGCTGTCAAGCAAACCGGCTTCTCTCTTGGGCAAGTTTCCCGTTGACGAAGTCGTTAGGGATTGCGGCAGGAACAACAAGAACGGGCCGCTCCTGCACGTGGACCCGTGGCTCTCATCAGGAGGAGGAAACACCGCAACATCGTTTCTGGTCCCAATCGTGACCGCCCTGCACGAGCAGACGCCGGAGGAGAAGCCCGGTGATTGAGCAACGCTTCGGAAACAATAAACGATACCAACGGAGGAAATGACTATGCGCAAGGTGCTACTGGCGACCTATCTTGGCTCCGCGGCGGCTCTCGCCGTCGGCAGCGCTTCAGCCAATGACGAGCTGATCAAGATGTCGCAGAACCCGAAAGACTGGGTGATGCCGGCGGGCGACTACGCCAATACCCGGTATTCCAAGCTGAACCAGATCAACGCACAAAACGTGGGCAAGCTCCAGGTCGCCTGGACCTTCTCGACCGGCGTGCTGCGCGGCCACGAAGGCGGCCCGCTGATCATCGGCAACATGATGTACGTCCATACGCCGTTCCCGAACAAGGTCTACGCTATTGACCTTTCCAACGAGAACAAGATCGTTTGGAAGTACGAGCCCAAGCAGGATCCGAACGTCATCCCGGTGATGTGCTGCGACACGGTCAACCGCGGCCTGTCCTATGGCGACGGCAAGATCATCCTGCATCAGGCCGACACCAACCTCGTCGCGCTCGACGCCAAGACCGGCCAGGTGGCTTGGTCGGCGACGAACGGCGATCCGAGCAAGGGCCAGACCGGCACCTCGGCGGCGCTGGTCGTCAAGGACAAGGTCCTGGTCGGCATCTCCGGCGGCGAATTCGGCGTGCAGTGCCACGTCACCGCTTACGATCTCAAGAGCGGCAAGCAGGTCTGGCGCGCCTTCTCCGAAGGTCCGGACGACCAGATCAAGGTCGACCCGGCCAAGACGACGTCGCTCGGCAAGCCGGTTGGAGCCGACTCCTCGCTGAAGACCTGGCAAGGCGATCAGTGGAAGATCGGCGGCGGCTGCACCTGGGGCTGGATGTCCTACGATCCGGCTCTGAACCTCGTCTATTACGGGTCCGGCAACCCCTCGACCTGGAATCCGAAGCAGCGTCCGGGCGACAACAAATGGTCGATGACCGTCTTCGCGCGCGACGCGGATTCCGGCACGGCCAAGTGGGTCTATCAGATGACGCCCCATGACGAGTGGGACTATGACGGCGTCAACGAGATGATCCTCTCGGATCAGCAGATCAACGGCCAGCCGCGCAAGCTGCTGACGCATTTCGACCGCAACGGCCTCGCCTACACCATGGACCGTGAGAACGGCGAACTGCTGGTTGCCGAAAAATACGATCCGAAGGTGAACTGGACCTCCGGCGTCGACATGGACAAGAACTCGCCGACCTACGGCCGTCCGAAGGTGCTCGACGCAGCTTCGACCGACAAGGCCGGCGAAGACCACAACGTGAAGGGCATCTGCCCGGCCGCGCTCGGTACCAAGGACGAGCAGCCGGCAGCCTACTCGCCGGACACGCAACTGTTCTACGTTCCGACCAACCACGTCTGCATGGACTACGAGCCGTTCAAGGTGAGCTACACCGCGGGCCAGCCCTATGTGGGTGCGACGCTCTCGATGTATCCGCCGCAGGGTGAAAGCCACATGGGCAACTTCATCGCCTGGGACGGCAAGACCGGCAAGATCGTCTGGTCGAACAAGGAGCAGTTCTCGGTCTGGTCGGGTGCGCTCGCAACCGCCGGCGGCGTGGTGTTCTACGGCACGCTCGAAGGCTACCTGAAGGCGGTCGACGCCAAGTCCGGCAAGGAGCTCTACAAGTTCAAGACTCCCTCCGGCATCATCGGCAACGTCACGACCTATGAGAACGGCGGCAAGCAGTACGTCGCAGTGCTCTCGGGCGTCGGCGGATGGGCCGGCATCGGTCTCGCCGCAGGCCTGACCGATCCGACCGCCGGTCTCGGCGCGGTCGGTGGCTACGCAGCCCTCAGCAACTACACGGCACTCGGCGGTACGCTGACCGTGTTCTCGCTGCCGACGAACTAGCCTCAACTCCGTATCGCTCCGGCGCGTGGATGAACTCCACGCGCCGGCTCGTCCCCCGGCTCCTTCGAGGAACAATCTCTTGCGTAAAATCTGCTCTGTCATTGCTGCGGTGATCTTGGTTGCGTCCGGAGGAATTGCGGTCGCGGACGGTCCGGGCGACCCGACCGCCGTGAAGAAGGAAGACGACGGAAAGTGGCTCGATAAGGAAGGCAATCCGACCTACAAGATTTCGGCCGACGGCACCGTGGACTGGTTCACCTACTCCGGATACCGCCGCTATCACTCCGACTGCCACGTCTGCCACGGCCCCGACGGCATGGGCTCCACCTACGCACCGGCGCTCAAGGATTCCGTCAAGAGCATGAGCTATGGCGACTTCCTCGGCGTGATCGCCTCCGGTCGCAAGAACATCTCGACCGCCCAGGAGAACGTCATGCCGGCGTTCGGCGACAACCCGAACGTCGCCTGCTACATGGACGATCTGTACGTCTATCTGCGCGCGCGCTCCACCGAAGCATGGAGCCGGCAGCGTCCCTCCAAGAAGGAGGAGAAAACAGAGGCCTACACCAAGGCGGAAGACGCCTGCATGGGCAAGAAATGAACGCTACGAGGACTGCCGAGACTACTTCTTGGCGCCCTGTGAGAATCTGAGGAGTTTACGATGAAGACACGTGCCGCCGTTGCTTTCGAGGCAAAGAAGCCGCTTGAGATCGTCGAGCTCGATCTGGAAGGACCGAAGGCCGGCGAAGTCCTGGTCGAGATCAAGGCGACGGGCATCTGCCATACCGACGCCTACACGCTCGACGGCTTCGACAGCGAGGGAATCTTCCCGTCGATCCTGGGCCATGAGGGCGCCGGCATCATCCGCGAGATCGGCCCCGGCGTGACCTCGGTGAAGCCGGGCGACCACGTCATCCCGCTCTACACGCCGGAATGCCGGCAGTGCAAAAGCTGCCTGAGCCAGAAGACCAATCTCTGCACCGCGATCCGCGCGACGCAGGGCAAGGGCGTGATGCCCGACGGCACCAGCCGCTTCTCCTACAAGGGCAAGCCGATCTACCACTACATGGGCTGCTCGACCTTCTCGAACTTCACCGTGCTGCCGGAGATCGCTGTCGCCAAGATCCGCGAGGACGCGCCGTTCGACAAGAGCTGCTACATCGGCTGCGGCGTCACCACCGGCGTCGGCGCCGTCGTCAACACCGCCAAGGTCGAGCCGGGCGCCAACGTGGTCGTGTTCGGCCTCGGCGGCATCGGATTGAACGTGATCCAGGGCGCCAAGATGGCCGGCGCCGACAAGATCATCGGCGTTGACCTCAACGATTCCAAGGAAGATTGGGGCCGCCGGTTCGGCATGACCCACTTCGTCAACCCGAAGAAGATCACCGGCGACATCGTCCCGCATCTCGTCAACCTCACCGACGGCGGTGCCGACTACACCTTCGACTGCACCGGCAACACCACCGTGATGCGCCAGGCGCTTGAGGCCTGCCATCGCGGCTGGGGCACCTCGATCATCATCGGCGTCGCCGAGGCCGGCAAGGAGATCGCCACCCGCCCGTTCCAGCTCGTCACCGGCCGCAACTGGCGCGGCACGGCCTTCGGCGGCGCGCGCGGCCGCACCGACGTGCCGAAGATCGTCGACTGGTACATGAACGGAAAGATCCAGATCGATCCGATGATCACCCACGTGCTCAAGCTCGAGGAGATCAACAAGGGATTTGACCTCATGCATGAGGGCAAATCCATCCGTTCCGTCGTCGTCTACTAGCTCACCGCCATCACCCCAAGGAGGATCGAACCATGACTGTTGCACTCCACCCATCGATCGACAACGGCCTCAAACAGGGCAGCGGCAGCTTCGCCGGCGGCACGCTCGCCTGCAAATGCAAGGACCATCAGGTCAAGGTCGGCATCAAGGGCGACGTCGCCCACAACCACGCCTGTGGCTGCACCAAGTGCTGGAAGCCGCAGGGCGCGACGTTCTCCGTCGTGGCCGTGGTGCCGCGCCAGAACGTCACCGTGCTCGAGAACGGCGACAAGCTCCAGATCGTCGACGCCTCCGCGGTGATCCAGCGTCACGCCTGCAAGGCCTGCGGCACGCACATGTACGGCCGCATCGAGAACAAGAACCATCCGTTCTACGGCCTCGACTTCATCCATCCCGAACTGTTCCAGGAACAGGGCTCGCAGGCGCCGCAATTCGCCGCCTTCGTCTCCTCGGTGATCGAATCCGGCGTGAAGCCGGAGCAGATGGCCGGCATCCGTTCGCGGCTGAAGGAAATCGGGCTCGAGCCCTACGACTGCCTGTCGCCGGCGCTGATGGACGCGATCGCGACCCACGTGGCGAAAGCCAAAGCAGCCTGACGAAGGCCGCCTGAACGAGGCGGCCCGAGCAGGGCCGCCAGACCCACGCCACGTCCGCTCGCTGGTCCTGACCAGCACCAGCGAGCCGGACGGAGGTGACGTCCAACGATCGCGGCAAAGCCGCCGCTTCTGAACTCTGCGTCTATGAGGGCCACGCGCTCCCTCAGTCCTGGTCTCTGAATGACTGCGCAGTGCCGCCCGCTTCCCGCCTGAAGTCCGCGGCTCCTGCGTTTCTCCCTCCCTCGACTGAGGCATCCTGCTTCGTCCGTACAGTCTTTCTGGCGGACGAAGCTTTTTTGTTGCGACCCGCTTTGCAGTTGCACAATGCGCGCGGCGCAATGCCGCGCCCTGCTTTTGACAAACCCCAGATGCAATCTGCTCACGCTGACAACACCCGGCTGTGAACGCCGGGCCGGCCGATCGCTGCTACGATCGCGCCGTGACGATGCCGCGCGAAGTTCAATCAAACAAGAACAAAACGGGAGGTATCGAGCACATCCAGACATCGCTAGGCGTTCCTGCCTCCCTCCGGGATTTGCCCGCGCGGGATGACGGCGGGACGTTGCGACGACGCACGAGCCCCGCCGGCACATGCCGGCGATTTGTATTCATGCTTATGAAGAGCGAGGGAAGATCATGATCAAAGTGAAGATCAACGGCCAGGAACAGAGCTGGGACGGCGACCCGAATCTCCCGCTACTCTGGTTCCTGCGCGACGAGGCCGGGCTGACCGGCACCAAGTACGGTTGTGGCCAGGCCCTGTGCGGCGCCTGCACCGTCATCGTCGACAAGGAGGCGGTGCGCTCCTGCATCACGTCGGTCAACGACGTCGCCGGACGCGAGATCACGACGATCGAGGGATTGCATCCGAACGGCGATCACCCGGTTCAAAAAGCCTGGCGCCAGGTCAACGTGCCCCAATGCGGCTTCTGTCAGGCCGGCCAGATCATGCAGGCCGCGGCGCTCTTGATGGACAACCCGAAACCCTCGCACGACCAGATCCGCGAGGCGATGTCCGGCAACATCTGCCGTTGCGGCTGCTACCAGCGCATCGAGAACGCGGTCCATCTCGCATCGACGGGAGTGTGACATGAATTTCATCGACAATCCGCGGAAGCTCCACAGCTTCGAAAAGAACATCCGTGTCGAGAAGGTCTCGCGCCGCAGCATCCTGAAGGGGCTCGGCGTCACCGGCGGCTTCGTGCTCGCCGCGCCCGTGATGTCGCGCCAGGCGTTTGCCTATGAGACCGGCGCCGGAAAGATGCCGCATGGCGTCGTGGTCGATCCGCGCGTGTTCGTCGCGGTCGCGCCCGACGGCATCGTCAGCATCGTCGCCCACCGCTCCGAGATGGGCACCGGCGTGCGCACCAGCCTGCCGCTGATCGTGGCCGAAGAGATGGAGGCCGACTGGTCCAGGGTGAAGGTGCAGCAGGCCCATGGCGACGAGGTCAAGTTCGGCAACCAGGACACCGACGGTTCCCGCAGCACGCGGCATTACCTGATCCCGATGCGCCAGATCGGCGCCGCCGCCCGCACCATGCTGGAGCAGGCCGCCGCCAAGCGCTGGGGCGTGCCCGCGACCGAGGTCAAGGCCGTCAATCACGAGGTCGTCCACAGCGCCAGCGGACGCAAGCTCGGCTTCGGCGAACTCGCCGCCGACGCCGCCAAGGAATCGGTGCCGAGCGTCGAGGGCCTCAAGCTGAAGGACCCCAAGGATTTCCGCTATCTGACCAAGGGCCAGATCGGCATCGTCGATCTCCACGACATCACCACGGGCAAGGCGCGATACGGCGCCGATGTGCGCCTGCCGGGGATGAAATATGCCGTGATCGCGCGCCCGCCGGTGACCGGCGGCAAGCTTACCTCGTTCGATCCGGACGCGGCGTTGAAGGTGCCCGGCGTCGAGAAGGTGATGCAGGTACGCGGCTGGCCGTGGCCGTCGAAATTCCAGCCGCTCGGCGGCGTCGCGGTGATCGCCCGCAACACCGGCGCCGCGATCAAGGGCCGCGACGCGCTGAAACTGGTCTGGGAGGACGGCCCCAACGGCAAATACGACTCCGTCGCCTACCGCAAGGAGCTCGAGGAGGCCTCGCGCAAGCCCGGCCTCGTCGTGCGCAAGGAGGGCGATGCGGACGCCGCCTTGAAAGGCGCCGACAAGGTGATCGTCGGCGAGTACTACGTCCCGCATCTCGCCCATGTCGCCATGGAACCGCCGGTGGCGATCGCCGACGTCAAGGGCGACAAGGCGGAGATCTGGGCGCCGGTGCAGAGCCCCGGCGGCACCCGCGAGGACGTCGCCAAGACTCTCGACATCCCCGAGCAGAACGTCACCGTCAACGTCACGCTGCTCGGCGGCGGTTTCGGCCGCAAGTCCAAATGCGACTATGCGCTCGAAGCCGCGTTGCTGTCGAAGGAGCTCGGCGCGCCGGTGAAGGTGCAGTGGACGCGGGAGGACGACATCCACAACGGCTTCCTGCACACCGTCTCGGTCGAGCGGATCGAGGCCGGCCTCGACAAGAGCGGCAAGGTGATCGCCTGGCGCCACCGCAGCGTGGCGCCCAGCATCGCCTCGACCTTTGCGGCCGGCACGGTGCATCAGGCGCCCTTCGAGCTCGGCATGGGCCTCGTCGACATGCCGTTCGAGATCGCCAACATCTCCTGCGAGAACCCGGAGGCTGCGGCGTTCACCCGCATCGGCTGGTTCCGCTCGGTCTCGAACATCCCGCGCGCCTTCGCGGTGCAGTCGATGGTCGGCGAGATCGCGAACGCGACCGGCCGCGACCAGAAGGAGACGCTGCTCGCGCTGATCGGCAGCCCGCGGATCGTCAAGCCCGCGGTGAAGGACTTGTGGAACTATGGCGAGCCCCAGGACAGCTACCCGATCGACACCGCGCGCCTGCGCAAGGTGGTCGAGCTGGTGGCCGAGAAGGGCGAATGGGGCCGTCAGGTGCCGAAGGGCCACGGTCTCGGCATCGCGGTGCACCGCAGCTTCGTCAGCTACATCGCGACCATCGTCGAGGTGGCCGTCGACGACAAGGGCAAGCTGACCGTGCCGCGGGTCGACACCGCGATCGACTGCGGCACCTATGTCAACCCCGAGCGCATCGCCTCGCAGATCGAGGGCGCGGCGATCATGGGCCTCAGCCTCGCCAAATATGGCGAGATCACCTTCAAGGACGGCAAGGTGCAGCAGAAGAACTTTGACGACTTCCAGGTCGTCAGGATCGACGAGTCTCCCGTGGTGACCAACGTCTACATCGTGCCGCCCGCATCGGGCACGCCGCCGAGCGGCGTCGGCGAGCCCGGCGTTCCGCCGTTCGCACCGGCGCTGATGAATGCCATCTTCGCCGCGACCGGAAAACGCATCCGTGCGCTGCCGATCGGCAAGCAATTGGAGGCGTGAGCACATGGAACGCGTTTGCGCGGAGATCGTGCTCAAACAAGAAGGAGCGCGATAGAAGTCTATCGCGCTCAGGAACATCAGGCGGCCTCGCGCCGTTTGCATCGATCTGACGGGATCAGATCGATGATCAACATCACGAAGGCGCTCGCAGTCTCGTTGCTGTCGGGCGCCTTTCTTTTGACCGCTGGCGGCGCCTTCGCCCAGGGCAACACGACGCCGCCGACCACGGCCACCCGCCCCACCGCGCCGGACCAGAACTCACTGCCCAACGCCACCGCCCCGCCCACCTCGACCACCCAGACCACCGGGCAGAGCAGCACCGATCCAAAGGTTCAGGAGATGAACCAGAAGGAAAAGGACAAGGTGGATCGTCACGGGAAGTAGTCGGCTCGCGTCTGCACATCGATGTGCCCTCTCCCCTTGTGGGAGAGGGCAGCGAAGCTGGCTGCTACAACCTCGCTTGGGTGAGGGGTCTGTCTCCGGGAATCCATCTCACGATGAGTGTACGCGGATAGAACCCCTCATCCGGCGCTTCGCGCCACCTTCTCCCACAAGGGGAGAAGGGAAGAAAAAGCCACGCACACAAAATGCGGCGGACGTTTCCGTCCGCCGCATTCGCCACCCCCCTTGCTGCTCCGCTTCTTTCGATCCGCCCGCGGAGCTATTTCTTCAGCGCGAACACCCAGACCGCGCCGCCCTGCGGCACGTTGGCCTCGATGCCGATGTTGTTGGTCACCAGCGCATCCTGGATCCGCTGCGCGTCCACACCCCATCCCGACTGGATCGCGATGTATTGGGTGCCGTCGATCTCATAGGACACCGGCATGCCCATGATGCCGGAGTTGGTCTTCTGCTCCCACAACAGCTCGCCGGTCTTGGCGTTGAAGGCGCGGAAGTTGCGATCGTTGGTGCCGCCGGCAAAGATGAGATCGCCCGCGGTCGCCGTCACCGAGCCGAACAGCTGCGACTTCGGGAAGTTGTGCTGCCACACCTTCTTGCCGGTGACGGGATCCCAGGCCTGCAGCTCGCCAAAATGATCCGCGCCCGGCTTCGTCTTCAACCCAATGTCTTCCGGCTTGGTGCCGAGCCAGAGCTCGCCCGGCTTGAGTGCGACCTTCTCGCCGGTGAAGCCGCCGCAGAAATTCTCGTTGGCGGGCACGTAGACCAGACCGGTCTTCTGGCTGTAGGCCGCCGACGGCCAGTCCTTGCCGCCCCACAGCGACGGACAGAACTCCACGCGCTTGCCAATCACCGGCTTGTGCGCGGGATCGACGATCGGCTTGCCGGTTTCGGCATCGATGCCCTTCCAGACGTCGGTGGAGACGAACGGCCAGCCTGCCACGTAGTTGATCTTGGTCGGCGTGCGCTCGAGCACCCAGAAGATCGCGTCGCGCCCCGGATGGACCAGGCTCTTGATGTTGCGGCCATCGCGTTGCAGGTCGATCAGCATCGGCGCTTCGACCTCGTCCCAGTCCCAGGAATCGTTCTGGTGGTACTGGTGATAGGTCTTGATCTTGCCGGTGTTCGGATCGAGCGCAAGCACCGACGAGGTGTAGAGATTGTCGCCGGGATGGGTCTCGCCCGGCCACGGCGCCGCGTTGCCGACGCCCCAATAGATCGTCTTGGTGTCCTTGTCGTAATTGCCGGTCATCCAGGCCGAGCCGCCGCCGTTCTTCCAGTCGTCGCCCTGCCATGTGTCGTGACCGGGCTCGCCTTCGCCGGGAATGGTGTAGGTCCGCCACAGCTCCTTGCCGTCCTTGGCGTCATAGGCGGCGACATAGCCGCGCACGCCGAACTCGCCGCCGGAGCCGCCGACGATGACCTTGCCGTCGACGATCAGCGGCATCAGGGTCATGTACTGGCCCTTCTTGTAGTCCTGCACCTTGGTGTCCCACACCACCTTGCCGGTCTTGGCGTCGAGCGCGACGACGTGATCGTCGGTGGTGGCGAGATAGAGCTTGTCCTCCCAGAGGCCGACGCCGCGGCTGGTCGGATGCAGCTGGAACAGATCGTCGGGGAGCTGCCGCTTGTAGCGCCAGTATTCGTCGCCGGTTTTCGCGTTCAGCGCGATCACCTGTCCCATCGGGGTTGCCACGAACATCACGCCGTTGTTGATAATCGGCGGCGCCTCGTGGCCCTCGACGACGCCTGTGGCAAACGTCCAGACCGGCGTGAGACCCTTCACGTTCGAGGTGTTGATCTGGTCGAGCGGGCTGTAGCCCTGCCCGTCATAGGTGCGCCGATAGAGCATCCAGTTGCTCGGTTCCGGATTCTCCAGGCGTTGCGCGGTGACCGGAGAATAATTCTCGATCGGGCCAGACACGGCGGCGGTCGAGGCAAGACAGGTGAAGGCGACGAAGCCGGACAGTAACCATTGCTTCCTGGTCATGGACGTTCCCCTTTTTCATCCGTTTGAATTCTTGTGTTGAATTCTTGTCGTTCGTCCCGTCGTCCGCCCATCGGCGGAAGCGGCCTCTCGTGACGCGGGCATGACCCGCGACCGTCCATCATCCTGGCTGCGCGCCACCTACCTTTCCGACGAAGTTTCCGGCGACGCTGAGCGAACCGTCAGCGAACGCCAGCGGCAACGCCGCGAGCCGGCGCGGTGCCGGCCCGAACACGACCTGCGCGCCCGCGCGCGGATCGTATTCGGAGTTGTGGCACATGCACTTGAGCACTTCCTTGTCGCCGACGTCGCTCTTCACCCACGCGGTGACGGGACAGCCGGCATGAGCGCAGATCGCCGAATAGGCGATGATGCCGTCGACGGCGCGCGCGCGGGTCTGCTCGTCGAGCTCGGCGGGATCGAGCCGCATGACCAGGATCTCGTTGAGCCGCGAGGCGCTGCGCACGACCGAGGTCTTCGGATCCTTCGGCCAGGCATGCACCGGCGGCCCGCCGGCCGGCAGGTCGGCCGCGGTGATCAGCTTGCCCTCATGGTCACCTTCGGAGAAGACGAGCACATCGCCCTTCTGCGGCCGTTCGTCGGAGCCGGGCGGATCCTCGCCTGCGCGCGTCGATGTGGAACAGCCGAGGCAGGCGGTGGTGGCGAGCGCACCCAGCAGCAGCGTTCGCCGCGTCTGCTCCATGGCCGCGTCAACTTCAGGTTCCGCGGAGTTCTCGGAGGATGAGGAATTGATGTTGGACGATGCGCGCGACATGCACGCTAGCAGGCGCTGGAACTCTGCCGAAAACAAGGCGAAGAATTGGCGCCGCAGTGCATCAATATGGCTCTGCTCGCTTTGATTGAACGAGAGTGAACGCGTTCAAACGTATTTTCACCAGTTCTACAACGCACCGCGCGAGCGGCATGATGATTTTGCAGATCAGACCGATGATGTTGGAATTGGTGCAACGCGCCATCACGCGATGTGAGTTGCACGTTTCTCAGGCAGGCATTTGGTATTTCACGATCTGAGCACGTGACGCGGCGAAGCGATGCGGCCTGCGACCGTTGCCGACGCCATTTCAAAACTGTCGGCGATGCGCCGTGCCTTGTCGATGAAGAACGCAGCGGCCGCGGGCGGACAGACGTCGCGCGCGGTCTGTTCGAACAGATCGAGCCAGCGGTCGAAATGATCGCCGACAAGGCTGAGCGGCAGATGCGCCCGCATCGGCGAGCCATGATAGCGGCCGCTCATCAGCACGACTGACGACCAGAAATCCCCGAGCTTGGCGAGATGCTCGTCCCAATTCTGCACGACCGCGAATACCGGCCCCAGGAGCGCGTCCTCGCGCACGCGCCCGTAAAAGCGCGTAACGAGTTCCGCGATCATCGCTTCGGTGATCCCGGTGCGTTCGATCGCATCCTGGGTCAGCAGGTTCCGCCGCGCGGCCGCCGCCTCGCGCTCGGCCTTCAGTCGATCCGACATGTTTTTCTTCGTCCGTTTGATCTTCCCCCTCTCCCCTTGTGGGAGAGGGTGGCTCGCCGCAGAGCGGCGAGACGGGTGAGGGGTCTGTCCCCGCGTTCTCATCGCGCGTTAGAGCTTGCGGAGAGAACCCCTCATCCGGCGCTTCGCGCCACCTTCTCCCACAAGGGGAGAAGGAAGAACGCACCCACATCCATCGTGGGGCAAATCGCTGCGCCCGTCTTTGTCGCAGCGCAAATGCGGGATCATGTGCCGTAAGTGTAAAAACCCTGCCCGGTCTTGCGGCCGAGATGGCCGGCATCGACCATTTCCTTCAGCAAGGGGGCCGGACGGTATTTGGGGTCGTTGAAGCCTTTGTAAAAGACCTCCATCACCGACAACATGGTGTCGAGCCCGACGAGATCGGCCAGCGCCAACGGCCCGATCGGATGATTGCAGCCGAGCTTCATGCCGGCGTCGATCTCTTCCGCCGTCGCGATCCCCTCCTGGAGGGCGAAGATCGCCTCGTTGATCATCGGGCACAGGATGCGGTTGACCGCGAAGCCCGGGCTGTTCTTGGCCGTGATCGCCACCTTGCCGACGCGCTGGGCGAAATCGAGCGCCTTGGCGTGGGTGTCGTCGGAGGTCTGCAGGCCGCGGATGAGCTCGAGCAGCGCCATCACCGGCACAGGGTTGAAGAAGTGCATGCCGATGAAACGGTCGGGGCGATCGGTTGCGGCGGCGAGCTTCGTGATCGAGATCGACGAGGTATTGGTTGCAACCAGCGTGCGCGGCGACAGCGTCGCGCAGAGGTCCTTCAGGATCTTGACCTTGAGCTCCTCGTTCTCGGTGGCGGCCTCGATCACCAGGTCGCAATCGGCCAGCTTCGCCCGATCGGTGGTGCCGGTGATGCGCTTGAGCGTCGCCTCGCGGTCGGCCGCCGACATCTTCTCCTTCTTGACCAGGCGCTCGAGGCTGCCGCCGACGGTCGAAAGCCCGCGGTTCACCGCCGCATCGGAAATGTCGACCATCACAACCGAGAGCCCGGCCGCGGCGCAGATTTGCGCGATGCCGTTCCCCATGGTCCCTGCCCCGATGATGCCAACGGTCTGGATCATTGCGTCACATCCTTCTCATCCTTGCGGGCGTGCCGGTAGCGGCTCGGCCCCATTGTTCCTGCATCAGGCTCTAGCACTACCAGCTGCCGGGTGCGACCTGATCCTGCCCTTCCTTAAAGCATCCATGGCGGGAATAAAGCCGCAAAAGCGCATGATTTCGAGGCTCGCGGCCCGTTTGGCCCGAGCCATGCGGCGCATGCGCCGGCCCGAGGGCGCGGCGGGGGCCGGGTCGATCGGCGGGCCACCTGCGGCGGCGGGCCTCGCCTCATCCGAGACGGAGCACCTTGCCCGGATTCATGATGTTCTTGGGGTCGAGGGCCCGCTTGATCGTGCGCATGATGTCGAGCTCGGTCCTGGAGCGATAATGCTGGAGCTCGTCGAGCTTCTCGATGCCGATGCCGTGTTCGGCCGAGATCGAGCCGGCCATGGAGGTGATGAGGTCGTTGACGACCCGTGTGATCGCCGCAGAGTACTGGGTGAGCGTGTCGCGATCCATGCCCTTCGGACCCATGAAGGAGAAGTGCAAATTGCCGTCTCCGATGTGGCCGAGCGGATAGGGGCGGATCGTCGGCAGGATGTCGAGCACGGCCTTGAGACCCCTGTCGATGAACTCGGGAATCCCCGAGATTGCGACCGACACGTCGTAGCTCAGGCCCGGCCCCTCGGCGCGCGATGCCTCGGCCACGCTCTCGCGAATGCGCCACATGTTGCGCGACTGCGCTTCGGTTTGCGCGATCACCGCATCGAGCACCCGGCCCGCCTCGAGCTGATCGGCCAAGAACTGCTCCATCCTGTCCGACATGCCTGCGCCGCCGTCCTGCCGCGGCCGGGCCGACGACCATTCGAGAAGGAGATACCATTCGGTCTCGGCCTTGAGAGGATCCTGGGTGCCGGGAATGTGGCGCAGCACCATGTCGGTGCAGGCGCGGCTCATGAGCTCGCAGGAGCCGACATTGTCGTCGGACGCGGCATGCGCCTCCGACAGGAGCTCGATCGCCGCCCTGGGATCACGGATCGCGAGCCATGCGGTGCACACGTCCTTCGGCGCGGGCCACAGCTTCAGCACCGCCTTGGTGATGATGCCGAGCGTGCCTTCGGCGCCCATGAACAGATGCTTGAGGTCATATCCGGTATTGTCCTTCTTGAGTGCGCGCAGCCCGTCCCAGACCTCGCCGCTCGCCAGCACGACCTCGAGACCCAGCACCAGATTTCGCGCATTGCCGTAACGCAGCACCTGCACGCCGCCGGCGTTGGTGGACAGATTGCCACCGATCATGCACGAGCCCTGGGCCCCCAGGCTGAGCGGAAAGAATCGATCATAGCGCGCGGCCGTGTCCTGGAGCGTCTGGAGGATGCACCCCGCCTCCACCGTCATGGCGTAGCCGACGGGATCGACATTCAGCACATGATTCATGCGACCGAGCGACAGCACGATGCCGCGGTGCGCGGGCCACGGTGTGGCACCGCCCATCAGGCCGGTGTTGCCGCCCTGCGGCACGATGGCAATGCCGTTGTCGTAGCAGAGCTTGACGGCAGCGGAGACTTCCGCGGTGTTGGCCGGACGCACGACCGCTGCGGCCTGCCCCGCCAGCTCGCCGCGCCAATCGGTCACGAACGGGCGCTTGTCCTGCTCGTCCAGGATCAGGCCCTTGTCACCCACGATGGCCCGCAAGCGGTCGAGAATGGCTGGCGTCACGGGCGCGGTCGGAATGGAGGGAGCGGTGACAAGGGCTGCACCCGGCATGTGTTCCTCGCTTTGCGGCTCTTCTGCGCAGCCTTCCGGCGCGCCGGCCTTCGTTCTTGTTTTCAATTCTGGACGTTTGCGCGATGAGCCTAGCACGAAGGTGGCGCTTGCGGGAGCGTCCCCGGCTGCGACGCTTGTGCAGACCTGCCTCGACTGCCGAACGGGAAGTGCACTTCCGTCGACGCCCGGCGTGCCCTACTGTGCCGCGATCAACCTGGATTGGAGATCATGAGCCGCTTCTGGAGTCCGGTCGTCCACACGCTTTCGCCCTACGTCCCGGGCGAGCAGCCGAAGCAGGATGGCGTCGTCAAGCTCAATACCAACGAGAATCCCTATCCGCCCTCGCCGCGCGTGCTGGCGGCGATTGCGTCGGCTGCGGAGCGGCTGCGTCTCTATCCAGATCCGCGCGCCACGCGCCTGCGCGAGGCGATCGCGGCGTACTGCGATGTTGCGGCCGAGCAGGTGTTCGTCGGCAACGGCTCCGACGAGGTTCTGGCCCACACCTTCCCGGCCCTTCTGAAGCACGACAGGCCGCTTCTGTTTCCCGACGTCACCTACAGCTTCTACCCTGTCTATTGCCGCCTCTATGGCGTAGCTCACGAGGAGGTGCCGCTCGATGCCGCGATGAGGATCGAGATCGCCGACTACAGGCGGCCATCGAGCGCCATTCTTCTCTGCAATCCGAACGCGCCCACCGGCATCGCCGTTCCGCGCGAGGCGATCGCGGCGCTGCTCGCCGAAAATCCGGACCGGCTGGTGGTGGTGGACGAGGCCTATGTCGATTTCGGCGCCGAGAGCGCGGTGCCGCTCGTTGCGCGCCACGACAATCTGCTCGTCATCCAGACCTTCTCGAAGTCGCGCTCGCTCGCCGGCCTCCGGGTCGGCTTTGCCATCGGCCAACCGCCGCTGATCGAGGCACTGGAGCGGGTGAAGGACAGCTTCAACTCCTATCCCGTCGATTGTCTCGCGATCGCCGGCGCCGTCGCCGCCATCGAGGACGATGAGTGGTTCCTCAAGACCCGCGCCCGCATCATCTCGAGCCGCGAAGCCCTGGCCCGCGATCTCGGTCAACTCGGCTTCGAGGTGTTGCCGTCGCTCGCAAACTTCGTGTTCGCGCGTCATCGAAGCCGGAGCGGAGCCGATCTGGCGGCCGCACTTCGCCAGCGCGGCGTTCTGGTCCGGCATTTCAACAAGCCGCGCATCGACGATTTCCTGCGCATCACGGTCGGAACGGAGGAGCAGTGTGGCCGGCTGATTGAAGTGCTGCGCGGCTTGATCTGATCCAGGGCGCGTGACGGACGCCGTTGGTCCGGTTGACAGGGCACCATTATTTCAATAATCGTTGAAATATGGAAACGACAGACGCCGTCACGGCGCTCGCCGCACTGGCCCAGGACAATCGCCTCGACGTCTTCCGTCTGCTGGTGCAGGCGGGCCCCGACGGCATGGCCGCCGGCGCGATCGCGGAAGCGCTGGATCTCGCCCCCAACACGCTGACATTCCACTTCGACCGGCTGCGGATGGCGGGTCTCGCCACCGTCCGGCGCGAGGGGCGCTCGATGATCTATGCAGCGCGGTTCGAGACCATGAATGAGCTCGTCGGCTTCCTGACCGAAAACTGCTGCGATGGAACGTCATGCGCGCCGGCCGCCGCCTGCAAGCCCGCGCGAAAGCGCAGCAAAATCCCGGCCTGAAAGGACAAGCCATGAAGCGCCTGCACGTTCACGTGTCCCTGGCCCGCTGCTGAGGACCAGGGTTTACGCCATGGATGCGATCATCTACCACAATCCCGCTTGCGGCACCTCGCGTAACACGCTCGCGATGATCCGGAGCGCCGGCATCGAGCCGCATGTGATCGAGTATCTGAAGACGCCCCCATCGCGGGCGCTGTTGCAGCAACTCATCGCGCGCATGGGACTGCCCGTGCGCGCGCTGCTTCGGGAAAAGGGGACGCCCTATGCCGAGCTCGGGCTCGGCAACGCGGCGCTGACCGACGATCAGCTGCTCGACGCGATGATGGCGCATCCCATCCTGATCAACCGGCCGATCGTAGTCACGCCGAAAGGCGTCAAGCTCTGCCGCCCCTCGGAGCTGGTGTTGGACCTCCTGCCGGCGCAGCAGGGGGAATTCGTCAAGGAAGACGGCGAGCGCGTCCGGCTGGACCGCGGCGCCTGATGCCGGGGCTTGCGCAGCGCGCCTTCGCCGAGTGGCTCGGGACCGCGTTCCTGCTGGCCGCGGTGGTCGGCTCGGGGATCATGGCCGCGAGGCTCTCGGGCGGAAACGTCGCGCTCGCGCTCCTGTGCAACACGATCGCCACCGGCGCCATCCTGGTCGTGCTGATCCTCACCTTCGCCTCCATCTCGGGCGCCCATTTCAATCCGGCGGTGACGCTGGCCTTCGCCCTGCGCGGCGAAACAGCCTGGAGGGATGCGGCGATCTACATCGCCGCACAGATCTCCGGCGCGATCATCGGTGTGTGGATCGCACATCTGATGTTCGAGCTTCCACTCCTCCAGCTTTCGCTGACGCAGCGCACGGGAGCCGGACAATGGCTTGCCGAGGCCGTGGCGACCTTCGGTCTGCTGTTGACGATCTTCGGCGTCGCGTCTCGAACGCCCACCGCCGTTCCTTACGCCGTCGGCCTGTACATCACCTCGGCGTACTGGTTCACGGCCTCGACGTCCTTTGCCAATCCGGCAGTCACCATCGCCAGGTCGCTGTCCGATACCTTTGCAGGGATCGCCCCGCAGGGCGCACCGGCCTTCATCGCCGCGCAGATCGCCGGGGCACTTCTCGCCATTCCGCTGGCGGGCTGGCTGTGGGGCCGCGACCCGGCGAAGCGGGACACCCGGCCGCTCGCATCCTGACGCCCGATCCCGCGGCTGCGGCATTCGCGGCCGGATGAAGCGGGTTTTCAAAACGCTCCTGCCGAGTATTCTGTGAGCCGCCTCCCATGGCGGCGGTGCCTCGCTGCTTTTGCTCCACACGACGAAACTTGCAGGGACCAGCCCGTGACGCGCCTTTGCAGCCTCGACATCGACGCCCCGGAGGCCTACGCCCGACCGCTGAAGTTCAGGCGCGGATGAACGACTTCGCACGATCCGCGGGTGCCGCCTTCGCGCTGATCGGCGAGGCCGATTCCGAGCTTCTGGGCATCGTCGCCTTGTCGGTGCGTGTCAGCCTGACCGCGAGCATCGTCGCGCTCCTGATCGGCGCACCGTTCGGCGCCTTGCTTGCGATCGCCCGTTTCCGCGGACGTCAGGTCATCATCGTGCTGACCAATGCGCTGCTCGGCCTGCCGCCGGTCGTGGTCGGGCTCGCGCTCTATCTGCTGCTGTCACGGTCCGGCCCGCTCGGGGCGGCCGGCCTGCTGTTCACGCCGGCGGCCATGGTGATCGCGCAAACGCTGCTCGCGGCACCGATCGTGGTGGCGCTGGTGCATAGGCCGGCGAGCCTGCTCTGGGCGGAGTATGGCGATCTGGCGCGGATCGACGGGCTGTCGGTCTTGCGCAGCATGGGGCTCCTGTTCGCGCTGGGACGGACCTCGCTGCTGACGGCCTTTCTCGCGGCCTTCGGGCGCGCCATCGCCGAGGTCGGCGCCATCATCGTCGTCGGCGGCAACATCCGCGGCTTCACGCGTACGATGACGACCGCGATCGCACTGGAAACCAGCAAAGGCGACCTGCCGCTGGCGCTGGGGCTCGGGCTGATCCTGCTCGCGCTCAGTGTGGCGGTGTCGACCGTCGCTTTCTTGCTAGTTGGCCGCGTTGGGGAAAAATAGCTGCTCGCCGCCGACCTTGTAGCCGGCAATCGCCTGCTGTCCCTTCGGGGAGATCAGCCAGTCGATGAAGGCCTGCCCATCCTGCGCCTTCACGTTCGAATGCTTTGCCGGATTCACCAGCATGACGCCGTACTGGTTGAAGAGCCGCTTGTCGCCCTCGGTCAGGACGGCGAGCTCGCCGCGGTTCTTGAACGACAGCCAGGTGCCACGATCCGACAGAAGATAGGCGTTCGAGGACGAGGCCATGTTCAGCGCCGGACCCATGCCCTGGCCGATCTCGCGATACCAATTGTCCTTGCCGGCACTGAGATCGACGCCCGCCTCTTTCCACAATCTCAGCTCGGCTGCATGCGTGCCGGACTTGTCGCCGCGCGAGATGAACGGCGCCTTGGCTGCCGCGATCTTGCGTAGCACATCCGCGACATCCTTGCCGCCGGCAATCTGCGCCGGGTCGCTCTTCGGCCCGACGATGACGAAGTCGTTGTACATGACGTCGAAACGCTTCACGCCCTGCCCTTCGGACATGAACTGGTCTTCGGCGGGCCGGTCATGGACGAACACCACGTCGGCATCACCCCGCCGCCCGATATCCAGCGCCTGGCCGGTGCCGACGGCAACGACCTTCACGCTGATGCCCTCGGCCTTCGAGAACAGCGGCAGCAAATAGCCGAACAGGCCCGACTGTTCCGTCGACGTCGTCGAGGCCACAGTGATCGTGCGATCCTGCGCGAATGCGATGGTGGACCAGAGCAGAACCGCTCCGATGGCGACTATTCTTCTCATGCGTCGTCCCTACACCAGATGCCGGATGTTCCAAACTACCTTCGACGGAGCGGCGCAGGGAACCCCGACGTTCGGCGCAACGCGCCCATCGCGAGGTGCCTCGCGGATCCACGTTCCGTGCAGTTGCATTGTGGTCGTCGTCACAGTCCCGACCGGCGATAACACCGTGGCTTCATGCGATCGCAGCTTCTCGCACGAGCGATGACGCGCGGATGTTCTGCAATTGGTCCCACCCAGATTGACATCGGTGTGACGGCCGGGGCAGTTTTTCACATTGCTGGCGAATCAGCGATTGCCTCACGCCGAGTACCTCTTGGACAACTCCCAGTGCTTTCGAGACTGATATCGTTGCTGCGCCGCATCCCTGCGGTGAAATGGGCGTTTACGAGGCTTCGGCCCTTGCCGCAGGGCGGCAGCATCGACGTTTCGCCGACCGCGGCGTGCGATTCGCCCGCCATCGTCGTCGACGCTGCAGAAGCCGCACCGACTCCCGACATCAGCATCAAGACCGATCTCGGCGACCCAGGCATCACGGTCGCAGCGCCGGTCGCCGAGGACGACACCGCGATCTCTGTCATCGCGCAGAGCCCGCCGGCGGCGCAGACAGAGACCAGCGCCAGCAGCGATTCATCTCCGGAGATGCCGGCGGAAGCCGAGCCGGTCGTCGTGGAGGAGGCTTCGGTCTCGCCTGTCGACGTGGAGACCGCGTCCGTTGATGTTCCTGACCTTACCGTCGGCAGAGCCTCACCTGCGGAACTCCCGGCGAGCGTCGAGCCGGTCGGCACGGAAGAGGCGTCAGCCCAGCCTGTCGCCATCGATAGCGCGCCGGTCGACATTCCCGAGCTCGCCGTCAGCGGCAGTCCAGCTCGCGAACTCCCGACCGACGTTGAGCCCGTCGTCACGGAGGAGACACCGGTCTCGTCTGTCGATGGCGAGACCGCTCCGGTTGCTACGCTCGACCTCATTGTCAGCCACGAACCATCCTCAGACATTCTCGTCGATATCGAGCCGGCCATCGTGGACGACCCCCACGTCGCCCTCGCCGACATCGAAGTCTCTACGGCTGATCTCCCTGCCATCCGCGTCGACAGCGGTTCATCCGCCGATGTCGCCATGGAGATCGAGCCGGTCCCTGCAGGCGATCCCGCACCGGTCACAGCGGTCGCCACGGTGGACGCTTCTGCCGACACCTCCAGCGAGGTCGCGGACATCGCGCCGGAGCCGATCCTTGCGTCTCCCGCACCAGAGATCCGCAGCGCAGCGAAGGTTCGCGCAAGAGCGACGGAACCCGCCGATCGCGCGGCGCTGATCCGGCAGCGCTGGGCGGAGACCGGGATCAGGATGTGGAATCCGCGGCTTCACGGCACCGGCGATGCCACGTTGAACATCCAGGGCCGTGTCGAGCTGCTGCCGCCCGCGCCCGGCGAGACGATGCCGCGCTACGACAAGCTCGAGTTCAGGATGCTGGGCGGGCAGATCGTCTGCGAGGGCGTCATCGTCGAGGCGCCCGCACAGGCGGGCCATCGCAGCTTTACCCGGCTCGCCGAGCCTGGGAAGCCAGACCGGGTCCGCGAGCCGGTGCGGGAACGCCAGGCCGCACTCGCCTGACCTTTTCCTCAATGTGACGCCCGCCATATGCTAGGCTGATGTCCTGGATATGGGAGCTCGCATGCCCACAAAATCATTGCGATTGATTGTGATCGTCGCCCTCTGCGTCTCGCAGGGAGCCTTTGCCGCTTCCGGCAAGCGGCCGCACCATGCGCCCGCCACCGATCCGGCCGCACCCTACAAGGCCGACCGGCTCTCGTCCTCGCGCGGCGAGACGATCCTGAACACGCCGGGCCAGACCACCGTGCTGACGCGGCAGGTCCTCGACGACATGAACGCGAGAAGCCTCCGGGACGCCATGCGCTCGACCGCCGGCGTCACGATCGGGCGGTGAGACGCCGACGCCCAGCGCCGCTATTCCCGCGCGGTCCCCGAAATATTCCCGACACGAAGTCGTTGCTGTCGCACCGCGCACGACGTAGCTTGCGCACCGGTCGACGCAAAGGTCGCGTCCGATCGAAACGACAAGAACACTTTGGGAGGCAAACTATGAGAAAGCTCACGGCCGCGCTGTGCGCGTTGGTATTGTTCGTACCGGCTGCGCAGGCACAGACCATCAAGGATTTTCTGGCAGTGGCCATGAAGAAGTGGACGGCGCCGTTCGAGCCGTTCCAGCTCATCGACAACATCTATTATGTCGGAACCGACGGCATTGCCGTCTATGTCGTCAAGACATCGCAGGGCCTGATCCTGATGGACACGGCGATGCCCCAGTCCACCGGCATGATCAAGGACAACATCGCGAAGCTCGGCTTCAAGGTTGCCGACATCAAGATCATCCTCAACACGCACGCGCATCTCGACCACACCGGCGGCTTCGCCGAGATCAAGAAGGAGACCGGTGCGCAGCTCATCGCCGGCGAGCGCGACAAGCCGCTGCTCGAAGGCGGCTATTATCCGGGCGACGAGAAGAACGAGGACCTCACCTTCCCCGCGGTGAAGGTCGATCGCGCGGTGAAGGAAGGCGACAAGGTCACGCTCGGCGACACCACGCTGACGGCACATGCAACGCCCGGCCATTCGCCGGGCTGCACGAGCTGGGAGATGACCGTCAAGGACGGCAGGGAGAGCCGCGAGGTGCTGTTCTTCTGCAGCGGCACGGTGGCGCTGAACCGGCTGGTCGGCCAGCCGACCTATCCCGGTATCGTCGACGACTACCGCGCGACCTTCGCGAAGGCCAAGGCGATGAAGATCGACGTGCTGCTCGGGCCGCATCCGGAAGTCTATGGCATGCAGGCCAAGCGCGCCGAGATGAAGGAGGGCGCGCCGAACCCGTTCGTCAAGCCGGGCGAGATCGTGACCTACGCGACCGGCCTGTCGGAGGATTTCGACAAGCAGCTCGCCAAGCAGACCGCGGCGCTCGAGAAGAAATAGCGGCCGTCTTGCGCTCTCTCACCTCTCCCCCCGCGGGAGAGAGGTGAATCACGTGGGCCGGCTGACCGCGCGGCAATACGCTGCACCGCGCCGACGCGCATGGTTAACAGATCGTAGCTGCGGCGATTGCGGGCGAGCGGTGCCCGAGGCACCCGCCTCCGCCGCGGGATATCGTTAACGCCGCCTCACCAATGCACGTGGCCGGAAAATCTGCGGTAGCGTGCAACCTGCGCTGGCTTTCGTGCGGAACCCGATCTAACGCGCCCTTTACCCCCGCCGTGCAAGATCCTCCGCGTTTTGAAGGGATCCGGGGCGCGTATTGCAATGCCTGTTGTCGATTTGAAATCACATTTTGCGGTCGCCATGCAGCTGTTTCGCGTGCCGGCCGACAACCCGGATCTGACGCGCGCGCAGTTCGACGCCTTCTCCAAGCAGATCCCGCTGCTCTACTTCATCCTCATGAGCAACACGATCGCGGTCGCCTATACGTATGCGAACGTGGCGCCGGACTGGCTGACGATGATCGTGCCGAGCGTGCTGACCGTGCTCGCCACGCTCCGGACCTACTGGTGGCTGCGCCAGCGTCACCTCGTGCGCAGCGACGCCGACATCCTGCGCAATCTGCGCGCCACCAACTGGCTGACCGTGCCGATCGGCGCCGGCTTCACCGCCTGGTCCTTCGCGCTCTACCCTTACGGCGATCCCTTCGCCAAGAGTCAGGTCGCCTTCTACATGGCGGTGACAGTGATCGGCTGCATCTTCTCGCTGATGCACCTGCGCTCGGCGGCGCTGATCGTGACGCTGATCGTCGACATGCCCTATGTGCTCTTCTTCTTCGCCACCGGCGAGCCGACGTTGAAGGCGATCGCGGTCAACAACCTGCTCGTCTCCGGCGCGATGGTGACGGTGCTGTTCATCTATTACCGCGACTTCGCCGATCTCGTGTCGAGCCGCAAGTCGCTGCTGGCGCAGCAGGCGGCCACCCAGGCGCTTTCGGACGAGAACTTCCGCCTCGCAAATCTCGATTCCCTCACCGAGCTGCCGAACCGCCGCCGCTTCTTCGCCGAGCTGTCGAGCGCCTTTGCCGATGCCGAGCGCAGGAATGTTCGTGTCGCGGTCGGGATCATCGACCTCGACGGCTTCAAGCCGATCAACGACAACTACGGCCACAGCGTCGGCGACCGCGTCCTGATCGAGGCGGGCCGGCGCATCCGCGAGGTCTGCGAGGGCTTCGGCCCGCAGCGGGTGGAGTTCGCCCGGCTCGGCGGCGACGAGTTCGGCCTCGTCGTGTGCGGCGACCCCGAGGAGGCGGATCTGGCGCGGCTTGGCGAACGCATCGGCGACCAGGTCAAGCTTCCCTACCAGCTCGACACCGCCCATACCGGTCTGTCCTGCTCGACCGGTTTCGCGTTGTTCCCGCAATCGGCAACGACGGCGGAAGCGCTCTATGAATGCGCCGACTATTCGCTCTATCACGCCAAGCGTCATCTGCGCGGCCGCACCGTGATCTTCTCGAGCGAGCTCGAGGCCGAGATCCGCAGCCGCGGCGTCATCGAGAATCTGCTGCGCACCGCCGATTTCAGCACCGAGATGGACCTGGTGTTCCAGCCGATCGTGGACGCCATGAGCGAGCACACGGCCGGCTTCGAGGTTTTGGCGCGCTGGCACAGCTCCCGCCTCGGCCTGGTTTCGCCGGCCGACTTCATCCCGGCCGCCGAGCGCATCGGACTGATCCGGCCGCTGACGCAGGCGCTGCTGGTTCGGGCGCTCGCGACCGCGAAGACCTGGCCCGACCACATCCGCCTGTCGTTCAACCTCTCCGCCCACGACGTCTGCGCGGCCGAAGGCATCCTGCCGCTGATCACCATCGTCGAGAAAAGCGGGCTGCCGCCGCACCGGATCGATTTCGAGATCACCGAGACCGCCGTCACCTTCGATTTCGTGCGCGCGCAGCAGTCGATCGCGGCATTGAAGGCAATGGGCTGCGGCATTTCATTGGACGATTTCGGCACCGGCTATTCCTCGCTGAGCCACGTGCACCGTCTGCCGCTCGACAAGATCAAGGTCGACCGCAGCTTCGTCGCCGACATCAACGACAATCCGGTCAGCCACAAGATCATCAAGTCGCTCACGGGCCTCTGCGACGACATGGAGATCGCCTGTGTCGCCGAGGGCGTCGAGACCCGCGCCCAGCTCGACACCCTGCGCCGCCTGGGATGCGATTTCATCCAGGGCTACTATTTCGCAAAGCCCATGCCGGGCAATGCGATTGACGATTATCTCGCGAACGAACGGCAGCGCCTCGACGGCGCCGGGGCCAAGGTCGTGGCCTGAGGCCAGGACCGGGCGCGCTATTTCGTCAAACTGGGCAGATCGAGCCCCTTGTCGCGGGCGCAATCGATCGCGATGTCGTAGCCGGCGTCAGCGTGGCGCATCACGCCGCTGGCGGGATCGTTCCAGAGCACGCGCTCGATGCGCTTTGCAGCTTCCGGCGTGCCATCGGCGACGATCACCATGCCGGCATGCTGGGAATAGCCGATGCCGACGCCGCCGCCATGATGCAGCGATACCCAGGTCGCGCCGCTGGCGCAATTGAGCAGCGCATTGAGCAACGGCCAGTCGGACACCGCGTCCGATCCGTCCTTCATGGCCTCGGTCTCGCGGTTCGGGCTTGCCACCGAGCCGCTGTCGAGATGGTCGCGGCCGATCACGACCGGCGCCTTGAGCTCACCGCGCGCCACCATCTCGTTGAAGGCAAGGCCGAGCCGGTGACGATCGCCGAGGCCGACCCAGCAGATCCGCGCCGGCAGGCCCTGGAATTTGATGCGCTCCTTCGCCATGTCGAGCCAGTTGTGCAGATGCTTGTCATCAGGCATCAGCTCCTTGACCTTGGCGTCGGTCTTGAAGATGTCCTCGGGATCGCCCGACAGCGCAGCCCAGCGGAACGGCCCGACGCCGCGGCAGAACAGAGGGCGGATATAGGCGGGGACGAAGCCGGGAAAATCGAAGGCGTTCTTCAGGCCCATGTCCTGCGCCATCTGGCGGATGTTGTTGCCGTAGTCGAGCGTCGGGATTCCTTGCGCGTGGAAGTCCAGCATGGCCTGGACATGCTCGACCATCGAGGTCTTCGACGCGCGCTCGACGGCCTTGGGATCGGAGGCGCGTCTTGCCTCCCATTCGGCGAGCGTCCAGCCTTTGGGAAGATAGCCGTTGATCGGATCATGGGCGCTGGTCTGGTCGGTGACGATGTCGGGCTTGACGCCGCGACGCACCAGCTCCGGAAAAATCTCCGCGGCATTGCCGAGCAGGCCAACCGAGACCGCCTTCTGCGTCTTGGCAGCATCGGCCATGATCGCGAGCGCTTCGTCGAGCGTTGCGGCCTGGCGATCGAGATAGCCGGTGCGCAGCCGCATCTCGATGCGGCTCGGCTGGCATTCAACCGCGAGCATCGAGGCTCCGGCCATGGTCGCGGCCAGCGGCTGCGCGCCGCCCATGCCGCCAAGGCCGGCGGTGAGGATCCATTTGCCGGCAAGGCTGCCGCCATAATGGCGACGGCCGACCTCGACGAAGGTCTCGTAAGTGCCCTGCACGATGCCCTGGCTGCCGATATAGATCCAGGAGCCGGCCGTCATCTGGCCGTACATCATCAGGCCCTTGCGGTCGAGCTCGTTGAAATGGTCGAGCGTCGCCCAATGTGGCACGATGTTGGAGTTCGCGATCAGCACGCGCGGAGCATCGGCGTGGGTGCGGAAGATGCCGACCGGCTTGCCGGACTGGATCAGCAGCGTCTCGTCGTCTTCGAGCTTGCGCAACGCCGCCGTAATCCGGTCAAAGCTCTCCCAGTCGCGCGCGGCGCGGCCGATGCCGCCATAGACGACGAGTTCGCTCGGGCGCTCCGCGACATCAGGATCGAGATTGTTCATCAGCATGCGCAACGGGGCTTCCGTCAGCCAGCTCTTGGCGCTGATGTCGCTGCCACGGGGCGCGCGGATGGTGCGGTCGTTGTCCAGTCGGCGGTTCATGCGGAACACCTCTTCAGGCAAGCCTCGGAAATGGATCAGATGAGAGCACGCCGATCGCAGCCCCCGGCAGCGCGTCGGCCTCGACGAGTGCGGCGGCCTTGGCGAGATCACCGGCCATGTAGCGGTCGGCGCCGAGCGCGGGCACCTGTTCGCGAAGCGCGGCAATGACGGCGACGAGCGGCGCGCTGGTCGCATGCGGCGCGCGCAGCGTAATGCCTTGCGCGGCGACCAGGAGCTCGATGCCGAGAATGGCGGCGAGATTGTCCGCCATATCGGCGAGGCGCCGCGCGGCATGCGCGGCCATCGACACGTGGTCTTCCTGGTTGGCGCTGGTCGGCGTCGAATCGATCGAGCAGGCGAGCGCACGCTGCTTGTTCTCGGCATAGAGCGCGGCCGCCGTGACCTCGGCGATCATGAAGCCGGAATTGATGCCGGGATCGGGCGTGAGGAACGGCGGCAGACCGAAGTTCAGCGCGGGATCGACCAGCGTCGCGATGCGCCGCTCGCTGATTGCGCCGATTTCCGCCAGTGCCAGCGCGATTGTATCGGCCGCAAACGCCACGGGTTCGGCGTGGAAATTGCCGCCGGAGACGATCTCGCCGGTCTCGACCAGGACGAGCGGGTTGTCGGTGACGGCATTGGCCTCGACGATCAGGGTTCGCGCAGCCTGCGTGATCAGATCAAGCGCGGCACCTGCGACCTGCGGCTGGCAACGCAGGCAATAGGGATCCTGCACACGTTCGTCGCCTTCGAGATGCGACAGGCGGATGTCGCTGCCGTCGAGCAGCGCAGTCAGCGTCGCGGCTGCGGCGATCTGCCCGGCATGGCCGCGCAGCGCCTGGATTTCAGCGCGGAACGGCGCCGTGGAGGCCATTGCCGCATCGACCGACAGCGCGCCAGTGACGAGCGCAGCACGGGCCAGATGAAACGCACGCAGCACGCCGGAAATGGCATAAGCGGTCGAAAACTGCGTTCCGTTGATCAGTGCGAGCCCCTCCTTGGGCCCGAGGGTCAGCGGCGCAAGCCCGGCGGCAGCGAGTGCCTCGCCACCCGACACGGTCTTGCCGTCGACAATCGCCTGCCCCTCGCCGATCATGACGGCGGTCATGTGCGCGAGCGGCGCGAGGTCACCGGAGGCCCCGACCGAGCCCTGCTGCGGCACCAGCGGACAGACGCGCCGCGCCAGCATTCCCTGCAACTGCTCGATCACCTCGCGGCGTACGCCGGAGGCGCCGCGCCCGAGCGAGACGATCTTCAGCGCCATCATCAGCCGCACGATCGGCTCCGGCGTCGCCGGACCGACACCGCAACAATGCGAGACGATGAGGTTGCGCTGGAGCAGCGCGGTCTGGTCGGGCGGGATGCGCTTCGAGGCGAGCTTCCCGAAGCCGGTATTGATGCCGTAGACGGGGGCGTCTGCTTGCGCCGCCTTGGCGACGATCGCCGCGGCCGCCTCGACACGCGGCCAGAACGACGGATCGAGCACGACGGGCTGTCCCGCTAGCACGCGCGCAAGATCGTCCAGGCCGACCGTTCCCGGTTTGACGACGATCGCGGCGCCCTGCTCCGTCACTGTCCCCTCCATACCCGGCGGTGCAGCGGATTGAAGCCGATGCGGTAAACGAGTTCGGCGGGCCGCTCGATGTCCCAGATCGCGAGATCGCACCATTTGCCGGCCTCTAACGTACCGGTCTCCTGAAGCAGGCCGAGCGCCCGCGCGCCTTCGCGGGTGACGCCGGCGAGACATTCGGCCACCGTCATCCGGAACAACGTCGCCCCCATGTTCATCGCCAGCAGCAGCGAGGTCAGCGGCGAACTGCCGGGATTGCAGTCGGTCGCGAGCGCCATGCGAACGCCGTGCTTGCGGAACGCCTCGACCGGCGGCTTTTGTGTCTCGCGAATGAAATAGAAGGCGCCAGGCAGCAGCACGGCCACCGTTCCGGCCTTCGCCATCGCGGCCGCTCCGGCTTCGTCGGTATGCTCCAAATGATCGGCCGACAGCGCGGAGAATTTTGCCGCGAGCGCAGCACCGCCAAGGTTCGACAGTTGGTCCGCATGAAGCTTGACCGGCAGCCCAAGCCCCCTCGCCGTCTCGAACACCCGCGCGGTCTGCTCGGCGGAGAACGCGATGCCCTCCATGAAGGCATCGACGGCATCGGCAAGGCCAGCCTTCGCGACCGCGGGCAGCATCTCCTTGCAGACGAGATCGATGTAGCGATCCTTGTCACCATCGGCCTCGGGCGGCAGTGCATGGGCGCCGAGGAAGGACGTGCGGATCGCAACCGGCCGCTGGCCGCCGAGGCTGCGCGCGGCTGCGAGCTGACGCATCTCGGTCTCGGCGTCCAGGCCGTAGCCCGACTTGATCTCGACCGTGGTGGCGCCCTCGCCGATCAGCGCATCGAGCCGCGGCAGCGCGCTTGCGACGAGCTCGGCCTCGCTTGCCTTGCCCGTCGCGGCCACCGTCGAGACGATGCCGCCGCCGGCCCGTGCAATCTCCTCGTAGCTTGCACCCTTCAGGCGCAGCTCGAACTCGTGCGCGCGGTTGCCGCCATAGACGAGATGGGTGTGGCAGTCGACGAGGCCGGGCGTGATCCAGCGCCCCGCGCAATCGATCCGCTCGATGGCATCCGCATCCGCCGGAAAGTCCGCCGCTGCGTCCGCATAGACGATGTGGCCGCCGCGCGCGGCAATCACGCCATGCTCGATCTCGCCGAGATCGGGGCGATCGGGCCGCATCGTGGCGAGGCGGGCATTGTGCCAGATCCGGTCGAAGCGCTCTGCCATGCAACTGTCCCTTCGCGGATGTCCCTGCGCCCTGGGATGCTTGACTTATATGTCTAGACATATAATCGTAAGGCGGTTCTGTCCAGCCGGCGTGTAATCATGACCCGACTGCATTTCGCCTCCGCGCTCCTGCCCTCGGGCTGGGCCAATGACGTGCAGGTGGTGATCACCGCCGGCGCGATCGCGGCGGTGACACCGGGCATCGCGCCGGCCGCCGGCGACGAGCGTCACCAAATCGCGCTTCCGGGGCTTGCAAGCCTGCACAGCCACGCCTTCCAGCGCGGCATGGCGGGACTTGCGGAACAGCGCGGCGACTCGACCGACACGTTCTGGACCTGGCGCGAGACGATGTATCGCTTTGCGCTGGCAATGACGCCGGACGACGTAGCGACTGTTGCGACACTGCTTTATGTCGAGATGCTGGAGCAGGGTTTTACCCGCGTCGGCGAATTCCATTATCTGCATCATGATCGCGACGGCTCGCCCTACGCCGATCTCGCCGAGATGGCTGCACGCATTGCGCAGGCCGCCGAAGCGTCGGGTATTGCGCTGACGCTGCTGCCGAGTTTTTATGCGCATGGCTCTTTTGGAGGCGCGGCACCACATGCCGGCCAACGCCGCTTCATCTGCTCGGTCGATCGGTTCGCCGCGCTGATGGCTGCGTCGCGTCAAGCGATCGCAGCATTGCCAGGGGCCAATATCGGCATCGCGCCGCACAGTTTGCGCGCGGTGGCGCCGGACGAGCTCGCGGCGATCATTCCGCTCGCCGACGGCGGCCCTGTGCACATTCACGCCGCAGAGCAGGTGAAGGAAGTCGAGGATTGCCTGGCCTGGTCGAGCCGGCGCCCGGTGCAATGGCTGCTGGAGCACACACCGGTCGATCAACGCTGGTGCCTCATCCACGCAACCCACACGACGAACGAGGAGGTCACCGCGCTCGCCAAGACAGGCGCGGTTGCCGGCCTCTGCCCCATCACCGAAGCGAGCCTCGGCGACGGCATTTTTCCAGCCCGCGAATTCCTCGATGCCGGCGGCCGTTTCGGCGTCGGCACCGATTCCAATGTGCTGGTCGGTGTCGCCGACGAGCTGCGCCAGCTCGAATACGGCCAGCGGCTGAAGCATCGCCAGCGCAACGTGCTCTCCGGCGGCGCAGGCGCCTCGACCGGACGCACGCTGTTCGATCAAGCCCTCGCCGGCGGCTCGCAGGCACTTGCGCAGCGGACCGTCGGTCTCACACCGGGCGCGCGCGCCGACATCGTCACGCTCGACTCCGCGCATCCGTCGCTCGCAGGGCGTCAGGGCGATGCGGCCATCGACGGCTGGATCTTTGCGGCAGGCAGCGGCGCGATCGATTGCGTCTGGGCCGGCGGCGACAAGGTCGTCGAGGGCGGACGGCACCGGCTGCGTCAGGCGGCGCGCGAGCGCTTCAACGCATCGGTGCGGAGGCTCCTCGCATGAGCCTCGCTACTGATGGCGCCGACCAGCCGACGCTCTACAAGCGCATCCGCGCCGACATCGAGAAGCGCATCCTGACCGGCGAGTGGCCGCCGGGTCACCGCATTCCGTTCGAGCACGAGCTGGTGGCACGCTACGGCTGCTCGCGCATGACCGTAAACAAGGCGCTGTCAGAACTCGCGCAGGCCGATCTGATCGAGCGGCGGCGGCGCGCCGGATCGTTCGTGCGCCGGCCGCAGCATCAGTCGGCGGTGCTCAAAATCGCCGATATCCGCGCCGAGATCACCGCACTCGGCCGCGCTTACGGCTACGAGCTGATCCATCGCAAGCTGCGCATGGCGACCGCCGCCGACCGCGACCGTCTCGGGGTGAAGAAGGCCGGCAAGGTGGTCGCGATCGCCTGCCGCCACAGCGCCGACAACGTGCCGTTTGCCGTCGAGGACAGGCTGATCGATCTCTCGTCCGTGCCGAATGCTGCGACCGCGGACTTCTCGCGCGAGCCGCCCGGCTCGTGGCTGCTTCACCATGTCCCATGGACAGAGGCCGAGCATACGATCAGCGCCATCGTCGCGGACGATCGCGCGGCGCAGGCGCTCGACATTGCCGTCGGCGCGCCCTGCCTCGTGATCGACCGCTACACGTGGCGCAGCACGCGCACGATCACCGCGGTGCGGCTGCTCTATCCCGGTGACTCTCACCGCCTTGTCGCCCGATTCAAGGGGGGTTGAGAGACCAATGTCGGCACAATTCGTGCAACGCTTCGGGCAACGGTCTGCATGGACCGACACGAACAGATCAACAGGACGTTAATCCATCGATCGGCAAGAGGACGACAATCATGCGTAATTCGAAAGTGTTTGCGACAATCATTGCCCTTGCGGCCGCCACTCCGGTGCTCGCCGACGACGTCAAGGTCGGCGTCGGCATCTCCGGATGGACTGGCTTCGCGCCGCTGACGCTGGCGAAGGAGGCCGGCATCTTCAAGAAGAACGGCCTCGACGTCACGATCAAGAAGATCCCGCAGAAGGACCGCCACCTTGCGATTGCCTCCGGCGACATCCAGTGCGCGGCGACCACGGTCGAGACCTGGATCTCCTGGAACGCCAACGGCGTCGCCACCAAGCAGATCTTCCAGCTCGACAAGAGCTACGGCGCCGACGGCATGGCCGTGCGCAACGACATCGCCGCGATCAAGGATCTGAAGGGCAAGACGGTTGCGGCCTCCGCGCCGGGCACCTCGCCGTATTTCGCGCTGGCCTGGATGCTCAAGAAGAACGGCCTCACCACGAAGGACGTGACCGTGGTGAATCTCGAGCCCGCCGCGGCGGCGCAGGCCTTCGTCTCCGGCCAGAACGACGCCGCGATGACCTATGAGCCGTATCTGTCGACCGTGCGCGCCGCGCCGGACAAGGGCAAGATCATCGCGACCACGCTCGACTATCCGATCGTGATGGACACCTTTGGCTGCACGCCGAAATTCCTGAGCGAGAATCCGAAGGCCGCGCAGGCGCTCGCCAACAGCTATTTCGAGGCGCTCGACATGATCGCGAAGGACCAGGCCAAGGCCTATGAGATCATGGGCGCCGACGTGAAGCAGACCGGCGAGCAGTTCGGCAACTCGGCAAAATATCTGCGCTGGCAGGACAAGGCCGCGAACCAGAAGTTCTTCACCGGTGATTTCCTGACCTTCAACAAGGATGCCGCCGAGCTCCTGCTCGAGATCGGCATCATCAAGGCCGCGCCGAAGGTCGAGGACCTCTACGACGCCAGCTTCATCAAGTAACTTTTGCAAGCTGCCGGTTCCGCCAGGAGGCGGAGCCGGCGCCTGATCGACTATTCGGATAGACAGTTTGATGCGTCCCCTGGATCCCGTGACATCGAGGCAGCGCGTAGCCTACGGCCTCGCGTTCTTCGTGCTGTTCGTTGCCCTCTGGTCCTGGGCGACCTTCGGCGGCCATGTGTCGAAGACCTTCCTCGCCAACCCGCTGACCATGGTGCAGGAAGGTTTCGACCTGCTGACAAAGCAAGGCTTCGTGTTCGACATCGGCATGACGATCTGGCGCGTCGTCGGCGGCTTCGCGCTCGCCGCGATCATTGCGGTGCCGTTCGGCGTGCTGATGGGCGCCTACAAGCCGGTCGAGGCCTTTCTCGAACCATTCGTCTCGTTTGCACGCTACCTGCCCGCCTCCGCCTTCATTCCGCTGTTGATCCTGTGGGCCGGCATCGGCGAACTGCAAAAGCTGCTCGTCATCTTCATCGGCTCGGTGTTCCAGGTGATCCTGATGGTCGCCGTAACCGTCGGCGCGACACGTCGCGATCTGGTCGAGGCGGCCTATACGCTCGGGGCCAGCGACCGCGGCATCATCCGCCGTGTGCTGCTGCCCTCCTCCGCGCCGGAGATCGCCGAGATCCTGCGGCTGGTACTGGGCTGGGCCTGGACCTACGTCATCGTCGCCGAGCTGATCGGCTCGTCCTCCGGCATCGGCCACATGATCACCGACAGCCAGGCGCTGCTCAACACCGGCCAGATCATCTTCGGCATCATCGTGATCGGGCTGATCGGACTCGTCTCCGACTTCCTGTTCAAGGCGTTCAACGCCTGGCTGTTTCCCTGGAAGCTCGCATGACGACGCTGAAGATCGAACAGGTCTCGCGAACCTTCCCAGCGCGCCACGGCAATGCGCCGACGAGAGCGCTCGAGCCGACCGACCTCACCATCGGCAACAACGACTTCGTCACCATCCTCGGCCCCTCCGGCTGCGGCAAGTCCACGCTGCTTCGCATCGTCGCCGGCCTCGACCGCCCGACCGGCGGGCGCGTCACGCTCGACGGGCGCGAGGTGACCGGCCCGGGCGCGGATCGCGGCATGGTGTTCCAGTCCTACACCCTGTTTCCCTGGCTGACCGTGCGCGAGAACATCGCCTTCGGCCTGTGCGAGCGCGGTGTGTCGCAGGACGAGCGGCACAAGATCGCCGACGCCTTCATCCGCCAGGTCGGATTGTCCGGCTTCGAGAACCACTGGCCGAAGCAGCTCTCCGGCGGCATGCAGCAGCGCACGGCAATCGCCCGCGCGCTGGCCAATGATCCAAAGATCCTGCTGCTCGACGAGCCCTTCGGCGCGCTCGACAACCAGACCCGCGCCTTGATGCAGGAAATGCTGCTCGGGATCTGGGAGCGCGATCAGAAGACCGTGCTGTTCGTGACGCACGACATCGAGGAGGCGATCTTCCTCGGCAGCCGCGTCATCGTCATGAGCGCGCGCCCCGGCCGCATCAAGGCCGAGATTGCCATAGACCTGCCGCATCCGCGCTCCTACAAGATCAAGACCACGCCGGAATTCGTCCAGCTCAAGGAACGGCTGGTCGAGGAAATCCGTACCGAGGCGTTGAAGGTTGCCGAACATGCCTGACAATCGTCCTTCCTTCGACGGCGCGCGCGTCCTCGCCGACCTCAACGCGCTCCGTGCCATCGGCGCCTACAAGACCGGTGTGCACAAGCCGACCTTCTCCGAGCCGCACAAGCTTTCACTGGACTGGCTGGTGCAGAAGCTGCCCGATGCGGGTCTCTCCGCCGCGATGGACGGCATCGGCAACGTGTTCGGGACCAGCACCAAGCCCGGCCCGAAGCTTCTGGCGGGCTCGCACCTGGAAAGCCAGAACTACGCCGGCTGGCTCGATGGTCCGCTCGGCGTCGTCTACGCGCTCGAGGCCGCGCGGGTGCTCAATGCCGATCCCTCCGTGAAAGGCGCGGTCGAAGTCGCCGCCTGGTGCGACGAGGAAGGACATTTCGGCCACTTCCTGGGCTCGCGCTCCTATGTCGGGCAGGTGACCGAGGCCGACATCGATGCCGCGCGCGACCGCACCAGCGGCCGCACCATGCGCGATGCGCTCGCCGACATGGGGCTCGCCGGACGCCCGCGCATCACCGCCGAGCCGGGGCGGCACGTCGGATATCTGGAGGCGCATATCGAGCAGGGCGACACGCTCGAAAGCGGGCAGCTCGCGGTCGGCGTCGTGACCTCGATCGTCGGCATCTGGCAATACCAGATCAATTTCGTCGGCGAGCAGAACCACGCCGGCACCACCCGCATGGCTGCACGCAAGGATGCCGGCCTCGCGCTGGCCAAATTCTGCGTCGCGATCGACGAGCGCTTCCCAGCCGCGTGCGGTCCGCGCACGGTCTGGACCACGGGCCGCATCACGCTCGATCCGGGCGCGCCGAGCATCATTCCGGGTGGCGCCGAAATGCTGTTCCAGATCCGCGACGACAACCCGGCGGTCATCGCGCGACTGGAGGACCTGCTGCGCACGATGGCCGATGACGTCAACGGGAAGGGCCCCTGCAGCGTCACCGTGGAGAAGATTCGCACCGGCGCTCCCGCCATGATGAACTCCGGCTTTCAGGACGCGATCGAAGCTGCGAGCAAGGCCGTCGCCGGCGGACGATCCATCCGCATGCCCAGCGGCGCCGGCCACGACGCGCAGATGCTCGCGACCGTCATGCCCGCGGGGATGCTGTTCGTGCCGTCGATCGGCGGCATCAGCCATCACTGGACTGAGAACACCGCGGACGCCGACATCGTCACGGGCGCGCAGGTGTTCGTCGACGCCTGCCGGCGCATCCTCGCTGGTTAGGCGTCTGATGCCGGCATCATGACCGCGAGCGAACCCTATACCGAGGCTACGACGGGTTATTGGCAGGACCTGACGCCGGAGGTCCCCGCACGTTTTTCGGCGACGCCCCCCTACCGCTTCGGGTATCCCGCCACCCTGCCCTGCGGCCGCATTCTCGTCTTGCCGCTGCGCCGGTTGCCCGATGGCGATCGCGCCGTCGCTTCGCTCATTGCCAATCAAGCTTCAAACCTCGTTGTCGCGACGCTGGCGGACCATATGGCGACGCAGGCGCGCACATTCGATGCCGAAATCGTAGTCGGACTCCCGACCCTTGGTCTTGCCTTCGCATCGCAGGTCGCCGAACGGCTCGGACAGCCGCGCTATGTCCCGCTCGGTTATTCGCGCAAATTCTGGTACGACGACGCGCTGTCCGAGTCCGTGAGTTCAATCACCAGCCCCGACGCCGGCAAGAAGCTGCGGCTCGATCCGAACCTGCTGCCCCTGATCGAAGGCCACCGCGTGGTGCTGATCGACGATGCGATCTCGACCGGCGCGACTGCGCTCGCGGCGGTGCGCCTGTTGCAGAAGGTCGGCGTCGAAATTGCCGGCATGGTCGTCGCGATGAAGCAGACCAATCGCTGGCAGGCCTCGGCCACGGCACTTCCGGTTCGCGCGGTCTTTGGGTGCCCGCTCTTCCAACGTGGCGAGGGCGGCTGGATACCGCTGGCGGAGACGCAACCCAACATTCCCTGATGGGTCAGGCGGTTGCGAGCATCGGCCACGTGGGCCAGTGCGAGGCACGTGTCTTGAGCAGGATCGGGCAAAATCTGACCGCTTTGGGAAAGATCGCGGGTCCGCATCGCGGCTAGAATCCGGCTCGCACACGCGAGAGATCCGCCATGGCCGAGAGCCCGAACCATGCAGCAACGCCCGCCTCCATCGTCGACGCCCTGAAGGCCGTCGCCGGCAATCCGCCAAAGGTCCGCGCCAGCTTCGCCAAGGGTTGGTGCGTTCGCGGTACCTATACCCCATCGGATCGCGCGCAGGAGATTACGCGATCGCAGAGCTTCACAAGGCCATCGCGCGTGCTGGCGCGCTTCTCGGTGGGCGGGGGCAATCCCGACGTAGCCGACACCAACAATCTGGTGCTGCGCGGCTTCAGCTTCAAGCTTGGCGATGGCGATCACCGCTCGGATATTCTCATGGAAAGCGCGCCTGTGCACTTTGCACGTACGCTCGACCAGATGCTGGCCTTCCTCGAGGCGCGCATCCCGGGACCTGATGGCAAGCCGGACATGGCGAAGGTCGAGGCCTTCTCGGCGGCCAATCCCGAAACGCTCAACCAGGCGAACTACGTCGCCGCGCGTCCGCTGCCCGGAAGCTTTGCCGGCACGACCTATTGGGGCGTGCATTCCTTTCCGGCGACCAATGCGGAAAATGAGACGCGCTTCATCAAGTTCAAGGTCGTCCCGGCCCGCGGCGAGATCACGCTGACCGAGGACGAAGCAAGGACGAAGCCGGCCGACTTCCTGCACAACGATCTCGGCACGCGGATCGCCGCGGGCAATGTCCGCTTCAACGTGATGGCGCTGCTCGACCGCCCCGGCGACCCCACCATGGACGTAACCATACGCTGGCCGGACGAGGATCATCGTGAGGAGGTGCGCCTGGGCACGATCGTGATCACGGGCCTCGAGCCGGACGAGGCCTGCGACGCCTCCATCTTCAATCCGGCCAATCTCGCCGATGGCATCGGCCATCCGCCGGACGAGATCTTTGCGGCGCGGCGGGCCGCCTACACGATCTCACTGGCGAAACGCCGCTGAGGACGGAAGGCGCCAGGCTTCACGTCTCGCGATGCGAAGCGCCGAGCGACTCGCGGCGCCACGCTGCCGGGCTGACGCCGACGATCGAGGAGAACACGCGCGTGAAGTGACTCTGGTTGGCAAAGCCGGCCGAGATCGCGATCTCCGACAGCGGCAGGTCGCGGACGCTCATCAACTGCTTGGCGGCCTTCACGCGCTGCTGAAGCAGCCATTGATGCGGCGGCAGGCCGACCGAGATTCGAAACGCGCGTGAGAAATGGCTGACCGAGAGATCGAGCTCGGCCGCGATCCTCTGCAACGAGAGCTTGCCCCCGAGGTCCGACTCGAGCCTCTCGCAGGCGCGTTTCGCCTGCCATGGCGCGAGTCCGCCGCGCGCGAGTTCGGACGTGCGCTGAAGCCCGCCATAGGTCTGGGCGACATGGGCGGTCAGCCCGAGCATCATGTGATCGATGAAGAGCTGATTGGCCTCGTCCGGCCTGCGCAGGCCCTCCTGTAGCGACGCGCCGATGTGGCGGATGATTTGGTCGTCATGGCCAACGCCGATCTGACAATCGAGCTCGTCGACCCGCGGCGCGTTGCACTGTTCGGCGATGCTGTCGAGCGCTGAACGTGGAATGTAGAAGAACAGGGAGTGGAACGGCTTGTCGATCACGTAGCGCGGATCGCGCTTGAGGTCGTACAGATAGGTCGTCCCCGCACGGACGTCCGCCGTCATGATGCATTTGCCACGCTCCCAGAGCTCGCAATCCGGATAGTCCTGGAGCTTCAGGCTGACGAGAAAGGCGTCTTCGGCGGCGAGCGACCCGGACAGCCCGGACACCGGGTGATCATTCCGGGTTTCGGTGATCGCAAGCTCGGCGCTGCGCAGCGAACGGGTGACCAGCGAGGGCGGCGCATCCTTCAAGCGCAGGAACTGCCCGAGCCTCTGTCCGTAGGCGCCTGCCTGTGTCATCGGGTCATTCCTTCTGCGGACGTCCAAGTGCAGGCCACAGCGCCCCGCGATTTCCGGAATGCATTATCCGATATCCGCCAACGGCTGTCCACGCGCGCACGAGGCAAACAGCAGCCGCTGCGACACACTCACACCGGCGAGACAGGACGATTTCGCAGCAACTTCAACGTGGTTTCATGTTCCGCTCATCCGGACAGCCGATCACGCATTTTCACAAATGCACGACAAAATGCCGCGACGTCCCGTGCAGGTCTCGCATCGCTAGAACGAAGTGCCGCCGCCGAACCTGAACTCCTGGACGTTGTCGTATTTGCCCTTCGTCAGCGGCACTGCATAGTCGAAGCGCAGCGGCCCGAACGGCGAGGCCCAGATCAGGCCGACGCCGACCGACGAGCGCACCACGTTGCCGTCGTCATATTGCAGCCCGCAGGTCGGGCAGGCCTTGGTGTTGACTTCGCCCGTGGCCGACCATGACGTCGGTCCCTGGTATCCCCAGAGTGAACCGGCGTCGGCGTAGACCGCGCCCTTCAGGCCGACCTCCTTGGGCAGGAACCAGAACGGCATCTGCAACTCCAGGGACGCGCCCCAATATTTCGTGCCGCCGAGCGCATCGCCGCTGGAGCCGTAGTTGAGGTAGGTGATGTCGCGAGGACCGATGCCGTTGGAGGCGAAGCCGCGCACGAGGTTCGGGCCCATCTGGAAATGATCCAGCATGCGCAGATCCTGGTCGCCGATCTTGCTGAGGATACCGCCCTGGAGATGGATCACGCTGACGATCTCGGAGACGAGCGGCGTGTAGTACTTGGTGTCCACTGCGGTCTTCAGATAGGTCACGTCGCCGCCGACGCCGGCGAAATCCTGCCGGAAGTCGATCAGCAATCCGTCGGTCGGGTTCTTGGTGTTGTCGAGCGTGTTGTAGGTCAGCGTGTAGCCAAGCGCCGAGGTCCAGGTCCGACCGTTCGCCAATTCCTTCCGGACCGCCAGGCTCGACTCGCCGTCGCCGTAGCAGCCGTAGCCATAGACGCCCGAATCCGTGGAATTGGTCGGGTCCACGCCGTCGAGCACGTTCTTGATGTAGGCCGGTGTCGGGTTGTACGCCAGCGACGTGTTGGCCGCGTTGTTGTTACAGTTGTTGTAGGCGCTGGCGAGCGTGATGCTCTGCTGATAGAGCGAGTAGCGCAGCTGGAGCGAGAGATCCTCGCGCAGCGCAAAGCCCAGGCGCGGTGAGAATCCCAGCGTCGTCACGCCATAGCTGGTGGAGCTGTTCGACAATTGCTGGCGCCAGGTGACGTCCATTCCCAGCGCAAGGCGGTAATCGAGCAGATAGGGCTCGACGAACGACAGCGATATGCCGCGTGCATACTGGCCATAGGTCACCGACGCCTTGGCGAACAGGCCGCGGCCGAGAAAATTGCGCTCGGCGATTGAGACCTCGGCCAATGCGCCGTCGGTGGTGGAGTAGCCGCCCGAGATCGAGAAGTCGCCGGTCGATTTCTCTTCCATGTCGACGACCAGGATGACGCGGTCGCTGGAGGAGCCCGGCTCGGTCACGATCTTGACGCTCTTGAAGTAGTCGAGGTTCTTCAACCGCCGCTCGGCGCGGTCGACCAGCGCGCGGTTGTAGGCATCGCCCTCGGAGAGGTCGAATTCGCGCCGAATCACGTAGTCGCGCGTGCGGGTGTTGCCGCGCAGGTTGATGCGCTCGATATAGGTGCGCGGGCCTTCGTCGATGTTGAACACGACCGAGACGGTGTGTGCCTCGAAATTGCGGTCGCCGCTCGGCCGCACCACGGCGAACGAATAGCCGCGGCGCGATGCCTCGATCTGCATCTCTTCAGTCGACTTCTCAACCGATTCGACGTTGTAGAGCGAGCCGGCGCCGACGCGCGAATAGACGCGCAGCGAGCCCGCATCGAAATTGGGGATGCTGGAACGGAAGTCCACCGATCCGACGCGATATTGCTGGCCTTCGTCGATCTTGAAGGTGACGAGAAAGCCCTTCTTTTCCGGATCGTATTCGGTGAGCGCGGCCACGACCTGGACGTCGGCGAAGCCGTTCTTGAGATAGAACCGGCGGATCAGGTCGCGATCGGCTTCGACGCGATCGGGATCGTAGATGTCGTTGTTGCCGAGGAAGCTGAGCAGATTGCTCTCATGCGTCTTGATCACGTCGCGCAGGCGCGCAGCCGAGTAGGCGCTGTTGCCGATGAACTCGACCGACTTGACCGCGGTCTTGGTGCCCTCCTCGACCGTGAAGATGAGGTCGACGCGGTTGTTCGGCTGCTCGATGACCTCGGGCGTGACGCGGACGTCGTAGCGGCCGGAGCGGCGGTAGATTTCGGCGATGCGCAGCGTGTCTGACTGCACCAGCGCGCGCGAGAACGTCCCGCGCGGCTTGGACTGGATTTCGGCTGAGAGCTGCTCGTCCTTGATCTTCTTGTTGCCTTCGAAGGCGATGCGGCCGATCACGGCATTTTCCACCACCGATACCACGATGCGGCCGCCGGCCTGGCTGATCTTCACATCCTGAAACAGACCGGTTCCGATCAACGCCTTGAGTCCGTCGTCGATGGCGGGCTGATCGAGGCGCCCGCCGGGGCCGGGCCTGAAGTAGGAGCGGACCGTCTCGGCCTCGACGCGGCGATTGCCTTCGACCACGATCGTCTCCACCGCCTGCGCAGCCGCCGGCTGCGGCAGCAGCGCAAAAGAAAACGAACTCGCAATCGACACGCCACTCATCACCGCCGCGATCAGCCAGGCTCGCAAAACCGACATTCCACACCTCAAGAGCACATGACCTGCTCTGAAACGGGAAAGCTGTGGCCGCGGTGTGGCCCTGAAGTTGCTGGATATTTCCGCGCATTGAATTTGATGAGGCCGATCAGTCGCACCGGCACGCGCCAGCGTGACAACCGTGACGATCGGGAGGCTCAAGCCAAATGGGCTTGATCCGATATGGCGGCTCTCATGGGCGCGCCCGCCAGGGCGGGCGCGCAGCAACATCGCGCAAAAAGTGAATTGTTTACACGCCGCACGGCCGATGCGAGAGGCGTCGACATCAGGAAAAGCCGCATGGAATATTTGCCGATGAATGCGATCGTCATGACCAGACTGACGCTGGTTGCCGTCCTCGCCTCGACCATCCCCGCTCACGCCGCCACCGCCGGCAAGCGCGATCGACAACCGACGACGCAAGACACCGTCTACGAGTACGGTCCGCGCGGCCCCAACCGGTCCTACCAGTCCGGTTCGCATACGCGCATCTATGTCAGCAAGCGGTCCTGGCTCGATGGAGGCACCGAGGTGCTTCCCGGCGAGCGCAAGTTCAGCGACTACGCTTTTCCACCCGGCACTTCGTTCGCCCGCGGGAACAACAACCGGCCGCTCGATCGCCAGCCTCTGAGCCCCGACTCGGATCTCGGCGGATTTGCACAGCGAATCCCGATTTCCTGGTAACTCGCCTTCGGCAACCTCGGCGGTTTCCGCGACGAGCAAGACGACCGGCAATGTCGAGTCGCATGCGGCGATTCTCCGCCGACGCAAGGTCGCGATCGCGCACAAAGCGGAGACGACGCCCGCGTGTGCGCATCTGCCGCATGCGACATGCGAGCGACTCACGTTTTGCAAACGCATCTTGAACCGTTCCAATCTCGCTCGCCGCACGTTCAAGCAATTCTATTTTGCGCGTGTGGAATTCCGACCGCTTCACCAATAGAAGTCCGCATCGTTCGACGCGCGTCAGCATGCAGCTGCGCGCGTTCGAGCGATGTCAGTTCGGCGAAATTGGGGATCATCATCGGTGGGCGTTGCTTTGTGGGAGAGGAAACATCGTTGGTTTGGCACTGCAGCCGCGATCAACGTGACGATGTTTGGTTCGGTCGTCTTCATATCTGTTGAACTCTCGCCTTCCCAGGCGCAGGCCCAGAGCAGCAATTTGCCACCGGTCACCGTCGAAGCGCCGGACGCACCGAAGACGCGCAGCACCGCCGCGTCCGGTCAGCGCCCACGATCTTCGCGTGCGGCCTCGGCGAGTCGGCGCGCCAATGTGGCGGCCGATCAGAACCGGACTCCGCAGCCGGCCGGAGGCACGAATGGTGCGACAACCGGCTATGTCGCGACCAGCAGCGCTGCCGGCACCAAGACCAACACGCCGCTGATCGAGACGCCGCAGTCTCTCTCGGTGGTGACCAGGAAGGAGCTCGAGGATCGCAACGTCCAGACGCTCAAGGACGCCGTCAACTACACGCCCGGCGTCACGACCTCGGCGTTCGGATACGATCCTCGCTTCGACAGCTTCTACATTCGCGGCTTTGACGTGACCTATACGGGCATCTATCGGGATGGCCTGCGGCAGGGCGGCGGCAACTTCGCCATTCCCGAGATCGAGCCCTATGGGCTCGAGAGCGTCTCGATTCTCCGGGGGCCGGCCTCCGGCCTTTATGGCCTCGGCTCTCCGGGCGGCATCGTCGACGTCACGACGAAGCGGCCGCCGATGACGGCGTTCGGTGAAGTCCAATTGCAGGCCGGCAATTACGATCGCTACCAGGGCAGCTTCGACGTCGGCGGACCGGTTCCCGGCAGCGACCAATTGTACTATCGGCTGACGGGCCTGCTGCGCGACGCCAAGACCTGGTTTCCCGGCAATGACGACAACCGCGCCTACATTGCCCCTGCCCTGACCTGGAAGCCGAACCTCGATACGTCGTTCACGATCCTCGGCGAATATCAGACCAGCCGCACCGCTGCGAGCATCGGAAACGCTCGTACAGCTGATGGAAAGCTGACCAACATCTACTCGAACGACCCGGCGTTCAGCGCCATGGACCAGAAACAGTTCCGCGTCGGCTATGCGTTCGAGCACAATGTCGATGACACCTGGACCGTGCGGCAGAATTTCCGGTTCTATCAGGTCAACACGGACGCGAAATACACCCAGATTGATTCGATCGACTACAGCACCAACACCGCCTCGCGTTCCGCGTGGCGAATCCAGGACAATTTCAGAACGGCTACGCTCGACAACCAGGCCGAAGCCAAGTTCATGCTCGGCTCGGTCAAGAATACCGTCCTGTTCGGCACCGACTACAGTCATTCCTACTACGACGACAGGATCGGATACGGACCGGCGCCCGATCTCAATCTTCTGACCATGAACTACGGCACGCAGGCGATCGCCTCGCCGGCATTCTCGATCTTCACCAAACAGTCGATCGACGAGAGGGGGGTCTATGTGCAGGAGCAGGCCAGGCTCGGAGGATTCATTCTGACGCTCAATGGCCGCCAGAGCTGGGTCTCGCAGAGCACGACGACGACTCTCGACGGGACTCCGGTCACCCAGAAGCCTTCGGCCTTCACCGGTCGCGCAGGCCTGAGCTATCTGTTCGACAACGGCGTTGCGCCCTATGTCAGCTACGCCACGTCGTTCAGCCCACAGACCGGCGTGGACGTCACAGGATCCACTTTCAAGCCGACCACCGGCGAGCAGACGGAAGCGGGCATCAAGTATCAGATGCCTCATGTTCCGCTGCTGCTGACCGGCGCGGTCTTCGACATCAAGCAGGACAACGTTCTGCGCACCGATCCCAGCGCCATTGCATTCCAGGCGGCAACAGGGCAGATCGAGTCCAAGGGCCTGGAGCTCGAGGCCAAGCTGGCGCTCAGGCCGGGCTTCGATCTCACCGCCGCCTACACCCACCTCAACGTCGTGATCACGCGCGGCAATTCCGATACGACCGGCAATGAGTTCTCCGGCATCCCCAGGAACTCGTTCGCGGCTTTCGGCAAATATACGTTCCAGTCCGGCACGCCGGTGGAGGGGCTGGGATTGGGCCTGGGCGCGCGCTATATCGGCGCCAGTTTCGGCGACGACCAGAATACGTTCGAGAATGCGGCCGTGACGCTGCTCGACGCCGTGATCGACTACGATCTCGGCAAGCTCGACCGGAGTTTTCGAGGCGCCTACATGCGCGTGAACGCGACGAATCTGTTCGACAAGCAGTATGACACTTGCCAGTCCGGCTATTGTTATGCCGGCCAGCGGCGTCAGGTGATCGACACGTTGAGCTATCGGTGGTAACGGGATTCGAGCGGCATCGTCATTGCGAGCGCAGCGACGCAATCCAGAATTCCTCCGCGGAAAGACTCTGGATTGCTTCGCTGCGCTCGCAATGACGGAGTATGAGGCGTCGACTTCGTCCTCCAAGTACCACTGTCATTCCCCGCCTTGTGCGCACTTGCGCACTGGGGCGGGGAAACCAGTACGCCGCGACCTCTCGGCCGAACCGCAACTGTCTCGGAGTACTGGATCGCCCGGCCAAGCCGGGCGATGACAGCGAGCAGTTGGATGCAGACACGCCTTCGCAGCCTCGCGGCTCAATTCGCCCGAGCTTTGCTTCGTCGCTCCACCCTCTACAGCCAAGAGGGCACAGGGAAGGCCGGGTGCTGACCTGGCACCCGCGGTCTGCCGCGCGAAAGGCACACGCAGAAAACCGCACAGCAGCATACAGGTGTAGCCAATCACTCGGCCTTCCCTGCGCAGTGGTTGGACGGCTTATGCCGTGCTCTCCCGGGAGCCGAGTTCGTTCTGGCCTCCCTCGCCTTCGCGGAATTCACCGGCACCGCGCCGGTTGACGCGACTGCCGCCTCCGCAAGAGCTTGACCGTAGCAACGACGGCCAGGACCACACGGTTTTGCCGTACGCACGGCCCGCCATTTCGCCGCGGTTTTTCCAGCCCTGTCGACCGAGCCGGAAACCTGCTGGCGAGACGAACCTGACAGCGCCGCTCGTCTGGCACGAAGCCTTGGGGCTCACGGAGAGCAATCCGCCCTGCCCTTGGCCTCTCGCGCCCGACGCTGCCGCGTCCACCGCAAGCCCGGCTCGCGAAAATGACGACCACATGATCGCCCCTCAAGGATGAGCCGGGATGGGCGACACATACGACAAATCCGAATTTCGGTAAAGTGGAATCTTTTTATGAAAGGGGATTGACGGGGCGGCGAGACAGGGCCGGTGTTTTGCCCGACGGGCGAGCCCAGGGACCTGCGCCTCCGCTTGCAGCGTTCGGGGACCTGCTGCAACAAATCGTGCACGTCAGGACATAAAGTCGCGACAATCGTCGGGCCTGTCGATCGCGCCCTCCTTGCCCCCTGCTTTCCGGAGTTCTCATGATTTCTGCTGACCGGCCGGCGACACGGCTTGCGACGCGACTTGCCTTCCTCGTCGCGGGCTTCGGCATCGCGTGCTGGGCGCCGCTGGTGCCGTTTGCGAAGGCGCGGCTCGGCGTCGACGACGGCGTTCTCGGCCTGCTGCTGCTCAGCCTCGGCATCGGCTCGGTCGTCGCAATGCTTCTGACCGGAATCATGAGCGCGCGCTATGGCAGCAGGCCGATCATCATCGCCGGCGGGCTCGGTCTCGCCCTGGTCCTGCCTCTGCTGGCCATCGCGAGCTCGCCGGCTGCGCTGGCGCTGGCACTTTTCGGCTTCGGCGCCGCGCTCGGCTCCATCGACGTCGCCATGAACATCCACGCGGTGGAGGTGGAGCGCGCAGCGAGACGTCCGCTGATGTCCGGATTCCATGCCCTGTTCAGCATCGGCGGCTTCGCCGGATCAGCCTTGATGACCGCCCTGCTCTCCTTTGAGCTCGGCGCCCTCGCCTGCACGCTGATCTGCTCCGTCCTGATGCTGATTGCGATGCTGGTCACCTGGCCGCGCCTGCTCCGCTCCGTGCAGGTGCAGGACGGGCCGCTGTTCGTGCTGCCGCACGGCTCCGTGCTTCTGCTCGCGCTGCTCGGCGCCATCACGTTCCTGGTCGAAGGCGCGATGCTCGATTGGGGCGCGCTGCTCGTCATTGGCGCGGGCCTCGTCTCCGAGGCGCAAGGCGGGATCGGCTATATCGTGTTCTCGATCGCGATGACGATGGGGCGGCTCGGCGGCGACGCCGTGGTTGCGCGCATCGGGGATCGCACGACCCTGTTTTGGGGGAGCATCATTGCGGTTGCGGGCTTCGCGGTGCTGCTCACGGCTCCGGTTGCGGCGGTCGCCATGGCCGGCTTCCTGCTCATCGGCCTCGGCGCCTCGAACCTCGTGCCGGTGCTGTTCCGCCGGGCAGCCCGGCAGACGGTGATGCCCACGGGCCTCGCCGTCGCGGCGATCACGACCGCAGGCTACGCCGGCATCCTCGTTGGTCCCGCCGGCGTCGGCTTCGTCGCACGTATCGGCGGATTGCCGACGGCGTTCTGGCTCCTGGCTGTGCTGATGGGCCTCGTCACGCTGTCGGCGCGCATCGTCACGACGGAGCAGCGCGAGGTATCACCAGTCGACGCGTGAGCGGCCCTACAGATTGCCCAGTCCGATCGATTTGATGACAGGCGCGAGGCTTGCCGAGGTCGCATCGACGATGCGCTGAAACTTGTCGGGGCTGGAATCGCTGTCGGGCTCCATGCCCTGGGCGCGGTAGCTTGCCTGAAGCGCCGCGTCAGTCATGGCCAGGCGCGTCGCCTGTGCGATCCGATCGATGATCGCATCGTCGGTGAGCCTGGGTGCGAACAGACCGAACCATCCCTCATATCTGAGATCCGGCATGCCGGATTCGACGGCGGTCGGAATATCAGGCGCGCCGCTCAGCCGCTTTTCGGTCGTGACCGCAAGCAGCCGGATCTTGCCGGCCTGGCTCAGCTGCAGCAGCTGGACCGACATGACGGCAATGACGAGCGAGATCTGGCCGCTGACGAGGTCGTTGCTGGCCTGCGCGATGCCCCGATAGGGAACGTGGACGATGTCCAGTGCTCCCGCCTGCTGCTTGAACGTTTCCCCGACGAGATGATTGCCGGTGGCGATCCCGGGCGTCCCGTAGGACAGCTTGCCCGGATTGGCCTTCGCATAGGCGATCAGCTCGCGCAGATTTGCGGCCGGCACCGACGGATGGATGGCGAAAACCAGCGCACTGTTGATCAGGCGGTAGATTGCGCGGAAGTCGCCGACGGAATAACCGGGATTTGACGAGGTCAGGGGAATGATGACCTGGGTGCTGCCGTTGCCGAGCAGCAGTGAATAGCCGTCGGGCTCCTCGCGCGCGACCGCCGCGGTCCCGATCGCGCCACCGGCGCCGCCGATGTACTCCACGAACGTCGGCCCGAGCAGCGCTGACATCTTGTCGACCCAGGGACGTCCGATCTGGTCGCCCGATCCGCCGGCTCCATACGGAATCACCAGTCGAATGGGGCGAGACGGATAATCCGCGGTCCGCGCGCTGCGTGGTAGCGCCGCCAGCGTCGCTGCGCCGGATAGCGCATGGACAACTCGTCGCCGCGAGAAGGAAGGCATGTCCGAATTCCGGAAGTCGGTAGTCACTGTCGAGGCGGGACCGGCTCCCGAACCGACCAATCGCAGCAATCCGCCGCCGCCGTCAATGCTCCGTCCGGACAAGCCCCGCCGCCATCGCCATGGCATGGCGACCTAACCCCTTCCGTTCAAAGTCTTATTCGGCAAGGCGAAGCCCACCCACGCGATCTGCGCGGGTCTGCCAGCCATGCTGCTTTCGGCCAGTTTACTGTACGCTTCGTTCTGGTAGACCAGAAAGGAATACCTTTTGACTCCCGTCGAGGGGGCAATGGCGCGTGCCAGAGCATAACGAAGACTCGGCTATTTCATTTGGGCCATTTCGGCTGTTTCCAAAGTCCCGACTCTTGGAGAAGGAGGGCTCGCCGCTTCATGTCGGCGGCCGCGCGCTCGATATTCTCATCTTCCTTGCCGAACGCCCCGGTGAAGTCGTCGACAAGAGAGAGCTGGTCAAGCGCATCTGGGCCGACGTCAATGTCGACGAAGGCAGCCTGCGCTTCCATGTCGCAGCGCTGCGCAAGGTGCTCGGCGACACCGGCAAGTCCGCCCGTTATGTCGTCAATGTGCCCGGCCGCGGCTATTGCTTCGTCGCCTCGCTCGCGCAAGCGGCCCCTCCGGTCGCGCCTGCCGCCCCCGACATCGTCCCTCCTCGCTCCCTGCCCGTTCAGCTCGCGAAGATGATCGGACGAGAGGAGGTCATCGAGAAGATCTCGAACGGACTGTCACTCTATCGCTTCATGACCGTGGTCGGCCCGGGCGGAATCGGCAAGACCGCGGTCGCCGTCACCGTCGGGCATCGGCGTTCCCAGGATTTCGGCGGCCGCGTCTTCTTTGTCGACTTCGGCCCGCTGCGGGATGCCAGCCACATTGCAACCACCATCGCCTCCGCGCTCGGGCTGACCATCAACGCGGAAGATCCGACGCCGGCCCTGCTGACATTTCTCAACACCGGCCCGGCCCTGCTGATCTTCGACAGCTGCGAACACGTGCTGGATGATCTGGCCCCGCTGGTCGAGCGCATCGTTCGCGAAGCGCCGCAGCTTCGTGTTCTCGCCACCAGCCGCGAGTCGTTCCGGAGCGAAGGCGAGCGGATCTTCCGGCTGTTCCCGCTGGATTGCCCGCCGGAACGGGAAGACCTTGGTGTCGCCGAGGTCCTCACCTACCCCGCGGCCCAGCTCTTCGTCGAGCGTATTGCCCAGAGCTCGGGTCCGTTCCAGCTCAGCGCAGAAGAGGCGCCGCTCGTCGCGAGCATCTGCCGGCGCCTCGACGGCATTGCGCTGGCGATCGAGCTCGCGGCGGGCCGCGTCAATGCCTATGGCATCGCAGGCACGGCTTCCCTGCTCGACAGCCGCTTTTCGCTGCAATGGCGCGGACGGCGCACGGCCGTGCCGCGGCACCAGACGCTCGCCGCGGCCCTCGACTGGAGCTACGACCTGCTGCCCGCGGCCGAGAGCGCCACCTTGCGGCGACTGTCGGTGTTCGCCGGGCCCTTCGCGCCGGAGGCGGCTGCCACGGTCGCGGCCGGCGATGGCCTCAGCGCATCGGAAACGCTGGAGGCGATCGACAGCCTGGTCACCAAATCGCTGATCTCGCCGTCCGGCTCGCGCACGCTGCGCTATCGCCTGCTCGACACCACGCGCACCTACGCCCATGGAAAGCTCAACGGGCTCGGTGAAACCAGGCAGTTCGCGCGCCGCCACGCCGAGCATTTTCGCGATTTCTTCGAGCGCGCCGAGGCCGACACGTCGACGCCGCTGCCCGAATGGCTGCACGTCTACGGCGCGGAGCTGGACAATGTGCGGGCGGCGCTGAACTGGGCCTTCGGGCCCGACGGCGATCCGGCGCTGGGAATCGCGCTGACGGCGGCCGCGGTCACGTTGTGGGTGCGCCTTTCGTTGTTCGCCGAATGCCGCGAGCGCACGAGAACGGCGCTCGCCGCGCTCGGAGACGGCGGCGACGACCGCATCCGCATGCAGCTGCTGTCGGCGCTCGGCTGGTCGCTGATGTATGGCGAGGGCCGTGCGCGCGAGGCGCGCCCGATCCTCGAGACGACTCTCGAGCTGGCCGACAGGCTCGACGACAAGGATTTCCGCCTGCGCGCGCTCTGGGGCCTGTGCATCGACCAGTTCAACAACGGACAGTTCGGCAAGGCCCGTGCACTCGCCGATCGTTTTGCGAACGCGGCGGCGCACTCTCCCGACAAGTCCGATCTCATGCTGGGCGACCGGCTGATGGCCGTCGCGCTGCACTATCTCGGGGACCAGAACGACGCGCGGCTGCATATCGACCGGGTGAACGCATCGCTGCATGTGCTGGCGGAGAAGCCGAAGATCTTCCCGCTCGATCTCAGGATATCGACGCAATATTTCCGGGCCCGCATTCTCTGGCTGCAAGGCCTCGCCGACCAGGCGCAGGCGCTGGCCGCACGAAACATCGAGGAAGGCCTCGCCAACGGCCACGCGCTGACCTTCTGCAGCGTGCTGGGTCAGGCGGCCTGCCCGATCGCCTTCTGGGCCGGCGATTTCGACGCCGCGGAACGCCACGGCACGGAGCTGCTCGAACACGCCGAGCGGCATGCGATCCGGCTGTGGGGCCTGTGGGCCCGCGCCTTCAACGCGGCGGTCGTTGCCAAGCGCGGCGACGTCGCAACCGGTCTGCCGCTGCTGCGCGAGGAGCTCAACCGCGCCGGCGATGCGCGCTTCCTGCCGCGCTTTCTTCCTCTGCTTGGTGAACTTGCCGCCTGTTTTGGCGAGGCCGACCAGGCCGATCGCGGCCTGGAGATGATCGAGGACATCCTGGCGCGTTGCAACGACCGCCAGGAGCGCTGGTATCTGCCGGAGCTGATCCGCATCAAGGCCGAATTGATGCTCAAGCAGACGAAGGGCCTGCCCGCCGCCGAAGCGGCTTTTCGCGAAGCCATGGACATCGCAACGCAGCAGGGCGCACGATCGTGGGAGCTGAGATGCGCCATCAGCCTTGCGCGGTTCAGACTGGGACAAGGCCGCGATGCAGAGGCGCTGGAGGTTCTGGAAACCGTTTGCCGGCCGCTGACCGAGGGATCCCGCACCGCCGACATGCGCGAGGCCCAAGGTCTGATCGCACAGCTCCGGAGCTGAGGCGGCGCTGCTCGGCCTGTCCCCGGCCATACGCGACGATGCGGTCTAGCCTCCCACGGCTGCCGCGCGCCGCGGCAGCTTCCAGCCGGGCCGGATGAAGTGACAGGTGTAGCCGTCCGGATAGCGTTCGAGATAATCTTGGTGCTCCGGCTCGGCCTCCCAGAAATCGCCGGCAGGCGTGACTTCGGTCACCACTTTGCCGGGCCACAGATGCGAGGCCTCGACGTCGGCGATCGTGTCTTCCGCGATCCGCTTCTGCTCGTCGCTCGTCGTGAAGATCGCGGAGCGATAGCTCGTGCCCCGGTCATTGCCCTGACGGTTGAGCGTGGTGGGATCGTGGATCTGGAAGAAGAACTCCAGCATCGTCCGGTAGCTCGTTTTCGCCGGGTCGAAGATGATCTCGATCGCCTCGGCGTGGCCCTCGTGATTGCGATAGGTCGCGTTCTTGACCTCTCCGCCGGTGTAGCCGACGCGAGTCGAAATCACCCCGGGCTGCTTGCGGATCAGATCCTGCATGCCCCAGAAGCAGCCTCCCGCCAGAATTGCGCGCTCTGTCGTCATATGTCCGCTCCCAATTGATCGCTCCGCTCGCCCGCACCAGCCATTCGATACGCTCTATATCACATGGCGCGAGCCGGGCATTGTCGCAAATCTCCATCCGGCTCCTCTCGGGGCTACCGAAGCCTGCACAGCTTCAGTTTTCCCGATCAGGGCCGGATGGGCCACTTGTTTGGCAACGCGGTCAGATCAGCTTGGCGTCGAGCGTGATCGCGGCGTTGAGCACCTTCGACACCGGGCAGTTCTTCTCGGCCTCGCCGGCGATCTTGGCGAAACCTGCGTCGTCAAGGTTCGGCACCTTGGCGCGCAACGTGAGCGCCGACTTGCTGATCTTGAAGCCCTTGCCCTCGGGCTCGAGCGTAACCGCGGCTTCGGTCGAGAGCTCGTCCGGCGTGAAACCAGCGAGCTGAAGGCCGAAGGCCAGCGCCATGGTGAAGCAGCCGGCATGGGCCGCCGCGATCAATTCCTCGGGATTGGTGCCCTTCTCGTTCTCGAAGCGCGTCTTGAACGAATAGGGCGTCCCGGCGAGCACGCCGGATTCGCTCGACAGCTGACCTGTGCCATCGCGACCAGTACCCTTCCAGACTGCTGTTGCCTTGCGGATCATCTCGATTCTCCTTGTTTGATTTCAGCACCGGCGCTCGGTACCGGAGGAAAACGACATTGGCACGACCGCCTGTCGCCATTCCAACCGGCCGAACGCCGCGCCGGTTCCGTCAATTGCCGAGCTGTCCGACATAGAAGCCCAGCCTCCGGGTCGGTCTCGATCTCGGTGATGATGTCGTTGAGCAGCCGGGTCTCCTTGGAGCCGAGTCGAGCCGGATCTGCCCAGTGGTGAAGGTACGTTCGGGGCGGTTCATTGCCAGCACTCCTGATATGTGTGTTCGAGGACGGGGACGCGCGGCAGGCGCGTCCCTGCTCGGCTCAGATCGACTGGCGCAGCGGGCGGAAGGCGGTTCGCATTTCCGCGGAGAACAGCGCGGGCTGCTCCCAGGCCGCGAAGTGGCCGCCCTTGTCGAGCCGGTTGTAGTGCATCAGCTTCGGGTAAGCCCTTTCAGCCCAGCTGCGCGGAGCGGCATAGATCTCGTCCGGAAACACGCTGACGGCGACCGGGATCTTGATGTGCTTGGGCTCGAAGAACACCAGCTTGTTCTCCCAGTAGAGCCGCGCCGAGGAGACCGCTGTGTTGGTGAGCCAGTACAGCGTGATGTTGTCGATCACATCGTCGCGCGACAGCCCCTCCGCCTTGCCGTCGAACACGCGCGCGATCATCGCGGCGCTGCGCGCATCGTGATCGAGCATCCAGGAGGCAAGGCCCGCCGGCGAATCCACGAGGCCATAGAGCGTCTGCGGCCGGTTCGACATCTCGATCGCGTAGCCGAGACCGTGCTTGTAGAAGTCGTCGAGCTGGTCGTAGGCAATGCGCTCGTCGGCCGAGAGATTGGCCGGCGGCGACCCGCCGGGCTGAAGTGCCTTGGCGATGTCATCGGGGACGGTTGCGGGCATGTTGGTGTGGATGCCGAGCAATTCCGGCGGCGCGATCAGCGCCATCTGCTCCGTGACGGCATTGCCCCAATCGCCGCCTTGCGCGACGTAGCGGTTGTAGCCGAGCCGCTTCATCAGCACGATCCAGGCCCGCGCAATGCGCTGGGGATCCCAGCCGAGCGTCGTCGGCTTGCCGGAGAAGCCGTGGCCAGGCAGCGAAGGGATCACGAGATCGAACGCGTCGGCGGCCTTCGCACCATGCGCGGTCGGATCGGTGAGCGGGCCGACGATCTTCATCTGCTCGATGACCGAGCCGGGCCAGCCATGCGTGACGATCATCGGCAGCGCATTCTCGTTCCGGGAGCGGACGTGAATGAAGTGAATGTCGACGCCGTCGATCTCGGTGACGAATTGCGGCAGCGCGTTCAGGCGCGCTTCCATCCTGCGCCAGTCATAATCATTCTGCCAATAGCGCACGAGCTGCTGGACCGTGGTCAGCTGCACGCCCTGCGACTGGTCGGCGACGATCTCGCGATCGGGCCAGCGCGTTGCAGCTAAGCGCCGGCGCAGGTCGAGCAGATCCTCCTCGGGCACGTTGACGTGGAAGGAGCGGATCGCGCCGCTCGCCGCCGCCTTTGCGGGACGTAGCGGCAACAGGCTCGCAACGCTGGCGGCAACGGCGGTCATTGCGGCCTGGCCGAGCAATTGACGGCGATCGGGGTTGAGGATGTCGGCGCGTGCTTGCGTGGTCATGTTGGATCTCCCTTGCTTTGGTCGGTATCGTTGACCGAATTCGAAATCGAGACGTCGGCTCGTCATGCAGGGAGATTGGCGCAGGCGCTTCCGATTTGCTCGTTATGGATTGTTAGACTGCGTTAGCCGTTGCGAGTCTGCGCGATTGACGCGATCGATCGATGATCTTGCGATGCGCGCGATACAACGCCACACGGCGCGCGACGATCAAGTCATCGCGCGCCGTGAACGGAGAATGCCGCAACTTCAGGACGGCAGCGGCTGACCGGTCTGCTCTCGCACGATGTAGTCGGCGTACCAGTCCGCCCAGTTGTCGTCGTGTCCGCCGGTTCGCGTCTCGTGCTCGCCATGCGCCACCGCCGCGCGGCGCAGTGCCGCCGCCAGATCGGTCTGCGAGGCGAAATTCGCGCCGTCTGCCGCGATGCGTCCGGGCAGTCGTGTCGTGACCTCCTGGAACAGCCAGCCATTGCCGTCGGGATCGCTGAACGAGGCGAAGGATCTGTAGCTGCTGCGCTTCGGGTCAGCGCCACTGACCCGGATACGGCCGAACAGATATGGCTCGTCCGGCCCGGCGTGAACATCGCCGCCGCCGTGGAATGGTTCACTGATCGCGATGCCGCGGTCGAGCAGATCTTGTCGTGCGGTCTCCAGATCGGAGACGATCAGATACAGGCCGCGCGCCGAGCCGGGCGCTGCCGCCGTCACGTTCCTTCCGAAAATCACCGAGCAGGCCGAGCCCGGCGGGGTGAACTGGATCACGCGCCAGTCGTCGCCAGAGGCAAAGTCGGCGTCCAGTCGCCAGCCGAGGCGCATGTAGAACGCCTTGGCGCGGTCGACGTCGGACACCGGGATGACGACGACCTCGAGCTTCAGATCAACGCCGCGCGATGGCGAGCGCCTGGTCCCGGCTTCGCGATCGATTTCGAGTGTGGTCATGTCGAACTCCCTGATGTGAGGCACGGATTCGCAACCGAACCCATTCTTTGCAGGATCAACTTTGCTTTGCAGGCTCAACTTTGCGCAGACCGGCGAATGTCGCTCGTTATCGAATGCTTGGGCTCGTTAGCGGTTCCGGACACAGTCGAACTTCAAGCAGCCGGGATCACGATGGTCACCCGCGTGCCGCCCTCTCCCGCCTCGCCATGCAGCCGCGCGCGGATACTGCGTGCGAGCCCTTCGAGAATGCGGCTACCGGTGCCCTCAAGCGGGGCTGTGGCGCCGACCCCGTTATCGGCCACCGTGCAGAACCATGCGCCGTCGCGGTTGGCGAGGTCAATCCGGATCAGCGCACCATTCTTGTTCGGGAAGGCGTGCTTTGCCGCGTTCGTGACCAGCTCCGTCAGCATCAGCGCGAGCCGATGACATTGCGATGCCGGCAACGCCCCGCTCTCGATCGCGGCCTCGCAGCGGACGCCCGCCGGCTCCAGCACCGCCTCGGAGAGCGCTCCGCAGAGATTTTCGAAGAAAGCCCCGACGGCGACGGCGGATTGATCGTCGTTGTCGGACAGAAGCTGATAGAGCCTGCCGAAGGCAACGATGCGCCGCTCGAACCGATCCACCGCAAGCGACACGTCCCTGGTGCCGGCCCGCGTGAAGTCGCGACGGACTGATGCACCCAGCAGCGTCAGCGTGTTCTTCATGCGATGATGGGACTCCCGCAGCACGAGTTCCCAATCACGCGACTGATCGTCAAGGCTGGCGACGAATTGAGATCGAACGGCGCTGCCGTTCGACATAGAGCCGATAGCGGACATGATAGCCTCCCCGTTGGAATGGGACCTGACTGAAGGCCATACTGGATGCTTCGCGCGCGATTTGCCCGTTAGACGTTGCAAGATTCTGTTATGATCGGCGGCATCACATCCTGGCAGCGGAGGATCTCGTCGCGACGGTCAAGCCTGCTGACGAATTGTCGCGGTCGCGTCGTAAACCGCTCGTGTTTAAGCAAAATTCGCGGCGGATACACCACCTGCGGTCGGCGATCGCCACGCGATTTCGCCACTTTCGGCCCGTTTACTGATAACCTCGCTCTGGTCAATCAAAGCGCAGACGCCAGCCCTTTCACTGGAATCATTGGCCCGTGCCGGACACTAACGACCAGGATTCGGCCATTGCCTTCGGTCCATTCCGGCTGCTTGCAAAGTCGCGGCTGCTGGAGAAGGACGGCGCCCCGCTTCACCTCGGCGGCCGCGCGCTCGACATCCTCATATTTCTCGCCGAGCGCGCCGGCGAGGTCGTTGACAAGAGGGAGTTGATCAAGCGGGTCTGGGCCGGCGTGACGGTCGACGAAGGCAGCCTGCGCTTCCACATCACGACCCTGCGCAAGGTCCTGGGCGAAACCGGCGAAGGTGCCCGCTACGTCATCAACGTCCCGGGACGTGGCTATTGCTTTGCGGCCCCGCTGCTTCGCCCTACACCTTCGGAGAGCCGGACCAGCCCGCCTGTCGCGTCGCCCCACGCGCTGCCCTCACCGCTTGCGAGGATGATCGGGCGGGACGAGGCCGTCGAGAAGATTTTGGCCGAGCTTGCCCTGCATCGCTTCGTCACAATCGTCGGCCCCGGCGGGATCGGCAAGACCTCGGTCGCACTCGCCGTCGCGCATCGCGAGCTCACGGCCTTCGACGGCCAAGTGAGCTTCGTCGATTTCGGAGCGCTGACGGATGCCCGGCTCGTTCCCGGAACGATTGCGGCCACCCTGGGCCTGACCGTCAATTCCGACGACCCGATGCCGGGCCTGCTGGCGTTCCTGCGCAGCCGGCGGACGCTGCTGGTGTTCGACAGTTGCGAGCACATCCTCGACGAGCTCGCGCCGGTGGCCGAACGCCTCGTCCAGCAGGCGCCGGAGCTGCATATTCTCGCCACCAGCCGCGAATCCTTTCGCAGCGAAGGTGAGCGCGTCCATCGGCTGTTTCCACTGGATTGCCCGCCTGAGCGCGACGGGCTCGGCATCGCCGACATCCTTGCCTATCCCGCAAGCCAACTCTTCGTGGAACGCATTGCCGAGAGCCTGAGCGAATTCGAGCTCAGCGAGGAGGATGCGCCGCTCGTCGCCGAGATCTGCCGGCGGCTGGACGGCATCGCGCTCGCGATCGAGCTCGCGGCCGGACGTGTGAACGCCTATGGCATTGCCGGGACCGCCTCGCTGCTGGACAGCCGCTTCTCGCTGCTGTGGCGGGGACGGCGCAGCGCAATCCCGCGGCACCAGACCCTGAGCGCGGCACTCGCCTGGAGCTACGATTTGCTGCCGGCAGCCGAAAGCGCAACGCTGCGCGGATTGTCGGTATTCGTCGGGCCCTTCACCGTGGAAGCCGCGCTTGCCGTCGCGTCCTGCCAGGGCATCGGCGAATCCGAGGCCGTCGAAGCCATCTCGAACCTGCTCGCCAAGTCCCTGATCGCGACCTCGCCCGCGGAGCGGCGGCTGCGCTATCGTCTGCTCGACACCACCCGCGCCTTCGTCGGCAGCAAGCTGGTCGAGAACGGGGAAGCGGCCCGCGTCGCGCGCGCCCATGCCGAATATTTCCGCGATTTCCTGCGCGACATTGCACTTAAGTCCACGGGCCTGCAGAGCGCGGGCGGCTTCCTTCCCTATGCCGACCACCTGCCCAATGTGAGGGCCGCGCTGACCTGGAGCTTCTCGGAGGGCGGCGACCGGACGATCGGCGTGGATCTGGCAGCCTCGGCGGCCCAGTTCTTCCTCGAGCTGACATTGCTGACGGAATGCTACCGCTGGACACAGCAGGCGCTGGTGTCTCTCGCTACGGGCGCGATGGACAGCCGCCAGGAGATGACGTTGCAGGCCGCGCTCGGCGTCTCCGTGATGTTCACGCAGGGCAATACGGAGGCTGTCCGCTCTGCGTTCACGCGCAGCCTCCAGCTTGCCAGAGAGCTCGAGGACCTGCACTGGCAGCTCTGGCTGCTGCGCGGCTTGCACATCTACCTGACCAGGGTCGGAGATTTTCACGGCGCGCTCGGAACCGGCGAGCAAGGCGAAGGCGTCGCACGGAAGCTGAATGATCCAGCCGCCACCTTGAACGTGGAATGGATGCTCGGCGTTGCGCATCACCTGATCGGCAACCAGGACAAGGCCGTGCAGTTCTGCGAGAGCGCGATGGTGCACAATCCCGGCTCGCAGCGGCTGAACATCGGCCATCTCGGTTATGACGACCGCATCGTTGCGCTGGTGGCGCTGGCGCGTGGGCTCTGGCTCACCGGCCGGCCCGATCGTGCCATCGAGGCGGCGAGATACACAGTGCGTGAGGCCGAGCTGCTCGAGCAGCCGCTCACGCTCGGCATTTCCCTGATCTGGACGATCTACGTCTTTCTCTGGGTCGGCGACTGGGCCAATGCCGAAATCATGATCGAGCGGCTGATCAACCATGCCGAGCGGCACTTTCTCGGCCCCTATCATGCGGTCGGCATCGGCCAGAAGGGCGAGCTGCTGCTGCGCCGCGGCGACATTGCTGGCGGGATCGAGCACCTTCGCCGCAGCCAGGCCACGCTGTACGCGACGCGGCACCGGATCATGACGACGGTGTTTGCAACCGCGCTGGCGGAGGGTCTTGCCTCCCAAGACCAGCCCGACGAGGCCTTGCGCATGATCGACGAGGCGATCGCACAGATCCCCGATCACGGCGAATCCTTCGACATGCCGGAGATGCTCAGGGTCAAGGGCGACATCCTCGCCCGATCGGGCAATGCAGCGGAGGCCGAGAATTACTTCCGGAAATCGCTCGGTCTATCGCGCCGGCAATGCGCGCTCGGCTGGGAGCTGCGGGGGGCGATCAGCCTCGGCCGCGTCTGGCGTCATGCCGGAAAGGCTGGCGAGGCACGCGATCTGCTCGCGCCGCTCGTCGTGCGATACCAGGAGGGCCTTCAAACCCGTGATCTCGTCGCTGCCAAGGAGCTCCTGGGCGCGCTAAATTGAGAGTATCTTCAACGAGATACTGCCATACTGCCCGCTCGCAAGTCCTAACAACTTCTAACATGCCAAGCCGCATGCGCCCCGCCATGGTGGTGACGTTTCACGGTGGATATGGCGGGACATGGCTCTTCTCGACGATGTAATCGATGCCGGCGGCGGTTTGGACCGCTGGAACGGCTTGAACCGCTTCACACTCCACCTCTCCGTCGGCGGAACGCTGTTCTCCAGTGCAGGACATGCCAAGGAATTCAAGGATGTGACCGCGGAAGGTTCGACCCGGACGCAATCCGTCCGCTTCACCGGCATCACCGGGGGAGAACACTCAGGCTCCTTTCAACCCGACGCGATCACGATCGAGAGCCTGGATGGCGAGGTGCTGCGAACCTGGCGCAATCCCAGCCTTGCGTTTCCCGAGGCCAGTGCCCCCGCGCTTGCGGACGAACTGCATCTGGTTTTCTTCTGCGGCGTCGCGATCTGGAACTATCTGACGATCCCGTTCCTGCTCGCTCATCCCGATGTCGTGTTGGAGGAGCTGTCGCCCTCGTCCGAAGGCACTGAAACCTGGCGGCGGCTGCGGGCGCAATTCCCCGCGCACCTGATCACGCTCGCGCCCGAGCAGATCTTCTATTTCGACCAGAGCGCTTTGCAACGGCGGACGGATCACGATCTCTTCGGGATGAAGGTCGCACATTATTCCTGGGCCCATGACAGTTTCGGCGGCATCGTGGTGCCGACGCTTCGGCGTGTGCAGGCGCTACAGGCTGATGGAACCGTGATCACCAAGCCCGTGCTGATGGACGTCGAGATCTTCGACGCCGTGTTCGAGTAGCGGCGGCGACGCGCGGCCCTCGCAACGTCTAACACCACATAACGAGCCAACGGCGCAACTTGGGTGCAGATTACGTTTGCGAGCGGCGAACGAACGCAGCAGCTCGGCGAAGACTTGCACCGATGTGCTCCACCAGGAGGGAGCGCGTCATTGAGCAAACGCAATCAAGGGAATCCGTGTCATGAAAGTATTGATGGTCATCACCTCCCACGACCAGCTCGGCAACACCGGACGCAAGACCGGCTTCTGGCTCGAAGAGCTTGCAGCCCCCTACTACGTCTTCAAGGATTCCGGCGCGGAGATCACGCTCGCTTCGCCCAAGGGCGGCCGCCCGCCGCTCGACCCCAAGAGCAACGAGCCCGAGTTCCGCACCGAGCTCACGGTCCGTTTCGAGAACGATGCGGCAGCGGAGGCCCAGCTCGACAAGACCGTCCGCCTCGACAGCGTCCGGCAGGAGGATTTCGACACGCTGTTCTATCCGGGCGGCCATGGCCCGATGTGGGACCTCGCCGAAGACAGGAACTCGATCAAGCTGATCGAGTCCTTCCTCGCCGCCGGCAAGACCATCGCCGTCGTCTGTCATTCGACCGGAGCGCTGCGCCACGTCAAGACGCCCGATGGCAAGCCGCTGGTCCAGGGCAAGGAAGTGACCGGCTTTACCAACGGCGAAGAAGAGGATGTGGGCCTGACCAAGGTCGTTCCCTTCCTCGTCGAGGACGAGATGCTGAAGCTCGGTGCCGTCTTCTCGAAGACGGCGAACTGGGGCGCGCACGTCGTCAGCGCCGGCCAGCTGATCACGGGACAGAATCCGCATTCGTCGGGCCCGGCCGCGGAGACGCTGCTCGCCGCCCTCAAGGGCAGGCCGATGGCGAAGGCTTCGTAAGTTCCGGATGCGGTCCCGGGAGGCGCCCGCGACGGCGCCTCTCGACGCCGCCGCGATATTCCTCGGAGAGGACACGATCATGGACTTACTTGCGCAGCGGCCTGACATCGGAACGACGACATGAGCATTTCAACCACCCTCGCCCTCTCTGCTGCCCTTGCCTGCGCGAGCGTCCAGGCCTCGGCGCAAGAGTTGCGGTCGAGCCGGCGCTCGATCAGCTATCACACCGTGGAGATCCAGGGCCTCAAGATCTTCTACCGCGAGGCCGGGCCGATCGACGCGCCGACCGTGCTGCTGTTGCACGGCTTCCCCTCCTCCTCGCGGATGTGGGAGCCTCTGCTGCCGCTGCTTGCCGACAAATATCACCTGATCGCACCGGACTATCCCGGCTTCGGCAACAGCAGCGCGCCGCCGCCGTCCGACTTCACCTATACGTTCGACAATATCGCCGGCGTGATCGGCGAGCTCACGGCGAAGCTCGGCCTGAGCAACTACGTGCTGTTCATGCAGGATTACGGCGGCCCCGTCGGCTTCCGCATGGCGCTGGCGCATCCCGAACGTGTCAGCGCCATCATCATCCAGAACACGGTTTCGCACGAGCAGGGCTTGAGCCCGCTCTGGGAAGCGCGTCGCAGATACTGGGCGGATCCGGCACACGAGCTCGAGGCGCTCAAGGCCAACTTCACCTCTTTGGAGGCGACACGCCAGCGACACCTCGGCTCCAGCCCGCGTCCCGAACGCTACGACCCTGATACCTGGATCGACGAATACGCATTTCTGACGCGCCCGGGCCAGGCCGAGATCCAGACCATCCTGTTCCTGGATTACCGGACCAACGTTGCGTCCTATCCCAAATGGCAGGATTGGCTGCGCAAGACGCGGCCGCCGACGCTGGTGGTCTGGGGCAAATACGATCCGTCTTTCACCGTCGCCGGCGCCACCGCCTATCGCGATGACGTGCCTCAGGCGGAGGTTCACGTCCTCCAAGCCGGTCACTTCGCGCTGGACGAGGCGACCGACGAGATCGCGTCGCTCGTACGGGACTTTCTTGCGCGGCTGGACGGACACAAGGGCTGAAGACGAAAGCAGGCGTCGCCGACGCGGTTCTCGACGTCATGGTCGAAGCTTGAGGCCGGCTCGGCCAACGGCGCGGCGACCACATCCAGCACCGATGCAAGGTCCAGTGAAGGCAGAGCGCGAACCTCACACCGGTGTGCCGATCGCCGCGTCGTGTCCCGCCTACCCTCGCACCGCGCCAATCGGCGCAAAGAATTGAAAAGCCTGACAAAGTTGGACTCCCTGCGACGGGCTGTCACACCATGGGCCGGCACACAAAATCTAACACATCCTAATCATCACTAACGGGCTTCTTGTCCGGCTCATGCCTATCCTGCCAGCATCGAAAACCTTCTTGAAAGCCTTGTTGAAAGCTTTGGGCTTGAGAGTTTGCCGGTCGCCGCAAGCGGCCGTGATGCCAAGAGAGGATGAGCGATGCTTACCGACTTGCAGGCGGCGCCTGCCTGGATTGATCTTCAGGCCGCCCCACGCGATTACCAGGTCCGCCAGGCGGCACAGGCGATCCCCAGGGAACGCGGATGGCGCCGGATCGACCGCAGCCCGGAGGCGGCGATCGAGGACATCACGATTTCGCGATGGGAGGATTTCAGAGACAGCTCGTCGCACGACGCGACGACGCCGGAGGATCGCTACTTCGTCGGCATTGCCCTGAAGACCACGCGCGCGAAGTTGACCCGTGACCGCCAGGTCATCTTCGACGGCACCATGCCCGCAGGGACACTCTATGTCAGCGCGCCGTCGAAGCCTCTCGCCGCACAATTCGAGGCGCCTTGCGCCTTCCTGCACTTCCACATCTCCGCTGACCATTTCCCGGCGCAATTACCTGCCGCTGAAGGACTTGGCGACCTCGTCCTGCTGCGCGACCCGCTCGCCGCCGAGCTCGCCAAGGCGTTGACCGAGCATGGCGATGCCGCTGACCAGCAGTTCGCACGCTGCATCGGCCGGACCCTTGCGATGCACCTCGCCCGGCTGGAGCCGCCGCGCGCCAGGGTCAATGCCTTGCCGAAATGGCGGCTGCGGCGCGTCGAGCAATACATCGCGGACAATTTCGACCGCTGCATCAGCCTGTCCGAACTCGCCAATGTCGCCGGCCTGTCCAGAATGCACTTTGCAGCACAATTCCGCGCCGCGACCGGCTACCGTCCGCGCGAATATCTGCTCAATCACCGGATCGAGCACGCGAAGACGCTGCTCGCGACGACCGGGCGGCCATTGGCCGAGATCGCGCTTGCCGTCGGTTTCAGCACACAGGCGCATTTTTCGACCGTCTTCAAGCGCATCAGCGGCCAGTCTCCGGCACGCTGGCGCCTTGCCAGCAAGGCCGAGCCTCTCGCCGTCGAAGCGCTGCCGCGGCGCCGTCCTGCCGCGGACAGGGATTGGATGGCCAGCGCGGCCGCGTAGGGGTCCTTATCGACACGCCAGGCGACACTGGAATTGCGGAATACGCGTCCGGTTTGGTCTGCAACGTTTCGAACGCAAGTGCCCCTCCACTTGCGCCGGCTCGCGCCCTCCTCCCGGGCCTACGAGCCACTCGGGGCCGTCCCTGCTCCCCCACAGGACGGCCCCTTTTCTTTGTATCGCTGCAACCGCCACCGCGGCGCGCGGCATCACGCATGCGGACCGGTGCGGCCGGACTCGTACAGGAACCAGACCCGGCGCTCGGCCTCATCGATCCAGTTCTCGATCAGGCTTGCGGTTGCGACATCGCCATATTCGTCGCAGAGCTCGTGCACGCGCCGCATCTCCCGCGTCAGCTGCTGGTTGTCGCTGCGCAATTCCGCCAGCATGTCCGGGGGGTCGACATAGTCCGCGTCGTTGTCGAGGATGCGCTGCTCGCGCGCGATGTGGCCGATCGAGCGCAGCGTCGTGCCGCCGATCTTGCGCGCGCGCTCGGCGATGTCGTCGGTCATGGCGAAGATCTGGTCGGCCTGCTCGTCCAGCAGCAGGTGATAGTCGCGAAAATGGCTGCCCGACATGTGCCAGTGGAAGTTCTTGGTCTTCAGATAGAGCGCGAAGACGTCGGCGAGCAGGGCACGCAGCGCGGCGGGAATGTCCCGGTTCGCGTTGGCGCCGAGATCGGTCGGGCTTTGGAGGTCTGCCTTGGTCATGTTCGTTGATCCTAGCCTGGAGTCACGAACCTTTAGCAGCACGGCGCGGGAGCTTTCTTTCGTCATGCGCGGGCCGATTTCGAATTCGCACGGGTGCGCTCAGGTGCAAAAGCACACCAACTCCGTCATCCCCGCGCAACGGCGAAGCCGTTGTCGCTGGAGGTGCGAGCCATGGGACGCAACGCGTCCCATGGGGAGCCTCGAAGGATGCACGGCCGGGATACAGCCGGGCCGTCGCCCTTCGAGGCTCGCCGAAGAGGCGAGCACCTCAGGGTGACGGGGATGGAATAATGCTCCGCTGTCTCGACATCGTCATTGCGAGCGCAGCGAAGCAATCCAGGCTGCCACCGCAGAGAGACGCTGGATTGCTTCGCTGCGCTCGCAATGACAGCAGAATGCGCGAAGGCGGCAGAATGCGCGAACTATCCGCTACACCGGATCGAACGCCCGTATCGGCGGCAGATTGCCGGTGAATTTCTCCACCTCCACCGTCGTCAGCTGCCCCGTGCAGCCCTGCGCGAAGGACGAGGTGCCGATGTCGCGGGTGAGCACGTTCGGATTGCCGTGGACGCAGAGCGGCGCCTCGTCCTCGGGGTCCATCGGGTCGTACCAGGCGCCGGTCGGGAGCTGCACCACGCCGGGCGCGATGCCGTCGGTGACGTGGACCGCGGCGAGGCAGGCGCCGCGCTGGTTGAACAGGCGGATGATGTCGCCGTCCTTGATACCGCGCGCGTCGGCATCGCGCGGATTCATGCGCGCGACCTCGCGTCCCCGATGTTTGCTTTGAAGCGAATGTCCGCCGAAGTCGAGCTGGCTGTGCAGGCGCGTCACCGGCTGGTTGGCGACTAGGAAGCACGGCGCCCCTCGCTTGGGCATGTCGGTCTTCTCCAGCCAGACCGGATGTCCCGGACAATCCGCATCGCCATGGCCGGCAATCTTCGCAGAGAAAATCTCGATGCGGCCGCTCGGCGTCGGCAGGGCGTGAGTGACCGGATCTTCGCGGAAGCGGCGCAACCGGCCGCCGTCGTCGGGCTGTTGCGGCACGACCAGGCTGCCGCGCTGCCAGAATTCGTCGAAGCCTGGAGCCTCGAGGCCGCGCGCTTCGAGCGAGGCGCGGGTCGGCTCGTAGAGATGCTCCAGCCATTGCCGCGACGTGCGTCCCTCGGTGAAGGGCTCGCGCGCGCCGAGACGTTCGGCAAGATCGGCAAAGATCTCGTAGTCGTCGCGCGCGAGGCCAAACGGCTCGGCGATCCGGTGCATCGCGACCATGAGGGAATCGTTGGTGGAATAGCCGATGTCCTCACGTTCCAGCGTCATGGTCGATGGCAGCACGATGTCGGCGTGCCGCGCGGTGGCGGTCCAGGCCAGCTCGTGCACGACCAGCGTGTCGAGTTGCGCAAAGGCCTTGCGCAGGCGGTTGATGTCCTGATGGTGATGGAAGGGATTGCCGCCGGCCCAGTAGACGAGGCGGATGTCCGGATAGGTGCGCGTCTCGCCATTGTAGCGATAGGTGGTTCCGGGATTGAGCAGCATGTCGGCGATACGCGCGACCGGGATGAAATCGCGGACGCCGTTGCGACCCTGCCCGAGCGTCGGCCCCGGCACGTCGTTGACGCGGCGACCATAATAGCCGATCGCCCCCAATGAATAGGCATAGCCGCCGCCGGGCAGGCCGATCTGGCCGAGGGCTGCCGCCAGCACCATGCCCATCCACACCGGCTGCTCGCCATGCTCGGCGCGCTGCAGCGAATGCGAGACGGTGATGAGCGCGCGCTTTCCGGCAAGCCGGCGCGCGAGCGTGCGGATCGTGTCCGCGCCGACGCCGGAGATCGCAGCGGCCCACTCGGGGCTCTTCGGCTGTCCATCGCTCTCCCCGGTGAGATAACGCAGGAAGACGGGCCAGCCCTCGGTGTAGCGATCGAGGAAGGCCTGATCGTGCAGGTTCTCTGCGACCAGCGTGTGGACGATGCCGAGCATCAGCGCGGTGTCGGTGCTGGGCACGCAGGTCATCCATTCGGCACCGGCCTCGACCGGCAGGTCTTCCCGCAACGGGCTGACCAGGATGAACTCGCAGCCGCGCCGGCGCGCCGTTTCCATGGCCCCGCGCTCGACATGCTTGCTGATCGAGCCGCCGGCCACCATGGAGTTCTTCAGCGCCATGCCGCCGAACGCCAGCACGATCTCGGTGTTATCAGCAATCTGCTCCCAGGTGACGTTGCGCTTGGTGATGTCCTCGTAGCCCGCCATGATCTGCGGCAGCAGCACCGAGGACGCGCCCGAGGAATAGGTGTTCACGGAGCGCACATAGCCGCCCATCGCGATGTTGAGGAAGCGATGCACCTGGCTCTGCGCGTGGTGAAAGCGGCCCGCGCTCGACCAGCCGTAGGAGCCGCCGAACACGGCGCCGGGCCCGCGCGTGTCGCGGATGCGGCCGAGCTCGTCGCCGAGGAGGTCGAGCGCCTTCTCCCAGCTCACGGAGACGAATTCGTCGCGGCCACGGCGATCGTCCGGACCGGGACCTCGTTCGAGCCAGCCGCGGCGAATCGCCGGCTGGGCGGTGCGTGCCTGGTGCCGCAGCGCGCCGGGGAAATTGTCGATGATGCCGTTCGGATCAGGATCGCCCGCATAGGCCCTGACCTCAAGGCCCGCTGCACTGTTTCGAGCCGAGAACACGCCCCAATGCGAGGTGTGCGGCTTGAAACCGTCGGACAGGTCGAGGCCGGGGTCGGGGAAGCCAATCGTATCGTCCATCGTCTGATCCTTGTTCCGGTGCATGGTGGCAGTATACCGATCCACGTCCCGATGTCGTCGAGATCAGGGTTGACGGAAACGCTGGGCTCCCGCGCGCGCCGCAGGCAGGTGGGGATGTGTGGCGGAACGATCGGCGACGGATCACCGGATATGGTGGCCGCGACCGGCCTCGAGCCTGGGATTCGCCGAGCGAGAGACACGCTCAAACAATTGATTTTTCTTAGTTTTTCCCAAGTAGCCAGAATACGATCGTCGCAGATCAATGGATCATAGGCTGGACGCGAACATATTCTCCGGTTGGCTCGCGCACCCGAGGTCGTCTGCCGTCAGGACGCCGGCGAGAATCTTTCCGCATCCTACGGGCTACTCGCGCGACAACGCCGCCACGGGATCGAGCCGCGACGCGTTGCGTGCCGGCATGTAACCGAATGCCACGCCTATCACGGTCGAGAACGCGACTGCGATGACAATCGCCGTCGTCGAGTAGATCAGCCTGAAGCCAACGTCGAAGGCGTTGAAGATGGCGCCGAAGCCCAGCGCAAAGCCGATCCCGAGCGCGCCACCGATCAAGCAGACCAGCACCGCCTCGATCAGGAATTGCTGGAGGATGTCGGACTGACGCGCGCCGACCGCCATGCGCACGCCGATCTCGGCGATGCGCTCGGAGACGGACACCAGCATGATGTTCATCACGCCGATGCCGCCGACGATCAGCGATATCACGGCGATGGCGGCGACCAGCAGCGTCAGGATCTGGGCGGTGCTCTGGATGGTCCGGCGGATCTCGTCGGTATTGAGAATGAAGAAATCCTTGGTCCGATGACGCTCCGTCAGGAGGCGCGTGACCGCCTGCTCGGCGACACCTGTCGACATCGTGTCATTGATCCGGATGCTGATGCTGCGCAAGGACGGATCGCCGAGGAAGCGCGCCTGCACCGTGGTGTAGGGCAGATAGACCGTGGGATTGGCGCTGGATCCAAATCCGCTCTGCTGCTGGCGGGTGACGCCGACGATGCGGCACGGCACCTTTCCGACGAGAATGACCCTCCCGACCGGGCTCGCGGTGCGATCGGGAAACAACGCTTTCCGCGCGTTGTCGTCGATCACCGCGTCCTGGGCATAGCTGCGCACGCTGTCCGCGTCGAAGAAGCTCCCCTCGGCCAGCTGCGTGCCCTTCACCTGAAAGTAATATTCGCCGACGCCGCTGACCTGTGCGCTGGCCTCGGTCGCGGCGAAGCGCAGCGTGGTCGACGTGGACACCGTCGGCGTGACCGCGGCGACATAGGATTCCTGCCCCAGCGCACGCGCATCCGCCAGCACCAGCGTCTTGATCTTGGCCGAACGGGTATCGCCGAAGTCCTTGCCCGGAAATATCTCCAGCGTGTTGGTGCCGAGGCTGTTGATGTTGGCGAGCACCCGCTCCTGCGAACCCGAACCGAGCGCCACGACGCAAACCACGGACGCCACGCCGATGATGATGCCCAGCATGGTCAGGAATGCCCTGAGCCGATGCGCATTCATGGACAGCAGCGCCATGCGCATCGTTTCCTGGAAACGACCCAGCGCCGCCCGCCAGCCCGACGGCGACGGTGGCGCCGCCTCCTCCGTCGTCGGCGCATGAGCCGCGGCAACGGCGGCACGATCGCCCGGATTGGGCTGATCCGAGCACACCTTGCCATCGCGCAGCTCGATGATGCGCCGGGCGCGCCGGGCCACCGCCATGTCGTGGGTAACGATGATCACGGTGCGGCCTTCGGCGTGGATCTCGTCCAGGATGCGCAACACCTCTTCGCCGCTGCGGCTGTCGAGCGCGCCGGTCGGCTCGTCGGCGAGAATGACGTTGGCATCGTTGATCAGAGCCCGCGCAATCGAGACGCGCTGCTGCTGGCCGCCCGAGAGCTGCCCCGGGGTGTGCTGGAGCCGGTTCACCATGCCGAGACGGCCGAGCAGGTCCGATGCCCGGTCCCGCCGGTCGGAGGCGCTGCGGCCGGCATAGATCGCCGGCATCTCCACATTGCCGACCGCGGTGAGCTCGGCAAGCAGATGATAGCGCTGGAAGATGAAGCCGAAATGCTCCCGCCGCAGCGCGGCGAGCTCGTCCACGTCGAGCGAGCCGACGTCGCGGCCGGCGATGCGGTAATGGCCGGAGGTCGGACGGTCGAGGCAGCCGAGGATGTTCATCAACGTCGACTTGCCCGATCCGGACGTACCGACGATCGCGACCATCTCGCCGGCGGCGATCCGGATATCGACGCTGTCGAGCGCCACCACGATGGATTCGCCCGAGACATAGGCGCGGCTGACCGCGTCGAGAACGATCAAGGGCTCGGCCATGTCACATCCCCGGCTGCGGCGGAAGCGCCGACCTGGCCTGCGACACATCGTTGCTGCCGATCACGACGCGCTCGCCGGCGGAAAGCCCGCTGCGGATCTCGGTCAGGATCTTGTTGCTGAGGCCGACCTTCACCATGCGGGTGACGACGGTGCCCGACGGCTCGACCACCCTCACCCTGGCGGTGCCGTCCGCGGATGTCTCGCCAAGCGCGGCGACCGGAACGGTCAGGACATTATGTGCTTCCCCGAGCAGGATATGCACCTCCGCAGTCATGTAGGTCCGCAGATCGCCTTCGGGGTTCGGCACCTTGAAGATGCCGTTGTAGTAGATCGCCGACGAGGTGGACGACGAGGACGAGCTGCTGCTCGAGGACGTCGTGGTCGTCGAGGTAAAGCTGCTGTCGGTCTTGATCGATTCCGGCGCAGGCTCGATGGATTCGAGCTGCGCCTCGTAGCGGCGTGCCGGATCGCCGAGGATGGTGAAATAGACTTTCTGGCCGGGCCGGCACCGCACCACGTCGGCCTCGGAGATCTCCGCGCGGACCGTCATGGTGTCGAGCCGGCCAAGCACGACGATGGTCGGTGCCGACTGCACCGAGTTCACGGTCTGGCCTTCCTGGGTCACGATCGAGAGCACCGTACCGTCGATCGGCGCGACGATGCGGGTGTAGTCGAGATTGATCCGCGCGGTCTCGACCGCGACCTCGGCCTCGATGATCTGGGCGTCGAACTGGGCGATCTGGGCCTTGGTGGTCTTGACGGTGGCTTCGGCGGAATCATAGTCGGCGCGCGAAGACGCCTTCTGGGCCAGCGTGGTCTGCTGGCGCGCGAAATTCGCTTCGGCAAGCGCCAGGCTCGCCTCCTTCTCGGCGCGCTGGGCGCGGGTGTTCTGAAGCGCCGCCTGGTTGGTCCGCAGCGTGTTCTGCTGGGTCAGGGAATCGATCTCGGCAATCAGATCGCCCGCCTTCACCGTCTGGCCGAGCACAACCTTCAGCGACACCAGACGGCCCGAGGCTTGCGCGCCGAGCGCCACCAGCTTGACCGGCTTCAGCGTGCCGGTCGCCAGCACGGTCTGCTCGACGTCGCCCAGCGTGACGGGCGCCGTCGTCAGGTCTGCGTTCGACGATGGAAACATCACGACCTTTGCGCCCCAGCCCACCAACGCCAGCAGCAGGATGGCCGCGAGGATGCGCATGCGCCGCGAAAATGATCTTTGGCGCGGCGGTGCGCTCGGCTGCGGCGCATGGCTCGTCGGTCGCGGCGTTGCGTCCGTCCGCGGAATACGTTCCCGCCCCTTGATTTCCACCACATCGTTCATGATCGCTCCGATCGATGCCGTCGTGTCCGATTGCGCGTCTGCATCATTGTCCCGCGGCCAGATGTGGACCCATTTCGGCGTCGACGACCTCCGGCTTGCTGCTGTCGATCGCGCCGTCCCAGCCGCCGCCGAGCGCCTTGCCCAGCGCGACGTAGTCCCGCGCCAGATTGGCCCGGCTCTCCAGCAACGAGTCTTCTGCGGAGAATTGCGAGCGCTCGGCGTCGAGCACGTCGAGGAAGCTGCTCGACCCGCTCTCGTAGAGCGAGCGCGACAACCGGGCGGCCTCGCCGTAGCGCGAGGCAGATTCGGACAGGCTGCGGATCCTGATCCGCTCCTGGGCGAGCGAGACGATGGCGTTCTCGACATCCTCCAGCGCCGTCATGACGGCGCTGCGCCAGGCGACGTGGTACTCGTCGCGCTGGGCTTGCGCCACCTCGACGGCGGCGCGCAGCTTGCCGCCGTTGAAGATCGGCACGCTCAGCGACGGGCCGACCGACCAGCCGATCGTCGAATTCTTGCCGAGATCTCCGAGCTTGAGCGCAGTCGTCGAGACCGATCCGTTCAGGCTCACATCGGGATAGAGGGCGGCTTCGGCCTGTCCGATCTTGGCGGTGTATTGCGCGAGCTGCCGTTCGGCCTTGCGCACGTCCGGCCGCATCGTCAGCAGGTCCGCCGGAATGCCCTTCGGCAACGGCAGGCGCGGCGCCGGTATCGGCACCACACGCGCCATGCGCGAAACCAGCGCCGTGGGATCGCGCCCGAGCAGCACGCCGAGCCGGTGTACCGCCTCCCCGTAGGAAGCCTCATGGGTCGGGACATTGGCCTCGGTGCTGGCGGCCTGCGCGACGGCCTTGGCGTTGTCGACGGCGGACGCCGAGCCCGCGTCGAGCTTCTTCTGGGTCAACGCGGCCGTTGCGCGCTGCGAGGCCGCCGTGCGCCGTGCCAGCGCCGCACGGGCCTGATAGCCCCGGGCCTGGATGTAATTGGAGGCGACATCGCCGATCAGGGTCAGCAAGGTCGCGCGCAGGTCGTCTTCCGACGCCTGCACATTGTAGGTCGCGCTCTCCACGGCGCGGCGGTTCGCGCCGAACAGATCGAGCTCCCAGGATGAATCGAAGCCGGACTGGAACTGATTGTAGGTGGTGGCGCCGGTGCCCTCGGTCGCAACGCCGGCGCCGGTGCGGTTCGCGGTGGCCGAGCCGGATCCCGATATCTGTGGAAACAGCGCACCGATCGACTGGCGCTGCAATGCGCGCGCCTCGCGGATGCGCGCCTTTGCGGCTGCGACGTCCAGATTGCCCTGCACGGCCTCCTCGATCAGTTCGTTCAGCAACGGATCTTTGAGACGCAGCCACCATTGTGCGAGCTGCACGGGGCTCTGTCGCGGCCGCTTGCCCGCGTCGTCGCTCCAATGCGTCGGCAGCGCGATCGACGGGCTCGTATGATCCGGCCCCACGGCACAACCGGCGAGCATCGACATGACAAGCGGAAGCGTCATCAAACCAGCCGTTCTGATAATGGCCTTCATCATGCCCCGATCGATCGATCGCTCATTGGCTGGTCGCCGGAGCGCCCTTGTCGGACCACTCCGGCGGCGCGCCCAGACCTCTCGCGACCATCCCGACCACGCCTGGGTCGCGGCCGAACGCCTCGCAGGCTTCGTATTTCGGCTTGCCGCCCAATGACGAGCCGATCCCGTCGAACGACGGCAGGCTCGGCGCCTTGCCGAACGGCGACTCTCCGGTGACCAGCAGCCGGCTGAAATCCCCGGCGAACGCACCGGCGAGGTCATAGGCGTCGCCGGCACTCGAGACGGTCGGCGAATTCGTGAAGGAGTTGGCGCCGCGCGCCCAGATCATTGCGGCCTGCTGCCGGCCGGTGCGGTCTTGCGCCTCGGCTTCCAGGGACAACGTGCCGAGCCCGATCGGCAGACGCGGTATCGGCGCCGGCACGCCCAGTGCGGCGGGCACCACCGACACCACCTTCGAGGCGCCGGCGGCCACCTCGTTGGTCGGCGCAGCCTGCGTCACCAGAACACGGGTCGTAAGGTCCGCCGGTTGATCCGGACCGACCACTCGAAACCGTTCGCTGAGGCCGATACACAATGCGCGGTTCACGGCATTGGCCACCAGAGTGCGCTGCTCCTGCGACAGCGTCGGCGATGCCGCTTTCGAGAACCCCGCCGGCATGAGCCGCACGGTCCTGGCCGCCAGCACATCATCCTTGCTGACGCGCACCAGCGATTTCGCCAGCACGCCGTCGGACGGCGCCATATCGTCGTAAGACGACAGCGAGCCGCCCCTGGTCAGCGGTGCATTGGCGCAGCCCGATAGCGATACGGCCGCCAGGAGAACGAGAACCGGGTGCGGGCGCAGCACGCGTCCATGCGACGCGCCAGCCGGGCGCGGACCTTCGATATCCGCGATCATCAGTGCACCAGCCCGGCCGGGGCAACCAACGATCGCGCAGTCGGCATCGGCCGCAGCGCCGGCGCGTGATCGACCGGCTCGTAAAGCCGCCGCGGACGATTCACGCCCGCGACGAGCCGACTGAAGCTGAAAACCCACGCGACCGCCATAACATCCTCGGATATCGGAGCGGCACGATAGAATGGAGCCGAATGAACTTGGATTAAGAGATGTTACAAAAGATTACGGCGGCGAAACGCGCATTGTCCCGGTTCGCCCCGTGGATCATGGCCTTCGCGCGTCATTCATCAAATGAAACACTTCGCGCCCTGCCCATCAGCGATGAATCTCCTACGGTGTTGCGATGCCAGCTCCTCTCGACACCACACGCTCCCCCGCCCACGACATTCGCACCGATTTCCCGTCACGCCTCTCCGCGTCGAACGTCGGAAAGCGCCTGGTGACGTTTATCCAGCGGATGCTGCCGCAAAACATCACGACCCAGATTACCGGCCTCGTCGCCGTCTCGGTGTCGCTCGGAATCGTGCTTCTGGCGGCGATCCTCTGGTTCCTCTACGATCCGCCCGCGCGCGACGACAGCCCGTTCTATGCTGCCGCACGCATCACCGAGATCACGCGGATCGTACGCGCCGCAAAAGGGGCGACGGAGATTGACGCGATACTGAATGCGATCGAGCGCAGCGGCCTCCAGGTCAGGCGCATCAACCTCGCCGATCTCGCGCCGGGCAGGACCGACGCCTTGTCCGCCCGTCTCGCGACGCATCCGCTCGAGTCGCGCCGCGACATCGAGATCCTGGACGGCGTCAGGGATCCTGCGGGTCCGCCGTCGCAGATCATCGCCCGGCTCGACGACAGTCATGGCCTGATGTTCAATCTCGCCGTCAGGACGTGGCCGATGTTCATCCCGCCTACCGCCCTGCTGTTGATCACGGTCGTGTTCTCCGCACTCCTCATGTCCATCTATGCCGTGCGCTGGGTGGTCGCGCCGCTGGCTGCGGTCGCGAGCGCCGCGACCTCCTTCGGCCGCTCGCAACAATCCTATGACGCGTTGAGCCGGCGCGGTCCCCGCGAGATCACCCAGGTCACCGACGCCCTCAACGAGATGCGGACCCGCATCCGCTCGCTGCTGAACGACCGCACCCGCATGCTCGCGGCGATCAGCCACGACCTGCGGACGCCGCTGACGCGGCTCCGGCTGCGCGCCGAGCAGATCCAGCAGGACAGTCTGCGCGCGCCGATGCTGCGCGATATCACCAAGATTGGCCGCATGCTCGACGACACGCTGGAGTATCTCCGGGACGACGCCAAGTCGGAACCGTTGACGCGTGTCGACCTACCGAGCTTTCTACAAACGATCTGCTCGGACTTCTCCGACATGGGGCATGCGGTGACCTATGCCGGTCCGGAGCACCTCTCCTACGCCTGCCATCCCCGCGCCCTGTCGCGTGCCGTCACGAACATCGTCGAGAATGCGGTCAAGCATGCCAGCACGATCAACGTGTCGCTCGGCACCAACGCCGGTGATGCGATCGAGATCGACGTTTCAGACGACGGCCCGGGTATTCCCGCCCCTCTCCTCGACCAGGTATTCCAGCCGTTCTTCAAGGTTGACGACGCCAGGGGCGAGAACAACAGCGGCTTCGGCCTTGGACTCTCGATCGCACTCGAGATCACCAAGCGGCATGGCGGCCACATCGAAATGCGGCCACGCCTGCCCACCGGCTTGCAGGTGCTGATGCTGCTGCCGCCCGAGGGGTCTCGCCAGGCCCCGACAGGTGATGGACCGGCATCGGGATGACTAGGCTGCGTCCTGACGCGCCGGACGGGCGATCAGCGCATAGGCCACGGGCACCACGAACAGCGTGAACAGCGTCCCGATCGAGAGCCCCGTCGCGATCACGAGCCCCATATTGTAGCGCGACACGGCGCCTGCGCCGCTCGCCGTGATCAGGGGCACGACGCCGAGCACCATCGCCGCCGTGGTCATCAGGATCGGCCGCAGCCGGATCGTCGCCGCCTCGATGATCGCGTCGGTGGGCTCCTTCCCGGCCGCGCGCAGCTCGTTCGCGACCTCGACCATCAGGATGCCGTGCTTGCTGACGAGCCCCATCAGGGTGAGGAGGCCGACCTGGGTGTAGATGTTGAGGCTGGCGCCGCCCACTCCGACGCTGATGAAGATCAGCGCGCCGGCGAGCGACATCGGCACCGACACCAGGATGATGACGGGATCGAGAAAGCTGTTGAACAGCGCAGCGAGCGCCAGGAAGATGATGATCACGGCGAAAGCGAACGTGGTGACGAAGCCGCCCGATTCCTTCTCGAGCTGCCGCGATGCGCCGCCGAAATCGACCGAGTAGCCGACCGGCAACGTCTTCGCCAGCTCCTTCAGCGTCGCCAGCGCGCTTCCCATGGAGACACCGGGCATCGCGACGCCCGAGATCGTCGCCGCATTGATCTGCTGGAAGTGGTTGCGCGACTGGGGAATGGTCTTGTTCTCGAGATGCGCCACGGTCGACAGCGGCACCATCGAATTGTCGCTGGCCCGAATGTAGTAGCCGAGCAGCTGGTCGGTGGTCAGCCGTTCGTTCTGCCGGGCCTGGGGGATCACCTTGTAGGACCGGCCGTCCAGGCTGAAATAGTCCAGATAGTTGCCGCCCAGCATGGTCGCGAGCGCACCGCCGAGATCGCTCATCTTCAGGCCGAGATCGCCGGCCTTGTCGCGGTCGAACATGACCATCGTCTGCGGCTTGTCGACTTTCAGGTCGGTGTCGAGGAAGATGAACTGACCGCTCTTGAGCGCCTGCGCCATGAAATTCCGCGAGACCTCGTCGAGCTCGTTGAAGGATCCCGTCGTGCCGATGACGAACTGGATCGGAAGCCCGTTGCTCCCTGGCAGCGGCGAAGGCTGAAACGCGACCGACCGGGTGCCGGCGATGGTGTTGAGCAGGTTCTGGAAGTCCGGCTGGAGCGTCTTGGTGGTGAGACTGCGCTGCTCCCAGGGCTTGAGCACCCAGCCGCTGATCACCTGGGTCGAGGTGTCGATCTGGAAGACGGTAGCGGTCTCGGGCCGCTTGGCCACGAGGTCGTAGAGCTGCCGCCCGTAGAACTGCCGCTGCTGAAGGGTCGCCGAAGGAGCGGCCGTGGTCAGCGAGAGAATGACGCCCTGGTCTTCGTCCGGAGCCAGCTCGCTGGTCGAGGTCGCGTAGAGCCAGGGGATGCCGGCGAGCAGCAGCAACGCGAACACGACCACGACGGGCTTCATGGCGAAGACCGCCTCGAGCCGGCGGCGATAGGCGCCGGAGAGCCACTCCAGCACATGGTCGATCCCGCGCACCAGGCGCGCCTCCCAATTGGCTGCATCGCGTTCGGTCTTGCGCAGGAGCCAGGCGCAGTTCATCGGCGAAAGCGTGAGCGCGATCACCGCCGACACCGTCACGGCACCCGCAAGCGTAAAGGCGAACTCGGTGAACAGCGCGCCTGTCAGGCCGCCCTGGAATCCCACGGGCACGTAGACGGCGATCAGGACCACGGTCATGGCGATGATCGGGCTCGCCAGCGAACGGGCCGATTCGATGGCGGCCTCGACCGGAGGCACGCCTTCGTCGATCAGCCGATGCACGCTTTCGACCACGATGATGGCGTCGTCCACCACAAGTCCGATGGCGAGCACGAGCGCAAGCAGCGTCAGGAGATTGATGGAAAAGCCCATCAAGAGCATCAGGCCGAACGTGCCGATCAGGGACAGCGGAATCGCGATGACCGGGATCAGCACCGAGCGCCAGGACCCCAGAAACAGGAAGACCACGACGATCACGATCAGCACCGCTTCCAGCAGCGAGTGGATGACCTCGTTGATCGAGGAGTTCACGAAATCCGTGGAGTCGTAGAGCACCTCGCCGGAGAGGCCGTTCGGAAGCTGCGCCTTGATGTCCGGCAGCACCGCCTTCACGCCGTTGATGACGTCGAGGAGATTGGCCGTTGGCGCGGCCTGGATGCCGATATAGACGGCGGTCTTGCCGTTGAACCGCGTTTCGGTGTCGTAATCGTCATTGCCCAGCGTCACGTTCGCCACGTCCCGCAACCGGATGATGGCGCCGTTGACGTTCTTGACCACCAGGTTCCGGTACTGCTCGAGCGAATGCAGGTTGGTCGATGCCGCCAGATCCACCTGCACGAGCCGGCCCTTGGTCGCGCCGAGCCCGGAGATGTAGTCGTTGCCGGAGAGCGCGGTCGAGACGTCGCTCGCCGTCAGGCCGTAGGCGGCGAGCTTATCCGGATCGAGCCAGGCCCGCAGCGCGAACTTCTTTGCACCCAGCAACTCGGCCGTCTGCACGCCGGAGACAGCCTGAAGGCGCGGCTGCACCACGCGCGTGAGGTAGTCCGTGACCTGGTTCGGCGCCAGCACCTCGCTGGCAAAGCCGATATACATGGCATCGATGGTCTGGCCGACCTTGAGCGTCAGGGTCGGCTGCTGCGTGCCGGTCGGAAACTGGTTGAGGACCGAATTGACCTTGGCATTGATCTCCGTCATCGCCTTGCCGGAGTCGTAGTTCAGCCGCAGATTGATCGTGATGGTGCTGGAGCCGGTGACGCTGCTCGACGTCATGTAGTCGATGCCGTTCGCCTGGGCGATGGCATTTTCCAGCGGCGTCGTGATGAAGCCGGCGATGATGTCGGAATCCGCGCCGGCATAGGCCGTCGTCACCGTGACGATGGCGTTCTGGGTCCGCGGATATTGCAGGATCGACAGCGTCGACATCGAACGCAGGCCGAGCACCAGGATCAGGGCGCTGACCACCAGCGCCAGGACCGGCCGGCGGATGAAGATATCGGTGAAACGCATCGCTAAGGCTGCCTGCTGGGACTCGTGGCCGGGTCTACTGATCGACGATATTGGGTGCGGCTTCGGCGACCGGCACATGGGAATTGTCGATCTTGACCGGGCTGCCATTGCGCAGCTTGAGCTGACCGGCAATCACCACCGTCTCGCCCGGCTTGACCCCCTCGTTCACCGCGATGCGGTCGCCCTTCGGTGACCTGGTCTTGACGAACATCTGGCGCGCCGTGCCCTGCCCGTCATGGACATCATCGACGAGATAGACGAGATCACCGTAGGAATTGTTGACGATCGCGGTCAGCGGCACCGTGACGACCTGCTCGGGCTTGCCGACGGCGATCTCGACCTTGGCGAACATGCCCGGCAGCAGCCGGGCCTCGCCGTTTCGCAAGGTGGCGCGGACCTGGACGTTGCGGCTGCTCGAATCGATCTTGGCGTTGATGGCCGTGATCTGTCCGGTGAAGCGCTCGGCCGGAAACGCATCGACGGCGATCGTAACGTCCTGCCCGGTACTGATCGCCGCGAGCGCCTGCTGCGGCAGGTAGAAATCGACGTAGATCGGATCGAGGCTCTGCAGGGTGACGATGCTCGTGCCGGCGCTCAAATATTGGCCGAGATCGACGGCGCGGATGCCGAGCCGGCCGGCGAACGGCGCCTTCAGCGTCTTCTGCTCGAGCAGGGCCTTCTGCTGCCCCACCAGGGCCTGGGCGTTCTTCAGATTGGCCTTATCGCTGTCGACCGTCGCCTGGCTGACGGCGTTGAACTTGATCTGCTCCTCGTCGCGCTTCAGCACGATGGCGTAGTTCTCGGCGGTTGCTTGCAGCGAGTTCAGCTTGGCGATGTCGTCGGTTGCGACCAGCGACAGCAATGGCTGCCCGGCCGCGACGCTGTCACCGGAGGAGAACTGGATATTCTGGACGATGCCCGCGACCTGCAGCGCGAGATCGGCGCCGTTGACGGCCCGCAGCGAGCCGACGGCGCTGAAGGTCGACTGCCAGGGCGCGTTGGCGGCCACCACGGTGGACACGACCTGCGGCGGATTCGCCATGCCCCCGATCGCCTTCCTGATCATCATGTCCTTGAAGGTCTGAAAGCCGTAGAGGCCGCCGAACAGGACGGCCATCCCGCTCAGCATGATCGTCATGCGCTTGATCATCGCATCGCTTCCTGGTTTTTCTTGTCGGGACCGGCGAAGTAGCCGGGATTGGCGCGCGGCAGCGCGTCGGGAGTCTCGTCCGCCCGATTCCACCAGCCGCCGCCGAGCGACTGGAACAGCGCGGCCGTATCGGTGAAGCGCGTCGCCTGCGCCTTGATGCGCGACACGCGCGCATTGAGATAGGACTGCTGGGCGTTGATGACGGTCACATAGGGGACCGCGCCGGTCTTGAATTGCTCGACCGCCATCGCGAGACTGTCCGCAGTCGCCTTCTCCGCGGCCGCCTGCGCCTTCAGCGTCGCGGCGTCGTACTGGATGGCGCGCAGCGAATCCGCAACGTTCTGGAACGCAGTCACCACCGCGCTCTTGTAGAGCGCCAGATCCTGCTCGAACGTCGCCACGTCGGCTTCCTTGGTGTGATACAGCGTCCCGCCATCGAAAATCTTCTGGCTGACGCTCGAGGCCGCACTCCAGACGATGGTGTCGGGCGAGAACAGCCGCTCCGGACCGCTGGCTCCATAGCTGCCCGACAGCGTGAGCTGCGGCAGCAGATTCGCGATGCCGACGCCCACGGTGGCGGTCGCCTGATGCAGCGTCGCTTCGGCCTGGCGGATGTCGGGACGCTGCCGCACCAGCGTCGAGGGCAAGGACACCGGCAACCGGCCCGGCAGACGCAGATCGGCAAGCCTGACATGCTCGCCACGGTCCTGGCTCGGCAGCCGCCCGAGATAGGCCATCAACTGGTTGCGCTGCTGCGCCAGTTGCTTCTGCAGAGGCGCCAGCGTTGCTCTCGCCTGCGCCAGCGTCGCCTCCTGCGAGAGCACATCCGATTTCGAGTTCGCGCCGATCTCGAACTGGTGCTGGATGCGCACGAGTTGGTCCGTCTCGGCCTTGATGATCTCCTCGGTCGCGGTGATTTGATCGCGCAGCGAAGCGTCCGTGATCGCGGCGGTGACCACGTTGGCGGTCAGCGCCAGATAGGTCGCCTCGAGCTTGAACGCCTGGTAGTCCGCCTGCGCCTGAAGGGATTCGACCTGACGTCGCGTGCCGCCCCAGATGTCCAGGGCGTACGACACGCTGACCGAGGCGCCATAGAGCGTATAGTTCGAGGTCTGCCCCGGCCATTGCCCCTGCTGGGCCGTCGTCCCCTGCTGGCGCTGCGCCGATCCGTCCGCGGTCACCTGTGGAAACAGGCTCCCCTGCTGCGCCAGCGCGTTTTCCCGCGCATTGCGCAGCGCGAACTGCGCCGCCTGGACATCGGGATGGTTGCGCACCGCCTCCTCGACGAAGGCGCTGAGCTGCTTCGATCGAAACAGCGTCCACCAGTACTCGGATATGTCGCCGCCGGAGGCGAAGCCCTGCGCGTTGCCGCCGGCAACCGGAGCGCTCGTCGTCGCCGCGAGGCGTTGCTCGCGCGTGAAACCATCGACCGCCGGGACCGAGGGCGGGATGAAATCCGGCCCGACGGCACAGGAAGCGAGCAAGAGACCGGGGAGAAGGATGCCGGTCCAGGCAAGCCCTCTGCCGCGCCGCTCGGCCGCAACGGAGGGCCTTCGCCGGCGTGGGTCGCGTTTGGGAGACATAGTCGAACTAAACCGTTTAGTTTTGTTTGGCGGGCATGTATGCTGCCAGCCTCGGGGAAATGTCAAGCCGCGGAGGAACGGGTCATGGCAGCTGCTGCGCAAAAGCCGCAAACACGACGGGCGCCGAATCGGATCGAGGCCAGCGAACGGCCGCGGGCAAAGGCGAAGTATCGCCAGATCCTCGACGGCACGCGCGGGCTGTTTCTCGACCTCGGCTTCGACGCAACGAGCATGGATGCGATCGCGCGCCATGCCGGCGTGTCGAAGGCGACGCTCTACGTTCATTTCGACGACAAGGACGACCTGCTGCTGGCGCTGGTGAGCGACGAGTGTCGCCGCTTCGGGCCGAAGACGTTGTGGCACGACGACGGCGGACCGATCGACCTCAGGAAGGGGTTGCGCACGATCGCAAAGACCTTCCTCGAAGGCTTTCTCGACCACAGAGGCCTGGCGATGCACCGGCTGATCATGTCCTGCGCCTCGCGCCATCCGCGCGTGGCCGAGGTCTTCATGAAGGCCGGGCCCGAACGCTGCGACGCCGAAGTGGCCGCATTCCTGCGCGCAGCGCAGGCGCAGCGGCTCGTCAACATCCCCGACATCAAGCTCGCGGCCACACAGTTTCTGAGCCTGATCCAGGGCAAGGTGATCCTGAAATGGGCTCTCTCCATGAATGCGCCGAGCGAGGCCGAGTGTCGCTCGCTGATCGAGGGAGGCATCGGCGTCTTCCTTGCCGCCTACCAACGCAATCCCACCGCCGCGAAAACCACCGGCAAGCAGGCCCATCAAAGTTCGGTGAAGGCGCGAGCTCGGCGTTAACATCGGCGTGTGGCCGCCTGGCTCGGGAACGAGACGATGAGCACGGCAGGGTTGCTACCGTCTGAGCCGCAGCTCCACCGCGCTGTCCGTGTAAGCGTCCAAGCCTCCGGCGACCTTCGCGAAGCGATGGCATTTGACGCCAATAATGGTCATCGTGATGCAGATGTCCTCGCCCTTGATCCCCCATGTCGCCGACACCGTCATAGGTCCCTCGAATGTCCCCGTGCCGTCCGGATTGAAGGTTATCCTCGCCTGGCGACCGCCCTCGCCCGTCGCAGCCCAAGGCCTGGAATCGGCGAGGATCTTTGCGGCCTGGGCCGGACGCAGGAACTCGCGCTCCGCCTGAGCCCGCACGATGCCGCCGGACGGCCCGAGCGCCGTCATGATCGCCGCCCCCGTGCGGATCACTCGCACTAATTTGATGATTGTCGGCCGCATGTTCGGTATTCCTTGCTCCGCTTCCTGCAAGCAGTTGATCGTCAATCCTGCGCGACGATCTCTACAGCCTCGATGCGTCGGCAGGATGAGCCGCAAGTTTCGGATTATTTCATTCTGTAACGTCCGGTCGGTTGCGTTGAGGACGGCCCCGCAAGGTCGCGGTCAAACGGGCGGCTGTTACACATTGTTACGAGAAAACGCTTGAGACGATCGAAAAACCGAAGGATGCCTCGATCATGTCGGCTCCCCACATCCTCATCGTCGACGACGATCCGAAAATTCGCTCCGGCCTGGCCAAGTTTCTCGGGCAGCAAGGCTTGCGCGTGTCGGTTGCGAGCGACGGAAAGCAGTTCCGGGAAAAGCTTGCGACGTCCAAGCTCGATCTGATCGTGCTCGACGTCATGCTGCCCGACGAGAACGGACTGTCCCTGCTGCGCCAGACGCAGGCCGACAACCCGGTGCCCGTCATACTCTTGACCGCGGTCGCCGAGGAGACCGACCGGGTGATCGGCCTTGAGCTCGGCGCGGAGGATTACATCTGCAAGCCATTCGGTCTCCGCGAACTCCTGGCCCGCATTCGCGTGGTCCTGAGGCGTCAATCCACTGTCGACGTCAACAAGTCCGCCAAGCAACAGACAGTGTTGGTGTTCGCCCGATGGACTCTGGACATCCGGGCGCGGACGTTGAAATCCCCGTCGGGCGCGCTGGTCGAGCTCACCTCCGGCGAATATGACCTGCTTCAGGCCTTCGTCGAGCACCCCAACCGCGTGCTCAATCGCGACCAGCTTCTGGACCTGGCGCGCGGCCGCACCTCGACGTCGGTCGATCGCACCATTGATGTCCAGGTCATGCGCCTGCGGCGCAAGCTGGAAGAGAACCCCGAGAATCCGACGCTGATCAAGACAGTGCGGAACAGCGGCTACATCTTCACACCGGTCGTCGAAAACAATGCTGCCTAAGGAACATGCCCTGAGCTGGATCCGGCGACCAGGAATTGGCCGCCGAATTGCCGCCGCCATGGCCCTCAGCCTGGTGGCCGTCCAGTCCCAAGCGATCTTCCAGGTCTGGCTGTTTTCGGAGCCGCAAATACGGATGACCGGAGCGCGATGGCTCGCAGAGCAGACAAGCAGCCTCGCCGCCGAGATCTTCGCGCGACCGGCGCTGGATCGGGCCTCCAAGGCAACGCAATCCAGCTCGCTCCTGTCCGTGACGTGGTCGAGGGAAAAGCCGATCGACAAGTCGGACAACGGCCAGAACCCGACCTACGCCAGGCTGGGCGCGACGATCAAGGCTGCACTTGGTGACGGTATTCGGACGGTCGAGGTCTACGATGCCGGGTTTGCCGTCGCGCCCGTGGTTCAAACGATCAAGACGCAGGTCGTACCGGCCTCGGTCGGCGCCTCGTTGGGCGCCACGCCCATGGCGCCGAGCGAGCCGGAAGCGCTCGTGCCGGCCAGCCTGAGGATCGCCGTTCAGGGCAGCGATAGTTCCTGGGTCAGCGTGTCATTCGCGGAATCGGTCGGCGGCTTGAACCATGCCCTGCCCCTGCTTCCCCTGATCGGCGGCGGCCTGATCATCGCGATCATTTCCACGCTGCTGACTCGCCGGATCGTCGCGCCGCTGGACAGGCTGGTCGAGGCCGCGGACCGGATCGGCAAGACGCGCGATTTCGTTTCGGTCTCCGATCAGGGCCTGTACGAGTTCGGTGTCGTCGCCAGGGCGTTCGAGGACATGCAACGGCGCCTGTTGTCCTTCGTCAAGGAGCGCACGCAGATGCTTGCGGCGATCTCTCACGATTTCAGATCGTCCTTGATGCGAATGCGAATTGCCGCCGAGCAGCTCGACGCGGAGGATGATTGCAACGCCATGATGTCCGAGATTTCGGACATGACGGCGATGGTCGACACCACCCTCGCCTTCGCAAGCGGAGAGACGACCGAGGCGACGACCCAGCCGATGGATCTGGCCGCGCTGCTGATCAGCCTGGTCGACGAAGCCACCGACAATCGCCACGATTGTAGCTATGACGGCCCCGATCATCTCGAAATCGTCGGGCGCCTGATTTCGCTCAAGCGGGCTTTTCGAAACCTGATCGACAACGCCGTGAAGTACGGCGCGGTCGCGCGGGTGAAACTGACGGCAGGCGGCCAGCACATCGAGGTCGGCATCAGCGACGACGGGCCCGGCATACCCGACGACAGGACCGACGAGGCGATGGCACCTTTTCGGCGGCTGGATCACGCCAGAAGCGCCAAGATTCCCGGCACCGGATTGGGCCTCGCGATCGTGCGCGACGTCGTCCTGAGCCATGGCGGATCCATCGGGTTCAAGACCGACGATGGCACAGGATTTACCGTGACGATTTTGCTGCCCAAATTGAGCTCGCGGCCATCGGCCGTTCGCCGGTGCTGACCGGCAGACATCGTCAGGCGCCGGCGTTGGCGCCACGGATGGAGTTGACGTCGGACGTGAACTGATACCCGCCGTTGCGGATCGTGCTGATGAGGCCGCCATCGGTCTCTGCAAGCAGCTTCCGGCGCAACCGGCTGACCAGCACGTCGATTGATCTCGCCGCGTCATCTGTCGTTCGCCGATCCATCAGATCGAGCAATTGCGATCGCGACAACTTCCTTCCGGCCCGCGCAACGAACGCAGCCAGCAGATCGAACTCGGCCGACGTAAGCCGGAGTGATGAACCGTTGGGTCTCGTCACACGTCTTTCCTTGACGTTCAGCCGCAGTCCTGCAAACGAATAGGTATCAGCAGCTTGATGGCCGCGGTCGACGATCCGCAACCTCGCCCTGATGCGGGCCACGAGCTCCTTCTCGTCCACCGGTTTTTCGATGCAATCATCCGCGCCGAGCTCGAGCCCGATGACGCGATCGATGGGATCACCACTGCCTGTGAAAAGGATGATGGGGACGAGGACGCCCTTCTCCCGCAATCTGCGACAGGCTTCGAGCCCGCTCCCGTCGTCATTGGCAACGTCCAGAACGACCGCGTCGACTGTATTCGTCTCGAGTTCGTGGAGCGCGTTGCGTCCCCGGCCGATGGCCGTCGTTGCGAACTGATGAGCCGCAAGACAGGCGCCGATCGTCCGTCGATCCACTGGAGAACCGGAAACGAAAAGAATATGAGGCAGTCGTCTCGACATCACATCGATTGCTGAATTGGTCGAGCAGCAACATAACGCCTCACAGGTTCCGGCTGATGAGCGGCGTGTTCACTTGTGTAACAAACGATTGCAGCCGTGCCGTCCCACTGCCGAACGCAGCATGGACCGCCTTTCGTGCCATTGCCCGGCAGCTGAGCTTCTGCCCGTCACTACATATCCTTGTTCAGCTCGATGGCGACTTGCGAGACCCAGGCGCCGGGGGCATCCATGACGAAGGACTGCCGGTTGCCCTTGGTCCGGATCGTCACCAGGGCTGCGACGGTGTTGCCTTCGATTCTGGCTTCGATCAGCCCGTCCTCCGCGCTGGTTCCGTAGATCTTGCCGCCCTGGCGGTATTCGCTCTCGAACCAGTTGCCCGAGAAATTCGCTCCGTTCTGCTCGATGTTGGCAGACAGGATCATCCTGTAGGCCTCGCTTGCGCACCGCAGCTCCAGCGTCAGCGAGCGGCCGGGCTTCGTGACATTGTAGGCAACCTTGCAGCGTACCCTCTCGCGCGGACCGTCGGCGGGCTTCATCGAGCCCATTCCGGACCACGAGCCGGCCAGGGCGTCCAGAGTCGCTCCCGCAGGGGATGAGATCACGGTCGCCAGCACGAGGCAGACGGCACCAAGGCCCCTTGGCGTCACGGACAATTTTAGGGACATCGCGGCGGTCTCCGATTCCAGCGTTTGAATCGATCCTACCCGAGGTCCGCCGGTCAAACTTTGGCGAAGATATTGAGATATGTTGCAGAACATGGCCGAAGTGCGCGGCGGTCGCTGCAGGCGGCGGCTTGAACCGCCGCGTCGTGATCCAAACCGCGCGCCCTGGTTCAGAGAAATGACCGCCACCGAGATCGCACCGATGCATCGCTACCAGCGGACGGGGCCTCCGCCTCGCCATTGACTTTACAACGGGCGTTTCATGCTCTCCGGGGCCAGCAGAATGCCGATGAAGGCGCAGACTGCAATCACCTCAAAATACAGAATGACAGACGTGAAGCTGCCGCCGGCTCCCATCAAGGCGGTGCCGACCAGCGGCGCGATGCCGCCACCGAGGATGATGCCGAGCTGCTTGCCGAGCGATGAGCCGCTGACCCGGATCTCGGTCGGAAACAGCTCTGCGGTGAAGGCGGCTTCGGGCGCGAACATCAGCGCGTGGATGATCCCGATCGAGACGACGAGGCCCAGGATCAGCAGCGTCGGATCCTTGGTCGCGACGAGCTGGAAGTAGATCGAGTACCAGGCCGCGGCAAGGAGGATGCCGAGGGCGATGAAGGGGCGCCGGCCGAAGCGATCGGAATAGCTCGCGATCAGCGGCACCATGCACATTTCCAGCACGTTGGCCACCATGGTGCCGAAGGTGACGGTGGACTGCGCCATGCCCAGCGTCTTCACGGCATAGCCGAGCACGAACACCGTGCTCATGTACTGGAAGGTGCTGTGCACCATGTTGGCGAGGCAGCCGAACAACACCGATGTCTTCCACGAGCGCAGCACGTCGAGCAGCGGCGCCTTTGGCCGCGCGGCGGAGACCTGCACCGCCTTGAACAGCGTGGATTCATCGACCTGGAGGCGGATGTAGGTGCCGAGCACCACCAGCACGAGGCTCAGCACGAAGGGCACGCGCCAGACCCATTGCGCAAAGTCCTGCGGCGTCGAGACGAAGCCGAGAAGAGCGATGAAGCCCGAGGCCAGGATCACGCCGATCGGACCGGAGGCGTTGACGAAGGAGGCGAAGAAGCCGCGCCTTGCCGAGGGCGCGTTTTCCAGCGTCAGCGATACCGCGTTCATGTATTCGCCGCCGAAGGCAAAGCCCTGGGCGAAGCGCAGCGCTACCAGCGCGATCGGCGCAAGCAGCCCGATCGCGTCATAGCTCGGCAGACAGCCGATCAGGAAGCTCGCGATGCCCATCAGCATGAAGGTGATCGTCAGCATCGCCTTGCGGCCGAGCCGGTCGCCGTAATGGCCGAACACCATGCCGCCGAGCGGGCGGGCGACGAAGCCGACGGCGAAGGTCGCGTAGACCGCCAGCATGCTCGCCGTCGAATCCATCCTGGGGAAGAAGAAGCGGTCGAATACCACGGGCGCGGTGAAGGCGTAGATGAAGAAGTCGTAGTGCTCGATCACCGAGCCCAGCGAGGAGGCGATCACGAGCTTGCGGAACGCGGGCGTAATTGGAGCCGCCGCCGCGGCTCCGTTCGCGCCGACCATGACATCTGCACTGTTGCTCATGACGTTTCCCCTCGTTGGTCTTGTTTGTATTGTCTTCAATCAGCAGCATGCCGGCGTGCAGACGAAGCCAAACGAGCTTCGCCGCCGCCGTTGCCGGCAGCTTCCGTCGGATGGATCGGTCACCGCGCCTCGTCCGTGATCGGATTGCGCAGCACGCCTAGCCGCTCGACCTCGACCTCGACGACGTCGCCCGGCTTCATCCATAGCGGCGGATTGCGCCTCGAGCCGACGCCGCCCGGCGTGCCGCTGACGATGACGTCGCCGGGCTCGAGCCGCGTGAAGGTCGAGCAATATTCGATCTGGCGCGGGATATCGAAGATCATCTGTTTGATGCGCGCTTCCTGCACGACCTCTGCGTTGAGGCGGGTCGTGAGCTTCAGCTCTGCGAGTTCGCCGAGCTCGTCCGGCGTCATCATCCACGGGCCGAACGCGCCGGTGTCCGGAAAATTCTTGCCGGGCGTGAACTGATGGGTGTGACGCTGGAAATCACGGACGCTGCCGTCGTTGTAGCAGGCATAGCCGGCAACATGGCCCATCGCCTCGCTGCGGGAGATGTAGCGTCCGGCCTTGCCGATGATGACGGCGAGCTCGCCTTCGAAGTCGAGATCGGTCGAGACGCGCGGCCGGATGATCGGCTTGAGATGCCCGGTCTGGCTGTTGGCGTAACGTGCGAAAATCGTGGGGTGCTCGACCTCGGTGCGGCCGGTCTCTTTGCGGTGCGTCTCGTAGTTCAGTCCGACGCAGAGAATCTTGTCGGGGTTCGGAACGACCGGCAGCCAGGTGAGCTTCGCAAGCGGCGTGGCCGCAGCCTTCGACCTGGCCTCCGCAACGTCCGCAAGGGCACCCGCGATGGCCGCCCGGAGATCGGCATAGCGTGACGCGAGTACGGTCCCGACATCGAAAAAGTTGTCGCCCTCGACAAGGCCCCAGGTCGTCCGTCCGTCGATCGCAACGGTTGCGAGCTTCATGCTGTCTTCTCCATTTTCAGATCCGGTTTGTGGTTGCCGCGCAGGCGTGAGCTGATGTCGTGCAAGAGCCGGCTGAGTTCGGACGCGCTGCGCGCCGTCCCGAACACGTAGTGATCCGGGCGCACGACCGCGGCGACGACGCCGTGACGGTCGAACCAGCCGGCCAGCACGCCGTCGATTTCTTCCAGAGTGAGGGGCTTTCCAGCGCCGGCGGGTGCGATGGCCGTTGCGGGCAGGTCCGGGTGCGCGGCGCAGAGCGCGGCGAGCGACGATGCGTCGCTACGCCGGCCGTCGATGAAGACGCGCAGGCCTGGGCCGGTCATCTGATCGAGCAGCCGAGGCCCGCCGTCACTGGCGATGCGCGGCTGCGGAAACAGGCTGCCGCGTGCCGCACCGTCCTGCTCCGAAAGAAAGCCTGCGCGCAGCGGCGGGATGATCTCCTGCCGCGTCAGCACCAGCGGCTTACCGCCGCCCTCGGAGAGAATCTGCGCATCGCGCCGTCGCGCGGCGGCCGGGTCGCGCTCGCAGATCGACTGGCCGATCGCCTTGATCTTGCCGGTCAGCTCGATGACATGCTGCTTGCGCTCGGCGGTGTAGCTGTCGAGCAGGCCGTCGGGCGAGCTGCCCTTCAGCACGCGATCGAGCTTCCAGACGAGATTGGTCGCATCGCGCAGCCCCTGGCACATACCCTGGCCGATGAAGGGCGGCTGCTGATGCGCGGCATCGCCGGCGATGAGGACGCGGCCATTGCGCCAGTCGGCAGCGACCAGGGCGTGGAAGCGATAGGATGCCGCGCGCCACAGCTCGCCATCCGCAGGCGCGAGCCACGGTGCCAGCAACGACCATACGTTGTCCGGCCGCTCCATCGCCCGCGGGTCTTCGCCCGGCAGCAGCATGATCTCCCAGCGGCGATGGTTGTTCGGGCCGATCAGAAAGCTCACGGGCCGCGCCGGGTTGCAGAACTGCGCCGAGCTTTGGGGCAGCCTTGCGATCGCGTCGGGATTGACGCGCACGTCGACCACGAGCCACGGCTCGTCGAAGATCAGGTCTTCCAGCGCGATACCGGCGATCTGCCGCACCGTGCTGGACGCGCCGTCACAGCCGAGCACGTAGCGCGCCGTCACCGATCGCAACTGTCCGTCGGCATCCCGCAGCTTCGCCTCGACGTGCTCGGGCCGCTGCACGAGATCGACCAGTTCGACGCCGAGCGCGGCACCCACGCAATCAAAGCTCAAAGCGTGACGGCGCAGCTCGGCCTCGACCGGCGGCTGGCTGAACACCATGCTCGGCGTGTAGCCGAGCGGGTAGGGTTTTGCGACCATGTCGATGCGACGGATCAACTGGCCGTCAGCGCCAAAATGTTCGGAAGCCGTGAAAGGCTCGACGTGAGGCGAGATTGCCTCGGCCACGCCCATGTTGTCGAAGTGGCGAAAGATCTCGTGATCGAGCGCGATCGCGCGCGGCTTGTCGTAGATGCCGGCGAGCCGGTCGACGACCAGCGTGCGATGGCCAAGCCGACCGAGCAGGCCGCTCGCGACCGCGCCGGTCGGTCCGAAGCCGACGACGAGCACGTCATAGCCGGTGGCTGCGGAAGACATCGTCATGCGCGCCCGCCGGCGTCGAACAGCACGGCGAGCTGTGCCGCCTTGCAGGCCTCGCTCTTGGGCGCCGCGATGCCCCATTGATCGGTGCGTCCCGGCGGCCAGACCCATTCGGCCGGTCCCTTCGCGCGATAGCTGTCATCGACCTGCAAGACTTCGGCGGTGTATTCGATGACGACACCGGTCGGATCGACGAAATAGGCGAACACATTGTCGCCGGGTCCATGCCGGCCGACGCCCCAGCCGATCGGGAAGCCGTGATCGACCATGCGGCCGGAGCCGCGCATCACCGACTCCAGGTCCGGCATCAGGAAGGCGACATGGTTGAGGCCGTTGACCTTCGCCTCCGCGAGAACGACAGCGTGGTGGTCGCTGTTGCAGCACAGAAACGCCATCAGCTTCGAGCGGTCAGTCTGGCGGAAGCCGAGAACCTGCTGATAGAAGCTGGAGAGCTGTTCGACGTCGGCACTGTTGATGTTGACATGCGCAAGCCGCTCGGGGCGGTCGGCCGCGACGCGCGCCGTCTTGGTGCGATCGCCATGGACGAACTCCAGGCAGCAGCCCTGCGGCTCCCGGATCACGAAATGCACGCCGCCTGACGGTGTTGGCGACGGGCCGGGCGGCGTGATGACTTCGCAGGCCGCTTCGCGCGCGCGGGCAAACAGGCGGTCGAGATCCTCGCGCGAACGCACGCGAAAGCTCACCTTGCGCAGCGCCGGCCGCTCGCCTTGTGTGAGCTCGAGAACGTGGAAGTCGGATCCCGTCGCCGCGAGATAGATCGTGCCATCGGCGTTCGCGACGAAATCGAGTCCCCAGACCTTGGCGTAGAAATCGGCCGAGGCACCCAGCTGCGGCGTCGTCAGCTCGACACTGCGCAGAGCGGCCACCGGGAAATCGGACATCGGGCTTCCTCGTCAGTGGTCGCGGACTGGAGCTGACCTGGTCGCGACCGAATCTGTTGCTGCTGGCCAAGGAGTAATATATATAAAATAGCCAGTAAAGCATAAATTTATAAATTATCGGTCGAGGGTTGGCTGATGTACAAAAAATGCCGATGAATCAGTGGGACTCTCATGCGCTCTGACCTGTCGAGCCCGAAGATGGAGGCGCCGGCGACGCTGGCGACGACCATCTATGCCCGCCTCAAGGCCGACATCCTGACCACACGCCTCGCGCCCGGGCGCAAGCTCCAGTCGCGCTTCCTGATGGAGCACTACAATGTCGGGCAGACGCCGCTGCGCGAGGCGCTCAACCGTCTGACCACGGAGGAGTTCGTCATCGGCATGGAGCAGCGCGGCTTCTACGTGAAGCCGGTCAGCAAGGACGAGCTCCAGGAGCTGACCAAGACGCGCTGCTGGGTCGAGGGCCTCGCGCTGCGCGAGTCCATGCAGAACGCGACGCAAGACTGGGAGGAAGCCCTCCTGGTCACGCATCACAGGCTCGACCGCACCCCGCGCTCGCTCGACCCCGAAAAGTTCGAGGACAATCCGGACTGGGAGAAAGCGCACCGCGCCTTCCATGCGACGCTGATCGGGCTATGCGGCTCGCGCCCGCTGCTTGGCTTCTGCGAGCAGCTCGCCGACCGGCTCTATCGCTATCGCATGATGTCGATCGCAAAGGCCTATCCGATCCGGAAGGTCGGCGCCGAGCACGCGCAGATCCTTCAGGCGGTGCTCGACCGCAAGACCGACGACGCCGTCGCGCTGCTCCAGCAGCACTATCGGCGCACGGCCGACGTCATCTATTCCGATCTCGAGACGGTACTCACCTAGCACCGTCAGGCCGTCGAGGTTCGCCTCTAGCGAGGATCTTCCGCGACGCGCTCCAGTTTCTGCAAACAGCGCGTTGTGCGGACCACGGCCGGCATGTCCTCGTCCGGAAAATTCGTCTTCCAGTCGGTGACGCCGACCTCACCGACATACATGTCGCCCCTGGAATCCAGTGCGATGCCATGCGGCGCGAGGAATTTGCCGCTCGCAAGACCGGGACCATCCTCGCCGCCGAGCCGCGCGATGCGCTTGCCCTTGGCGTCCACGATCGACAGCCGCGGGCCGAGATTGGGTACCTTGCGGTTGACCGGCATGGCGGGGCCGAGCTCGCCGATCACGAAGGTCGGGTTCTTAGCCCCACCGCAGCAGCACAGCGCGCATGGCCGGTGCAGGTTGTTCCACTGCGTCTCGTATTTGCCGTTGCCGTCGAACACCTGCACGCGATGGTTCTCGCGGTCTGCGACATAGACCCAGCCGTCGGCGTCGGTGACGATATTGTGCACGATGTTGAACTGGCCGGGGTCGGTGCCGGGCGCGCCCCAGCTCCTGATCAGCTTGCCGTCCGGTGTGAATTTATGGATGCGCGCGTTGCCGTAGCCGTCGGAGACGTAGATCTCGCCCTTCGGTGACAACGCGGTGTGGGTGCAGCGATGGAAGGGATCGCCGCTCATGAACGGCGATGGCTTTTCGGGAACGCCGATCGTCAGCAGCACCTTGCCGTCGGTCGTGCACTTGCGCACGGTGTGGTCGCCGTCGTCGGTGCAGTAGAGATTGTCATCGGCATCGATGGAAAGGCCGTGGGCGCGGGAGAACAGCCCCTCGCCCCAGCTGCGCAGGAAATTGCCGTCGCGGTCGAGCACCACCATCGGATGGGCACCGCGGTTGAAGACGTAGATTCGGTCGCGGCTGTCGACCGCGACCGAGGCAACGTCGGTGAGCTGCCAGCCATCCGGCAGCTTCGCCCAATTGTCGACGACGCGGTAGCGATGCTCGCCCGAGCCGAGAATGGCTGCCACTGGTTTTCCTGTTATTGCTCGCTTGTGGCGCCTGCCGCTCAGGCGAAGGTGCAGCCCTTGGATTCCAGCACCTTGCCGATACCGGAGAGCTCGAGGATGTCCCCGCCGGCCTTGAGCGCCTTCATCACGCCGGCTTCCTTGTCCTCGCGCGCCGCGGACTTCACGCAGACGTCGGCGATGTTCTCCTTGGGCACGATCACCACGCCGTCGTCATCGGCACTCACGATGTCGCCGGGACGGACGGCAATGCCGCCAATGACGATCGGCTGGTTGATAGTGCCGAGGGTCTCCTTGACGGTGCCCTTCATGCAGAGGCCGTAGGAGAAGACGTTGAAGCCGGTGGCGCGCACCGCCAGTCCGTCGCGAACGCCGGCATCCGTGACCAGGCCGACAATGCCCTTGGCGACGCAGGCCGTCGCCAGCACCTCGCCGAAGCCGCCCTGCTCGGGGTGATCGCCCGCGCTCACCACGAGCACATCGCCCGGCTTGGCCAGCGAAATCGCCGTGATCAGCATCATGTTGTCGGCCGGATGGCAGCTCACCGTCAGCGCCGGCCCGCAGGCGCGCATCCCGGAATAGATCGGCTTGATGCGGGAGGTCAGCGCGCCCGATCGCCCCTGCGCCTCATGCAGGGTGGACGGAGGAAACTGCTTGATGCGCTCGACGAGGTCTGCACCAGGCCGATCGAATGTTCTGACGACGTGAACCATGGTCCCTCCGAGGGTCCGCAATCTGCGCTTCACCTCAGATAGTCGACCGTCTCACATCGGAGAATTTCAGATTTTGGGATTGCCACATCGTGTTTCGTTATGGCTCGTTCTTCTGACCCTCCAGAGGCGATGTTGGGGCCCCCTCTGCGATGGTAACCGCGCCGGGAGGGATATCGAACTGCCCCCAGGTCTTGACGATGATCTCGAGCAATATCTTGTAGACGGCGAAGGCGGCGTCGGACAGGGCGGCGTTATCGGAAATGCAGAGCGACATCTGCTGCGAGGCCGACGGCGCATTGATCCGCCGAATGCAGAGTTCATCCAGGTTCGGCAATGCCTTTGCGATGGAGATGGGGAGCACGGCAGCCCCCACTCCGGCTGCAATCGCCGAAGACAGGGTCGATTGGGAATGGATCTCGGCGACGATGCGCGGGCGCAGTCCCACTTCAGCGCAGACCCGCTCGACCGTCTGTCGCAGGAAGGATTCCCGATATGGAAGAAGCAGGTCGAATTGTGCGACCTCCTCCGCCGAAACCTCCTCCGGAGGCGTCTGCTCCGAATATATGCTGCGGGGTGCGACAAGATAAAAATACTCGCGCATCAGCGGCTTGTAATCGAGACCGGTCACCGGGCGATCGCCGTAGAGGACGGCCATATCCATGCTCCCCTTCAGCATCATTTCGCTGAGCATGACCCCGGAGCTGTCGTAAATGTGCGGCACGATGCCGGGATAGCGTTCACGCACCTGCATCAACAGCGGGGTCGCGAGCAATGCCGCCGAGCTCAGCGGGGCCAGGCCGATCGTGACGTTGCCGGTCAACTCCGGCTTGTTGTCCAGAATGGTGCGCCTCGCCTCTTCGATCTGCCGCTGGATCGACTTGGCATAGCGATAGAGGATTCGTCCGGCCTCGGTGGGCTTGACCCCGCGGGCGCTGCGATCGAGCAGCTTGCACTTGAATTCCGCCTCCAGGCTCGCAATGTGCTGGCTCAGGGCCGGCTGTGCGACATTCAGCACCTTCGCCGCGCTCGTCATGCTGCCGAGATCCACGACCTTGGTGAAGGCCTCCAAACGTTTCGTATCCAATACGGCGCCTCCGGATATCCAGACAGGGAGCGATGCAGCAGCAATAGGCTGAAGCTATGGGATCAGAAGGAATTGTTCTTACCACCTGGAACCTGAGGGGCCTATAGGTAGTGCTGCACTCGTCCGCCGCTCGCGTTACAGCCGACGCCATTCGGGGTTGGACGGTAGCAGAGGAGCCCTCACGGATGGGATTTTCGGACTATCGAACGGCCCTGGTGACGGGCGCATCCTCGGGGATCGGGGCTGCGACGGTTCGCCGCCTGAGTGCGGAAGGGCTCGAAGTTTACGCCGTGGCCCGCGACGCCACTCGCCTGAGCGCCTTGTCCGCGGAGACCGGCTGTCGACCATGCGCCGTCGACATCAGCGACCTCGACGCGCTTGCGGCCCTGGCGAAATCGGCCGAGTTCGACGTCCTGGTCAACAACGCCGGCCAGTCCCGACGCGGCAATATCCTGGACACGACGCCGGAGGATGTCGATGCGCTCATCGACGTCAATCTGCGCGCGGTCCTGCATCTGACCCGGCTGGTCGTGCCGGGCATGGCCCGCCGCGACCGCGGCCATGTCGTCAACATCTCCTCCATCGCCGGCCACTACGCATTCGGCGGCGGAAACACCGTGTATCATGCCACCAAAGCGGGCATTCACTCGCTGTCGCAGCAATTGCGCGTTGACCTCTACGGAACCAGGGTTCGCGTCACCGAGATATCGCCGGCCCGGGTCGAGACGGAAGTGTTCGGACGGCTGCTGGGTGATCTGGCCGAAGCCAAGCGCCGCTTCTTCGACGACTACGATGCACTCCAGCCCGAGGACATCGCCAATTCGATCGCATTCGCGGTTGGATCGCCGGCGCGCATGAATGTCGCCTTCATGGAAGTGCTGCCGACCCAGCAGGTCGTCGGCGGCCTCAATTTCGCACAGAAGAGCCGGCCGCCGGCAGAGTGAGGCGTGAACGCCCCGAACTCGACAGGCCGTCAACGCGGAGCGTGACTGTGGACCTCCCCAAAATCGAACAGCTCGTGGATCTGGTTGCACGCTCCGCCATCGCGGAGCTGGACCTCACGCAGGACGGGACCCGCATTCGCATCCTCAAGCGCGCCTCTGCGGGAGCCTCACCGGTCCCGGCACACCCCGCGAGCGGGAGCAGCGTTGAGGCTCCCGCTCCTGATCGCGAGAGCCCTCGTCCCGACGCGACCACCGACATTGTCGTGCCGGCGCCGATGCACGGCGTGTTCTACCGGGCCGCGGCGCCGGACGAGCCGCCGCTGGTCGAGGTCGGCGCACGGATCGGGGCGGGGCAGAAGATCTGCATCATCGAGGCGATGAAGACCTTCATCGACATCGCCGCCGAGGCGCCCGGTGTCGTGCTTGCGATCCTCGCGGAGAACGGTGACGAGATCGAAGCAGGGCAGCCCCTGTTCCGGATCGGTCCTGCAGGTTCATCCTGATGTTCGACAAGGTCCTGATCGCCAATCGCGGCGAGATCGCGCTTCGCATCCAGCGCGCCTGTCGGGCGATGGGCCTCAAGACGGTCGTCATTCACTCGGAGGCGGACCGCGACGCGCGCTACGTTGCGCTCGCCGATCAGGCGCTCAGCATCGGACCGGCGCCGGCGAGCAGCACTTATCTCAACGTGGCGGCGATCCTGCTCGCGGCCGAGGTCAGCGGCGCCCAGGCAATTCACCCGGGTTACGGATTCCTCTCGGAGAGAGCGGAGTTCGCCGAACGGGTCGCGCGCGCCGGTCTCACCTTCATCGGCCCGCCCGCCGACTGTATCCGGACCATGGGCGACAAGGTCGCCGCCAAGCGCGCGATGCGGATGGCGGGCGTCCCTTGCGTACCCGGACCGGACAGTGCCCTGCCGGATGATCCGGCCGAGGTGCGCGCGATCGCGCGGGACATCGGATATCCCGTGATCATCAAGGCCGCCGGTGGTGGCGGCGGGCGCGGCATGCGGATCGTGCGCAACGAGCACGCGCTGGACGAGGCGCTGGCGCTGACGCGTGCGGAAGCCAGCAAGGCCTTTGGGAACGCTGCGGTCTACATCGAGAAATTCCTCGAAAAGCCGCGCCATATCGAGATTCAGGTGCTGTCTGATCAGCACGACAATCACCTCTGGCTCGGCGACCGCGACTGCTCGCTCCAGCGCAGGAACCAGAAGGTCGTCGAAGAAGCTCCCGCGCCCGGCATCGATCGCGCGCTGATCGAGCGGGTGGGCGCAAGCTGCGTCGAAGCCTGCCGCCGGATCGGCTATCGCGGCGCCGGCACTTTCGAATTCCTCTACGAGGACGGACAGTTCTTCTTCATCGAGATGAACACGCGCGTCCAGGTCGAGCATCCCGTCACCGAGATGACGACGGGGATCGACATCGTGAGGGAGCAGATCCGCATCGCACGGGGCGAGGCGCTGGGGATCGCGCAAGGCGACATCGCACGTGTCGGCCATGCGGTCGAATTCCGCATCAACGCCGAAGACCCCACCACCTTCGCGCCCTCGCCGGGCACGGTGACGCGCTGGGACGTGCCGGGCGGCATCGGCATCCGCGTCGATTCGCACATCACTGCCGGCGCCTCCGTTCCCCGTCACTACGACTCGCTGATCGGCAAGCTGATCGCCCATGGCGGCACCCGTGACGAGGCCCTGGCACGCGCGCGCGTCGCCCTGTCCGAATTGCGCGCCGAGGGCGTCCGAACCAATGTGGCGCTGCATCAGGCGATCCTCGCAGATCCGGCGTTCTGCCGTGGCGGCTACGACATCCATCATCTCGAGCACTGGATGAATGCGCGGGTGGCCGCGCAATGACGGCGTCTGACCGGCCGCGGATCAGCCTGCTCGGGACATCAGCGCTCCTGTTCGAGGCGCCCGGCGCGTTCGACCTGCCGCACCAGCGGCGCATCTGGTCACTGGCGGCCACCGCGTCGAAATGGCCAGGAATCCGCGAGGCCATTCCCGGCATCACCAACCTGATGCTGACCTTCGAGACCCCTCCCCGCGAGCTGGACGACCTGATCGCCGCCCTCAACGACGGCTGGGACGCGGCGGAAGGCCTCGCGATTGGCGGTCGCGAGATCCGCCTGCCGGTCACCTACGGCGGCGAGATCGGATCGTCGCTCCAGTCCGTTGCCGATCATTGCGGCCTGTCCGTCGACGACGTGGTGTCGATCCATGCCGCGCCGCTCTACACGGTGTTCGCACTCGGCAGCCATCCCGGCTACTGCTACCTCGGCGGCATGGACCCGCGCATCACCATGCCGCGGCGGCAGACGCCGCTACAGCGTTCCGCAGGCGGCTCGGTCTCCATCGGCGGATCGCAGACCGGTGTCTCCGCATCGCCCGGGCCGAGCGGCTGGCACGCCATCGGGCATACGAGCTGGATGTTCTTCGATCCGACCTGGCCGACGCCGGCCGCGCTCGCGCCGGGCGATACGATCCACTTCGAGATCAAGCAGGTGATCCGGTGATCGAGATCCTGTCAGTCACGGGGCCCGCCAGCGTCCAGGATCTCGGCCGTCTCGACCAATATCGCTTCGGGGTCGGCACGTCGGGCGCGATGGACGACGTTGCCCTGCGCGCCGGCAACATCCTTCTCGGCAATGACGAAAACGCTGCCGGCATCGAAATCCCGATGATGCCGTTCCGCCTTCGTTTCGGCCGGGACATGGCCTTTGCGCTCACGGGCGCCGGTGTCGAGGCCGAGATCGCAGGACGCGCAATCCCGCCATGGTGGCGGTCGCACGCCCGTGCCGAAGAGATTCTGAGCATCAAGACGATGCCCCGCGGCGCACGACTCTATCTGACCGTCGGCGGTGGCATCGACGTGCCGACGGTGCTGGGCTCGCGCAGCACGCAGTTTCGCGGCGAGTTCGGCGGCTGGCACGGACGGCCGCTCCAGCCCGGCGACAACCTGCCCTGCGCCATCCCCACCGCGACCATCGGCGAGCTCGGGGTCGAACCGGCCGAGATCACGCTGGCGCGGCCGAACGCTGCCGCGGACGAGACCGTCGTCAGGGTCGTGATCGCCGGGGAATATGACGGGTTCGATGCCGCCACGCAGGAGCGCTTCTGGTCCAGCAGCTGGAAGATCACGCCCCAAAGCAACCGCTACGGCTACCGCCTGCAAGGACCTGCCGTGAAGCCGACAGCGCCGATCGAGAAACGCTCGCACGGCATCGTCCCCGGCGTCATCCAGATTCCGCCGAACGGACAGCCCATCATCCAGATGCGCGATGCGCAGACATCCGGCGGCTATCCGAAGATCGCGACCGTGATCCGGGCCGACCTGTGGCGCGTCGGGCAAGCGCGGCTCGGTGGAAAGTTGCGGTTCGAGCAAACTGCCTATGCCGATGCACTTGCAGCCGAGGCCGAGATGTCCGCCTATCTGGATCGGCTCAGGACCAGCGTGCGCCTTGTCGAGGAGATCAGAACATGCCGATCAAGCTGACCGATATCGAGCGTCTGGCGCAGATCCTCGAGAGGTCCGGCGTCGACACGATCGAGATCGAGGAGCCGGGACAGTCCCTGAAACTCGTCGTGGACACGGGCGTCCGGATGGCTGCAGCTGCGACGCTTGCCGCGGCGGCCGCCTCTGCCACAGACCATTCCGTCATCGCGAAAGCGGATGTCGCAGGACATTTCCTTGCGGCCCATCCCTGGCGGGACAAGCCGTTCGTCGCACCCGGCCAACCAATCGAGGCCGGCGCGCTCGTCGGCCTGGTCAAAATCGGGCTGCTGTACGCGCCCATCGTTGCACCGGCCGCCGGCACCATCGATGCCGTGATCGCGGAGCCCGGCACAACTGTCGGCTATGGCACACCGGTCGTGCGCATCCGCCCGCGCGCCGGGAGCGGCCCGGTCAATTGAGCAAGACGGTCGCGGGCGTGACTTCGCCGCCGCCCTGCTCGATCACGCGGCGCACCGTGCGGGCGAGATTGACCGATCCGGGCGTGTCGCTGTGGATCAGGATCGAGCGCGCCTCGACCTTGATCGACTTGCCTTCGATGGTCTGCACCGTCCCGCTGTCCAGGAACCGCTTGACCCGCTCGGCCACGGCTTCAGTCGAGGTGATGACCGAGTTGGGAAGCTTGCGGGACACCAGATGGCCGTTCTCGTCATAGGCGCGATCAGCCAGGAACAGAGTCAGGATGCGCAGGCCTACCTTGCGCGCGGCGCGCACGATCTCGGCATCAGGCTGCGAGAACACGATGAAATCGCGATTGATGGTCGCAATCGCGCGGGCGACGACATCAGCCATATCGGGGTCCGCATTGACCATGTTGCCCATCGCAGCATGGAAGCTGACATGGGTCACGCGGTGGCCGGCATTGGCCGCGATCGCCTGTAAGGCGCCGATCTGATAGACCATGTGCTTCTCGAGCTCGGCGGCGTCCATCTGGATCACGCGGCGGCCAAATCCGAGCAGGTCCGGCAGACCCGGGTGGGCGCCGACCTCGACCCCCTTCTGCTTTGCCAGCCGGACCATGCGATCCATGATGATGGGATCGCCGGCGTGGAAGCCGCATGCCACGTTGGCGGACGAGATGATGCCCATCAGCGCCTCGTCGTCGCAGATGCGATAATTGCCGAAACCTTCGCCCATGTCCGAATTGATGCCGATTTTCATGTTCGCACCCTGCTCTTGTTCTTGTTGACGTTCACTCAAAGCGCTCGATAGAGATCCGCAGTCGCACGCAACTTCGCGAGGTAGTCGTTGACGGGAGCCATGGCCGCAACGGCCTCCTGGTAGCTGACCTCGCTGAAGGCGATGAGCGTTCCCGGCGCCGCCTGGCCCAGACGCCAGAGATCGGCCTGTATCACGGCCGCCATCTTCGGATAGCCGCCTGCCGTATTGGCGTCGCTCATCTGGATGATCGGCTCGCCGGCCGGCGGCACTTGCACGACACCAGCCACCACGCCATGCGAGCGCATCTCGACGGGCGCGTCCAATGTCAGCTTGTCTCCGGTGAGGCGGTATCCGCCCCGGTCGCTCCGGGCGCTGATCTTCCATGTGGTGGACCAGAACGTCGCCTGCATCGCCTCCGAAAACAGATCATACTCGCCGGCCCGCATGACGCGTATCCGCAGCACACCGTCATCCGCCGGGCCGGAACCTGCGATCGCCACATCCGGCGGCGCGACGCCGAAGTCGAAGCGGCCGTCAGCATTGCGTGGCGGCGTCCCGATCGGCACGACATCGCCCGCCTCCAAGGTGCGCCCCTCGAGCCCGCCGAACCCTGCGCGCAGATGCGTGCTGCGCGAGCCCAGCACGCGCGGAACATCGATGCCACCGCCGAACGTCGCGTAGACGCGCGCCCCGCGCCTCGGCACGGCAATCGCGAGAATGTCGCCCGCCTTCGCCCGCGTGCACCACCACGGCCGCACGGCTGATCCGGCCAGCGTGGACTCGTGGTCGGCGCCGGTGAGCGCAAACGCGGTGTCCGCCGAAAAGCGCAGGCGGAACGGAAAGGTCTGGATCTCGATGCCGGCCGCACCGTCGTCATTGCCGAGCAGCGCATTGCCGGCCGCGAGCGCGACGGGATCCATGGCGCCCGATGTGCTCACGCCGAAACGGCGCGCGCCGTGACGGCCAAGATCCTGGATGGTGTTGAAAGCGGGACTGGTCACTACCTCGATCACAGCTCGATCCGATCGATCCTGAATCTGACACGGTCACCCGGAAGCATGAGCGAGGGCTGTTCGGACTGCGGGTCGAACATCGCGACCGAGGCCCATCCGATGGCATTCCACCCGTTCGGACTTGTCAGCACCGCGACGCCGGTCTGCATCCCGCCGATGGTCACCGAACCCGCCCGCATGTTGAGCGACGGCACGGATTTGCGCGGCATGTGGATGCGCGGATCGAGACCGTGGAGGTAGCCGAACCCCGGGGAGCTCGCGATGGCGCAGACGGTGTAGTCACCCTCGCTGTGGATCTTGATGACCTCGCGCTCGGACAGTCCGGCGCGGTTCGCGACCGCCGGCAGGTCAAAGCCGAGCTCCCCGCCATAGACCACGGGAATTTCGATGATCTTGCCGTCGGCCTTGCGGCTCGGCGTACGATGCCACAGTTCGACGATCGAAGCGCTGAGCATGCCGATATCCGCGGGCGGCCGCTCGAATACGAGCATCACATTGGTGACGCCAATGACGGCTTCCTGGACGTTGGGCCAGGCAGAAACAGCATCCGCCAGCGCCCAGATGCGTCCCTGCTGAACCAGGTCGAAGTCACCCGGCGCCTCGACCAGCATCGCAAGTGTGCCGATCAGGCTGATCTTCGGGCTCTTCTCGATCGTGCCGACAAAGGGGGCGCTGGGCTGATTAATCGACAAAAGGGCCTCGCTGATCCAACGCCCGCGGCGCCGCCACCCTCAAATCTAGTCAGGCAGCGGAAGCCGATCCAAGACGATGTTCGTCTGCGGGTATAAGGGATGTCGATTGCCCGCGAGACGCCGCGTTCGTCCCGAGCTTCAGTGACGGGCAATGACGTGATTGCTCGGGGACTCCCACCGCGCGACAACCTCCTCGCCCACGGCGTATCGAAGTCCCGCTTGCTGCGATTGATTCTGCTCGAACACGATGATCTGCCCGCCGCTCGGCGTCTTGAGGTAGTAGTGACTGACGAACCCGCGATAAATGACCTGGTCGACACGCGCCGTCACGCTATTGGCACGTTGCGCCGTCGGACTCTGGCCAGCGCGCTCGACGAGGATCGCTTCGGGCCTGATCGAGACCATCACGTCGCTCGCCGATGACGGTATCTGATCGACCTGGAGGCTCAATTCGGGCGATACGCGAATGACCGCTCCGCTTCCGTTTCGCTGCTCGATGGGGCCCTCAAACAGATTTGACGCGCCGATGAACTGCGCGACGAATTTCGAGGCCGGACGCTGGTAGATTTCGGTCGCCGAGCCGACCTGCTCGAGCTTGCCGTCGCGCATCACCACGATCTTGTCCGCCATCGTCAGGGCTTCGTCCTGGTCGTGAGTCACCATGATGGTGGTCAGGCCGAGCCTGCGCTGAAGGGCACGCAGCTCGACCTGCATGCTCTCGCGAAGTCCCTTGTCGAGCGCCCCGAGCGGCTCGTCCAGCAGCAGCATCGCCGGCTCGATCACCAGGGCGCGCCCCAATGCGACGCGCTGCTGCTGACCGCCGGAGAGCTGCGCCGGATAGCGTTTCCCGAAGCTCGACAGCTGGACGAGATTGAGGGCCTCGCCCACCTTCCTTGCGGCATCGGCCTTGGATATCCCGCGCATCTCGAGACCGAATACGATGTTCTCCTCGACGGTCAGATGAGGAAACAGCGCGTAGTTCTGGAACAACATCCCGACGTTGCGGCGATGCACGGGAACGTCGGTCATCCTCTTGTCGTTCACGAAGACGTCGCCGGATGTCGGGCGGATCAGCCCCGCGACCATGCGCAGGCAGGTCGTCTTGCCGCATCCGCTCGGACCGAGCAGCGCAACCATGTGGCCCGGCTCGATCGTGAGCGAGACGTCGTCGACCGCGACGGTGCGGTTGTATTCCTTGCTGAGGCGGTCAAGCCTGACTTCGGAAGACCTCATGGCACCCTGCCTTAGCTCGTGAACACCTGATTGTAGCGTTCCAGCCACGGACCGCGGCGCGGAACGATGAACTTCCAGTCCGGCGTGAACAGCCCGAGATCGGTTGCCTTGGTGTCGGGATAGGCAAGGAACTTGGCCGTCTCCGGCTTGAAGTCGATACCGCCCACCGAGGGCGCGCTGAGGGTCTGCTCGGACAGCATCTTGGCGACCGATGGCTCCAGAATGCGGTTGATCAGCGCACAAGCAAGCTCCGGCTCGGGCGCGTTCTTGACCAGCGTCATGCTGTTGATGCCGGTGAACGCGCCCTCTTTCGGGAACGTCATGTCGAGCGGCAAGCCCTTGGCCGTGTGAGGATAGATCGCCTTCGAATATTCGATGCCGCCGATGGTCGCCTGGCCCTGCGCCACCTGAAGTACCTGCGCCTCGCTGTCGTAGATCGTCAGGACGTTGGGCTTGAGCATTGCGAGCTTGTCCCAGCCGCTATCGACCAGGTATTGCGCCTCCTTCAGCGGCTTGCCCGTCGTGAGCGCCGTCGCCACGATGAGCATCAGCACGCTCTGGGTGTTCTTGGGCGTGTTCAGCAGGATCTGCTTGCGATACTTGGCGTCGAAGATCTGCTCGTAGCTCTCGAGCGGCTTGGTCACCTGCGGATTGATGAACATGGCCGCACTGGAGATCGAGAAGCCGACGCCATAATCCTCCTCGAACAGATAGCGCGGATAGACCTTCGCAAGATTGGGAATTTTGCTCGCGTCGAGCTTGTCGATCAGCCCTTCCTGCTTGGCCTGGGGAATGCCGACGTCGTCCATCATCATCATGCTGAAGCGCGGCGTATCGCGCGTGGCGCGGAGGGCGGCGATATTGGAGAGCGTCGCGCCTTCGATCGTGAAGACCCGGCACTTGAACTCGGCCTCGAATTTCGGAATGACTTCCTTCTGGATCAGCTTGCCCAGCGCAGAGTTGTAGACGCCGACATGCAGTTGCTTGGCGTCCTGCGCCCACGACCGGCTGATGATCGTCGGGAAAGCAACCGCGGATGCGCCGGCCTTAATGAGAGTCCTACGTGTCAGCTTCATGGGTCCAATCTCCATCTACCAATGCACATCAGGCAGCCAGCGCGCGGCGAAGGCCAACCAGCTTTTCAAGCAACAGGACGCCGACCATCGCCATGAGGATGATGATCGTCGACATTGCAGGAACGGAAGGGTCAAAGACGTTGACCAGTTGCCGCATCAGGACGAGCGGCACGGGCGAGTATTCCGAGTTCGCCAGCCACATCGTGACCGGATAATTGTCGAAGGACACCATGAAGGCGAACAGCCCGCCGGCGGCGACGCCTGAGGCGATCTGCGGCAGCGTCACGCGCCAGAAGGTCGTCAGCCGGTTCGCGCCGAGGGTGCGTGCGGCATCCTCCAGGTTCTCGTCCACCAGCTGAAGGCTGGTGACGACGGTGCGGATGACATAGGGCGACGTCACGACCACGTGCCCGATCAGGAGATTGAGCCGCGCGTCCTGCGAGCCAAGCTTGGTCAGGACCTGAAGCAGCGCCAGGCCCGTGACCAGCGCCGGGAAGATCAGCGGCGACAGCAAGAACCCCTTGATCGCCGCCAGGCCGAAGAACCTGCCCCGCACCAGCGCAAAGGCCGCGGGCACGCCGAACAGGAGCGAGCCCGCTGTCGTGCCGAGCGCAAGCAGAATGCTCAGCCTCATTGCCTCGAGGAAGTCGCGATCCTGGAGAACCTTGGCGTACCATTTCAGCGTGAAGCCTTGCGGGGGGAAGGTCACGAAATAAGAATCGGAAACGGACACCGCCATGACGAGGAGCAGCGGCGCCAGGATGAACAGCATCATGCCGACGGTGATGGTGTAGAGGATGAAGGCGCCGAAGCCTGAAAACCGCTCGTCCATCAGTCGGGCCTCCTGAGACGCCGGCCTTCCAGAAGCCACATCGAGACGCCATTCACCGCAAGGACGAGGCCGACGAGAACGACGGCGATCGCAGCGCCGAACGGCCAGTCGTAGACGACGAAGATCTGCTGCTCGATCAGATTGCCGAGCATCACCGCCGAGGCCCCGCCCAGGATCGCGGGGATGACGAAGGAGCCGGCCGTGAGCGAGAATACGAGGGTAAAGCCCGCCACGAAGCCAGGCATGCTCAGCGGCAGCGTCACCCGGAGGAACACCCTCCACCACGGCGCGCCAAGCATGCGGGCGGCATCTTCGAGATTGGGATCGATCTTGCCGAGCGCCGATGCCAGCGGCAGAACCATCATCGGGAAGAACACGTGCAGCGATCCGATGACGACGGCCACTTCGGTGTAGAGGACCGATATCGGTGCGTCGACGATGTGCAGCGTCATCAAGATCCAGTTCAACATGCCCTTCGGGCCGTTCTGGAGCACGAGCTGCCAGCCGTATCCACGAACGACCACGCTGACGATCAAGGGCGCAATGACGATCAGCGTGATGATCCGCGTGACCATCGGACGGCTCTTGACCATCACCAGCGCTACCGGATAGGCGAGCACCGTCGCGAGCGCCGAGGTGATGATGCTGATCCGCAGCGTCGTCCAAAGCACGCGCGCATAGAGCTCGACGTTAATCAGACGGGCGTAGTGCGCAAGCGTGAACGGGCGCCCGATGATGCCGCGGCTGTCCTGGGTCTGGATGCTCGAGAGCAGCAGCCCCAGCGCCGGATAGAAGAAGAAGTATGTGAGAAATGCCAACATCGGGACGGCAAGGAGCCCGACCGGCAAAGCCAGGCGCCACCCCGGTCGCCGCCGGGCTGCCGGAGGAGCTTCAACGCCCAAAATCGCCACCGCATCGTCGCTGGTGGTCATCGCTGGCCGTCCTCGACTGCGCGATACCAAGGCAATACCCCTCTTTGCACAAAGCTTATGCGTCGGCACCCTACAGGACCAAGAACATCTTCGTTTAGGGGCATCAGGAAGGATTATGACAATTGGTTCGGCATACTGCTCCGATCTTGGTCGACGAATGCCGCTGGCTGCATCTTTGGTTCTCCGCCGAGGGCCAAGCCCCCTGACATATTGACGCGTCAGCGCAGGCTCTCGCAGAAGCTCGCAATGCGCCGGCAGCCTTCCCTCAGCGAATCGGTGTCGGTCGCGTAGGAAATGCGGAAGTACGGGCTCATGCCATAGGCGCCGCCGGGCACGGCCGCGACATGCTGCTCTTCCAGCAAAGCCGAGATGAAGTCGGAATCGGTTTCCAACCGCCGCCCGGCCTTGGTGGTCTTGCCGATACAGCCGGCGATGTTCGGAAACACGTAGAAGGCCCCTTGGGGCTTGTGGCAGGTGATGCCGGGGATCTGATTGAGCAGCCTGACCACCAGATCGCGCCGGTCGCGATAGATGTCCGCGCGCTCCTTCAGGAACTCCTGCGGCCCATCCAGGACCGCAACCGCCGCCGCCTGGCTCAGGGTGCAGATTCCACCGGTCGCCTGACCGTGGACATTGTTCATCGCCGCGATCAGGTCCTTGGGGCCGCCGCAATAGCCGACGCGCCAGCCGGTCATGGCGTAGGCCTTCGACGCGCCGTTCACGGTCACGACGCGGTTTTTGAGTCTCGGTTCAACCTCCGCGATGGTGCAGAATTCGAAACCATCATAAGTAAGGTGCTCGTAGATATCGTCGGTGAGAATCCAGACGTCGGGATATTTCAGCATGACGTCGGCGATCGCGCGCATCTCGTCGCGCGTGCACGCCGCGCCGGTCGGATTGTTGGGAAAATTCAGGATCAGCCACTTCGTCCGCGGCGTGATCGCCGCGTCCAGGTCCGCCGGGCGGAGCTTGAACTGGTTGTTCTCGGGGCACGGCACGGCGACGGGCGTCGCCTCTGCCAGGAGAACGATGTCCGCATAGGTGATCCAGCCCGGCGCCGGAATGACGACCTCGTCGCCGGGATTGCAGGTGGCGAACAGCGCGTTGAAGATGATCTGCTTGCCGCCATTGGCGATCAGGATCTCGTCAAGGGCGTAGTCGAGATTGTTCTCGCGCTTGAACTTGCGCTGCACCGCAGTCCTGAGCGCGACGGTCCCGGGCTGCGCGGGATATTTGGTGTCGCCCGCGAGCGCGGCCCGATGCGCGGCCTCGATCGCATGCGGCGGCGTCGGAAAATCGGGCTCGCCGGACGACAGGCCGACGATCTTGACGCCTGCGTCCCGGAGCTCGCGCGCCTTGTCCGTCATCGCCGCCGAGGCCGACACCTTTACGGTCTTGAGGCGGTTTGCGAGTTCAGGCATTGTCAGCTCCACTTCTCATTTCTCTCAATCGCGCGGCCTCGGATCGGCTCGCGAATCGCAATTCGCCGACGACCTGGAACGTTGGTACGATTTCGATCGTCGCGACGTTCATCCGCGTCGGCGCGCCCACCGCGAATGCGATCGCGTCCGCGACGTCCTCGGACTGGAGCGTCTCGAACCCACCCACGAAGCGGGCATCCGGATTGTCGGCAGCGTTCTGGTTCTGGAAGATGCTCGTCGCCACACGTCCGGGCGAGACTTCGGTGACGCGAACGCAGGTCCCGTAGAGATCGACGCGCAATTGCTGCGACAGCGAATGAATTCCCGCCTTTGTCGCGTGATAGGCCGCGGATGAATTGAATGTCGTCGCGTTCTCGCCGAAGGCATAGTGGCCGGCGATCGACGAGATGTTGACGACGTGGCCGCGGTTGCGGCTCGCCATATCAGGTACGATCAGCCGCGTCAGGTGCAGGACCGCGCGCAGATTGACGTCGACCAGCGTGTCGACATCATCAGGTGCGGTGTCCAGGATAGTGCCGCGCCGCGACTGGCCGGCATTATTGATGAGAACGTCGAACTCGGCCGAAGCCGCGAGCCGCGTCAAAGCGCCGAGATCGTTGACATCGACGACACATGCGCGGCATCCGGTCTCGGCCGACAGGCTTGCCAGCCGGCGAGCATCACGCCCCAGCGCGTGAACCTCGATCCCCTCCGCGCGGAGACGCCGAACCGTCGCGGCCCCGATACCCGAGGACGCGCCCGTCACCAACGCCGTTCGATAGTCCGAAAATCCCATCCGCAGGGTTCTTTTGCAGTCAGGCAGAGTTGCGGAAAGCTACGTGCGGAGGCCGAGGCGCGCATAGAGCGGATTTGTTCTGCCCTCATAAGGACATCCAATATCCTGGCCGAAGTCGTCGGCTCGCGAGCCATAAGCACGCCCAATGCCGGCAGAGTGAATTTCTCTTACTCGCCGTCACGCGTATCCCCTTACATTTCGCGATGCTCTTGGCTCACCCGTAGGAGACGGACTCGGATGTTGGAAGTCGGCAATCGGATCGTCATGGTCTCCGGGGCTTCGCGCGGCATCGGACGCGCCGTCGTCGACCGGCTCCTGGCGTCAGGCTTCCGCGTATCGGCGGGGCTTCGCGACCCGAGCCGCCTCGCGGAGAGCGAGAGACTCATGACGCATCGTTATGACGCCGAAGACGCCAAGAGCCCGACCGCGTGGGTCAACGCGACGGTCGCACGGTGGGGTGGCGTCGATGCCATCGTCAACGCCGCCGGAATCAATCCGAAGGTTCGCGTCTCCGACGAGGGCGAGAGCGAACTGGATGAAATGTGGCGCGTGAACGTCAAGGGCCCTCTGCGCCTCGTCAGGGCCAGCCTGCCTCATCTGGCCGTCTGCGGTCATGGGCGGGTCATTAATCTGGGGTCACTTTCCGGAAAGCGCGTGGGAAGCAATGTCGGCTACGCCATGACCAAGTTCGCCGTGGTCGCCCTCACCCACGGCATTCGCCGCGAGGGGCGCGCGGCGGGAATTCGGGCGACGGTGATCTGCCCGGGCTATGTTGCCACCGACATGACGCTGAACGACGACGAAATCCCTCGCCACGAGATGAGCCAGCCGGGCGACATCGCCCGCCTGGCCGAGACCGCGCTCATGCTGCCGAACAATGCCTCGGTCTCCGAGATGCTCGTGCACTGCCAGTTCGAGCCGATGCTCTAAAGCCCGGGCGAGACGGCTGCGTTCGTAGCAACAATCTGGCCGTGCGGCGTGTGACCACGGAAACCGTGGCACGAGACGCGGCTTGTTCTTTCGCGAGAAACGAAAAAGCCCAGCATCAGCTGAGCCCCGGAAGGGTGGGCACACCAGCGCTCGAACCTGGGGCCCGCTGATTAGGAGTGAGCTACCCGGGACTTATCCGGCCGAAAATGGGCATCCGTCGCACGTTCCTGAAATTCTCGCTCCACAGCACGCAGGTATCCATACTAACATGACGGCCAAGTCGCTGGTTTCCGACCGCGGCTTGATATTTGTGGATGTACCACTCTCGAGGTCCCGTCGTTGCATGCAAAAGAGCAACATCAAAGAACTTGAAAAGACGGCACGTGCTTTGGCCGAGGGAGCTTCCGCCGAAACTCGAAATGCCATTGAGACCGTCATTCGAGAAGCCAGGAAGTACGAAACGGTAAGAGAATCCAACCCCGTCCGCTTACCGCACTACTTGAAGCTATCGCTATGTCTTGCTGCGCTGATTTTGATTATAGCTTTGCTATTGATAGTGATGCGGTGAAGGACGGCAGAAGCTTTTCGCCAGAACCTCCACAGGGAGCGGGCCTAGCGTATCCGCTATCATAGCGGATCGTCCATCATTCGCGCAGTACGCAGCTCTACCATCGCGGCCGAGAATAACCATCGACTGCGCAGGAGGCCACGCTCGGCACGCTCTACCATGATCTCGATCAGCAAAGGCGGGAACGCCACTCGCAGATAGCGTTCAGGCGCTCAATTCGCTTTTTGAGAAGTCGGGCCGCATTGTAATTTCACGAACGCTTCCGTGAGCCTCGACGAAAACGAACCCAGCGCAGAATTGCCAAATGCGGGGCAACATGAATTTCCAAACGCGGTGAAGCTTCCAATTCGAGCAACGAAATTTACTCAATCGAATCAGCGCGTTGGCTATGGCTGGGGCGGGAGGGTACTCAGCCAGATCGACGCCGCTCTCAGGCGCCTGAAATCACTCTAGAAAATGGAGCGACACGAGAGGTGTGTAGCAGCCCTGTGCCCCACCTCGCAAGCCATCAGAACACCCGTCTGATGACCTGTTTCGGGTAGCAGCCGCCTTCGATCGGCTAGGTCGGCAACGGGCGGCGCGGCAACGTGGAGCGGTACGGCGAGGCCACCAGCCGCGTCGCCGCGGAGACCGCCGGCTGCGCGGGCGGGACTTCCGTCTCCATGTTCATCGTCTGCGGAGCAACGCGGTCCTCGGCCGGCGCAACGGCGGCGGCCTCCATGTTCGCCGGCGGCACCTCGGGCGACGCGAGCGGCGGCGCATCGGCTTCGACCTCCGGACCGGCGTTGCCCTCCGGTCGGGTTGCGGAGCTTTCCCCATCGGGCCCCTCCACGCGACCGGGGAAGGCGGCGCGCAAGCGCTGCAAGGCCTCAGCGGTGACACGACCACTCCATCCAGCGGAGCGCCCATTCCAGTGGCAGCCTTCGCGCGTGAGGATGTCGCGATTAGCCGCGGAGGCGTTCCGGCTCAGCCGAACGAACACCTCGACGAGCTCCTGGCGAGGATCGTTGGAAGGACCGGCGTCAGCGCTGACGCCACCCGGATCGAACACCGGGCGATCCACGCCGGCGCCCTGCGCGAGCTGCTCGAGGCCGGCAAGAAGGCTGGCAGCCGGCACCTGTGTCAGATTGAGACGCTTCACGGCTTCTATCACGAACTGCTGGACGTCAGCTTCGTGGCGCTGTTCCAGGGATGCGATCTCTGCATCCAGGCGAGCGCGGTCTTCGCGCATACGCGCGAGGACGAGCTCGGATGCTTCAAGTTTCTTGATGGGATTACGACGTCTCATGGGACCTCCTGTTGCTAACGGAAGTAGCCCATCACGCGGCTCGGCAAGCGCAAAAGGAAATTATTCGGGGAAACACGAGCAATACTCCTTGCGAGTTTCCGAAAGCTCCGAGCTCAATATACAAAATGATTTCGGGCATCTTAGATGGCAATTCCGTTTGCATATTTGGCTCCTGTCCACCTGACCGAGCACGGTGGCGCGACCAGCACTATCGCCTACGTAGCTCGTAACGTCATCGATGATCCGCGCTTCGAGCAGCCCTTAGACTACTCGCATCTTCGGGCTGACCTGGCGTGGGAAGAGGTCATATTGCCGGAAGGCTGTTCACCCGCGTTTCGGGATCGTAGCGCACTCGCGGTCGCGCTCGACGAGGCCGAGATGCGCAAGGTCCGCACTCCACTTACTGCGCGAAAGCGACGCCCGCAGGTGGGCCTAGGGCTCGTTCTGGCGCTTCCTCCGTCAGATGAGGTCTCAATAGACGAAGCCGCTGAGATCCTGAGGAGGGTCGTTCTCGCTGCCCGTGGATCGGAGGCGGTCCCGATCCACCTCGCGATCCACGAAGCCCGCGTTAATCGGCATGGCCATGCCCTGTTCGCACTCCGATCCGTCGATCGTGACGGCGTATTTGGGATGAAGCTCCGCGACTTCATCGCACGCGTCCGTCACACGGCCGGAAATTACGATACGGACGTTGTCGAGGGTGTCCATTGGCCGGATCTCAGCTGGGAGGTTCAGCAGAGCTATTTCCATGAGCTCGGGATCGACCTTGTTGTCGATCCCATTGCCCCCAGACCCGGCAAGCACTTGTCACCGGTCGTCTATGGTAGTGGCAAGATCATCAACAAGACCAACGAACAGATCGCGTTTAACCGCAGCCACGCCTATGCAGAGAATGTCCGCGCGATCGAAGGCAGTCCGTCCCGCCTGATTGAGACGCTATTGCGGGGGCGATCCTCGTTACGCACCGCGGAGATCGAGCGGCTCTGCGCGAAATTCCTCGACAGTGAGGCAGATCAAGATGCAAACGCGGCCCGCATTCTGACCGATCAAAACATCATCACGCTGAGCGACCCGGGTTACGATAGGAAGCCACGCTATGTCACGACCCGGCGCATGCATCGCCTGCTGACACGCGCGGCTGCCCTCATTGACCGCTCAGGAGAGAGCCAGATCAGAACGTTCACCGGGATTAACGGGAATGACGTGCTCGCCCAAATGCTCGAGTGGTGCGTCGAGACGCGACGCGAGAGACCACTCATCCTTGGCGCGAAGCTCTCGGACTGTGACGCCGCCAAAATTGAACTTGCAGCTTGTGCCCCTATTGCAGGTACCGTCGAAATGGCGGTGACGGGATCGCAGGACCTGCGCGCCGAGGGTCGCAGGCGCGACGTATGCCTCCGCACCAACCGGCCGGTCATAGTACCTCATGCTGAACTGATCGACGACTACCAGCTTGCCCGTCTCATAATAGCCACGAGGCAGATTGGTACCGAACTCGTCCTTGGCCACGACCAAAGCAATCAGACCGGAGTGGTCTGCCGGCATCTCCCCGCCTACGCTGCCGACCGAACCACGACGAAAGCTGCCTTGACCAGTGAGGATCGTCGCTCAACTGAAGCCGTACGGCTCCTGCGAGCAGGCCTAGTGCGGCACGCTATCGATAAGATGACGCATGGAGGCTTGCTGGAATTCGGTAGCCTGCCCAACTTGGCGGAGGACGCCCCGCGATTCGTCGTCTGCGACGATCCGCGCCGACTTAAAGAACTATCCCAAAACCGACGGTTCGGTCCCGAGCGGTCAGCAGGCATTGACCTTAGCGAAGCCGTGCTTTCGCTGCGGGAAGCTCGAGGCCTCTCCGCGGAGGCACGCCTAGCCGTCGAAGCAACCGCCCCACGAAACCTATGGAGCGCGCTCCTGCTCGTCGCGAGCCGAGGGCAGAACGCCCGGCTCCATGTCATTCCGGCGCTCGCCAGAAGTGCAGCCGAGCTGGTTGACGTTGCCCGCTCATCTTTACCTGGCGCGCTTCCACACGAGAGAGCGATGCGCAAAGATCCCGATGCCGCGATCAACAGGATCGTATCGGACATGACCAACGACCTTGAAGTTCTGCCTGAGACCACGCCTGTGGAAATCAAGCCGCCACGACCGATCCACGCGACCGAAGACGTGCGCCGCTTGCTTGCGCACGACCGCATCGCGAGACATGGCTACAGGCTGCTTTACGATTACGTCGGGCCTCACAATGTCGACCGTACCGAAAACACGACGCGTGCTCTGAGCCTATACTGCAATGAGTTGACGAGGACCGTTGTTCGATTTCTCGGCGGCGTAGAGCGGAAACTGCCGCTTGATCCGAACATGTCCTTTGACCTTCCTTCCGAGCTCGAGGAGCTCGAGCCGGAGCGCTGGGATTATCTTGACGTATACCAGCTAAGGACAGACCTTCGTTGCCTGACGATACCGGGACGGAACTGCCCCATTAACCCCGCCTCTAATTTCGCCGTCCGTAGATTGAGCCGCCCGCATAACGAATTGTCTCGATCAGCGACCTAAGTCCGGATTGAAATTCAGCGAGGCGGAGGGGCGGCCGCTTTGCGCCAAGAGCTGCCAGCTTGGAGGGGCGCTTTGCAAGGGGCGCAGGTTCGTCCTAAGTGCCAGCTGGTCTAATGTCTTCAACCACCTCGATCGATCGGGGCTTGGCGCAGTGGCCGTAGCGCGTACCCACAACCCCCTCCAACCGGGTGTGGCCACTCGGCTTCGAAGGCCTGAGCCATGCTCGCCGCAGCTTTGCCGGCTCCCACTGTGAATAAGCGCCGAACTTTGACCCCCATCGGCTTACAACATTGACCCCATACGTGATGAACATGCCCGTGATGGTTCAATGAATTCTGCTGTGTTGGCGGGGGTCAACCTTCGGCGCCGATCGGGGGTCAAACCGCACGCCGAATAACAATCGACCAGAGCCGGTGATCAAGGGCCGCTGCCGGCAGCCGGAGTGGAAGCCGCCCGCGGAGAGCCGATCATCTGGAAGACTGAACAGCAGTTAGCTGGAGGACCCTGATCGACCATTGCGGCGCGTCACGCCGATCGGCAGTCATTCCGCGCAAGGGGCGGCGGCGACGGAAGCTGTCCGGCACCGACAGCGGCTCGCAACGCTTGGTGTCGTGTCAGCGCCCTGCAGCGACTAGCGGCAGCTGAAGCTTGAAGGCTGCGTTGCCGGCCCGCGGCCGTTCCATGTCGTCATCAGCGGATAGACACACGCCGGATAGCTCACGCTGTTGTCGCGCGACACCAGCATGATCTCCTCCGGGGCTGCGCCTCTCTCGACCCAGTCCGTCAGCGCGGAGAAGAACTGGTCCTGCTCGCGAGCGGGCTTCTGGTTGGCATTGCCGGGCAGTTTCGGCAACGGCACCGCATCGTTGCGGCCCCCGGCCGCATAAGCGCGTCCCTGAGAGGAATGCGCGACGCCGGGCAACAGGTACATGCGCATGAATTTCCGCACCTCGGCATGACCTCCCATCGCCGCCACCACGCGCTCATGATAATTGACGTTGCCCGCCGGCGGGATGGCGTCGTCGGCAAGCCCGCTCCAGACGATCACCTTGCGGCCGAGATCGCGCAGCTTGGCGAGATCGGCCTTGTCAGTGGCGAGGCCCGCAAAGAGCGTCGGCTGTAGCGCGACGTTCTTGTCGATGGCAGCGGCAACACCGGCATAGTCGAGTTCGAGCCATTTGTTCCGGACATTCGTGGAGCCGTTCGCGATCGGGATCGACGACGTCGTGCTGGCATCGGCGGCATAGCGCACGTCCTGCAAGGCCAGCGCCAGACTGTCCGTGGACGCGCTCTTGATCAGGCTGGTGATCGCGGTGCCGCGCGTGAACGTCCACCAGAGCTGATTGCTACCGAGCGATTTTCCGCTCCGGGCATCGCGGCTCTGCGCCGCATCGACGCTGCCATCGCGCGTCGCGCCGTACCAGATCTTGCCGAGCGCCCTCGCCTCACTGGCGCTCATGCAGGTCGCGGCATCATTGCTGCTGCCGGTGACGCCGGTCCCCGCCGCCCCCGTGCAAAGCGCCGCCGCATCGCGCGCAGGATCGTAATCGCATGCAAAGGGATCAAGCAGGAAGCCGAGCCCCGCCTTGTCGCAGGTCGCCACCGCGCGCTTGTTGATCGCATCCACCTTGGACGCGAAGGCGGCCGCTTCAGCCTTGTTGACTGCGGTGAAGCCGAGCTCGGTCTTCATCACGATCTGCGGATAGATCGAGGCGGTGCCGAATATGGCAATGCTGAGCGCGGGCTGGGCGATCAGATAGCCGTCATAAAGCTCCGGAAATTCCTGAGCGATCTTCATGCCCTGCCGGCCACCTTGCGAATGGCCATCGTAATAGGCGAACTTGGGCGCCTTGCCATAATAGAAATTGACCAAAGCCTTCGTCTTGACCGCCTGCTCGACCATCGCATCGACCGAAAAGCTGCGCAGCGCCTCGGCATTCACCTTGCCGTCGGACAAGAACGTGAAGGAGCCGTCCTGGTACCAGGGCTGGCCAGCATCGGTGGTGCCGGAAGCATAACCGACGTTGGCATTGACGATAGCCGGTACCTTGCTCCCGATCTTGTCGGCATAGCGATGTCCGCCGCCGACCCAGCCGCCGCCGCCATAGTTGCGGATGCGCTCGTTCCAGTTGGCGGGTGTCGGCAGCCAGACTTCGATGCCGATGCCTTCGGAATGCGAGCGCGCCGACTTGTCCTTCTCCGCAGTGACGCCGGGGCCGACCAGCAATTTGACCAGGCAGAGGTCGGCGGCCGCCGTGATCGGCGTCGGCGCGTCCGAGGCCAGCAATTCCTCGCTCTTTTTCACCAAGCGAACGGCGACGACGCTGGTATTCTCATCAGGACGAAACGCCTGCTTGATACCATCGTCGCACGACAGTGGCTCGGCCAGCGCAGCCGTAAGCTGGCTCGAGACTAACAGCAGCAGAAGGGACCAGATGATATTCCGTGACGTGGTCCACATCGACATATCCCTCTCGATTTGCGGGCCTGCAACGATAGCGTGTCACTGACCCGGGACAATTATTCGTTTGTTACCGGAACCTAACATGATGTTATTTTGTCAACTGGCCGCCAGACCTGGGGCCAGTGAAGCTCTCGATGCATGCATCGTACCATCCGGACGTCTTTGCGGGCGCGTATCGACGCGCGTCCGCTTCTTCGCGACTTGCCTCCCTTGATCCTACAAGCTAGGCAAGCTTCAGCATGTACGAGTTGCAGTGGAGCATCTACGATGTCCGAGCGTCCGGCGCGCGACGAGCGTCGCCAACACTTCTTCTGGTGGACGAAGATCTCAAGCCGCTGGGCCGATTGTGATGCCTACGGACACGTGAACAATGCGACCTACTATAGCTGGTTCGACACTGCCTTGACCCTTCTGGCGATCGAGCGTGGAATTCTCCGTGCGCCAGGTCAGACGTCGATCGGGCTTTGTATCGCCAGTGAATGCGAATTTTTGGCTCCGGTCGGCTTTCCGGAAACGGTCGATATCGGCATTCGGTTGGGTCGACTGGGGAGCAGTTCGATCACATACGAGCTCGCGATATTTGGCGAAGCTGCCGGCAAGGCATCGGCCGTTTGTAAATTCACGCACATCTATGTCGATGCCGAAACGCGAGCGAAAGTATCGCTTACCGAAGAGCAAAGATCTGCGATTGGAGACTTGCTCCGGTACTAGCACTCGCGCGGTCGGCCCGATATTCACGTGTATTGAAGCACGATCAGGTCAGCCGTCTCATGGCGATAACTCAGAATCGAAAGTAGCCGGGCACAATCGCCCCATACCAATCGAGCACACGCCAGACCCAATTGTGCAGCATCCCGCCAACTGCCTCGTTGATATCATTATGAAATTCTTGAGTGTAGAATGGCTCAAGGTGTCTCACAAAGCGGACGCCGGAAATTGGCGTAAGAATGAATGTCATGAATCGCGCGACTCCTATGCTGGCCTAAGCGGTCAATTTCTTAGAACGGCTTCTGCTGATCGCTCGGCATTCTCGTCATCTCACAAAGTCTTTCTTTGAGCAAGGATCGCGAACTGCCTTGCGCCGTGCGGTACGAGGTAGATGACGAGGAACAGCAGCACGCCGAACACGGCGCCGGAGAGGCCCTTGGAGATGCTTTCCGCCATGTTCGGCACGAAGATGATGAAGGCTGCGCCGACGAACGAGCCGGGCAGCCAGCCGACGCCGCCGACCACCATGCCCAAGAACAGCGAGATCGCGAGGAGGAAGGTGTAGCTGTCGGGCGCCACGAACTGCACCGCAATGGCGCTCAGCCCCCCCGCCACTCCGGTGATGCCGGCGCTCACTCCGAAGGCCAGAGTCTTGTAGAGCGCGACATCCACACCCATCGCGGAAGCTGCGATCTCGTTGTCGCGGATCGCCATGAAGGCGCGGCCCGAGCGGGAACGCAGCAGGTTCACCGCGAAGATGTAGATCGCGAGCGTCACGATGAGCGTGAAATAGTACAGCCACATGTCCTGCGACATCGGCAAGCCGAACGGCGCGTCTGGCTTGGTGACGACGAGGCCCTGCACGCCGCCAGTCCAGTGCTCGATAACGTTCAGCTTGAGGAGCTGCGGCATCGCAGTTGCGAGCGCGAAGGTCGCGAGCGCGAGGTAGACGCCGGAGAGCCGCAGCGCCGGCTGGCCGAACAGAAAGCCGAAGCCGAAGCAGACGACGCCGGCGATCGGCAGCGTCAGCGCGTAATTGACGTTGAAGTGCTCCATCAGCACCGCGGTCGTATAGGCGCCGACCGCGTAGAACGCGCTCTGGCCGAGCGAGAACTGGCCGGAGCCGCCGGTCAGGATGTTCAGCGCCAGCACCGCGAGCCCGTAGATCAGGAGCATCGTCATCTGGAAGATGATGAAGTTCTTGACGAAGACGGGCGCGATCAGCAGTGCCGCGAGCACCACCAGCGAGGTGCCGGTGCCCAGCGTCATGGCCCGCTTCGGAACAGCCTCGACCGCCTGGTGGCCTTCGGCGACGACTTCTTCTGCTGCGCTCATGATCAAACTCGCTTGACGATGTGCCGGCCGAACAGACCAGCGGGTTTGACGACCAGGACGGAGATGATCAGCGCGAGCGCGATCGGGAGTTTCAGCTCGTTGCCGACGCCGGGGATGTAGGTGCCGGCGAGGTTCTCGAACACGCCGACCAGGAAGCCGCCGACCACGGCGCCGAACGGGCTGGTGAGACCGCCGAGCACTGCGGCGGCAAAGCCGTAGATCAGCACGCCGCCCATCATGTTCGGCTCGAGGAACACGACGGGGGCGATCAGCATGCCGGCGATCGCGCCGATCGCGGTCGCCATGCCCCAGCCGAGCGCGATCATCCAGGACGTGTTAATGCCGACGAGGCGGGCCGATTCAGGCACCGAGGCGGCCGCGCGCATGGCGAGGCCGATCCGCGTGTACTGGAAGAAGAAGTAGAGGCCGAGCAGCAGCAGCACGGTGACGCCGATCATGCCGGCCTGGTGGGTCGAGATCAGCTGGCAGCCGAGGAACGGCGAGGAGCCGAACGGGGTCGGATATTGCTTGATGGTGAAGTCCCAGATCAGGCCGGCCGAGGAGTTGATGATCGCGAACAGCGCGATGAAGCCGGCGACGTTGGTCAGCACCGGCGCCTTCGCCAGAGGCTTGAACAGGATGCGCTCGATCGCGATGCCGGCGACGAAGGAGAGCGCCAGCGTGATGACGAAAGCGGCCCAGTAGGGGATGCCCCACTGCATCAGCTGCCAGGAGATGAAGGTCGAGAACATCGCCATCTCGCCCTGCGCGAAGTTGAGATGGTCGATGGCCTGGTAGATCATGACCACGGCGAGCGCCATGCAGGCGTAGATCGCGCCCGTGGCGATGCCGGCCAGGACCTGGTTGGTGAACAGCTCCATAGTGCCGGCTCCCTCAGTAACCCAGATAGGATTTGCGGATTTCTTCGTTGTTCGCGATGTCCTTGGCATTGCCCGACATCACGATGCGGCCGGTCTCGATCACGTAGGCCTTGTCGGCGAGCTCGAGCGCGAGCTGGGCGTTCTGCTCGACCACCAGGATCGACACCTTGTCCTCGCGGTTGATCTTGCCGAGGATGCCGAACAGGTCGCGTACCACCAGCGGCGCGAGGCCGAAGGACGGCTCGTCGAGCAGCATCAGCCGCGGTCGCAGCATCAGCGCACGGGCGACCGCGAGCATCTGCTGCTCGCCGCCCGAGAGCGTGCCGGCCTGCTGGGTGTGGCGCTGCTTCAGCACCGGGAAATGCGCATACATGCGCTCGATGTCGGAGACGATGCCGGCGCCGTCCTTGCGGGTGATCGCCCCGAGCTGGAGGTTCTCCTCCACCGTCATGTTGGTGAAGGTGCCGCGGCCCTGCGGCACATGGGCGATGCCGAACCGCACGATGCTCTCGGTGGAGCGGTTGTTGAGCGGCTTGCCGTCGAACTCGATTCCGCCGGTCGAGCGCACCATGTTGCAGATCGCGCGCAGCGTGGTGGTCTTGCCGGCGCCGTTGGCCCCGAGCAGCGTCGTCAGCGAGCCCTCGTTGAGCGAGAAGGACAGGCCATGGAGCGCCTGGACCTGGCCGTAATAGGCGCGCAGGTCCTTGACGTTGAGCAGTGTCGTCATTGGTCCTTGCTCCCGAGATAGGCCTTGATGACGTCGGGGTCCGCCTGCACCTGGGCGGGGGTGCCTTCCGCGAGCTTCTTGCCGAAATTCAGCGCGACGACGTGGTCGGCGATCGACATCACGAGGCCCATGTGATGCTCCACCAGCAGCACGGTCATGTGGCGGTCGTCGCGGATGCGGCGGATCAGGTCGCCAAGCACGTAGACTTCCTCGTGATTGAGGCCGCCGGCCGGCTCGTCGAGCAGCAGGATCTTCGGATCGGCCGCCAGTGCGCGCGCCAGCTCGACGCGCTTCTGGGTGCCGAAGGGCAGGCCGGACACCACGGTGTGGGCGACGTCCTCGAGATCGAGATAAGCGAGGATCTCGTGCACCTTGGTGTTGACGCTGGTCTCGCTGCGCCGGACCCAGGCAAGCTTCAGGGAGCCGCTGATGATGTCGCTGGAGGTCTTCGAATGCGCGCCGACGCGGACGTTGTCCATCACCGACAGGTTCGGAAACAGCGCCACGTTCTGGAAGGTGCGGCCGATGCCGATCTCGGCGATCCGGTGCGGCGGCCGCGAAAGGATGCTCGTGCCTTCCATCAGGATGTCGCCGGACGACGGTTGGTACAGCCGCGAGAGGCAGTTGAAGAGCGTGGTCTTGCCGGCGCCGTTGGGACCGATCAGCCCCAGGATCTGGCCCTTGTGCATGTCGAAGGACACGCCGTTGAGCGCGACGATGCCGCCGAACACGACGCTGACGTCGCGAACGGCGAGCAGGAGCGATGTTCCCTGCGCGAGCTGTGCCTGCGTCATCTCGTCTCGCCCTTGTCGTTCGGCGACCTGGTGGGCGACCACGCTCCGCAACGACAACGGCTATTCGATCCCCTTCGCTTCCCGCGCATTTTTTCCTCCTGATTGCGTCATTGTTTTTTCGGGATTTGATGTCGCAACTTGCGCATCTCCTCCGATCCTCGGTGCTCTACAGAGCAATCAACGCGTTTCGACGTTCAGCTCAAGGTCGCAAATGCAGAGCGATCGAAAGCCATCAGTTCATTGGCTCGTCCGTCACGCACCTTCAAAAGCCATTGCGGATCCTGAAGTAGCGCCCGGCCAACGGCCACGAGATCGAATTCCTCTCGGTCCAGACGACGGACCAGTTCGTCCAAGGATGCCGGTCGCGAACTCTCTCCGCCGTATGCGGCGATGAACTCACCCGTCAGCCCCACTGAGCCGACCGAAATCGTCGGCAAGCCAGTCACCTTTTTCGCCCACCCGGCGAAATTCAGATCCGAGCCGTCGAATTCCGCCTCCCAGAAACGCCGCTGCGAGCAATGAAGAACGTCAACACCGGCTTCGCGCAGAGGCGCCAACCACGCCTCCAACTCGTTCGGCGTGATGGCGAGCTTCACGGCGAAGTCCTGCTGCTTCCACTGGCTGATCCGAAGCAATATCGGAAACTCGGGGCCGACCGATTTACGCACCGCGCGCACGATATCGGCGGCGAAACGCGCTCTCCCGGGCAGGTTTCTGCCGCCATACGCATCTTCTCTGCGGTTGGTCCCTTCCCAGAAAAATTGGTCGATCAGATAGCCGTGTGCTCCATGCAGCTCGATGGCATCAAAATTCGAGCGCTTGGCGGCAAGAGCGGCATCCGCGAAAGCCCGGGTGGCGTCCGCAATGTCCTCATCGCTCATCGGAACGCCCAGACTCTTGTCAGGTCGCGAAAGCCCCGAAGGGCTGTCGTAGGCGCCTGGAGGGTGCCAGTCCTTCTCGCGCGTGCGGACGGCGCCGACGTGCCAAAGCTGAGGCGCCATCAATCCACCGGCATCATGGACTTCGTCCACGACGCGACGCCAGCCGGCAAGCTCCTGTACGCCGTGAAACCGAGGGACGTTCGGGTCGTTCAACGAAGCCGGGCGATCAACCCCTGTCCCCTCCGAAATGATAAGTCCGACCCCGCCTTCGGCACGGCGGCGGTAGTACTGCGCTACATCTGCGGTAACAATGCCATTTGGAGAGAACGAGCGGGTCATCGGCGCCATAACGACGCGATTTGGCAGGCTCAGGCCCTTATAGGTGAACGGACGGAAAAGAACGTCGATCGCCATTTGCGCTCCAGACTCGCTCTAGCCTAGCGAAGTTCGGTGCGAGCGATCTCGCGGTTTGGATTCAGAGTGCGCCTATCTGCGATCATCACCTTCCCCCCGTTTCGGCGAATTTTTGGATCGGCTCGTTTTCTAAGGAGTGATTCAAACTCCCCACGAGTCTTGCTCTCAGCGATCCGAGCTGAGGCCAAATCCCTATATAGTTCTAAATAAGAACTGTCAATTACGCTAATGTAAGCTGTCAGTCATGAAAGCGTTTGGTTAGACACTATGACGCAGTTCTTTTTAGGAATTCCCGTGGGGACTGCGCTTCAGGTGATTTCGACTGCGCTGGCCGGGAGTGTGCGAGGTCTCAGGAGCCTGTTCGGCGGCGCTCTTCGAAACCACTTGCTCAGAACGTGGGTCGATAAGCGCCCGCACGCAGGCGCTCCAGGCGTCAAGCGTCCATTATTCTTTTCATCGTGGCCCTTTGCATTGATCGCGGTGTCAGACGATTTGAAAAGGCGGCCATCTTGTTCGACAGGCCGGCGATCACCATGGCCTTTCCTTGCATGAGCGCCCGAATACCGCTCGCGGCGACCGGACGCGGCTTCATGGTGAGGAGGCGCAGCATGGCCGATGCGGTTGCGCCGGCTGCCGCATCGAATCCCGTCGCGGTGTGCCCTGGGCAGAGACTGGTAACGACCACACCATGCGGGCGGAGTTCGTCATGCAGAGCCTCGCCAAAGGCCAGCACATAAGCCTTGGTCGCCGCATAGGCCGCATAGCTGGGAACGGCCTGGAAGGCCAGAAGGCTGGCGATGAGAAGGATATGTCCGGATCGCCGCTGAGCCATGTCGAGGCCGAAAAGATGGGTCAGCTCTGTGAGCGTCGTGATGTTGAGCTGGATCATGTTCGCGGTCTGCTCGATCGGCGTGTCCAAAAAATCGCCGTGCAAGCCGAATCCGGCATTGTTCACCAAGATGTCGATCGTCACGGATCTCGCGTCGAGACTGCTTTTCAGGCGGCTGGCCGCGCCCGGCGCGGCAAGATTGATCGCCTCGACCAGCACATCCACCCCATATTTGCTGCGGAGATCGGAGGCAAGCTTGTCCATCGACTCTCGCCGTCGAGCCGCCAATACGAGATTGACTTTCTGCGCCGCCAGGAGATCTGCGAATTCTAGGCCGAGGCCACTCGACGCCCCCGTGATCAGCGCCCATTTTCCGGCGAAACTGTCCGTTGCTACTTCCGACATCGTTCTCTTTCTCGTCTATTTGGAGTCAGCGAATGGGGCTCGGGCAAATTCTCAATCCGAACACCGGCCTATCCTTTCAAGCGGCAGCGGCGTCTCGAACCTGTTTCGCCGCTGCATCCAGAACGGCCTGAGCCAGATCAGGGTCGTTGATCACGCGCGATAGCGTCACCGCGCCAACCATCGTCGCGAGAATGGCCATGGCCTTGCTGCGGGAGACCTCGTCGCCAGCCCCGGCGAGAAAGCGATCGAGTACGTCGAGATGCGCTTTGATTCCTGCTTCGAATTCCGCCTTCACCTCGGGGCCCTGTCGAGCGGCATCCGAACCAAGAGCCACGATCGGGCAGCCATCCATCTTCTCTCCGCGATGGTCGCCACTGAGGTAGAACGCAATCACCGCGCCGAGTGGATCGTCAGGATGTGCCGCGGCCGCGTCTGACCACCGGCCGGAGGCGCTCTCCAATGCGCGCTTGGAGGCCTCAACCGCCAGATCCTCTTTTGATGCGAACTGCTTGTAGAAGGCGCCTTGGGTTAGCCCAGCCCCCTTCATCAGGTCCTTGAGGCCGATGCCATCAAAGCCGCGCTCCCTGAAAAGGCGACTGGCCACATTGATCACGGTTTGGCGGTTCTCGGCCGCCTGAGTGCGACTCACTCGCATCGTGGATCTCCATTTGGATTTCGTACGACCTCTATATTCAATATAGAGTTCAATTGCAATCTATCAATCCGACGACGGTATCAAAACACCGTTTATCGCGAATCTTGATTGTTGGCGGGATCGCGCTCCCGTCATCACCTCAAAATTAGATTGCGATCGAAATCTAATCTGTGTATAGAGTTCGCATGCAATCTAATTCTCAAAAGGAGACGGTCATGAAAAGGGGTGTTGCGGTGCTCGCCGGTATTCTGGTCCCAGCTGGGGTGGCGACCTTCGTTGCTCTTGCGATTCCCTCCCATGAAGCCTCCGCGGTCATCGACCCCAGGCAGGAGCCCCCGATGGTCCGTCTGGTCACGGCCGCGCGGGTCAGCGGATCTGAACGTGGCTTCACCGGGACCGTCGGCGCGCGCGTGGAGAGCAATCTCGGTTTCCGCGTTGCCGGGAAGATCGTCGAACGACTCGTGAATGTCGGTGAGCAGGTCAGATCCGGCCAGCCGCTGATGCGGATCGATGAAACCGATCTCCGCCTGGCAGTCACAGCGAAGCGCAACGCGGTCGCCGCTGCGCGTGCAGTTGTCGTTCAGACTGACGCCGACGAGCGGCGCTACGCCAATCTGGTGAACGACGGATGGACTTCCAAGCAGCGCTACGAGCAGGCGAAGGCCGCATCGGACACCGCCAAAGCTCAGCTTGCCGCGGCGGAAGCCGAAGCTGGCGTCGCAGAGAACCAGGCGACCTATTCCGTGCTGGTTGCGGATGCGGACGGAACGGTCACCCAAACGCTGGGTGAGCCCGGCCAAGTCGTCGCCGCCGGCCAGGCGGTGGTTCGGCTGGCACAGTCCGGTCCTCGCGAAGCTGTGGTGGCGCTTCCCGAAACGACCCGTCCGGCGATTGGTTCGCTCGCCGAGGCGAGCCTGTATGGCAGCGATGGGCGCCGCTTTACCGCGCGTCTGCGCCAGTTGTCGGATTCCGCCGATCCGCAGACCCGCACCTATGAGGCCCGCTACGTGCTCGATGGTGACGCCGCGGCGGCACCGCTTGGCGCGACGGTCACCATTCGGCTTGCAAGCCAGGATCATCAGCCGGAAGTCCAGGTGCCGCTGGGAGCCGTGCTCGACGACGGCAGAACGACGGGCGTTTGGGTCTTCGACAGCGCGACCTCGACCGTGCGCTTGCAGCCCATCAAGCTTCTGCGTGTGACCAGCGAAACGGCCGTTATCTCCGGATCGAAGTCCGGGGACCAGATTGTTTCCCTGGGCGCTCATCTTCTGCACGAGGGCGCTCGCGTCAGGACCGCGTCGGAAAACAGGAGCAACTGATGAGCTTCAATCTCTCCGCCCTCGCCGTTCGCGAACGGGCCGTCACCCTGTTCTTCATCCTCCTGCTGGCAGCCGCGGGCGCCTACGCCTTCTTCATGCTCGGGCGGGCCGAGGATCCGTCCTTCACCATCAAGACCCTGACGGTCACCACCGTCTGGCCCGGCGCGACGGCACGCGAGATGCAGGACCAGGTCGCCGAACCCCTGGAGAAGCGGCTTCAGGAACTGACCTGGTACGACCGGGTGGAGACGACCACGCGGCCTGGTTATGCGTACATGACGGTTACGCTGAAGGACAGCACACCGCCCTCTAGCGTGCAGGAGGAGTTCTACCAGGCCCGCAAGAAGCTGGGAGACGAAGCGCGGAAGCTGCCGTCGGGCGTGCTCGGCCCCTTCGTCAACGACGAATATTCGGACGTAAGCTTCGGACTCTACGCCCTCAAGGCCAAGGGCATGCCGATGCGCGAGCTCGCAAGGCAAGCCGAGGTCATCCGTCAGGACCTCCTGCACGTGCCCGGCGTCAAGAAGATCAACATCCTCGGCGAACGTCCCGAACAGATCTTCGTCGAGTTTTCCTATGCCAAACTGGCAACTCTCGGTGTATCGGCAACGGATATCGTTGCCGCCTTGCAGCGGCAGAACACTGTCACACCGGCGGGTTCGATCGACACCAAGGGGCCGCAGGTCTTCATCCGGGTCGATGGCGCTTATGACAGCGTCCAGGCGATCGCCGACACGCCGATCGTCGCTGCCGGGCGGACGCTGAAGCTTTCCGACATCGCCGAGGTGCGCCGCGGCTACGAGGATCCGCCCACCTACATCATCAGGCACCAAGGTGAGCCCACCATCATGCTCGCAGCGGTGATGCAGGAGGGCTGGAATGGTCTGGCCCTCGGCAAGGCGCTGGAGGAGAGGTCCGCAGCGATCGCCGGGACATTGCCGCTCGGGATGAGTCTGGCCAAGGTCAGCGACCAGGCCGTCAACATCACCTCGGCGGTCGACGAATTCATGATGAAGTTTGCGATGGCGCTCGGCGTGGTGTTGCTGGTGAGCCTGCTCAGCCTCGGCTGGCGCGTCGGCATCGTCGTCGCGGCGGCCGTGCCCCTGACGCTCGCCGTCGTGTTCCTCATCATGCTGGAAACCGGCCGGTTCTTCGACCGCATCACGCTCGGCGCTTTGATCCTGGCGCTCGGTCTCCTCGTCGACGACGCCATCATCGCGATCGAGGTGATGGTGGTGAAAATGGAAGAGGGCATGGACCGCATCTCGGCGGCGGCCTATGCGTGGAGCCATACCGCGGCGCCGATGCTGTCCGGAACGCTAGTGACGATCGCGGGCTTCCTGCCGGTGGGTTTTGCCCGCTCGACCGCCGGCGAATACGCCGGGAACATCTTCTGGGTCGTGGGTTTCGCCCTCATCGTCTCCTGGATCGTCGCGGTGATCTTCACGCCCTATCTTGGCGTCAAGATGCTGCCCGCGATCAAGCCGGTCGAAGGCGGTCACCATGCGATTTACGGCACGCCCAACTATCAGCGCCTGCGAGGCCTTATCACCCTCGCCGTCCGCCACAAATTCCTGACCTGCAGCATCGTCGCCGTCGCTTTCGCGCTTTCCGTCGTCGGCATGGGTGGTGTCAAGCAGCAGTTCTTCCCGACCTCCGATCGCCCGGAAGTGCTGGTGGAGGTTCGCCTGCCGGAAGGCACCAGCATCGAGACGACGACGGCCACCGTCGAGAAGCTCGAGGGTTGGCTGCACGATCAACCCGAGGCCAAGATCATCACGAGCTATGTCGGTCAGGGTGCACCGCGCTTCTTCTTCGCGATGGCGCCCGAGCTGCCGGATCCGGCCTTCGCGAAGATCGTCGTTCTGACGCCTGACGCAGAGGCGCGCGAGGCTTTGAAGCACCGGCTCCGGCAGACCGTGTCACAGGGGCTTGCACCCGAGGCCAATGTGCGCGTCACCCAACTCGTGTTCGGACCTTACACGCCCTTCCCGGTGGAGTTCCGGATCATGGGGCCAGATCCCGCTCAATTGTATGCCATCTCTCAGAAGGCTCTCGAGGTCATGCGTGGCGTTCATGACGCGCGGCAGGCAAATCGGGATTGGGGCGATCGCACGCCCGTGCTCCGCTTCATCCCGGATCAGGATCGCCTGAACCTGATCGGCCTTTCGCCGGCCGAGGTGGGCCGTCAACTCCAGTTCCTGCTCACCGGCATCGCCGTGACGCAGGTTCGCGAGGACATCCGCAATGTCCCCATCGTGGCGCGCAGCGCCGGCGGCGAGCGGCTCGATCCGGCGCGTCTGGCGGATTTCTCGCTGATGAGCCGGGACGGCCGCGCGATTCCGCTCGACCAGGTCGGCCATTCGGAAATCCGGCTCGAAGAGCCGATCATGAAGCGCCGCGATCGCACGCCGGTCGTCACCATTCGCTCTGATATCAATGAGGCGACCCAACCTCCGGAGGTCTCGAAGGAGATCAAGACGGCCCTTCAGCCGCTGATCGCCTCCCTTCCGGCCGGCTATCGTATCGAGCTGGGCGGATCGATCGAGGAAGCAACCAAGGCCAACGACGCATTGGCGACGATCTTCCCGGCCATGATCGCCGCGATGCTGATCGTCGTCATGCTGCAGGTGCGGTCCTTCTCGACGATGGCGATGGTCGTCCTCACGGGACCGCTCGGCCTCGTCGGCGTCGTGCCGGCACTGCTCCTCTTCAACCAGCCCTTCGGGTTCAACGCGATCCTGGGTCTGATCGGACTGGCCGGCATCCTGATGCGCAACACTCTGATCCTGACCGAACAGATCAAGGAGAACCTTGCCGCCGGACTTGACGACTATCACGCCGTCATCGAGGCCACCGTGCAACGGACCAGGCCCGTGATCCTCACGGCGCTTGCTGCGGTGCTGGCCTTTATCCCGCTCACGCACTCCGTCTTTTGGGGATCGATGGCCTACACGCTGATCGGCGGCACCGCGGTCGGAACGGTGCTGATCCTGCTGTTCCTTCCCGCGCTCTATGCCACGTGGTTCCGGATCAAGCCGACCGCAGATGGGACGCATGCGGAAACGACGGAAGAAGCGCATGCACAACCGGCAATGGCTGCCGAATAGACGTCTCGCAGACTCATGAATCACCGCGACGAGCAGATTCCGATGCGACCCAACATGAATGATGCAACCGCCTGCGAAAGCGCGCCGTTCCTCGGCGTGCAAGAACAAATGACCGCCTGAGTGGAGACGACCTTGAGCAAGCTATTCACCCTCCTCTCGATCGTCTTCGCCGGCCTCGCTGGCGCAGACTATTTGAGCGTTGCGCCGGCAGCCTCAACAAACGCCTACGGATATTGTCTCCAGGACTATTCGTCAGACATGCGGACATGCAGCTTCGATACGCTCGAGCAGTGCATCGTCCTGATTTCCGGTCGCGGTGGGAGCTGCGCTCGCAGCCCCTACCCGGCCCCGGAAGCCGCGATGGCGGCGAACTGAACCAAGCTACATGTTCTGGCCGAGCCAGGCTTTCTCGAAGCGTGGCTGGGCTGATCGACCGCTCGCACGCGCGTCCGAACGGTTGCTTTCCGTTAGGATCACGCCACCCACCGCACGAACTCGCCTCGATCCAGCGCCAGAAAAGATGACCGTTGCGCCAAGTAACTATTAATACTAAAGTGACTTACATTCAAAAACATCCAGGGGAAACAAATGCGCAAGGTTGGGATACATAACTTTCCGGACATCGACCGTGTGATTTACGGCAAGCCTGCAGCCGAGGCTTTGAATGATGAAGCGGTGCGGCTGAATGCCAATCGCGTTTTCCTCCTGGTCAGCCGTACCCTGAATACGAAGACCGACGAGATCGAAAAGATTCGCCGCGCGCTCGGCAACAAGCATGTGGCGACCTTCGACGGAATTGCGCAGCACACGACCCGGAAGCAGGCCGCCGAGGTCGCGCGTCAAGCGAAGGAGGCGCAGGCTGATCTGGTCGTAGCCATCGGCGGAGGCTCTGCGGTCGACCTCGCGAAGATCGTCATCATGGCCATGGAACATGAGATCTTCGATGAGGCAGGCTTCGACCCGTTCGTCATGGGGCCTGGCGTGCCCTTCTCTCCGTTCCGCGCGCCCTCAGTGCGGCAGATCGCAGTGCCGTCGACGCTGAATGGCGGCGAATACAATGCCGGTGCGCTCGTCACGGACGAGCGCACCAAGCTGAAGCAGATATTCTTCCACCCACAGATGTCACCTGTGGCGGTCATTCTTGACCCCGACCTGAGCCTTCACACGCCCATGAACCTGTGGATGGGGTCCGGGACACGCTCGATGGATCACGGCATCGAAGCACTGTGCTCGCCAGCGGGCACGCCATTGGCCGATGAAGTGGTCTTGGCGGGCATCCGTCTTCTGCGCGAGGGTATGCTCCGCACCTTGCAGCACCCGGATGATTTGGAAGCGCGACGCCAATCGCAACAAGGCTCATGGCTCGCCGCTTTCGGTTTGCAGGCGCGCGTTCCGATGGGGGCAAGCCACGGTATCGGACACGTGCTTGGCGGCACTTTCGACGTTCCTCACTATTACTGCACGCCCGTCATCATGCCGAGCCTTCTTCGGTACAATAAGGCCTTTACAGAGGATGCGCAGAAGCGCTTGGCGGCAGCCCTCGGCAGCCCCGATATGGAAGCTGGAGATGCCTTTGCCGGCTTCGTCAAAGCCCTCGGACTACCTACGCGCCTGGCTGACGTCGGCGTCGGCGAAGACAAGTTCAAGAAGATCAGCAAAATTGCGATCAATCACCGCTTCGTTCAGGCCAATCCACGGCCGTTCAAGAGCGAAGCCGACATCATTGACCTGCTGCGAATGGCCGCCTAACTGAACCGGTTTACGCGATCTTTAGGGCTGCGGTGCGTGCCATCGGCAAAGAGTCGGCTTGCGTCAGTTTGATGCAAGCCTTTTCTCGCGTGTCCTGGAGCCACTCTCATCTCGAAAGACGGAGTGACGATGACTGCTCTCGCTGATTTGTTTCCCGGATTTAAGTCGGTGTATGTCGAAACAAGTTCGGGACGCATCTTTGCGCGGGTTGGCGGTAAAGGGCCCCCACTTCTCCTGTTGCATGGATTTCCTCAAACCCATGTGATGTGGCATCATTTGGCGCCGGCACTCGCAGAACGGTTTTCTCTCGTCATCGCTGATCTTCCGGGATACGGCGCGTCAGACGTTCCCAAGACCGACGCAGACCATACTCCTTACACGAAACGGGCAATGGCCCGAACGATGGTCGAGGCTATGGAAAGTCTCGGCCACTCCCGTTTCGCCTTAGCCGGCCATGACCGCGGAGGACGTGTCAGCTATCGTATGGCGCTCGATCATCCCGAACGGCTTTCGCGACTTATCGTCCTCGACATATTGCCTACTTACAATTATTGGACAAATCTAAGCCGTCTTTCGGCGCTTCGCATCTATCATTGGACCTTTCTCGCTCAGCCTCATCCTTTACCCGAGACGCTGATCTCGCGAGACCCGGACGGATTCTTCAGCCCCGTGTTCGCGGAAGGCTTTGATTCCCGGGCGGTGGAACACTATCTCAGCGCGTTGCGCGATCCCGAACGCGTGCATGGCCTCTGCGAAGACTACCGCGCCGGTGCCTATGCAGACTTCGACCATGACAAGAGCGATCTTGATGCTGGGAGGCAGATTACAACGCCCCTTCATGTCATCTGGGGAAGCCGCGGTATCGCCGCTTCGGGCGCCCAACCGCTGATCATCTGGAAGCATTGGGCGACGCAGGTGACGGGAGAAGCCGTCGAGGCAGGTCACTTCATGTGCGAGGAAGCTCCAGGTGCCACCCAGACGGCTCTCCTGAAGTTCCTCGCCGGCTAATCAGCCGACCGGCAGCAGCGCCGACGGCCGAAGATCGGCGATATCAGGGTATCCGTCGACCGCCATCAGCAAATCCGCCTCGGCCAAAATGCATCGCAGCACGTGAACGATCCCCTCGACGCCGCCGAGTGCGAGTCCGTAGGCATACGGCCGTCCGATGCCGACGGCCGTCGCGCCCAAAGCCAGAGCCTTGACGGCATCCGTGCCTGAGCGAACTCCCGAGTCGAAAAGAACGGGCGTGTTGCCGGAGGCTCTGACAATGCCGGGCAGCAGATCCACCGCTGCGATGCCGCCGTTTGCCTGGCGGCCACCGTGGTTCGAACAATAGATGCCATCGACGCCAGCGTCGATGGCACGTCGCGCGTCGTCGGGATGACAAATGCCCTTCACGATCAAGGGCAGTTTCGTCAACGAGCGCAACCACGGAAGATCATCCCAGGTCAGAGGATGTCCGAAGATCGTTCCCCACTTCATGACAGCAGCGGCTATATCGCTCTCGGGCGGCTTTGCGAGACTGCCGCGAAATACAGGGTCCGAGAAATAGTTGGCGAGGGCATATCCGCGGAGCTGAGGGAAATTAGCCTGACTGAGATCCCGCGGACGCCACCCGGTCACCCACGTGTCCAACGTCACAACGATGCCCATGAAGCCAGCGGCCTCCGCCCGGTGAACCAGGCTCTCGGCAAGCCCGCGATCGGTGGGCGTATAGAGCTGAAAGAAGCCCGGCGTCTCGCCGAACTCCGAAGCAACCTCTTCTAGCGGAGCGTTGCTCAAGGTCGATGCAATCATGGGTACGCCAAGCTTGCGTGCGGCCGTTGCCGTTGCAATATCGCCACGCCCATCCTGCGCGCACAAACTGATGACGCCAATCGGGCACAGGAACAACGGTGTCGGAAGCCGCATTCCAAAGAGATTGACCGACAAATCGCGCTTCGCAGCACCTACGAACATGCGTGGGATCAACCCCCAGCGCTCAAATGCAGATACGTTGACATTCTGCGTATGCTCGTTCCCGCAGCCACCTGCCACATAGGATACGACCCACGGCGGCAGCGCGGCATGAGCCCGTGCCTCGAGTTCACGAAACTCGACCGGAAGCTTCGGAAGCACACCGTGCAAGCCCGAGCGATAGATTTCAAATTGGTAATCGCCATAATCAACCACGCCGACCTCCCTTGCCCGTGTCATTTTGCAGAATGCCGCCGCGGATGCTCGCGAGCCTGACGCGCCTCATACGACTTCACATGGGCATAGGCGGTCCTGAGGAGGATCGGGACCTCGCCTCCACCGACGCGACCGAGCAGATCACCGAGAATATGATCGCCCTCGGTCGGTGCTCCTCGCTCGATATCACGCGCCATGGAAGCCATGAGCGGAGAGCCCGGCGTTGTGAGAATGGAACGCACCCGCTCGATATAGGCCGGACGTGGTCCAAACCCCTGCTTGGCCGCAATTGCGCTGGCTTCGTCAAGCAACCCGATCACCACGTCGGATGCGCCGGCAGCTACGATGTCCCCGATCGAGGCGCGCATCATGCAGGTCGCGCCGGCGGTGGTGGCGATCATCACCCACTTTTCCCACATGGCCTGCAGAATGTCGTCGCTGAGCTCGGCGTCGAAACCGGCACCCAACAAAGCACCGACGATCTCGGCGCGACGTTCCGATCGCGTCCTGCTCTGTTCGCCAAAGCTCAGCGTGTGCAGATCCGTCATGTGCAAAATGTCGCCGTCGGCAGACAGCGACGCTGAGATGGCACACTGGCCACCGAAAACGTTCTTTTCACCGAACCGGGCGTTCAGCACGTCGAGATGACGCAAGCCATTCAACAGAGGTATGATGACCGAGTTTTTTCCCACCGCCGGAGCAAACGACTCGATGGCGTCGTCAAGATCGTAAGCCTTGCAGCTCACGATGATAAGGTCATACGAACCATTCAGCCGGTCGGACGTGACGGTCGGAGGCGATGCCAGGTGCAGATCGCCAAGCTTGCTCTTGACGACCAGCCCGCCCTTCGCGAGCGTTTCCGCGCGCTTGGGCCGCACCAGGAACGTGACGTTGCGCCCTGCTGCCAGAAGCCTCGCGCCAAAATATCCGCCCAGGGCGCCGGCTCCGATGACCAGTATCCGCACAATTCATCTCCTCTTTGATGTGAAAGATCGTCGTCCCTGGCCGAAGGCGCGACCCGAGCGTCTGGCTGTCCAGCGCGATAGTCGCTCCTCTGTGACCGTCGCCTTGCCGACAGACGCGCCTAGTCCGCCGCGCTGACAAGCTTCCCGAAGGGGATCCAGCTTTTCCCGTCGAAGCTCTCGAACTGAAGCGACGTCCACGCCTGGTTATTGTTCACGCTGGTATTGATGGCGCTGCCGGGGAGGGCCAACGAAGGAGAGAAGTTTCTCAAATTCAGCGCCTGCTTCATGATGTTTTCGCGCGTCAAGTCATCGCCGCACTGCTGAAGGATCTTCTCGAGCATCTCGCCCTGGACGACGCCGGCAACGTAAAGCGTCTCTGCTACGTCACCAGTTGGAATGTATTTGGCGAGAAACGCACGATAGCTTTTTACCCCGGGATCGTGCTCCCATGTCGGATCCGTCGGATCTTTCAGGAACGTGCTTGATACCACCCCCTTGGCATTGTCGAGGCCTGCCGCCGCGAGCGTGCCCGCTACGGACGTGGTTGAATTGATAATGACGGTCAGAGGATTCCAGCCGATTTCGCGGCTTCTGCGGAGAGCCTGCGCCGTGAATTTCGGCGACCCCGCGATGAAGAACGCTTCCGCCCCCGAGCTCTTGAGCGACACGACCTGAGAATCGACGGTCGGATCGGCCGCTTCGTAGGATTTTGCCACGACCAGCTTGCCGAAATCGTCCTTCATGTACGAACGGAACGCGCCGACAAAATCCTTCCCCAGGTCATCGTTCTGATAGAGGATGGCGATGCGCGAACCCGGCATCCTTTCGGTTATGAACTTCGCATACACTCTACCTTCGGTGTCGTAGCTCGGCAGCCCGGTCGTGGTGTAAGGATACTCTGCGTGATTGGTGAATTTGTTCGCCCCTGAGAGAACGAAGAGGTGCGGCACCTTCTTGGTGTTGGCGTATTTCACGTTCGCAGAAATGCTTGCGGTCCCGAGCGGACTGAACAGAAATGCGACCTCCTCGCTTTCCACCAGCTTGCGGGTCTGTTCGACGGATTTGCTCGGCGAGTATGCATCGTCGAGTGCTATCAGCCTGATCTTGCGGCCGTTGACGCCTCCCTTGTCATTGATGAACTCGACATAGGCCATCAATGCCTTGCCTACATTGCCGAGGGCTGAGGCAGGACCACTGAAAGGAAACGTCGCGCCGACCCTGATCTCCGTTGCCGTAACCCCGACTGGGTCCTCGGCCTCCGCCTTCTGCGCAAACGACACCGGCGCGATTGCAAGCATCAGCGTCGCGAGCACGGCTCTTTTCTGCCACATCGATACTTTCCCCCACACTGAGACGCTCTCGGCGTCGAATGGCATTTCCGTTCTGCCCCCCGCATCTGACGGCGGGGTTGTGCACATATGAAAGCGGCTTTGACTTATCATCGCTGTCTTCTATCAGCCAATATTCGGCGGTCCTCTCGCGCGAGAACTCGCGGTAGGCGTGCCGGACGATGCTGCCGTCTGATCTTGCGGCGCGAGAAGCTGGCCGCAGCCCGCGAACCGTGCCGGTACCGCTTTTAGTCCCTGTAACGCGAACCCTTTCCGTCCAGTGCGCGACGATAAGCCTCGAACGAATCTTGCCCAAAAGAAGTCTTTTCGTCGAAGCCCTTCGCAACCTCGCTCTGCATCTGGCGCGTCGTACGGCGCAGAATCTCTTCCGGCAAAGGCCGCCAGCCCCTCCCGAATGTTGCAGCCGCGAGTTGCACCTCGCATGCACGTTGCAGGATCGTCATGCGGAACAATGCCTCCGCGGCGGTCCTCCCGCAGGTCAGAAGACCGTGATGTCTCAGGATCATGTAGTTCTTGTTGCCGAGCGATTTGACGAGGCGCTCGCGCTCGCCGAGATCCGTCGAGATGCCTTCGAAATCGTGATACGCAATTTGCTCATAGAGCATCGCGCCGTAAAAGCTGTGATGCGAGAGCCCCTCATCCGTGCAAGCAACGGCCACTCCGGCCGTCGTGTGCGTGTGGGCGATGAAATGTGCGTCATCGCGCGCGGCATGAACCGAAGAATGGATGGTGAACCCCGGCGCGTTGACACGACCCGGAACGTTCACAACTTTATTCCCATCAAGATCGATCTTGATGAGATTGGAGGCTGTGACTTCGTTGTACGCCAGCCCGAACGAATTGATCAGAAAGTGCCTGTCAGGACCCGGTACGCGAGCCGTGATGTGATTGTAGATGTGTTCGCACCAGCCTAGATCAGAAAACACATGATAGAGCGCAGCGAGGTCCTCACGGACCAGCCGCTCGTCGGCGGCCAGAGCGTTCTGGCTGACTTTTCCAGGGGAAGTTTGGACGTTCATGCGATCCCTCCGAGCGAAATTATTGCTGGCCGGCACCTCAGTTGAGCAGATCCGGCTGTTCTTTTACGATCTTCGAATACAGGGTCTGGAATTGAAACCACCCTGTCCTTGAAGCACCGAGGATGGCGAAAGCCTGTTTCGCAGATGCTTCGGGAATGACCTTGAGAGCTTGGCCGGTTCGCGCCGCCGCCGCTTCCGCAAGTAGCTGAACCTGGCACGACCGCTCCATCGTGATGAACCACCAGACCGCCTCATCCACGCTCTGTCCGACGGTCAACAGGCCATGGTTCTGCAAGATAGCCGCCTTGTGCGGCCCCAACGCCTTGGCGATTTGCTGGCCTTCGTCCATTTCGACTGCGACGCCACCGTAATCTTCGTAGAGAGCATGATCGTTGTAGAACGCGCAGGCGTCCTGAGTGATCGGCTCCAGTTTCCGAGCCAGCGTTGAGAACGCCCGGCCATGCGTTGAGTGCGAATGCGCCGCACCGATCGAATCGGGACGAGCCGCATGAACGCTTGCGTGGATCGCGAAGGCAGCGGCATTGACGGGATGGTTGCCCTCGACGACCTCGCCTCTGTGATTGACCCGAATGAGATCCGACGCCTTGATCAAACCGAAGCTCATCCCGAAGCCGTTCACCCAGAACGTGTCCGTGAACTCCGGGTCACGCACCGTGATGTGGCCCGCGACACCCTCGTCGAATCCGAACTTGGCGAAGAGCCTCAGTCCGGCAGCCAGCCGTTCCTTTCGGTGCTGTCTCTCTTCAGCCAGACTGCTGAAGGCCGGGGGCTGGGGCAGCCCCACATTGATCTTCGCTACGGCCCCCGTATGTTGATCTTGCCGCTGGGGTGCGTTCATCATTGTGCCCTCGCCTCTGGTTTCCGCGGTCGGCCGGTCGGACGCGCGCGGCTTTTGCTCGATGCGATCTGATAACGGTCTAGATTTCGCTATCCAGCGTTCGCTGCCTTTCGACTAAACTGGCCAGCAAGCCGCACGAAAGACAATTGAAATCGATTGCGAATCGTTGAACTGCGCTCAGCGCAAGACGTCGAATGCACAATCAACGCTGCCCCCGTTCGAAAGCCCTGCCCGTTTGTGCGCATTGGCGTGGCTCCAACGTTCGCAAAGCTTTCGGCCGAACAGAAACAAACGGAATGGTTCGTCTCCGTTCGAAACGCGAATGACCTGGCGACAAATGGCCGTTGATCTCGTTCAACACGGCGTCTCCCTCGTGTGGATCGCCAGTAGCGAGTTCTATCGACGGACGACTGCCGTAAATGTCAAACTTCTGCTGCCACCCCGGCAGAGCGGCGGGGTCCCGTGTTGGTCAGGGAGCGTCGATCGAACGCAACTGGAAGGTCGGCGTCTGGCCCTTCTTGGGAGTATCCATCAGATAGCCGATCTGGCCTTCCGCTACCCAAAGCATATTGCCGACGCGCGCGACGCCTGTTGGTCCAGCAAATTCCTTGATCGTTTCGATTTCGGCCCGATCCCCGACGATCGTGACTTTCGAAAGCGGACCGGCACCTTCAACCATCACGAACCCGGTCTTGTCTGCCCTAAGTCCGTCCGGAAACTTGATTGGGCGTGATGTTTCAAGCTTCGTGACGGCGCCGGCGACTCCCGATTTGGCTTCGATGCGGAAGAGTTCGCCGCTTTGGAAAGTGTTGACGTACAAAGCTCCATCCGGTCCGAACGCAATCCCATCAAGGCCACCCTTCAGCTTGTCGTCCTGGATCCAGACGTCAAGCTCGGAAGATCCCTTCTTCAAGCGAAGGATCTGCGGTTGCAGAGTATTCGTGACGTAGAGCTCGCCGTCCGGCCCAATCGCAAGATCGTTGCAGAGCGAGGGTTTTGCGGGCAGCTGGGCGCTAATTTTTCCCTCTCCGGTCTTGAGGTCAAACCCCTTGACGAACGAGCCTTCGACCGTGTTTGGACCTTTGACGCCGAGCGGGGTGGCATCGTTCGAACAGACCCAAAGCAGCCCTGATTTCTCGTCGGCGAGAACGCCGAACGTCGATCGCGTATCGAATGTCCCGGGCTTGATCCAGGCTTCGGCCTCGGAGGCGCCGGGCTTTACGCGCACGATCCCGCCGTTGGTCAAGCTGCTGGCGAAGAGCGTTCCATCCGTTGTCGCTGCCAGACTTTCCGGAAACGGGGATCCCGGCGGGATCGCGATCTGCGATGGAGCTTCACTTGCAAACGAGGCCCCGACCATGCCTACCACCGCTGCGGCGGCAATTCGGACCAATTTTTGAAAGAGATCCGATTTGTTGGCTGACATCCGTTCCTCCGAACTAGATTGCATGGTCGACGTTTGCTTCAAGGGATCCCGAGCCACTCCACCCAGGATTGGCGGCTCGCGTGAAGGCAGCTCATTGCCTCGAGCGCCGGACTCGAATTCTTGCGACCGCCTGCGCCAGCGCGACATTGAACCCGCTATCCGACCGGCCGCGATGAAACGTTCGTCCGATGTCGCCCTCATAGGGGCCTAAATTGCGCTATGGAGCGTCGCTTGCTTCCGCTAAGCTGGCCAGCAAAACAGGTGGAACACAATTGAATTCGATTGCGGATCGTTGAAGCAGGTTCACGACACATGTCGAATGCACCATCAGCCCTTCCCCCTCTGGCGAGCCTGCGCGCATTCGAAGCTCTCGCACGGTCAGGCAGCGTGAAACTTGCTTCCGAAAGTCTGAATCTCACGCCGTCCGCGATCACGCATCAAATTCGTACGCTCGAAGCACACTTCGGGATTCAACTGGTTCGGCGCAGCGGCCGGAGTATCGAACTCACTGAAGACGGGGCGATCTATGCCAGTGCCGTCCTGAGCGCTTTCAACGAACTGTTTCGCGCGAGCGACCTCTTGGAGGATAGAAAGCGCGGCCCTATCGTCCGGGTCAGCGTAACCCCTACGTTCGCGATGCTCGCTGCGCTCCCTCACCTCGAAAGATTCCGCATCGACAATCCGGGGCTTGATCTGAGACTGGAGGCCAAGAACACCCTGGCCGATTTCGAGAGAGACAATATCGACGCCGCGGTCCAATTTGGCGAGCCCCCGTTCGGCAGCCTGACCTATCATAGGCTGCTCAGGTCGCGCGCTGCCCCATGCGCGGACCCGAAGCTATTGGATCGCTTCGCCCCAATTCAGCACCCGGAAGACCTGACGAAGCTGCCGTTGATAAAGTTCGCCACGGCGCCGGATCTTTGGCAAAGGTGGTTTGAGGAGTACGAACCGCAGGTCGCCACCAAGGAACCGGACCTTGTCGGCGACAGCCTCTTGACGGCCATACAGATGGCTAGGTCATCGATGGGCGTCGTGCTGGCGCCTTTTCCTCTGATCGCACCGCTGGTCAGCAGCGGCGCCCTGACGGTCATAGCGCGATGGGGCTCGAAAAACATGGCGCTGAGGGACTTCTACTTTACCCATCGGAAGGTCGACGGCTCGTCCGAGAAAATCAAAGCTGTCCATAAATGGCTGAAGGCCGTGGCCAAGGCCTTGGAGACTGATGCTAGGAAGTTCGGCGTTTAAAAAATCGAGGTTCTTGAGCCAGTTCTGTCCAAGGCCGCTATCCGGCGTATTGCACACGTGCCGAGTTCGCTGACTCCGCAACACAGGCCTTGTGGGTCTTCTTCACCCCAGATGCTTCGATTTTTCGCGCTTCTGCGGCCTCTTTGCATTCGGGCGCTTAGTCCGCGTCGAGAATTTACGCGGCGCTTTCGCGATTCCGAGGACCTGCGGCTCGTTGCCCAGAACATACTCGCGAGCCACGCTCATTATTTCCGATGAGAATTCCGGATGATCCACCGCCCGGGCCAACAGCAAGGCACCCACGATCTCGGATACGACGGCAATCGCTTCTCGCTTCGATGGGCCGTTCACGTCTCTGGACAGAACGTCGATCATCTCTCTCAAGCCGTTTGAAAACGTCCTTCTGATGCCCATGCCGGCCCGAGACACCTCGGCTCCGAGCGAGGGAAGCGCGCAACCGTTCGCGATATCGTCGCGGTGTCGATCCGCGAGGTAGTAGTCGACGATGCTCAGAAGACGTTCGCCGGGACCCGAGCGATCGGCCGCCTTCCGCCATCGCTCCACCGATCCGTCCATGGCTCTGGCGAAAGCTCTTTCGATCAGATCACGACGAGATTTGAAATGGAGATAGAAGCCGCCGTGCGTCAGACCGGCAGACTTCATGAGCCTGGCAATCTTGACGCTTTCGATTCCCCGCTCGCGGATCCGAGCCGAAGCACACTCGACGATACGAGCCGACGTTCCGGCTCCATGACCTTTCTCGTAGCGCATAATGTCCCGCCGTCAACGAGCAATTGACCGATCGAAATTCGCGACTACATTCCCCGCGCCCGCGTGCGGCCGTCCGTTGGGCCAATCGTGGTGCAATCGCCTCTCCGGTTTATCGTACTTCAACCCAGTGCAGCCCAACACGGCAAAGCTGCTACCACGCCTATTCAACATTGAATTACCCACCTCCGGCTCTGGATGATAATCATCATCCAGAATTTGCGAGGATCTGCCAATGACGAGGACTGCTGCGCCTTCACCCGACCGGCCCGGTGCTCCGGTGCAGACGGGCCAGAAGATTGAGCCGAGGGAAATCCGCAAGCGGGTTGTTCGGGCCAACGGGCTGGAGTTTCCGGTCCTTGAAGTTGGCGACGGCCCCCTGGTGCTATGCTTGCACGGTTTTCCCGATCACGCGCAAAGCTGGGTTCATGTCTTGGGCCGTCTTGCGCAGGAGGGATATCGGGCCGTTGCTCCGGCACTGCGCGGATTTTGGGCCGGTGGCGCTGCACCCGACGGATCCTACCGTGCCGCGGCAATTGGGCAGGACGTCCTCGCCCTCATCGAAGCTTTGGGCGCCGAACAGGCCGATGTCATCGGTCACGATTTCGGAGCAAGAGCGGCCTATTCCGCGGCAAGTCTCGATGCATCGCGGATCCGCAAGCTTGTAGGGCTGGCGGTCCCCTATGGGAAAGGCTTGTCGCAGGCATTCCTGGCCGACGGCGATCAACAGCGACGAAGCTGGTACATGTTCTTCTTCCATACGCGTTTTGCCGAGCCGGCAGTTCAGCTCAACGACTTCGCCTTCCTCGATCGGCTTTGGCGGGAGTGGTCGCCCGGCTACAAGATGCCGGCTTCGGATCGCAGCGCGTTGATCGAAACGTTCAGACAGCCCGGAGTCGTGCCCCAGACGCTCGCCTACTACAGGCAATTGTTCACGCCGCCAGCCGAAGCGGAAGCGCAGGCCCTCGAAGCTCGCGCCAACGGCCCGATTGCCGTCCCAGCCCTCTATTTGCACGGGGAGGAGGACGGCTGCATGTCAGCGCGGCTTAGCGACGATATGGCTGCAGCGTTCACGAAGGGCTTCGAACGCGTGGTCATGCCCGGCGTCGGCCATTTCCTGCATCTCGAGAAGCCCGAGGCGGTCTTGGACCACATTTTGCCTTTCCTCAAGAGCTGATGGCCTCGAGGCGCGCCGCGCGGCCCACCTTTCCATACGAAAATCGTCCCAGTCACATCCTCCAAGGAAACGCCGATGTCCAAACAGCATCCCATCTTGATTACTGGCGCCGGCGGAGATGTAGGCTCCATCAGCAAGACGATGATCAATATGCTCATCGAGAAGAAGCATTCGGTGCGTGCCTTCGTACGTAAAGACGACGAGAGGGCGCAAGCTCTTCGACAGCTGGGCGCCGACGTATTTGTGGGAGATCTCCTCAACGTCGCAGACGTTGCCGCCGCGCTGAAAGGCTGCCGCCGGGTCTACTTCAGCATGAGCTTGAATCCCTATTACACCGATGCAACGATCTTGATGGCAGCCGCCGCGCGCGCACAAGGAGACCTCGAGGTCTTTCTCAATATTTCAGAGTTCGAGCAGTCCTATATGGACTTCACGCGGATGACGGCCCCTTATGAGACGCGGCGGGAGTGGTTGGGAGGACTTGTCGCCGACTGGTCGCCGCAGCAGAGAGCCCATTGGACCTCCGAACAGGCTCTGAATTGGTCCGGCCTGCCGGTCGTCAATATCCGGGCTACGATGTTCGTTGAAAACCCGATTCTTGCCTGGTTTCCGCTCAAGCAGTTGCTGGGCGCCGGCGAGCTTCATCTCCCCTTCGGCAAGCACAGGATCGCCCCGATTGCCGCCTACGACGTCGCCGAGATTTGTACCAAGATCTTGATCGATCCGTCGACGCACGTATCGAAGACCTACGAGCTCACCGGCCCGGAGGCGAAGGACATGCAGGGCTTGGCCGAGGATTACGCTTCGACGTTGGGAAGACCCGTTTCCTACGTCCCTCAGGATCTGAACGCCTGGATCGAGGCCTACATCAATGGTGCTCTGGCAGCTCGCGTCCCACACACCGCGGAGCACCTGAGGACGATCACCCGCCTCGCCGCAAGTGGACGCTATGAGGCCGTCACAGGCGAACTCGAACATCTGCTCGGACGCGCTCCGAAGAGCTTCAGATGGGCCTTGGAGCGATCGCCCCGGCTCCTCGAAGCCCGCGGCAAAGGCTGATCGCGACGAACTCTGTCCGAAGCTGAATCCCGGGCCCCTCACATAGTGGCTCGTGGCTCAGTTTCTTGCGCCTCTCGCTGCCTTCGCCGCCGACTTGCCTGCGGATTTCACGCGTTGCACCGGACGGCGGATCAAGGCCTCGGAGGCTTGCTGCAGGTGGCGTAAGCACTCATCGTGCTGCAGGCCGGGGCTCAATTTCCCGCCGAGATGCCGCAGGCCCCATCGACCGAGAGCCAACACGATGACGCCGAGCTCTCGGCCCGGATCCGTCAGAGTATAGGCCGCCCTGGGAGGGTGATCGCTGTAGAATTCGCGGCGCACGAGGCCGTGTTCCTCAAGTATCTTCAAGCGATCGGAGAGCACATTGGGAGCCATGCGGGGCAGACGCTCCTGAAGATCCTGAAAGCGCATGGTGCCGGGAAGCAGGTCCCTGATGATGAGCAGCGTCCACCGCGCGCCGACGATGTCGAGCGTTCGGGCTACCGGACAAGTTACGTCGAGGCTCTTTCTTGCCATCCAAATGGGGTCCGAGAATCCTTATCTTGTCTAAATATAGTCAATATTCCCGGAATTGAAACTGCGCCGATGTGCCGAGAGCCATGATCTGCGGGCCCGCGTCCCGCGCGACCAGGTTCGCTGGCACGGTCCCATGTGCATCGTTGCAGGCCGGGCGCCTACGACACCGACCGCGCCCATCGATCGGTCTTCCTCTTTGTGGCGCCGTGAGATTCTTCGCGCGTGCTCTTATGGAGTCTGCGACCCGCCGTTTGCTTGCGCCTCACTCCTCAGCTCGCGGCGCAAGATCTTCCCGACATTGCTCTTGGGAAGTTCTGTCCTGAACTCGATCAGCTTTGGAACCTTGTACGGCGTCAACTGCGTCCCGGCAAAACTGACGAGCTCCTCCGCCGTCAGCTGGGGGGCGGCACGAACAACAAAGATTTTCACCGCCTCGGTGGATTTCATGTCCGGCACGCCGATTGCGGCACACTCCAGCACCGCCGGGTGGCTCGAGATCACCGCTTCCACCTCGTTCGGATACACATTGAAGCCCGAAACGATGATCATATCCTTCTTGCGGTCCACGATCTTGGTGAATCCGTCGGCCGACATGACGCCGATGTCACCGGTTCGGAAGAACCCGTCAGGGGTCATCACCCGGGCGGTCTCATCGGGCCTGTTCCAGTAGCCGGACATCACCTGTGGTCCTTTTCCGCAGACCTCGCCGGCTTCACCGATCGGGACTTCGTTTCCGTCGTCGTCGCGGATCGAGATATAGGTCGATGGAAGCGGCAAACCGATCGAGCCGGAGAACTCCGTCATGGTCGGCAACGTGGCCGTCAGCGTCGGTGACGTCTCGGACAGTCCGTAGCCCTCGGAAAGGACACAGCCCGTCACCGCAAGCCACTTGTCCGCGACAGCCTTTTGAGTTGCCATTCCTCCGCCGATCGCCATCCGCAACTGTGAAAAATCCACGTTCTTGAAGTCGGGATGTCGTAGGAGCCCGTTGAACAGCGTGTTGACGGCCGGAAAGCTGTGAATCTTGTATTTGCGGAGCTCCTTGACGAAACCATCGATATCCCGCGGGTTCACGATCAGAAGATTGGCGCCGCCGATCCGCACGGAGAACAAGAAGCAAACGGTAAGCGCGAAGATATGATACAGCGGCAGCGCGCAGACCGTCAGCAAAGGTTCGCCTGGGTGAACGCTGCGGAAGGCAGGCTCGCTCCAGGCGCAAATTTGAAGCACGTTGGCCACCATATTGCGATGGAGCAAGATCGCTCCTTTCGAGACGCCGGTGGTGCCTCCCGTGTATTGCAGGAAGGCAACGTCGTTCGGTCCGACATCAGGTCTCCTCAATTTCAGCTTCCGACCTGCCGACAGCGCATTCTTGAACGAGACGGCGCCCGGCAGTGCATAGGCAGGGACCATCTTCTTCACCTTGCGCACGACAAAGTTTACAAAGACCCCCTTTGGACCGAGCAACTCCCCAATCGAGCAGATAACGATGTGCTTGACCTTCGTTCTTGGCAACACCTTTTCCAAGGTCGCAGCAAAGTTCTCGAGGATGAAGATCGCCACCGCGCCCGAATCGTTCAACTGATGCTCGAGTTCTCGAGGCGTGTAGAGAGGGTTCACGTTCACAACCGTGCAGCCGGCGCGCAAGGCCGCCGCGCCAGCGATTGGATTTTGGAGAACGTTCGGCATCATCACCGCGACCCGACTTCCCCTTGCGAGGCCTTTGCTCTGCAGGTAAGCGCCGATTGCAGCCGACATCTCCTCGAGCTCGCGGTAGGTGATTGCCTTGTCCATGCAGATGGCCGCTTTACGATCTCCAAACTTCGCAAAGCTCTCTTCGAACATTTCGATCAATGACGGGATTTGATTGGCGTCGATATCCGCAGGCACGCCGTCGGGATAATTCCCCAGCCAAAAACGTTCCACGTTTTACTCCCCCCTTTGGTAGGACCGCCTTTGAGGCCTCGATCTGTCCGCCGAATGCGCCACAGCTGCGGTTGCCCGAGCGACGATATCAGCGCAGGAACCTGAATACCACCGTTCCTTTTTGGAATTGACTTTCTATCAAAATTAAAGTGACCTATTTGCTCGTTTCGAAAAGCCGAGCCGGATTCGCGAGAGATCGCGCCCGGCTGACCGCGCCACGTTGATAGCAAAGGGGCATGTCCGCCGGGCTCCCCTTCGTTCTCACGCGAAAATATATCGACTTGGAACTGACAGACGGCAGGAGAAGACGGATGACGATCGCAGAGTTCATAAGCAATGAAGTCAATGCAAACGAAGTCGTGCTATTCATGAAGGGATCGCCTAGCTCGCCGGCCTGCGGATTTTTCGGCGCAGGTCGTCCGAATCCTCGAACATCTGGGCGTGACGTTCAAGTCGCACGACATCTACCAGTCCGAGGAATTGCGGCAGGGAATCAAGGCGTATTCGGACTGGCCGACGATTCCGCAACTCTACGTGCGCGGCGAATTCGTTGGCGGCTGTGACATCGTCACGGAAGTGTTCCAGTCGGGCGAATTGCAACAGTTGCTGTCGGAAGAGCACCAAGTCGCGCACTCGTCCTGAGCTTGCCGCAACAACAACTGAGGTCCGCCTGCTTGGCGGGCTCTCGCAATTGTCATGATGACAGCACAGCCATCAGCTCTGGGGACAGCTGACCGTCCATGCGTCGGACGGCAGTATGACAAGACCGTAGCTCGCCTTTCATTCGCGATCGACCGCCCAGCGGTGGCCATGGGCGCCGCCCCAAGACCACGATCCTGCTGGGCGGCTATCGTGCGAATTTAGATATGCGCCATCTCACCAATTCGTCGGCGCCTGGGCCGGCTTTCGGCCGAACATCCCTCAAGTGGATAGTCGCTCCCGTGTCTTCATCGACAGTCGCCAACTTCACCCGGCTTCCCCCGTTCTTGTTGATGAATTCGAGTGGAGGTCCGGCGCTGCCGGTCACTCCCCATTTGTCGCCGACCTGAGCGAGCGCCTGAATCACGAGAACCACGTCCCAGCCTCGCCCGGACAGGACATACTCATAGCGATCGGGTCCAGTTCGATAGAGACGACGCTCGATCAATCCGTTTCGCTCGAGATGTTTTAGCCGATCAGACAGCGTGGCATGGGTAATGCCGCTCGACTTCTTCAGATCCTCGTACCTGCTTATCCCCAACGAGAGGTCACGTAGGATCAAAAAAGCCCAGCGGTCCCCGACGGCGTCCAGGACGCCGGCGATCGAACACGCCATTCCTTCAAAGCTTTTCAAGCGCATCCGTCGTTGGCCCATTCAAGCAACACAAGGCCCCCCGCAGACGAGCTGCATCCGAAATCGCGGGGCGGCGGCAAAAATCGCTTGCCGGATGTCACTATTATTATTAGAGTGACTATAAGTAAAGCATCAAGATAATCGCGGGAGGAATTATGCCGGTTCAAGCCGTTCCGCATGAAGTGACAATCGAGGTCAATGGTTCTCGCAGGACGGTGACCGTCGAGGCGCGCAGATTGCTCGTCCATCTCATCCGGGAGGATCTCGGCCTCACCGGCACGCATGTCGGGTGCGATACTTCTCAATGCGGCGCCTGTACCGTCGAGATCGACGGACAGGCGGTGAAATCTTGCACCGTCCTCGCCGTCATGGCCGACGGCTCCTCCATCACGACGATCGAGGGCGTGACCGGCAGCGGCGGCGATCTCGACCGGGTTCAGGCCGCGTTTCAAGATCACCACGCGCTTCAATGCGGCTTCTGCACGCCAGGCATGGTCATGAGCGTGCGAAATCTGTTGAAGGAGAACGCCGCCCCCAACGAGCGCGAGATACGGCACGGTCTTGCCGGAAATATCTGCCGGTGCACAGGCTATCATAACATCGTGCGCGCCGTCGAAAGCCTCGCATCGAAGGGGGACGTGGCATGACCATTTCGACCGGAAAACGACTCATCGGCCAGCCGCTGAGGCGGCGCGAGGACCGCAAACTGCTCGCCGGCAGGGGCCGATACGTCGACGACATCAAGTTGCCGGGCATGCTGCACATGGCGATACTCCGATCGCCACACGCGCACGCCGCGATCAGCAGCATCGATCTGTCGCATGCGAGAGCGGCGCCCGGAGTCCGCCTGGTTCTTTCCGGCGAGGCGCTTGTCGACAGGATCGGTCCTATCGTGCCCAACTGGATTATTCCCGGCAGCAAGGTGCCGGTCCGTCCAGTGATCGCGACCGACCGCGTTCGCTTTGTCGGAGAATGCGTGGCGCTGGTGGTGGCGGAGACGCTGGCGCAAGCCTACGACGCAGTCGGTCTGATTGAGGTCGACTATGAGGTACTACCCGCGGTGACCGAGGAGGCGGTCGCCGTCCAAGAGGGCGCGCCGCAGCTTCACGAAAACGTACCTGGCAACGTCACGACCCTCTACAAGGTCAAGGGAGGCGATTACGCCAAGGCAAATCAGGAAGCGGATCAGGTCATCAGTCTCCGCGTCATCAATAACCGCTTGATTCCGACCTGCATGGAGACGCGCGCGGTCATCGCCGCACCAGAGCCAGACGGCACGCTCACCGTTTATATCGGCAGCCAGGTTCCTCATATGCACCGGCGCTGGATCGCGGAGACGGTCGGTATCCCCGAACATCAATTGCGCGTGGTCGCACCTGATATCGGCGGTGGCTTCGGTGCCAAGATGCATCTGTATCCGGAAGATCTGCTTTGCCCCTATCTCGCTCGCGAATTGAGCGTCCCGGTGAAGTGGTGGGAGACTCGCTCGGAGAGCCATCAATCAACCAGCCACGGCCGCGCCCATACCGAGGATATAGAGGTCGCTTTCAAGAACGATGGAAGGATCCTGGGCCTCAAGGTCAGCACCCTCGGGAATGTCGGAGCCTATTTGTCAAACATGGCGACCGGCGGTCCGACCGTGAACACGGTCAACTTCGGAACGGGGACCTACAAGATCGACAATTACGAAGCATTTTCCCGGGTCGTCGTCACCAATACGGTGCCAGTAGACGCGTACCGCGGCTATGGCCGGCCCGAAGGAGCCTACATCGCGGAGCGCGCCATCGATGCCGTGGCGCGCCATCTCAATCTCGATCAGGTGGACGTCCGACGAAAGAACTTGCTTCGTTCGTCGGATTTCCCTTACCGGCCGTATGGCAGCACGGGCGTGATGTACGACAGCGGCGACTATCAGGCCTTGCTGGACAAAGCGCTGGCGGCATTCGATTATGAAAAACGCCGTGAAGAATGCGAGAGCTTGCGCGGGAGCGGCATCTACCGCGGCATTGGAGTCGCTGCCTACACGCATATGTGCGGCATGGCTCCATCACGCCGTTTGGCTCCCGGCGGGTTCAACCGCGGAGGCTGGGAAAGCGCTCGCGTCAGCATTGATTCCAGCGGCCGGGCCACTGTTTACTCCGGCTCGATGAGCCAGGGGCAAGGCCATGCCACGTCGCTCTCGCAAATCGCCGCGGACGTTCTGCAAATTCCGATAGAGGATATCGAGATCGTTCAGGGTGACACGCGCCAGGTGCAAGCCGGACACGGCACGTTCAACTCACGCTCCATGGCCGTCGGCGGATCGAGCGTTCACGTGTCTGCCCACCAGGTCATTGCCAAGGCCAAGAAGATCGCTGCGGGCATGTTGGAGGTGGACGAAAAGGATGTCTCCTATTCGGCGGGCGCATTCACCGTACCCGGCACCGATATCGCGCCGCTGACCTTTTCCAAGGTGGCGCGCATGGCATATGTCGGCCATAAGCTGCCCGACGGAGTAGCCCCCGGCCTCGACGAGACGGTTTTTTATGATCCTACCGGCATGGGCGCGCCGTCAGGCGTCCACCTCGCCTATGTGGAGGTCGATCCCCAAATTGGAACGGTCAACATTCTCGACTATGTCGCGGTGGACGATGTCGGGACGTTGATCAACCCGCTTCTGGCGGCCGGCCAAATCCATGGCGGCGTCGTGCAGGGCATTGCTCAAGCCCTTTATGAAGAAGTCAGCTACGACCCCGAGAACGGACAGCTCCTGACCGGTTCGCTGCTCGACTATGCCGTTCCCCGCGCCGAGCATGTCCCGAACATCCGATCCTTGTTCCAGGAGACGCCGTCGCCCACCAATCCGATTGGCGTGAAAGGCATCGGTGAGAGCGGCTCGATTGCTGCTCCGCCCTGCATGGTCCACGCCGTGCTCGATGCGTTGTCGCCATTCGGCATCAAACATCTCGATATGCCTCTCACGCCCCCACGGATCTGGGCTGCAGTACGCAGCGCACGCGCAGGAGCCGCCTGATGATCCCCGCTGCATTCGATTATGTCCGCGCGTCTTCCCTCGCCCGGGCGATCGAGCTGCTGCGCGACAATCCCGACGGAGCGAAGCTCCTGGCCGGCGGCCATACCCTGCTTCCAGCGTTGAAGTTGCGGCTGGCTTCGCCCGAGCTTTTGATCGACATCCGCGGTATCGCCGAGATCAAGGGCATCGAAATCGGCGAGACCCATGTCAGGATCGGCGCGCTCACGACTCACGCCGAGCTGTTTGCTTCCGAGCCGTTGAATGAGATATTCCCGGTCTTCCAGGAGGCCGCCAGTGTTCTCGCCGATCCTCAGGTGCGGAACCGCGGCACGATCGGCGGTTCACTGGCGAATGCCGACCCGGCGGCAGACTGGCCAGCCGTCGTCTTGGCGCTGCGGGCGGAAATCGAGATCGCTGGCGCAGCCGGACGCCGCACCGTATCGGCCGAAGACTTTTTCGTCGATATTTTCTCGACGGCCCTGGAGCCTGACGAAGTTCTTGCCGCTATCCTCATCCCGAGACCGAAACCGGGCACGCGTTACACCTATCGGAAGATCCGGCATCCGGCGAGCGGGTTTGCGGTCGTGGGAGTCGCGGTGGGGATGCAAATGCAGGGCGGTATCGTAGCCGACGTTTCCATCGGCATCACCGGTGTAGCGAACCACGCCTTCGTAGGCAGGGCAGCGTCCGACTTCCTGATCGGCAAGACTCTCTCTCGGGACAACATCGATGAAGCCGCCCAAATGGTGAGTGAGATCACCGAATGTCTCTCGGACCGATATGCGCCGGCCCAATATCGCGCGGACTTGATCCGGATCGAGCTCGGGCGAGCTCTACTTGCGCTTTCCTCTTGAGACGGCACCGGCCGGCCGGCCTGCATTGCGGCCACCCGAAGCGCCGCCAAATCGCCTTCGGTTGAAAGACACGGCACCTGCTCCGGGGACGATCTCGACGTCCTCGAGCCGCAAAGGCCGGCCATCCGCCCTTTTCAGCTCCGGATATTCAATCGGACGTCCCGCCTCGCGATCGAGAAACACGACCTGCGGTCCCTCTGACTCTGCGAGCCAGTCGTCACCCCATTTCTTCAACGCCAAGTAGGCCGGAAAAAAGTCGCGGCCCTTGTCGGTGAGGACATACTCATATCGTCCCGAATGTTCGGGCAGAGGTACCCGCCTCATAACACCGGCACTTACAAGCTTCTTCAACCTGGCGCTGAGGATGTTCGGGGCGATTCCGACGTACATCTCGAACTCGTCGAAGCGCTTCACACCGTAATACGCCTCCCGCAAAATCAGGATAGACCAGCGGTCCCCGACGATTTCCATCGCTCGCGCAACGGAGCATTCCTTGTTGGCGAGACGGCCCTGCTTCGCACTGGACATAGGTTTTCACCTCCAAACCCAGCCCATACCAAATCGAGCGGGATTCGTGTATGTCCAGTTCGAGCCATTTCGCGTCTATTCTTCAGGCGGCCTGTCCCGGCTCGCTTGTCGTCTTGGCAGTCGCGTCTGGCCCCTGGGCACGCCGATGAGACACCAGAACGCCCGCTTCGCTCAATCGCTTCAGCTCTTCTTCGCTGATGCCGAGCTCGCCGAAAACCGCAAAGTTGTGCTCTCCCTGGAAGGCCGGCGCTCCAATCGGCGACAACTGGTCTCCGGAAAAGTGCCACGGTCGCCCCGGCAACCGGTATTCCCCGCCGCTTCGATCAGGAACCCGTTGGACCGCGCCCCAATAGTCGCTCCACTCCGAAGATGCGAGCTCCTTGATGGAGCGGATTTCGCCCATCGCGATTTTGGCTTCGTCGAACTGCGCATCCAGCGTCGCCATGTCCGGGAATGTCAGGATCCAGGACTGGATGATCTGGTGCAGCAGACCGAAGTTCAACCGGCGCGCGGCCGCGGTGGCGAACCGTGGATCCTCGATCAGATCGACGCGGCGCATCGCTCTTAGCCAAGACGGAAACGTCAGGCTGCCGATGATGCTCGTTGCGACGGTGAACTCGTCGCCTTGGGGCCCTATGAAGAACGAGCAGTCGGTCGCCCCCAGCACCGCCGGCTCCGCGCCAATGTCGTCATCGGACAGATCGACGTGGGCCCGCTCATTGACCGCCAGCAGCGTCGCCGCCATGGCGATGTCTATATACTGGCCCTGCCCGCTCTTCTGCCGGCTGTTGAGAGCCGCGAGGATCGCGATCACGCCCTGCAAGCCAGTGTAAACGTCCGCATGCGAGAGGCTGTCGGTGCGCGGCTCTGCTAACGCCTCGCCGTAGTGACGAATGCTGTTATGGGTGAAGCCGGCCTCGGCCTGCACGGTCGGCGCATACGCCATCCGGCTGCGCCAGGGACCACCCTGCCCATACCCGGTGATGGAAGCGTAGATCAATTTCGGGTTTCGCTTGGACAGCGTATCATAGTCGAGGCCGAAGAAATTCAGCGTGCCAGCGCGGAAATTCTCGACCACCACATCCGCCGTGTCACAGAGCTTCAGGACCAATTCGTAGGCCCCCGGAAGATTGAGATTGATGCTGACGTTGCGTTTGCCGGCATTCTGCTGCGCGTAATAGCCTGACATCCCGTCGGTCGACGGAAACGCGAACCGGCTGACGTCGGGGCTCGGCGGCTCAATCTTAATGACCTCGGCGCCGAGATCCTGCAGCGTCCTCGCGCACAGGGGGCCCGCCAGGACGCGCGAGAAATCCACGACTCGAATTCCACTGAGGGGACCAGTCATGTCAGCGCCCCGCGAACTTTGCGAGACCAGGACCGTTCTTGCGATAGGACGCAAGACCAGTCTTCAGATCCTCAGACGCCCATATCGGCGCCTGCACTCTCGCCATCGCCTCGTCGGCCGCCGCGACGCCCTCGTTGACCGCGATATAGGCGAGCTCCTTGGTGGCGGCGTGCGCGACCGTGGGGCCTTGCGCAAACTCCTCCGCGATCGCCATCGTCGCAGTCTCCAGGGATTCCTCCGGCACCGTCAGATTGATCAGCCCCCATTTCTCCAGAGTCGGGGCGTCGTAGCGCCGCGCCAACATCGACATTTCCTTGGCGCGCTGCGCGCCGATGCGCTGCACCTGACGCTGGATTCCGCCCAGCAAAGGATGCAGCCCCAGCGTCGCCTCGACCGAGCCGATCTTTGCCGAGCTAGCCGCGATGATGTAGTCGCAGGACAGGGCGAGTTCGAGCCCGCCGCCCAGGCAGACACCGTGGATGCTCGCAATCAGGGGAATCGGCAGCAGCTCCATGAAGCGCAGGAATTCGACGTTGGTTCGCCGCATATTTGCGCCGCTCCGTTCGGCATCGTCGGCCGCGACCTGCGTCTCGAAAATATCCAGATCCGCTCCGGCCGAGAAATGGCGCAACCCGCTACGGATGACGATCGCACGGCTTCCAGCCTTCTGAGCTGCCTCGACCTGCTGAACGATCGCACTGAGGAACTTGGGGCCGAGCAAATTGTACGGCCGGTAGACCATGGTCAATACCGAGATATTTCCGCGCTCGTCGCGCGTCACCAATGCCTCTTCAGACAAAGCCGCCTCCCTGGTCGTCGACGCCGCTCCGTAACGGCTCTTATTTTCCTACGAGAATTGTCACACCATGACTTGCAGTTTGCAAGCATCAATCTGCCGGCACATCCTGACGCACGACTTTATTTCTCAAAACTCCGATATTCTCGGCTTCGAGCTCGATCGTATCCGAATGCTCAAGGTACCATCCCAGCTCGAGACCGCAGCCATTGCCGACCGTACCCGAGCCGATGAATTCACCCGGCATCAACGTCTCATCCCGTGTCACATGCGCGATGATTTCTTCGAACGAGAACAGCATGCCTTCGCTGGTGCCTCGGGAACGGGTCACCCCGTTGATGCGCGCTTCCATTGTGAGATTGTAGGGATCACCTATTTCGTCTGGCGTCACGATCCAGGGCCCGAGCACGTTGCCGCCGTCGAAGCTCTTGCCTTTGGCGGGCCCGAGCCTTCCTTCCATCTCCACTCGCTGGGCATCGCGCGCGGAAAAGTCATTGAAGATCGTGAACCCGAATATGTGATCGCGCGCTTTCGCTGCGGAGATGTTCGCGCCCCTATTCTTGGTGATGATGCCGAACTCCAACTCGTAGTCCATCACTTGGCTGTAGCGGGGCCATCTAACGGTGGTGTTGGGACCTCCGACGCTGAAGCGGTTCGTGATGTAGTAGATCGGCTGCTTGCGATAGACTTCCGGTAATTCAGGCAGAGGCGCCGCCTGAAGGCGGGCGAGCTCAACCGCATCGCCGGCCTCTCGCGCCTGGAATTTGAGGTGTCCGATTGGCGCTTGAACGATGTGCACCGGAAACGACATGCCGTCGCGCATTTGGCGCGGCTCCGGCAGGGGCGCGAGAAGCTCGGATGCGGCGACATCGAACGACAGATCTTGGTCCTGCCCGTACCGGCTGAACAGGTGCGACGCTACATCGAGCGACGCATCGCAGTCGTCGATGAGATCGAGCATCGAATGGAAGGCCGGATTTGGTTTGCCGGCTCGCTCGGAAGCGGAAGCGAGATCGAACAAACGCGTGTCGCCGGCATGAACCAGCGCGACTTTGTTCCGACCATTCGATCGATAGGTGGCCAACTTCAACGGCCCCTCCCCTGATTTGAGTTTTCCTTGTTGGCCGAAGCATATCCAATAACTATTCTTTTGCAAGTCATCAGACGGACGGATCGGCGACCTGCCCCCCCAACCATCTCCATGCCACGCCATTAGCAGCATCGGCTCAGGAGCGTCGGCCAATAGTGCGCGCTCGATGTGACTAGTCGGCGCAGGTCGAGCTTTCTGCCGCGCCGAAGCTCTGCTTCTGCATGGCCAGCGTATAGCTTTCACCTGATATGCCCCTATTCGGCCCCTCGCGAGGAGTAAACATGCAATCCCCCATCCTGATCACCGGCGCCGCCGGAACCATTGGCCATGTTGCATGCAAGCTGCTAGTCGAGCGGGGCTCGAAGGTACGGGCCCTCGTCCGCAGCGAGGACGCCCGATCGGCCAAGCTGGCTAGCTTAGGAGTTGAGATCGTCGTTGGCGATCTCCTCGACCTGCATGCGATGCATCGAGCGGTCGAAGGTTGCGAGCGGGTCTACTTCGGTATGGCGGTTTCACCTTCATATCTGGAGGCGACCGTCAACGCTGCAGCCGTCGCGAAACACCACAAGGTGAGCGCGTTCGTGAACATCTCTCAGATGACCGCATCGCAGATGAGCATTAATTCGACGACCGACAGCCCGCAGCAAAAGCTGCACTGGCTCGCAGAACAGGCATTGAATTGGTCCGGACTACCCGTCGTACACGTCCGCCCCACGGCATTCCTGGACACCTTTTTCCTTCGACTGTCCGCGAGCTCTATCCGTGACCATGGACAAATTCGCTTGCCGTTCGGAAACGGGAAGACGTCGCCGATTGCAAGTGAAGATGTTGCGCGCGTGATCGCAACCATCCTCGAAAACCCAGGCCCGCATATCGGCAAGATTTATGAACTGACGGGACCCCGGTCGCAGGACATGAACGGAGTTGCCGAAGAGTTCTCCAAGGCGCTCGGAGATCCGATCACTTATGTCAACGTTCCCTGGGAACCTTGGCGCAAGCAGTTGGAGAATAGCGGACGGTTGCCTCGCCATGCGCTTTCCCATCTCGCGACAATGGCGCTTCTCAAACAGCAGAATCGGTACGACAGGTTGACATCAGATGTCGAGAAGATCACCGGCAAGCCGCCGCTTGGCGTCTACGATTTCGTTCTACGCCATGCGGGCTTTTATATGACGGGAGGCTAGGCGAGACCGCGTCAAGATTACCAGACGTCCGCGGTACGTCATCGGCGATGCACAGCGGCGCATACGGGCGCTCCAGGTCAGTTACGGCATGCGAAACCGACCCTGAGAATCTGATCGTCCCCTCAAATCCGAGGTTTATATACCTTATATAGCGACTTATAATTTGATAGTCGCGACACGACCTCGCTCCGATACGGGCAACGGTCGACAGATCGATGGGCGTGTCACCACTGCCTCTAAGCTCGGAGTCCAGACATGAAGGCTTACCTCTGCAAATACATTCCGCCGCGGGCCGATTTCTTGACGACGATGACGGCCGACGAAGCAAAGTGGATGAAGCAGCATGGAGCGTTCCTGGACGATCTGCTCGCCCAAGGAATAGTCGTCGCTCACGGCCCCGTCATGGATCCGAGTGGCGGTTATGGCGTCTCACTCTACCAGATTGCCGACGATGAGAACATCGAAGCGATTACCTCAGAGGATCCCATCGTGAAGAACGGCGCCGGCCATTATGAGCACTATCCGATGCGTCATTTGGCGGCTCGAGGCTGAACGCCGCGTCCATCACCTCCAGGATCGGGCACCGAGCGAATCTGGCGTTTGCCTCTCGGACTTGCGCGGGATGCGCGCTCCAGTACGGCGCCAAAATCGGCCGAGAAAGCAACGCGCTTCTTTTTCCGGCGGTCGGCGCACTAAAGAATATACGACGGACTCATAAGGGGACTGGACGCTCAAAAAATTGAGCGTCCAGTCTGTTTAGTCCCTTGCTTCTTCAGAAGCGTCAGGCGATTGCGCGCACCGGCACGGAAGCCGTGCTCACACCGTCGAGGAAGCCCGTCAGCCGCTGCCGGATGATGCGTTCGGCACCATCCATGATGCGATCGATCAACTCCTTGACGGTCGGAATATCGTTGATCAGCCCGACCACCATGCCGCAGCTCCAGGCCCCGGCATCCATGTCGCCTTCCAACATCACCTTTGGATAGACGCCGGCAACCTGGTCGAGAATGTCCTCGATCTTCAGGCTCGCGCCCTTCTCGCGCTCGATCTCGATCAGCTCGCTGACGCCCTTGTTCTTCAACACGCGCTCGGTGTTGCGCAGCGCGCGCATCACGAGAACGGTGTCAAGCTCGGTCGAATTGACCAGTGCTTGCTTCACCTTGTCGTGGACCGGCGCCTCCTTGGTGGCGACGAAGCGGGTGCCCATGTTCATGCCCGCCGCACCCATGGAGAGAGCCGCGACGAGGCTGCGCGCATCCGCCATGCCGCCCGACGCGACGAACGGGATCTTTAGCTCATCGGCCGCACGAGGCAGCAGGATCATGTTGGGAATGTCGTCCTCGCCGGGATGACCGCCGCACTCGAAGCCATCGACACTGACCGCGTCGCAGCCGATCTTCTCCGCCTTCAGCGAATGCCGCACCGAAGTGCATTTGTGGATCACCTTGATGCCGGCGGCCTTCAGCGCCGGCATGTACTCTTCCGGGCTACGGCCAGCGGTCTCGACCGCCTTGATGCCGCCTTCCTTGATCGCGGCGATATATTCGGGATAAGGGGGCGCGGTAAAGCTCGGCAGGAAGGTGAGATTGACGCCGAACGGCTTGTCCGTCATGTCGCGACAGCGCGCGATTTCCTTGGCCAGCAACTCGGGCGTCTTCTGGGTGAGGCCGGTAATGAGGCCGAGGCCGCCGGCGTTAGACACCGCTGCTGCAAGTTCGGCAAACCCGACATAGTGCATCCCGCCCTGAATAATCGGATGTTCGATGCCGAACAGTTCAGTAATCGCTGTCTTCACGATGATCTCCCGCAGTTCCGTTCAATGGATGATTTCGAAAAGGCCCGCCGCGCCCATGCCGCCACCGATGCACATGGTCACGACACCGTACTTTGCCTTCCGTCGCCGCCCCTCGATCAGAAGGTGGCCAGTGAGGCGGGCGCCGGTCATGCCATAGGGATGACCGATCGCAATCGAGCCCCCATTGACGTTGAGCTTGTTCGGGTCGATGCCGAGCTTGTCGCGGCAATAAATCACCTGAACCGCATAAGCCTCGTTGAGCTCCCAAAGATCGATGTCGTCGATCTTCAGGTTGTGACGCTTCAGCAGGCGGGGGATCGCGACCACCGGGCCGATACCCATCTCATCCGGCTCGACCCCCGCGGCAACGAAGCCACGGAAGATCCCGAGCGGTTTGAGCCCCTTCTTGGCCGCGATCTTGTCGCTCATGATCACGCATGCTGATGCACCATCCGAAAGCTGGCTCGCATTGCCGGCGCTGATGGTTTTGCCCTCGAACACCGGCTTGATCTTGGCGAGGCCTTCTGCGGTCGTATCAGGACGCGGGCCTTCGTCCTTGGTGAGGGTCACCTGTTCATAGGAAACCTGCTTGGTGTCTTTGTTGACGAGCGCCATTTTCGTCGTGATCGGAACGATCTCCTCGTCGAACCGACCGCTCTGCAGGGCGGCCCCGACCCGGCGCTGGCTCTCCAGGCTGTATTCATCCTGCTTGTCACGGCCGATCTTGTAGCGCTCGGCGACGACCTCGGCCGTATCGAGCATCGACATGTACATTTCGGGCTTCATCGCCATCAATTCATCGTCGACCATATGGAACTTGTTCATGTGCTCGTTCTGCACCAAGCTAATCGACTCGATGCCGCCGCCGATCGCGATGTCCACGCCGTCAAGCATCACGGAACGTGCCGCCACGGCGATCGCTTGCAGGCCTGAGGCGCATTGCCGGTCGATGGTGGTGCCGGCGACGGTCACCGGCATGCCCGCGCGGATCGCCCCCTTGCGGGCTACGTTCATCACCATGGTGCCTTGCTGCATGGCGCAGCCCATCACCACGTCTTCGACTTCACCCGGGGCAATGCCGGCGCGCTTCACCGCCTCGGCCATGACGTGACCGGCCATGGTAGGCCCCTCCGTATTGTTGAGGGATCCGCGGTAGGCTTTGCCGACCGCCGTACGAGCGGTGGAAACGATTACTGCTTCTGTCGTCATACTCGCCTCTTTTCTTACGCGGCCGCGCCCAGTCGTGCATAGCGCAGGACGTGGAACGCGGGGTCGCCGAACTGGATGTTGATGGAAGAGATGCGCTTGAAATAGTGGCCGACATTGAGCTCGTCGGTCATGCCCATGCCGCCATGCAGCTGCACAGCCTGTTCGGCAACGAACTTGGCCGCATAGCCGATCTTCGTCTTGGCTCCCGATGCGAGCCGCGAGAGACCCGCTTCACCGCCGCTGATGCTGAGATTGAGATGCTGCATCAGGGAGAGCGCCTCCTGATGGGCGATGAACATGTCGACCATCCGATGCTGCAGCACCTGGAATGAACCGATCGTGGTGCCGAACTGCTTGCGCGTCTTCGAGTATTCCAATGTGGCGGAATTCAGCTCGCCAATGGCACCGACCGCTTCCGCGCAGAGCGCGCCGATGGCGCGATCGCGGCAGGCCTCCAGCGCTGCCACGCCCTCGCCTTCCTTGCCGAGCAACTGTCCGCGGACATTGCGCAGATTGATCTCGGCGGCGCGACGGCCGTCGATGGTCTTGAAGCTCTGCAGATCGACGCCAGCCGCGCGGCGGTCGACCACGAACAGACTGACCCCGCCGCGATCCCGTCGATTACCCGAGGTAAGCGCGGAAATGACAAGGTAATCCGCCCATGGCGCCGCGATCACTGCCGTCTTTCCACCGCTCAGGACGTAGTCATCGCCCTCACGTCGCGCGGTGGTCGTCACGTCTGCGAGATCGAACCGGCCCCCCTTCTCCGTCCAGGCCAGCGTCCAGATCTTCTTGCCCTCAATGATATCGGGGATGAAGCCCTGTTTCTGCGCGGCATCGCCTAGCCGTTCGATCAAGCCGCCGGCCAGCACCACCGTCTCGACGAACGGCTCGACGACGAGATGGCGCCCGAATTCATGCGCGATGATCATGGTCGATAGCGGGCCGCCGCCGAGGCCGCCGGCATCCTCCGCGAACGGCGCAGCCAGCAAGCCGAGTTCGGCAAACGCCTCCCATTGCCTGCGGCTGAATCCTTGTTCGTCGGCGACGATCTTGCGGCGCGCCTCGAAATCATATTGGTCGCGCAGCAGGCGCTGGATGCTGGATCGCAGCAGTTCCTGCTCTTCAGTAAACTGAATATCCATCCGACCCTCTCGATACCCCGGCTACAGACCCAGGACAGCTTTTGCGATGATGTTGCGCTGAATCTCGTTCGACCCGCCGTAGATGCTGAGCTTGCGGGAATTCAGGTACTTCTCCGACGCGGTGTGCCCGTATTCAGGACCGGGCATGAAGTGATTGGCGCTGGTCGGTTGCTCTCGCAGCGCGAGCCCGTGATTGCCGATCGCGCGGTGGGTCAGTTCGGTGATGTTTTGGAAGATCTCGGTGCCGCGGATCTTGAACAGCGATGCGGCCGGCCCAGGATCGATGCCGCGTGCCATCTGAGCCACGACACGCAGCTCGGTCGCCTCGAGCGCCAGTACGTCGAGTTCGACGAGGGCGATCTCGCGCTGGAAGTCGAGATGCATCGGATCGTCGGACGGGATCTCGGCTTCTACGATTCTCTTCAGTTTGTTGATGTAGCGTGTTGACCGGCCGATGCCGGCCATGCTGGTGCGTTCGTTGCCGAGCAGAAACTTGGCGTAGGTCCAGCCCTTGTTTTCCTCGCCGATCAGGTTCTCGACGGGGACACGAACGTTCTCCAGAAAAACGTCGTTGACCTCATGGCTTCCGTCGATGGTGATGATCGGTCGCACGGTGACGCCCGGCGACTTCATGTCGATCAGCAGGAAGGAAATGCCGGATTGTGGTTTCGCATTCGGATCGGTCCGCACCAGGCAGAAGATCCAATCCGCATGCTGAGCGAGCGTCGTCCAGGTTTTGTGGCCATTGACGATATAGTGATCGCCCTCGCGCACGGCCTTGGTGCGGACGGTTGCCAAGTCAGAACCGGAGCCTGGCTCGGAATAGCCCTGGCACCACCAGTCCTCGCCCGACAGAATACGCGGAAGAAACTTCTTCTTCTGGGCCTCGTTACCGAACGTGTAGATGACGGGCCCCACCATGGTGACGCTGAATGCCAAAGGCGGCAGCGTGCCGGCCCGGCTGGTCTCCTGTTCGAAGATGAAGCGGCGCGTAATCGACCAGCCGGGCCCACCGTACTCCTTGGGCCAGAGAGGCGCGATCCAGCCCTTTTTGTGCAGAATGCGATGCCAAAGCAGCGATTGCTCCTTGGTCAGGTCGGTCTCCGGATTCGGGACGCGCATTTCCGCAGGGTAGTTTTCCGCGATGAAGGAGCGCACTTCGTCCCGAAATGCGGCATCCTCCGGAGAAAGCGCCAGCTCCATACTATTTGCTCCTCACCACTTCTCGCCGAAAGGACGAATCTCCAGCTCGAACGTCCATGCGCTTTTCGGCTGCTGGTAGAGTTGCCAATAGGATGCAGCAACGGAGGACGGCGGCATCAACGCATCAGGATCATCCAGCGCGTTTGGCCCGAGAGCCTCCAGCCGCCGCTGCCGAACCCATTCGGTATCCACGCCGGAATCGATGATCAGATGCGCGACGTGGATATTTTTCGGACCAAGCTCGCGGGCCATCGCTTGCGCGACCGCGCGAAGGCCGAATTTGGCACTAGCAAAGGCGGCATAACCGCTGCCGCCGCGGAGCGAAGCGGTCGCCCCCGTAAAGAAGATGTTGCCGCCCCCGCGCGGCAGCATGAGCCGGGCCGCCTCACGGCCGGCCAGAAAGCCGGAATAGCAGGCCATTTCCCAGACCTTGCGGAAAACCCGCTCGGTCGTTTCCAGAATCGGGAAGTTGACGTTCGCGCCGATGTTGAAGATGCAAACTTCCAGCGGCGCCTGCTTGTCTGCATCGTTCAGGAAGGAGACGATCTCGTCTTCCTTGCGAGCGTCGAGCGAACGGGCGTGAATCTCTCCGCCGGCAGCCTCGATGTCCTTGACGAGGGGAGCCAGCTTTTCGCCGTTACGACGGCCGGCGAAGACCGTGAAGCCTTCTGCGGCAAACTTCTTGGCGATCTCGCCGCCGATGAAATCGCCGGCGCCGATGACTGCCGCAGTTGCGTTTCTCTTCTGCACGGGCGTGCTCCCTGTGAGGTTATACGTCGCTTGCGAACGATTTTGCTGTGAACCCGCCGGACCGCGTCCGTCGACGCGCCCTCGGCATCATGGAAGTACATAGCGTTCTTTTTTAGAACTCGTCAATTGATATTTGACGTTGGTGCTTCGAGTTCGCAAGGCGCACCACACTCCAACCTCAAACTGATCAGCATTTCGACCCTGACAGCCAAGCACAGCAGAAGATGCGCTCTCCCGAAGGACAGCTCATTCAAGGTGAGCTCGCTCACGGCACAAGATTGAAGGACACCAGCGCTGTCCTTTATTTTGGCGATTGCGATCTAACGGTATTTCCGGGCGAGCGCCGTCGAAAGCCTGGCCTGCTAGATGCGCAACGGTTATCGCCGGCGAGCTTTGGCCAACGGCGAATTTCATTTCATGATCGCCGAACTTCGATGCAGATATCACTTAGCCTTGGAAGCGGCCCCGCATTGTTCGACGATGGATTCCTCCACGTCCCGCAACTGGTCCTTGCCGAAGAATATTTCCTTGCCGACGAAGAAAGTCGGCGAGCCGAACGCGCCCCGGCTCACAGCGTCGTTCGTCAGCTCGATGAGCCTCTTCTTCACGTCGTCTTCTTGCGCACGCTTTGCAATGCGATCGATATCGATGCCTGAAGAGATGAACGCGCTGCGGAAAACCTCAGGGTCGTCCATCTTCTTCGGTTCTTCCCACATATGATGATAGGCCGCCCGGAAATAGGGCTCGAACACCCCCTCGAACTGGGCAGCAACCGCACAGCGCATCAACATGAGGGTATTGACCGGGAAGAAGGGGTTCGTGCGAAATTTCGTCACGTTATGGCGGCGAATAAACCGCTGCGTCTCGAGCGCCTGGTACTCCGGCTTGTTCTTGATTCCACGCAGAGAATCGAAGGGCGACATGTTTCCGGTGGCCTTGTAGATGCCGCCAAGAAGGATCGGGACGTACTCGAATTTCACCCCGGTGCGCTGTTCGATGCCTGGGATCGCGACCTCGGCCAAATAGGCATTCGGGCTACCGAAATCGAACAGGAACTCTACTTTCGGGGTCATATCGGCGTCCTCCGGACAAATTCGAAGATTGTGATAACGATCTACAGTTCGTTTTTTGAACTGTCAAACTGATACTCCGGCGATTTGGTCGATTTTTCCGAGGGGTATTGTTTGGGGATCAGTACCTATCTAGAATGGTATGGCTTGTCGCTTCTCCGCAGATTCGTGGGAGAATGATGGGGTTTATTGGAGACCGCGGATGAAATGGAAAGAACTTGAGGAAGAGCCATGTTCGATGGCCAGGACGATCGCGGTCATCGGCGACCGATGGACGCTGCTTATCCTGCGCGAATGCTTTCTGCGCACCCGCCGCTTCGAGGGATTCCAGTCCGCGCTGGGTATCACGCGGCATCTGCTTGCCGAACGGTTGAAGAAGCTTGTCCGCCAAGGCATTCTCCGCCGAGTCCCCTACCAGGAATCGCCGAAGCGTCACGAGTACATCCTGACCCAGAAGGGCCTCGATCTCTATCCGATCATGATGGCGATCGTCCATTGGGGCGACACTCACATGGTCGACGAACGCGGTCGGCCGCTTCTGCATCTGCATCGTAACTGCGGTAAGAACTTCGACCCCGTCATGGTTTGCTCCGAGTGTGGCGAGCCGGTTTTGGCCAAAGAGGTCCACACGCATCCGGGCCCAGGTGCCAGGCGCCCCCTCGCGCAAAAGGAAATGGAAGCACCGGCCCCAAAACCCAAAGCGCGCCGCAAAGCAGCCTGATCGCCCCTGCCCTGTGGAGCCCGCCAGGCGGCTACCGAGGAGCCGACCGCTTCACCGCGATCAGCCTCCATGCCCACCGGTTCGGTGCTCGATGAGTGAGAGCTCAAACCCGGATCACGCCTGGGGTCGGAGTGGAGCAGTAGAGAGTTTCGACCTGGTCCGACCGGCACTTCAAGACGGCGCGTTGATTGACGTATGCCTTGTCGGTGATTTCTCCGGCGGCAATTGACGGGGGCTCCTTGAGCAGCAGGAACGAATGAGCATTTTCGCTGCTGCCAACAGTCTGGTTGTATTCTTGAAGCCGGTCCTTGAGGAACTGCACGACGACGGGATCGCCGGTCAGGTCGGAAGACGGCTGCGAAGAGATCCGCGCCGCCTCCGTCGGGTTCAGCCAGCAAAGCAAACCGCAGTATTCTCGGTTTTCGCCAGCAATCACCACATCCGTTAGCACGCCGCGGGTAGCTGCCAGGATTGCGGCGCGCATGCTCCCGATCGATACCCAGGTCCCGTTCGCGAGCTTGAAGTTTTCGGAAATCCTACCCGTAAAGCGAAGTCCCGATTCGGGTTTCTCGGGGTCCATGAACGACACTGTGTCGCCGATGCGATAGAAGCCTTCTTCGTCGAAGGCTTGCTCCGTCAAATCCGGCCGACCGAGATAACCCGGCGTGACGTTGGGACCTTTGACCCGCACCTCGTAGGTATCGGAAACGGGAAGCAGCTTGAGCTGCAAACCGGGCGCCGGTAGGCCGATTTCCCCGGGTCGATCGGTAGCCCAATGGGTCGTACTGATCGTTGGAGCGGTTTCCGTCGTACCATAGCCGGACATGACGGGAATTCGTCGGCCGGTGATCGATGACGTCAACCGGTAAAGACGCTCGAGCGTGTTCTGCGAGATGGCCGCGCCGGCGTAACTTATCCTATCCAGCCGCTTCAAAATATGCGCGCCAAGCTCGGAATCTTTCTCGATCGCGTCGCAAAGGAAATTATATCCGGCCGGCACGTTGAACATCGCGGTCGGTGAAACCTCCTGGAGATTGAGGAGCGTCTTGTGGAAGAGCTGCGGCAATGGCCGGCCGTCGTCGATGTAGAGCGTCCCGCCATTCTTGAGTATGCCGTGGAGGATTACGTTGCTTCCCATAGTGTGATGCCATGGCATCCACTCGACCTGGACAGGCGCTTCGGACGGGGCTACCAGCAAGCTGCCCATTTGTAGAGCGCTCGCCATCATGCGGTGAGTATTCAGGACACCCTTGGGGAGGCCCGTCGAGCCCGACGTGAAGAGGACCTTCGCGACGGAATCGCAAGATACAGAGCGGGACGCGCGCTCGAAGCCTTCATAGCTGCTCCTCTTCTCAGTTAGGTCGGAATAGCGCACCGTTTCGGGAGCACCGTCGACGCTGATCCAGCTTGCGGCTTCCAGTTCCGGAATGGATCGGGCAGCCGAGAAATCGCGTCCACTTTGCACGAACACGAACTTCGGACGCAGCACCTCTGCGATATCCTTCAGCCGTGCCAGGCCTCCGGGCATCAACGTGTAATTCGGCGAGATTGGCGCAAAAACTATCCCGATGGACATTGCGGCGAAAGACATCACCGCGTTCTCTATGGAATTTCCGGAGAGGATGGCGAGGCTATCTGAAGGCTTCGCATCCATTTCGATCAGGCTTTGACCAACCGCCTGGACCAGGGACCAGGCCTGGCTATATGTGATCTCGTCCCATCCGCCGTCTGGATTGCGTTGAGCCAAGAAAATGCGGTTGGGAGCGGCTTTCGCCCATCTCGGCAGGAAGTCAGTGATACGCCAATCGCACTCCCCCAGCTCGATCGGCGAGCTCAAGATAAGCGTACCGTCGCTCCGACGCTGCAGAGAGACCTCTTTGGGTGCGAATACGGGTGCGTTCGTTGACATTGAAGAAATCCTATGACTTACGGCAGCGCCGCCCCGCACACTCGCGTGTGATCCCGCTTCTGATTGCCGACCAACTTGCGGACTTGTGCGAACGGCTCACCTCAGGAGGCCGACGGTGCATTCGATCACGCGCCGTTTTCCAATTTTCTGTGCTCGACTACTCAGATTTCGCGTCAAGCACGTCGCCGAACAACTGGTAGGTCGTTCCGGTCCAGCGCTGCAGCCGCATTTGAGTCCACATCATACTCGAGTTTTCGCTGGTGTTGACCTCGATTCCCGGCAGTGCGACGGGGACGATGACGTTCTTGAGGTTCTTTGCTTGCGCCAGGATATTCTTGCGAGAGAGGTCGTTGCCGCATTGCTTCAGGATCTGCTCGAGCAGAATTCCCTGCTGATATCCGACCGCATAACTTCCGTTGGTGATGTCGGCGCCGGATAGATACTTCTCGAAGAAGCTCTTATAGGCTTGCATGCCGGAATCGTTCGTCCACGTCTCGTCTGCCACGTCTTTGGTGATCGTGCCGACGATCACGCCGATCGATTTGTCCAGTCCGGCCGGCGCGAGCGTGCCACCAACAGATGCGGACGGGAAATTGATGATGACGGTCGCCTTCCATCCAATCACCGAGGCCTGCCTGATCGCCTGCGCTGCAAACTTCGGTGTCCCGGCGATCACGAGAGCCTCGGCGCCCGAACTCTTGAGATTCGTGATCTGTGAATCGATCGTTGGCTCGCTAACCTCGTAAGAGGCGGTCACGACCTTTCGATCGAAATCGCCCCCCAGATACGCCTTGAAGGCATTGACGTAGTCCTTACCGAGGTCGTCGTTCTGGTAGAGAATTGCGTATTTCGCGTTGGGAAGCGACTTGGTCAGATACTTGGCGTAGATCTTCCCTTCAGTATCGTAACTGACGAGACCGGTCGTCGTCAGGGGATAATTCGCGACGTCCGTGAACTTGGAAGAGCCGCTGACGATTGCGAGGCTGGGCACCCCTTTCGCCCTGAGATACTTGGCTGTAGCCGAGATGCCGGGCGTACCGAGTTGGCCGAACATGAAGGACACTTCGTCGCTCTCGACCAGCTTGCGCACGTGCTCCACCGCCTTGGGCGGACTGTATGAGTCATCGTAGGCGATGTAGTTGATCTTGCGGCCGTTTACACCGCCTCGGTCGTTCAGCGATTGGATATAGGCGATAAGCCCCTTGCCCACGAGCCCGATTGATGACGCCGGTCCGCTGAAGGGGAAAACCCCTCCAATCTTGATCTCAGTTTCGGAAATGCCGGGCTCTTCCGCCGCGGACGCGGGGCCGCTCAAAAGCACAGCTAGAGCTATCGCGATTTTCCATTTCGCTATCATCGACCGTCCTCCCCACGCGCGCCTGTCGGGGCGCGCCAGTATGTTGGTTGACCTTCTGCTTTGCGCGCTCGCCCGCCGGTCGTCGGTTAGGCACCGACCGGAGTGACAGGCTAGAGGTCTAGCCGGACAATAACGTTCTTTTTTAGAACTCGTCAAGCGCCTCCATAACTTAACCACTGCGACACGATCACCTGAGACCGGACCTTCCAATCAATCTGACCGTGACAAGCTCCATGCGCCTGCTCGATTGGTTACTTCCGTAATGGAACTAACCGCATTGTGCCTCGAGCGACCGCCTCACAAGGACTGGACGGCCGACACTCAGCACGTCATCAGGTACTGCCGATGAAAAGCTCGATCAGCGCAATCACGGTGTCGGGCGCGTCTTCCTGGCTAAAGTGTCCCGCGTTCGGAAGTTTTATGATCGGCCTCCCCGGCCAAATCGCGCTGAAATCGGCGATCTGCGTGTCCGGCGCGATGGCGCGGTCCTTCATGCCGACGGCGAGCATCGCCGGCTTGGACTTCAGATTGTCAATAAGGGGGAAGCCTTCCGCGAGGTAGGGCCGGATTCTGCCGAGCAGCGCATCAAGCGGAAACTCGATCGCTCCAAGACACTCTTCTTTCGTCGTAAATGGCGCCCCGTAGGCCGCGAGCCAATCGGCGTTGACGACGGAGAGGTTCTCCAGGCCCTGGGTCTTCATGACGCTCAGGATATTGACATCCAGGTGCCCGAGCACTTCTGGGAGCGTCCCAGCTCTGTGATGATTGAGGACGAACTGGAACCACGGCGTCAGCCCCGGAGGGGCATTGCCGTAGCCGGTAAGTGTGTTGAGCAAAAACAGCCGTTTGACGCGATCGGGATAGCGTAGCGCGAACGCCGAACCGATCAAGCCGCCCCAGTCCTGGATAACAAGCGTGATGTTCGTGAGATCGAGCGCTTCGACCAACTTGGTGAAGTTCTCGACGTGGATTCTCAGCGAATATTTGCGATCTGGAGGCGTCTCGCTCTTGCCGAAACCCATATGGTCGGGAACGATCACCCTATGTGAACCTGCAAGCCGCGGGATGAAGCGGCGATAGAGATAGCCCCACGTCGGCTCACCATGCAGACAGACGATAGGATCGCCACTCCCCTCGTCGACGTAATGCATCCGGAAACCGCCTCCTTCGAAGAAGTGGGGCTGGAAGGGCCAGGTTCCGCCGAAGGTCTCGCGAGCGTCGATCATCGTTGCGATGCAACTCGTTCTAAAGGGCTTTTCAACCTTTTCCGTCGCCCGCGCCGACTATCTTCCGCGGAAAACGGCTGGACGACGTTCGATGAAGGATTGGATGCCTTCCATCATATCTTCGCTACCGAGGACGCAGTCCTTGATCTTGGGGATGTAGTCGATCGCATCGCGCTCGGCCGCTTCGATATACCTCAGCGCAGCTTGCTTCGTGACCTGTATTCCGAGCGGTGCATTTTTGACGATCGTCTGCGCCAGCTCCATCGCCCGATCGATCTGGCTTCCGGGCTTGACCACTTCCTGCACGAGGCCAATCGCGTGAGCCCGGTCAGCATCGAACTCATCGCAAAGGAATAGGTGATACATCGCGTCACCCCAACCTGCGCGCGTCAGGAATCGGAAGTGAGCGCCGCCGAGAGGCGCAATTCCACGCTTTGCCTCCATCTGGCAGAACCTACTGTCCGAAGCTGCGACAACGATATCTCCGGCAAGCATCATTTCGATTCCGATCGTATAGACGATGCCCTGCACCGCCGTCACGATCGGCTTGCGGCATCGTCCCTTGAGCGCAAATGCATCGATGTTGCTCGGAGAAATATCGATTTTTTCGGCGTTGGGGCCGAAGAATTTGGGCATGTCGAGACCTGACGTGAAGTCCGCCCCTTCTGCGCAAACGACGCCCGCCCAATAATCATCGTTGCTGTCCAGCAGCGTCATCGCGTTCGACATCTCCACCATCATGGCGGGTGTGAACGAGTTTTTCTTCGCCGGATTGTCGATGACGATCTTGAGGATTCGGCCGTGAACTTCTGTGCGGATCCGGCCAGCCGGGGCCTTTTGATCGCTCATTCGTATCCTCCCGACGCGTCAAACAACGACCGCATCGCCAAAGCCCGCGTTCTTGGTGGGCGAGTTGACAATGAGCTTCCGAAGCCGGCTACAACAATCTTGTGCCAACCCTATTCAAAGGTGAATGCCACCGCCGAGGGGTGCGCATGCAGGCTGAGAAGTGTCGAGAGCGCCGAGGGCAGGTGCATTGCAATTCGGTCGATACATCATATGATGACCGTCAGCCAACATTGAACAGCGAGGAGCATCTCCATGGCCGAAGCCGCCGATCCCGTCGTCATCGTCTCCGCCGCCCGCACCCCGCTCGGCCGCTTCATGGGCGAATTGTCACCGCTGGCCGCGCATAAGCTCGGCTCACACGTGATCGGCGCGGCGCTGGAGCGCGCCAACCTCGCGCCCGAGAAGGTCGACGAGGTCTTCATGGGCTGCGTGCTGCCGGCGGGACAAGGCCAGGCACCGGCACGCCAGGCGGCGCGCGCCGCCGGCCTGCCCGACGCGACCGGCGCCACCACGGTCAACAAGGTCTGCGGCTCCGGCATGAAGGCGACGATGCTGGCGCACGACATCATCCGCGCCGGCTCGGCCGAGATCGTCGTCTCCGGCGGCATGGAGAGCATGAGCAACGCGCCGTATCTGCTCGCAAAGGCACGCGGCGGCTATCGCGCCGGCCACGACCGCATCATCGACCACATGATGATGGACGGCCTGGAGGACGCCTACGAGACCGGCCGCTCCATGGGTGATTTCGGCGAGGCGACCGCCGAGGCCTATCAGTTCACCCGCAAGGACCAGGACGCCTATGCGATGGAGACACTGAGCCGCGCCCGCAAGGCGGTCGAGGGCGGTGCGTTCAAGGCCGAGATCGCGCCGATCACGCTGACCGAGAAGGCCGGCCCGCGCGTCATCGCCAATGACGAACATCCGCTGAAGGTCGATCCCGCCAAGATTCCCGGCTTGAAGCCAGCGTTCCGCGCCAACGGCACGATCACGCCGGCGGCCTCCTCCGCAAACGCCGACGGCGCTGCCGCGCTCGTGCTGACCAGTCGATCGCTGGCCGATCGCAATGGTTTGCCCGTGCTCGCCGAGATCAAGGGCCACGCCACCCACAGCCAGGAGCCGCAATTGTTTACGACGGCGCCGATTCCGGCGATCCGCAAGCTGCTCGACAAGATCGGCTGGGCTGCCTCCGACGTCGACCTGTTCGAGATCAACGAGGCCTTCGCCGTGGTGGCGATGGCGGCGCAGCGCGATCTCGGCATTCCCCGCGACAAGCTGAACGTCAACGGCGGCGCCTGCGCGCTCGGCCACCCCATCGGCGCCACCGGCGCGCGGCTGATCGTGACGCTGCTGCATGCGCTCGAGGCGCAGAACCTCAAGCGCGGCGTAGCCGCCCTCTGCATCGGCGGCGGCGAAGCCACCGCGATTGCCGTCGAGCGCCGTAGCAATTGAACGTCTCAGCGCCAGTAGGCGGCCTGGAGCGTCGCGGAATTGACGACGCAGCTCGCGCCCCGGCAGCTGATTCGTAGAAGCGACGGCCCGCCAAGCGGCCGTCGCGGGACTGAGATTTCCGGCAATCGACTCTTCAAGCGAAATTGACGCTCTTGTTTAGAGGCAATTCGCGTACCCGCTTCCCGGTGAGAGCAAAGATCGCATTGGCGAGAGCGGGTGCCGCCGGCGGGACGGGAGGCTCACCAATTCCTCGTACTTCCCCACCAAGCTCCAATCCCTTGACGATGATCTCCGGCGCCTGATGAAATCTCATGGCCTCGAACAGATGAAAGTTCGTCTGGACCGGCGCAAAAGTTTCGTATGTCAGCTCGCAGTTCATGGCATGGCCCAAAGCCCAGATGATGCCACCCCGCACTTGCGCTTCGAAGTTGACCGGGTCCAGAATGCGCCCCACATCGCAAACGGCATATACCTTGTCGATCTTGATGCCCTGAGGAGTGTCGCTCACCTCGACGATTTGAGCCATTGGCACGCCGAAGGACAATGTCAGCGCCAAGCCGCGGGCTCGCCCGTCGTCGATTCGCGAGCCTTTCCAGGCGGAAATATCTCGCAGGGTATGCAGCACCTTCTTGGAAGGCTCATGATTGCAGAGACGAATGAGTTCTGCCATCGGATCCGCACCGGCGGCATGGATCAACTCGTCCAGGAAGGAAGCATGGTGGAAGCCATTGCCGGATGCTCCAACGGAGCGCCACGGGCTGACCGGCACCATTTCCTTCGCCCGATAACCCGTCACGCGGAAGTTCGGTATTGCGAAAGGTTGATCCCAAATGCCGTTGATGCTTGAAGTATCGGGGCCGGGAGGCACGGGCGCCTGCAATCGGTTGAACCAGGAAGCGCCCATCGATTGTCCAGCCACATCGATGCTCATGCTTTCGACCATGCCATCGCGAACTGTTCCCTTCGCGCGCGAGAGCTGGATCGGGCGCGGATAGTCGTGCCCCATGTTCTCTTCGCGGCTCCAGATCATCTTGACCGGAACGCCTTCCATGGCCATCGCGAGTTCGATCGCCTGCAACGCATAGGTGTCGTCGAGGCGCGCCCCGAAGCTGCCACCGATCGGCTGAGCGTGCACGTAGATCTTCTCTTCCGGCAGTTGGGTCAGCTTCGCCGCATGCGCCTGGAGGAATACCGGGATCTGCGTTCCCGTCCAGATGTCGAGCCGTTCCTTCGTGTAGAGTACGACCGCATTCATAGGCTCGAGCGGCGCGTGGGCCAGATATGGGGTCCGATACTCCGCCTCAATCGGCTTGGATGAACCAGCCAAAGCCTTTTCGACGTCTCCGTCATTGCGAAGCCGGCTGTCCAGCAGGTCTTTGGAGAATGAATTCTCCAGCACCTTCCACATGCCAGCCGAGTCGGCCGGATAAGGAGGATCGTTCCATTCGATCTTGATAGCGGCCGCAGCCTGGAAGGCTCTCCACGTGTTATCGGCAATGACGCCCACACCGTCTTTGATCGGGACGACCTTTTTGACGCCTCTCATCTTTTCCGCGCTGGAGGCATCATATCGTTTGATCGTGCCCCCCATGCCGGGGTTGGCACGTACGGTGGCGTACACGACCCGGTCCGGACGAATATCAATCCCATATTGTTGCGTACCGGTAGACTTGGCGACGATATCGATCCGGCGCATCTTCTTGCCGATGTAGCGCCACTCCTGTTCCGGTCGGAGCGTGACATCGGTAACCGGTGCAAGCTGCGCTGCCTCAATGGCCAGCTCCGCGTAGGTGACGGACTTTCCATCGGGCAAGATGACCTGACCGTCCTTGGTCTTCAGTTGCGATCGGGGCACCCCCGACCTTCTGGCCGCCGCCTCCTTCAAAGTCTCGCGCGCGACGGCGCCCGCCATGCGAAGTTTTTGATAGCCGTCGGGTACGGTGGACGAGCCTCCCGTGATCTGCATGCCGAGAAGACGGCTCAACACCTCGCCACCTCCCCGCGCGCCTCGGGCCATGATGCCATCGTCAATCGTCGCGAAGGGCAGGCTGTCGTCCATGATCCGGCTGTTGAAGTAGGCCGTATCTGGCGGACCAGGATCGATGCGAACCTTGTGCGGATCCACGTCAAGCTCTTCGGCAATCAGATGAGCTTGGATGGAATATGAGCCTTGACCCTTGTCGGCGCGCGGCGTGATGAGCGTGACGCCCTTTGCGTCGACCCGGACATAGGGCGTGATCGCGGCTTCCCCCGTCTTGAGATTCTTGAGCAGCGGGTTGGGAGGATCCTGGCGCAATCGGTAATAGCCGAAGGCAACGCCCCCGGCGATTGCAGCCGAGCCGATCAGAAACGTGCGTCTTGCAATTGTCTTGAGCCGAGCCACGCTATTTCCCCTTCATCGTCTGGGCTGCAGTTTTGACGGCGCTGTGGATGCGCGTGTACGTTCCACATCGGCAAAGATTTCCGTCCATGGCGTCGGCGATTTCGGAGTCTGTGGGATCTGGGGTTTTCGATAGCAGGGCCGCTGCAGTCATCATTTGGCCGGACTGACAATAACCGCACTGCGCAACTTGGTGCTCGATCCAGGCCTGCTGAACAACGTGCAGGTTTGCGGGACTTCCCAGGCCCTCGATTGTCGTGATGCTGCCGCGGACCTCGCCAGCGTTGATCGAGCAGGAGCGAACTGCGGCACCGTCGATATGAACGGTGCATGCACCGCAAAGGCCCGCCCCGCAACCGTACTTCGGCCCCGAGATACCAAGCTCGTCCCGGAGCACCCAAAGAAGCGGCATTTCCGGTTCGACATCCAGATCGTAGTGCTTACTGTTGACGGTCAACTGCATTCCGAATGCTCCTGTAGTTGCGCACGACGACACCTGCCTGCCTCTCCAAGCGCCACGGCCGGCCGGATCTGACGTGTCGAACCTGCACGTATTCTTGACGATTAGGTCGTTACGGAGGTCTCGGCCAATTCAGAATCGAATAACTCTGCTTTACCGCTGAATTGCCGCCAAGCGCGCGTCGGCAGAGCCGTTCGATGCCTTCGATCTTCGGAAGCAGTGCGCAGCACGACGCTCGGTCCCACCAGGCCCCCGCGCCGCTCGGTCCGTCTCTTCGATACAACTACGATGCTTTCGGCGAACACCGGCGCAGGACGATATCGGAGCTGCCGTGCGTCGGGCGTGCGGATCAGAGCTAACTAGGTTTCCGCCGCCTCCGTCGCCCGGAAGCAGTGGCATCGGTCTGCTCCAATCCAACTTCAGGCAGCGGCGCATCGATAACACGCTTCATGAGCTCGCGAAGATGGCCGGCCTCGCGCACACTGAAGGCCGATTCGAACCCGGCTCTCGCCTTTTGCCAGGCCGGATGCGCCGCAAACAGCATCTCCTGCCCGCGGTCCGTGATTGTAACCTGCCGCACCCGCCGATCCTCCTCGCTCACCCTGATCTTGAGCAAGCCATCCCGCTCCAGCGGCCGGAGATTGTGGCCCACTGTCGCTCGATCCATCGTCATGATGTTCGCCAGGTTGGCCATCGTCATCGGGCCTTCCGAGGCCAGAAAGCCCAGCAGGCTGTACTGGGTCGACTTGAGGCCGGTACCGGCAAGACAGAGATCATAATAACGAGATACGCGTCGCGCAGCCCGCCTGAGCTGGCTGCACGTGCAGTTCTGAGGAAAATCACTCGTCGGAAACGAACGTCGTGCCAAGTTCAGGGTTTCCTTGCTGGCCTGGATCGGTGCTCCAGACCCTTAGCATCAAATCGTCGAGCGAACCTCAATTAAATGGCAGTTTGCCGGCCCGCGTAACGGATGATAGTCTCATATGCCCGTAACTATGTCCGGCGCGCCGCGCGCGGGCGCAGGCAGCCTTCAGATGCAGCCTTCAGATCAAGGAGACCAGCATGGCGGGACTCAAGGACCACCCGATCGCCGAGCGCATACGGCTCAACCCTCCGGGACCGCCTGCATCCCTCAGCCTCGAGGCTTTGAAGGCGTTGGTCATGGAATGCGGTGCAGACGATTGCGGTATCGTCAGCCTCGACGACCCTCTCGTAAAGGACGAAGCAGTTCACGCGCGACGGGCGTTCGCGGGGGCGCGATTGGCGGTGAGCATCGTGAGCAGGATGAATCGCGCTCCCATCCGTTCACCCGCGCGTTCGGCGTCCAATAACGAGTTTCACAAGATTTCTCACGACGTCGACGATATCGCGCGCGAGCTGGTTCGGCGGCTGGAGGACATGGGAATCTCGGCGATGAACCCGCCGATGGCATTCCCTATGGAGTTCGACAAGTACCCGGAACGAGGATGGGTCGTCTCGCACAAGCTCATTGCTGAAGCTGCTGGCGTAGGAAAGCGCGGCATCCATCGCAGCGTCATCCATCCCGAATTCGGCAGCTTTATCCTTCTGGGCACTGTGCTGGTCGATCTCGACATAGAAGCTCCGGCAAAGCCGCTCGACTACAACCCCTGCTTCGAATGCAGACTTTGTGTTGTCGCCTGCCCGGTCGGCGCGATCAAACCGGATGGATATTTCGATTTTTCTTCCTGCCTCAACCACAACTACCAGCAGTTCATGGGCGGATTCGCACAATGGATCGAGGACATCGCGGACGCGAAGTCCGCCAAGGACTACCGTGAACGCCAACCGTTGGCAGAAACAGTCAAGCGCTGGCAGAGCCTCTCGTACGGCCCCAACTACAATGCTGCCTATTGCGTCGCGGTTTGTCCTGCCGGCGAAGACATCATGGCCGGCTACTTGTCAGACCGCAAAGCGCACGTGGAAACGATCGTCAAACCGTTGCAGGACAAAGTCGAGCCGCTCTATGTCGTCCGGGATTCCGATGCAGCAAGTCACGCCGCAAAGATGTTCCCGCACAAGACGCTTCGGTTTGTGCGCTCGAGTGCCCGGGCCTCGAGTATCGGCGCATTTCTCTTCGGAATGGGGCTTACCTTCCAGCGTAATAGGGCTAAGGGCTTGAATGCCATCTACCACTTCGTCTTCACGGGCCAAGAACCCAAGGAGGCCACGGTGGTTATCAAGAATCAGAAGCTGACCGTTACCGACGGCCTCATCGGTACCCCGGACTTGCGCATTCAGGCGGACTCAGCCGCTTGGCTGAAGACTTTGAATGGTCAGCTCTCGGTCGTCCTGGCGCTCGCGCAGAGAAAAATCCGATTGAAGGGTCCTCTCAAACTCCTGAAGGCCTTCGGTGCCTGCTTCCCGAAATGACAAACACTGTCGCAAGCCAGAGCCGTAATGGCCCCGTCGGGCTCGGCTCCTCGCCGGAGGACTCTATCGTTCCTTTTTAGAATTGACGGAGCCATCATCTCGATGTCTTATTGCCGCACCTCCCGGTCCGGTCCAGGAGACGGCGAGATCTGGCTCGGACTACTTAAACCGGCTGCGAAAGCGGCCGGTTTTTTTGTATTATTCGGTGGGACGAAGGAGCCAGGCTCGTCTCGCGATCTGCAGCATCTCCGTTTCACGGAGCTTAAGCCGGTAAACTCTCGCTTTCGATCTTGGATAATGCTGGGCCGGGGAAGCTCTCAAGATCGCCGGAAGCGCGCTGAAGCCGAGCATCATGCCATTCGGTGCGGTTTCGGTTGGATCGAGACGAAAAGCCGCCGGCGAAGCAAGGCCGTCTCCCTCGTGGTCACGGCTCCAGCCCAGGCGATCGAGCGCGGCTAGAGGTGAGTGTTCGCCGGCGCGCCATTTCAACACTTCGATCGCCGATCGAAAAGCAAGCGTCACGCAATCGATGTCGTCGACAGATCGATCGCCGGCCCTCTGCGCGTGATGCATAACAGCTTGCAATATCTCTTCACGCGCGTGATCATGGCTGAGCGCGATAGCGGTCAAGCCAAAGAGAGCGTCAAAAATCCGGAATGCGTGGCGGGCGGTGGCCAACGTCCTGAGATAACATTCCAAGGCACCCGATCCGAACGCAGCCGCCAACTTCGCTCCGGCCGCCGCCAGCCATACCGTGCGCGCTCGCGTGAATCCCAAGCTGGGAGACCACCCGTTCAAGGTCGATGATCTGGCCGCTTCGACCAACCTGTAGTCAGGAGCGTCGCTGCTCATCAGGACGAAATGAGCCATGGTATGGGTGATTGCGCAGTAGTTGCATTCACCGGGACTGAAAGCGGGATTGGCTTCAACCCTCGCGCGCTCACGTAAGTCTTCCAGGGCCTTCAAATAACGCGTTGCCAACGCATATGCCAACAATTCGATGAGAGGCGCCCATCTGAATATGGACTGGAACTCTGTTCTAGACGGAAAGCGCCCCGGAAGAGTGAATGGCGCGAGCAAATCGAAAGCGATATCCCTGCTTTTCGCTCTGACATTATGTAGCCGGCTCCGTAAGCCTGCAGATGTCATGAGCTTGTCGATCTCCTCACCGACCGGGACGCCGTGCTGACGAAGCGGACGCAACCTCCCGGACGGGTCAATCTCAATGGCGGCCGGGACATCCGGAATTTTCAGGATCACTGGTCGCGCAGACTCGCCGGGCGTCCGGATGCTTTCCCATGTTGTCGGCTCCATCTCTATGGCGAGTCCGATCGCCAATGTGTCGGCCATTCTCACGAGGTCGTCAGATCCAATTGCGGCGATGACCGAACCGAAGTTCTGAGACCTCTCTCTGGTCTCCTGGTTCGGCCGATCCGGAGACAAAGTTCGCTGCTCCAACGTCCACCTCTTTGGTTTTCCTGGGAGCGTGAATCCGCTCGTCGCGCATGACGAACGGATCGATTTCCGAGGATGAACTTAGGACGAGAAAGTAGGTGTATTTCCTGCGGCCTGGTCGAGCCGCATATTGCGAGCACCGCCTAGTCAGAAATGAATAAGCGGTCGTGCACGCTATGCAGTCGATGCGGTCGCCGAACTGCCCTGCTCGCAAAGCGCTTGCGTCCCTTGACAAGTTCTTTTATGGAACTTATCGAAGCTTTCCAAAGGGAGGCTACTCGATGAAGGTCTTAGTGCCGGTAAAGCGGGTGGTCGATTACAACGTCAAGGTCCGCGTCAAGGGCGATGGATCGGGCGTTGAACTCGCCAACGTCAAAATGTCCATGAACCCGTTCGACGAGATCGCGGTCGAGGAAGCGTTGCGCCTGAAGGAAGCCGGCAAGGCGACCGAGGTCGTCGTGGTCTCCATCGGACCGGCGCAGGCGTCGGAGACGATCCGCACCGGTCTGGCCATGGGCGCCGATCGCGGCATCCTGGTGAAGGCCGAAGGCACCGTCGAGCCGCTTGCCGTCGCCAAGATCCTGAAGAAGGTTGCTGAAGAAGAGCAGCCGGGCCTCATCATCCTCGGCAAGCAAGCGATCGACGACGACAGCAACCAGACCGGCCAGATGCTGGCCGCGCTGCTCGGCTGGTCGCAGGCGACCTTCGCCTCGAAGCTCGAGGTCGAAGGTTCTGACTTCAAGGTCACCCGCGAAGTCGACGGCGGCCTGCAGACCGTGAAGCTCAAGGGACCGGCGATCGTCACGACGGACCTGCGCCTCAACGAGCCGCGCTATGCGTCGCTGCCGAACATCATGAAGGCGAAGAAGAAGCCGATCGCGGAGAAGACCGTTGCCGACTACGGCGTCGACGTCGCCGCGCGCCTCGAAATTCTCAAGACATCGGAGCCACCGGGCCGCAAGGCGGGCGTCAAGGTCAAGGACGTCGCCGAGCTGGTGTCGAAGCTCAAGAACGAAGCCGGGGTGATCTGATGACGACGCTGCTCATTGCTGAACACGACAACGCGTCGCTGAAGGACGCCACCAACAAGGCCCTGACGGCGGCTGCCGCGCTCGGCGCCGACGTCCACGTGCTGGTCGCCGGCCAGAACGCCAAGGCCGCGGCCGACGCCGCCTCCAAGCTCACCGGCGTGACCAAGGTGCTGCTGGCCGAGGGCGATACGTACGCCCACGATCTCGCCGAGCCGCTCGCCGCGCTGATCGTCTCGCTGGCCTCGGGCTACGACGCCTTCGTGGCGCCCGCGACCTCGCGCTTCAAGAACGTGATGCCGCGCGTCGCAGCCCTGCTCGACGTCATGCAGGTCTCGGAGATCATCAAGGTGGTCGCTCCCGATACGTTCGAGCGTCCGATCTATGCAGGCAATGCCATCCAGACGGTGAAGTCGAAGGACGCCAAGAAGGTCATCACGGTCCGTACCTCGACCTTCGCGGCGGCAGCGAGCGGCGGCAGCGCGCCGGTCGAGACTGCTTCGGCTGCGGCCGATCCGGGCCTGTCGACCTTCGTCGGCGAGGAAGTCGCCAAGAGCGACCGTCCCGAGCTGACCTCGGCCAAGATCATCGTCTCCGGTGGCCGCGCCATGCAGAGCCGGGAAAACTTCGCCAAGTACATCGAGCCACTTGCGGACAAGCTGGGCGCCGGCGTCGGCGCCTCGCGCGCGGCGGTGGACGCCGGCTATGCGCCGAACGACTGGCAGGTCGGCCAGACCGGCAAGGTCGTGGCCCCCGAGCTCTATGTCGCGGTCGGCATTTCCGGCGCGATCCAGCATCTGGCCGGCATGAAGGACTCCAAGGTGATCGTCGCGATCAACAAGGACGAGGACGCGCCGATCTTCCAAGTCGCCGACTACGGCCTGGTCGCCGACCTCTACCAGGCGGTTCCTGAGCTGACGACCGAACTCGGCAAGTAATGCACGTGGCGGCCCCTGCACCGTTCGAGGCGCGCAAGCGATCCAACGTACCCGGCAATTCCAACCGCAAGCGCCGTCCAGGATGGCAATATGGAGGAGATCGATGAGCAATGTCGTAAGCCTGAAGTCCCACGACGCCATAGGCATCGTCACCATCGACAGCCCTCCCGTCAATGCGCTCAGTGCAGCTGTACGCGGCGGCATTCTGGAGTGCGTCCAACAGGCCATCGCCGATCCCTCCATTCAGGCGATCGTGTTGACCTGCGCAGGACGGACCTTCATTGCCGGAGCCGACATCACGGAATTCGGCAAGCCTCCGAAGAAGCCGACCCTCGATGAGGTCCTGACCGCGATTGAGAGCAGCCCGAAGCCCGTCGTCGCGGCAATTCACGGGACCGCACTCGGTGGGGGGCTTGAGGTCGCCCTGGCGTGTCATTTCCGGGTGGCCGACAAGAGTTCGAAGCTCGGCCTGCCCGAGGTCAAACTCGGTCTATTGCCGGGCGCCGGCGGCACGCAGCGCCTCCCGCGCGCAGTAGGTCCAGAGCTTGCCGTTAAAATGATCATCGGCGGCGATCCCATCGGCGCCAACGAAGCGCTTCAGAACGGACTAATCGAAGAGATGGTGGAGGAGGCATCATCGGGCGGAGAAGTCTTCGCTCGAAAACTCCTTGCCGACAGGCGCCCGCTTCGCAGGTTGCGCGACGATGACGCCAAGCTGGCCGCGGCTCGATCGGACCGCTCGATCTTCACCGGCGCGGTGGCTGCGATTACAAAGAAGGTCAGGGGATTGGAGGCGCCGTTCGTTGCGGCCGACGCAATCGGCTATGCGCTGGATCTACCCTTTGAGCAGGGGCTGAAGAAGGAACGAGAGTTGTTCCTTCGGCTGATGAGCAGCGATCAATCGAAGGCTCTGCGATACGCGTTCTTCGCCGAGCGAGAGGCAGCGAAGATCGCCGGTGTCGAGACCGGCACGAAGCCGCGTTCAGTCGAAGGCGTGGCAATCATCGGCGCCGGCACCATGGGTGGCGGTATCGCGATGTCTTTCGCGAACGCAGGCATTCCCGTCACGCTGGTGGAGACCGGAAAGGATCAGCTCGATCGTGGATTTGGCATCATCCGCAAGAACTATGAAGCCACCGCAGCGCGCGGCGGTATTCCCGCCGACGCGCCTGCGAAGCGCATGGCACTCATTACGGGAGCCGTCGGTCTCGAAAACATCGCGCAAGCCGACCTCATCGTAGAGGCTGTATTCGAGACTATGACGATCAAGAAGGAGGTTTTCGGACAGCTCGATAAAATCGCGAAATCGGGCGCTATCCTGGCCACAAATACCTCCTTCCTGGACATCAATGAGATCGCCAAGGAAACCAAACGTTCGCAGGACGTGGTCGGCATGCACTTCTTCAGCCCGGCCAATGTGATGAAGCTGTGCGAAATCGTCCGAACCAAGAGCAGTGCGCCCGACACGCTGGTAACCGCAGTTTCATTGGCGCGGAAGATCGGAAAGGTACCGGTGATCGTCGGTGTCTGCGACGGCTTCGTCGGCAACCGGATGCTCATGGCCCGGCAGCGTCAGGCCAGCCAGCTGCTTTTCGACGGCGCACTTCCTCAGCAGGTCGACGCCGCCCTGACCAAATTCGGCATGCCGATGGGCCCGTTCGCGATGGGCGACCTGGCCGGATTGGATATCGGGTGGCGATCGCGACAGGATCGTGGCATCAAATCGGAGATCGAAGACGCCTTATGTGAGGCAGGCCGCTTCGGACAAAAGACCGGAAAGGGCTTCTTCCGCTACGAAAGCGGCTCGCGCGCTCCCCTTCCCGATCCAGAGGTCGAAAAACTGATCGATCAGACGTTGAACCGTCTCGGGCGCAAGCGGCGCACGATCAGCGATGAGGAAATCCTGGAGCGGACGACATATGCGATGATCAACGAAGGAGCTCGGATCCTTGAAGAAGGCATTGCGGCTCGAGCAAGCGACATCGACGTGGTGTGGCTTTATGGGTACGGATGGCCAGTCTATCGTGGAGGCCCCATGTATTACGCCGACCATGTCGGGCTGAAGACAATCGCTGCCAAGCTGTCAGACTATGCGAAGGAAGCAAGCGATCCGTCGCTCGAGCCCGCACCGTTGCTGAAGCAGTTGGCCGACCAGAACGGGAAATTTACCTGACTGTCTGCCCCCGGCGTGAACCGACCCTTCTCGCCGAGAGGCTGACCTGCCTGGCGGCGAGTGGGCCCCCGAACGGCGAGAAGGGACCTTGGCGGGGAGAGGCGCAGACCGACATCTCGAAGCTTTGGAGAAGTCCGAACGACATTGGGGAAAGCTCTCCGCGAGAGCTCAGCTTCCGTCCCGGGCGCTGAAACAATAGTTACTTGATATTTCGTAGCTTCTCTGGCAGTTTGGCTCAGCGTAGCTATTTGCAGGGGTAGAGCACGGCTCCCTATCACGGGTGACGACGTCCCCCTCATCGCTGGAGAAGAAGTTCAGGAGGAACCGATACTGCTGACGCATGATCGGGATCTCTAACTCTGGCAATCGACCATCGTATCTCCAAGAATCGGGTCCTTACATGCGCCGAATTGTAGTCACAGGAATGGGGCTGGTCTCTCCGCTCGGCTGCGGTACGGAGGTGGCGTGGTCCCGACTGCTTGCTGGCAAGTCCGGACTGACCATTCTGCCCGAATGGGCTTCCTCGCTGCCGGGGAGAGTTGCCGGGCTCGTGCCGACCAAAGACGATGACCTCGATGGCGGCTTCGATCCCGATCTGACCATCCCGCCCAAAGAACAGCGGAAAATGGATCGGTTCATTCAGTTCGCGTTGGTAGCGGCTGCGGAGGCAGTCAAGCAAGCTGGCTGGTCACCTGCGAACGAACGCTCTCAGGAGCGCACAGCGACGATCATCGCTTCTGGAATTGGCGGATTTCCGGCCATCGTCGAAGCGGTACGGACGACCGATCAACGTGGCATCCGACGCCTGTCACCGTTCACCGTGCCATCCTTTCTCGCAAATCTCGCCGCCGGACACGTTTCCATACAGTACGGCTTCAAAGGGCCAATCGGTGCCCCCGTCACGGCGTGCGCCGCCAGCGTACAGGCGATCGGCGACGCGGCTCGATTGATCCGTGCGGGTGAGGCCGACGTGGCGGTCTGCGGTGGCGCCGAAGCTTGCATCGATCTCGTCAGCCTTGGAGGTTTCGCGGCGGCCCGCGCAATCTCCACGCGCTTCAACGACAGGCCGTCGCAGGCGTCTCGCCCGTTCGATCGGGACCGCGATGGATTCGTCATGGGCGAAGGAGCCGGAATTCTAGTGATCGAGGAGCTCGAGCACGCTCGAGCACGAGGGGCCCGGCCGATCGCCGAACTCGTCGGCTATGGAACTTCCGCCGATGCGCATCATATCACCTCGGGACCTGAGGACGGCTCAGGCGCCAGGCGAGCCATGGAAGCGGCCTTGCGGCAGGCCGACCTTTATCCGCGCAACGTGCAGCATCTCAATGCTCACTCGACCTCGACCCCGGTCGGCGACAACTCCGAGCTTGCCGCCATCAAGTCAGTTTTCGGAGCTCACGGCGGCATCGCCGTGAGCGCGACAAAGTCGGCAACCGGTCATTTGCTCGGCGCGGCAGGAGGCGCCGAGGCCATCTTTGCGGTCCTCGCCGTCCGAGACCAGATAGCCCCTCCCACGCTCAATCTGCAAAATCCCGACGAGGCAGCGGAAGGCGTCGATCTCGTCGGACCAAAGGCCCGAAATATGGCGATGGACCATGTGATCTCGAATGGTTTTGGATTTGGCGGCGTGAACGCCAGCGTCATCTTCAAGCGCTGGTAGGGTGACGTGCGCGCACTTCTCTTCGCTCCGCTCTAGCCGATCCAGCTCCGCTCTAGTGCGTCAATTCCTTCATCGCACCTTCCAGACCTTCAATTGTGATCGGGAACATGCGGTTGGCAAAGATGCGTTTGATGATGGTGGTCGATTCCGAATAGTCCCAGTGCTTCTGCGCGACCGGATTGAGCCACACCGTATGCGGATAGGTGCGGATGATGCGGTCGAGCCAGACCGAACCCGGCTCCTCGTTGACATGCTCGACCGAGCCGCCCGGCACCATGATCTCGTAAGGCGACATCGAGGCGTCGCCGACGAACACGACCTTGTAGTCGTGCGGGTATTTGTGCAGCACGTCCCAGGTCGGCGTGCGATCGGTGAAGCGGCGCTTGTTCTGCTTCCACACGCCTTCATAGAGACAGTTGTGGAAGTAGAAATACTCCATGTGCTTGAACTCGCTCTTCGCCGCCGAGAACAGCTCCTCGACCTGCTCGATATGCGCGTCCATCGAGCCGCCGATGTCGAAGAACACCAGAAGCTTCACCGCGTTGCGCCGCTCCGGGCGCATGTGAACGTCGAGATAGCCGTGATTGGCGGTCTCGCGGATGGTGGTGTCGAGATCGAGCTCGTCCGGCGCGCCGGTGCGCGCGAACTTGCGCAGGCGACGCAGCGCCACCTTGATGTTGCGGATGCCGAGCTCGACATTGCCGTCGAGGTCTTTGAACTCGCGCTTGTCCCACACCTTCACGGCGCGGTTGTTGCGGTTCTTCTCCTGGCCGATGCGCACGCCCTCGGGATTGTAGCCATGGGCGCCGAACGGCGAGGTGCCGGCCGTGCCGATCCACTTCGAGCCGCCCTGATGCCGGCCCTTCTGCTCCTCGAGGCGCTTCTTAAGGGTCTCCATGAGCTTGTCCCAGCCCATGGCCTCGATCTGCTTCTTCTCTTCCTCGCTGAGGTATTTTTCGGCGAGCTTCTTCAGCCACTCCTCGGGGATCTCGGCGCCTTCCATGGCGTCGAGCAGGCTTTCCAGTCCCTTGAAAACGGTGCCGAAGACGCGGTCGAACTTGTCGAGGTTGCGCTCGTCTTTCACGAGGGACGTGCGCGACAGATAGTAGAAATTCTCGACCGAGTAGTCCGACAGATCAGCGTCGAGCGCCTCCATCAGCGTGAGGTATTCGCGCAGCGTCACGGGGACCTGCGCATCGCGCAGAGAGGTGAAGAATTGCAGGAACATGATAGATGGCCCATCCGAGTATCGGGGCAAAATTATCTCGGATCTTGGCGCGACCGATCGACAAACGAGAATAAGTACGCCTCATCGGTGAATAGCCTCGCGCATTGATTCTTGCTCTGCCGATGGTCGATCAATTGCTCTGAGTGAGTAAGGCACAAAGCATTTGAATCATGCGACTTTAACCACGCCGGGCTGCGCTCGGGCAGGTAACCGTAACTTGTCGGCTTTGCATGCGAGTCACTCCATGAATATCCGCGGCTGTTGGAAGTGGCGAGGTGGCCGAGGACTTGATTCCCTTGTAACACTGCCGCTATTCAGATCGTACCTTGCGTACTACCCACTCGAACAAATCTGATGGCCATGAAATTTACTGGGACGAAGAATTACGTCGCAACCGACGATCTCAAGGTGGCCGTCAATGCCTCGATCGTGCTGGAGCGCCCGCTCCTCATCAAGGGCGAGCCCGGCACCGGCAAGACGGTGCTGGCGGAGGAAGTGGCGAAGGCGCTGAACGCGCCGCTTCTGACCTGGCACATCAAGTCCACCACCAGGGCGCAACAGGGCCTCTATGAATACGACGCGGTGTCGCGCTTGCGCGACAGCCAGCTCGGCGATGCCCGCGTGTCCGACATCAGGAACTACATCAAGCGTGGCAAGCTGTGGGAGGCGTTCACCAGCGAGCAGCGCCCGGTGCTCTTGATCGACGAGATCGACAAGGCCGACATCGAATTCCCGAACGATTTGCTGCTCGAGCTCGATCGCATGGAATTCCATGTCTACGAGACCGGCGAGACGATCAAGGCCAAGCAGCGCCCGATCATGATGATCACCTCCAACAACGAGAAGGAGCTGCCGGATGCTTTTCTGCGCCGCTGCTTCTTCCACTACATCAAGTTCCCCGATGCCGAAACGATGGGCCGCATCGTCGACGTCCACTTCCCCGGCATCAAGAAGCGTCTCGTCGAAGAAGCGCTGCGCATCTTCTTCGAGGTGCGGGAGGTGCCCGGGCTGAAGAAGAAGCCGTCCACCTCGGAGCTTTTGGATTGGCTCAAGCTCCTTCTCAACGAGGACATGAGCGTCGGGCAACTGCGCGAGCGCGATCCGCGCAAGCTCATCCCGCCGCTGCACGGCGCGCTGCTCAAGAACGAGCAGGACGTGCACCTGTTCGAGCGACTGGCGTTCCTCGGCCGTCGAGAGGTCTAGCCATTCAAGAATTCGATATTGGCCGTCAGCCGGAGTTCTTGATATTCAGGTCTCCGTTTATTCTGACCGGAGTCGATGAGATGGGCCACTCCCAAGTGGAAAAAGCGAAAAGTCGGGAGCGTATTCTGGATGCCGCCGCAGTTCAGATCCGGAAGTTAGGATTGGACGGCCTCAGCATTGCAGAGCTGATGAAATCGGCAAAGTTGACGCACGGCGGTTTCTACGGGCATTTTGACTCGCGCGATCAGTTGATCTCCGAGGCTTTGGCAAAGGCTCTCTCGGAAGGCGGCCCGGAATCCGCACGCGTGGGAAGCACGAACGGTCCGCGCACGCTCAAAGCGCTGCTAAACAACTATCTCAGCAAAGCGCATCGAGACGATCGGAGTGTGGGATGTGCGGTAGCGGCGCTGGCTGGAGACGTTGCGCGAAGCGATCGAAGAACGCGCGAAGTCATGACGAACTATCTCTCCCAGTACTTCGACAACGTGGCTCAGCTGGTGGAAGGCGAGCACCCAGACGAATCCGCCATTGCCATCGTCTGCACGATGGTCGGAGCGGTCGCTCTCTCGCGGGTCGCAAGAGATCGCTCGATGTCTGACAAGATACTGCGCGCGGCCCAACGGAGCATTCTCGATCTTGTGGAATGCCGCGAAGTAGCTGAAGAATAGCAGGTCCATATGACGCGCTCGGTGGATGCATCGAAGCTCAAGACCTAACGTCGATCGCTCCCAGGCCCGAAGGAAAGACGAAGACGACGATGAAGCTCTACGATTTCGGACCTGCGGCGAGCGCTCAACGCGTTCGTGTCTTCTTGGCCGAGAAAGGCCTCGAACTGCCGACCGAACAACTGAACGTCCGGGAAGGGGCGCAGTTCACCGTCGCCCTCACCGAGATGAATCCGTTTCATTGCGTCCCCTTCTTGGAATTGGACGATGGCACGGTCATCGCGGAGTCCCTGTCGATTTGCCGCTATCTCGAAGAACTATACCCGCAACCCGCTCTTTTTGGGGGCACGAGCACCGAGCGCGCCGTGGTCGACATGTGGTTGCGGCGGTTCGAGCTGGATGGCCTTGTTCCGATGCTGCACGCCGTGCGCAATTCCCTGCCTGTTTTTGCCGGTAGAGTGGTGCCGGGCACGCGGAATAGTCTGCCGCAATTACCCGCACTGGTCACTCGTGGGCGCGAAATGATGGAAATCTTTCTCGGTCGCGTGGAGCCGCACATGGCCAAGAATGCTTTCGTCGCCGGTCCCCAGTTCAGCGTCGCAGATATCACCGGGTTCTTCGCCATACGCTCGGCCAACGCGCTGAACATGGATATTGGCGCGCGCTATCCTGCCGTCGCGGCGTGGTTTGCCAAAGTTTCGGCGCGCCCGTCCTTTCAGCTCTGAGGAGGCCCGTATGAAAACTCCAGTTTGCCTCGTCACCGGGGTGGGTCCTGAGAACGGCACTGGCGCGGAGATCGCCAGACGTTTCAGCGAGGGCGGCTATCGGGTCGCGATGATAGCCCGCAATGCGGAGAACCTCCGTAACATGGCATCGAAGTACGAGGGCGCGCGCGCTTATCCTTGCGATGTCAGTGATCTCGAGGCGTTGGTCCGGACGCTCGCTCTCATCAGGACCGAGATGGGTGCTCCTCAAGTCGTGGTTCACAATGCTCTGCGTGCAACGCGGGGAAGCATCCTTGCCATGGACCCCGACGATTTGGAGAAAAACTTCCGGGTCAATACCACCGCGCTGCTCCATCTCGCCCGCGAGACTGTTCCGCAGATGTTGGAGGCAGGAAAAGGCGTAATTCTGGTCACTGGCAACACGTCTGCCTTTCGTGGAAAGGCCAACTGGGGCTTCTTCGCGTCAACCAAGGCGGCCCAGCGGATTTTGGCCGAATCGATGGCGCGGGAGTTCGGGCCGAAGGGAATTCATGTCGCCTACTTCATGATCGACGCAGCGATCGACACTCCCCGCACCCGCCCGATTTTGGCGGCGGACAAGCCCGACGATTTCTTCGCAAAGCCTGCCTCCATAGCGGAGGAGATGTTTCGGGTCGCCCATCAGGACCGGTCGACGTGGTCGTTCCTTGTCGAACTACGCCCGTTCGGCGAGACTTGGTAAGGGTAATCGAACTGCCGAGCGTGGCAGATCAGATGGTCAAGCTTGCTCTGGCGTCCTGGGCCGATTTGACCGGGATCACGCAACCCGTTGCAGTCGCTTCTGAGCTGACCTCTGACCGACAAACCAGGACCTGGTGTTGGTCAATTCCGCTTCCAGAAAGCGCCAGACCTGCTTGGTCATCTTTCTGAGGTCGCTTTCGCGGCGACGGAGCAGCCATAAATCCAGAATGGCCGCCTCGTCCGGAAGCACACGCACCAAGCCTTCGGCCAAGGCAAACGGCACCGGCAGAAACGCCAACCCAAGCCCTTCTGCCGTCGCAGCGAAATGATTGACGACCGGCGTAAGCGACAACGTACTCCGGGCGTTCGCAGCCGAATTGAAGACCGTCAACAACGTGATGTGACTGGTGCGTTCGTTGTGAAGCCTGCCGTACTCGGCCATGCTTCCGATCAGTTCATGGTCGACCAACTCGTTCAGAGACCTCGGCGCACCACGCTCCGCCAAATAGCTGTCAGATGCAAACAGACCAAAGGCAATGGTTCCGACGCGGCGTCCGACGAGTTCGCTGTCACCCGGATGTCCTATCCGAATGACCAGATCGAGATCGCTGGTGGCAAGGTTCTGCTGCTCGACGGTGGAATTGATCTCAAGTCGGATCTGAGGATTCAACGCGCGCAACTTCTTGACCCGAGGCAGGAGCCAGTGCTTGGTCAGGCCTTCTGTGGCGGAGATCTTGACGGCGGTCGAACGATGGCCGACCCGCAAGGACAGATCCCGGTGAAAATCCTCGAAAGAACGAACCATCTCTTCCGCCGAGCGGAGAAGGTCCTGTCCCTCCTGGGTCAATTTCACTCCGGACGAGACCCGAAAGAACAGCGGCGCACCGATATTCCGCTCCAACTCCTTCAAGCGCCTGCTAAGAGTCGGCTGGCTCATGCCCAAGTCGCGCGCGGCCCTGTTGACGCTTCCGATTCGTGCCACCGAAAAGAAGAGCCTGAACAGATCCCAATTGGTTTCGGTCAAGCGAGGTTTGTGTTGGGTAGTACCGGTCGCCTCCATCCCCGTGTTGCGGGGCTCCCCTTCGGAGAAAGGTCCGCCGCGCGTAGCTTCGCCACCCACCACGTTCTCCATTTCCACCCCCTTCGAGACATGTCCGAGCGGAGATAAAATGACGCTCGTCATCTTTGGCTCAGGATGATGCTTGTCATGCAGAACGTCAAGCGGGGGATTGAACACAAATCGGTGGGAAACAACAATTGAACAAGCGTTCACTACATGGTTTCAGAGTTGTGAAGACTGTGAATCGAGCACACCGGCTGGTTAACTTCAGCTGTGTGGGTCCTTTGCGCAAGAGAGCCGAATTCGCCTCTCCTGATGAGTTGTTCAGCCCGGCAAGCTTTGTAAGGCCCCTTACACCTTCCAGACGAGCTGTCTGAGAAATCTCCGGCACCCTTAAGTACGACTTCATAAACCACACCGCGAACGCGGCGAGTTGAGTTGTGGACGTACTGCATACCGTCGCTTCAGGCTTCCGCCGCGGACAGTTTATCTACGTATGGCCCAAGGTCCGCAGCGAAATGCTCGTGCTTCAACAAACGACCGAAGTGTCCCATCATGCGTGGATACTCGTTGCGGACACCACGATGGAGTATTCTGCTTAGGCTTAGCTCCTCCAGCTGACGCGCTCGATAATGTTCGTTCATGAAAAGAGCGAACTCAGTGGCGAAGCAGATATCGGCAAGAGAAATGTTGTCGCCGACCAGCCCCCGGCGGAAGGGTGAGAGCGCTTGCTCAAGTCCGGAGGCGTAGATCGAGAAAGCTTCTTGAGCTCTCGCGTGGATTGCCGCGTCCACTGTCCCGTCTGACAGCGCGAGAAGGTAGATCTCAGCGTCCCGTGCAAAAATCAGGCTTACATCCAGAAAACTGTCGATCCTGGAAGTCTCGTAAGCATCGTGCCCATAGAGAGGGAAATCGGTCTTGCTCAGGCGTGCCACCGCTCGCATGATGCTATTCGATTCGAAGATGCCGAGTTTTCCGCCGGGAGCGAACGCGGCGGGAACGTTGCCGAACGGGTGGGCATCCATGAACGCTTCGGTCTTGAACAGGCGTTCTCCTGTCATCCCTATCCTGCCAGTCCGGGCGAGCGGCGAGTACGCATGCCATTCGTAGGAGGCTACGGGGGCGGCATTGTAATCCCAGAGCCAGCCCTTCAACTCTTTCGCAGGGGCACCTTTGATCTCGATTTCAACTCCTGCAAATCTGCCCGCAATGGTCGCCTTCCAAACTCTTGGATTCGGCAAATAGGAAAAGATACGAAGGTCAGCCATTGTAAGCCACTCAGAGATGCAGTCACCTCGGATGTGTCAGAGGACTAAAGGCCTATCGGAGTTCCTAGCAATCAAAAATCTGCATATCGCCCTAGCCACCAATGAATAACCGCCGCGAACTGCTATAGGCGCGTGTGCGTCACCGCAGGCCTAACGCATCCAAGCTGGGCACTCGACTTTGCAAAGCACGGCGTGCCGAAGGTGGCGAGCTTTACCAGAAGAGACGCTTCAGACCCGGCAAGTCAGGCTGGGCAAATAAGACAAGGCCTGGACACGACCTTCAGTGTTGGTCAAGGGCGTGTTGCGGCCGGACGATGCCGTGCGATGCATCGCTGAGGGCGCAGACGGCGTCATCCTGTCGAATCACGGCGCTCGGCAGCTGGGGATGCGATCTCTCCGCCTCAGGTCTTGGCTGAAGCACGAAGCAAGATCACACAACCGATCCTCATCGACGGCGGTTTCCGCCGCGGCGCGGACATCGTGAAGGCGCTCGCTCTTGGAGCAAACGCGCTTCAACTTGGTCGCGCGACACTCTACGGGTTGGCGGCTCGGGGGAAATTGGTGTCACGGAAGTGCTCAATCGACAACACCATGGCACAAATTGGTTGTTCCTTGATTGCGGACCTCCGCCCGGATTGGATCCTGAAGATCGATTGCCTCTGGCCGCTCGCTCCTGACTGAACGATTCCGCCGGATGTTCTGTCGCCATTTCCACCCGTAGCATAACGTTCGGCCGGCGTATGGCCCTTTGAGCGGAACCATTCTCCGATGAATAACGCCTAGCCGAATTTGCCGGCGCGCACACCATACGTCCGGCCTATTGTTCGCATGACAAACGCTGAGCGCCAGAGCGAAAAGCAACATCAGTCGCCTCACCAACATTACATCCAGGGAGATTATCATGCACTCACGTCGGAAGCTGATGAAGGCCGGCCTCGCCGCGGCCGCATTCGCCGCCACCAAGGTCAGTGCGCAGGCCGCTGGCGAAGCGTCGTCGCGGAGCAGCGGGAGCGAGGAACTGCCTCGCAAGCTGACGGTCTTGTCGATCCGCCAGGAGGACGGGCGCGAAACCATGGGCGTGAAGACCGCCGCCGGCGTGCTCGACGTGGCCGCCGCGACCAAGCTCCTCGGATTGTCGGCGCCGCTCACTTTGGAGGCGCTCCTCGTCAACGGCGGCAATGGGGAGCTGAGCACTCTCGTTGACACTGCTCTCAAGGCGCCGAACGCGAATGCTGCGTTCTTTGACGAATCGAAGATCAAGTTCGGGCGTCTGTTCACCAAGCCAGGAAAGATCGTCTGCCTCGGCCTCAATTACCGCGAACACGTCGAGGAGACGGGGCAGAAACTGCCTCCCCTACCCATCCTCTTCAACAAGTACAACAACTCGCTTGCACCACACATGGCGTCGGTCCGGCTTCCGCCCCGCGACGTCTGCTACAAGTTCGACTATGAGACCGAACTGGTCGTCGTGATAGGCCGCAGGGCGAGCAATGTCCGCGCTGAGGATGCCCTGTCATACGTTGCCGGTTACGCCGTCGGCAACGATTTTACGTCGCGAGATCTGCAGCTTGAGGTCCCCGGCGGCCAGTGGATGGTTGGCAAGACGCTCGACGATTTCGCCCCCATCGGTCCATATTTCGTCTCCGCCGATCAGATCGATCCCAACAATCTGGACCTCGAGACTCGCGTGAACGGAGAAATACGGCAATCGTCGAACACGACGAAACTGATCTTCAATCCTCAGAAAATCATCGCCTACGCCTCCCGGCTGTTCGCGCTCGAACCAGGAGACATCATCTTCACCGGAACGCCTTCCGGCGTGATCGTCGGATATCCCAAGGAGAAGCAGGTCTGGTTGAAAGCGGGCGACAAGATCGAAAGCACGATCCAGGGGCTGGGGACGCTATCGTTCACACTCGCCTGATTGCGCTCACCGATCATGAGATGAGTGTCCATTGAGCGATCGAGGCAGGCACCGATATCGGTCCGTGCAGCCAGGTTCGTCAGAGCTTTTGTCTACTCATCCCAATTCCAGCACATACCCTCGCTTCTCGGGGAGAGATCAAGATGTTTCGTTTCGACAGAGTGACGGTTTCGCTTACGGTCGTGCTGCTTTGGCTGTCGCCTTTGCACGCGCAACAGATTGGAGGCGCGCCGTCCATTTCAGCACAAAATGGCCGGACGGCCCGTATGGACGAAATTCCATACAGCCCTCAGACGAAGATCACGGTCGAACGCCAGGGACAGGTCGTATTGATCGGCATCAATCGGCCCTACATCGACAACCGCATCGACCCAGAGGCGCTGGAAGGACTGGCGAGAGCATACTATGACTATGATCAGGACCCGTCGCTTCGCGCCGCCGTCCTGTTCGGCCATGGCGATCGCTTCTCCAAAGGCATAGATGTCGATGCCACCAAATCGTTCACCCAGTCAGGAAGGAAACTTCTGGATGGCCCAGGTTTTATTGACCCGACGGGTCGGAGCAAACCAAGGCTCACGAAGCCACTGGTCATTGCGGTCCATGGCGACACCTGGAACTTGGCCCATGAGCTCTTCCTTGCCGCGGACATACGCGTCGCTTCGGAAGACACGGAGTTCGGCCAGGATGAAAATGCGCATGGCCGATTTCCTGGAGGCGGCGCCACGATCCGCTTTCCGAGAGAGGCGGGTTGGGGAAACGCCATGCGATACATTTTGACGGGAGACCATTGGGGAGCGAAAGAAGCCTTCCTCATGGGGACCGTCCAAGTTTTGGCTCCAAACCGGGAGGCCGCTCTCACGAAGGCGATCGAAATTGCGAACAAGATCGCTGCGTCCGGTCCGCTCGGCACCAAAGCCTCTCTCGCCAGCTCCCGCATGGCGCTTGAAGAATCGGAGAGCGCGGCCATGGCGAAGCTCGGCGAACAATATTTCGCACTGCTCAAGACCCGTGATTTCCAAGAAGGTCGGGATGCCGAAGCTCAAAAGCGTCCACCGGTTTACGAAGGACGCTGATTGAGAGATTCTTGTGGTCGCCCGTCCAAGCGAGCACACGCGGGCCGGCCACCCACGGCTGTCGTCTGCTCGCGAGGTAGACGAGGAGGTTCGCCAGATCGTCGGGGGTCCCCGGGACCCGAGCGGGATCGAGGGGGCTAGGTAATCCTCGAACTGCGCGTTCTCCGTCGCGGTCGCGTTCGCCCGGCGAGCCTGGCCGAGATTGGTCCCGGCATGCCAGCCGGGAGCGATCGCGTTCACGCGCACGCCGTCGTTTGCGTACTCAATGGCGAGCTGGCGTGTGAAACCGATCACGCCCGCCTTTGTGGTCGTAGGGAAGGCTGGCGACCGGAAAGCCGGGATAGACTCCGACCATGCCGAGATATGAGCTGATGTTGACAACAGATACGGCGGGGCTCTTCAGCAGCCGCGGCATCAGCGAGCGCGTGCACAGAAACAGGCCGCGCAAGTTCACCGAGAAGACTCGATCCCAGTCCTCCAGCGTCACCTCGAGCAGCCGGTCAGGTAACGACGTCACGCCCGCATTGTTGACGAGTACGTCAAGCCGGCCGGCGGCGGAGACGGCGTTCGCCGTCATGGCTTGAACGGAGCGTTCATCGGTCACGTCGACTTCGACGGCGCGGGCGGACTGGCCGCGGGCTCGCAATCCGAGGGCAGAATGCCCGGCTACACGTGATTCCGGAGCTCGCGCGAAACGCGGCCGAGCTAGTCGATGTCGCCCGGTCATCTTTATCTGGTGCGCTTCCACATCAGAGAGCGACGCGCAAAGATCCCGATGCGGCGATCAGCAAGATCGTATCCGCGATCACAAACAGCCTTGAAGTTCTGCCCGACACCACCCCTGTGGAACCCAAGCCGCCGCGGCCGATCCACGCTACTGAAGACGTGCGTCAGCTTGCACACGATCGCATCGCCAAGGATGGCTATACGCTGCTATACGACTTCGTCGGGCCTCACAATGCCGACCGCGTCGAAAACACGACCCGTGCTCTGAGCCTATATCGCAATGAGCTGACGAGGAAGGTTATCCGGTTTCTTGCCGGCATAGAGCGGAAACAGCCTCGCGATCCGAGCATGTCCTTCGATCTTCCTTCCGAGCTCAAGGAGCTCGAGCCAGAGCGTTGGAACTATTTGGACGTCTACCAGCTAAAGACGGACCTTCGTTGCCTGATGATACCGGGACGGAACTGCCCTATTAACCCCGCCTCGAATTTTGCCGTCCGGAGATCGAGCCGCCCGCGCAACGGACTGTCTCGATCAGCAACGTGAGCCCGGATCAAGATTCGGCGAGGCGGAGGGGCGGTCGCTCTCCGCCAAGAGCTGCCGCTCTTCAAAAAAGAGGGTATTCGGTACGTCCTAAACGCTCTCGTCCCGCCTAGGGACCGGAGAAAATCCGCCAGTGCAGCAGAGAGTACGGAGGATCAGAATTAGGACGATGTTCGAACACCCCTTCAACATCCGTTCCGATCGAGATGGTCTGCATCGGATCGCCGAGCAAATTGCCCACCATCCGCACACCACCGGCATGCGGGATCTCCACAAGCACGGCGAGGTACGGCCCGTGCTCTTTCAGGACCGGGTGCGAAGGATGCGAGACCCGCTCCCAGCTGAAGATCCGTCCACGAGGATCGATCTCCGTCCATCCGGGATCGAAGGCGTGGCATTGATGACAGATCCACTCCGGCCCAAATTGCCAGGTGCTGCAATGGCTGCACCGTTGCACCATGAGCCTGTTGCGGCGCAGTCCCGCCCAGTACGGCGCCGACAGGCCATCGAGCTCGGAGACGGGAATAGGCAGTCCCTCGGGAAGATAACTTGTCCCCCTCTCGCTGCTCACAGTGTCGCCTCCGAGCCGAGAAGAAGATTGCTGACCGGCGTCACCATGGGGCCGCCGATGACCATGGCCACGTCGTTCCGCTTCGACTGACTGGTCGAGACGCCGCGCACCTGGCGTACGGCCTCAAGCACCAGCTCAAAACCGTGCATGTAGCATTCGGCAAGATTTCCGCCGCTGGTGTTCAGCGGCAGGTGGCCGGACGGAGCCGTCAAGTTCTCAAACGTCAAGAATTCGTTGGCTTTCTCCGGCTTGAAGAAGCCGTGCTCCGCCAGCGCCATCACAACGCCGCCCGTGAAGTTCTCGTAGCACTGAACGACGCCGACATCGGACGGACCGAGGCCGGTCATTCCATAGAGATCAGGCGCCACCGTATCGAAGCTCGCGCTGGCATAGCGCGGCGAGTTGTGAGGGCTCGCTCCCGTGCGATAGCCGGACCCGACCGCCGCGCCGAGCAGGTAGACCGGCTTGTTGCGATACTCTTTGGCACGCTCGGCCGGCACCAGCACGAGCGCGGCGGCGCCGTCATTCTCCATGCAGCAGTCGTAGAGATGAAACGGCTCGGCGATCCAGCGCGACGCATCATATTTGGCGGCATCGAGCGGCTTGCCGTACATCACCGCGCGCGGATTGGCCTGCGCATGGTGGTAGGATGCGAGCGCGATCGCACGCAGTGCCTCCTGCCTCACGTCATGCTCATGCATATAGCGACGCACACGCATGGCAAATCGCTGAGGCGGGGCCAGCACGCCGTAAGGCATCAGATAGGCTTTCTCGCCGGAGATCGTCTCGATCCCGGTCGTCGTCTGCCCGAACCGGCCATATTGACCCTGCGCGAGCGAGCGAAACACCACGACGCAATCCGCAAGCCCCGCGACGATCGAAGCGGCCGCATTGGCGACAGCAGCGCAGCAGCCACCGCCTCCCCCGCCCCATTGCATGGTAGCTGCGCGAAGGCGGCGCGTTCCGAGCGCTGCTGCGAGCCGCGACGCTTCGCTCCGCTCCTCGCTATAGGAAGCGAAACCATCGATGTCGCGCGGATCGATCCCAGCATCGCTGCAGGCCGCGAGAATTGCCTTCAGCGCCAGCTTGAATTCCGGATCCGGAGATCCACCGTGGCGATAGTAGTCCGTCTCGCCGATCCCGATGACGGCAACCCGGCCCCTGAGCGTTCGTTCGGGTTGCGCCCGCACGCTCATACCTTGGCGTCCTGCCGCGGCCGTCGCGCCGCATCAGCGCCAAAGACGCCCGCGCTCGCAAGTCGTCCAAGGCGGGAATCGTCATAACCGAGTAGTTCGCGCAGCACGCTTTCGGTGTGCTGCCCGACGGCCGGGGCCGCGACGGGATCCACGATCGGCGTGCCTGAATAGCGGATCGGCAGGGTGACATTCGGGATCCAGCCCAACTTCTCGTGCGGAATGCGCGTCACTATTCCGCGCTCGCGGGCTTCCGGCGAGCGGATCGCCTCGCCGACGGTGCGCACCTGCCCGCAGGGAACGCCGGCCACGCGCATCCGCGCTTGCCAATATGACCAGGGTTGCCGCGCAAAGGCTTCACCGAGAATTGCGAACAGCTCGTCCCGGCGCCGGATGCGGTCCGGGCCGGTCGCGTAGATCTCGGCTTCGGCAAGATCGGCGCGATCGATCACCTGCGCCATCAGGCGTTGGAAGATCTTGTCGTTTCCGCAATTGATGTAGAAGGTGCAATCCTGCGCCCGGAAGACGCCCGACGGGCAGGTGTCCGGACTGGTATTGCCGTGACGCTGCGGGTTCGCCCCACTGAACAGATGCTGCATCGTCGCGTAGCCCGTCATCAACACGGCGCTGTCGAACAGCGAGACCTCGATCGCCTGGCCGAGGCCGCTACGTTCGCGGGCGACCAGCGCGCCCAGAATCGCGTTGCAGGCCATCATGGCCGTGCTGATGTCCATGACCGGCGACAGCGCCCGCACACCCTCGCGGTCGGCATAACCGTTCATGGACACGAAACCGCTCTCGACCTGCGCGATCGGATCGAAGCCGAGCCGGTCCGCAAAGGCGCCCTCGCGCCCGTAAGCCGACACCGAGCAGTAGATGATGTCGGGTCTGATCTTGCGGCAGGCCTCATAGTCGAGCCCGAACCGTTCCATGACGCCGGTCGAGAAATTCTCGACGACCACGTCTGCGGTGGCGATCAAGTCGCGCGCGACTGCTACTCCCTCCGGCATCTTGAGATCGAGCGCTACGCTCCGCTTGTTGCGATTGGTCCAGACGAACGGCGCGCCATGCTTCAGATCGGGATGGACCGGCGGATAGCGGCGAAGATCGTCGCCGGGGCCGGGCGCCTCGATCTTGATGACCTCGGCCCCCATGTCAGCCAGGATCATCGTTGCGAACGGCCCGGCGATGAAGTGGGAGAAATCGACGACCCGTATCCCATCCAGCGCTTTCGGCGCACCGGGGCGGCGCGGCGCATATTCGGGAAAATCAGCCTCGATGTTGTCCAACATGTTGCATCCATTCTTTCGCCACGCGTTAATCCCGACCAGCCAGCGCGCCGGCTAGTGCCTCTGGTTGATTGCCCTTCGGTTGATCGACCATCGTGCACCCGCCCTGCTCGATCGGACGGAATGCCTCGGGTCCGCTCAACATGCCGATATTCTCGAGCAGGTCCCACTTGCCTTCCGAGGCCTTGGGCGCTTTGACCTTCAAGATGTACATGTTGTGAAGGGCGCGGCCGTCCGCCCTCACCACGACGGGTCCGAACAGGGCGTCCTCGATCGGCCGCTCCTTGATCTTCCGGATGACGGCCTGTGCGTCGTTGGTCCCGGCGGCGAGCGCCGCATTGAGATAGGCCAGCACCGACGAATAGACGCCGGCGTGGAACGCTGTCGGCGACTGCCCGTGCTGGCGCGCGCTGAATTTCGCCGACCAAGCCCTGCTGGCATCGTTCAGGTCCCAATAGAATGGTTGCGTGATGATCAGCCCCTGGCCAACGGCAAGGCCGCTCGCCTCGACGTCATTCGTCGTGGTCAGCAGCGCGGCGAACGTCTTGCCATTCTGCTTCAACCCGAACTCCGATGATTGCTTGATGAGGTTGACCGTATCGCCGCCGGCGGTGGCGAATGCAATCACGTCGGCGCCCGAGGCGTCCGCCTGCAGGATGAACGAGGCATAATCCGCGTTGTTGATGGGGACGTTGACCGATCCGAGCACGGTACCGCCGCCGGCGCCGATCACCGATGTTGCGTCGCGGACCATGGACTTTCCGAGCGCATTATCGGTGGCAATGAAATACCACTTCCTGCCGCCGTGATGCACGAGATAGTTGCCGATCGTGTGCGAGGCCGCCCAGGTATCGAACGTCCACTGGATTGTGTTCGGCGAACAGTACTTGCCGGTCAGGTCGGACGTCGCCGCACTGGAAGCGATCAAGGCCGCCTTGCCACCGCGGACCACCTCGTTGACGGCAAGTCCGACGGCCGAGTTCGGCACATCCGCGACCGCATCGACCTTCTCCTGGTCGATCCAGCGGCGCGCAATCGCGGCCCCCACATCCGCCTTGTTCTGATGATCCGCCGAGATGATCTCGACCTTGAAATCCGGATGCTGCTGCATGACCTCTTCTGCTGCGATCTTCGCCGCGGTTACCGATCCCTCGCCCGCGTTGTCCGAATAAGGACCTGATGCGTCGTTGAGGATGCCGATCTTCATGGTGCGTGTTGTATCGGCCATAGCGGCCGAACAGGCCGTCACGACGAAAAGAGATGCTCCGATCAGGCGCAAAAAACTCTTCATATGTTTCCTACCACGAACGTTTTTCTTTCAGAGATCAAGCACGAGCGTTGCTGATTTCACGCCCGAGCAGCAGATCATCATGGTTTTGTTCGACGCCTGATCTTCCCCGCTCAGGAACTGGTCCCGATGGTCCGGTATACCGTCGAGCACGCGCGTCTCGCAGGTCCCGCAGACACCTTCGGAGCAGGCGTAGTTGGCAGCTATTCCGGCATCCAGCAGCGCATCCAGAATGGTCTTGCCGGCTTTGACCGCGATGGTCCGATTGCTGCGCGCAAGCTTCACCTCGAAACCTCCGGTCATCGCGGGCGGATTCTTGGCCTGGAAATACTCCACATGGACGCGGTCGGCGGGACGATCGGCGGTCGCCGTCTCGAATGCTTGAAGCATCGGTTGCGGTCCGCAGCAGTAGAGATGTGCCTGCGCCGGCGCCTGCCGGACGATCGCGGCCAGATCGAACACCTGCCCGGAACGCTCGTCATCGAAGTCGAGGCGGAGATGCCCGTTCCATCTCAACGCCTCGATCTCGTCGAGGAATGCCGCGGCCGATCGTGTCCTCGCGGCATAGACGAGCTCGAACGAGCGGCCCAGCGCGTCAAGACGGCGCGCCATCGACAGAAGCGGCGTAATTCCGATTCCGCCGGCGATCAGGAGCGAGTGCTCGGCCTCTTCGCAGAGCGCGAAGTTGTTGCGCGGCTTGGACACCCTGACAATGTCACCTACCCTGAGATTGTCATGGACAAATTGCGAGCCACCGCGGCCGGCGAGCTCCCTGTTGACGGCGATGACGTAGCGATGTCGCTCGTGCTGATTGTTCACAAGCGAATAGCTGCGGATCATCCCGTTCGGCAGATGAAGGTCGATATGAGCTCCAGCAGTGAAAGGGACGAGGTCGCGGCCATCCGGCGCCGCCAATTCATAGGAATTGATCCGGTCGGCCTCATAGCTGATGCGCTTGACGCGGAGCTCGAGCGTATCGTCAATCACGAGCGGGCGCTCACATCTCGTATCCGAAATCGGCACCCAGCCTGGCGCGCATGAATGGCGCTCCGGCGTCGACCCAGGACTCCTCCGGGGGCAGCCGCATCGAGACCGCCCGCACCATGAAGACGTCGGGATCGGTCACGCCTTTTGGCTTGGTGCCGTGATCGCGATAAGCCCCGAGCGCCTCGAGGATGAAACGGCGGGTCATCGCGATGCCGGTGTCGCTCGAGCAGAGATTCTCCCGAGTGCGATCGAAGATCGGCGACACGCCGCTCTGGCAGGCGCCGTCCTGCACCCAGAGGCCCGGCAAGCCGGAGAACCAGGTCGTCTTCTGCGCCTCATAGTCGAATTGGTAGCCGTTCTGCGGATTGTACTTCGTCCAATAGCCCGCATAGGGGACGGTGACCGGATGCTGCACCAGGGCATTCCGGCTGGCATGCCCGCTCTCCCGGCCATTGTGGCCTTCCGAGAAGACCTGCCGCGTCTTCGGCAGCAATGGCTGCGAGGGATGATATGAGAACATGATGCAGAGGGTGTTCTCGTCGTCGATCGGCACCCAGGCATGCCCACTGAGGTCGGGAAACGGCATCAACGGCGGCACCAGCGTATAGAACGGCAGCAGGAACTGATTGACGCGCCAGTAAAGCGTGTTGGCGTCGAAGTTGCGCCGCGCCGCAATGCTCATCCCGAAATCCTGCTTGATGCATTCGAACGTCGGGCGAAGGTCGCGCTTCTGAATCCAGGCATTGGTCGAGCCCTGCGAGTCCAAGCGGCCGTGCAGCAGCGGCGCGTGGGCGGAATCGATCTCGCCCTCGACTGCCTGAAGCCAATTGCACTCCTGGACGCGGAGCGAGATGTGTACCTGGTCCTGCGGGACCAGATTCCATTCGAGGTTCGGCAAGGCCGGAAGCTCGGTCTCAGCCGGGCCCATATAGGTCCAGACCATCCCGTTGCGCTCGCGACAGGGGTAGGCCTTGATCCGCACGCGCTCCTTCAGCCGGCTACGGGCCGGCTCGGCCGGCGTGTCGGTCGTGGCGCCCGTCACGTCGAATTTCCAGCCGTGGTAGACGCAGCGGAGCCCGCAATCTTCGTTGCGCGCAAACACCATCGGCGCGCCGCGGTGCGGACAAGCCTGATCGACGAGGCCGACGCGCCCCTCCGAATCCCTGAAGGCGACAAGATCCTCGCCCAGGAGCCTGATCCGCTTCGGCTGCCCGTCAGCAACCAGATCGGCGGAGGGGAGGAAAGGAATCCAATACAAGCGGAAGAGGTCTCCGAGAGGGGTGCCCTTTCCAACCCTTACCAACCGTTCGTTGTCTTCATGTGAGAGCATGATTTCTCCTCCATCGAATGGCGCGGCGTCACGCGCCTCGCTCGCGCGCACCGCGCAACAGTGCGGCAACGCGGCCTGACAATCCGAGATCACGGGCGGTCCAAAGCGGATCAGCCGCGGCGAGCGGCTTTCGCGGCACCGGTGGTTCCCTCCCCCTCTCCACGAGATCCACGATCGTTTCGATCCGGCGCCGCTCAAGCTCTCTCAGGGTTTCCTCGATGACTGCGCCCTCCGCCGTGCAACCCGGCAATTCGGGATAGGACAGCCGGACGACCCACCTGCCGGGCTCGGTCTCCAGCGCCTCGGCCTCGAGAAGGTAGGGAATCGACAGCAGCTCGCGCAGCTCCAAGCAATCCTCCCGGGCAGCACCTCATTTGATACGTATACGTATTATATCAACGAACGACTTGCAATAGCAAATCCGCCCCGAGGGGTCCGAATGCAGCCAAACGACCCAGTGCTTGCGCGCAGGGTTGAGAGCCAAGGTCCGAGCTGCTAACGGCTAAGTCGCATTTCCCGGCGGCAATCAAGGTCCACGACGCGATGTCTACCCACAAGGAAACCACAGACGCGGCGGACCTCGCGCGCAACTGGCGGCTGGAAGGAGGCCTCGGATTTCTCCTCCGCCTGCTCGAAGCGCGTTATGACCTGCTCTACCAGGACTTGACGGGCCAGAGCGACATCACGCCGCGGCAATTCGGCGTGTTGATCGCGCTCTATCAGGATGGCCCGCTCACCCCGTCCGCGCTGGCGGAGCGCATCAGCAGCGATCGCAACACGCTGAGCGAGATGTTGAAGAGAATGGCGGCCCGGAAGCTGATCTCGAAGCGGAGCAACTCGGAAGACCGCCGATCAATTCAAGTCCAGATCACCGCCAAGGGCGAAAACGCCTTGCTCGATGTGGTGCCGGCCGCGGCCGAGCTTCAGAACGCCTTGTTGGCGCCGCTCAGCAAGGAGGACCGCGCACACTTCCTCAAATGTATGCTGACGATCGCAAAGACCGCAGCCGGCGGTAGCTGATCGTCAGGCGTTCGAGCCTTTTCTTCCCGCCGCCCCCGGGCGTGCAGGAACTAATTGCATTTGTGGCAAAGACTTCCGTCCGAATGCGACCTTCGGCGGCATACAGACATCCCTGTCCACCTGTCGCATGTCGTCCCCCGCTAAGCGGAGAAATCATTTCCCCTCTCGACAGCGCATTATTTTGCAACCATAATGGTCCAACCATTGGACAACTAGGGGAGAGTTGCGTCGTCATGTCCTTTACCGAGGAGCAGGTCGCCTTTCGCGATAGCGTTCAGAAAGTCGTCGCCAAGCATGTGGCTCCGATCGCGGCGGAGATCGACGAGACCGACCGCTTCCCCGAGGAGATCGTGAAGATTTTCGGCGAGATGGGCCTGATGCAGCTTTGGGTCCCCGAGCAGTATGGCGGTCCCAACGGCAATCTCACCATGATGTGCATCGCGCGCGAGGAAATATCGAAGGTTTCACCCGCCTGCGCGTCGATTGCCGGCCTCAACACCATGTTCATCATGCCGCTGCTGCACTTCGGTTCGGAAGAGCAGCGCAAGCGCTTCCTGCCGATCATCGCCAGGGGCGGCGTCGTCACGGCCATCGCCATTTCCGAGCCGCAGGCGGGATCGGACGTCTCGGCGCTCAACACACGCGCCCGCAAAGACGGCGACAGCTACATCATCAACGGCCGGAAGCAGTGGTGCAGCTACGGCGTCGCCGCCGACTACATCGTGCTGATGGCGCGCACCAGCGACAGTCCCGGCTCCGACGGCATCAGTGCATTCATTCTCGAGCCGAAGAAAATGCCCGGCATCAGTTTCGGCCGCCATGAGCGCAAGATGGGTTTCCGCGGCGCGCCAAATACGCCGATCTTTCTGGACAACGTCCGCGTCCCCGCCGAGAACCTCGTCGGCGAGGAAGGCAAAGGGTTCAAGGCCTCGATGCGCGCCCTCGATCTCAACCGGCCGACGATCGGCGCGCAATGCGTCGGCCTCGCGCAAGGCGCGTTCGAAGCCAGCCTCGCCTACGCGAAGGAACGAAAACAGTTCAAGAAGAGCATCTCCGAATTCCAGGGCGTCCAGTTCATCCTGGCTGACATGGCAATGCAGATCGAGGCGGCGCGCGCGCTGGTTTACGAATGCGCCCGGGCCGGAGACGTCGGAGACTGGAAGCGCCTCAACCTGCTTGCGAGCATGGCCAAGTGCTTCGCCAGCGACATGGCAATGAAGGTCACGACCGATGCCGTGCAGGTCTTCGGCGGCTACGGCTACACCATGGATTATCCGGTCGAACGGATGATGCGGGATGCCAAGCTGACCCAGATCTTCGAGGGCACCAACCAGATCCAGCGCCTTGTCATAGCGCGCGAACTGCTTCGCTAAGCCAGCAATCATAAAAGTACATCGGGAGGAAATGCCGTGAGCCGTCGATCCGTTCTGACGTGTTGGATTCTCGTCGCTGCGCTGCTGTCGCTTGCGAGCGCACATGCCCAGAAGGCCTATGGGCCGGGCGTTAGTGACACCGAGATCAAGCTCGGTCAATCGACGCCGCTCAGCGGCCCCGCCTCTGCGTTCGGTGCGGGCGCCGGACGGGCCGTGGTCGGCTATTTCGATATGGTCAACGAACGCGGCGGGATCAACGGACGCAAGATCAGCTTCACCCAGCTCGACAATGCCTACAGCGCGCCGAAGGCCATCGAGCAATCGCGAAGACTCATCGAGGATATCGGTGTGCTGGCCGAGGTCGGCACGATCGGAACGGTGCCGAACGTCGCGATCCAGAAGTATCTGAACTCCAAGAAGGTGCCGCAACTTCTGATCACCGCAGGAGGGCGACGCTTCAACGATCCCAAGCAATTCCCTTGGACCGTTCCGCTTTATCCGGACTTCGAGACGGAAGGGCAAGCGGTTGCCAAATACGTCCTCAAGACCAAGCCGGACGCCAAGATCGGCGTGCTCTATCAGAACGACGACTTCGGAAAGGATTATCTGAAGGGTTTGCGCGCGGGACTAGGCGAAAAGGCTGCTATGATCGTGACCCAAGTCTCCTATGAAATCGCCGATCCGACCATCGACTCTCAGATCGTGCAGTTGAAGTCCGCCGGCGTTGACACGCTGATCGAGCAGTCCTCAGCGAAGGCAGCAGCACAATCGATCCGCAAAGTCCATGAGCTGGACTGGCATCCGCTCCACATCATTGGCGGCTCGACAGCATCGGTCGAAACGGTGCTGAAGCCGGCAGGACTCGACGCGTCGCGCGGATTGGTCACCACGCAGTTTCTGAAACAACCGGGCGATCCAGCCTGGGCTAACGACGACGAGGTCAAGGCCTACAAGGATTTCCTGAAGAAGTACGCGCCATCGGTCAACTCCGACGATTATTCGGTTCTCGTCGCCTACATGAACGTCAACACCCTGGGTGCGGTGCTGAAAGCATCCGGCGACGACTTGACCCGTGAGAGCCTGCTTAGACAGGCGACATCCCTCCACGGCCAGCGCATGCCTATGATGCTGCCCGGTATCACCATCAGCACCACGCCCGAAGACTACACGCCGTTCAAGACTCTGCGCATCGCCGTTTTTGACGGCACCAGCTGGACTTTATCGGGCGAACCGATCTCGGCGGATTAGGAGCAAAGAGCCGGTGGCGCGCGTCTCGTGCGCGCCCCACCGCAAGTTTGGCTTTCGTGTTTCGGCACCGCGTCAAACGCGATGCTAAGGGAGACGAAGGCTGGTCGATCAAACACTGATGTGGAAGCCGCCGTTGACGCCGATGTGCTGGCCCGTCGTGTAAGACGCAGCATCTGAAAGCAGGAAGCAGACGGTCTTCACCACCTCATCCGGCGTCGCCCAGCGCGCAAGCGGAATCTGCGCCAGCAGGCCATCACGGAATTTCTCGCCTCGCACCACCTCGGTCATCGGTGTTTCGACCACGCCAAAGCAGATCGAGTTGGTACGGATGTTGTACTTGCCCCATTCCCGCGCCGCGGTCATGGTCATGCCGAGAAGTCCCGCTTTGGCGGCCGCATAGTTGATCTGTCCAACCGAGCCCTTTCGTCCTGCGTCAGACGAGATGTTGACGATGGACCCGCCGGAAGCATCGCCATCCTTGGCGCGCTCGACCAGATGGCGCCCGACGGCCTGCAGCCAGAGGAAGGCGCCGGTGAGATGGACGTCGATGACCTCCTGCCATTGACGCATGCTCATCTTTTCGATCATCGCGGGGCGGATGATACCGGCATTGTTGACCAGTCCGTTCACCGAGCCGAACCGGTTGGCGGCATCTGCGATGGTCTTTGCCGCCAACTCCGCGTCAGTGACGCTGCCGACGACCTTCATCACACGCTCCGCAGGCAAGCTCGCCACGACCGCCCCGAGCGCCTCGCCATTGAGATCGACGGCGACGACGTTCGCACCGAGTTCGATTGCGAGTTCGGCTGTTGCCTTGCCGATTCCCTGTGCAGCGCCGGTGACGACGATCGTCCGGCCTTGCAGTGACACCATGTTCTTCGTCATTGGCCATTCCTTGGTTCGTGGGTAAAGCTTGCTATCCCCGCGCAATCTGCGCGGCCGTTTCAGGTCGTTGCCCAGCCATGGCTGAGCACCAGCGCCTCTCGCTCGACGACGCGCGCCTGAAATGCGATGCGATCGTCTAAACGCCAGCATTCGAGCCGGATCGTATCTCCGGGAAACACCGGCGCGGACATGCGGGCGCGGATCGTCTTCAGCTTCACGGGATCTCCCTCGCAGAAGGTCTCAACCAGGCCGCGGCACGCAAATCCGTAGGTGGCAAGTCCATGCAGGATCGGTCGTGGAAAGCCGGCCTTGGCAGCGAAGGCGGGATCTATGTGCAGCGGATTGAGATCGCCCGAGAGACGATAGAGCACGGCCTGGTTCGGGCGCGTCGGCAAGGTGATCACCCGGTCCGGCGCGCGATCCGGAACAGGCGTCGGCGCAGCCGCGGGTTCGTCGCCGCCGAAACCTTGCGAGAAGCCGCCGTCACCACGCAGGAAAAGCACCTGTTCGCTGATGGCCACCAATTGATTGCTGGCTTCGTCCCATAACTCCTTCTCGACATGCATGACGGCGCCCTTTCCCTCGCCCTTGTCGACCAGGCGCGCGACCCGACTCTTGCCGAGCAGGATTCCGCTCGAAGGAAGTGCAGCATGCATCTGCACGGACTGCTCGCCATGCACCATCTTCGCAAAATTGATCCCGAGCTCCGCGTGATCCCGCATCCAGGCGCCCGGCGAAGCCAGCACGGTCGCCATCGTCGGAAGTGGCACGAGATTCTTCTCGTACACGAGGCGCAGCTGCCGCTCGTCGAGCGGATCGCACGCGGCACCGACACCGAGCGCGTAGAGAATGATGTCTCTTGCCGTGTAGGCGTGGCGAACGTCGCCGGACCGCCAGGCTCGCGTCTTGGCATAATCAACCATGGTCGACAGCTCTCTCCTCGGGAAGGATCAATATCACCTATTGGTCTTTGGTTGAACCAATGATATATGTAGAGGCCGCCGCGGTCAACGACGCCTGGCGGCGGCGTGCTGAGCATGAGCCCGGGAGACCTGATGAGCATTCGACGCAAGGCCTGCATCGCAGGCGCCTATGAACATCCGACGCGAAAGGCACCGGACAAGGCGGTGGCGCAACTGCATGCTGAATGCGCACGCGGGGCTCTTGAAGACGCAGGCCTGAGCCTTGGGGATGTCGACGGCTATTTCTGCGCCGGCGATGCGCCAGGGCTCGGCGCGAACAGCATGGCGGATTATCTGGGGCTCCGCCCCCGCCATGTGGACAGCACCGATACCGGCGGGTCCGCCTATCTGGTTCACGTCTCGCACGCTGCCCAGGCCATTGCCATGGGCAAGTGTGATGTGGCCCTGATCACGCTCGCCGGCCGGCCGCGCAGCGAGGGATCGAGCGGCGTCGCACCGAGGCTGGTCGGCGCAGGAACGCCGGACGTGCCTTGGGAGGCATCCTATGCGCCCGTGACGGTCAACATGTATGCGCTGGCGGCGAACAGGCACATGCACGAGTACGGCACGACCAGCGAACAGCTGGCGTGGATCAAGGTCGCGGCGGCCACCCATGCGCAGTACAATCCGAATGCGATGTTGCGCGAGTCGGTCACGGTCGACGAGGTCCTCGCCTCCCCGATGATCTCCGATCCCCTGCACCGGCTCGACTGCTGCGTTGTCAGTGACGGCGGGGGTGCCCTCGTCGTCGTTCGCCCCGAGATCGCCCGCTCGCTCAAGCGGCCCGTCGTCAATATCCTCGGCGCCGGGGAAGCCATCAAGGGCCAGCTCAACGGCCAGGTCGACCTGACGTTCTCGGGCGCGGCGTGGTCCGGCCCGCGCGCCTTTGAAGAAGCCGGGGTCAAGCCATCCGATATCCAATACGCCTCGATCTACGACAGCTTCACCATTACGGTGCTGATGCAGATCGAGGATCTCGGCTTTTGCGAGAAAGGCAAGGGAGGGCGTTTCGTCGCCGACGGCAATTTGATCTCGGGAGTCGGCAAGCTTCCCTTCAACACCGACGGCGGTGGCCTCTGCAACAATCATCCAGCCAATCGCGGCGGCATCACCAAGGTGATCGAGGCGGTCCGGCAGTTGCGCGGCGAAGCGCATCCGAAGGTGCAGGTCCCCGATTGCAGCCTAGCCTTGGCCCAGGGTACCGGTGGCCTGCTCGGCTCCCGACACGGCAGTGCCACCCTCATCATGGAGCGTGCGTGAGATGACAACGATGTATCAGGACCGCTCGCTTGGCGCAGGCGTGCATGACCCTGCGACCGAACAGTTCTTTGCCGCAACGGCAAACGGATCGCTTCGCATCAAGGTCTGCATTTCCTGCCGCAAGCCGCATTGGTATCCACGCCCCCTTTGCCCCTATTGCCTCGGCGACACCGAATGGAGCGATGCCGCCGGCAAAGGCGTGATCTACAGCGTCAGCGTCACCCGCCGTGCCGGTCCCGTTCCCTATGCGATTGCCTACGTGCGGCTCGATGAGGGCGTCACGATGCTGAGCAATATCGTCGATTGCGATCTCGACTCCGTGCGCATCGGGCAGCGCGTCCATGTCGTCTTCAAGCCAGCCGACGACGGCACGATGATCCCGATGTTCGCCCCCGACCAGGGCTGACGAACCGCGAGGCGGAGTCTTGCTCCGCCATGGGAGCCGGGTATGCCTGCAGTCCGCTAATGGACTCGTGAGAAGCGGATCGGGAGCCGCTTCAGGCCGCCGACGAACGACGTCTCGGTCCAGGCCGGATCGCCAGTCAGTTCGACGCTACCCACGCGCGACAACAGCTCCCGGATAAAGGCGATCATTTCGACCTTGGCGAGATACATGCCAAGGCAGGCGTGGATGCCGAAGCCAAAGCCGACATGGCGGTTTGGCGTCCGATCGGCAATGAATGTGAATGGACGCTCAAAGGCATCCTCATCCCGGTTGGCAGACGGATAGGCCAGCAGCAGGTTGTCGCCTTGCTTGATGGTCTTGCCGCGCAAGGTGTAGGTCTCGGTCGCGGTCCGGAAGAAATGCTTCACCGGAGACACCCAGCGCACCATCTCCTCGACCGCGGTCGGAATGAGATCGGGATTGTCTTTCAGCTTCCGCATCTCCGCCGGATTCTCGATCAAGGCGAGCAAACCGCCCGATAGCGTGGCGCTGGCCGTATCATGACCGGCACTGGCGAGCGCCACGTAATAGGAGGACGTTTCAAACTCTCCGATCGGCTTGCCGTCGACCTCGGCGGTCGCGATGATGCTTGCGAGGTCGTCCTTGGGGTTCTGCCGGCGGTCTTGCGCCACTTCCCTGAAGAAGTTCACATAGGCGAAGGTAGCGTCGATCAGGTCGCTACCGCGCTGCATATCCGGGTCGCCGCCGCCGAAATAGGCCTTGGTGATGTCGAGCAGCCGCTGGCCATGCTCGTCCGGAATCCCCAGGATCAGCATAATGACCTTCAGCGGGTACCACACTGCGACATCGTTGTAGAAATCGCACTCATTGCCTTTCTCCAGCATCTGGTCGACGCTCGCGCGGGCGAGCGAGCCGATGCTCTCTTCGAGACGACGCACCTCACGCGGTTGAAACCAGGCATGCGTGATTTTCTTGTATTTGGCATGCTCCGGATTATCCATGTGATTGATGGCGCGGACCAGCATCGGGCGTCCCGCCATCGCCTCGCGCACCTTGTTCTCGAATTCGATGGACAATATCTTGGTACGGGGCGCGTTGATGAACCGCTCGTTCTGCCGCTCGATCTCGATGATGTCATGGTGCTTGGCGATGGTCCAGAATGGGCGAAATCCCGACGGTTCCGTCCAATGCACCGGATCGCTCTCGCGGAGAGTCGAAAACAGCGTGTGCTGCCTCTCAAGACTTCCATAGGTCTTGTGATCGACGATCGCCTGATCCAAATTCGTGTCCTGCATCGTGTCCTCCTCTTCTTCGTGTTCAGTTCATCCGTAGCACCGGCTTGATGGTTGCCCCGGTCTCCATGTCCTCAATCGCCCGGTTGATCTCGTCGAACGGATAGAAGCTGACGATCCTGTCGAGCGGCAGCCGCTCCTCGCGGAAGAATGCGATGAGCCGCGGCAGGAAGAGGCCCGGCACGGCATCGCCCTCGACGACGCCGCGCACGGTCAAGCCCCCGCCGATCAGAACACTGGCCTCGACCGGAAAGCGCGTCCCACGCGGTGGCGCGGCGACTTGGGCTGACGAGCCTCGCTGACGCAAACATCCGATGGAAGCTGCGACCACTTCGGGAACTCCCGTGGTGTCGAGCGAGTGATCGACGCCGCGGCCCTTTCCCAACGCAGCAACGGCCTTGGCAAGATCCGGCGTCCGCCCGTCGATCGTATGCGTTGCTCCGAGCTCGAGCGCGCGCGAGCCGTTCGGCACGGACATCGACGGCGATAATCGTGCTAGAGCCCGCAAGCCTCGCGGCCATGATTCCCGCCATCCCGACTGCGCCTACGCCGAACACCGCGATCGATGCACCGGCCCGGGGCGACAGAACGTTCAGCACCGCACCCGCACCGGTCTGAATTCCGCAGCCGAGCGGAGCAAGCAGCGCGAGCGGCAAGTCCTTGTCGATCTTGACGACGTTCCGCGCAGTCGCAATGGCATGAGTTGCGAAGGCCGATTGCGCAAAAAAATAACCGCCGAGGTCGGCGCCCCGATAACGAAGCCCCGAGCCGCCGCGCCGCTGTCCGAACAGGTTGATCATTCCGAACTCGTCGCAATAGCCGGGCGCCCCGAGCTGGCATTGTCCGCAAGCGCCGCATGAGCCGAAGCTCATCAAAACGTGGTCGCCCTCGGCCAGTCCGGCCACGCCCAGGCCGACGCGCTCGATCACCCCCGCGCCTTCATGGCCAAGAATCTTGGGCAGCGGCACCGGGATGTGCTGCAGCTTGACAGCGAGATCGGTATGGCAGATGCCGCAAGCTTCGATGCGCACCAGCACCTCGCCAGCGGCGAGATCATCCGCCAATTCGCAGTTGATCAGTTCGAACGGACGCTCCGGCGCATGCGCCACTGCGGCGGTGATCTTCATGCTCGTCCAGTGCTCCGTTGCGAATGCGTCGGTCCGGTCAAACCATGCGGAAGCGGATTCTTTCGGTTTGGATCAATGCAATTGGCAGCGGACCGGCAGCCGCTTGGGCCCGTTGACGAACCAGGAGACGGTCATCGCACCTGGCCCGTCGAGCGCGACCGACGAAATTCGCTGCACCAATTCTTCGAAAAGGATCCGCATCTCGAGCTTGGCAAGATACTGTCCCAGACACAGATGGGGTCCATAACCGAAGGCCAAGTGCCGGTTCGGCGACCGATCAATCCGGAACGCGTCGGGATCCTGGAAGACTGCCTCGTCGCGGTTTGCCGAGGCGTAGCACAGCATGAGCCAATCGCCGCGCCTGATGCGGCGGCCGTCCAGCTCGGTGTCCGCGGCGGCCGTCCGCATGAAATGCTTGACCGGCGTGCTCCAGCGGATCGCCTCATCGACGAAGCCGGGGATCAGGGTTGGGCTGACCTTCAGCTTGTCGAACTGCTCCGGATGCTCGCAAAGCGCCCACATCCCGCCCGCGCTCGAGGACGACGTCGTGTCGTGACCGGCGGTCGCGATCGTCACGAAATAGCTGAGCGCATCCAGATCGGAGATGGGATTGCCGTCGATCTGAGCATTGGCGATAACGCTTGCGAGATCATCGCAGGGATTAGCGCGACGGTTCGCGACCACCGAGGAGAAGAATTCGCCAAACTCCGAGACGACGTCCGAAAGCGCCGTGACGCCGTCATTCTGCCCCTTGCGGGCGTTGTCGGGGTCCTTGGCACCGAAGAACTCCTGCGTCAGGCGCAACATCTTGGGCTCATCGTGAGGATCGACCCCGAGGATGCTCATAACGACCCGGAGCGGAAAGCCGAGCGCGATTTCGGAGACGAAGTCGCAATGTCCGCCGGACATCGCGAGCCGATCGACATAGCTCTTCGCGATGTCGCGGATCTTGCCTTCGATCGAGCGAAGATTGCCCGGCGTGAACCATTTCTGCGTCAACATCCGGAATTTGGGATGATCGGGAGCGTCCATCTGCACCAGCGAGCGGAGCAGGCCATTGCCGCCTGTTTCCGCCTCGATCCTGGCTTCGGCCTTGCGGCTCAGCAGCGCCACCGGGCGATCACTGCTGCGAAACACCTGGCTCTGTTGGCTGACGGTCTGAATGTCCGCATGGCGCGTCACGACCCAAAAGGGGTTGAAGCCGCGAGGGCTGGCCATGCCAAGCGGCTCATTGGCACGCAGCCAGCGATAGGCGTCGAAGATCCGGTGATCGGCATAGGCCGCAGGATCCGTCAGCACCGCCGCAATGTTGTCAGGGATCGCATGATTTGCAGCGCTCAACTGTGGTCCTCTCCCGCGTTGAGCGATCTACTCTGCTGCCGCGACGGATTCGTCTTGTACGCCGCGAAGAACTTTGCTCCGGCGCAGCGCCGCAATCGCCTCCGGGCCCAGGCCCAACAGCTTCTGCAACAGCCGTGGTCCATCCTCGCCGAGCGCCGGCACCTTGTTCCGGACGTTGGCCGCGCTATGCGCGAAGCGGAAGGCCGGATTTGGGATGCGCAACGGCCCGGCCCCGTCGTCGATCTCCTCGAAAACGCCACGCTCCTGGATCGGAGGCAGCGCCATGGTCTCGCGGATTGTTCGATACTGAGAGCACGGCACGCCGGCCTTGGTGAGGGTCGCCTCGCATTCCGCAGCCGTTCTCGACGCGGCCCAATCATCGAGAAGGTTCATCAATTCGGACCAGTGATGCTCGCGGTCCCTGCTCGTGGCAAAGCGCCCATCGCTGATCCATTCGGGATGGCCGACGCCGCGTGCCAGAGCCTCGAAATTATTCTGGCTCACGGGGGCGACGAGCAGGAAACCGTCGCTGGCCTGGGTCGGCCGATATAGCGGCCTGCGGCGCTCAGCCGGGAATTGTGCCTCTTGGCACTCATAGACCAGCATACCAACCATGGCGTCGAGCAAGGACACGTCGACATACTCGCCCTGCCCGGTCTTCAGCATGCGAAACAGGGCCGCTTGAATGGCTCCGAACGCGGTCGAGCCGCCAAGCACGTCGGCGATGAAGATCCCGTTCTTCAGAGGACGCGCAATGTCGCCCTCCTGATAATCGAGGTTCGCCAGGTCATAACCGGAGGTGGCGTGCAGGACCGGCGCGTAGGCACTGCGTCCCGACCACGATCCCTCCTGGCCGAAGCCCGAGATCGAGCAATAGACGAGCTTGGGATTGAGCTTGACCACAGTTGCGTAGTCCAGCGCGAGCCGCTGCATGACTCCGGGGCGGTAATTCTCCACGAGCACGTCGCAATGAGGCACCAGATCATAGATCAACTTGCGAGCCGCAGGTTGCTTGAGGTCGAGGGCGATGCTCCTCTTGCCGGCGTTGAGTTGGGCGAAATAGGCGCTTCGTCCGTGCCGCAGCGGCGGACGCATCCGGATGTGATCGCCTTCCGGCGGCTCGACCTTGATCACCTCCGCGCCGAGATCCGCCATCAGCCGCGTGCAATAGGGTCCGGACATCATGGCGGTGAAGTCGAGCACACGGATCCCGTCGAGGATTCCCGGCCGAGCCGATCCGGTTGGCATATCAATGCTCATTTCAGGTTGCTTTCGGAGACAGCGAGCGCCGCCAGTCGGCTGCCGCCAACCGCGTCGAGATAAGCGCTGGACGAAGCGCCCCGAACATACCGGTCAAGGTAGACGCCGAAGGTCTCTGAGCCGGCGCTGCTCTTCACATACTCCTTCAAATGCGCTTCGTCGGAACGGTACAGCGAAGCTGAGGCCGTCGGATGCGCGCCGAACGGCGCCTCCACAATCGCATCGACCATCGCGCCCGGCAGCTTGGTCAGATGATTGCTGCGCCGGATCGTGTCGGTCGACACAATGCGATCTACCGAGACGATCACCCGCCGAGAGGCCTGCGCGATCATCGCGTCGAAGAAGGGCGGACCCAAGTGCTGGACGTTGCCATGCTCGTCTGCCTGCTGCGCGTGCAGCAGGCAGACATCCGGCTTGACGGCCGCGACGGCGAGCATCTTGCGCTCGCCGGGCATGGACGGCAGCGGCCAATAATGCTCAGGCGCGAATTTCGGCAGATCGGTGCCGAGGTCGGGCACCGGCATGTAGGGCAGGTCGCAAATTCCCGCCCGCAGCCCACCGGCAATGCCAGGTCCGTCCAGATCGTGGACCTTGAGCGCGCCGCTCTCCGCCTGACGACGGAAGTGCGGCGCCAGGCCGAACTGCTCGAAACTGATGAAAACGCAGACGGTGGAGGCAGCACACCCCGCGCCGATCAGCATGTCCGGCGCGATCGAGCCGGGCGCTGGGATGATATGCAGGTTGCGCGCGCCCTTGCGGATCAACGCCCGCACCAGCGCCATCGGCTGCGAGTTGAATATCCACCCTCCCAGCGCAACCTTGGCTCCGTCCTGGATATCAGCGACGGCCTCATCGACGGAAACGATCTTGCTCTTTGTCATGGGAGTTCAGCTTGCCTGTCGGTGATGGAAGGACGCCGGCCGTAGCGATCAGGGAAATTTGCGTCGGAGATCGCCGCGACGATCGATATCTTTGCGCAGCAGTTCGAGCTCATGATCGGTGGGCATTGTCGTCACGGGGGGCGTCCCTTCCACGATGACATCGAAGGCGGTGGAGTCGCGGATCTGCTCGAGGCTCACGCCCGGACTGATCGACTTCAGGCGCATGGCCTTGCTGCCGGGAGCGAAATCGAAAATGCCGAGCGGCGACAGCACCAATTTCGGACCGCCAGGCGGCAACCCCATGCGTTCGCGGGAGTCGCCGCCTTCCATGTGGCCGGGACCGCACAGGAAATCGACCCGCGGCACGAACGCGCTACGGTCATGACGGGTCAGGCAGACGTAGAAGCGCTTGGCGAGACCGCACAGCGCGCTGATACCGACGGTTCCCGGGCCGCGGACGCGCGGCTTGCGCTGGTCGCCAACCACGACCGTATTGATGTTGCCGAACCGGTCGACCTGCAGTGCCGACAGGATGGCAAAATCGAAGAAGTGGACCTTCCAGTCGATGAAGTCGATCATGACCGGCAGATCCATCCAGGCCTCCGCGGACTCGACGTTCTCATAATCGGCCGTGGACAAAAGATGATCCCGGGTCGGATTGACCATTCCGCCCGGGCCGGAAATCCACCACAAGCGCGGCGCCTGCATGCGCCGCGCAAGATTGCAGGCGGCAAGCTGGATGTCGGAGTTGGTGCCGATAATGACCTTCTCACCATCGGCGATATCGCGCGCGAGCAATACCGCCAGCGTTTCACCGAGGGATGGATTTGCGGACATTGCGCCCCCGACCTATTGGTTGAACCATTGCGACAGTATCGGCGGTCGGATACGATGTCAACGGACTAGAGGAGGGGGCGCTAGGTCACGCGGGTCCGCGTCCGGCAATTCGGACGCGAGCGATCGTCCGGTGGCTCGCGGGTGTCCGCACTCAATCGATAGTCTGGCGCAGCCCCGCCGCTCGAACGACGATGGGCCGGCTTTGCGCGGTGTGTGGGTCTAGCGCTGGGCGGTCGGGGGAGACCGGCGAGCGCGTGAAGCAGCTTTGGTCGCCGGCGCAGCTTCCGTCGCCTGAATCCGCGACATATAGCTTCGCTGTAGGCGCTTCAGGCAGGATTCCATTTCGGCCACGGCGGCGTCAGCGTCGCCAGCCGCGAAGTGTTCCATGAAGCGGCGACGCGACGGCAACACGAAACTGTTGTCATATTCGCCGATCCGCTGCACGAAATGCGCGAGCACGTCGAGGACGCCGTTCATGACGATGACCATGATCGGATTGTCGGTGAGGCGCGCCAGCATCCTGTGGAACTCGATGTGCCTCTCTGCGCGTCCGGCGAAATCGCCGCGGCGGCGCGCCTCCTGCGCCTCATCGATATTGCGGTTCAGCATGTCGATGTCCGCCGCGGTCGCACGACGGCATGCTTCGCGCACCACGACGGATTCGAGCCAGATACGGGCTTCGGTCAGTTGTGCCGGCTGAATGGTACCGACGTGGTACATGTCCATCAGCCCGGTCGCGATCGCCTCGCCGCTATGCTGGCTGATGAAAGCGCCGCCGCGGGCTCCCTTCTGGAGGCGAATCAGACCGGCATGCTCGAGCGAGCGCAAAGCCTCGCGCAGCGTGTTTCGGGAGACACCGAACTGCTCCGACAGCGCCCGCTCGGACGGCAAGCGGTTGCCGACTGCAAGCCTGCCGGAGGCGAGCTCGGTCCGGATCTGGGCGGCGATCTCGTCGAACGCACGGGGCGATCGGATACGCTGAAACTGCGCCAGCGGTGCGGCCTCGGCGCTGGATTTGGCCGGCAATTGTGAAGCGCTCATATCAACCCGGATCTTCGACACGCAACGACATATAGGCGAAGCCGACGATTCTCGCCAGTAACAAGCTGCCATTGACCGGCGCTCTGCACAAAAGTAGAATGGTTGAACCAAAACCCATATGGACCGTTTTAATGCTACGGGAGTTGCCGTCGGACGAGGACCGCCAGATCCTGCAAGAAGCCGTCCGCGGATTTCTTGGGAGCATGTCGGACAAGTCGGCTCTGACGGACGCGCAACTCTGGAAGCGGCTGGCTGCTCAGGCACTGACGCAGATTGCCGCCTCCCCCGCCGAAGGGGGCTTGCGCGAGATCGTCCTGGTGCAGCAGGAGGCCGGGCACGCCGCCTGCCGCGCACCGCTCGCGGATGCGGCCTTGATCAACCTCATGCAGCTTCCCACCCGCAGCGATGCCCCTGCCCTGCGTGCGCTGCTGGATGATCTTCACGCCGGCGACGCAGTCGTAGCCCTGTCGTTGGCGGGTTTTGACCCGGATGGAGCCGCGGGCTGGGCGAAATTGGAAGGCGATAGCCTGATCGCGGAGTTGGGCTTCGTCGAGTCAGCCGATATCGTTACCCATCTCGCCGTGTTCGCGCCGGGCCCGGTGCTTGTCATCGTCAAGACCGGCGAAGGGGTCAACGCGGAGCCAACCCCTGTGATGGGAAAAGCCGGTTGGTGGCGAGTTCGAATCAATAAAGCCTTCCTCGTCACTGTACCGTTCACGGAAGCTGCGGTCCGCGATCTGCTCGCAATTGCGGCCCTTGGCGAGACCGCACGGGCCTTCGGTGCAGCCCAGCGGGCATTCGAACAGGTCGTTGCCTATGCCGGCGAGCGTCGCCAGTTCGGGCAACCGATCGGCCGTTTCCAGGCCATCCAACACAAGCTTGCGAACTGCCACATCGCATTGCGCGCGATTCAGCTTACGATCGCAAATGCCGCCGCTCAATATGACCTGGAGGCCGCGCCTTGGCGATGGTTCGCGGCCGCTGCCATGGCCACCGCCGCAAGTTCGCTTCGCCAGGTGTCGCTCGAAATCCATCACGCCTTCGGCGCGATCGGCTACAGCGAGGAACATGAGGCGCCGCACCATTTCCGACAAGTTCATGTCGGTGTGCTTCGCCATGGCGGTCAGCGCAGGCCGGTCGAACAATTGGCGAGCCATTTTCTCGATCATGACGGCGACGTTCGTTTTCCGGAGTACGATCTAGGACCAGCGGGGAATGCTGTCCGCCGTCAGGTGCGCGCCTGGCTGGACGCGCATTGGACGGGCGAGCGCCGCGCCCGGCACGAGCAGCTCTCCTTCGCTGAACGGGAATATGATCGCGAGTTCGCCAGGGCACTGGGCGCGACCGGCTGGATTGGCCTGAACTGGCCGAAGCGATTCGGCGGCCAGGAGCGCGGCGCCTTCGAGCAGCTTGCTTTCATGGAGGAGATGGAGCGCGCCGAAGCTCCGCGTGCCGGTGCGCCCGTGCAGGCGGCCATGCTCCAGGTCTACGGTACGTCGGAACAGCAGCAGCGCTACCTCCCGGAAATCCTGCGGGGCGAAGCGATCTACGGCATGGGCTACAGCGAACCGCAGGCCGGTTCCGATCTGGCGTCGTTGAAGACTCGCGCCGTGCGCGACGGCGACCACTATGTGATCAATGGACAGAAGATCTGGACCACGACGTATTGGGGCGAGTACATGCTGCTGGCGACGCGGACGGATCCGGACGCGAGCCCGCCTCATGCCGGGATCACCATGTTCATCGTTCCGATGACGACGCCCGGGATCACGATCCGGCCGTCGGAGACGATGTATGGCGGCACTTTCGCCAACATCTTCTATGACAACGTGCAGGTGCCTGCTGAAAACCGCGTCGGCGCCGACGGAGACGGCTGGAAGGTTCTGACCGGCGCCTTGGCGACCGAACGCGGCTTCATTGGCGGCGGCATCGTCCTGAAGGTCGCCCACATGTTCGAACTGCTGTGCGAGCATATCCGCACCGCCGAGCGCCACGGCAGCCCGATGCGGTACGATCCGCTGGTGCGCGCCAGAATCGGCACACTCGCGGCCGAAATCGAGGCCGGCCGGCGCATGATGGTTTATTGCGCCGAGCAGGTGGACAAGGGCGAGACGCCGCCGGACGAGGCCGCGGTCAGTAAGGTCTATTCCGGCGAGCTGATGGAGCGTTTCTGCGAGAGCGCGCTCGATCTGCTTGGGCCGGAGGCGCTGCTGAGCGAGCACAGCCCGGGCGCGATTCTGCGGGGGCGCATCGAACAGATGCTCCGACATTCGCTGATGTGGGTCATCAGCATCGGCACCAATGAAATCCAGCGCAGCCTGATTGCCCAACGCGGGCTCGGACTGCCGCGATAGACGTTGCCTAGAGGTGATATGTGACCATGACAGAGCGTCCCAAACTTCCGCCTGCGCGCGCGCGAGCGCCTCGCGCCCCCTCCCCGCTCCAAGGCTTGCGTGTCATCGACTTCTCGCATTTCATCGCGGGACCCATGTGCACGCTCTTCCTTGCGGACATGGGCGCCGACGTGATCAAGGTCGAGAACGCGGCGAACGGAGACGATTTTCGTCGTTTCCAGCCTCACCTTGGCGGCGAAGGCGTGCCGTTCCTTTGGGTCAATCGCAACAAGAAAGGCATCGCACTCGATCTCACCAACGAGGCCGCGCAAAAGATCGCAATCGAGCTCGTCGCGTCAGCCGACATCCTGGTGGAGAATTTCTCGCGCGGGGTGATGGAGCGGTTCGGCCTCGGCTACGATGCGATGCACGAACTCAATCCTCGCCTGATCTATTGCAGCGTGTCGGCCTATGGCCGCGACGGCGCCATGGCTGATCGTCTCGGCTTTGATCCCGTGATCCAGGCGGAGACCGGCTTCATGTCGATGAATGGCTTTCCTGACCAGGAAGGCGTCCGCACCGGTCCCGCGATCGTGGACATCTCCACGGGCATGACGGCGGCCATCGCCGTGCTCGGTGCATTGACCGCACGCCAGAGCACGGGACGCGGACAGCGGGTCGAGACCGCCTTGTTCGATACTGCCGCGCTGATGCTCGGCTTTCATGCCATGAACTATCTCGCAACGGGCCGCAATCCAACTCGCGCCGGCAACCGCAGCGCCGACAGCACGCCGACCGGCACATTCCGGACGGCAGACGGCCCGCTCTACATCACCTGTGCGAACGACCGGACCTTTCGTCGTCTCGTCAGCAACGCGCTCGAACGGCCGGAGCTGGCCGAAGATGCCCGCTTCGTCAGCAATCGCGACCGGATGGCGCATCGCGAGGAATTGACCGCCATCATCGAGGGGATTCTTGGCAGCGACTCCAGCGAGCGATGGGCCGCGAAGATGCACGCGGCAGGCGTGCCGTCCGGAGTCGTCAGGACGGTCGAAGGTGCTTTCAGCTCCTTTGAAATGACCGAGCGTGCGCTTGCCTCGTCCATTCCGCATCCGACGGCAGGCGACATACCGAACATTGGATCTCCCTTGCACTTCAGTGAAACGCCCGTTCTCGACCCGGTCGCGGCCCCGACTCTCGGGCAGCATACGACTGACGTGCTGCAGCGCGTTCTCGGCTATGGACCCGAGCGAATCGCCGCGCTGACAACAGCAAGCGCCTTCGGGTCGCCGAGCTGACGAGGCCGCCGATGCGCGCTGTGCTCCGATCTTCGCGCGGAGAAATAACGATCAGATCCGGCGGCCCGCATCCTTCCAGAAGGGGTCCTTGAGCCGGCGCTTGAAGATCTTTCCGCTTTCCTCGCGCGGGAGCGCTACATGGAAGTCGATCCGGGGCGGCACCTTGTATTTCGCGATCCGCTCGGCGAGATAGGCGCGCACCATGTCTGCCGTCAATTCTGATCCGGGCTCGGGCTCAATCGCGGCCGCAAGCGACTCGCCGAACTCCTCGTCCGGAATACCGAACACGGCGCAATCCCGGACACCAGGACATTGGATCAGCGCCGATTCGATTTCCGCCGGATAGATATTGACGCCCGCCGAGATCACCATGTCCGACCGCCGGTCGCACAGATACAGCCGCCCGTCCTTGAGATAGCCGACGTCGCCGACGCTGATCAGCCCGTCGCGCTCGACCGATTTGCGCTTGGCAGGGTCGTTCAGATAGACGAAATCCGCCAGCGAATCCTGCCGGACAAAGATTTCGCCGACCTCACCGGGCGGAACGGGCTTGCCGTTCTCACCATAGATCGTGATGCGTGCGCCAGGCGTGGGGCGCCCGACGCTGCCAGGATGGGCCAGCCAGTCGTCCGGCGTGCTCAGCATCACCGCTCCAACCTCGGTGCCGCCATAGGTCTCGTAGATCACGGGCCCCCACCAATCCATCAGCGCTTTCTTGATTTCCGGTGAACAGGGTGCGCCGGTGTGGATCACCCAGCGAAGCGAGCTAACATCATAGCGGCGGCGTATCTCTTCCGGCAGGCGCATCAGACGCACGAACATGGTGGGCACCATGACGGCATGCGTGATGCGCTCCCGCTCGATCATCGCCAGGGTTTCTTCCGGCTCGAACTTCGATTGAAACGTGATCACGTCGGCCTGACCAATGGCCTGACGCAAGCAGGCATTCGGAGACGCATGGTAAAGTGGACCTCCGATCAGGACACGAACGCCTGGTGCAATGCCGTAGACTGACCGCATCAGTTCCCCGTAGGCCTTCGCTTGTTCGGGCGTCGCAGGCTCGCGCTTCACGCCTTTCGGGTGCCCCGTGGTGCCCGATGTGTAGATCAACGTCGCGCGGCTCCGCGGCGGTGCGGCGCTCCATGGCTGGAATTCGGCGAGCCAAGCCGGCCAACTGGCGTCTGTTCCCAGCGGCTTCTCCGCTCCCGCCGGAACGCCGAATTGCCGAACGAGTTCGGGCGGCGTCGGTACGCTCAGCACCAGAATGCCGTGCAAGCTCTCTCGAAGCTCGTCGCGACCGGCCGCGAGCAGATCGGCATGCGCAACCAACACTTTGGGCTTCGCGTCCTTGAGGACGTAAGCGATCTCCTGCGCCCGACCGTGCCAATTGATCGGCACGCAATAGGCACCGATCAGAGCAGCGGCCTGCGTCGCCTCGACGAAAGCGAAGTCGTTGCGCAGCAGAAGCGCAACGGTATCCCCTTCACAGACGCCGCGAGCCTGCAGCCCGCTTGCCGCACGTGCAGCGTTGACGAGCACCTCTTCGCGTGCGCGAGCCGTTCCATCGAGAAAAATCTGTGGCGACGTCATCGTTCCTCAAACAAAGCTTTACTGGGACCTGAAAGCGCCTCTGGTGAAGCGCATGGCTGTTCGGGGCCGGCTGGAGGGCGATCATCCTGCAAGACGCTTGGCTACTGGCTCGCCAGCTTGCAGTCCGGATTGGGGGCTTCCGACATCAATTCATCGACTTTCATGCGCCGGACGACCTTGAAATAGTCCCATGGTCCTTTTGATTCCTCCGGCGATTTGACCTGGACCAGGAACATGTCGCGCAGGACGCGGCCGTCTGCCCGAATCCGAGCCGACGGTGTTGTGAGGTCCGAGATCGGCAACTCGTGCATCTTCTTTGCCACTTCCGGTCCGGATGTCGTGCCGGCCGCCTTGACCGCCTTCAGGTAGTGCGTGACCGAGCTATAGACTCCCGCCTGGAGCGCGGAAGGTGGTCGACCCGTCTTCTCGCTGAACCGCTTTGCAAAGTTGCGGGTGTTGTCATCCGTATCCCAATAGAACGCCGTCGTCGTATAGATGCCCTTCATGCGATCCAGCCCCAGGCTGTGCACATCGGACTCGAACAGCATGAGGCCCGCGATGCGAATTCCCTTCTGCAGCAGCCCGAATTCAACCGCGTTCTCGATGAGAAGCACCCCGTCGTGACCGGCAAAGGACGAGGCAATCGCATCGGGCCGCGCTTCCTCCGCGGCCAGGAGCAGCGAGGCGTAATCCGAGGTCCCAATCGCCGCACGCCGGGTGCCGACCAACTGTCCGCCGGTCTCCTTCACGGCGTCCGCGACTCCCCGTTCCATCTGGTGTCCAAACGAATAGTCGGGCCCGACCGCGAACCACTTCTTCACGCCGGACTCCGCCGCGCTCAAAACCGGCGCGCGCGGTAGCACGCTGGTGTCAAACGTCCAGACGAATCCGGTTGGCGAGCACGACTTGCCGTAGAGATCGAGGGTCCCGGAGCCCGAGATCAGGGCGATCTTTCCCTTCGTATGCGCAAGATTTTGAATGCCGAGAGCGATGGTCGACACAGGAATGTCGGCGATGGCCTCGACATGCTCCTCGTCGAACCAGCGCCGGGCGATGGTCAGGCCGACGTCGGGCTTGAGCTGGTGATCGGCCGAGATGATCTCGATGGTCCGGCCGAGCGCGGTGCCGCCGGCGTCACTGACCGCCAGCTCCGCCGCAATGACCGACCCGCGACCGACCGTGTCGGCGATGACACCCGACATGTCGGTCAAGACACCGATCTTCAACGGCTCGCCGAGGGCCAACCCGCCCCACAGGAATGAGCCCACGACCGCGGCCACGACTGGTCTTGCCATGGATAGCCATCCTCCCGTTATTGGTTGTACCATTGATACAACGTGAAAGTAGCGTCTGCAAGCCTGCGAAGGAAGCGGCCGGACAGCACCCATCGAGGAATTCGAGCCGAAGCAAGCGGGGGTACCCATGTAAAATGGCCGGCCATCGGACGGTGCGGCTGGCCTTCCAGCCGGCAACAAGTCTGCTGGGCGGTGGGAGGATCTCGTGACCGGCGTGCTCCAGGGCCTAAAAGTCATCGACAGCGCCACCTTTGTCGCCGGTCCGGCTGCGGCCGTGATCCTCGCGGATTTCGGTGCGGACGTCGTTAAGATCGAGCCAGTCGGCGCCGGAGATCCGCAGCGAGTCCTCGGTGGCCTCCCCAACCTGCCCAAGGCCGACCACAATTACGCGTGGACGATTGCCTCACGTAGCAAGCGTACGCTGGCGCTGGACCTGAAGAACGAGACGGGTCAAGGGATCCTGCGACAACTCGCGCGTTCCGCAGACGTTTTCATTACCAACCAGTCCCCGGCCTCACGCTCGCGGCTCGGGATCAGCTATGAGCAACTTTCGCAGATCAATCCGCGTCTCGTCTATGCAGCGCTCACGGGCTACGGAGAGACCGGCCCCGAAGTTGAAAGGCCAGGATTCGATGCCCATGCCCATTTGGGCTCGCTCGGGACTGGCCGACAACCTGCGGCCCGACGTCGATAGTTCTCCGGCGGCCCCTACTCTCGGGATGAGCGATCAGCCGACCGCCGTCACGCTTTACGCTGGGATCGTCACCGCGCTTCTTCACCGGCAGCGCACGGGCCGAGGCAGCCCCTTCAATTCGTACGATCCGCGTTCACCGAAGCGCAGTCCTGCGCCCGCAACAAGATCGGTCGCCACCCGCGAGACATGACGCGACGTACTTCGCACCGGGGATTTCCGCCGCCATCCGCCGCCCAAGGGCAACCGGAACTTGAGCATCGGTGACCCGATGCAGCACCAAGGTCGGGGCGCGGACACACGGAAGAATTCCGGTCACGTCGATCCGGCGAACGGTCGGACGAACGCGAGCATTGGAGCGAGAACGGTCACGCAGCCGCTGAAGCCGCAGCTCAAATCATCGTGCCCCGCATGAAGCAGCGGACCCGTGGGTGGCCGTCGATATAGTATTTCCACACCATGGTCCGCCCGGTCTTGTTCGGCTGCGTGACCACGGCGCCATCAGGCACGATCACCCACTCGCCATCGATCCGCACCCGGTAATGCCCGCGGTCGGATTCCCAATCGACGTCGGCTACGATGTACCCATCGGCGTCCGAGCAGCATGGCCCTAATTCGCTGGACAGGCTCTCGAACCATTCTTTCAGCGGTGAATCGGCATAGCGCCCGTCATCGCGCGCCGCCGCGGACGTCGCCAGCATGATCAGGCCCAATGACCACCCGATGCGCTTCATGACCGGGATTTCTCGCTCCCAGCCATGTACATGGCGGCGTGCCGCAGGACGAAGTCGTAAACGCTGAGCGGCGGTGTGCCGGTGACCTTCTCCACATTCGACGTCAAGCGATCGTATCGGTTCTGGTGCTTGAGAAGGGCCATTGTGGCCAGATGGGCGAGCGCATGCGATGACAACTGCCCGCTATTCTCGAGCTGCGTGCGCCAGGGTCCCCAGGGCACGTTCACATAGGTGATCTGATGTCCGAGAGCCCTTAAGTACTCTTCGGCAATTCCGTTCATGTCCTGCGATCGCGGCCCGGTGAGTTCGTAGACCTTCCCGATGTGCCGGCGGGGGTCTTCCAGGATTACGGCGATCACCCGCGCGACCTCTTCGCTCGCGATCGGCGAGATCTTCCCATCACCAAACGGCAGTCGAATTTGCCGGTTCTCGCGGATGGAACTCACGGTATCGCCTTCGATATGTTCCGCAATCAGTGTCATCTGTCAGGACTCGTCAATCAGCGTTGCTTCTCAGCAAGCGGAATTGCGTGGGGGTCATCGCTCCGCTGCTGCGCAGCAGGCTGCTCAGGAGTGCCGGCCTCATCCAGGCTCTTTCGGAACCACAGGGCGTAGAGGCCGGGCAGGTACAAGAGCGTCAGGAAGGTGGCAACGAACAATCCGCCCATGATGGTGATCGCCATCGGGCCCCAGAATGCCGAGCGCGACAGCGGGATCATTGCGAGGATCGCGGCCAGCGCCGTCAGCACCACCGGACGCGCACGGCGCACGGTCGCCTCCACGATCGCCTCGCGGCGGGGCAGGCCGTGGGAGACGTCGGTCTCGATCTGGTCGACCAGGATGACAGCGTTACGCATGATCATGCCGGCGAGCGCGATCAGGCCGAGCAGCGCCACGAAGCCGAACGGGGCGTTGGCGACGTTGAGCCCGAGCGAGGCGCCGACGATGCCGAGCGGCGCGGTCAGGAACACCAGGATCAGGCGCGAGAAGCTCTGCAGCTGGATCATCAGCAGCGTCAGCATCACCATGACCATCAGCGGGAAGAGGATAAAGATCGAGGCGTTGCCCTTGGCGGATTCCTCGAACGCCCCGCCCGCCTCGATCCGGTAGGCCGGCTCGAGGTGGTCAATGATCGGCTTGAGCTTCGGCGTGATCTGGCTGGTGACATCGGGCGCCTGCACGTCGTCGGCGACGTCGGAGCGCACGGTGATGGCCATGTCGCGGTTGCGTCGCCACATAATCGGGTCCTCGTGGGAGTACTCGATCCTGGCGATCTGCTGCAGCGGCACGGCGACGCCGTTGCGCGAGGTGATGGTGAGATCGCCGACCGAGCCGAGGTCAAGACGCTCGGACGAGACGGCGCGGGCGACCACGGCTACCTTCTCGATGCCGTCGCGGATGGTCGTGACTTGCGCGCCCGAGATCAGCATCGCCAGCGCCTGCGAGACGTCCTGCGGGGTCAGGCCCATGGCGCGGGCGCGGTCCTGGTCGACGACGAGCTTGAGGTACGGCGACTGCTCGTTCCAGTCGAGCTGGACGTCCTTGACGCTCTTGTTCTGCCGCATGACGTCGCGAACCTGGTAGGCGATCTCGCGCACCTTGTTGGCGTCGGGGCCGATCACGCGGAACTGGACAGGGAAGCCGACGGGCGGGCCGAAATTGAAGCGGTCGACGCGCACGCGCGCCTCGGACAGGAAGCCCTCGCCCGCGGCGTTCTCGATCTTCGCCTTGATGCGCTCGCGCGCCTCGACGCCCTTGGCGACGATGACGATCTCGGCAAAGGCCTCGTTCGGAAGCTGCGGATTGAGGCCGAGCCAGAAGCGCGGCGAGCCCTGGCCGACATAAGCGGTATAGGTCTCGATGTCCTTGTCGTCCTTCAGCAGCGTCTCGGCCTGCTTGACCGCCTTTTCGGTGACGTTGAAGGCGGTGCCCTCAGGCAGGCGAAGCTGGAGGAACAGCTCGGGCCGCTCCGAGAGCGGGAAGAACTGCTGCTGGACATGGCCGAAGCCGACGATCGAGGCAACGAAGATACCGACGGTCGCGGCGACCACCGTGATGCGGTGGTTGACGCACCATTGCACGACGGCGCGCAGGCCGCGATACATCCGCGTCTCATACACGGCATGGGGATCATGATTGTGATGGACCTTGATGTCCGGCAGCAGCTTGACACCGATATAGGGCGTGAAGATCACCGCCACGAACCAGGACGCGACCAGCGCGATCGCCACAATCGAGAAGATGCTGCCGGCATATTCGCCGACCGCGGAATTGGCAAAGCCGATGGGGAGGAAGCCAGCGGCCGTGACCAGCGTTCCCGTGAGCATCGGAAACGCAGTTGATTCCCAGGCAAAGGACGCAGCCCGCATGCGGTCCCAGCCCTGCTCCATCTTCACCACCATCATCTCGACCGCGATGATGGCGTCGTCGACGAGCAGGCCGAGCGCGATGATCAGCGCGCCGAGCGTGATGCGGTGCAGGTCGAGCGACATCGTGTTCATGACGATGAAGACGATGCCGAGCACCAGCGGCACGGACAGCGCGACCACGATGCCGGTGCGCCAGCCCAGCGCCAGGAACGAGACGAACAGCACGATGACGAGCGCTTCCATGAAGGAGTGCACGAACTCGCCGACGGCGTGCTCGACCACCTTGGGCTGGTCGGCGATCAGCTTGACGTCGATGCCCTGCGGCACGGCCTTCATGAATTCGTCCGTCGCCTTCTCGACCTCCTTGCCGAGGTCGAGGATGTTGGCGCCCTTGGCGGTGACGATGCCGACACCGATCGCAGCCTTGCCTTCCTGGCGCACGACGAAGCTCGGCGGATCGACATAGCCATGGGTGACGGTGGCGATATCACCTAAGCGGAAGACGCGGCCGTTGCTCTCGACCGGCGTTTCGGCGACGGCCTTGGCACCGTCGAGCGCGCCGGTGACGCGCAGCGGCACGCGCTGCGACGAAGTCTCGACCGTGCCGGCCGGCGTCACGTTGTTCTGCTTGGCGAGCGAATCGAACAGCGCCTGCGGCGTGATACCGAGCGTGGCGAGCTTGGCGTGGCTGAACTCGACGAAGATGCGCTCGTCCTGATTGCCGTACATGTCGACCTTGGTTACGCCGGGCACCTTCAGGAGGCGCTGGCGGAAACCTTCGGACACCTTCTTGAGCTGGGCGTAATCGGCGCCGTCACCGGTCATCATGTAGAGGATGGAGTCAACGTCGGAAAACTCATCATTGACGACGGGTCCGAGAATCCCTGCGGGCAACTGGCCTTGCACGTCGGCAAGCTTCTTGCGCAGGAGATAGAAGAGATAGGGCACCTCCTTCGGCGGCGTGGAGTCGCGAAAGGTGACCTGGAGTGCGCTGAAGCCCGGCTTGGAGTAGGTTTGAACCTTCTCGAAATAGGGCAGCTCCTGGAACTTCTTCTCGATCGGGTCGGCGACCTGCTCCTGCATCTCCTGCGCGGTCGCACCGGGCCAGATCACGGAGACGTTGACCACCTTCACCGTGAAGAACGGATCCTCGGCCCGCCCGAGCTTCTCATAGGAGAAGAAGCCGGCGACGCCGAGCATCAGCATCAGGAACAGGATCAGCGTCGGATGGCTGACCGCCCAGGCCGAAAGATTGAAGCGCTTCATCGCTCTCTCCGAAAGACGATCCAGTTGCAAAACGACAGCCGCTCAGTTCAAACCGTCGTCGCGAGGCAGCGAAGCAATCCAGGGGGCCGGGCAGGTTCTGGATCGCTCCGCCGCTTCAGCCCCAGCATTTGCGCTCGGGCCGAAACTCGCCTTGCAACGGACACGTAAACTCTAGAAAGACAGTGATGACAGGATCCGCACCTTCTGGCTCGGATCGAGCTTTTGCACGCCGACGGCGACGATCTTGGCGCCCTCTTCGACACCGCTGGTGATGATGACGTCGCTGCGGTCGTAGGACTTCACCACAACCGGCCTCAAGGTGAGCGCCCCGTTGTCGACAACGTAGAAGGACGGCTTGCCGCCTTCGTTGAACAGCGCCGACAGCGGCAGCCGCGCGACGCGCTCGGTCGCGGCGTCCGACAGCGACAGCGTCGCCGTCATGCCGAGCGCGACCTTGTCGTCGGCCTCGGGCAGCGAGAATTTCGCAAGATAGGTGCGGGTGGCCGGATCGGCTGTCGGCGCGATCTCGCGCAGCTTGGCCGTATATTTCTTGCCCGGCTCCGACCAAAGAGTGACGCTGGCGGCGCCCGACTTGGCACGTCCAACCAGCGTCTCAGGGATCGCGACGACCGCTTCTTTCTCAGCAAAGCGGGCGACACGGATCGAAGCCTGGCCCGCCGCGACCACCTGGCCGGGCTCGATCAGCGTTGCGGTGACGACGCCTCGGGCATCGGCAACCAGCGTCGCGTAGGAAAGGGAATTCTTAGTCAGCTCGACCGAACGGATGGCGCGGTCGAGACGCGCACGGGCCTCGTCGGCGGCGGCGCGGCTCGAATCCATCGCCGCATCTGTGGTCCAGCCCTTGGCCTTCAAATCCTTGGCGCGCTGCTCGGCAGCGGCAGCCTGGGCCAGCACGCCTGTGGCAGCCGTCTGTTCGGCAACCGCCTGTTCGGCCTGGAGCTTCAGATCAACCTCGTCCAGGGTTGCGAGCGGCTGGCCGATCTCGACGGTCTGTCCGACTTCCACAAGGCGCTTGGCGACCTTGCCGGCGACGCGGAAGCTGAGGTCACTCTCAATCCGCGGCTTGATGGTGCCGACGAAGCTCCGCTCCGGCGTCTCGGCATCATAATGCGCGGTCGCGACCAGAACCGGCCGCGGCGGCTCGGCCTTCTCGGCGACAGTGTCGTTGCAGCCGGCCAGCGAAGCGGCCATCAGGGCCAGCGACACGCCTGTCAACAGCCAGGAATAGGTCGACAAAACCGACCGGACGAACATCGAAGGACACTCCTGCGTCTCGAATGAGAAGACTGTCGACTAATCAAAAAAGTGCTTGCTCTCATGGCCGCCGATCTAATCCCTGTCAGCTTGCGGGATTGCGCGCGGTGACGATCCACGTCGCTCTGCCGATCATCAACGATCGCTCGCCGGGGAGGTCCGCGAAGGCGGCACGAACCGCGACCGAGGCGCGGGCGCGAATGTCGTCGGGCTGATCAACGAGCGCGCGCGACAGCGGGCCAACCTCCAATGTCATCCTCACCGCCTCGTCGATCGCCGCGTCCCGCGTCGCGCCCTCTCCAAACGGGATGGAAGCATCGAAGGGCGCGAGAGCGGTATCGGTGAAGCCGGCCGCCGTCAGGATGCGCTTCACCCGCCCCCGGTCGCCGAACGAGAATGGGCCGGGCGCTTCGGGATCGGGCGGCGCCGTCAGCGGGACGATGCCTTTGATCGCGTCCATCGGCAGGCGCACCCAATCGTTCTCGGCGATGCCGCGCCAGCAGACGAAAGCGACCCGCGCGCCCGGCTTGAGCGCGCGGCGCATATGAGCGAACGCCGCCGTAGGATCGTCAAAGAACATCACTCCGAAGCGCGAGAACAGGATGTCGAACGCGCCCTCGGGCAGCTCGGCGCTGCCAGCGTCGGCCACCCGGAACTGGACCGGTATATCCTGTGGCGCAAGCGCGCGCGCTCGGCCGATCAGCGCTTCGGATATGTCCACGCCCAGTACATGGCCCCCCGCGCCGACGCGGGCGGCCAGAGCCAGACTCGACGCGCCCGCGCCGCAGCCGATGTCCAGCACGCGCTCGCCCGTCGCGGGTGCTGCGGCTTCGATCGCGGCCTGGCCGAACACCGCCGCCATGGCGTCGAGCTGGGCCTGGTTAGCGACCCAGCGCTCCCCGCTTGGGCCATTCCAGTCGGCGACCTGATCGGCCATGGTGATGAGCTCCGTGTTGTGGATGGAGGGGGTTGGCTTGGGCCTGGCGCGAAATATCGTCCAGCGATGCGCGCTCAAAACGGGCAGCGAGTAGGGCTTCGGCATCGACGAGAAAGTCGCCATCGCTGTATTAACCGGCCGGACCATGCCGCATTCGATATCGCCGGGCGGCCCGGGAAAACTTGATTTGGAGGACAAGTTGAACCCTACTCATTGGCTTGCATATTTCAGATACTATATGGTATCGTAATGCAAGAGTTATAGTACTGTCAAGTACTGGAATTGTCGTGACCGAAAACAGCCGAGGCCGGCGCGGACGGCCCGCCAACGAGGCGCTTGGCCAAACGATAATCGACGTCGCGAGCGAACTCTTTGTGGAATTGGGTTTTCAAGCGACCACATTGGACAAGGTCGCCCAGCGGGCGAAGATATCCAAGCTCAGCATCTATCGGCACTTCGAGAACAAGGAGGGGCTGTTTAGCGCCGCCATCGCGGCCCGCTGCCATCAGTTTGCACTACAGGCCCTTCTTGAAGGCGTCGACGGTTCGGCCGAAGATCAGCTCATGGCCGTGGGATCATCCCTGCTTCGCACGCTGTTGAGCCCGGACGTCCGCAGTGTCGAAGCCATGGTCATGGCCGACAAGACGAGGCAAAAGTCGTTAAGCAAGCTCCATTACGAAGCCGGCCCCGCCCATCTCATCGCCCAAATCGAGGCCCTGTTGCGTCAGTTGCACGCGAAGGCGCTTCTGAACGTGCCCGATCCTCTCCGGTCCGCCCGCTTGTTTGCCGCGCTTTTCAAAGGAAACGATCTCCTGGTTATCGCTGACGCGACAGCAGAGGATGACAACGAGATCGAATCCTATTGTCGGTCGGCCGTCGCCATGTTCATCGCCGTGCACGGTGGCAACGACCACGTGGGCGGATAGTCTAGTTAAGAGGATCGTCACGGCGCGCAATCCGGCAAGCTGACAGGGATTAACAGGGGGAGACGCCCCATCTCGATGGCTCGGCGTCGGCCGTGACGTGATCAACCCCGCACCGCTTGGGCGGGAACGCAGAGGAGGTAGAGCGACGGCCTTTTGCCCCAGGTCGCACCGCTGCCTTCGGTTTATATCGCGCTCATCGGCGACTACCTCTGAAGCGAAATTGACTGTCCCAGAGCCCTGATAGTCGAACGCGTTCAGCGGCACAGGGGTTATCCCGGCAATTGCAGCGCGGTCACGGCTGTTGGCCCGGCGCGGGAGAACACGAACCAAACCAAACGGCAATACGCCTCCGTGCCGCTCGCGACGTTGTCGACGGTCCTGACTTCGGCCTGGACGAGTGATCCTCTACTCGGCCCATGCCGCGATCCGTTCGGCGATCACCTCGGGGGCCTCGATGTGCAGGAAGTGACCGACGTTGGGAACGACCTCCATCGCGCGCCGGGCGGCGAACCGATGTCGGTCATCGACTTGCGCAGGGAGGATGCAGCCGTCGTTGGCACCGTGAAGCTGCAACATGGGCACCGTGATCGGCCGAGACATACGGCGCGTCGCCCCAAGCATGCCAGGCCGCAGCATCGCCCGGTAGTACTTCAGAGGCGCGGGCATGCTCGCCCGCAGGTGCTCGTGTAGCTCCGCCTTGAGAGCGGGATCGAGCGAGAAGCCGGGCGACCACTGTTGCCAGAGGCGGTCGATGAAGGCGAGATCGCGGGCGGTGGCGATCCAGCCGCTTCCCGGCAGTTGAAAGAGCCCCATGTAAGAGCTCCGGCGCAGCTGAGCGGGGTCCGTCAGCCGGCTCATGAAGGTGAGTGGGTGCGGGATTGCGAGCGTGACCGCGCGCTCGATCCGCTCCGGCGCGGTGACGCAGGCATCATATGTGATCAGCGCGCCCCAGTCGTGGCCAACCAGCTCCACGGCTCGCCCCGGAGACCAGCGGTCGATCAGCGCGAGCACGTCGCCGGTGAGGGCTGCGAAGTCGAACGGTCCCGCCGTCGGGGACGGCGCGTAACCGCGAAGCCAGGGTGCGACGACATGACGGCCACGGCGGCCGAGCTCGGCAAGGAAGGGCTTCGCGGTCGGCGGATGGTCCGGGAAGCCGTGCAAGACGATCATCGGTTGGCCATCGGGATCACCACCCTGCAACGCGTGAAAGGTGCCGTGTGGCAGGTCGAAGGTGACGTGTTCGAAGTCCATGTGTGGGGCTTCTCCAACAGCGGTCGGACGAGAGATGCCGATGCTGGCTTCGGTGTTTCTGGTTTTGGACAGGTGCATCTCCTCAGGCGCCGGGTGAACTGTGGGGGCAGCCGGCCAGTCGGTTTTCGATGACACCGGTCCGGAGAAGTGAATCTGCTCTCTCAAGCCAGCATCGACTGCTGGGCGAAGATACCCGCCATCGCGCCGTGCCATATTTCCGGAGTCAGGCCGTGCAAAAGCCGGGGACGGCGACCTTCTGGAACAGGTGCGGGGTGGCTACGACGGATGGTGGATAGGCCGAAACCTTCGCGACGAATTCGGGACGGGAGAAGGCTTCGCGGAGCGTCTCTGTGGATTCCCACACCACATAGTTCAGGAAGATCGGGCTATCGCCGATCGCTCGGTGCAGTTGGGTGGAGATGAAGCCACGCTGCTTCTTCAGGGTTTCGCCAGCGGCTATAAAGGCGTTTAGGAAGCCCTCTTCGTCACCGGCACCGACCGTGAATATGTTGATGAGCACGATTGGCGCGGCCGAGATGCCAAGTTGGCGCTCAAGCGGGAATTCATCGTTTAGCGGCTTGAATTTCTTTAGGACTTCCATGTGGAGTATCCCCGTCTGGTGTGAAAAACGAAACTGGCGTGATCGATGCTGCTTGCACTCAAACCACCATCGACTGCTGGGCGAAGATACCCGCCATCGCGCCGTGCGATGATGCCAGGGTGACCGATGGCGGCGTGATGGGATTGGCGAGGTCGCCGGCGGCGTAGATGCCGGGCATGCTGGTTTCGCGGCGATCGTCGACCTTGAGGATGATGCCGAGGGGGGTTTTGACCGTGGCGAGGCCCAGTGATTCATGCAGGCTTGCGGACGGCTTGTTGCGCGGATGCGCGAACAGGATGTCGACCGCGACATCGGGGCCGGTATCGAGCCTGACGGTGGCGTTATGGGCCCCGCGTTGGGCGATCCCAGTGATCCGGCCATCGACGACGGGTATGTTGCGTCGCGCCAGATCGGCCCGGATATCGGGCGGAATGTCGTGACCATCGGCGAAGAGCGTCAACTTGTCGGTCCAATCGCGGAACAGCCTGACCTGATTGTGCGACTGCGGGCCGGACCAGACGAGGCCCCAATGCTGGCCGGCGACTTCAAAGCCGTCGCAATAGGGACAGGGCACGATGGACGTGCCCCAGCCTTCGGCAAAGCCCGGAACATCAGGCATCTGGTCGGTGAGGCCATAGCTCAGGATCAGACGGCGCGCTCCAAAGCTTTCGCCATCGGAAGTGAGGACGGAGAAATTGTCGATGGCGCCGGAGATGCTGTCGGCCCGGGCACTGACCAGCTTGATCGTGGGATAACGCGCCAGCTGCTGCCGCGCCTCGGCCAGGATGTCCAGCGGCGGCTTGTGATCGTGGCCGAGCAGGCCGTGCGAGTGGCCGGCGAAGCGGTTGCGCGGCAGGCCGGTATCGAGAACGGTGACCTTGCGGCGGGCGCGGCCGAGCTGCAGGGCGCCGGCGAGACCGGCAAAGCTGCCGCCAATGATGATAACGTCATCCATGGTGATGAGCTCCGTTGGAGGACAGGTTGCAACCTACCCGGCTTGCATATTTCAGATACTTCATGGTATCGTAATGCAAGAGTTAGAAAACTGTCAAGTACTGGAATTGTGGTGACCGAAAACAGACAGGGACGGCGCGGCCGGCCCGCCAACGAGGCGCTTGGCCAAACGATCGTCGACGCCGCGCGCGAACTCTTTGTGGAGTTGGGTTTTCAGGCGACGACATTGGACAAGGTCGCCCAGCGGGCGAAGATATCCAAGCTCAGCATCTACAGGCACTTCGAGAACAAGGAGGCGCTGTTCAGCGCGGCCATGGCGGCCGGCTGCCAGCAGTTGTTTGCACCGCAGACCCTTCTTGAAGGCGACGACGGTTCGGTCGAAGATCAGCTCATGGCAGTGGGATCATTGCTGCTTCGCACGCTGTTGAGGCCGGACGTCCGCGGTGTCGAAGCCATGGTCATGGCCGACAAGACGAGTCAAAACGCGTTAAGCAGGCTCCATTTCGAAGCCGGCCCCGCCCATGTCATCGGCCAAATCGAGGCCCTGTTGCGTCAGTTGCACGCGAAGGCGCTTCTGAACGTGCCCGATCCTCACCGGTCCGCCCGCTTGTTTGCCGCGCTCTTCAAAGGATCCGATCTCCTGATGATCGCGCGCTTCGATCAGGCGAGAGCAGAGGACGACAACGAAATCGAATCCTATTGCCGGTCGGCCGTCGCCATGTTCATCGCCGCGCACCGTGGCAACGACCACGTGGGCGGATACTTGCCCGCCCCAAGGTCAAAAGACAAAATTTGAATCGTGCGTGACCGACGTTCTCAAAATAACCGAGACCGGTTTGAAGGCGGACTGGATTCGAGGAAATGCGCTGCCAAGGGTTCGCCGCCTCCGCTTGAGCGCCGGCGAAGCATGCGAGCGGCCGAGTATTGTCGCGCGCGAACCAGATGTCGCCGCCTTCGGCCTTGTTGAACTCGCTGAACAGGTTTGCCGAACCAGCACCCGAGGCGTTGGTGATCGCCACAGGCACGGTGGACTGGGCCTGCTTCATGTGGCCGGCATTGCAGTGGCGGTCGATGATGCCTGCGGTCTGCCATCGGAATCCGCACTTGCCTGCCTTCTGAGAGCCCAAGGCCGGACAGGTGAATGCAGCTCACCCACGCTTGCAAAGTTCTCATTTGTCGAAGAGTTCTGCGACAACGCAGACTAGCCCCAAAATAGCAGCGTTTTGGGGGAGGATGCGTGCTTCAAGGAAGCCAATTCGCGTTTATTCGGAAAGTCCAGTCAGGCTGATGCAGACCTGGCCGAAAGACGCCTGACTGGCAATTCTCGCCATAGATGAATCGATTTGCCCGCGACGTCGGATCCGCCCGTCCGTGCTCACGCCGCGGGGCCATATCCGCACTGCTGATCAGCCATAAGTCACGTGAGAAGCGCTCCAAAAGCCGCCTGGCGGTCTGCGGGCGCCCAGGAGAGGAGGAAGAAGGGATGAAGTTCAGGACGTTTCTCGGCGCGGCCGCTGTCCTGGCGCTCACTGGTGCCTCGGCACCGGCTGCCGACAAGGATGCCGCCGACGTCGCGGTCGAAGCAGCAAAGAAATACGCGGGCACGACGATCAGCATTGTCTGGGAGGCCGGCCTGCAATCTCTGGACCCGCTAAATTATTCGGGTCCCAAGTGGGAGAAGCTCACCGGCATCAAGGTGAAGGTGGTCGAAGTGCCGACCGACCAGATGTTCACCAAGATCATGCAGGATTTCAAATCGGGCGCCGGCGCCTATGACGCGCTGAATGTTATCCCGTCCTGGATGCCTGATCTTGCGCGCGCTGGCGCGCTCGAGCCGCTCGACAAGTATGTCGACAAGTTCGGCTATCGCGACGAGTTACAGGACATCGCGGCCGCGTACCGCGACAATCAGATGCAGTATGACGGGAAGATTTACGGCTTTCCGGACGACGGCGACGTAATGCTGCTCTACTACCGAAAAGACATCTTCGAGGATCCGAAGATGAAGGAGGCGTTCAAGGCCAAGTTCGGCTACGAACTCGCGCCGCCAAAGGACTGGAAGCAGTTCGACGAGATTGGGCAGTTCATCACCGACAAGATGGCGCCCAAGGTTTACGGCGCCGGCTTCTTCCGCACCGCGCCCTACCCGCAATACATGTTTCAGGAACGCTTCCGCATGGAGGGCGGCAAGTTCTTCAACGCCGACACCATGAAGGCGACGGTGAATGGCGATGTCGGTCTCAAGGTATTCAAGCAGATGCTGGCGGAAAACAAGTTCATGCCGCCGGGCGTCGAGCAGTGGAATTTCGTCGACAATCTCGCCGCATTTCTCCAAGGCACGACCGCGATGACGATCTCCTGGCCGCCATACGGACGGTGGGCCGCCGGCTACGGCTCGGGCGAGGAAGCATTGAAGTGGGTGCCCAAATCGCAGGTCGCCGGCAAGGTCGGTTACGCACTCACGCCGCTCGGCCGTCCGGAGCTCGGTGTTGGCTTCGACCTGTCGGTGTCGGCAACCAGCAAGAACAAGGAGGCCGCTTACCTCTTCATCCAATGGCTGAACAGCAAGAAGACGAGCCTCGAGCGCGTCCAGCTCCCCTATACGCTTCGCGATCCGTTCCGCCTGTCGCACTACGCGAGCGAAAAATACCGTGCGCTCTGGCCTGATGCTCCCGCCTATCTCGATACGATCAAGACATCCGGCGAGAAGGGCCTGCTCGATCTCTCGCTTCTGCAACAGGACAAGTACGACGAAGCAATGACCAAGGCGATCTCGAGCCTCTGGGCGGGTGAAGATCCCAAGGCTATCCTCGATCGCCTGGCACAACAATTCGACGCCATCACCGAGAAGGTCGGCGTCGACAATCAAAAGGCCGTCTACAAGGTCTGGGCGGCCAAGCCCGGCGCCTATCCGCAATAGCTGCCCTGGACACCACATGGGAGGCATTGTCCTCCCATGCGGCCTCGTTTCCTGGACCGATGATGACGCTTTCCGCAAGTCTCAATGGTGCCGAGCAACGCCGCCCCAGCCGCTTCGGGCGCATGCTCGAGGACCGCCTGCCCTATCTCATCGTCGCACCGGCCATTCTGATCCTTCTCCTGGTCGGCTTGCTCCCCCTGATCTACTCGCTGATCGTGAGCTTCCAGCGCATCACGATGACTGAGAACAACACGTCCTTCGTCGGCCTCTTGAACTATGCGGAGCTGTTCAGGGATGCTCGCCTCTGGGCCTCGCTCGGTCACACCGCCATCATCACCGCGGTCGCCCTCCCCCTCGAGCTGCTGATCGGTTTCCTGATGGCGCAGCTTTTCATCGATCGCATGCCCGGACGCCAGCTCTTCGTCGCGCTGCTGGTGCTTCCGACAGTGATCTCTCCGATCGTCGCGGGAGCGACCTGGCGGCTGATGTTCGACGTTCGCTTCGGTCCCATCGGTGAGATCCTGAGCTTCATTGCGGGCGAACCGGTGCGGATTCTTTGGACGGTCAATCCTGCCTACGTCTATCCGGCGATCATCGTCTGTGAAATCTGGCAGTGGTCGCCGTTCATGTTCCTGCTGCTGCTCGCAGCCTTGTCGAACGTCGACCAATCGCAGCTCGAGGCCGCGGAAATCGACGGCGCATCATACTTTCGCGTGCTTCGCGCAATCGTTCTGCCGGCAATCGCCCCCGTTGTCGCCGTTGCCTGCCTGATCCGGGGCCTGGACCTCGTCCGCATCTTCGACATCATCTGGGCTCTTACCGAAGGCGGCCCCGGCTCGATGACCGAGACCATATCGCTCTACACCTATGTGCAGGGTTTCTCGCAATTTGAGACGAGCTATACGGCCGCGATCTCGTTCCTGGTGATTGCGCTGCTGACGCTCATCACCACCCTGGTCCTCAAGCGCATGGAGCTTGCGCGATGAGGGTCGGCAAGCTTTCGGCGAGAAAAGCCCGCATTCTCGCGCTTCGCTATCTCGGCGCCGGCGTCGTAACTCTGCTGTTCCTATTTCCGGTCTATTGGCTGTTCATGATTTCGTTCAAGACACCGGACGAGATCTATCATGTGCCGCCCTTATGGGTCCCCGAACAGATCCAGTTTTCGAACTATTACGTTTTGTTCAAGGACGGTGACGTCCTTGCCATCCTGAACAGTCTGATCGTCGCCGGCGTCAGCTCCGGCATTGCGATCGTTCTTGGGACGCTGTGCGCCTACAGCCTCGCCCGGTTCGGCACCGGCGGCGAAAACCTCGCGATGTGGATCATTTCCCAGCGCATGATCCCCCCGATCGCGGTGGTCTTCCCGATTTTCCTGATCTACGTCTATTTCGGCCTGGTTGACGGCTATTTCGGGCTGATCCTGCTCTACACGGCGTTCAATCTTCCTTACGTCATCTGGATGATGCGCGGCTACATCGTCGACGTTCCGCTGGAGCTCGAGGAAAGCGCTCTCGTCGATGGCCTGAACCGATGGGAAGTGATCTGGAAAGTCGTCTTCCCGATGGTGCGCCCCGGGCTCATGGCGACGTCGGTCTTCACCTTCGTCTTCGCCTGGAATGACTTTCTCTTCGCGCTGGTGCTCACGCGCACCGAGGTCATCACCTTTCCCGTCATGCTGACGCACTACTTCGGCGGACAATCGAATTTCTGGGCAAAGATCGCGGCGATGTCCGTATTGGGAACCTTGCCGATCTTCGTCGCAGTCTCGGTGATGCAACGCTATCTCGTGCGCGGCATCTCCTTGGGCGCAGTCAAGGGTTAGGGAGAGCGGAGTGGCCGATGTCAAGCTGTCCGGGGTGCACAAATACTACGGCAACGTGCACGCGGTTCGAGGTGTCGATCTCACCATCGCCGACGGCGAATTCGCAGTTCTTGTAGGGCCGTCGGGCTGCGGCAAGAGCACGCTCTTACGAACGATAGCCGGTCTTGAAGACCCGGACGACGGTACGATCACCATCGGTGGCGCGGTGGTCAACGATCTGCGCCCGCGCGAGCGCAACATCGCGATGGTGTTTCAAAATTACGCGCTCTATCCCTATTTGACGGTCAACGAGAACATCGCCTTCGGTCTGCGCGCCCGCAAGACTCCAGAGATCGAGATCAGGAAGCGGGTCAGCGAAGCCGCCGACATGCTCGGCATCGGAAATCTCCTTCAGCGCTATCCGCGCCAGCTCTCCGGCGGACAGCGTCAGCGCGTCGCCATCGGCCGCGCCATCGTCCGCAAGGCGGACCTGTTCCTGTTCGACGAACCGCTCTCGAATCTCGACGCTCAATTGCGCGACGAGATGCGGACCGAGATCAAGCGTCTGCATCACGAGATCACGACCACGATGATCTACGTCACCCACGATCAAGTCGAGGCTATGACGCTCGCCGACCGCATCGTGCTGCTCCGCGATGGAATGATCGAGCAGCAAGGGGCCCCGCTTGAACTGTTCGAGCAGCCCCGTACGGGCTTTGTGGCCGGCTTCCTCGGGTCTCCGTCGATCAACCTCGTCCCGGCGACCCTCAAGACGAGCGGCGGCGGTGCCGCAGTTGTGTTTCAGTCCGGCGGTGCGCTGACGCTTCCGAGCGCAAGATCCAAATTGCTGACAGGTGCGGATGGCCAAGAAGTTCTCGTCGGCATTCGGCCGCAGCACTTCAGCCGAGCTGGCGGCGGACCTCTGCGCGACGGGGTGGTCTCCTATTCGGCCGTTGCCGATCTCATTCAGCCGACAGGGACCCGCACATTCACCACCATCAAGATCGGCGGCGTCGATGCGGTCGCGGAGCTGCAGGCTCATGACGTCAGCAGCCATGGCGAGCGGATCGACCTCGCCATCGACCTCAATCGCGTGGTGCTGATCGATCCGGCCAGCGGCCTGGTCATCTCGTAACGAGCGCCGGCAATCTGGAGAACGGGAGGAAAAAATGGCGTCGAGACTGTTTGCCACCGGAATTGGAGCGCCGGAGGGGCCCGTGTGCCTGCCCGATGGATCAATGTATGTGACCGAAATGTCCGCGTCGACCCTTTGCGTCACACGGCTTGACCCTCGCGGCAATCGCAGGGTGATCCGGACGACGGGCGGGCGTCCGAACGGGTTGACGACTGATGGCCACGGTCGGATCTGGATCGCAGAAGCAGGCCTCCGGGCGCTGATCTGCATCGACGAAGGCGGAAACGAGATCCGGCGCATGCAGGGCGAAGGTACGGATCGCTTCCTGTTTCCGAACGATCTTTGCTTCGGCCCGAACGGACTGCTCTACATGACCGACTCCGGCATGGCGGCTGAAGATTTCATCAACGGCCAGGCATTCGTCGACGGCTATATGGACCTTGATTGGGACGGCCGTGTGTATGAGATCGATCCGGCGGCCATGAAGGTCGTACGCGTGCTCGATCGCAAGATCCGCTTCACCAACGGCATTGCCTTCGGTCCCGACAATCACCTCTATGCCAACGCATCCTTTACCGGCGAGATCTACCGATACGACGTGCTTGGCGAGGCCGCGCCGAAACGGATGGTCTTCGGCAACGTCCTGCAACCTGATTCTAATCCCGATTTCAAAGGACCGGATGGAATGGCCTTTGGTACGGACGGGCGGCTCTATTGCACGGTCTATAACCAGAAGAACGTCACTGTCCTGGATCGCCAGGGTGAGGTTGCCGAGCGTCTGATCCTGGATGGGCCGCAGCCGACGAATTGTGCCTTTGCGCTCGAAGGCAAGCAGCTGCGCGTCACTGAAGTCGGCAAGGGCCAGGTCGAAGAGATCGATATGCCCTGCGAAGGCCTGCCGCTGCACCTCCCGAAATTCGCCTAACGAAATGTCTCGCGGTTTGTCCCGCAAGGCGTTCAGGCACGAGGTCAAAGGAAGCCGATCGATAGCCAGGGCACGGCTGCCACGATCAGTGTGCCGATCAAGAGCGCGACCATGTAGCCCACGATCGGCTTCATTCCCTCGTCAGGGTTGATGCGGCTAATGGCGCACGCCGCGTAGTAGCCGACGCCGAAGGGCGGCGCGAACAGGCCGATGCCCATCGCGAGGACGACCACCATCGCGTAGTGGACGTCGTGCACCCCCACCTGCCGCGCAATGGGGAACAGGAGCGGGCCGAACAAGACGATGGCCGGGATTCCTTCCAGAACACTGCCCAGAATCACGAAGGTCACGATCGTCACCGCCAGGAAGACGGGGACTCCGCCGGGAAGGCTGGTCATGAACTTTGCAAGAGAGGCGGAAAATCCGGACTGGGTCAGCGCCCAGGCCATGCCCGTCGCCGCGCCGATGATGAGCAGGATCGCGCCCGATAGCGAGGCCGTCTCGACCAGCATCGGATAGATGCGGCGCCAGTCGAACTGCCGATAGATGAAGAGACCCGCACAGGCTGAATAAAGGATCCCGATGGTCGAGACCTCCGTTGCCGTCGCAACGCCTTCGACGACGGCGGTCCGGATCACGAATGGCAGCGCAATGGCCGGAATCGCGATCACGAAGGCGCGGCCAATCTGCCGCCCCGTGGCGCGTTTGACGTGAGACAGATCCTCGCGGCGGTATCGCCACCAAACGACGGCCGCAAGCATGACCGCGAGCACCACGCCCGGAAGCAACCCGCCGGTGAACAGCGCCGAGATCGACACACCGGTCACCGAGCCGATCGTGATCAGAACGAGCGACGGTGGAATCGTCTCAGTCTGCGCCCCCGTAGCGGCCAGGAGCGCAACGAGATCGCCAGGCTTAGCGCCCCGCTGCCGCATCTCGGGAAACAGCACCGGCGCCACCGCAGCCATGTCCGCCGCCTTGGAGCCGGAAATGCCCGAGACCAGATACATCGCCCCGACCAGCACGTAGTGCAGTCCGCCACGCACGTGGCCCAGAAGGCTTGCAAGGAGGCTGACCATGGCGCGCGCCATGCCCGTCATCTCGATCAGAAGGCCGAGAAAAACGAAAAGAGGCACGGCGAGCAGAATCAGGTGGCTCATACCCTCGTCCATTCGTCCGATTATCACCACGTCGGGCGTGCTGGTTGTCAGGGCAAGATAGCCGACCGTGGCGAGGCCAAATGCAAACGCGATCGGCACAGCCGCAAAGACCATCGCGCCGACCACGAAAACGAAGAAGATCAGAAGATTCAGATTGCCTAGCGGCTTCAAGATGGGCGCCAGCAGAACGAACGTTCCAATGATGCCTGCGACGATCGCGAGCGAAGCCAGCAAGCTGCGCAGGCTCGCGATGCGGATGAGCCGGAGGACCGCGGCGATCAGCATCAGTCCGAGTCCGATCGGCAGGGCCGCCGCGCGCCAGCTGTTTACGATCTCGAGCGCCGGCGTGGTGACGAATGCCTCGTCGGCGGCGAATTCATAGGCCGGCCACACGACGAGCGCGAGGAACGCCAGCGATGCCGCAGCCGCCGCGACATCCAGGAAAGCGCGAACTTCCGTTCCGAGAATCCCGACGATCGCGGTCATCCGCATATGCTCGCCGCGCTGGAACGCAATCACCGATCCAAACATGGCAAGCCAGAGGAAGAGAATGCCGGCAAGTTCATCCGACCAGACGATCGGCGAACGGAACACGTATCTGGCTACGATGCCTGCGGACAGAACCGCGATCTCGGCCAGCACGAGTAACGCCGCCGGTACTGCGACGACGTGACCAAGCACCGCATTCGCTTTCACTATCCAACTGCGCGAGCCTGCTTGAGACGCGCAGACTGCCATACCGGCATCTGCGTGCGGCGTATGGCTCACGCTGGTCATGACAGTTGGCCCGCGACTTTTTCGAGCTGCGACCATGCCTCCTCGCCGAACTTGCCTTTCCAGTCTGCGTAGAAACTGGTCTTGGACAGCGCCTGGCGGAACGCGGCACGATCGACGTCGATAAATTTGAGTCCCTTGGCGGAGAGATCGGTGCGCAGCGACTGGCTGAGCTTTGCGATGTCGGCACGCTGGTCGATGGCAGAGCGGTCGAGCTCGCGAGTCACGATCTCCTGCACGTCCTTCGGAAGGCGCTCGAAGGCGCGCTTGTTCCCCAGGACCCAGTAGCCGTCCCAGACGTGCCCGGTCAGGCTGCACGTGCTCTGCACCTCATAGAGACGCGCGGTCCCAATAATGGGCAGCGGATTCTCTTGACCGTCGACGACTTTGGTCTGCAACGCCGAATAGACCTCGTTGAAGTTGATCGGCGTCGGCCCGGCTCCGAGCGCCTTGAAGAGTGAGGTCAAAAGCGGCGCGGGCGGAACACGGATCTGGAAATTCTTGAGATCTTCCGGCGTCCGCACCTCGCGGCCGGACGAAGTCACCTGACGGAAGCCGTTGTCCCAGGCTTTCGAAACCGCCATGATCGGCGTCGTGGCAATCTGCGCCCGGATATAGGTGCCAAGGTCACCGTCCATCGCCTTCCATACGCTGTCGTAGTCGGCGAACGCGAAGCCTGTGTTCACGATGCCTGCGCTGGGCACCAGAGTGGCAAGGATCGAGGACGATTGATTGAAGAATTCGACGCCGCCACTGCGGACCTGGGTCAGAAGCTCGGTGTCAGAGCCGAGCTGGTTGGCCGGAAACAGCCTGATCTCGAGCCGGCCGCTTGTCGCCTCGCGGATGCGGTCGATCGCTTCCTGCGCCCGGATATTCACCGGATGGGTCGGGTCCTGCCCTGTCGCGAACTTGTAGACGAACTCGGCGGCGGACGCCGGACGGGTCAGAATTCCGCAGAGAGGTACGGCCGTGGCAGCCATCAACAACGAACGGCGGCTAATGCTTCCGGGCTTCGAGACAGTCATGTTATCCTCCAGATCCTGCTTTGAATTTGCTGCCCGCTTCATCGCCGGCATGCGGGTGTTCGGACTCTTCGCCCTCCGGCTCTCGACCGCCGGCAATTGGGCATGAGCCATCGCTCGCCGCCGCAACAAGCGGCGGGCGTAGCTCTTCGCAAGGCTTGGCTTGGTTGGCGCTTAACGCCCGTAGACTAAAGCCACTGCTTGATCTGCCTTGCGACCTCTGCAGTGGAAATCCCGTAGCGGTCGTGCAAGGTCGGAAGTGCGCCGGCGTCAAGAAATTCGTCCGGCAATGCAATTTGGCGGAAAGGCGGATGGACGCCTGAACGCATCAGAAGTGCGGCAACCGCCTCGCCAAGACCACCAATCGTTGTGTGGTTCTCGGCAACGACGACAAGGCGGCCGGACTTGCCGGCCTCACGCAAGATCATGTCGGCGTCGAGCGGCTTGATGGTTGGAACATGCAGCACCGCGATATTGATGCTGTCGTCCTTCAAGATTTGCGCGGCCTCTAGCGCACGCATTGTCATGATGCCGGATGAGATGACGAGGGCGTCCTTCCCGTCACGGATCAGCTTGGCCCTGCCGAACTCGAATTTGTAATCATATTCGTCCAGCACGACCGGAACCTGTCCGCGCAGCAGGCGCATGTAGACCGGCCCCTGATGCGCCGCAATCGCGGGCACCAGCTGCTCGATTTCGTGGGCATCGCAGGGATCGATGACCGTCATGTTTGGCATCGCGCGAAACAGCGCGAGGTCTTCCGCGGCCTGATGGCTTGGGCCGTAGCCCGAGGTCAGGCCTGGTAATGCGCAGACGATCTTCACGTTGCGGTCTTCCTCCGCGATCGTCTGGTGTATGAAGTCATAGGCCCGCCGCGACGCGAACACGGCGTAAGTGGTCGCGAAGGGCATGAAGCCTTCGGCGGCAAGGCCTGAGGCGGCGCCGAACAGAAGCTGCTCGGCCATGCCCATCTGGTAATATCGGTCCGGGAATTCCTTCGCGAAGATGTGCAGGTCGGTGTATTTGCCGAGATCGGCCGTCATGCCGACCACCTCAGGGCGGCGGCGCGCGAGTTCGACGAGCGCGTGTCCGAAGGGCGCAGGTTTGGTCCTCTGTCCCTCAGACGCGATCGAGGCAATCATGGCTGAGGTGGTCAGGCGCGGCTTGCCCGGCTGAGGTGCTGATCTGACGGTCTTCATGCCTGCCTCCCAGCTTCCAGTGCGGCAAGCGCGAGCTGCCATTCGTGCTGCTCGACGCGGATGAAATGGCTCTTCTCGCGCTGCTCGAGGAAGGGAACACCCTTCCCCATCAACGTGTCGGCGACGATCATCCGCGGCTTGGGCTCGGGATGGGAATTGGCCGCGTCGAAGGCGGCAACCACGGCATCGAGATCGTTGCCGTCGATGCGCTGCACGAACCAGCCGAAGGCCTGAAGCTTTTCGACCAGCGGCTCGAACGCCATGACTTGCGTCGACGGGCCGTCCGCCTGCTGGTTGTTGACGTCGACGATGCCGATCAGATTGTCGAGCTGGTAGTGGCCTGCCGACTGGATGGCTTCCCAGACGGAGCCTTCATCAAGCTCGCCGTCAGAGAACAAGGTGTACACCCGCGCCTCGGATTTCTTGCGCTTGAGCCCTAGGCCCATGCCGACAGCGATGCTGAGCCCAAGCCCGAGCGAACCGCCGGACATTTCCATCCCGGGCGTGTAAGAAGCCATGCCCGACATCGGCAGGCGGCTCTCGTCGCTGCCATAGGTTTCGAGCTCTTCCTCGGGGATGATCCCCGCCTCGATCAAGGCTGCGTAGAGCGCGATGGCATAATGCCCGTTGGAGAGGAGAAAACGGTCTCGCTCTTCCCAGGACGGATCTTCAGGCCGGTAGCGCATCGCATGGAAATAGGCGACGGCGAGGACGTCGGAGATGTCGAGCGCCTGAGCGATATAGCCCTGGCCCTGGACTTCACCCATGCGCAGCGCATTGCGGCGAACGTTGTAGGCGCGGTCCGCCAGCTTTGGCGAGTTGGTAAGTGTGTTGGTCGACGTTTCCATGGTTCGGACCCTGTCTCGCTGGCTCAGTGGATGAGCATGCCGCCGTTGACGTCGATCACGGCGCCTGTCACGTAGGCGGACAGATCCGATGCCAGGAAAGTGTATATACCGGCGACGTCGTCCGCCGTGCCGAGACGATTGAGCGGAATGCCTTCCAGGATCTTCGCTCTCATCTCATCGGTCAGCTTTCCTGCCGTGATGTCGGTGCCGATCAGGCCGGGCGTGACGCAGTTGACGCGGATGCCGTCGGGGCCGAACTCACGGGCCATCGCCTTCGCGAGACCAAGCACGCCGGCCTTCGCCGCCGAATAGTGCGGGCCGCCAAAAATTCCACCGCCGCGCTGGGCCGAGACCGACGACATGCACGCGATCGATCCAGACTTCCGTGCGCGCATATGCGGGATCACGGCCTGGGAGAGGAACAGAACGCCCTTGAGATTGACGTCCTGAATGCGATCCCAATCGGCCGGAGATATGTCGAGGAATTTCACGGGCTGGGTGATGCCGGCATTGTTGATCAGGATGTCGATGCCCCCGAACGCTTCGACCACGCGGGCAACTGCCTGTTCGCAGGACAATTTGTCGGCGACGTTGCAGTGAAGCCCAATGTGGGACTTTCCAAGCGATGCCGCAGCATCCGCCGCAGCGCCGGCGTCAATATCGAGAATGGCGACCCGAGCTCCCTCGGCCGCGAACCGCCGGGCGGTGGCAAGCCCGATCCCGCGCGGCGAGGCCGCGCCCGAAATGATCGCCGTCTTACCGCTGAGCAGCATCAGTTCCTCCCGTAAATTGTTCTTTCTTGGCGCTTAGGAATGACCCTCCGACGGTGAACGGACAAGCGCGCAGTTGTCACGGATCGATGAATCTGGTTCACTTATGGGATGCTGTCGAATATCCCCATATCGGCAATTCGCGCTTTTGAAGCGGCCGCCCGCACTGGATCATTTCGCGATGCGGCGAATGAGCTTCACCTGACACCAAGTGCAGTCAGTCATGCCATCCGCAAGCTGGAGGGCACGCTTCGGACCGTCTTGTTCGAACGCAGCGCGCGCTCCGTGCGGCTCACGCCGGCCGGCGAAAACCTGATGCGTCACACCGGCGCGGCGTTCGATCAGCTCCGCCGCGGTCTTGAGGAAGTCGCCGCGCGCGGACCTCAACTGGTGCGCGTCCACTCAGCGCCCAGTTTTGCTGCGCAATGGCTGGCACCGCGGCTCGCACAGTTTCTCGCGGCTTATCCGAAGCTCGAAGTTCGATTGGCCGCCAGCACGGACTATGCGCGCTTCAGCAACGACGATTTCGATATCGATATCGTTTACGGCCCGCCACGCGCGGAGGGCGTCGAAATTGTCCCTCTCCCGGAGGAGACGGTCACTCCCCTCTGCTCCCCTGCGCTCGCAAAATCGATCAGGAAGCCTGCCGACCTTCTCGATCAGACGCTGATCCGCTCCGATGTGAAGCAGGTTCAGTGGCACCAATGGTTCACAGCCAACGGATTGGAAGCACCTGCACTCCACGGCATGAGATTCGACCGCAGCTTTCTTGCAATCGCGACGGCTGCCGAAGGTTTGGGCGTGGCGTTGGAATCAACGCTTCTGGCCGAACGCGAACTAGCGAGCGGGCGATTGGTGGCTCCATTGGCGGGACGCGCCAACGATATCCGCTACATCGGTCACCGATTGATCTACCCGCGCGCAAGCCGACAACGATCGTCGGTGCGAGCTTTTGCGGATTGGGTCGTGGCCCAACTCGGCGGCGGTGACATCCGCTCCTCGCAGTGAGCCACAGTGCTGGTCGATGATCATCGCAACCAAACGAGGAGCGTCCGCTATGCGCCGCGCTGCCGTTACTGCCAAACACAGGTCTTCCACGCGGGTCCAGCCGACCTCGGCACTCGATCCTGAAATAGTCGGCGAGGTGCTGGCTGCGATCCAGCAGCTTGCGACCAATGGCATGGCCACGATCTGCCTGACCCATGAAATGGGCTTCGCCCGCGAGGTGGCCGACGAGGTCTGGTTCATGGAACGCGGGGCAGTGGTCGAGCGAGGCAAACCGGCGGACCAGATCAACAACTCCGCGCATCCCCGGTTGCAATGTTTTCTCCGAACGGTCGCGTAGGGCAGTTGTCCAGCTTTTCGTCAGTTCGCCGCTCGCCCGCTGCACTTGAGGCGCACGCCACCTGCCGCATGCCACTTGCGATGTGGACAGGCCGCACTTGAATGGGAAAGCCGAATTCAGGTGATCGCGCGCTGGGAGCCCACGGCAGACCGCTGCATTAACCATCTTTGAGCGGTCCGGCTGGCAAAGCGGCTGGCCTAGAGGCATATTTGTTTCAGCTTCACGGATCACGCGAAGCGACCAATGCGGCTGCCGTCCGGTCTGGAACACCGAACGACAGCCTAACCACAACCGACTAAAGGAGAGTCGACCATGGCTAATTGTCAGTATATCGCCGATTCGGCACGTTTACCCCAGCCCCACATCCTGCGCCAAGACCGCCCCGCCTCGACTTCCGCGAAACGCGCGCGCGTTCTGGAAGCCGGCACGCCGCCGTCGTCCGCGACCAAGTTCATGACCGCGGCCTAGGAAACGGTCGCAGGTTTGGCCTCGTGAAGCGCCAACAGGCGCCAGAGAGCGACCCAACTTGCGCTGTGCTCTTGCATTCGGCGAAGCCCATGCATGCTAACGGCGCCTTTGGCTTCGGTCGTGTCCGGCTCATTAGCCGGCTCGCCATCGATCGCTCAGCTCACGACGTCGACCCGCGACCCCTGCTAAAAAAGGGGTATCTATTATGTCATTCACTACCGAACTGCTCTCGCCTCGGGCGCCGTGCACGACAAAAGTCTATCGACCGCTCGGAGGTATCGCCGGCCCGCGCCTAGTGCGAGATGCCGCAAGCCGTGTTGCGGTTTGCGCCATCCCTTTGGCCCAAGCCGCTCATATCGCGGCGCTGGCCGCGGGCCCCGCCGCGTACGTGTTGATGAGCCATGACACGGCCTATTTCGGCGAAACCTCCAACGCAAGCACTCGCATCAGCAAGCATCTCTCAGACCCGACAAAGGCGTTCGCTCGCATCGCATACATCGTGACAGGCTATCCGGAACCGTGGTCGAACAAGGGTCCCGCCATCTATTTGCAATACCACCTGTGGGAGATCGCGCGCACGGCCGGGTTCGTGAACATCGCCAATGACCGCACACCGCAAATGCCAGTGGTGGGGGAGGACGAGCGCGGCGAATTGCAGTGGCTCCTTGAGCACGCGCGTCAGCAGCTGTTCGACGCGGGCTGCCTGGCGCTCGACTCGAACTTCGATAGCCTGTGCCGTGTCGCTTCGCCGACTGACCTGGAGGACGATCCTATCGGCCCTCATGATAACGACCCGATCCGAATTGACGTCGTCGCCACCCCGCCTGCCGGAAGCGAGCTTGAGCTGAATTACGTGGGTCTGTGGGCTCGCGGCTACCCGACCGCCGACGGCGGCTTTGTCGTCATGCCGGGCGCTGAAATGCGAACTCCAGTCAACGGGAGCGCCCATGAAATCGTTAAGACACGTCGCGACGAACTGAGAAACCAGAAAGCCCTCGTGCCTATACCGGGCATTGCCAATCGGGAGCGGCTACTAGTCGCCGTATGGTTTCCTTCCCCCGCCATCGCTGCCAAGGTGGTCACCGGCGCTCACGCCGCGGCCCGGGTCTGGGTCCGGCGGCGCTTCCCCCAACCGATCATCATTGCGAAGTAGGGGAGCGCTCAGATGCCTGTTTTGATCAATTCGAGCGACGACGCTTGGCCCTTCTGCGCTGAAGACGGTCCGCCTTTGGCATGGTGGCGGATGCTGCCAATGCATCATTTCCGCGATGCCGAGCACCTCCTGGTGCGGAACGCTCTGGAAAGAATCGCCGTGATCCATGGTGGCGAACAAGTCGCAGCTGCTTTGCGGGGTGATCCTGCGGCTGCGATCGCCGCAGCGCTCTCGCTCGTGCCAATACGTGAGGTGTCACTGTCGATCGACATCGCGATGACTGCCCTGCTCCGCTCCGCCCTCAACAACGACGCTGCGGCCGCACTTGTGCTGTCGCACGTGATTGGACGCGCTGAGCTCGACCATCCCTTCGCCGCTGAACTCGCCACATCATGGCTCGCACACCACTTTCGTGACGCGCGTGATCCACATCGGTTTGCTCAGGCAGAAGCTGCACTCTCGGGCTTCTTGCGCCAAGAGGAGAGCGGCACGTGAGCACAAATAACCGCGGTGATAACGACGACTTCGATCTGCCTGCGCCGGAAGACGCGGCCTCAACCGGTGCAGCGGCCGATTCGGGCGATTGGGACGAGCGTCTCAAAGGTCTGCCACGGCTTCTGCGCTACGCAAAGCTCATCATCGACGAGGCCGATCATATCAAGGAGCGGCTCATCGCGGAAGTCGACGAACTCTGCCCACAGTTGCCACATAACCTTGCATGGGCCACTGGCAGATCGCTCGAGGCCGCATTGGCACTCGCGAATGAACTTGACCGCCTCGCTGCCGCCAAGAACGAACCGGTGCTTAGAGGTATTGCCGATAGCATCCGGCTTGTGAGCTTGCCGACACCGTCCACCGACGAATACTTCGAGCTACACCGCAGGGTCGGCAAAGCCCTCGTGCAGGCGCTGCAGGTAGGTGTCCGGCACGCCGACGAGGAGCTCTGCAGCGACCTCGAAGCGTTCACCTACGGTTGGGCTGCGCTGCCGGCTTGCACCCACGTTCTGCCGGAGATGGTCTCAGCAGCTTCGAACGCCGAGAGGCTTGGATATCGCATGGCGGAGCATCGCCTCATCGCAGCCAAGGCTGAAATTCGACGCAAGTGGAAGGAAGCGGAAGAGCGGAGGAATACAGAGAAGGACGAGGACAGGGCCACGACCGCCGAGCAACAGACCGAGGCGGCCGTAGACACCGTTCCCGAACACCATCTCGTGGTCGCGCGTCTGTCCGAAACGGAAATGAAGAGCCCGAAGCTCAAGGAAATCATCGGTCCGTTGAAGAACGTCATCAATGCCGCCTTGCCTCTCGTGCAAACGCCGCCATTGCACGAGGCGCGCAATGCATTGATGTTCGAATTCCCCTATGCCATGGACGTGATTGACTTCGCGCTTGCGGATCTCGTCGGGCGAACCACCGTGCACGTGCGCCCACTCCTTGTGGTGGGTGACGCAGGAGGTGGTAAGAGCCGGTTCGCGCGCCGGCTCGGTGAGGTGTTGGGTCTGCACGTTTGGCGGACCGACGCCAGCCGTTCCGACGGCGCTATGTTCGGAGGGACGGACCGGCGCTGGTACTCGGCCGAGCCGTGCCATCCGTTTCTGGCTGTCGCGCAAGGGCGCATCGCCAACCCGCTTGTGCTCATCGACGAGGTCGAGAAGGCCGCAACCCGATCCGACTACGGTCGACTGTGGGATTGCTTGCTCGGTTTTCTTGAGGTGGAAACGAATTGCCGCTATCCGGACCCTGCGTTGCAGACCAATCTCGACCTCTCGAAGGTGTCGTATATCGCGACGGCCAATCGGCTTGATCCACTGCCGAGCCCAATCCGTGACCGCTTCCGTATAGTGACTTTTCCCAAGCCGACCGCGAAAGATCTGGACGCATTGCTGCCGGCTGTGATCGCTGACCTCGCAAAAGAGCGCGGCCTCGACCAAAGCTGGGTGACGCCCCTCGATGGCGTGGAGCGCGAGGCCGTTGCGAAGCACTGGCCCGGCGGATCGGTCCGCCGCCTGCGTCGCGTTGTCGAAGCGGTCCTGCGCGAACGCGACGTCCACGCGTCGAGGAACTGATCATGGAGGAACACGGCTCAGGACGACCACGGCCGCTATTGCCTCGACCGCCGCATTTGCGCGGGATAACCCGCCCGCAAGGCTTAAGTGGCGCACACGCACCGGGTACTATCCCGGTCAATTCTCAGAGAACCGATGCCATGACCGATCCCCAGATCGTCTGCCCCAACTGCCGAACCGAAATCAAGCTGACCGAATCGCTTGCCGCTCCCCTCATCGCCGAGACGCGCCGCAAGTTCGACCAACAGCTTGCGGCGAAGGAGGAAGACTTTGGCCGGCGCGAAGCGCTCCTCAAACAGGCAAGAGAGGAAATCGCGAAAGCTCGCGAGGCGGTCGACGAGCAGGTGGCGGCCAAGCTGAAAGCGGAGCGGGCGAACATCGCTGAAGCGGAAGCCAAGAGAGCGCGTCTGGCGGTCGCCGACGAGCTCAGCACCCGCGACCAGCAGTTGGCCGATCTGCAGCAGATGCTCACGACCAATGGCGAGAAGTTGGCTGCAGCCCAGAAGATCCAGGCGGACATGCTTCGCAAGGAACGCGAGCTCGACGACGCCAGGCGGGAAGTCGAGCTCACGGTCGAGACCAAGGTCCAGGAGGCGCTTGCTGCCGTGCGCGACAAGGCGAAGCTTGATGCCGAGGACTCGTTCAAGGCAAAGGTCGCCGAGAAGGAGGCCCAGATCGCCGGCATGAACCGGCAGATCGAAGAGCTCCGCCGCCGGGCCGAACAGGGTTCCCAACAGCTGCAAGGCGAAGCCCTCGAGCTCGAACTGGAATCTCTGCTCCGTAACCATTTTCCGCGCGACCTCATTGAGCCGGTCCCGAAAGGCGACTTTGGAGGCGATGTTTTGCATCGCGTCTCCGGTCCTGGTGGGCAGACTTGCGGCACGATCCTCTGGGAATCAAAGCGAACCAAACGCTGGAGCGACGACTGGCTGACCAAGCTTAGGAGCGACCAGCGCGCCGCCAAAGCGGAGGTCGCCCTCATTGTCTCCAGCGTCCTGCCAAAGGACGTCGAGACCTTCGGTCTCGTCGACAACGTCTGGGTGGCAGAGCCCCGGTTTGCCGTCCCCCTGGCGATCGTGCTCCGGCATGGGCTGATCGATCTCGCCGGCAGTAGGCAGGCCCAGGAAGGCCAGCAGACCAAAATGGAGATGGTGTATTCCTACCTGACGGGCCCCCGCTTCCGCCACCGCATCGACGCGATCGTCGAGAAATTCACCGACATGCAGGCCGACCTCGACCGCGAACGCAAGACGATGATGCGGCTATGGGCCAAGCGCGAGGAGCAGCTTCGAGGCGTGCTCGATTCCACCGCCGGCCTCTACGGCGACCTTCAGGGTATCGCCGGTCGGGCAATGCAGGAGATCGAGAGCCTTGATTTGCTTATGATCGAAGCCAAGGGCGAGGCAGCCGAGTAGATTGGAGCTCATCTCAGTTGTATTTGAGTACTGAGCGATCAAACCTTATCAGTCGGTCAACTGGCCTTGTCGCCAAATACTCTGCTTGCGACCACACCTCCCGGTCTGCAGCCCGGCTACGTTTTTACGCTTGTCACTGTTTTGCCTACGGCTGGGAACTGCGCGCACAAATGGCGGAGGTCTCCGGGACCATTCGTGAGCGTGGCAGGACCGGTCTCGATGAGGCAGCACTGCGCTCTTGAGTGCTGCTTGCTTCACGCCGCTAACGAGCTACCTACGAGCAGCAGCATCGCCCGGCCCAAGGCGGCTACCATCCTGGGATCGCGTTCGCACAGAGCTTCCATGACGGTTCGGACATCGAGGGCCTCGCTCTCTGCTGTGGCATAGGCGAACCTCGTAGCCACCTTGCCGATCTCGCGATAATAGGCGGTGAGATCTTCGTGGGCGGCGCACGCCCTCATGGCGCATAACATCAGCGGAAGTATCTGCTTGGACTTAGAATTGCTGGTCACCAAGCGCAGGCATCGCGTGATGACCGCGTCCGCGAGCGTCGCACTTCTCGTCGTGGTGGCGACGTAAGCGCAGCACGTGAGTATCAATCGGGCGGACTGAGGCGAGGCAAGCTCCTCGTTCGACCCTTCTAACAGCCGCATCATTTCATCAATATGGCTGATATCGATCCCGCCTGCGTATGCGATAATCAAAAGACCTGGGGCTTGCTTGAACGAATCGCGCTTTTTGAGAAGTTCCTGAACCGTTTGGATGTCCGCTTCTCTGCGCTGGGTTGATGAAGCTGGCCGAAATCCATCAAGCGGGCCAGGAAAAATCGCCGACATTTTTGGATCGATTTGGTTGAGCGCGGTTTCGATAGGCTTTGTCCAAGAGACAGGCGCCTTTCTCTTGCCGAACCGGCCAAGCGCTCTAAGGCATCGACCAACTATCTCGGCCCTAATCGAATCCGGGCCAATCCACTCTGAATCCCAGCGAGGCTCTTCTCGCAGATCGGGGACGGCTTGCCATGTGTAGGCACCACTAAATGCCTCTACCGCCCATTCCAAGAACTTCGTTGTATCTTTAATATTGGACAGTGCATTCGTAAGCACACCGGCGTGGGCAAGAACAGCCAAGCGAAACCAGTAGAGAGGTGCGTTAAGCTCATTTGCGAGGGACCTCAAACGAGTGCTTGTTATGACAGCGCACGCCGAGAACATCTCACATCGCTGACCAAGCCAAGAGGGGTCTTTAAATAGCCTTTCCAAGAAGCGCCGTCCCATCGCCAATGCAGCCTCGTCGCCGGCGCGATATCTCTCCACACAGATTTCAAAGCCGAACAGCAAAGAAAATGGGTCAAATGCAGCAAGCAGCAACTCAGTCTGGGCCAGCGATATGCGGGGCATCTCGCTCAACGGCATTACGTCGTCCGATAGACATCCATAGGCGAGCCGCCGCAACCCGACATCTCCTTTGCCCAACATGAAGCTACGGAAAGAGGCATGCTGGTCTCGTGCATGCTCGGAAAGGGTGCTGCTGCTGCGGATTGGTCCGACCAGACGTTCAAAGTAAAGCCGGTCACGCGGGACCATATTGTCCCCATTTAGGTTCTGCGGTTTCGAGAGTGATGCAACAAAGGCCTCGGGCGTCTCTCGTGTGGCTTCCGTTAATTTGACGAACTCTTCCTCCTTGAGTGGGCCAGTTCTTAGGAGTTTCTGCCAGGCCTTCTCCTCATCGCGGAGCAAGGGATGGTTCTTAAGCATCCGCGCCAACGTGGCTGTTCGCTTGCTTTGAAACGTACTGAGAACGCTGCCTTCAGGAAATCTCATGTTCAGACCGTCAAGGATTACCACCGGTATGCCGGTGCGGTCGATGGAAGTCTTGACTGTGGCACGTGATCCGTCTGCGAGGTTCAATTGCGCGGAGCGTTTCTTCGCTAATGCATTCCTTATGCACCTGACGAAGCTCGTCAGCTCGACCTCTTTGATACCGTTTAACGTCAATGCTGTTCTCAGCGGAATGCCAACTGCAGCTGCAAATCCGGGAAGATCGAGAAGATCCTTCTTAGTGTCGGGATGAGCAGTGAGAACCAGTCTCCTTACCACTGCTCGCCTGGCATCGATCGGATAGGCGTCCTTCGTTTCGACAAGGTCTCTTAGGAACTTGGCGATGTATTTGATGGACGAACGATACAAGGCGGGTTGCGCTGAACGGCAGTGCTTCAGTAATCGCTCCTCGACCCAAGTTCCGTAACGCCGCTCCTGCTCCACTCGTGAGAATGGGCTCGTGACGAGCATCGCCAGCTGGCTTGTGGCAATCTGTGTTGCTGCGCTCCATGCTCGCTCGTCCGCGGGCTGGCGTACCCAGGTGAGAGGATTTGGAAGGAGAGCTAGGAGCCAGTTGGCGCGGGCAATGGTCCCCGCAGAAAATCGTCGCTCACTCCAGATATCACGAAGAACCTGGAAGATCACTTGGCGCGAGTGATTTAACCACGGGGCCTCCGTGTCAACAAACGCATGATTTTCATACGCGATTGTAAGGCTGCGGCGTATAGCGGTCAGCTCTGGTGTCTCCACCAGATGGTCGCTCTCAATCTCCGCCCTAGCCAGCTCGTGCTTCAGCTCTTCGCGATTGAATGGCACGGGGTGATATCCCGCCGCCCGCAGCCGATGATGGTGTTCGTAGATCTGCGGCTCAGGCAGCTTTCCTCGACTGTTGAGTGCGCATATCAGGTCGAGGGTTGTAACGCACGGTACGGCTCGCTTCCCATCAGACCAGCGCCCCTCATGGATAAGGTAGCGGTCATCGCAAACAACGGCGTCTACCTCAGAAAGGTCTGACATGATGTCTACAGAGGGAAGTTTCTCTCCAACATTTTGTTCCTCGTCGCCCGCCGCGCTAGGCAGTTGCCGTCGAGCGGTGAAGCTTAGCCCTGACTGTGATTCAATCGCTGCGTTGAGTGTCGAGCGAATGCGCTCCACGGTGGATAAGAGGCCGGCGGAGGCCTCGGCGCTTTGGATTATTGAATCGCAGTGGCTTTCGACTTCCTCGTGAATGAATACATTCCTGATTTCTTGGGTAAGTGTGTCGAGCAAGCCGACATGGTGAAGGTACACGACCGAGAGTTGGTCCAAATACAAAACGGATCGCTTGGTTATTCGCTTCGACTTGAATGGCCAGCCCTGATCAACATGCGCTAGATAGGCGTTCGCTCCTTCCGCGACAGCGTTCGTGAGCCTACCTTTGAGAAAGCGCAGGACCTCCAGAGTGTCCGTGATGCAGTCGGAAAAGGCGCTCATGTCGACTTTCTCTTCGAGAAGTGAGCGAAGCTTGAAGACTGGAGCGCTGCGGACGACTATGGCCTTGTTTTCCCGCGCGGTGTTTAGCAGCTGATGCAGGTCTGGATCGATGTCGAGGGAAACTGTCTCGGCAACGCTCATCCGTTCTGATTTGATGATTTTCAGCCGCTTCTTCGCAATCAGGTCCTTTATATACCGAGCTTTGGCGACCTCGGACGGCTGACGGAAGCGAATGAATTGTCTGTCGATGAAAAGAGAGCTTAGGGTAGATGGCGCAATGCGGACTTGATCGAATGCGCCGATTACTTTTCCGAGTAAGCCCAAATAGTCGAGCGTGTAGAGTGCCGTGATATCGAGAGCGACCCTGCGCAGGCCGTCGAGATCATTGGGACCTCTTGCCCCTGAGAAGGCCAGTACGGGAAATTGCTGTTTTGGATTTGTTGTTCCTTGATTTCGTTTAGCGACACCAACATACAGCTCTATGGGTTGGCGGTTGACGACGCGGGCGGCCACATTGAGGGGGATCTGGGCTTGAGCTAGAAGGTCGTTCGCGTTCTCAACTCTCTCGTTCCACCCGGGCGTTCGGTTGACGATCTCTTGAAGCTTGACGTGTTGAATCGGGCCCGTTGGTCCAGAGAGTTCAACGGCTTTTTGAAACCACTCGTGCGCGCGTGATTCTTGGTATTCCTCGCCCCGATCGACGGAAAGTTGGTATGCGGCAAGGTAAGGTTCGGGTTTGTCGGGTGCAGCAGCGATGGCTGCATCCCTAAACTGGTCGACGTAGGGGCTGCCACATTCAAAGGCCAGGCGCGCGAGCCTTATAAGCGATACTGGGTCAAGTTGTGAAATGCGCGATACCTCACGCGCAACGATCGACTGGATATGCCCCCAATCTCCCGTCTCCATAGCCGTGTTAATATCCAGCTCTCGGTCGTTCGATTCGTGACGCTTGCCGACGAGCTCACGGGCAATAGTGCGTGCTTCCAGTACTCGACCGAGATGAAAAAGAGCCCATCCTTTGACCGAAGCAAATTCATCCTTTCTGGCATGAAGCTCCGGGTATTGGTCGGACAGCTCGATGATCTCCTTATATTGTCGTTCAGCGTAAAAGGCTTTCTGAGCGAGGTCGTAGTCCTCCTCCCGCTTATCTTCCTTGACAAGTATGGGCGCATACTTGGTGAGTTCTGCGAAATTCTTGTCACGGAACAGGCTGAGCACCAGCAGTCGCAGATGCGTGAGTTCCTTGTCGGTCTCATACAGATTGCGAACGCGCTCGGTCTCGTTGCCTTCCTCAACGGAAGCAATCAGCGCCCCTATGGTAGTGGCCGCTTGCTCGCTTAGAACCTTCTTGCGATGTTCTTTAACTCGTGCCTTAGCATCTTCAAACCGGCCAACGCGAGTTAAAGCTTCGGCTTCAATATGCGCGAGGATCTCTAGGGAGAGATCTTGGCGTGAAAATACCTCAGCATGATGCTTGTCGAAGTATTCCGCCAATTTTTTGACGTCTTGGCTGAACCAAGCCAGTAGAAATAAGGTGTACTGGTCATCAGCGGTGGCCTGGCCAAGCTCATGCTTCGCAGTCAATGAGCGCTGCAGAGCGTCGCGATTGAAAGGGATTTTATAGGCGAGGGCTAGTCGCACCCTGCGCAGCGTCTTGTCAGGATCTTTGATTTCTTCTTCAATCTGCCTTTTTGCATCCTGGACGGTCGACAAATCTTCGAGGCGCAGCCACAAGATCTGCTCATCGAGGTATGGGCCGTAGAGTGTTAAATTCAGTGGCCTTATGCTTGATCGCGCGGCTTCAAGCTCAGCGCGTGCTTTGGCAATGTTCGTTTGCGTTTGAGGGATACTCGCAAACTGCAGCATCCGTGGGTTAATCGGTAGGCCTTGGAACAGGACCCCTCGCTGATCACTAGGAAGGACGGCTGCGAGCAAAAGATTTGCCCGAATGGTTCTGAGTGCTGGAAAATCCTCTAGCCAGTCCGCTGATAGAGCTTCCGCCTCGGTGAGCGCTGTCTGATGGTCGCCTTCCTCCGCGCGGCGCAACAACAGATTGATTGAACCTGCGGCCCCGAGATCGCGAATGCTGTAACCTTCGAGGCGCATCCATGAGAGCGCTTCTGCGGCGCCTTGACGGCGAGCGATTACATTGAAGCGTGCGGCGCGTGCCTCAGGCCGGTCGAGTTTGCTCAGCCGTTTTAGAGTTTCGTCGCCATTGCCTTCCGCATCCGGCAACAGGGCGTGATAAAGCGACGTGTCACGCACACCGAGCCTTAGCGCCTCAGCATGGAAACGCTTGGCGTTGTCGATAGTCTCGGGTGCCAGATTTGCCCTTGCTGCACGCTCTAGCGCGTCTGCGCGGAGGGCGATGGGCGCCGCTACTAGATTTCCAGCGGTGACGCGAGCGGCTATCTCGCCAAACTCCTGCGCGATCTTGGTCTCACCAAACCCGCGCCTCTTATTTGCGCGTTCCAGCTCGACCTTGAGTTGGCTTTCCGCGAAATCAGGCGGCAGGGCGTAAGCTTGAACAGATGTTTGCTGCTGAATTTGGTCTGCGATGCCTTGAACCTGAGCGGCGGTCGGTTGGCCCTTTTGAGCCTGGGTTACTTTATTGAGTTGTGTTTGGAATGATTGGAGTGAGGGGCTCCAACCGGGATCGAATGCCTGCCGAGCACTGGGATATTCGTCAATCAGCTCTTCCAGTGTTCCCCAGCCCCAAACCTCAATTCGGATGTTCCGCTTCTTCTTGGCCTGATCAAGCGTGAGTTTCTGGGCAAGCTGATCCAGCGCTGTATCGTTCTTGGCCGTTGTAATGATGATGTATTCTTTTAGCTGCGGCGAATACTTGAGAGCCTTCTTTACCTCGGCGCGGACTTCATCTGCAGTCAGTGTGCTGGTCGGAGCTTTTTTCTTGCACTGAATGCCGACGATCTTGCTGACTTTTTCGTCGCGGTAACCGATCAGGTCCACGCCAAATTGTTCCTGCCCATCGCGCCCGAGGCGCTTGACCGAGGGGTCCTTTAGGATCTCTCGGAATAGGACAACCGCTTTGCGCTCGAAGTCCGCGTGATTCTTGGGAATAGGGATGTGGGTCGGCGTACTTCCTGCCATAATCTGCCAAACTTCCTTGACCGCATCCTCAATCGATTTTTTTACGAAACTGGTGCGGGCGGCCGGACACGAACCGGCACAGGCCTTGCGGCCCCACGGATTTTCTTACCACTTCGGCTTTCGCCGCCGCCCATTCGGCGTTCGTGGTCTGGACTGTCCCCTCACCTTGGCGATGTCCGCTGTCGGTACTGCGCGCCTAGTCTCCACACCTTGTCCCTGGTGGAGCTTTTCTCGGGATTGCCAGCTAAAGTTTTCTCGACTTTCAGTTCTGCTCCTAAAGTCTCCCCAGGGCGTTCGATGGTCGAATCCCCGTTATACAACTGACAATATCGGCAAACGGACTTTACCCTCAAGGTCACCGAAGTGCGATTGCACAACAATTCGGCTAAGGGCGGGCGATAAGGAGAGCGCCTTAGCGAAAGAGGCAAGCCGCTACAGGCTCGCAACAGTAGCCACCTCGGGCTCTTAAACGGGGGCCTTCGCCGGCAAAGCGAAAATGAAAACTGGTTGGAGGAAGGGATTCGATTCCCTGCCCCTGACAAGCTATCGTGATCTCGCATTATTCGGGGTCAAGACTGATAAGCTTTTGTTAGAAGCCTTATCAGTTCTGGATTGAGGCCGTTCGGCGCCCTCTTATCATGCCATGTGCTTCGATCGCGACGGCTGGGAAAACGGCGCAACCTCCTTCTTCAGAACCCACGGCAGCAGCTGGATTTCCTGAGGCTGCAAGTGGGCAGTCACCACTGGCAGCTTCTCCACGAACTTCAAGAGGGTCGCGATTTCATGCGGCTCGCAATAGCGCTCGCTGGTCTCGCTGTCGCCGCCATGGCCGAGCAGGTCGGCGCGATCCTCTTCAGCCACCAACCTCTTCTTGAGCTGGGAACCGAACAGGTGACGGACCGCATGAGAGCCGAGTCCCTTCTCGGTCACTCCGACGGACACCAGAATGGGTTTAAACTCCTTGTAAAATCGGTCGCCCAACGGGGATTGGCTGGAGGGGGAGTAAAGGTCGGGAAAGAGGAGCTTGTAACCGAGGACTTTGATGGCCTTGACGTAGGCGACGAAATTCAGCCGGAGCACCTCACTATGCAACGGGATATTCCGCTGCGACTGAGGGTTCTTGACCCGCCTCCGCTCGTTCTTGGCAATGTGGAGGTAAGGAATTGAGCCGTTATCGAGGATGACGTCATCCACCATCAGCCCGCACAGTTCTTCGCGGCGGCAGCCGGTGTAGTAGATGAGGATCGGCACGAAATAGAGCGCACAATGGAAAAGCTGGCGCATTCCATCCGGCCCCGGTTCGTTCAAGCGATCCCAAGCGGCGCAATTGTTGAAGGGGGGCGCTTGGAAGATGGCCGCAGCCTTGTCGAGCGGTAGCTTCGCCCTCTCGTCGCGTGCACGCTTCTTCTTACCCTTTGACCGAAGATCGACGAGTTTGATCTGGGCGAGTGCGTCAAATCCGCGGGCAGCCACGTGCCGGAAGATTTGAGCAAGGAAGGTGAGATGACGATTGACCGTGTCGCCGGCGATCCCGCGTTCGCCCACCGGGTGTTCCTGCGCTATGGCTCGGAGTTCGGCGATTGTCCGGCCTTCATCCTTGGGCGATTTGCCGTAGTTCTGGTAGATGTCCGACCGAAGGAAATCGACGAACTTCCCCATGTGATGTTGGCGCAGGGCCTCGATGCTCTCGACGTGTTGGTCCTGCAGCATGAACTTGACAAACAAGTTTGAAATGCTTCTCGCCTGCCGCTGGGTCTTGTCGTCCCAAAGAGCGTCTCTGGCATTCTGCAGGATGAGTTGCTCTGTGAACTCCGAGAAACGCGCCATGGGCACGGAGTGCGCTGAACGATCCTCAGTTGCCGGTGGATCGCTTTGGCGGACGTGGCTGGCGGCCTCCGGTCCCAAGATCGGCTTCGGTGGATCGCTCCTGGCGAGGAGCATGCGATCCACAAAGCCCTCATCCTCGACCCGGCTGCCTCCGTAGCGGCGATCGACCTCGGCCAGAGCAAGCTTCATTCCGCGGAAGTACGTCCCCTGCGCGACGTCAATATTCATCGCCGTTGGCCTGGCGCCGACCGCATCGACCATCCGCCCGAGGATATGCTGATTGGTCGGGACGATATCCTGGAACCGGAGCGTCATCAGATGGTGTTGCACGGCCTCAATATCGAATTCGGACAGTCCGTCGGCAGCCATGCGGACGCGATCCTCGGGGCGTACGACGGCAGCCACGCCCTGGGCATCGAGCAGGGCATAGCTCCAGAAGGCTCGCTTGTCGGCCATCCGTTCGCGCTCGAAATCGAACCCGGCCGAGCTCTTGGCGGCGTGCGCCACCCGATCGAGCTTCGTCAGATGTTTATCGACGACGCCGCGGAGCATTGTCTCAATTTGGGACCGTGACAGGTTCAGGTCGGCACTCTCGGCAAGCATCGCGGCATCTTCCAGGATCAAGTCAAGCTGAGCCCCCATCCGACGCGCCACGACGGGGTTGGTCGTTCGGAGGCTCAGAAAAAGATGCGGGCGATCCAGGATATTGGCAAGCGCGCGCGGTGCTCGGCGCCGCCAGTAATACACGGCATCACGACGAAAGATGTGGACGGCCATTGCAAAACACACCCTGTGCAGCAGCAGTGTGTCGCAGAGCTGTGCAGCAGCTCCCCAGCCAGGCCGGTTTCGTGAGTGATTTCAGGCGGAGCGGGCGACCTGGCTGGGGCGGGAGGGATCGAACCTCCGAATGGCGGAATCAAAATCCGCTGCCTTACCGCTTGGCGACGCCCCAACAGGCGACCGGGATCGGCGGAAGAACTGGCTACCGCAGATTCCCTTCGGTCGCAGCCGGTCTATAGGGTGCGGCGCGGCATTTCAACCGCCCGGAGGCGCAAAATACCACAGCGCCCGGGATCGGTCTCGCCACACCAATTACGCGCCACACTCTATTATAAGCCCGGGCGGAGGCCCTGTTCCGGGCCGGAGCTGTCCCGGCGTCCAGCCAGTTGAGACCTCCCGCGTTTCATGGGAAGACGGCGCCAATATCTGTCCACGGGAGTGAGCCATGACCTACCGCGCGCCGATCTCTGACATGCTGCTGTCACTCAATCATGGCGCCGGCCTGAAGGCCGCCGTGGAAGCCGGCCATTACGGCGATTTCGACGCCGACATCGCGGCCGCCGTGCTGGAGGAAGCCGGCAAGTTCGCAACCGACGTGCTGGCGCCGCTCAACCGCATCGGCGACGAGCACGGCATCAAGCTCGACGCCGGGAAAGTCACGACCGCGCCGGGCTGGCCCGATGCCTACAAGCGCTGGACCGAGGGCGGCTGGAACGCGGTGTCCGGGCCTGAGGATTTCGGCGGCCAGGGCCTGCCGATCGCGATCAACGCCGCCTGCACCGAGATCTGGAGTGCCGCCAACGTCGCCTTCGGCCTGTGCCCGCTGCTGACCGCCTCGGCGATCGAGGCGCTGGATGCACACGGCAGCGACGAATTGAAGACGATCTATCTCGAGAAGCTCGTCTCCGGCGAATGGACCGGCACCATGCAGCTGACCGAGCCGCAGGCCGGCTCCGATGTCGGCGCGCTGCGCACCCGCGCCGAGAAGCAAGCCGACGGCACCTATCGCATCAAGGGGACGAAGATCTTCATCACCTATGGCGAGCACGACATGACCGACAATATCGTGCATTTCGTGCTCGCGCGTCTTCCGGACGCGCCTGCCGGCACCAAGGGGATTTCCCTCTTTCTTGTTCCCAAGTTCATGGTCAACGCCGATGGCTCACTCGGCGCGCGCAACGACATTTTTGCAAGTGGCGTCGAGCACAAGCTCGGCATGCATGCTTCGCCGACCTGCACCATGACCATGGGCGATCATGGCGGCGCGATCGGTTTCCTGATCGGCGAAGAGAACCAGGGCATGCGCTGCATGTTCACGATGATGAACCAGGCCCGCCTCGGCGTCGGCCTCGAAGGCGTCGGCGTTGCCGATCGCGCCTATCAGCAGGCGTTGTCCTATGCGCAGGAGCGCAAGCAGGGCCGCGCCGTCGGCAAGAAGGGCGACGGTTCGGACGCGATCTTCGTCCACCCCGACGTCAAGCGCATGCTGATGCGGATGCGGGCGCAGACCGCGGCGGCGCGCACCATCTGCTACGCCACCGCCGTCGCACTCGACGTCTCGACCCGCGCCAAGGATCCGAAGGTCCGCGCGAACGCAGCCGCGCGCGCGGCGCTGCTGACGCCGATGGCCAAGGGCTATTCCACCGATATCGGCAACGAGGTCGCCTATCTCGGCGTGCAGGTGCATGGCGGCATGGGCTTCATCGAGGAGACCGGCGCCGCGCAGCACTATCGCGACGCCCGCATCACCGCGATCTACGAGGGCACCAACGGCATCCAGGCGATCGACCTGGTCACGCGAAAGCTCGCGGCCAATGGCGGCGCCGCGGTGTGGGCGCTGCTCGACGAGCTCTCGGCCATCGTCAAGCAGGTCGAAGCCTCCAACGACCCCGCTTTCGGCACCACGGGCGTAAAGTTGCGCGAAGCGCTGGACGCGCTGACGCGCACCAGCAAATGGCTGCTGGAGCGCGTTACGTCCGCGCCGAACGAGGCGCTTGCCGGCGCGACGCCCTATTTGCAGCAGTTCGGCACCACGCTCGGCGGCTGCATGCTGGCGTCCGAGGCGCTCGCCGCGAAGGGCGACGGCCTTGCCGATGCGCCGCGCTATGTCTCGCTCGCGCGCTTTTTCGCCGAGAACATCACGGTGCAGGCGGGCGCGCTGGAGCGCACCGTGACGGAAAGCGCGGAGTCGGTCGCGGCCGCGGATGCAGTGTTGCTGGGGTAAGGTGCTGCGACACATTCGGTGTCGTCCCGGCGAAGGCCGGGACCCATACCGCGTGATCCATCGATGGAGCGCAGCTCGCAGTACCGCGGGAAGACCGCTTAACTGCTAGTCTTCGTCAAACTGCTTCCTAGGGTTATGGGTCCCGGCCTACGCCGGGACGACACCGTATTTTGACTCCCGCCTTCCCGCTTGCAGATCGTAGCGGGAACGGTCATCCCGGATTGCGCTTCGCTCCGTCCGGGCTACGAAGCTGCGAGCTTCGCCCGCCTCCCCGGCCGCCACAGCACGATGCCCGCGGCCACGAGATCGAGCACCACGCACATCGCAAACGCCGTCGTATAATTGCCGGTCAGGCTGCGCACGAGGCCGACGAGGCCCGGGCCGAAGGCGCTGACGACGCCGCTGATCGACGTGCCCAAGCCCATCGCGGCGGCAAAGGAGCTGGCGCCGATCTCGCGCTGGATGATCAGGGGCGGGAACGTGATCATGTTGCCGATCGAGAAGCCGTAGATGGCACAGCACACCAGCAGCGCCGTCGGGCTCGTGCTCTGCACCAGCACGAACAGCGCCGCCGCCTGGCTCGTCATCGACGCCGCGCAGGCGAGTCGCGGATCGAGCCGGTCGACGAACAGGCCGAGCGACAGGCGCCCGACCACCGCCATCGCGGCCATGATAGTGACGGCAAGGCCGGCGCTGGCGCGCCCGATCAGCGGTTCGAGGAACGTCACCTGGTGGATGATGAATCCCATCTGTGCCAGCAGCGCGATCGCGATCGGCAGCACCATGGTCCAGAACGCCGCGTTGGCGAGCAGCGCCTTGCGGGAATGAGCCGGCGCGGGCGTGTCACCATCGGCGGGGCGTTCAGCCGATGCCAATGGCGGCCCAGCCGGCCAGCGGATGAAGCCGACGACCACCGGCAGCACCAGCAGCACCATCACCATCGTGGCCGCGAGCATCGCCGAACGGAAGCCGATGCTGCCGGTCAGCGACAGCAACAGCGGAACGAGGACGATGCCGCCGCAGGTCGCGCCGTTGAAGGCGAGGCTGAGCGCAAGGCCGCGGCGCCGGTCGAACCAGGAGTTCAGCACCGTCGCGATCACCACGGTGCCCATGCCGGTCCAGCCGACCGACATCAGCGCATAGGCGAGATAGAGCTGCCAGGGCGTCTGCATCAGCGCCAGCAGCACGGTCGATGCGCCGAGCGCCGACAGGCCGCACAGGATCAGTGAACGCAGCCCGATACGGGCGAGCAGATCGTCGGTGAAGATGACGAGCACGGAGGTCAGGAGAAACGAGAAGGTGCTGGCCGCGGAGACCAGCGTGCCCGGCCAGCCATGGGCGCGCTGAAGCTCGGCGAGATAGACGCCCTGACCATACAGGCCGAAGCCGAACATGAAGAAGGCCATCAGGAAACAGGCCAGCACGACCCGCCAGCCGCGATAATGCAGCGAGGATTCGTCGACACCAGTTGCGGCAATCATCAATCGAGCAATCGGCCAAATGGAACAGCGCGATCGTGCACCACAACCACCGGTTTTTCAAATGAAACATTGTAGCCGTTTGTTGCAATGCGCAACGGCACATGACGCGCGATGCGGCGGTGCGATCCAACCGATCATGGTTCCTCGGACGGAATACCGCCGCGAAGGGCGGCGCATGCGCCGGGATCAAGGGAATCATCGTCGAAAAGGCCGAGCGGGCGGATTGGCACATCTGAAAGATGATGTAGGCTGATGCTTGCGAGACTCGCCGGCGGCAAGCGTCGCGGCGACCGCGGGGGGTCATCATGCCGAATGGCAATATCGTCGTCGCCGAAGAGCGTGGAACGCGCGTGATCACCCTGCGCCGCCCGGGCAAGAAGAACGCGATCACGCAGGACATGTATCGGGAGATGAGCCACGCGATCGACACCGCGCAGAACAACCCGGACATCCGCTGCATGATCATCACCGGCGGCTCCGGCGTATTCACCGCCGGCGACGACATCGACGATTTTCTGAAGGCCGACACGGCACGCCCGGAGACGCTGTCGAACGGCGCCAGGTTTCTCTATTCGCTCGCCCTCAACGTCAAGCCGATCATCGCGGCCGTCGACGGCGCGTCGATCGGCATGGGCACCGTGATGCTGTTCCATTGCGACTACGTGCTCGCTTCGAACGCGGCGACCTTCTCCGCGCCCTATATCCACCTCGGGCTGGTGCCGGTCGGCGCCGCCAGCCTCCTGATGCCGAACACGATGGGCTACCAGCGCGCCTTCGCGATGCTGGTGATGGGACGGACCTTCACCGCCGCGGAGGCGCACGCCGCCGGCTTCGTCAACACCGTGGTCTCGCCGGGACACACCGAGGTCGAGGCCCGCAAGGTGGCGCGCGAGATCTGCCGGCTGCCCGCCGAGGCGGTCGCGACTTCGCGCAGACTGCTGCGTACCCCGCCGGAGGAACTGACCCGCCGCATCGACCGGGAGGCCCATCTGTTCGGCGAGCGTTTGAAGTCGGACGACGCCGTGGCTGCGTTCAACGCATTCGCGAACAGGAAAAAGCGGTAGAGCCCGTCATTCCGGAGCGCGCGAAGCGTGAGCCGGGAATTCATCGGGCCGCAGAGCTGGTGAATGAATGGATTCCGGGTTCGCGACTTCTCGCGCCCCGGAATGACGGCGAGAACCTTCGTGAAATCTTCGCGCTGAACGACTAATCTGGTTCCATGCGACATCTTCTCCGCCTGATCACTTTCGCCCTCGCGCTCGCCGCCCTGCCCGCCTCTGCCCAGACCGCCGCACCGGTCGAGCTGCGCGTCCTTGCGATCAATGATTTCCACGGCAATCTGCGGCCGCCGCCCGGCGGCATCCGCATCAACGATCCCGAGGATAGAAGCAAGAAGGTCGTGGTGGCGGCCGGCGGCGCCGAGTACATGGCGACGCTGGTGAAGCAATTGCGCGAAGGGCACAGGAACACGATCTTCGTGGCCGCCGGCGACCTGATCGGTGCGAGCCCGTTCCTGTCGGCGATGTTCCACGACGAGCCTTCGGTCGAAGCGCTCTCGATGATGGGGCTCGCGATCACTTCGGTCGGCAATCACGAGTTCGACGAGGGCAAGGCCGAGCTGCTCAGGATGCAGAACGGCGGCTGCCATCCGGTCGACGGCTGCCAGGGACCGCATCCCTTCACGGGCGCCAAATTCCACTACCTCGCCGCCTCCACCGTGGAGACAGCGACCGGTCAAAGCGTGCTGCCGCCATTTGAGATCCGTGAGTTCGACGGCATTCCCGTCGCCTTCATCGGGCTGACCTTGAAGGGCACCGCCGGCATCGTGTCGCCCTCGGGCATTGCCGGGCTCGAATTCCGCGACGAGGCCGAAACGGTGAATGCGCTCGTGCCGCAACTGAAGGCGCGCGGGGTAGAAGCGATCGTCGTGCTGATCCACGAAGGCGGCGAGCCTGCCGGCGACTACAATGAATGCCCGGGCCTTTCGGGGCCGATCGTCGAGATCGTGAAGAAATTCGATCGCGCCGTCGACGTCGTCGTCAGCGGCCACACCCATCGCGCCTATGTCTGCGATATCGACGGACGGCTGGTGACGAGCGGCGACAAGTACGGCACGCTGGTCACGGCGATCGATCTCAAGCTCGATCCGGCAACGCGCGACATCGTCGGCGCCAAGGCCGAGAACGTCATCGTCGCCAATGCCTCGCTGGCGAAGGACGCGGAGCAGACAGCGCTGATCGAGGCCTATGACAAGCTCGCCGCGCCGATCGCCAACCGGCTGGCCGGATCGGTGACGCAGACGCTGTCGCGCATTCCGAACGAAGCCGGTGAAAGCCCGCTCGGCGACGTCATCGCGGACGCGCAGCTCGCCGCGACGAAGGAGGCCACCAATGGCAGCGCTGTCATCGCGCTCACCAATCCCGGCGGCATCCGCACCGATATCGTTCCGAAGGAGAACGGCGCGGTATCCTTCGGCGAGCTGTTCGCAAGCCAGCCGTTCCGCAACCGCCTCGTCACCATGACGCTGACAGGCAGCCAGCTCAAGGAGATGCTGGAGCAGCAATGGCTCGATCCGAAGCGGCCGCGAATCCTTCAAGTGTCGAACGGGTTCAGCTACGCATGGGATGCGTCGAAGCCGTTCGGCGAACGCGTGATGGCCGAGAGGATGACGCTCAACGGCAGGCCGATCGAGCCCGGAAGCGGCTACCGCGTCACCCTCAACGATTACCTCGCCGTCGGCGGCGACGGCTTCACGGTCGCCAGGCAAGGCACGGCCCCGCAATATGGCGGCTACGACGCGGACGCGTTGTTCGCGTTTTTCCGGGTGCACGGGCCGATCGGCCCGCTGCCGCCGAGTCGCATCCTGCGCGTGAATTGATCCGGATCAAACGGGCCGGAACGGGACAACCCTTTGCCATTCCCGGCGGAGCGCATAGATTGGGTTTTGCATTGCGTTTTGGCGCCGAATGCGCCAAGCGACGTCAAGAGCCCATTCCCCAGTGAGCCCGACCTGATGAGCACGCTTCTCCTCTCCCACAAGGCCTGTCTCGACCACGTCACGCCGCCGGGACATCCTGAAAGGCCCGACCGCCTGCGCGCGGTGGAGGAGGCGCTGTCGCATGAGCGCTTCCAGTTCCTGGTCCGCGACCAGGCGCCGGAGGGCGATCTCGATCTCGTGGCGCTGTGCCACAACGAGCATTACGTCACCGAGCTGCGCCACATCGCGCCGACCAGCGGCCTTGTCTATATCGACGGCGACACCTCGATGTCGCCGGGCACCTGGGAAGCGGTGATGCGCGGCGTCGGCGGCGCGGTCGCGGCGACCGAAGCGGTGATGGCGGGCGAGCACCGCAACGCCTTCGTCGCGGTGCGCCCGCCCGGCCATCACGCCGAGATCGGCAAGCCCATGGGCTTCTGCTTCTTCGACAATGTTGCGATCGCCGCGCGTCACGCGCAGCGCAAATACGGCATCAAGCGCGCGGCCATCATCGATTTCGACGTGCATCACGGCAACGGCACGCAGGACATCTTCTGGTCGGACCCCACGGTGATGTACTGCTCGACGCACCAGATGCCGCTGTTTCCGGGCACCGGCGCGAAGGGCGAACGCGGCGACCACGACACCATCGTTAACGCGCCGCTGGTGTCCGAAGACGGTGGCCCGGAATTCCGCAGCGCTTTCGAGAACCTGATTCTGCCGCAGCTCGAAAAATTCAGCCCCGAGCTCCTGATCATCTCTGCGGGGTTCGATGCACATTATCGCGACCCGCTGGCCTCGCTGAATTTGCGCGCGGAGGATTATGCCTGGGTGACGCGCAAGCTGATGGACCTTGCCGACAAGACCGCCGGGGGCCGCGTTGTTTCGGTGCTCGAGGGCGGTTACGACCTGCAAGGACTGAAAGAATCTGTTACGGCGCATGTCGGCGCCCTGATGGGCGCCTGACGAGCCCGCCACATTAAGCCCGCAAAACCCTGCTTCTTCTGCATGTGAAGCGAATCGGGCAATCGGAAACGGATATGGCCGAAAATACCCAAGTCGACGTCTCCAGGCTCACCTTCGAGCGCGCGATCGAGGAACTCGAGACGATCGTGAAGCGGCTCGAGGACGGCAAGGTGCCGCTCGAGGAATCCGTGACGATCTACGAGCGCGGCGAAGCGCTGAAGCGCCGTTGCGAGGAACTGCTGCGCCAGGCCGAAGCGCGCGTCGACAAGATCACCACCGATGCGAGCGGCCAGGCCACTGGAACCGCGCCGCTCGACGTCCAGTAAGGAACGACGACCCAAGCCTCTTCCGGGCATCGGACGCCTGCAATTTTTTCATGATCGCACGCTGCTGGGTGTGCTCATGGGGGCGGACGACTAGGCACTGAGATCGAAGAGTTCCCGCGCTGGAGCCGTTCGGCCCCGCGAATCGAGCGGAAACAGCCTTCCTCTCGCCCAAAATCCTGCCGGGGAACCGGGCAAGGCAGGAACCTCCCCGTTGACGCCGCGGTTAACCAATCTGGCCCGCCGGTTGCAGCTGCATGCCCGCAATCGGCGCAGCGGGTTGGCTTTGGCCCAAGCTTTGGTGTAAAGCTGCGCGGAGTGTGGCTTTTTGTTAGCCTTGCGTGGGCACCGATTACCGACGACAAGCGCTTCAAATTGCTAATGAAATTGGCTGGGACGGACGAAGCCGATCTAAGTGACAGGGATCACAGAGACTGAACCGGAGCGCACTTAAGCTCACCTAAGCTTGAAGACGGGGCCTTGCCCCATGCAGGTGGCTCCGACGGTTTAAGGACTCGCGCTGCGCCGATATTGTGCAAACCCATCGCGCACCGGAACGACCTTCCGGCGCTGACAAATTGGAAATCGCCGTGAACGCATACAGTAAAACGCCGCTTCTCGACACCATCCGGACACCGGAAGACCTGCGCAACCTCAAGATCGAGCAGGTTCGCCAGGTCGCCGACGAGTTGCGGCAGGAGACCATCGACGCCGTTTCGGTAACCGGCGGCCACTTCGGCGCTGGTCTCGGCGTGGTCGAGCTCACCACCGCGATCCATTACGTCTTCGACACGCCGCGCGACCGGCTGATCTGGGACGTCGGCCACCAGGCCTATCCGCACAAGATCCTCACCGGGCGGCGCGACCGCATCCGCACCCTGCGCACCGGCGGCGGCCTGTCCGGCTTCACCAAGCGCAGCGAGAGCGATTACGATCCGTTCGGCGCGGCGCATTCCTCGACCTCGATCTCCGCCGGCCTCGGCATGGCCGTGGCGCGCGACCTCTCCGGCGGCAAGAACAACGTTATCGCCGTCATCGGTGACGGCGCTATGTCGGCGGGCATGGCCTATGAAGCCATGAACAATGCCGGTGCGATGAACTCGCGCCTGATCGTCATCCTCAACGACAACGACATGTCGATCGCGCCGCCGGTCGGCGCCATGAGCGCCTATCTGTCGCGCCTGTATTCCGGCAAGACCTATCGCACGCTCCGCGAGGCGGCCAAGCAGATCAACAAGCGCCTGCCCAAGATCATCGCCAACCGCGCCAACCGCGTCGAGGAATATTCGCGCGGCTTCATGATGGACGGCGGCACGCTGTTCGAGGAGCTCGGCTTCTATTACGTCGGCCCGATCGACGGCCATAACCTCGACCACCTCCTGCCCGTGCTGAAGAACGTCCGCGACATGGAGGAAGGCCCGATCCTGGTCCACGTCGTGACGCAGAAGGGCAAGGGTTACGGCCCGGCGGAAGCCTCCGCCGACAAGTACCATGCCGTCGTCAAGTTCGACGTCGCGACCGGCACGCAAGCCAAGGCCAAGCCGAACGCGCCCGCCTACCAGAACGTGTTCGGCCAGAGCCTCGTCAAGGAAGCGCAGAAGGACGAGAAGATCGTCGCCATCACCGCGGCGATGCCGTCCGGCACCGGCGTCGACATCTTCAACAAGGCATTCCCGGATCGCACCTTCGACGTCGGCATCGCCGAGCAGCACGCGGTGACCTTTGCCGCAGGTCTGGCGAGCGAAGGCTACAAGCCGTTCTGCGCGATCTACTCGACCTTCCTCCAGCGCGGCTACGACCAGATCGTGCATGACGTCGCGATCCAGAATCTCCCCGTCCGCTTCGCGATCGACCGCGCCGGCCTCGTCGGCGCCGACGGCGCGACGCATGCCGGCTCGTTCGACAACGCCTATCTCGGCTGTCTGCCGAACATGGTGATCATGGCGGCGGCCGACGAAGCCGAGCTCGTGCACATGGTGGCAACCCAGGTCGCCATCGACGACCGTCCGAGCTCGCTGCGCTATCCGCGCGGCGAAGGCCGCGGCATCGAGATGCCCGAGGTCGGCATTCCGCTCGAGATCGGCAAGGGCCGCGTGATCCGCCAGGGCAGCAAGATTGCCCTGCTCTCGTTCGGCACGCGCCTCGCCGAATGCGAGAAGGCGGCCGACGAGCTCGCCGCCCACGGCCTTTCGACCACGATCGCGGATGCGCGCTTCATGAAGCCGCTGGACACCGAGCTGGTGCTCAAGCTCGCCCGCGACCACGAGATCCTGATCACGATCGAGGAAGGCTCGGTCGGCGGCTTCGGCTCGCACGTCGCGCAGTTCCTGACCGACCAGGGCGCGCTCGACAGCGGCATGGTCAAGTTCCGCACGATGGTGCTGCCCGACGTGTTCCAGGACCACGACACGCCGGCCGCGATGTACGCCCGCGCCGGTCTCGACGCCAAGGGCATCGTCGCGAAGGTGTTCGAAGCGCTCGGCAAGGACGTGAAGACCGAGACGGTCAAGCTCGCCTGAGGGCGAGCTTCGACCTTTAGCGAAGCAGCGCGACTTCCATGAAAATCTATCTGGCAGGCCCCGACGTGTTCCTGCCGGATGCGGTCGAGGTCGGCCGTCGCAAGGCAGAGATCTGCGCCCGCTTCGGGCTCACCGGCCTCTATCCCCTCGATAACGAGATCGCCCTCACCGCGCCCGACGCCTCGCGGCAGATCTTTTGCGGCAACGAGGCGATGATGGATGCGGCCGACGCCATCATTGCCAACCTGACGCCGTTCCGCGGTGCCGGCGCCGATCCCGGGACCGTCTACGAGCTCGGCTATATGGCCGGGCGCGGCAAGTTCTGTCTGGCCTATTCCAACGATGGCGCCGCCTATGCCGACCGCGTCGGCCGTTTCATGGACCTCACGTCCGAAAACGGGCGGCTGATCGATGCGCAGGGCCTGACGGTCGAGGATTTTGGCCTCGTCGACAACCTCATGATGATCCACGCGCTGGAACTGCACGGCTGCCCGCTGGTGACGCCGGCCACGATGCCGATCGACGTCTGGCACGATCTCGCCGCGTTCGAGGCTTGCGTCCGGATGGCGGCCGCGCGATTGATTGCACCATAAGCGCATCAATCGTCCCAAGAATCGTCTCAAGAATCGTCTCATGAGAGCATGATGCCCCCTCCCCGCAAGCGCGCGGATATTCTGCTGGTCGAGCGCGGCCTGTTCGAGAGCCGGGCACGGGCGCGTGCGGCCATCGAGGCCGGCCTCGTCATGGCCGACGACAAGCAGGTGACAAAACCGTCGGAGACCATCGCCGAGGACGCGGTGATCCAGGCCGAGCCCGCGCACCCCTACGTGTCGCGCGGCGGCCTCAAGCTCGCGGGCGCACTGGAACGCTACCCGATCGAGATCGAGGACCATGTCTGCCTCGACGTCGGCGCCTCCACCGGCGGTTTCACCGAGGTGCTGCTGGCCAATGGCGCAAGCCTGGTGTTCGCCATCGATGTCGGCACCAACCAGTTGCATCCCTCGCTGCGCGGGCATCCAAAAATCGTATCGATGGAGGAGACCGACATCCGCGCCTATGAAGGCAAACGCCTGCCGGCGCGGCCCGATATCGTCGTCATCGACGTCAGCTTCATCTCGCTGAAGACCGTGCTGCCCGTGGCGCTGTCGCTGGCGGCTGCACCGATGAGCCTGCTGGCGCTGATCAAGCCGCAATTCGAGGCCGAGCGGAAGCACAACAAGAAGGGCATCATCCGCGACGCCGCCGTGCATCGGGAGATCTGCGACGACATCGCGACCTTCGCCGCCTCGCTCGGCTGCACCGACATCGAGGTGTTCCCCTCCCCGATCACCGGCGGCGACGGCAACGTCGAATTCTTCCTGGGCGCGCGCCGTGGTTGAGCGCCTGAGGATCGATCACGTCGGCCATCGCGGCGACGGTGTCGCGCTCGACGCCGGTGAAGCGATCTACGTGCCATATGCGCTCGGCGGCGAGACCGTCGAGGTCGACCATGTCGCGGGCCATCACCCCGACCGCCGCAAGCTGCTGGCGGTCGATGTCGCAAGCCCCGAGCGCATCGCGCCGTTCTGCCCGCATTTTGGCGTCTGCGGCGGCTGTGCGATCCAGCACTGGGCGGCCGAGCCGTATCATGCCTGGAAGCGCAGCATCGTGGTCGAGACGCTGGCGCAGGCCGGCATCGATTGCGAGGTTGCGCCGCTGGTCGATGCCCATGGTGTGGGGCGCAGGCGCGTCACGCTGCACGGCCGGTTCGGCACGCACGACATCCTCAAGGTCGGCTTCTCGGCAGCGAGCTCGCACGACGTCATCCCGATTCATCGCTGCCCGATCCTCGATCCCGCGCTCGACGGCGCACTCGATGCCGCCTGGGCGCTGGCGGAGCCGCTGACGTCCAAAATGCCGGTGACGAAGCCACTCGACATCCAGGTCACCGCCACCGCCAACGGCCTCGACGTCGATGTGCGCGGCTCCGGCCCGCTGCCGACGCCGCTGGTCACGGCGCTGTCGCGCGTTGCCGAGCAGCATCGCCTCGCACGGTTGACGCGGCATGGCGAGCTGGTGCTGCAACGCCTGCCGCCGACGGTGAAGATGGGCCGCGCTGAAGTGACGCTGCCGCCGGGTTCGTTCCTGCAGGCGACCGTCGCCGGCGAAGAGACGCTGGCGTTTCTCGTCGCCGAACGCGTCGGCAAGGCCAAGGAGGTTCTCGACCTCTTCTGCGGCGTTGGGCCGTTCGCGCTGCGGCTCGCCGAGAAGGCCCGCGTCACCGCCTATGACAACGACGCCGGCGCGGTCGCCGCACTCGCGAAAGCCGCGCGCACGCCTGGGCTCAAGCCTGTCAGGTGCGAGCCACGCGACCTGTTCCGCCGCCCCCTTGTGCCGCAGGAGCTGCGCGACTTCGACGCCGTCGTGTTCGATCCCCCGCGCCAGGGCGCACAGGCGCAGGCACTGAAGCTCGCCGCAAGCAAGGTGCCCGTCATCGTCGCGGTCTCCTGCAACGTCGCAACCTTTGCCCGCGACGCACGGTTGCTGATCGATGGCGGCTACAGGATCGACGGCGTCGTGCCGGTCGACCAATTCCGCCATACGCCGCATGTCGAGCTGGTGGCGCGGTTTGCGCGGTAGCTGCAAGCCTCGTGGGACGGCCCGCAGCAAGCTCCTCACCAAATTGATCCGGTGCCGATCCGAACCTTGATGCCGGTCAACCGCCCGAGCTTCCGGTGGCGCTAGAAGCGTCGTGCGAAAGGACCGTGGAGCGGATGATGGCGATCGACCGGCGACAACTCATGGCCACCGCGCTCGGACTTTCCGCGGCGGCGATCACCGCCCGCCCTTCGGCTGCGGCGACGACGACCTATCAGGAAACGGTGCGCGCGTCGCGAGCGCCGCTGCAACCGGTGCCGCGGGACCGCGAACTCGTACGTTTCGCCACGCTCGCCGCCAACAGCCACAACACCCAGCCTTGGATCTTTTCCGCCCGCGGCAATGAAATCGTGATTGCGCCCGACTTCGCGCGCCGCTGTCCGGCGGTCGATCCGGACGATCACCACCTTTTCGTCAGCCTCGGCTGCGCCGCCGAGAACCTCGTCCTCGCGGCATCAGCGCTCGGCTGGCGCGCCAACCCGATCGTCGACGGCGACAGGATCGTGATCGCGCTGGAGCAAGCGCGCCCCGAAACGTCGGCGCTGGTCAACGCGATTCCCCTCAGGCAATGCACCCGTGCAGCCTTCGACGGCAAGCCGGTGGCGCCTGACATGCTGCGCCAGCTCGAGAACGCCTGTCGGGAGCCGAACGTCTCGGCAATGCTGATGACCGAACGCGCCGCCATCGCTGATGTCACCGACTACGTGCTCGAAGGCAATTCCGCGCAAATGCGCGACAAGGCCTTCATGAGCGAGCTCGTGAGCTGGATGCGCTTCAACGAGACGGATGCCGTCGCGACCATGGACGGGTTGTTCTCGCGCGCCTCGGGAAACCCGTCCCTGCCGGCATGGATCGCGCGGCCGCTGCTCAGGTTCTTCTTCACCGAAAGCGGCGAGAACGGGAAATATCGCGCCGGGCTCGACAGCTCCGCGGGTGTCGTCGTGCTTGCCGCCGATCGCAGCGACACGTCGCACTGGATTTCGGTCGGCCGTGCCTGTCAGCGGTTCGGCCTGCAGGCGACCGCGCTCGGGCTCAAATATTCCTTCATCAACCAGCCGGTCGAGGTGCCGGCACTCAGGCGGCAGTTCGCGGCCTCGCTCGGACTCGGCGAGCGGCGTCCCGATATCGTGATGCGTTTCGGAACCGGGCCGGATCTGCCGAAATCGCTCCGCCGCGCCCCGGAACTGGTGATGCGGTCTGCGCCATAGTCTCCTAGCGCCGAAGGCCGCCGAGCGCCGGTGACTCGCCGGGCAGCATGTTCGATCTGATATCGCTGTCCATGCGGCCGGAATCCTGCTGGGTGAACCCGGCCCCGAACGACAGGCTGAGGTTGGAGGTCGGCTTGAATTCGACACCCGCGAACGCGCCATAGCCGGGTGCAGCGCCGGAGGTGAGCGGCGCAAGCGAACTGCCAATGCCGTTGCCGTATTTCAGCGTGTCGAAGCCGGCAAAGAACGTGACGGGCAACCCGCCCGCAGTCTTGGTGTTGTAACCGAACTGTGAGCTGTCATAGGAGAGCGCGCTGAAATTGCCGGACGCCCCAAACTGGCTGATGCCGCTCCAGCTCAAATTGCCTCGTTGGCCTCCGATAAGGAAACCGGTCGGGGCATTATAGCGCGCACCGGCATCGCCGGTACTGAAGCTCGGGAAATTGCCGTAGGCGTCGGAGCCTTGGGTATCGGAGCCTTGGCTACCAGAGCCTTGGCCGGCACTGTCGCCAAAGCCGAATGGTCCGCCCGGTATCCAATACCTCAAGGGTGCGACTTGCGCATGAGCGGGCGCTCCGCCGAGGCAAAGCACGGCGAAGAGAGCTGCGAGACCGCAAGAACCTGCAAGGCTGGACATTCGGGCTACCGTCAAAAAGCTCTCAAATTATACCCTCCGGGTAGCGCGATTGCCAGCGAAGCAACGCCGGTCCTCGCGTCCCCGGTTCCGGGGTAGCGTCTTCCTGACACGTTGAACCTCCCATCCGCCGGATTGACCCACATAGAGGACGCGCAAGCTCCCGCCGTCATCGCGATCGCCAAAGCCTCGCGCGATCCAACAATGCGCAGTTTGCGCTGACCATTGAAAATGCCGACATAGCATGGAGGCCATCATGGAGGTCAATTCCGACAGGTTGAACGCGTTTATGGGCAAGATGATCACCGAGGTCGGGGCGGCGATGAACGCATCGCTGGTCTTGCTCGGGGACAAGCTCGGTCTCTACCGCGCCCTCGCGGCCAAGGGACCGATGAACTCCGCCGTGCTGGCGAGCGTCACCGGAACGACGGAGCGCTACGTCCGCGAATGGCTCTCGAGCCAGGCGGCATCCGGCTACATCGAATATGATGCCGCTTCAGGAAAATTCTCGATGTTGCCGGAGCAGGCGATGGCGCTTGCCGACGAGGACAGCCCGGTGTTCCTCGGCGCAGTCGGCAATGTCATTGCCGCGGCGTTTCTCGACGAGCCGAAGATTACGGATGCATTCAAGTCCGGCAAGGGTGTCGGTTGGAACCGGCGCAGCGAGTGCCTGTTCTGCGGCACCGCCCGCTTCTTCCGCACCGGCTACATGCATCATCTCGTGCAAGAGTGGCTGCCCGCGCTCGACGGCGTCGTGGACAAGCTCAAGCGCGGCGCCAAGGTCGCCGATGTCGGTTGCGGGCATGGCGTTTCGACGCGGTTGATGGCGCAAGCCTTCCCGAATTCCCGATTCTACGGCTTCGACTATCACGAGGGCTCGATCGAGGCCGCGCGAAAGGCGACGAACGAGGCCAAGCTGGGCGACCGGGTCAGCTTCGCTGTTCACTCGGCCAAGACCTATCCGGCCGAAGGCTATGATCTCGTCTGCTTCTTCGATTGCCTGCACGACATGGGCGATCCGGTCGGCGCCATCAACCACGTGCGCGAGAGCATGGCGAAGGACGGCACCTGCATGCTGGTCGAGCCGTTCGCGGGCGACCGCCTCGAGGACAATCTCAATCCGGTCGGACGCGTCTACTACGCAGCGTCGACCATGATCTGCACGCCCGCCTCACTCGATCAGGAGGTGGGACTCGCCCTCGGCGCGCAGGCCGGCGAGGCAAGGCTGCGCAAGGTCGCCAGCGAAGGCGGCCTGTCGCGCTTCCGCCGCGCCGCCGAGACGCCGTTCAATCTGATCCTGGAGGCACGCATCTGACTCAACGGCGGACGTACGCGGCCGACGATGTCAGGCCGCGGCGCCCGTCGCCATGCCAAATGTGAGCTGATTGCCGTCGGCATCCACGACGTCGAAGTCGCGCATGCCATAGTCGCGGTCTTCCGGTTGATTGAGCAGCCTGGCGCCGCGTCCTGAAACCTCGGCATAGATCCGGTCGACATCTCTGACGAAAACGCAAAGACCGCCCTGTCCGGGCAACCGTTTCGTTGCGGCCGCCGCGAGCAAGTGCAGGCCGACCTCATCACGGCAGAGGCAGGCATAAGACGGAGGCTGGCCGTATTCGAAGGTGACCTCGAAGCCGAGCACGTCGCGGTAATAGGCGAGGCTGGCAGTGATGTCGGAGACGACAAAAACGGTGGCGGAGCCGGCCATCATAGGGCGTTCGTCAGTCATTGGCGGCGCCTCCTCGTCGCAAGCAATCTCCGCGGCGCAGTCTATCATGCGCGGGCGGGTCTTGCACGGGTCGCGCGGCAACGTAGGCTGGCCTTCGCACGGCCGCACGAGTCTGCCGGAATGGGAGGATAACGATGAATCGTTCAGGCTTGGCACTGCAGGCGGAAGCGCCGAACGACAGCGCGCCGCCGCTGGCGGCGACGTAGTGGCGCCGCACCGTTCATGCTCCACGATCCGCTGCTCACGCGCCTGACATCCGCCTTTGCCGGCGTACCGGGCGTCGAGGCTGTCGTTCTCGGCGGCTCGCGTGCGCGGGGCAGCGAGCACGCTGCGTCGGACTACGATATCGGCCTCTATTTCAAGACGGCGATTCCGCTGGATACCGAACGGTTGCTGGCCGCCGCAAAGGAGATCGCCGACGATCCCGCCGCCACGGCCGTGACGCCGGTCGGCGAATGGGGCCCGTGGATCGTCGGCGGCGCCTGGCTTTCGGTGGATGGCCGCAAGGTGGACCTGCTCTACCGCAACGCCGACGCGGTCGAGGCGGTGATGCAATCCTGCCGCGCCGGCGTGGTCACCATGGACTACCAGCCTGGTCATCCGCACGGCTTCTGCTCGGCGATCTGGATGGGCGAGATCGCCTATTGCCGGCCACTGCACGATCCGCAGGCGCTGATCGCCCGGCTGAAATCGATTGCGCTGCCCTATCCGCCGCCGCTGCGAGCGGCGTTGATCCGGCGCTTTCAGTGGGAAATCTCGTTCGGTATCGAGAATGCGGAGCTTACGGTGGCGCGCGGCGAGCAGACCCATGTCGCGGGATGCCTCTACAGGTCGCTCGCCTGCATCGCGCAGGTGCTGTTCGCACTGAACGAACACTATCTCATCAACGAAAAAGGCGCGCTCCAGGAGGCGGCCGGCCTGCAGCTGACGATCCCCCATCTTGCACAGCAGGCGGACGAGATCTGGCGGCAGATCGGCAGCGGCGCCTTGGCGCCAGCCTGCGAAGCCTTGCGCGGGATCGACCGACAACTGAAGCTGCTGACGTCTTGAAAGCATGGAGAACCCGGTGACATCCGACAGTCCCGTCACTTACGAACGCGCAGGCAACATCGCCCGCATCACGTTGCGCCGCCCGCCCGTCAACGCGCTGAGCCTCGAGGTCATCCGCGCAGTGGTCGCAGCTTTCCGCCGGGCAGCGGACGATCAGGACGCGCGCGTGGTCGTGCTGGAGAGTGCGATTCCCAAGCGCTTTTCGGCGGGCCTCGATCTCGACATCCTGCTTGGCAAATCGGGCGCCCAGATCCGCGAATTTCTCCAGGCGCTCTATATCGACCTTTACGATGCCCAGTACGGGCTCGGCAAACCCTCGATCGCCGCGGTCGGCGGCGCGGCCCGCGGCGGTGGCATGACCATGGCGGTGTCCTGCGACGTGGTGCTGGCATCCGAGAGCGCGACGTTCGGCTATCCCGAGATCGACGTCGGCGTCATTCCCGCGATCCACTACGCGCATCTGCCGCGGATCGTCGGACGCCATCGCGCTTTCGAGTTGCTGTTCACCGGCCGCGTCTTCAGCGCCGCGGAGGCGCGCGAGCTCGGCGTGGTGAACCGCGTCGTCGGAGAGACGGAGCTCGAGGCCGAGGTCGTGAGGCTCGCGGCGCAGTTCGCAGGGAAATCGGCCGCGGTGCTGCGGATGGGCCGCGCCGCCTTCATGCGCCAGATCGACCTCGACTATCGGCGCAGCATTGCCAGCGCCGTGGACGATTTCTGCAACGTCGCGACGTCGGACGAGGCGCAGGAGGGCCTGAGGGCGTTCGTGGAGAAACGGGCACCGAAATGGTGAGGACGGACGGCCGCCGCGCGCGTCGGGAACGCGAAGCGTTCAGGCGGTCTTGTCGACCGAAGACGATGAATCGGCCGGCGGATATTTCGTCACGGGCACCATGAAGGACTTGGTGCCGACCTGGTAGATGATCTTGCCGTTCTGCCCGTCATCGGTCGCGATCTGCGCCTGGCCGAACATGATGACGTTCTTGTAGACGATGCCGGTGCCCTGGCGCGTGATGCCGTCGGTGGTGACGCTGACCTGCGCTTCGTTGCCGCTGACGGAAAGCACCTTGAAGCTCGCGCTTTTGCCGTTGTCGCTGGAATAGCCGCCCCAGCTTCCCATCAGACGGCTGTCGGAGGCCGGCGGCGCCTGCTTCTCGAGATTGGCGGTCTGCTTGCCGCTGCCACCCGCGGAGAACAGGAGCACCATGTTCTTGCCGTCCTTGGTGCCGACCGTGACCCCGCCGAAGGTGATAAGCGAGCCCTGGACCTCGCCGAAGCCGCGCTCGGTATGCCCGTTATGGGTATACTCGACCTGCGCCCGGGCACCGCGGATGTTCACGACCTTGAAACCGACGGCCTGGTTGTTGCCCACCCAATTGCCCTTCCAGTCACCGACCAGAGCGCTCTGGTGAAAGATCCGCTCGTTCGCGGGCGAAATCTGGCTGGTGCTCGATGTGACGATGGCCATTGGATTGCTCGGCGGACAGGTTTGAAAAACCCGCTTTCGTTCGCTCCAGCAATGTCAGGATGCTGGCTGGAAATGAACGGAAACCATCCGATTAGGGCCACGCGCAGGTTAATGAGCGGTTAAGCTCAACCGCCGGCTGAGACGGCAAAACGTCTCAGCCGGGTCCGCCTTAGCGTCCCCAGCGGTCCGACCAGATCTTCTCGCCGATCATGCAGCTGACGCGCGGCTCCTTGTCCGCAACGCGCACCACGGGACGCTCCGGCGTGCGGCCTGCGACCTCCATCAGGAGCTTGGTGCGGATCGCTTCCTTGAACTTCTCGCGGTCCTTGATCGTGATGACGAAGGAGCCGGGACCGCCGATCACGCAATCCTCGTAGTAGTAGTCGAGATTGTCGATATCCATGGTCGAATAGGACGGCTCCTTGACCATGATCGGCAGGCCGTTGATGACGATGCCTTTCTCGAGCGCAGCGTCGCGCGCCACCGTGACCGGGCCGCCATTGTTGTTGGGACCGTCGCCGGAGATGTCGATGACGCGGCGCAAGCCCCGATAGGGATCCTCGTCGAACAGCGGCATCGCGAACGTGATCGCGCCGGAGATCGAGGTGCGCGAGGCGCGCCGGATCGGCGTCTTCAAGATTTCGGCGGCGACCGCATCCGCGGTCTCAGGTCCGTCAATCAGCCGCCAGGGAATGATGATCTTCTGGTCGCTGGAAGCAGCCCACTCGAAATAGGTCACCGCGATCCGGCCGTTCGGACCGAGCTTCAGCGCCTGCAAGAACTCCTTCGACTGGATCGCCTGCGCATAGCCTTCGCGCTGGATCGCGAGCTCGTCCATGTCCATGGAGTAGGAGACATCGACCGCAAGGATCAGTTCGACGTCGACCGTCTGCGCGTCCCTGTCGGCCGCCAGCCGCTGCGGTCGATCCTTAGACGCCTCAAATTTAGGTCCTGGTGCAGCGAAGCCCGCAACATCCCCCCCAGCGAGCACGCCGGCCACCAGCACAGCCCCGATCGAGAACAGCAAGCGCATCGCAGCCTCCCGTCGTATGACGCGATGGTGACATGCAATCGCCTTGCCGCAAAGTGCGAAGATCGCTTGCGCTTCACATTCAAGTTAGGAATCTGCGTCGTTGCGGTGACTTGCCGTCGTTTGGCCATAGCGATGACGTCGGAACGCGCACGATCACCAGCGCCGTCATTCCGGGGCTCGCGAAGCGAGAAGCTCTGGCGCGCGCTTGCGTCCGGGAATGTCGAGAATCCGGGTTCGATACTGCGCATCGCCCGGAATCACGAGTCGTGGGATGGAGTGCCCCGCCCACTTGTCCGGCGCGATTTCCATGCTAGGCTGGCCGCACAGATGGGGATGGAGTCCCCCGACAACCGCCCGGCGGTCGGTGACCGTGATGGGCTGATGACTCCTGCTTGAGGTGGGGCAATTTTTGGGCCTCTGCCTTTGGCGGGAGCATGGATAAACCCGCCGATGGCGGGTTTTTTGTTGCCTGAAGACGAAGGCCGGGAGAGGGCGAGGACGTGAAGGCCAAGGGGAAGTCGAAGGGGAAATCCAAGGCGTGACGACGACGACACCGAATGCTGCGCGTGCCGGGCTGCCCAGAGGGATCTGGGTGCTCGGCTTCGTCTCGATGCTGATGGACGTCTCATCCGAGATGATCCACGCGCTGCTGCCGGTCTATCTCGTCACCGTGCTCGGCGCCTCGACGCTCACGGTCGGCTTCATCGAGGGAATTGCGGAGGCGACGGCCTCGATCACCAAGATCTTCTCCGGCGCGCTGTCGGACTGGCTCGGCCGCCGCAAGCTGCTTGCCGCGCTCGGCTATGGGCTGGCCGCCTTCACCAAACCGCTGTTCCCGCTCGCGCCCAGCGTCGAATGGCTGGTGGCCGCGCGCTTCATCGACCGGGTCGGCAAGGGCATCCGCGGCGCGCCGCGCGATGCGCTGATCGCCGATATCGCCCCCATCGGCCTGCGCGGCGCGAGCTTTGGCCTGCGCCAGTCGCTCGACACCATCGGCGCCTTCGTCGGACCGCTCGCGGCGATCGGCCTGATGTGGTGGACGGCGGACAATTTTGCCGCCGTGTTCTGGGTCGCCGTGCTGCCGGCCTTCTTGTCCTTCGGACTGATCGCCTTTGCCGTGAGCGAGCCGAAGCCGGACCAGAGTCGGGAACCTGCGAAGAATCCGCTCAATCTCGCCGCGATGCGGCAGCTTGGAGCGGTCTACTGGCGCGTCGTGGCGGTCGGCGTCGTCTTCACGCTCGCGCGCTTCAGCGAAGCCTTCCTGATCCTGCGCGCGCAGAACATCGGCCTCAATGCGATGTGGGTGCCGGGGGTGCTGGTGCTGATGAACATCGTCTACGCGCTGTCGGCCTATCCGGCCGGCGTGTTGTCGGACCGCATCAACCGGACCGGCCTGCTCGCGCTCGGCCTCATCTTCCTCTGCGGCGCCGACCTCGCACTCGCGCTGCTGCCGAACCTTGGCGGCCTGGCGCTCGGCGTCGCGTTGTGGGGGCTGCATATGGGATTGACGCAAGGCCTGCTCTCGGCCCTCGTCGCCGACGCCGCGCCGCCAAGCCTGCGCGGCACCGCATTCGGCTATTTCAACCTGTTCACGGGCCTGGCACTGCTGGCCGCGAGCGTGATCGCAGGTGCGCTGTGGGACGCCTATGGTCCGGCCGGCACGTTCCTGGCGGGGCTCGGCTTCGCGCTGGTGTCGCTCGTGGGGCTGTTCGCCGTCGGCAACGGACTGGCAGCGGAGGGCAAATGATGACGGGGAGCTGTTCGTCGTGTTGAGCGGGGTGCTTGCCATTATGATCGGCAGCGTGCTGGGCGGCTGTGCGCGCTATTTCATCTCCGGCGCGATCGCGCGGCGGCTGGGCGAGACGTTTCCGTGGGGCACCATGACCATCAACGTCACCGGCGCCTTCCTGATCGGCGTCTTTGGCGCGCTGGCAACCCATCCCGGCTCGATGTTCGCCTCGCCCAATCCATGGCTGTTCGCAGTGACCGGTTTCCTTGGCTGCTACACCACGGTGTCCTCGTTCAGCCTGCAAACGCTGACGCTCGCCCGCAACGGCGAGCCCATGCATGCGCTCGGCAACGTCGCCTGCTCGGTCGGACTGTGCCTCGCCGCCGTCAGCTGCGGCTTCCTCCTCGCTGACGGTCTTGGAGGGTAGAGGCCGATGAACGCTCCCTCCTCCGCCGAGCGCTGGCGCAGCGCGATGCTCTATGCCTGGGTTTCCGCCGGCAGCGTCGTCGGTGGCCTGACGCGCTATCTGGTCGGGCTCGCGCTCGATACCGGTCCAGGCTTTCCCTTCGCGACGCTGTTCATCAATGCCACCGGCTCGCTGATCATCGGCTTCTATGCGACGCTGACCGGCCCGGACGGCCGCATGCTGGCACGGCCCGAGCACCGGCAGTTCGTCATGACCGGGTTCTGCGGCGGCTACACCACCTTCTCGGCCTTCAGCCTGGAAACATTCCGCCTGGTCCATGGCGGCATGAAATACACCGCGCTGGCCTATGTCGCGTCCTCCGTCGTCTGCTGGCTGGTGTCGGTCTGGCTCGGCCATATGATGGCGAGCCGCTACAACCGCTTGAAAAGGAGCTGACCATGCAAATTCCCAATCAGGCTGTTTCGCTCCGCATCTTCATCGGCGAGAGCGACCATTTCGACGGCAAGCCGCTCTATGAAGCGATCGTGCTGAAGGCGCGCGAGCTGCACCTCGCCGGCGCCACCGTGCTGCGCGGACCGATGGGCTTCGGCAAGTCGAGCCGGCTGCACACCTCGAAAATCCTGCGGCTCTCGGAAGACCTGCCGCTGCTGATCGAGATCGTCGACAGCGAGGACAACATCAACGCATTCCTGCCCATCCTGGATGGCATGATGTCGAGCGGGCTGATCACCTTGGAGAAGGTGCAGGTCCTGCAATATGGTGAGAAAACCGCGAGCTGATCGCTCCGGCAGGGAACCCGAGCCCGCCGTGTCCAGGAGGCGGAATGAACGACGCCGTCACCAAGCCGAAAACCAGGACCAAGACCAAGGTCGAGCGGCCGAAGCTGCACAAGGTCATCCTGATCAACGACGACTATACGCCGCGCGAATTCGTCACGATGATCCTCAAGGCCGAGTTCCGCATGACGGAGGATCAGGCCTACAAGGTGATGATCACGGCGCACAAGCTGGGCGCCTGCGTGGTTGCCGTGTTCACCAAGGACGTCGCCGAGACCAAGGCTACGCGCGCCACCGACGCCGGCCGCGCCAAGGGCTATCCGCTGCTGTTCACGACCGAGCCGGAGGAATAACGGCGCCGTCTGCCCGCTTCGGGTCAATTTTACCGATCCGCACTACCGCAGGTTTAATCTCCTGTGTCACCACGGTGCGATGACAGTCGCACTGCGCAAACAGCTCGAACTCAAGCCGGCCCGCCACGAGACCTCGTTCGGTCCGTTCAAGCTCCTGCATGCGCTGCCCTGGCTGATCCTGGCGGCGGCGATGCGGGTGATCGCCTTCGGCGGCGGCGCAGTGGCGCTGCCAGCAATCATCATTTCCAGCGTTTCGGTGCTGCTTGCCTTCTTCGCGACGGCGCAACAGTCGATCGAGGCAGCCGGCGGCCAGTCCTCGCTCGGTACGCTGACGTTCGGCGAGCAGTTCAAGCTCTCCTTCTCGATCCTGTGGCGGATCACCCTCGTGATGATCGTAGCCGCGCTCAGCACCGCGGCGACCGGCCATGAGGCTTTCGCGCCTCATCTGATGGCGGGCCTTGACGGCATGGCGTTCGACCAGTTCACCCATCCGGGGCGCTTCTGGAGCGCATGGATTGCCGCCCTCGTGCTGCTCATGATCGTCCGCGCCGAGCGCGACGACGGCAAGATCGCATTGTTTGCCGCGATCGGCGAATTGGCGCGACGCGGGTTGTGGCTCGGCGGCGCCGTAATCGTGCTCGGCATCTTCAACATCGCCCTCGCCTATGGACAGGAAGCCGTGCGCAGCGCGATCTGGAATTTCTGGCAGACCTCATCGGCGACGCAGTTCACCAAGAACCTGATCTATTTCGTCTTCATCTTCAGCTTCGCCATGCTGCGGCTGTGGATCACCTTGAGGGTCCTGACCTTCGGCCTGAAGCAGTCCTATGTGCGCGAAAGCTAACGCCGACGGCGCCATCCGCTAGGCCATCACCACCGGCGTTTCTTCGGCCAATCCATACACGCGCTGCGCCTTGGAAAATCCCGCGATCGGAAATTCGCCGAGCTCGTGCCAGTCGTGGCGGCAGACATTGGCAAAGCCTTCCGAGGCCACGACGGTCCGTCCCAGCCGACCCGTGATCTTCTCAAGCCTCGCGGCAAGGTTGACGGCAGGACCGATGCAGGTGAAGTCGAGGCGGTTGCCGCCGCCGATATTGCCGTAGAGGATGTTGCCGACGTGGAGCGCGACGCCGAAGCGGAAGCGTTCGACGATGTCGCCGACCGGAAAGGCGAGCGCCTCGACGCTGGCGCGGGATTCGCGCGCAGCCTCCAGCACGCGCGCGCAGACATGCGCGGCATCGCCGACATACTCGTCGATCGGGAACACCGCGAGCAGCCCGTCGCCCATGAACTTCAGTACCTCGCCGCCATGGCCCCGGATCGCGGTGACCTGGCAGTCGAAATATTGGTTGAGGATCTCGACCACGGTCTCGGCCGGCAGCCGGTCCGACAACGCAGTGAAGCCGCGCAGATCCGAGAGCCAGATCGCGGCCTGCATGGTGTCGTTGTGGCCGCGGCGGATCTGGCCGCCGAGGATGCGCGCGCCGGCGCGGTTGCCGACATAGGTGTCGAGCAGCATCTCGGCGGTACGGCGCAGGCTGACGATCTCGCTGACGCGTGCCAGCGGCGCCATCATGGCCCGGATCGCCGCGACGTCGTCATCGCTGAAGCCGCCGGGGTGACGGGTGGTCCAGCTCGTCGCGTGGATCGAGCCGTCGAGATAGGGCATCGGCATCGCGAGGTAGTCGGTCACGCCTTCGGCGCGCATGTCGTCGAGGAACGGAAACCGCTTGCTGTCCGGGTCGTCCATCCGCCCCCGGACCTCCTGCCCCTTCTCGAACACGATCCGAAGCGGGCTCCTGGCGAATTCGGGAGTATCAAGAATCTCGAAATCGACGGTGCCGATTTCGACCTCCTGGCCCTCCCGCCAGATGAAGTTGCGGCCGAAGATTTCGGGATGCAGCGTGCGGATGAAGATGCCGAACCGCCACAGCGGCAGGCCAGCCTCGACCAGATGTTCGCAGACGTCGGCGATCATCTGGGCCGGAGTTCCCGACGACCTCGCGCCGTCGATCAGCCAGTTGGTGATGCGCTGGAGCTCGGAACTTTCCATGAGCGCATTTGCCGACGACGTTGTAGCGCCGTCAAGCTGCGCGGTGGGCTAGTACCGCGACACTACGCTTCATCCGCGGTGTGCTCACGTCTCCCCAGCGGGGAGAGGTGAAGAACTCAGCGTCCCACCTGCCCGCGGTCTCGGATGAAGTGATCCGCCAGCACGCAGGCCATCATGGCTTCGCCGACGGGGACGGCACGGATGCCGACGCAGGGGTCGTGGCGGCCCTTGGTCATGATCTCAGTGTCGGCGCCGGCGCGATCGACGGTGAGACGCGGCTGGAGGATCGAGGAGGTCGGCTTCACGGCAAAACGCACCACCACCGGCTGTCCGGTGGAGATGCCGCCGAGAACGCCGCCGGCATGGTTGGACAAGAAGCGCGTGCCGTCATTGCCGGTGCGCATCTCGTCGGCGTTCTCTTCGCCGGTGAGCTCGGCCGCGCCAAAGCCGGCACCGATCTCGACGCCCTTCACGGCATTGATGGTCATCATCGCACCCGCCAGATCGGAATCGAGCTTGGCGTAGATCGGCGCACCGAGGCCCGCCGGCACGCCTTCGGCGACGATCTCGAGCACCGCGCCGATCGAGGAGCCGCTCTTGCGGATGCCGTCGAGATAGGTTTCGAAGAACGCGGCCTTGTCCTTGTCCGGACAGAAGAACGGATTCCTGGCGACCTCGTCCCAGTCCCACTTCTCGCGATCGATCTTGTGCGGGCCCATCTGCACCAGCGCACCGCGCACCTTGACGTCGGGCAGCACCTTTCGCGCGATGGCACCGGCGGCAACCCGCGTCGCGGTCTCGCGCGCCGAGGAGCGCCCGCCGCCGCGATAGTCGCGCAGGCCGTATTTGGCCTCATAGGTGAAGTCGGCGTGACCGGGCCGAAACTTGTCCTTGATCTCGGAATAGTCCTTGGAGCGCTGGTCGGTGTTCTCGATCAGGAGCCCGATCGGCGTGCCCGTCGTCACCTGCACGCCGGTCTCCGGATGCGCCATCACCCCGGACAGGATCTTCACCTGATCCGGCTCCTGGCGCTGGGTGGTGAAGCGCGACTGGCCGGGCCGGCGGCGGTCGAGATCGCCCTGGATGTCGGCCTCGGTGAGCGGGATCATCGGCGGGCAGCCGTCGACCACGCAGCCGATCGCCACCCCATGGCTCTCGCCGAAGGTGGTGACGCGGAACATGTGGCCGAAGGTGTTGAAGGACATGCGCGGACGCCGACCTATGTTGGCAAATGACATTGCGGTGGTAGCGCGCGAGGCAGAACCGGTCAAACGGTGTTCCCGTCATTCCGGGATGGCCCGAAGGACCAGACCCGGAATCTCGAGATTCCGGGTTTGGTGCTGCGCACCGCCCCGGAATGACGAAAACTCGGCTTAACTATACTTCTCCAGCCGCCCGTCCCGGAACACGTAAACGGCGCCCTGCTCGATATAGAGCTCGGCGGCGCTGGCCGGCGTCTCGATACCGAGCGAAACCATCAGGGCCCGACAGGTCCCGCCATGGGCAACCGCGACGGTGTCGGTCCGGAGCTGATCGTACCAGGCCCGCACGCGGACCTGCACATCGGCGTAGGTCTCCCCGCCTGCGGGGCCCACCGTCCATTTGTCGGCGAGGCGCCTGGCGTAGATTTCGGGATCGGCGGCCTCGCTCTCGGCCAGCGTCAGTCCCTCCCAGACGCCGTAGCCGATCTCGCGCAGGCGATCGTCGAGCGAATAATCTGCCACGGGCAATTCGAGCTTGCCGCGCGCAAGTTCCATGGTCATGCGCGCGCGGCCGAGCGGACTCGACACATAGGGCAGCGCCGCCTTGTCGCGGCCGTCGCGCTTGAACAGATCGGCGAGAATGCCGCCGGCCTGCATGGCCTGGCTGCGTCCGCGCGCGTTCAGCGGAACGTCCTTGGTCCCCTGAAGCCGCCCGAGCGCATTCCACTCGGTCTCACCGTGGCGAAGATAGTAGATCGTGAGCACGGGCATTGCAGGTAAGAGTTAGTCCTTCCCGCCGAGCGAAATGTCCGGCGCGTCCGGGCGCTTCATGCCGAGCACGTGGTAACCGGAATCGACGTGATGCACCTCGCCGGTGACGCCGCGCGAGAGGTCGGAGAGCAAATACAGCGCGCTGCCGCCGACGTCCTCGGTGGAGACGTTGCGCCGCAACGGCGCGTTGTGCTCGTTCCACTTCAGGATATAGCGGAAGTCGCCGATTCCGGAGGCCGCGAGCGTCTTGATCGGCCCGGCCGAGATCGCGTTGACGCGGATGTTCTTCTCGCCGAGGTCGGCGGCGAGATAGCGCACGCTTGCCTCCAGCGCCGCCTTCGCCACGCCCATCACGTTGTAATGCGGCATCCACTTCTCGGCGCCGTAATAGGAGAGCGTGATGAGCGAGCCGCCGTCGGTCATCAGCTTCTCGGCGCGCTGTGCGACGGCGGTGAACGAGTAGCAGGAGATCAGCATCGACTTGGAAAAGTTCTCCTGCGTGGTGTCGACGTAGCGGCCGTCGAGCTGCTCGCCATAGGCGATCGCGTGCACCAGGAAGTCGATCTTGCCCCACTTCTCCTTCAGCACCGCGAAGGCGGCGTCGATGGTCGCAGCGTCCGTGACGTCGCAATGGCCGAGCACGAGTCCGCCGATCTCGGCGGCGAGCGGCTCGACGCGCTTCTTGAGCGCATCGCCCTGGTAGGTGAAGGCGAGCTCGGCGCCGGCTGCGTGGCATGCCTTGGCGATGCCCCAGGCGATCGAGCGGTTGTTGGCAACGCCGAGGACCACCCCACGCTTGCCTTGCATCAGACCTGAATTCTGCGCCATTTTTGAACGTCCCGTCGAGCTCTCGTTGAGGTCTGGAGGTACACCAGCCCTCCTTCGCGGTACAGTCCTAATACGCGGCGTTAACGCTGTTTCGGGCGCCGGAATAGCTGTTCCGTTCGGGTGTTATGATGAGTAAGGCGCTCGCGCCGAACACCAGGACGTCAAGACGGCTATGAGTGCGTTTCGCCAGAGTGTGGAAGCGATGATCCCGGCGTTGCGCCGCTACGCCCGCGCGCTCACGCGCGATGCGGATGCGGCCGACGATCTGGTGCAGGATACGTTGGTGCGCGCACTGCGTTCGGAGCGCCTGTTTCTCGGAGGCGACGTCAGGAGCTGGCTGTATACGATCCTGACCAACCTCAACAAGAACCGGCGGCGCTCGCTGGCAAGGCGGCCGCAATTCATGCAGCTGACGGAGAACAACCCGGATGCCAGCGGGACCGAAGCCGAGGGACGCGACATCGAGAAGGCGCTGGCAACGCTGGTCGAGGAGCAGCGCTCGGTGCTGCTCCTGGTGATGCTGGAGGGCATGAGCTACCGCGAGGTCGCCGACATCCAGGGCGTGCCGATCGGCACCGTGATGTCGCGCCTGGCACGGGCCCGCGCCCACGTTAAAGCCTCGCTGGAGGGTGAGCGCCCGGCGCTCAGGCGGGTGAAGTGATGGCAGGATTGATGCATCGCGTAATGTCCGTCCGCAGTCTGCCGATGAGACGAGGGAAGTTGAGTCACGAAGGATATTTTGGGCCGCAGAGCCAGAGACGATCGATATGAACGACCGCAATATTCCGATCACCGAAGACGAGCTGCACGCCCATGTCGATGGCGAGCTGCCGGCCGAGCGCCGCGCCGACGTCGAGGCCTGGCTTGCCGCCCATCCTGACGATGCCGAGCGGGTGCAGTCCTGGCGCGCCATGGCCGAGATGCTGCACGCCCGCTACGATTCCGTCGCCCAGGAGCCGGTCCCGGCGCGGCTGGAGCTCGAACGGCTGGAGCGCCGCCCCCGGCAATGGCTCTATGGCGCCGCCGCGGCTGTGCTGGTTGCCTTCGTCGCCGGCGGCACCGCCGGCTGGGTCGCACATGGCGCCGCCAGCGCCCCCTCGACCTTCCAGAGCTTCACGGCGGACGCGCTCGACGCCCACCGCCTCTATGTCGTCGAGGTCCGCCACCCCGTCGAGGTCGGCGGCAACGAGCGCGACCATCTCCAGGCCTGGCTGACCAGGCGCTGCGGCTGGACCGTGTTCGCGCCGAACCTGGAGGCGAGCGGGCTGAAGCTGGTCGGCGGCCGACTTTTGCCGGGGCCGAACGGCCCGGCGTCGTTCCTGATGTATGAGGGCGCCTCGGGCGAGCGGTACACGATCTACACCGCCAAGACCGAGAATGGTGCAACGCAGATGCGGTACGCCAGGACGGACAAGGATGGCGCGCTGTTCTGGGCCGAGCGCGGCGTCGGCTACGTCGTCAGCGGCGGCGGCGATCGCGACCGGCTGACCAAGGTGGCGCAGGCCGTGTACGATCAGGCAGAGAAAAACGGCACCTAGACAACCGCACAAGCGCGGTGCCTCGATTCCGTCATTGAAAATTTGGAATCAAGACATCGGCGCGTCTCATTATCGCACCGGATGATCACGCGAAAATGAGCAGCGTTCGATCCGCCGATCGACGCGGGCGGCCTCGATTGGGGTTTTTGGTACCGCGCTGGTCCCCCTCTCGAGGCCGCACCTTTTTATCGACTGCCCCGCCGGACAGCCGACACGTCGAGCATATGAGCCGAGAAGCGCGATCGCGCCTCAGGCGTATGATGAGCATCATCTCCAGGGAGGATGCTCCAGACCTTATGAGAACCCCTTCAGTTCCGATCTCGCCCTAACCAAGCCCGCTACGTGGATTGTAGGGGTGTTGGTCCCGCCACTTCTCCATCAATGCCTCAAGCTCGGCGTCGTTCCCGTCCGGTAGCATAATCCTGACGGTGACGAAGAGATCCCCGGTTCCGCCCGCTTTCGGCAGACCCTTGCCCTTCAGCCGGAAGGTGCGGCCGCTGGAGGTGTTCTTGGGAACCGAGAGTTCGACCGCATTCCCAAGGGTCGGCACGCGGACCTTGCTGCCGAGCACGGCCTCGTAGAGCGTGACCGGCAGGTCGATCCGCAGATCCGTGCCCTCGACCTTGAAATACGGGTGCGGTGCAATGCCGATGGTGATCAGGAGATCGCCCGGCGGGTGGCCCTGGGCGCTCTCGCCCTGACCGCGCAGCCGGATCTGCTGGCCCTCGGTGACGCCGGCCGGAATCTTGACGTTGAGCTCCTTGCCCGTCGGCAGCCGGACGCGCTTCTCGCCGCCCTTGACCGACTCCTCCAGCGAGACGGACATGGCAACATTCACGTCGAGATCGAGCCCGATCCCGCCAGTGTCGAATTCGAACTGCCCGGCGCCGCCGGCACCGGGCCGCGCGCCGCGCACCCCGCCGCCGAACATGCTGTTGAGGATGTCCTCGAACGCGCCGCCGCCCTGACCCGGGCCGCCGCCGGAGCGGAACGTATAGCTCTCGAACCCGCCGGGACCCGCGCGGCCGCGCGGCCCGCCGCCGCCCGGAAAACCCTGGAAGCGCGGCTTGCCGTCGGCGTCGATCTCGCCGCGGTCGAACTGCTTGCGCTTGTCCTCGTCGCCGAGGATCTCGTTGGCCGAATTGAGTTCGGCGAAGCGCTCGGCGGCCTTCGGGTCGTCCTTGTTGCTGTCGGGATGGTGCTTCTTGGCAAGCTTGCGATAGGCGCTCTTGATCGCGGCAGCGTTGGCGCTCCGCGGCACCCCCAAGACCTCATAGGGGTCGCGCATCCGTCACGTCTCCTTCAAAGAAATCGAATTGTTCAAAGGGCTCCCCGCCCCACCTGCGAACCATGTGGGGAGAGAGTGGCATTTTTGCAACTAGGATTGCCGGCCGAATCCTAGCTCCGCCACGGCTTTAGCGTATGAATCTCCCAACGGCCACGGCTGCTTTGGCAGCCGGCGCCCTGGAGCCAGCTTTCGGTATTGCCGTTGACGTAGCTCGCGAGGAAATCGCGGCACCTGCGGCCGTCCTCGGCGGCATAGGATTGCGCGATCGGCGTCACCGAGCCGCGCGCCCCGGTCTCCGGATTCTCCCAGTGCTGGCTGGAATCCTTGTCGCCCTTGCTCAGCACGTCGGAAGCGGCGTTGCGGGCGAAGGCAAGATCGGTCTCGGTCGGTGCCGCGTCCTTCGCCGGCCGCACGATCGAGCCGGTGAGGTCGCTGTCGTCGGCCTTGGCATAGGCGCTGGTGTCATTGCGGGAAAAGCTGCAACCGCCGGAGCCGAAGCCGATCAGGATCACCGTCATGACAAAGCCGGACGGCCGGATCGCCGATAGGCCAACGCGTCCCCATGCCCTATATAGGGCGGTAGCGGACAACAACGCGTTTTGGGCCGCGGAACGCAACTCGGACTCCAGACATGACCGACACGACCTCGATGAAACACCAGACACCCTTAACATCCGGTGATTTCACCGCCGCCGACGAGCCATTTGCGCTGTTCGAGGCCTGGCTGAACGAGGCGATCAAGAGCGAGCCGAACGATCCGAATGCCATGGCGCTCGCAACTGTCGACCCGGACGGCCTGCCGGACGTGCGCATGGTGCTGATGAAGGGCTTCGATACCGAGGGTTTTGTCTTCTACAGCCACATCGCGAGCCAGAAGGGCCGTGAACTCGCCGCAAATCCTAAGGCAGCGTTACTTTTTCACTGGAAGTCGCTGCGCCGTCAGGTCCGCATCCGCGGCAACGTGACGCCGGTGACCGACGCCGAGGCCGACGCCTATTTCGCCACCCGTCCCAAGCAGGCGCAGATCGGCGCCTGGGCGAGCAAGCAGTCCGAGGCGCTGGAGAGCCGCTTCGCCTTCGAACAGGCCATCGCAAAGGTCGCGGCCAAATACGTCATCAGCGAGGTGCCGCGGCCGCCGGGCTGGAGCGGCTGGCGCATCACGCCGGTCCGCATCGAGTTCTGGCACGATCGCCCATTCCGTCTGCACGACCGCATCGAATTTCGTCGTGACGCCGCGGGCCAGAAGTGGTCCAAGACGCGGATGTACCCTTAGGCCCCGACCTGAAAGACCTTCATGCCGCATTCGTCAAACGCACCGCGACGCACGCTGCTCCTGACCGGAGCGAGCCGCGGTATCGGCCATGCCACCGTGATCCGTTTCTCCTCGGCGGGCTGGCGCGTCATCACCTGCTCGCGGCATCCCTTCCCGGAGGACTGCCCCTGGGATGCGGGCCCTGAGGACCACATCCAGGTCGACCTCGCCGACCCCAAGGACACCACCCGCGCGATCTCCGACATCCGCAACCGCCTCGAGGGCGGCATGCTGCATGCGCTGGTCAACAACGCCGCGATCTCGCCGAAGGGCCCCGGCGGCTCCCGGCTCGGTTCGGTCGACACCGACCTCGATACCTGGACGCATGTCTTCCACGTCAACTTCTTCGCGCCGATCATGATGGCGCGCGGGCTGATCGAGGAGTTGAAGGCGGCCAGGGGGTCGGTCGTGAACGTCACCTCGATCGCGGGCTCGCGCGTGCATCCCTTCGCAGGCGCGGCCTATGCCACCTCCAAGGCCGCGCTCGCATCCCTGACGCGCGAGATGGCCTCCGACTTCGGCCGCATCGGCGTCCGCGTCAACGCGATCGCGCCGGGCGAGATCGACACCTCGATCCTTTCACCCGGCACCGAGAAGATCGTGGAGCAGCAGATCCCGATGCACCGGCTCGGCACGCCCGACGAGGTCGCCAAGATCGTCTACGTGCTGTGCACGGAGACCTCGTCCTACGTCAACGGCGCCGAGATCCACATCAACGGCGGCCAGCACGTCTAGGCCATCCTTTATCCTTCGTGATTGCGAACGCAGCGAAGCGAAGACAGCCTCCGCAGAGACGGTCTGGATTGCTTCGTCGCACCAGCGCAAAATTGCTTCGCAATTTTGTCGCGGGCTCCTCGCAATGACGGAATTGGAAACAGTACCAAGGGAAGCAAGGCGATCCAGACAAAGCCGCCGCAAGACCTGGATCGCCCTTACCTTCCGTTCCTCAATCGAGTCGAATCCGACGTGACCTCTCGCGTGGCCGTGGCGTGGCCGTGCTGAATGCAGTCGAGCAGTCGTCGTCGTTCTCACCATCGAGCAGCGGAGCACCACAGTGCCGGCACATGCGTGCCGACATCGACGACGCCTTGCCGTTCGCCAGCGCCTGACGATAGTTCGCCAGATCGATGACGTTGCGGGGCGACGTTATGTGTTTTTCAACCATGGCTGTTCCTCGCGGCTACGCACTGTTTATCGCAGACAAGTTTCGCGCAAACGTTCAGCTCACCGCTCAAATTTTACCGGAGGAATTGGGGCGGCAGGCACGCATCACCGCACGGCCGCAATCCCGCTCTATTCTGCGACACCAACCACCATGTCTCTACGAACGGCGTAAGGTCTCGGTAGGTATCAGAGCCACTTCTTCCACTTGAAGATCCAGTACGGGACGATGGCCGCGATCAGCATCAGCACCAGTGCCATCGGATAGCCGTGCACCCATTCGAGTTCCGGCATCGCCTTGAAGTTCATGCCGTAGATCGAGGCGATCAGCGTCGGCGGCATCAGGACAACAGCCATGACCGAGAACAGCTTGATGATGTTGTTCTGCTCGAGATTGACGACGCCGAGCATGGCGTCGAGCACGAAGGTGATCTTGCTGGAAAGATAAGAGGCGTGGTCGGTCAGCGAGGAGACGTCCCGCTGCATGGTCTTGAGCTGCTCGCGCATGTCCTTGGACCATTTCACGCCCTCCACCACCGCCGAAAGGAAGGCGACGACGCGGCCGATCGACACCAGGCTCTCGCGAACCTTGGAGGTGAGATCGCCCTTGCGGCCGATCGAGATCAGGATCTGGGAATATTGCTTGGCATGGCCGTGACGCTCGCTCTCGGGCTCGAAGATGTCGTGCGAGACCTGGTCGATTTCGGCACCGCAGCGCTCCAGGATGTCGGCGCAGCGGTCGATCACGGCGTCCAGCAGTTCCATCAGCACCATCTCGCCGGTGATCGCCGGCGTGCAGGAGCGGGCGAGCTTGGCCTCGACCAGGGCGAACGGCTTCGGCAGGTCGTAGCGCACCGTCACCAGGCGGTGGTCGCCGAGAATGAAGGTCACCGCCGTGGTCCGGGGCATGTCGGTATCGGAGTGGCACATCAGCGTCGCGGTCATGTAGCGCGCGCCGTTCTCGATATAGAGGCGGCTCGAGATCTCGATCTCCTGCATGTCCTCCCGGGTCGGGATGGCGATGCCTGCCAGCCGCTCCACCGCCTTGTCCTCGACCGCACTCGGCGTGAAGAGGTCGATCCAGACCGCGTTCTCCGGCAGCGCCGTGAGATCCTCGACGACAGCCTTCTTGAGGGAGGACTCGGAGGGGACAAACACCGAAAACATGAACAACTCCGGAGAACCTGCGACAGAATGACAGCCCTTAGCGCGATTCTGACAAGTTCATCATGACAAACACATTAACGGAGCGTTTGCATTTGTGGCGGCGCCGTGGCCCAACCGTGGCACGGAATCGACAGTCCGGCACGCTTTGCCCCAAAACCCCCTCAAAGCCGAAAAACTTGCGGCAAAAAAGCCACAGCTGAGGTCTCGCAGCGCGGGAAAAGGCCTTGAGTGCTGGAATTGTGGCAGATTTCAACGATAATGGGATTAACGGAGTCGAGGAACTTGGGCGCTAAGCTCAGGCTTTCCCGTGCGGTATTGTTTTGATTGGAACCAAATCATGTCGTCGCTGAAAGTTAAGTTGGGGATTTTGGCCGCCGGCCTGATGCTGTCGGGCTGCATGCAGGCCACGCATTTCGAGGCGACCGACACCAAGGCCTTCAAGCCGAAGGATAAGGAACTGCTCGCCAAGGTCCGGTACGAGAATACCCCGGTCGCGGAGCCGTTCCGGCGCGCCATCGTCGAGTACCACCGCAAGGAGTCGCCCGGCTCGATCGTGGTCGATTCCGACAACCACTACCTCTATTACGTGCTGGATGGCGGCAAGGCGATCCGTTACGGCATCACCGTCGGCGAAGAAGCCATGGCCTGGTCGGGCATCGCCAAGGTCGGCAGCATGACCGAGTGGCCGGCCTGGCATCCGACCCCGGGCGAGATTTCGCGCCTGGGCGTGCCGACCTATGTTGCGCCCGGTCCGGACAATCCGATGGGTTCCCGCGCGATGTATCTCTACTCGGGTGGCAAGGACACGCTGTTCCGCATTCATGGCACCAACCAGCCGGAATATATCGGCGCCTCGATCTCGTCGGGCTGCATCCGCCTGACCAACGAGGACGCGATCGACCTCTATAACCGGGTCAAGGTCGGCACCATCGTCGTGGTGCTCGAGCCGAAGCACGGCGACTCGCCCTACAATTCGCGCCTTGCGCTCCAGGGCGGCGGTTCCAATTCTTCCTACTAAATCGGCCTTTCCCGAGGCTTTTCAAAAGCGCCGGTTTTACCGGCGCTTTTTTGTTGCGGGCTTGCGCGGCGGGACCTTGTCGCCGCCGGCCGCCGACTTGTCCGCAGGCGCGGGGGATTTCTCCGCCGCTTCGTCATCAGCTCCATCCTTTGCCTCAGGCTTGGACGCGACCTCGCGCGGCGGCGCCTCCTCGGGCCGTTCCGCCGGCAGCAGCGGAGCGATCTGCGGCAGGGGATCCCAGACGTTCCACTGGCAGATCCGGTAGTCGTTGCGCCGCTGCGCCAGGTCGAGATGGATATGGTCCTCGTGGTACCAGTCCGAGCCCGGGCCGAGCACGGTGGAAAAGCGCGCGCACACCGAATGCAGCACCCGCTCGCGCACGTCACGCGACATGGTGCGATCGGTGAGGCCAATCGACTGCCCGTTGGCGAGCTTGATGGCGCGGACGTCGAGGGCGTTGGCCTTGCCGTGCTCGGACAGCATCGCGCCGGCGATACGGTTGCGGCCGCGGCACTCGAAGCTATCGAAATTGTCGAGATCGGCGATGGTCGAGCCGAGGCTGGTGGCCAGTGGCACCATGTCCTTGCGCACCCAGTCGGCGATCGCAGACGCCATGGTGCAGCGGAGGATCGCCGCCGGCTTGACCGCTACCTTGCGCTTGTCCGGCAGCACGATGGCCTCCAGCCGCACCAGATCCTCGCCGCCGCAGCCGCCAGGGCCGCGGATATCCGGAATGGAGGGTGCAATCGCGATCTCCTCGGTCAGCGCGAGCCGGCAGGCCGAGACCTGCTTCTCGGGCGGCGGCGCGGCCTCGGCCGGCTTGTCCGGCGAAGGCTTGCCGTCGGCCTCCGGTGCGGCCTCGTCCGGTGCTTTGGGGGCTTCCTCGGGGCGTGGCTTCGGTAGCGGGATCTTGGCGGAATGGACCGTCGCGCGCGGCCGTGGTGTACCAAAGCCAAAGATATCGAGCGGCGCAGCATATTTTCGCGCCTCCGCCCGATCCGCGAGCACAAGCGTCAGCCCCAGCGCGGCGGTAACCATTGCCGCGCCGGCGGACATATAGCCGCGACAAGACCATTTGCGGCGAAAGTCCGGCAGGCTAAAACTCATGACAATTCTTTGGCCCAACGCTGAGAGCGATAACGCGTCCAGCGACTTCTCGGAGGAACGTCGGAATGCTTGGTTTGATGCAAGACTGGCCCCTGCTCTGCCACCGGATCATCGAACACGCCGCCAGGATTCATGGCAAGCAGGAGGTCGTCACGCGATCGGTCGAGGGACCGATCCATCGCACCACCTACGCCGAGATCCACAAGCGGGCGCTCAAGGTCTCGCAGATGCTGGAGCACGACGGCATCAAGCTCGGCGACCGCGTCGCAACGATCGCCTGGAACACCTGGCGCCATCTCGAGGTGTGGTACGGCATCATGGGAATCGGCGCCATCTGCCATACCGTCAATCCCCGCCTTTTCCCCGAGCAGATCGCCTGGATCATCAACCATGCGCAGGACCGCATCGTGATGGCCGACATCACCTTCGTTCCGATCCTGGAGAAGATCGCCGACAAGCTGCCAAGCGTGGAGCGCTACGTCGTGCTGACCGACAAGGCGCATATGCCTCAGACCACGCTGAAGAATGTGATCGCCTACGAGGACTGGATTGCGCAGGCTGACGGCAAATTCAAATGGAAGGACTTTGACGAGAACACGGCGGCGGCGATGTGCTACACATCAGGCACCACGGGCGATCCGAAGGGTGTGCTGTATTCGCATCGCTCCAACGTGCTGCACGCGCTGATGGCCAACAACGTCGATGCGCTCGGCACCAGCGCCTCCGAGACGATGCTGCCGGTGGTGCCGCTGTTCCACGCCAACAGCTGGGGCATCGCCTTCTCCGCGCCCTCGCAGGGCACCAAGCTGGTCATGCCCGGCGCCAAGCTCGACGGCGCCTCGGTCTATGAATTGCTCTCGACCGAGAAGGTGACGCACACCGCGGGTGTGCCCACGGTGTGGCTGATGCTGCTCCAGCACATGGCCGCCAACAATCTGAAGCTGCCTGAGCTGAAGATGGTGATCTGCGGCGGCTCGGCGATGCCGCGCTCGATGATCAAGGCCTTCCTCGACATGGGCTCGAACGTCCGCCACGCCTGGGGCATGACCGAGATGAGCCCGATCGGCAGCGTCGCGGCGCTGAAGCCGCCGTTCCAGAACGCGACCGGCGATGCGCGGCTCGACGTGCTCCAGATGCAGGGCTATGCGCCCTTCGCCGTCGAGATGAAGATCACCGACGATGCCGGCAAGGAGCTGCCTTGGGACGGCAAGACTTTCGGCCGCCTCAAGGTCTCCGGCCCCGCCGTCGCCAAGGCCTATTACCGGATCGATAGCAACATCCTCGACGAGGACGGCTTCTTCGACACCGGCGACGTCTCGACCATCGACGAGGACGGCTACATGCGGATCACCGACCGCTCCAAGGACGTGATCAAGTCCGGCGGCGAGTGGATCTCCTCGATCGACCTCGAAAACCTCGCGATCGGCCATCCGGCCGTGGCGGAGGCCGCCGTGATCGGCGTGTTCCACCCCAAATGGGACGAACGGCCGCTGCTGATCGTTCAGCTCAAGCAGGGCCAGCAGGCCAGCCGCGAGGAAATCCTGAAGTACATGGACGGCAAGATCGCCAAATGGTGGATGCCCGACGACGTCGCTTTCGTCGACGGCATCCCGCACACCGCCACCGGCAAGATCCTGAAGACCGCGCTGCGCGACCAGTTCAAGGATTACCGCTTCCCGAACGCGGCGGCGTAGGACTTACACGTCATGCCGGGGCGATGCCAAACGGCATCGACCCCGGAATCTCGAGATTCCGGGGTCGCCCTTCGGGCGCCCCGGAATGACGGGCAGTAGCAACCGGTCTCCCTTGAATTTGCCGCCGGGGCGTGGTCTCAACGCCCCTATCGTCGCGCCAAATCGGCCGGCACCGCCCCCAAAATCCCGGCAGAGCTCACCCGATGGCCCGCAGGTTTTCCGCTCCCTACCAGTCGGAGCCCGTGTCCAGCCTCGCCAGCTGGGCGCGCAATCTGGCCGTGTTCGCGGTGGTGGCGGTGGCGGTGTCGATCATCGTCGTCCGGTTCGGCTTTCTGGAGCCGAAGCCTGCGCTCGTCACCTTCTTCGGCGGCCTCGCCATCGCCGCGCTCTCGATCCTGTTCGGCCTCGCCGGCTTCGCCGCGATCTGGCAGAACGGCTCGCGCGGCATGGCGCGCATCCTGCTCGCCTTCCTGATCGACGGCATGATCCTCGCCTACCCCGCCTATCTCGGCCTGCAATACCGCAAGCTGCCGGCGATCCACGACGTCACCACCGACCCGATCGACCCGCCCCGCTTCGACGCGCTAGCGCGCCTGCGCGCCGGTGAAGGCGCCAATACCGCGGTTTATGCCGGCCTCTATTCGGCCGAGCAGCAGCGCCATTTCTATCCCGATATCGAGCCGATCGAACTCGAGATCCCGGTCGACCGCGCCTATGCGATCGCGCTGCAGCTCGTCAACAAGCGCAAATGGCTCGTCATCGACGAGCGCGCGCCGCAGCCGCCGCGCCGCATCGGCCGCATCGAGGCGGTGGCGCGCACGCCGATCATGGGCTTGCGCGAGGACATTTCCATCAGGGTCGTGCCCGACGGCGACGATTCCCGCGTCGATATCCGTTCCGCCTCGCGCTATTTCGAAAGCGACCTCGGCAGCAACGCCGCGCGCGTCAAGAAATTCATCGACGATCTCAACACCGCCGCCGATGCGGACGCGCTGAAGCCGGTGAAGAAGACCCCGGTGGCGCCGCCGAAGGCGCCGGCGAAGACGGTGAAGAAGTGACGCGCTAGCGTCATTCCGGGGCGGTGCGCAGGACCGAGCCCGGAATCCATTCATCCACCAATGCTGCGGCCCGATGGATTCCAGGTTCGCGCTGACGCGCGCCCCGGAATGACGAGCTAAGCCATCCGGTACGTCCCGCCAATCACGGGATCGCCATCCGTTGCCACCACGCCGCGGGCGACCAGATCTTCCAGATGCGCCAGCACGGAATAGCCGGCAGCCGTCGTCAGCCGTGGATCGATGCCGATATAGATCGCGCGCACCATGGTCGGGATGTCGGCCTCGCCCTTGGCGAGGCGATGCAGGATCGAGGCTTCGCGCGCCTTGCGGTGGCGGATCAGGAAGCGCACGAAGCGCGGGCCGTCCGGTATCTCGGGGCCGTGGCCCGAGAAATAGAGATCCTCCTCGCGGGCGGCCAAGCGGTCGAGCGATTCCATGTAGTCGATCATCGAGCCGTCGGGCGGCGCAACGATCGAGGTCGACCAGCCCATCACGTGGTCGCCGACGAAGTTGTATTTTCGCTCGGGCCAGGCGAAGGCGAGATGGTTGGCGGTATGGCCCGGCGTCGCCACCGCTTCGAGGCGCCAGCCCGCGCCCTCGACGACGTCGCCATGGGCGATCCTGGTATCGGGCGCGAAATCGCGATCGACGCCGGATTCCGGATTGTGCTTCTCGCTCTCGAAGCGCGGGCGCGAGGCGCGGTGCGGGCCCTCGGCATAAACGGGCGCACCGGTCGCCTGCTTGATCCGCGCCGTGTTCGGCGAATGGTCGCGGTGGGTGTGGGTAACGAAGATATGGCTCACCGTCTCGCCGCGCACGGCATCGAGCAACGCCGCCGCATGCGCCGCATCGTCCGGACCGGGATCGATGATCGCGACGTTGCCCGTGCCGACGATGTAGCTGACCGTACCGGTGAAGGTGAACGGGCTCGGATTGTTACAGAGCACGCGCCGCACGCCGGGGCGGATTTCCTCGACGACGCCGGCTTTGAGTGGAAAGTTGCGGTTGAACGGGACGTCGTCGTTGTCGGACATGGCTTGCTCACACCTTGCTGACTTCGTCATGCCCGGCCTTGTGCCGGGCATCCACGTTCTTCTCACCGGCTAGAACGTGGATGGCCGGGACAAGCCCGGCCATGACGCAATCGGAGAGTTCTATCGTCTCACACGCTCACCGCGCGGCGGCTCAGAAAAACGCCTGAATGCCCGTGATGGCGCGGCCCAGGATCAGGGCGTGGACGTCGTGGGTGCCCTCGTAGGTGTTGACCGTCTCGAGGTTATGGACGTGGCGCATCACGTGGTACTCGATCGAGATGCCGTTGCCGCCGTGCATGTCGCGCGCGACGCGGGCGATGTCGAGCGCCTTGCCGCAATTGTTGCGCTTCATGATCGAGATCATCTCGGGGGCGAACTTGCCCTCGTCCATCAGGCGGCCGACGCGCAACGAGCCCTGCAGGCCCAGCGCAATCTCGGTCTCCATGTCGGCGAGCTTCTTCTGCACGAGCTGGGTCGCGGCCAGCGGCTTGCCGAACTGCTTGCGGTCGAGCGTGTACTGACGGGCGCGGTGCATGCAGTCCTCGGCCGCGCCGAGCGCACCCCAGGAAATGCCGTAGCGGGCGCGGTTGAGGCAGCCGAACGGGCCCTTGAGGCCGGAGACATTGGGCAGCAGCGCGTCTTCCGGAACCACGACGCCGTCCATCACGACTTCGCCGGTGATGGAGGCGCGCAAGCTGAGCTTGCCGCCGATCTTCGGCGCGGAGAGGCCCTTCATGCCCTTCTCCAGCACGAAGCCCCGGATCTGGTTGTCGTGCGCGGCCGACTTGGCCCAGACCACGAACACGTCGGCGATCGGCGCGTTCGAGATCCACATCTTGCTGCCGGTCAGGCGATAGCCGTCCGAGACCTTCTCGGCGCGGGTCTTCATGCCGGCCGGGTCGGAGCCGGCGTCCGGCTCGGTCAGGCCGAAGCAGCCGACCCACTCGCCGCTGGCGAGCTTCGGCAGGTACTTCTTGCGCTGGTTCTCGTCGCCATAGGCGTAGATCGGGTACATCACCAGCGAGGACTGCACCGAGTTCATCGAGCGATAGCCGGAATCGACCCGCTCGATCTCGCGCGCGACCAGGCCGTAGGCGACGTAGCTCGCATTGGCGCAGCCATACTCCTCCGGCAGCGTGATGCCGATCAGGCCGAGTTCGCCCATCTCGTTGAAGATCTCGCGATCCGTCGTCTCTTCGAGATAGGCCTTGGCGACGCGCGGCAGCAGCTTGTCCTGGGCGTAGGCACGCGCGGTGTCGCGCACCATGCGCTCGTCTTCGGTAAGCTGCTCGTCGAGCAGGAACGGATCGTCCCACTGGAAAGAAGCCGCAGCCGGCTTGTCCTTGGCCTGAGGGCGCACGCTCATGAAACGTCCTTTCGCGTCTGGTTCCGTCAAGAATTGCCCGACAAAGTAAAGCGCCGCGGCAACAAGTGCAATTGCATCCTGGTTTCGGTCATTCCGGGGCGCGCAATGGCGCGAGCCCGGAAACAACGCCGTCAGATTTCGAGCTGCTCGTTGGCGAGGATCTCGATGCCGAAGCCGGACAGGCCCTTGTAGTCGTGCACCGAGGAAGTGAGATGCCGGATCGAGGTGACGCCGAGATCGCGCAGGATCTGCGCGCCGACGCCCACTTCGCGCCACTGGCGGTTGCGGTCGGCCTCCGTCGACGACTCGTCCTGCAGCGGCGACACGGGGACACCGGCCGCACCGTCGCGCAGATAAACCAGCACGCCACGGCCGGATTTCTTGAAATGCTCGAGCACGGCCGCCATGCGCTTGTGGCCGGTGAAGGTGTCCTTGACGATGTTCGGCTTGTGGAAGCGCGTCAGCACGTTCTTGCCGTCGCCGACGCCGTTGTAGACGAAGGCGACGTGGGCGATGGAATCGAACGGCGAGCGGTAGGCATAGCCCTGCAAGGGGCCGATCGGGCTCTCGGTGACGAAGGTCGCGACCCGCTCGATCAGCTTCTCGCGCGCCTGGCGGTAGGCGATCATGTCCGCGATGGTGACGTGCTTCAGCTTGTGCTGGGCGGCGAACCGGGCGACCTGCTCGCCCTTCATCACGCTGCCGTCGTCGTTCATCAACTCGCTGATGACGCCGACCGGCGGCAGGCCGGAGAGCTTGCAGAGGTCGACCGCGGCCTCGGTATGGCCTGAGCGCAAGAGCACGCCGCCATCCTTGGCGATCAGCGGAAAGATGTGGCCGGGACGGGCGAAATCGTTGGCGCCGACATTGGGATTGGACAGCGCGCGGCAGCACGAGGCGCGCTCGTCGGCGGAGATGCCGGTGCCACCGTCGGGCTTGTAGTCGATCGAGACCGTGAACGCGGTGGTGTGCGCGGAATCGTTGTGGGCCACCATGGGATCGAGCCGCAGGCGGCGCGCGTCCTCCGTGGTCACGGGCGCGCAGACGATGCCGGAGGTGTGGCGGATGATGAACGCCATCTTCTCGGCGGTACAGAGCGAGGCGGCGACGATCAGATCGCCCTCGCCCTCGCGATCCTCGTCGTCGGTGACGACGACGAGCTCGCCCCGGGCAAAGGCCTGCAAGACTTCCTGGACGGTATCGGGCATTTCCCAATCTCTATCGGTTATGGGCCGGAGGCTTAGCCGGACGCCTTAGCCGGACTTGGCCCCAAGCGCTAGTGTCCTGGACGCAACCGCATATGCCTGATGGCGGGCAGGGCGGCGGCTTTCAGGCTTGCACCGAAGATACCAGGAATATAGGCGCACAAAGCCCGGGAGGAAGACGGCCGGACGCCGTCAGGGCAGCACCTCTCGCCGCTCGCCAAGCCGCAGGTCGAGCTCGGCGCGCTTGTCCGCGAGCAGGCCGGCCTGGGCGGCCTCGATCACGGTAAACAGCTCGTGGGCGTCGCTGAGCCGGGTCACGGAGACGTAGCTGGCGCCGGCCTCGTAGAGCTCGCCGACATCGGCCAGCAGATCGGCGGTCGCAACGATCAGAGCGGTGGGGTTCAGCGCGCGGACATGGCGGACCAGCTTCTCGTTGGTGGCGCCCTTCAGCAGCGAATCCGGCACGCTGAGGATGATCATCTCGGATTTGCCGATACCGGCATGGAGCAACGTATCGACATTGCTGATGTCGCCATAGATCACGTGCAGGCCGCGTGAAAGCAGGGTCTGGTACACATTGGGGTTGAAATCGACTACGGTGATCTGCTCGAGCAGCACCGGCGTCTGCCGTTCGATCTCGGCCAGCAGCGCGCTCGCCGCGCGGAAAAAGCCGAGGATGACGATGCGGCGGGCCTCGCCGTGGCCGCCCTCGTGGCCCTCCTCGGCATGGCCGTTGCCGTGATCGAGATCGCGCAGGCCGATCCGCTTCAACGGGCCGATCGCCCAGCGGGTGATCTTGTCGCTGCGGGTCATCACGAAGGTCGAGAGCACGGCCAGCACCACGAAGGCGAAGGAGGCCGCGTTCGCCGTTTCGGCGGCGATGTGGTTGTCGCTGACGCCGGTCTGGATCACCACCAGCGAGAATTCCGATATCTGGGCGAGGTTGAGGGCCGGCAACAGGCTGGCACGCAGCCCCTGCTTCATCAGGTAGAGCGGCGTGAATGTCGTGACGAGCCGGCTCACCACCGTGAACGCCGCGATCATCAAGGCAAGCCCGATCACGGAGAGGCCGGGCACGGGAATGGTCATGCCGAGCGCGACGAAGAACAGCGTGATGAAGAAGTCGCGCAGCGTGGTGACCTTGGCGGTGACGTCGAGCGCATAGGGAAAGGTCGAGAGCGAGACGCCGGCGATCAGGGCGCCCATCTCGCGCGACAGCGACAGCCGCTCCGCAGTCTCGGCGACGAGAAAGCACCAGGCGAGCGCGCCGAGCAGGATCAGTTCGGGCCGGCGGGCGATCTGGTGGAACAGGCGCGGCAGCACATAGCGGCTGATCAGCAGCGCGGCGGCGACCAGCACCGCAACGCGGCCGATCGAGAGCAGGATGACACTCACTTGCAGATTGGCAAGACTCGGCTGCACCGCCAGGAACAGGATGGCGAAGATGTCCTGGAGCACCAGCACGCCGAGCGTGATGCGGCCGGGCAGCGTGTCGAGCTCGCGCTTCTCGTAGAGCACCTTGACGATGATGACGGTGCTCGACAGCGCGCAGGCGATACAGAGATAGACCGCATCGAAATGGCCGCCGCCGAGCGACAGGCCGATGCCGGCGAAGAACAGGACCCCGAGCAGGCAGCCGCCGAGCAGCTGGCCGCCCGCCGCGAACAGGATCACCCTTCCCGCCCGCACGATCTTCTTCAGGTCGATCTCCAGGCCGATCATGAACAGCATGAAGATCAGGCCGAGCTCGGAGATGACGCTGATCGATTCCTGCGACTTGACCCAGCCGGCACCGAATGGACCTATGCAGAAGCCGGCGATAAGGTAGGCCAGGATCAGCGGCTGCCGGGAGAAATGGGCGAGCAGGCCCAGCATCCAGGCAAACAGGATACAGAGAGTGATGTCGCGAATGAGCTCGTGCATGCCAAATTGGTCCGTTTTGCCGCACCCTAGAGACGGGTTGCGCCGCGGCAAGCGAGCAATTCGTCACATGCGGATCGTGCTCTGGCTGATAGCCCTGCTAGGTTCGTTCGCGTCCGCTTTGCCGGCCGCGGCCCAATCCAAGGTCAATATCGAACAAAACTTTGCCGATTCGCTCACCGCGCTGCCGAAGGAAGAACTGGCCGTCGCCGGCGGGTTCTATGTGCCGGCCTATTCCAGCGTCGCGATGAGCCAGGGCAAGCTGCGCGTCGATTTCTCGGTGACCTTGAGCGTTCACAACGCCTCCGAGACCCAGCCTCTGGTGGTCAAACGCATCGCCTATTTCGACACCGCAGGCAAGCAGGTCGAAAGCTATCTGAAGGCGCCGGTGGCCTTGAGGCCCCTCGCCACCGTCTCGATCTTCATTCCGACCGACGACGTGCGCGGCGGGACCGGAGCCAATTTCCTCGTCGACTGGGCGGCAACGGGCGAGATCGCCGAGCCGGTGGTCGAGGCCTTGATGGTTGGCGGCGTCGCCAATGCGCATTACGCTTTCATCAGCCAGGGACGCCCGACTAGGACGGCCACAAAGAAGTAGAGGCCGTCCGACCCGGACGGTCGGCAAGACGTAAAGCAGGCCGGCGCAAAGCCGGCCGCTCAACAAGAACAAAACGAGGAACGCTCCCATGACGTCCAGCTTCGATTTCGCGCCCCTGTTTCCCGCAGGGCTGCCGGCCCCTTCCGCGCGCTGGACGGGCCTTGCCAAATACAGCTTCGTCGGCGGCAACAATGATTCCGAGCAGGTGCCGCTGGACGAGTTGATCGAGGCGGCCAACCTCGCCCTGCAACGCGAGGGCCGATCGCTCGCCACTTACGGTCTGGCGCATGGCCCGCAAGGTTACCTGCCGCTGCGCGAATTCCTCGTCACCAAGCTGAAGCGCGATGCCGGCATCAACTGCACGGTCGACGATCTCCTGATCGTCTCCGGCTCGCTCCAGGCGCTCGACCTCGTCAACAATACGCTGCTCGCCCGCGGCGATACCGTGATCTTCGAGCAGGACAGCTATCAGGGCTCGCTGAACCGCCTGGCACGGCTCGGCGTCAACGTAGCAGGCATTCCGCTCGATGCGGACGGCATGCGCATGGACGTGCTGGCCACGACGCTGGCCGACCTGAAGAGCCGCGGCATCCGTCCAAAATACATCTACACCATCCCCACGGTGCAGAACCCGACCGGCAGCATCATGCCGGAGAGCCGCCGCGCTGAACTGGTGCGGCTCGCGGCCGAGTATGGCGTGCCGATCTTCGAGGACGATTGCTATGCCGATCTCGTCTGGTCGGGACAGCGGCCGTCGGCGATCTACGCGATGAGTCCGAACGGCGGCGTGATCCATATCGGCTCGTTCTCGAAATCGATCGCGCCGGCGCTGCGCGTCGGCTTCATCGTCGCGCCCTGGGATGTGATGTCGCGGATGCTGTCGCTGAAGACGGATGCCGGCTCCGGCGCGCTGGAGCAGATGGTGCTGGCGGCCTATTGCAAACCGCATTTCGCAAGCCACGTGCCGGCCCTGACGAAGGCGCTGCGCACCAAGCTCGATACGCTGATGGAAGCCCTCAATGAGCAGTTCGGGACGGCGGCGGAGTTCGAAGAGCCCAAGGGCGGCATCTTCCTGTGGGTGAAGCTGCCCGACCAGGTCGATACGCTGAAGCTGTATCAGGCCGCGCTTGCTGCCGGTGTCTCGATCAATCCGGGGCCGGAATGGTCGACCAACAAGAGCCATTCCAGCTCACGCCTCAGGCTGTGCTTTGCCAGCCCCACGCATCAGCAGATCCGCGAGGGCGTCGCTGTGCTGGCCGAGGTCTGCCGCAGGGAGTTCGGCGTGCCCGCCCGCAGCGCCAATGTGGAGAAGCGGGCTTAACGCCTCATCAAGCCGCCTGGGGCTGGGGCTGGCTGCCGTGGATCGCGGAGGCCAGCCGCAGCAACAGGACGATCGAGACGTTGCCCTTGCCGGCCTCGATCTGGGCGATATAGCGCTCGGAAATCCCGGAGCGGCGGGCCAGCTCCCGGCGCGACAGGTCGCAGCGCATGCGCGAGGATCTCAAGCGGTCGCCCAGCTCCGCTAGAAATGCGGTCTCCGAATAAGGCGGCACGGCACAGCTGCCGGGCAGCACTTCGCCCGCAAAATCCATGACTTGATTGAGCATTGGTCTATCCACGTTCGCCTTCGGGAAGCGCCATCCTAGCCCCGAAACGGCCGGCCTCATTGACGCGGATCAAATTCGCGCGCGATCGGCGGCTGCCGTGGACGACCGCGGGCGGGATGCTACACTTTGGAATTCTTCGAGGTGGGGCTTTTCAGGACATGACGCGTTGTATGAGCCGCTGGACCGCGGCTGCACTGGTGTGGGTCGCGTGCACGTGCTCGGCCAACGCCGAGACGCTTGCGGCGACGGTCGAACAATGGGGCCTGCTCGGCTCATGGGCGGTCGATTGCGCGGCCCGGCCCGACCGCGACAAGGGTGCGCTCCTGACTTACGAGATCCGGAAGGACGGCCGGGTGATGTACCGGCGCAATTTCGGCGAGGCCAAGGACGAGAACGAGGTCGTGTCCGCCACGGTCAACGCCGAGGGCCTGCTCAACGTGATGGTATACTTTCCATCGCTGCATCAGACCCGCGAATTCGGGCTGCTGCTGGCGAAGGACGGCAGCCTGCGCGCGATCTACAATCGCAGCGAGCGCGGCGCGTACACGATCAGGGATGGCAAATACGTCGCCACGGGCGCGCCCACACCTGCACAGCAACGCTGCGATTGAGCACCTGAACATCCGTTCAGAATTCTCTGCCAGTTCCTCCGGAACGTTCGCACACATGCGCCGTTCTCATCTGCATTCGATTGGAGGAGGACATGATGACGAAGCTTGGTTATGTGGTTGCAGCTCTCGGTGCGCTCGTCATCGCGGCGCCGACGCTGGCGAGCGCGGAGACGGTGGTGATCAAGCACGATCATCACGGCCCTTACGGTGCTCGCGCCGAATTCCGCGAGCATCGCGATCATGGCTGGCATCGCGGCTGGCACCATCGCGACAAGGTCGTCGTGATCAAGCGTGGCGGCCATCACCACCATTGGGACTAACGCGCAACGCAACATGGAAACGCAACATGGAAATGGCCCCTTGCGGGGCCATTTCTTTGTATTCGCGGCAAGCGTTTGGTCAGTCCCACGCCGGCGCAAAGCCGGGATTGACGCAACGTCTGTCCTTCGGCAGCGCGGCGATCTTCTTGCGGTCGGCATCGTCGAGCGTGATCTTCAGCGCGTCGAGATTGGCCTGCTGGCTCTCGCGGCGCGAGGCCTTCGGGATCGCCGCGACGCCGCCCTGGTCGAGCAGCCATTTCAGCGCAACCTGCGCAGCGGTCGCGTTGTGCTTGGTGCCGATCTCCGCCAGCACCGGATCGGAGGCAATGCGCCCCTGCGCCAGCGGGCAATAGGCGACCAGCGGGATCGACCTGGCATTGAGATAGGCCAGCACCTTCGATTGATCGAGCATCGCGTGATATTCGATCTGGTTGCAGGCGATCGGCGCCCTGATGTCGTCGACCGCGATCTTGAGCAGCGCCGTGGTGAAATTGGCGACGCCAATCGCGCGCGTGCGCCCCTCCTCCTTCAGCTTCATCAAGGTTTCGAACACCGCGCCCCAGTTCGCGGACTTGGACGGCCAGTGCACGAGGTAGAGGTCGACATGGTCGAGCCGGAGTTTGTTCAGGCTGGCGTCGAAGGCACGCCGGATCGCATCCGGCGCCAAATTCTCATGCCAGACCTTCGTCGTAACGTGCAGCTCGCTGCGCGGCAGCCGGGCCGCGGCGAGCGCGGCGCCGATGGGTTCTTCGTTGGCGTACATTTCAGCCGTGTCGATGTGGCGATAGCCGACCGACAGCGCGCTCTCGACCGCGGCACGGCAGGCATCGCCCTGCATGCGAAAGGTGCCGAGGCCGAGCTTGGGCATGCTGATGCCCTGCGTCTTCAGATTGTCCATGGGTCAACTCCTGACGTATTCCAGCCCGCCGAATGCGCGCGGTGATGCCGCGTGAGCAGGCTCCTCGGTGATGGAAAAGAGGTGGCGGGAGCGGTCACTATAGCGCGGGGGAAGCGGAGCGGCCAATCAAGATCGGGTTAGCGTCGGCGCACTGAGTGCCTCCCCAACGTCATGGCCGGGCTTGACCCGGCCATCCACGACTTGCCCCTTGGCGCGCAGAACGTGGATGCCCGGGACAAGCCCGGGCATGACGAACCGGCCTCACGAATGCTGCGCCACCACGGCCAGAAGCTCCTGCGGTTGCGGCACGATATCGACCGACCAGAGGTCGCGGTTGTCCACGTCCTTCAGCGTCACGGTCATCACGCCGGTCACGCCATCGATATCGACGCGGCCGAAGAACTGCAGTCCGAAACACGGCGCCAAATTCTCGCCCTGCGCCTCGCTGCATCCGTTCTGGTACATCGCGACCGGACCAAAAGTGTCATCGAGCTCGCCCGGGCCCCAGGTGCCGGCATGCAGCGGGCCGGAGACGAATTCCCAGAACGGCTCGAAATCCTGGAATTGTGCCCTGTTCGGATCGTAGTAATGCGCGGCGGTATAGTGCATGTCGGCGGTGAGCCAGACGATGTTGCGCACGCCGGCGCGCCTGATGGAGCTGAGCAGATCGGCGATCTCGCGCTCGCGTCTATCAGGCGGCCCATTGCCGAGCGCGACCGCATCGAGACTGATCAGGCCGATCGGCAGGTCGGCGGCGATCACCTTCCAAGTCGCGCGCGAGGCGGCCAGCTCCCGCTTCAGCCAGGCCAACTGCTCGGCGCCGAGGATCCAGCCGCGATGGTCGCTGCCCTTGTTCCAGGTGTCATCCCGAAAACTGCGCATGTCGATCATGAAGACGTCGAGCAGCGGCCCGTAAGCGATCTTGCGATAGACCCGCCCCTGCCGTGCGCCGATGTCGCGGATCGGCATGAAGTCGAAGAAGGCGCGGCGGGCGCGCGCGACCAGGCGCGGCGTGCCGTCGTCCTCATAACCAGCCTCATCATGGCTGCCGGACGGTGACCAGTCGTTGCTGACCTCGTGGTCGTCCCACTGTGCAAACATCGGCACGCTCGCGTGGAAATCGCGAAAATGCTCGTCGAGATGATTGTATTTGTAGTTGCCGCGAAATTGCCCCAGCGTGTGCGCGACCTCGGATTTTTCTTCCGTGACGATGTTGCGCCAGGTCTCGCCGTTCGGCAGCTTCTGTTCGGATGGAATCGTGCAGTCGGCGTAGATATGGTCACCGGAGTGAATGAAGAAGTCAGGGCGGTTGTCGAGCATGGTGCGATAGCTGCGATAGCCGCCGCGCGAGATGTCGATGCCCCAGCCCTGCCCCGCGGTGTCGCCGGACCACAGGAACGAGATCGATTGCCCTGCGGCCGGCGCAGTGCGGAAATGGCCGACGCGGCTCTCGCCGGCGATGCCGGTTGCGATGTCGTCGAAGCGGACGCGATAGAAGATGTCCTGTCCGGACGGCAGATCGCTCAACAGCAGCTTCGAGGTGAAGTCGGCGTCGGGCAGCGCGTCGCCGGATGCTGACGCAATGATGGTCTTGAAACTCTCGACGGTCGAGCATTCCACCCGCATGCGCGCGGCCCGGTCGGCGCGCGCCCAGATCACGGCGGAGCCGTCCGAGACGTCGCCGGACTGGATGCCGCCGGCGATCCGCGGGCGGTCGGCGGCACGGCTGATGGATGGTTTTGCGAGCGCGGCTAAGGTGAGGCCGGAGGTGGAGCGGACCAGGAATTGCCGCCGGGTCCATGCGCGCGGGGCGCGGAGCGTTGCCATTCAGGAGACCTTCGTCGAATCGCGACGGAAGGTGCCTGCGCTCCTTGACTCCTACCCTTACGGTTTCTTGACTCCGCGCCGACGGTTTTGCGACGCGGGGATGACGTGTGAGATGCAGCCCCGAGCGCGGTGCGCTCCCTCGCCCCGTTCTTACGCAGGGCTGTCCGGGGAAGTTAGGCATAGGATAGCTCGATCTGGTCTGGGTGGCTGTGGGATCTGCGTTTGCTTGGGTTGATGGGTGGAGGCTTGTCGATTGCGGCGATGGCCCGGCGCGTGAATAGAAGCTGGCTGACGAGTTCAGCGAACCTGATCGGAAGCATGGCGAGGCAGTTGGCTTTGGCGGCGATACGCAGCAACAGGTAGGCGATCATTGCGGCAAACACCTGGAGCCGGACCGCATTGTCGTTGGCGCCGAGAAATTTGCGGATGTCGAGATGTTGCTTGATCCAACGGAACAACAGCTCGATTTGCCATCGGCTCTTGTAGAGGGT
>NZ_FOQJ01000015.1:0-157665 GCF_900113725.1 Bradyrhizobium sp. cf659
CAAATCGAGCTGTTGTTCCGTTGGATCAAGCAACATCTCGACATCCGCAAATTTCTCGGCGCCAACGACAATGCGGTCCGGCTCCAGGTGTTTGCCGCAATGATCGCCTACCTGTTGCTGCGTATCGCCGCCAAAGCCAACTGCCTCGCCATGCTTCCGATTAGGTTCGCTGAACTCGTCAGCCAGCTTCTATTCACGCGCCGGGCCATCGCCGCAATCGACAAGCCTCCACCCATCAACCCAAGCAAACGCAGATCCCACAGCCACCCAGACCAGATCGAGCTATCCTATGCCTAACTTCCCCGGACAGCCCTGCGTTCTTACGGGGAGAGGGTTGGGGTGAGGGGCTGCTTCCGCAATCACGGTGAGAGTTGGACTCGCGGAGGGTCCCCCTCACCCGGAATCCGCGCTACGCGCGAATTCCGGCCTCTCCCCGCAAGCGGGGAGAGGCGAAGAAGTGCCCCTACTCCAAACTCTCCACCCGCCGCAGGCTCGGAAACAGCTTCATCCACAACAGCGCCACCGCAACGGTGCAGACGCCGCCGAGCACCGCCGCCGGCATCGCGCCGAACAATGCGGCCGCCACGCCGCTCTCGAACTGGCCGAGCTGGTTGGAGGCGTTGATGAAGAGGAAATTCACCGCGCCGACCCGGCCGCGCATCTCGTCGGGAGTGGACAGCTGCACCAGCGAGAAGCGGATCACGACGCTGATCGTGTCGGCGGCGCCGAGGATCGCGAGCGACAGCACCGACAGCCACATCCATGACGACAGCGCGAACACGATGGTCGCGATGCCGAACACGATCACGGCCTGGAACATGCGCAAACCCACATGCCGCGAGATGGCGTGGCGCGCCAGCACCATGGTCATCAGCAGCGCGCCGACCGCGGGCGCGGCGCGCAACACGCCGAGCCCGACCGGACCGGTCTGGAGGATGTCGCGGGCATAGATCGGCAACAGCGCGGTAACGCCGCCGAACAGCACCGCGAACAGGTCGAGCGAGATGGTGCCGAGGATCGCCGGATTGCGCCGGATGAAGCGGACCCCGGCAAAGATATTGTCCGAACTCGTCCCCTCCTTGGCCACCGCCTGCGGGCGCGGCCGGATGAAGCCGGTCAAGATCATCCCGAGAATCCAGAACAGCAGCATCACGGCATAGGCAAGATGCGGCGCGACCGCGTAGGCAAAACCGCCGAGCGCGGGACCTGTGATGGTCGCGACCTGCCCCGCGCCGCTCGCGACTGCCGTTGCCCGCTGGAGCGAGCCCTGCGGCGCGATCAGCGGCAGCAGCGCCGCGGTGGTCGGGCTTTCGAAGGCGCCGGCGATGCCGAGCACGAAGGTCGCGATGAAGATCTGCACTTCGCTGACCGCACCGAGATAGGTGATGATTGCGAGATAGAGCGCGGTCGCGGCTTCCACGAGCTGGCAGAGCTGGACCACGCGCTTGCGCTCGAAGCGGTCGGCGGCGTGGCCGGCGACGAAGACGAGCAGCGCGGTGGGCAGGAACTGCACCAAGCCGACCATGCCGAGGTCGAAAGCCGAACCGGTGAGGTCGTAGATCTGCCAGCCTATCGCGACCGCCGCGATCTGGCTGGAAAAGCGCGACAGGCTGCGCGAGAGCAGGAAGAACAGGAAGGCGCGGTGGGAGAGCAGCGCGCCGGCGCTGACCGGCGGATGATCGGATATTGGCTGCTCTGGCATCGCCTCTTGGATCGCCTTTTGGGTCACCCTCGACCGCTCGCCCCCTTGACGTCGACGTGCCCCCGCGTGACTGAGGCGGGCCTGCTTGTCAACAGCCGGACGTTTCCCGCGCGTCCCGGCATTGCCTTTGCAACGCACGCGCGGCCATAATCATGGAGGGATTGGGGACATCATGCTGCGGCTGCAATCGGCACTCGGCATTTTCGCATTGCTGCTGATCGCGTGGGCGTTGGCAGAGAATCGCCGCGCGGTCTCGCTGCGCCAGGCGGCGATCGGCCTTGTCATGACCTTCGTCACCGCGGCCGTGCTCCTGAAGCTGCCGGTCGTCGCCCATGCCTTCGGCGCCATCAACGACGCGGTCGGCGCGATCTCCGCGGCCTCGCGCGCCGGCTCCTCCTTCGTGTTCGGCTATGTCGGCGGCGGCCCCCTGCCCTTCGAGCTGAAGGCGCCCGGCGCCGACTTCATCCTGGCGTTCCAGGCGCTGCCGATCGTCCTGGTCATGAGCGTGCTGACGACGCTGCTGTTCTATTGGCGGGTGCTGCCGCCGATCGTGCGCGGCATGGCCTGGCTCCTTGAACGCACGCTCGGCGTCGGCGGCGCGGTGGGCCTGTCGACCGCGGCCAACATCTTCCTCGGGATGGTCGAGGCGCCGCTGTTCGTGCGGCCGTATCTTGTGCAGATGACGCGCAGCGAATTGTTCCTGGTGATGACCGGCGGCATGGCCGGCATCGCCGGCACGGTGCTGGTGCTCTATGCGACGCTCCTTGCTCCTCTCATCCCCGACGCTGCGGCGCATTTCGTCATCGCCTCGGTACTGGGCGCGCCGGCTGCGATCCTCGTCAGCCTGATCATGGTGCCGGAGACATCAGACAAGCGCACCGGCGGCGCGCTGGAGGATCCCGAGATGGAGGTCTCCGGCACGATGGATGCGATCGTGAAGGGCACGAGCGCAGGGATTGAGCTGCTGATCAACATCGTCGCGATGCTGCTGGTGCTGGTGGCGCTGGTCTATCTCGTCAACGCCATCCTCGGCCTGTTGCCTGATATCGGCGGCGCCGCGATCTCGTTGCAGCGCCTGCTCGGCCTCGTCATGGCGCCGGTGTGCTGGCTGATGGGACTGCCATGGGACCAAGCCGTCACCGCCGGCAGCCTGATGGGCACGAAAACGGTGCTCAACGAACTGATCGCCTATGTCGACCTGTCGAAGCTCGCGCCGGATGCGCTGGACACACGCTCGCGCCTGATCATGCTCTACGCCATGTGTGGCTTCGCCAACTTCGCCAGCCTCGGCATCATGATCGGCGGCTTAGGGGTGATGGCGCCTGAGCGCCGCGAGGAGATCAACGCGCTCGGGCTGAAGTCGATCGTCTCGGGGACGCTGACGACGTGCCTCATGGGGGCGATCGTGGGGGTGTTGAATTAGCTCTCTCCGCCCGTCATTCCGGGGCGCGCGTAGCGCGAGCCCGGAATCCATCTGGCCGCAGCACTCGGGGTGAAATGGATTCCGGGCTCGCGCCAAGAGGCGCGCCCCGGAATGACGGCGGAGAACGACAACGCGCGACCGCGCGTCAACTTACGCCTTCAGCTCCACCGTCTTGAACTCCGCCGGCAGGATCACCTCCAGCAGCTCGACGTCGTCAGAATAATCCAGGATCATGTGCTTGATCTTCGGTGGCTGGGTCCAGGCGCTGCCTTCCTTCATCAGCGTCTCGCCCTGCCCGTCCATGTAGGTCTTCACCCAGCCCTTGAGGACATAGACCATCTGGAATTCGACGTCGTGGAAGTGAAGCTTTGAGACTTCCGCGGGATTGCAGGGGCCTTGCAGGCGGATCACATGCGCTTGCGCAAGGCCGTGGCTCGCGTCAGCAATGCCGAGGTCGCGGTACTTTGCGTAGGCACGCAGGCCGTCGGCCTTGAAGTCTTCCTCGCGGTGATGGCTGATCGCGATGCGCTGCCTGGGACGCACGGGCTTCTTCGGCGAGGTCGTGCGAGCCTTTGCCTTCACCGCCTTGCGCGCCGAGGATCGCGCCGCCGCCTTGGCGCCGCTCCGCTTCTTCACCGCGGTCTTGGTTGCGGGTCTTGATGCCTTTTGCTTGGCCATTGTCTACCTCCCTGATCCGGGCCGTGCCCACCGGACGGGTACGACCCGAAGGCAGACTATCCAGTCTTGGACGAGGCAGCAATTGCGGGCTTGGGCCAGTAACGCCATGACCCCGATCGGTCGTAGCTTGTCCCAAGCTGGCGTCGCGAGCGGCCGTCGTCTCGTATTCGTTCCCTCGCTGAATTAGTCTCGCCGGGAGATTCTGGGGGAATTGATTCATGAGCAACAGCGTAGGCCAGCGTGCATTCAAGAATGCCCGGCTTCAGAAACGGCAGGAAGCCGAGGTGCTGCCATTGCTCGGGAACGCCCTCCAGTTGCATAAGAAGGGGCTTCTCCCCGAGGCCCGGGCGGCCTATCGCCAGCTCCTGCAGCTCGCGCCCAACCAGTTCATCGCGCTGCATATGCTCGGCGTTTTGGAGTCTGATGCCAAAAACTATCAGCAAGCCGAAATTCTGCTGAGCCGGGCGGTTGCCGTGGATCCGCGATCTGCCGATGCTCACATGAGCCGCGGCGTCGCGCTGAACGGGCAACGACGTCACGATGAGGCCCGCGAGAGCTATCGAAGGGCCCTCGCCTTGCGCCCCAACTACGCCCTCGCCCTGTCCAATCTCGGCAACGCGAGCGTGACCGTCGATCTTCAGGAAGCGCTCGAGTGCTACGACAAGGCGCTCGCAATTGACGGAAACCTTGCCGAAGCCCACAACGGCCGGGGTTGGGTGCTCTGCCGTCTGCGCAATTATGACGAGGCCATCGCAAGCTTGAACCGCGCGCTGTCGATCAAGCCTGGCTATGCCTCGGCGCTGGCGAACCGCGCCATCGCATTGCGGGAGCTTCTGCGATTTGACGAAGCCATGGCGGATTGCAATCAGGCAATCGCCCTTGCACCCGACGACGCGAACGGATGGCTCGGGCGCGCCAGTGTCTCGCTCCAAATCCGGCAACTGGCCGAAGCATTGCACGATTGCGAGAAAGCTCTCGCGATCGATCCCGATTCCGTTCAAACTCACTTGGTGCGGGGCCTTTGTCTCGCCGACCTTGGCCGGGTCGACGAAGCCCTGGCCAGTTTCGACAGGGCCCTTGACATCGAGCCCGACTACCCGAGCGCGATCTCCAACAAGATATTCACGCTCGATTTCTTGGCGGATGCCAGCGTCGAGCAGCATCAGCAAGCGCGGCAAGTCTGGTGGGAGCGGATCGGCGCGAAAATCGCTTCAGATGCGGCGAGACCGCACGACAACAGCCGCGATCCGGATCGCCCTCTGGTGCTTGGCTATGTCTCGTCGGATTTCAACGCGCATTCGGCCGCGTTCATTTTCAAGCCGGTCCTGCAATACCATGACCGGGCACAGTTCGAGATCGTGTGCTACTCATGCTCGTCAAAAGCGGATGCGGCGACCGACGAATTTCAAAAGATCGCCGATCGCTGGCGCGATGCCTCGCAATGGAGCGACGATCGCCTCGCCAGTCAGATCCGCGCCGATGGCGTCGATATCCTGATCGATCTGTCCGGCCATACCAAGGGAAACCGCCTCGGCGTGTTTGCGCGCAAGCCGGCGCCGATCCAGGTCCATGGCTGGGGCCACGGCACCGGCACCGGTCTGCCAACGATCGATTATCTGTTCTCGGACCCGGTCGCGATTCCACTCGCGGTTCGGCATCTGTTTGCGGAAACCGTTGTCGATCTGCCGTGCTTTGTGACGCTGGAGCCGCTGCCGATCGAGCTTGCGCGGGCGTCAACGCCGGCGACCTCGAACGGCTTCGTCACATTCGGTGTCTTCAACCGCATCAGCAAGATTTCAGACGAGGCCGCGGAAGCCTGGGCCAGGATTCTCGAGCGGGTGCCGGGGTCACGACTGCTGATCAAGGATGTTGCGCTGGACGATCAACTGGTCCGCGACAATCTGCTGGCACGGCTTGCAACTTGCCGATTGCCGGCCGAACGCATCGATCTGCTCGGAACCACCTTGCGAATCGAACATCTGGCATCATTCAATCGCGTCGATATTGCCCTCGACCCGTTCCCGCAGAATGGCGGCGTCAGCACTTTGGAAGCCCTGCAGATGGGCGTGCCGGTGGTGGCGAAGCTCGGGAACAGTCTGCCCAGCCGTGCCGCCGGCGCCATCCTCACCGCGCTTGGCCTGCCGGACTGGGTTGCGGACAGCGCTGAGGCGTATGTCGAGATCGCAGTGAGCCGTGCGTCGCAGGTCGGCGACCTCGACAAGTTGCGCCGCGAACTGCCCGGACAGATCAGGGCTGCGGTCGCCAGCAACCCGGTCTCCTACGCGCAGGCGGTGGACGAGGCCTATCGCGCGATGTGGAAACGCTACTGCAACGGCGGCACCTGATCGCTGCGTCAATGCAGCCTGAAGACGCCGTCGACCGCACGTAGCTCGGCCGGCTTGATCAGCTTGGAATGCGCGACGGTGACCGAGAACAAGGGACCGTCGAGCTTCTGCTGCCAGAACGCCAGGAAGTCGGTCAGCGCCGGGAATTTCGGGAAGAGATCGTAGTTCTGCCAGACATAGGTCTGAAGCAGCGAAGGATGATCCGGCATCCGATAGAGAATTTCAGCCGTCGTCAGCCCGTAACCCAGCACCTGTTTCCGGAAGTCGTCGGAAACAACCCCAACCCGCGAGACCATGCCAACCTCCTTTGCAGGAGCGCATTCAGGGGGCGGCTTGATCCGGTACGCTGCTTACGAGCCACCCGGTGGAGATGCGCTCACATGAGAGAAATGTGACGCAAACTGACAACTCATCTCAAGCCCAAAAGTTTAACAAGCTGTTGAAATTCAATGCGTTAGCAGCAGAGATGGCTCCGTGCTAATACGGTCCGGCTGACGGTTAACGATGGGAAAGAGATTCCGGCAGAGCGCGCTTCCGAGTGCCGATTTTTCTGCTAGAAGCCCTTGCCCCCGCAAAATTCCTGTCCTATTTCAGCCTCGCCTGTGCTAGCACTCGCGGGCACAGACTGCTAACAATCTGAAATCATCAACCCGAGCAATTGCTTAGGAGGACTGCATGAAATTCCGTCCGCTTCACGACCGCGTCGTGGTCAAGCGCATCGACGCAGAAGAGAAGACCGCTGGCGGCATCATCATTCCCGACACGGCCAAGGAAAAACCCTCCCAGGGCGAAATCGTCGCCGTCGGCCCCGGTGGCCGCGACGAAGCCGGCAAGCTGATCCCGATCGACCTGAAGGTCGGCGACCGCGTGCTGTTCGGCAAGTGGTCCGGCACCGAGGTCAAGATCGACGGCGTCGATCTGCTGATCATGAAGGAAAGCGACATCATGGGCGTCCTCGACGTCCCCGCTTCCAAGAAGAAGGCGGCCTAAGAGCCCCCCTCTCGCCCCCAGCAAAACACCTAAGGAAAAATCCAGATGGCAGCTAAAGAAGTCAAATTCTCGGTTGAAGCGCGCGACAAGATGCTGCGCGGCGTCGACATTCTCGCCAACGCGGTGAAGGTCACACTCGGTCCGAAGGGCCGCAACGTCGTGCTCGACAAGTCGTTCGGCGCTCCCCGCATCACCAAGGACGGCGTCACCGTCGCCAAGGAGATCGAGCTCGAGGACAAGTTCGAGAACATGGGCGCCCAGATGGTGCGCGAAGTCGCCTCCAAGTCCGCTGACGCGGCCGGCGACGGCACCACCACCGCCACCGTGCTGGCCCAGGCGATCGTGCGCGAAGGCGCCAAGTCGGTTGCCGCCGGCATGAACCCGATGGACCTCAAGCGCGGTATCGACCTCGCGGTCGAAGCCGTCGTTGCGGACCTCGTCAAGAACTCCAAGAAGGTCACCTCGAACGACGAGATCGCCCAGGTCGGCACCATCTCGGCCAACGGCGACCAGGAGATCGGCAAGTTCCTCTCCGACGCCATGAAGAAGGTCGGCAACGAGGGTGTCATCACCGTCGAGGAAGCCAAGTCGCTCGAGACCGAGCTCGACGTCGTCGAGGGCATGCAGTTCGACCGCGGCTACATCTCGCCCTACTTCGTCACCAACGCCGACAAGATGCGCGTTGAGATGGACGACGCCTACATCCTCATCAACGAGAAGAAGCTCTCCTCGCTGAACGAGCTGCTGCCGCTGCTCGAGGCCGTGGTGCAGACCGGCAAGCCGCTGGTCATCGTCGCCGAGGACGTCGAAGGCGAAGCCCTCGCCACCCTGGTCGTGAACCGCCTCCGTGGCGGCCTGAAGGTCGCGGCCGTCAAGGCTCCGGGCTTCGGCGATCGCCGCAAGGCCATGCTGCAGGACATCGCGATCCTGACCGGCGGCCAGGCGATCTCGGAAGATCTCGGCATCAAGCTCGAGAACGTCACGCTCAACATGCTCGGTCGCGCCAAGAAGGTGATGATCGACAAGGAGAACACCACGATCGTCAACGGCGCCGGCAAGAAGGCCGACATCGAGGCGCGCGTGGCCCAGATCAAGGCGCAGATCGAGGAAACCACCTCGGACTACGACCGTGAGAAGCTCCAGGAGCGTCTCGCCAAGCTCGCTGGCGGCGTCGCGGTGATCCGCGTCGGCGGCGCGACCGAGGTCGAGGTGAAGGAGCGCAAGGACCGCGTTGATGACGCGATGCATGCGACCCGCGCGGCCGTGGAAGAAGGCATCGTCCCGGGCGGCGGCGTCGCCCTGCTCCGTGCCTCCGAGCAGCTCAAGGGCCTGCGCACCAAGAACGACGACCAGAAGACCGGCGTCGAGATCGTGCGCAAGGCGCTGTCGGCTCCCGCTCGCCAGATCGCGATCAACGCCGGTGAAGACGGCTCGGTGATCGTCGGCAAGGTTCTGGAGAACAAGTCGTACGCCTACGGCTTCGACTCCCAGACCGGCGAATACGGCGACCTCGTCAAGAAGGGCATCATCGACCCGACCAAGGTGGTCCGCACCGCGATCCAGAACGCAGCCTCGGTTGCGGCCCTGCTGATCACCACGGAAGCCATGGTCGCCGAGCTGCCCAAGAAGGGCGGCGCCGGCCCCGCGATGCCTCCGGGCGGCGGCATGGGCGGCATGGACTTCTAAGTCCGGCCGTTCAGGCAAGACGCGAAATGCGAAACCCCGGCAGCGATGCCGGGGTTTTTGTTTTTGAATGATACACGCAAAAGTGGCAATCTTGGTCATTCCGGGGCGGCGCGAAGCGCCGAGCCCGGAATCCATTTCACCACTTGCTCATGGCCTATTACGTCTATCTTCTCGCCAGCAAGAAATACGGCACGCTCTATCTCGGCGTGACGAACGACATCGTTCGCCGCATCCATGAACATAAGAGCAAAGTCGTCGCAGGGTTCAGCAAGCGTTACTCCGTCGACAGGTTGGTCTGGTTCGAGATCTACGATGATCCCGTCACGGCCATCGAACGCGAAAAGGAATTGAATAAGTGGCGGAGGGACTGGAAGGTCCGGCTCATTGAGGAGAAGAATCCTCAATGGATCGACCTGTATCCGCAAATTGCGAGCTGAGCTTGCGGATCAATGGATTCCGGGCTCGCGCTTCGCGCGCCCCGGAATGACGGCCGAGACAGTCGGGCCTTACTCCACCTTCCCCAGTCGCTCCATATGCGGCTCGCCGTCTTCGTCGAGCGACCAGAAGATCCGCGTCACCTGGCCGACGAGATGGTCCATCGGGACGAAGCCCATCACCGACATCATGCGGCTGTCGGTGGAGTTGTCTCTGTTATCACCGAGCGCGAAGAAATGACCTGACGGCACCGTGTAGACGCTGGTGTTGTCGAGGTATCCATTGTCGACGCAGTCGTAGGTCAGATAGCTCCTGCCGTTCGGCAGCGTCTCGCGCCAGCGCTTGACCTTCGCGCCGGGCTCGAGCCCGCAGGTGGAGTCGCCAGGCACGCTCGCCAGCGCAACGCGGGTCACCGGCCTGTCGTTGAGGATGAGCCGGCCGTCGCGCATCTGGACCCGGTCGCCCGGCAGCGCCACCACACGCTTGACGTAGTCCACTGAGGCGTCCTTCGCCGTGCGAAACACGACGACGTCGCCGTAGTCGGGATCGGCGGCGAAGATGCGGCCCGAAATCCAGGACGGCGCGAAAGGAAACGAATAGCGGTCGTAGCCGTAGGCCGATTTCGCGGCAAAGACGTAGTCGCCCACCACCAGCGTCGGCGCCATCGAATTGGAGGGGATGTTGAATGGCTGGTACAGGAAGAAGCGAAACAGGAACGGCGGCGACCACAGCACCGGGATCAGCAGGATCAGGATGACGATCGCCTTCCATTCCCGCGATTGCGCCGAGGGGCGGATCGTTTGCTCAAGAGTGGTCATGGGCCTGCCCTGATCAAGACCGTGATCGTCATCGCGAGATTACGCAACCTTTGCGCGCGCGCAATCCCCTCGCAGGATTTGGTCGCACCGGCCCGCTTGCGCGTTCATCGCAAGCGAGGACAACGGAGATATGAAGGGCCGCCCGTAGGCGGCCCTTCTGCTTCACGCGCTCTCGGGCGCCTTGAGGCGCACGAGCCGGGTCAAGAGGGCATCGAGGCCCTCGCCGTTGCCGGCGTGGAGGTCGATGCGGCCGACCTTCTCGACCAGCCGCTCCAGCGACTCCAGCTCCTTGAGCCGCAGCAGCAGGGGGTTCTCCTCCATCAGGCGGGCGGTGTTCAGGAGCGAACGCGTCGCCGCGGTCTCCTCCTGCCGACGGATCAGGTTCGCCTTCGCAACCCGCTCCGCCTCCACCACCTTGTTCACCAGCTCCCGGATCTCGCCGGGCAGGATCACGTCCTTGACGCCGAGCTCGATCACCTCGACGCCGGACTCTGCGACGCGTGCGCGCACATAGTCGCGCAGCTCCGCATCCAGCACCGCCTTTGCGGACAGCACCTCGTCCAGCGTCCGGCCCGCAACCGCCTCGCGGATCGCGAACTGCACCAGGCGGTACAGCCACGCGTCCACGTCGGGCACGCTCGCAACCGTCCGCTCGGGATCAACCACCCGGCGGAACGCCGTCAGCGTCACCCGCAGCGCGATGCGGTCCTTGGTCAGCATCTCCTGCGCGGTGATCTCGACCGCCTGGGGCCGCAGGTCGAGGCGCTTCACCTCGATCTTGCGGCCGACGGTCCAGAAGGCGTGCCGGCCGGGCGCAAGCCGCTCCACGAGCCGGCCCTCGACATAGAGCAGGCCCGCCTCGTGGTTCTCGACCACCGCTTCCATCACGACGGTCGAGCGGTTGCGCTCGATCATGGTCAGGTACCGCGCGCCGACACGGGGATCAGCGGACACATCGATGCGCTCGACATCGATGCGGGTCGCGACCTTCCAGTAGACGCGCACCTGCCAGGGCGTCATCAGATGCACGGGCCGGCCGTCGAGGCTGACGATGGCGATCTCGTCCGCCTTGGTCTCGACCGCCTCGAACAGCTCGGCGGCAAGATCGAGCCGCGCGGCCTTCAGCACCGCATAGCGATCCGCAGGGAATTCGCTGCGGACCACGTCGAGCACCTCGGCCTTCAGCTCGTGCAGGGGATCGAACAGGCGATGCTTGCCGGGCGCGAGCACGCGCGTGAGCTGCCCGTTGCGCGTGAGCAACGCACGCTCGCCGTCCTTCACCGTCACGTTCAGCATCAGCAAATGCCAGCTCATGGCACGCCTCCTTCATGTTGCCTCCGGCCGAACGCGGCCGGACAGCGGGTTTCATTTGCAAAGGACGTGAGGACGCGGACGACGCTTCCCGGGAAATCGGCGGGCCGGGGCTTGAGCTTGCATGACGACGGGCGCACGCGCGCGATCGCTCGACGCGTGTCGAGCGGTCATGCGGAGCCACCCGGCATCAGCGCAAGCGGTATCTACCCGCGGCGCAAAGCCGGTCTCACAGTGTCTAGGTTCGGACGGAAAGCCTTTCGGCAAAACGGCCGGACTGCGACTGAAGCGCGCGTCCGGTCCTCGTCAGAGGTATCAGCTTTTCAGGCTGAAACGGAGCGCTGGAGCGGGAGTCGAACCCGCGACAGGATGAACCACAATCATCTGCTCTACCAAACTGAGCTATCCCTTGTGCAAGAGACCGGAATCGAACCGATGCCTTCGGGTCTTCAACCCGACGCTCTCCATGAGCTACGTCCTGCGTTTGCCCTTCATTCGGCGGAACACGAGACCGGAAACCGGATCGCGCCAGTCGGGATCTCAGAGAGCCCGAACCCATGGCCTAGCGAAGGAGCGGGCTAATAGACGAAGCAAGTTCGGGTTGCAAGGGGGTGGTTCAGGATTTTTCGTCGCGCATTGCGCACTGTGACGCGATGATCACAATGCGATGCGAGGTCATTTGCGAGACGTGTCCTGGAAACACGCCCTCACCCAGTCGATCGTCAGGCGCGTCGCGGGATCGCGCTTGAGGTGGTTCTGCACCAGCAGCCAGACGTCGCGGCGCCTCGGCAGAAGCGTGGCGCGCAAGCTGCGGTCGGCAAGCAGCGCCCCGCAGCTGTGCTCGGGCAGCACGCCGACGGCCTGATGCGACTGGATCATGGTCCTGATGATCCGGACATTGTCGGTGACGCAGCGGACGTTCTTCAGCCGTTTCGCGCGCAGGAACTGCTGTTCGGGAATGGCATCGAGCTCGTCCGGATAGACGCAGGCGACCGGCTCGCCGCCGCTGCGGTCCGTGGGCTCGAAGAAATACAGCCTGACATCGGCGAGCTTGGAGATGGTGAAGTCGCCCTTCTCGGGCTTGCGCAGGCGAATGGCAAGGTCGGCCTGCCAGCGCGAGAATTTGACGTTGCCGCTGGAGGTGAGGAATTGCAGGGTCAGGCCGGGGTGATCGCGCAGGAAGGCGCCGGCGCGCGGCGCCAGCAGCTCTTCGGCGACCGCATTGGTCGAGGCGATGCGCAGGCGGCCGACCGCCCCCGCCCGGCTCTCACCGATACGGTCGATCGCCGCGACATGCGCGGCCATCGCGCTGACATGCTCAAGCACCGCTTCGCAATGGCGCGTCGGCCGCCGCTGGCCGTCCACCGCATCGAACAGCGGCACGCCGAGATCGCGCTGGATGCGCGCGAGCCGGCGGCCGACGGTGGTTTCGTCGATGCGCAGCCGCGCGCTGGCGCCGGCATAGGTGCCCTCGTCCCTCACCGCGGCGATGATGCGCAGATCGTCCCAGTTCATGGGAATGAGCCTAGCAGGCGCCGCCTCGCCCTGCAAATCTGCAGCCATATGCTGCAACAATCCTGCACAATGGCAGGCTTCCGCCGCGCTAGTGTCGCCGCATCGATTGCTCCCGAAAGGCCTGACCGACATGACCGCTCCCAAGACCCTGCTCGAACTCGCCGGCGCCGATCTCACTCCGCCCAAGCTCGCCGATTCCTGCCTCGTGCTGATCGACATCCAGAACGAATATCGCGCCGGCCCCCTCGCCTTGCCCGACGCCGAGCCCGCGATCGCCGTCGCCGCGAAGCTGCTCGCGCGCGCCCGGCAGAGCGGCGCCGCGATCTTCCACATCGCGCACAAGGGCCGCGCCGGCAGCCTGTTCGACCGTGAGGCCGAGCGCGGCGCGATCGTCGCGAGCCTGGAGCCGCTCGCGACCGAGCCGGTGATCGAGAAGGCGCTGCCGAATGCGTTTGCCGGCACCGACCTGCAGGCACGATTGGCGGCGACCGGGCGCACGAACATCGTGCTGGCGGGCTTCATGACCCACATGTGCGTCTCATCGACCGCGCGCGCGGCGCTCGACCTCGGCCTGCGCACGACCATCGCGGCCGACGCCTGCGCCACGCGGGACCTGCCCGACGGCCGCGGCGGAGCCCTCTCGGCAAGGACCATTCACGACGTCGCGCTGGCGGAATTGTCGGACCGCTTCGCGATCATCGCGCCAAGCGATGCGCTGGCGTGAGGGAGGCGATTGCCACCGAGATGGCGCTACGCAAAACAGTGGCGGCTTGATTGTCTGAACATGATCTTTTCGGAAAACCGCTGCACGCTTTTCCGGATCATGCTCAGAGCACGCCTCACTCCACCCGCGCCAGCACCGCGAGCTTGCGGATGCCCTTGTTGCGGTAGGCGTCGAGGAACGCGTAATAGTCCTTGAACGACACGCAGCCGTTGGAGTCGCCGTTCGGCCCGAGCATGAAGGTGTGCGCGAGCAGGCCGTCGCGGCCGTAGATCGCGCTCTCGCCGCCGATCGGGGTCAGGCGCAGCGCCGGCACGCCGTGGAACAGCGCCTCGCGCGGCTTCAGCGTGTAGATGTGCGGCGGGGTCACGCCGCGCATGCGGACGCGCGAGGAACGGGGATCGTCGAGATTGGAGCCGAGGCCGGAATGCGCCTCGAGCTTGGTGCCGTCGGGCAGATAAACCATCTTGGCGGTGATGTCGTAGACCGCGGTGTCACGCTCATAGGGCGCCGAACCGCCGAGCATGGGGTTCTGCTCCCTCGGCGCGATGGACGCGGTCACGCTGGCATCGGCCGAGGCATAGGCCAGCAGCCCGCCGGAGGGCTCGCGCTTGCCCCAGAGCTTATCGACCATCGACTGGCGCGGCCCGGTGATCGACATCACCGCGGCCTTGGCGCGGTCGGCGAAGAATTTTGGCTTCGCTTCGGGCGCCGGCACGATCTCGGCCGGATCGGCCGAAGCCAATTGCACCGGCGCATCCGGAGCGCGCTTGGCCTTGGCGGCGTCGGCGATCTTTTCAGTGGTCTTTTCAGCGACCTTGGCCGGGGCGGACGGCTTCAGCGCTTCGGCGACCTTCGCGATCACGCTCGGCTTCGCGGTGTCGGCGACCTTCGTTGCGGGAGCCTGAGCTACGGCACTCGCCGCATTGGATTCCACGCCTTGCGTCGCAGCCGCGGCAAAGCGTTCGTTGAACATCTCGCGCGAGATGGGGGCTGCGACCTGCAAACGGTCGGGCAGGAGCGCAAAAGCTTCCTTGATGGCGTCGCCCGCCTCGCGCAGCGCGACCTTGGGCGCGCGCTTGACCACGGGCTCGTCGTAGCCGTTGCTGCCGACGGTCGGATAGACGCTGGCGGCGAAGATGTTGCTGTAGACGGTCCAGCCGGCGCCAAGCACGACGCAGCCGATCAAGGCGGCGCCAAGCACGTTTTGGGTGGTCATTTTCCGGGAAGGCTTCCGATGTGGATTCTTGCCAGGATTTTTGGACTTCCGTGCCGCGTTATTTTGCGCAGCGATACTCGTACTCATTCGCCTTGCGTCCAGGACGGTGTCACTCAGTCCCCCTTCGAAGTGCCGCTGCTGGCCACGTTCCGGGAACAGCATCTCGCAGAGGGTCGGAGCGTCATTAAGGCGACTTTTAGTTAAATGCGGATTAAGTTCGGGCGGATATGGGGCAACTCGTTAACGCCGTCCCATTTCGAGAAAAAAGCCCGCAGAACTACGGACTTAGCGGCGTCTGTTAACTATAATTCTCGGCCTGATCGGTGCGGTCAGGGGACGTCTTTGACGGCCTCTCTAGGCGCATCCAACCAAGTCATTTTCGTGGTCTTTAATACCGCTGGACCATAGCGGCGAAGCATTGCGCGAGGCTGGCGCGTGCGGGCGTTCCCTCCGTCATTCGGCGCACCGATGTCAGCGGAATGGCGGCAACGCTCACGCACATCACACAGCGCACCGCGCGCTCACGCAGCACGGCACCCTGACTGAAAGTTGATCGCGCCGGTCTGGAAAAGGCCGCGGCAACTAAATACCTGCGAGAAGCAGCACTTTTCAGCAGCCTCCGCGTGTGATACGGTACCGTATCAACATCGCCTTGAACTGTGCCACGCACGCAAACCACGCACGCTAACGGAGGCTGGCATGAGAGGGATCGCACGTGCCGGATTTTTCGCTCTGGCGTGGTCGTCGCTGTTGACGGGATACGTGGCCGCGCAGCCTGCCAATGCGGGCTGCACGCCGGCACCATCCGCCGCCGGCACGCAGACCTGGCGCTGCGACAACGGCATCACCATCGTTGCGGAAAACGGCGCCAGATTTGAACTTAAGGACGCCAACCGCGACGGACATATAGACTCCGTGGAGTTGAGCAGCAAAGCGCTGCTGGTCCAGGTGCCCAAAAAGCCCGGCGGCAATCCCTTCAAGGTGCTGACGCCGCAGGCGATCGCCGCGGTGCGGGGCACCAAATGGGCCGTCGACGTCGCCGACGCAAAAACCTCGGTCTTCGTCGCCGACGGCCGTGTCGGCGTGAGCCGCAGGAGCCGCGGACGCGGCGTCGTTCTGGGCCCTGGCGAAGGCGTCGATGTCGAGACAACCGGTCCATTGACCGTCAAGACATGGGGCCAGCCGCGCGTCGACGCGCTGATGGCAAGACTAGGTCAATAAGGCCCGGACCATAAGACAAAGAAGATTGCAGCACGTAATGACTAGACGCGTTCAGATCCTGGTGGCACTCGTCCTCACCGCGCTGTGGGGGGCAGGCATCTATGCCGCTCACGCCAACGGCCATCTGCGCTTTCTCGACCGCCTCGAAGCAACCCTGACCGACCTGCGGACGCAGGTCCGCGGCGTGCAGACTCCGCCCGATCTCGTCACCATCGTCGCGATCGACGACACCGTCGTCAAACGCGGCGGCAGCTATCCCCTGCCGCGCGCCGATCTCGCCCGTATCGTCGACACCATCGTGCAGTTCAAGCCGAAGGTCGTCGCGATCGACCTCTTGCTGGTCGACCGCAGCGCCGCGATCGGCGACGCCACGCTGGCCAACACGCTCGCCACCGGTCCGATGGTCCTCGCCGCCGCGGCGATCTTCCCGACTGCCAGCGAGACCGTGGCGCCCGGCAGCCAGGGCCCCCTCGCCGTCCTGCCGCAAGCCGAGCGCTTCCTGCTGCCCTTGCCCGCATTTGCCGATCACGCCGAGGTCGGCGTCGTCAACGTCGCGACGGGGCAATCCGGCTCGCCGCTCTCGGTCCCGATGCTGTTCCGGACGCACGACAAGGTCGAGCTGTCATTCCCCTTGCGCGTCGCAACCCGCGCGCTCGACAAGCCGCTGACGATCGCGCCGGATCACCTCATGCTGGGCGATCGCGCGGTGCCGACCGACACCGACTTCGCGCTGCCGATCACCTATTACGGCCCGCGCCGCACCATCCGCACCGTCAGCGCGCAGAGCATCTTCGACGGCACGCTCAGTCGCGCCGCCATCGAGAACCGGATCGTCGTGATCGGCGCCTCGGTCGCCGGCGGCGGTGATTTCTATCCGACGCCGTTCGATTCCCTCATGCCCGGCGTCGAGGTGATCTCCACCGCGATCACCCATCTCGTCGCCGGCGACGGCATCGTGCGCGACCGCAAGGTGCATATCGCCGACGCGCTCGCCGCGATCCTGCTGCCGATGTTGCTGGTGGGCCTGCTCGCCTGGCGGCGGAGCGCGATCGGCGTCGTCGCGGCAGCTGCCGTGATGCTCGCCTGGGCCGGGCTCAATCTGTTCGCGTTCACCCATGGCATCTGGCTGAATGCCGCGACCACGCTCGCAGCCGCGGTGCCGCCGGTTGCGGTGTTTGCCGGCGTGCAATTGTGGGCGGGAGGACGTCGCACGCAGTATTTCGCCGCCAAGAGCAGATCGCTTGCGCTGTTCCAGGCACCCGCCGTGCAGGAGTGGCTGGCGCGCGATCCGAACTTCCTGTCGAAGCCTGTCCGGCAGGATGCCGCCGTGGTCTTCATCGATCTCTCCGGCTTCACGGCGCTGAGCGAACGGACCGATCCGGACGCGCTCAGGGATCTCCTGAAGGCTTTTCACGCGCTGATCGACCAGGCGGCAGTCGATTGCGGCGGCATGGTCACCGGCTTTCTCGGCGACGGCGCCATGATCCTGTTCGGACTGCCACACGCAATGCCGGATGACGCGGCGCGCGCGCTGAAATGTTCGATCGACCTGCATCGCGGCGTCGAACGCTGGATCACCTCGCTGCCCCCTGCGATCGGGGGCCAGCTCGGCTTCAAGATCGGCGCGCATTTCGGCCCGATCGTCGCCTCCCGTCTCGGCGAAAGCCACCAGCACATCACGGCGACCGGCGACACCGTCAACGTGGCGAGCCGGCTGATGGAGGTCGCCGCCCAGAACGATGCGCGACTCGCGCTGACCGATACGCTGCTGGATGCCGCCGACTTCCACGGCGCTCCCGACGGCGTCCTGACAGGCCCCCTGCTCACGCAGGTCCGCGGCCGCTCCGGCGTCGTGACCGTCTGGTTCTGGCGCGACCGGAACGGGCCCAGCCAGGCCGCGACCAAGGCCGAGATGATCGATTGATAGCCGTTCTGCTCGCCAAATACTCCGCCGTCGTCCCGGCGGAGGCCGGGACCCATAACCACAGGGAGCGGTGTGGCGAAGACTGGCAGTGAATGGGTCTTCACGCGGTACAGATACCTGCGCTCATCGATAGATCACGCGGTATGGGTCCCGGCGTTCGCCGGGACGACGAGACGGCCCGCTATCGCGCTTCCGGTGGCGGCGAGCGGTCCAGCACGTCGCCCTTGGCGCCTTCGAGCAGATCGATGCCGTAGGTCTCGACCACGAGCGGCCCGCGCTTGCGCTGCAATTGCGCAACCTGCGTCACCTGCGCAAAGAGATCGTGGACGGCGGGATGGCCGCCCTCACGCAGCTCATCGATATAGAGCAGCTTGCCGGCAAGCAGCTTTGGATCGGGCTCGGGCATGTTGACCCAGCGGATGCGCTGGTTCTGCTGCACCACGCAGCTGCCGCGCGGCAGATAGAAGGCGAGCCAGCCGGTGGTGCCGTAATCCGGCGCCAGCACGCACGTCGCACCGGTGCGGGCGCGCACGGCTTCGATCTCCGCGGCGAGCTCGCGCCAGCCGACGCCGACGCTGCGCACGGTCGCATCGCGTCGATAGCCGGACAGCCAGCCGGTGTTGGCCTGCACAATGAGGGCTGCGAACATCACGATACCGGCAGGCGCGGCCCAGCGCAGACAAAAGTCGACCATGCGGCGCGCACGCGGTTTCCACTGCACGAGGTTGGCGGCGGCCGCAGCCGCAACCACGAAGGGCGGATAGACCGGCGCGAACCAGTTGGCCTCGACGCGGGCATGCAGCGAATGCCAGACGAAATAGGCGACGATGGTCCAGAACAGCGTCTCGATCAGCACGCGCGAGGCCAGCGCGCCGGCCCGGCGCCAGGTCAGCGCGTGCAGCCCCATCGCGCCGAGAATGAAGACCAGCGGCGTTGCGAACGCGATCTGGGTTGGGATCAGCTCGGCGATGAAGACGGGACGGAAATCCTCGATCCTGGCGCGCCCGAGCTGCTTTGCGAACGAGACCCATTGGTGATCCGCATTCCAGAGGATCACCGGCGAGAACAGCGCAAGGGCAACGAGGCCACCGAGATAGGGCCAGGGTGAGAGGAACCAGCGCCTGAGTTTCGGCACGGCCGCGAGCCAGATCAGGATCGCCGGCCCGAAGAACATCGCGGTGTATTTCGACAGCAGCGCCGCACCGACGGCTGCACCGACCGCGAGCCACCAGACGCCGCGGCCGGTTTCCAGCACTTTTGCGAGAAAGAACAGCACGAAGCTGGAGGCGACCAGCAGCGGCGCATCGGGCGTGACGATCAGCGTGCCGACCGCGGCCAGCAGCGTCACGTTGAGCAGGATGGCACTGGTGGCCGCGACGCGGGCGCCCCCGAACAGGATCGCGGCCGAGCGATAGATCGCATAGCTCATCGGCAGCGCGAGCAGGATCGAGGCGAGGCGGACGCCGAGCTCGGTGTCGCCGGCGATCATCGTGCCGGCGCGAATGACGTAGGCAACCATCGGCGGGTGGTCGTAATAGCCGCCCGCCAGATTCTTCGACCACATCCAGTAATAGGCTTCGTCGAAGGTGATCGGCGTGAAGGCGGCCGCGACCAGCCGCAAGCCGACCAGCGCAAGGATCACCAGCGCGGTATTGCGGACGACCCGCGCGTCAGTCTCACCCATCGTGAGCTATTTCTTGCGCCAGACGAACAGTCCGGACATCGCATAGTTCCACACCACGCCCATCAGCGCGCCGGCCATGCCGGCCAGCCACCAGATCGGCTCCTGGTCGTAGACCGAGAAGGCGACGCCGACATTGGCGAGCAGGCCGACGCTGCACACGATGTAGAACGCGATCAGGCCGCGTAGCAGTGCAAAACCCTTCAGCCGCTGATCGCGATAGGTGAGGAAGTTGTTGAGGATGAAATTGCTGGTCATGGCGACGATGGCGCCCGCGGCCTGCGCCTCCGCGAACGGCGCCTTGAAGACCTGAAGGGCGATGAACAGCGTGGTCAAGTGCACCACGAGACCGATGCCGCCGACCATCGCGAACAGGATGAAGCGCAGCGAGACGATGTCGTTGCTCAATTTGGCCAGCACCAGGCCAAGGAAGTCGAGCGCGACCATGGAATCCAGCTTGCTCTCGCCGTGCTGGCGGGCACCGAAGGTGTAGGGAATCTCGACGGCGCGCAAGCTGCCGTGGGCGGTGGCGACGAGGTCGAGCAGGATCTTGAAGCCATGCACCGAAAGTTTCGGTGCCAATTCCTCGAAACGGTCGCGGCGAACCATGAAGAAGCCGCTCATGGGATCGGCGATCTCGACCCGCAGCATCTTCCGGGCGACCTCGGTCGCCAGAGCGCTGGCGCCGGCGCGCTGCTTGTTGAAGCCTTCGCTCTTGTAGCCTTCGATATAGCGGCTGCCGACCACCAGATCGGCCTCGTCGCTGGCGAGCAGCAGCAGCATCTTCGGCAGCTGCGTCTCGTCGTGCTGAAGATCGGCGTCGATCACGGCGACAAAGGGCGCGCTGGAGGCCAGGATGCCCTCGATGCAGGCGCCGGACAGGCCGCGGCGGCCGATGCGGCGGACACAGCGCACGCGGCTGTCGCGCTGCGCCAGCGCGCGCACGACGTCCCAGGTGCCGTCGGGCGAATTGTCGTCCACGAACACGACTTCCCAGGCGACGTTGGCGAACGTCGCCTCCAGGCGCCGGTACAGCACCATGACGTTGTCGCGCTCGTTGAAGGTCGGGACGATGACCGACAGTTCCGGCCCCTCTTGAGCCTGGGGCGGATTGTCGGAGCCCGGTCTGATCGCTTCATTCATGACGGCAGCGTATATCCGCCGCGTCCTGCGCTGCCAAGCCGGGGTTTCCAAGGGGAAGGGCCTAAAAGCGCCCCAAAATGCCAACGACCCCGGAACGGCGGACCGCGCGTACATCCGGCGCAGTCTGAGCTATTCCAAGGTCGTTCCAGCGCCGGAGTCTTTCTCTCAACGTCGCCGTTAGTACCCAGATGGGGACGGCAAAACCGCTTTTCAAGGGGCAAGAGCACCCCTTTTTCAGGCCGACGACTAGTTCGGGACTTCCTTGATCACCGGGCCGCGCGGCGCGGGCGCGGCAGGGGCTGCCGGCGCGGCCGCCGGGGCCGGATCGACCTTGGCCGGCTTGGGCGGCTTGCCGTACTGGCCGATCGGCCCGAGGACGACGGCGACCGCAAGCACGACCGCCGCGACGATCGCGCCCAAAATGCCACCCACCGACTCAGACGACATGGAATCCCATCCCTGTTCCAGATACGATCATTGATACCATGGATGAGCGCGCAGCCGGAAGAGCCACGGGACCGCAACGGCGGTTCGAATCATTTCTGCGGCGGCCTGTGCTTTACGAAAGCCGTCACGATGTCCTTCTGCGCCGACTCCACCGCCCTGTTCGCGGTCGCGAGATGGGCGCCGGAATCGATGTTCGGATATTGCGTGGTGAGATAGTCGAGTAATGCCACCCGGTAATATTGCCGCTCCGACGGACAGGCGCCCGCAACCGAGCGGCCAAAATCCTGTTCCGACAGGCCCTGATTGCTGTCGCGCGAATATTCCCGCGCCAGGCAATGCCAGTAATCGTCGCGCCCCTGCATGGCGAGCTTCTGCGCGCCCCTGGCATCGTCGTCATCCGCCATGACAGAATATGTCATGGCAGCAGATGTCATCATGAGCGCCGCTCCCAGCATCAGCATCCGCATCTTGTTCTCCTTCTTCGCAGATGTCATCAGACAATATAGTTTTTGAAGATACGGCAAAACGTCCAATCATTTCAAAACCCTTTGAAGCGCGCCTATCTCTAGAGTTTTAGCGGCGAGGTCATTGTGCGGCTTGTGACTAGCAGAATAGTTTTTACCGGCCTCACAAGTTTATGCGACACAACGTTGATCGGCGGACAGCGCCATTCGCACTTCCCTTGCGATTAAAACGAAAGTCGACAAGCTTTTCTCGATCAAAATGCTTGATTTGTAGGTAGACGTCAGCAGCTGTATCTAATGTGCCAGGCTCCCCTTCGTCGCCACCCTACCCACACGAGATTTAGATAGAATCCTCGCGCACCGTGGCATTCTAGCTGATTTTGAATTTAGATTCTTGATGCCACATTCCCGCTCCAATGCAGCGTAAGAAAGCTGCTTGCTCCCAGGCTTCGACCTAAGCGCCACTATCGCCGATCGAATTACGGACGCGCATGCCTTATCCAATGCTTGCCAATCTTTCTTAGGCCCGGTGGAACCATGCCACCCCGACTTTCCCAGTGTCGTTAGCCAAACACGATCAAGTTTGTAGAGTTTATCGTACACATCTTTTGATCTTTTCTTCAGCCAATCTTTCCGCAGCTCCGTGATCGAGCGCTCATCGCGCGCGCGTTCGAACTTGCTAGCTTTTCCCGCGGCCAATCGCGCAGCAGTTTCGACGGACATACTCATTTGAGAAGCCACCTTCTTAATCGAAAGCCCATTATCCTTGAGACGTTTGACCTCCATCGCAATGTAAGGTCCCCACATCGATACCTTAGATATCTTTGGAACCAACGGATCTGCTGCGGTCCCCTCACGGAATGAAAATCCGAATCCGCACGAACACACAGCCGCGAAGTGCCACTTCTTCAGACGTGATTGCCATCGTCGCTCGACCATTGGAATACGGAATAGATTATCGTGGTGCGCGTAGACATTGGGACATTTCCATTCGCCGATCATCGACTCGTCACTCATCCCCGCAACCGCGCCACTGGGCGTTTGCCGCAACCTTTCCTCGAGAAAGATTTGAACCAGCGCATGCAGGAATGGATTCAAGTGCACTTGGCTAGGCCGAAAAATCCTTTTCAGCCAACTATCGTGATCGACCAAATTTGTGTTGCAGCAGCCCATTTTCATGATCAGTTCTTGACTAAATACATTTGTGAAATCCGATACTAATTGGCGATGGGAGACGAACCTAGGATTCCCTGTCTCGTGTGAGTACCCGCAACGTATTGCCGCTCGCCGGTACTGCAGGTGAACATCGACAGCATTCCACGCTGTTCCCACTGCGCCTAAAAACTCAACACATCGAGTCGCCACTCGCCGGGCAAGGACGCGCTCCCCATCTTCCAAACTGGCGCACTGAGGCGCACATTTGAGATCGGCAAATGCAGTCGCATCTTGCAACCTGCTTGTTTTTGCAACCACCTCCGCTCGACTCACCCTAAGGGTCTCGCCGTGAGCTGCGCAAACAAGTGCGCCACTTATTTGGTGCGACCTCCGCCAGAACGTTTCACCAAAAGTAGAAAGGTCGTTCTGAACACAGGATCTGCAGAACCTCATAAAAGTCGGAAATCGCACGTATCTTTGCGCCTGCAGTCCAAGTTTCGTCGTAACGATCCCCTTACCCTCAGACCCCATCGCCTTCATGCACTTGGCGACGTCGGACGACGAATGAAAGCGCCCATAAAATGGAAGCATGGTATGCTGATTAATTACATCTGAGGAAGATAACCCCCAGCACCGCTCTATCACATCTTGGAGCTGATCCACAGGTGGTCCGAAGAGAACAGAGGTGTACCGACGACCAAACACCTCGGCCAGAGACCGAGGCGCAAAATAAGCACGCGGCGCCGATGAAATTGCCGAATTCATTTTTGGTGAGCGCGGAAGTCGTCGCCAAGTCTATTACCTCGCCGAGCGCTCGCGGCTACCTGTTTTCGGGCTCGGCTCTGTCCTCTGTGCACGCAAGAGCGTATTGCTTAAATGGATATCGGGACAGGAAAGCCGGGTACTGGATTCATCGGGTTAGGCTAGTCTCGAGAATTAGCTCGCAGAAGCGGTCGATAACCAACATCTTTCGTGAATCCAAATCGGAACACGATCACGCCGCCGATCCAGTCATTCGGGAACTGTTGGATAGAGTAGAGGGCACGGAAGCGCGTTCGACCTTGGGCTCACCTTAAAAGATGTTCCGCAAGTCCGTACATTCCTACAACGAATATGAGCCGGCTGACAAAGCGCGATCCGTGTCCTCGGCGGCTTGCGCGAGCCAGTTTACCAGAACTTTGGTGTGTGGATCTTCCGTGCGATCCTGGCTCCAACGCGCAATGTGAACCTTGTTTGATAGCACATGGGGAACGTTTGCTAGTGCGGGCACAAGGCGCCCGTCGCTGATTGCATCGGCGACGAGGAGAGAGCGGCCGATGGCGACGCCAGCCCCCTCCACGGCAGCGGCCAGACAAAGGCCCATGTCCCCCAATAAAAGACCGCGCGGCTCGGTGCGTTTAAGCCCAAGTTTCCCGAACCAATAGGCCCAACTCCATTCTCCCTCGGGAGGATGACCTTTCTGTATCAACGGGAGATCCAACAGTCCGGTTGGGTCCGACAAGGGCATGCCATGAGGAAGCAGAGACGGAGCGCAGACTGGAAAGATACGTTCGCGTAGAAGTGGTTGTTGCAATGGCGTGGCGCGGGACTCGGCGAGAGTGGTCCACAATATCCGCACGTCCAGCGGCGGTTCACCGACAGCCTCTGACTCGACTAACCGGAAATCGATCTCAATTTCCGAGTTGAAATGGCGAAAGCTCCTCAACCGGCGAACCAACCACCATCCGGCCAACGACGAGCCAGCTCCCAAGCGCAGCGTCTGTCGGGCCGTCCTATTTCTTAAGCTAGGCCCAAGACCGGCAATCTCGTTGAGGAGTGGTCCAAGCTCGCCCTCTAACTTTGCCCCGTCATCGCTCAGTTCGACTCCCGGATTACGTCGTATCAAAAGTTGCGTACCGAAGAATTCTTCGAGGCGGCGTACCTGATGACTGATTGCGCTCTGGGTAACTCCCAGTTCGTCGGCCGCGCGCGTAAACGAGCGATGGCGGGCGACTGCGTCGAACGCGACAAGTGGGCCGAAGGGTGGCATGCGGCGGATCATTTGGGCCTCGTGTACATGATACAGATTCATCCCGTTTTGAGAAGGGATCATTCGCGTCCCTCGGAGCTGTACGGCATTAAAGCGGTATGACTGTTGCCCCTTCGAGAAACGAACATCGATCGCAAAGCCTGCATTTTATGCAACAGCAGAAGCCAATCCGGGGTAGGCAGCCCCAGCTGGGGCCCTAGCGCGTCGTCATGCAGATTGCCAATGCTGTCGCCGCTCGATCAGGGACTATCCGAGACTTCCGAAACCACGATCTCCGCATGAATATCGCACATCCGTTCCGCTCGAGCTCCCACCAAGGCACTCTGAAAAGCGCTTTGGCCCGACTGGTGGCAGATCGCGCGGGACTTCTCGTAGGATTGTTCATTATTGGAGGAGCCAGCTCGCAAGACAGGCAACGGCGCATGAGCGCTTTATTCGCGAAGCAATATCTGACCTTTCAAACGAGATGCCGTTTGAGCCGACGATTTACAGTCCTGCTTTCAAAGTTGTGATTGAAGTTGAGTGTCATGATGTTTTTTGTTCCTCAACAAAAGATGATTTTTATCGGCATATCTGGACACCCACAAATCGCAACCATAGGATGCAACGCTAAGTCGGAAGGTTGGACGTCGTCAATGAACATCAGTCTTTCTGCGCGAGAAAAAGAATGCCTTAGCTGGGCTGCTCAAGGAAAATCATCATCAGAGATCGCGGATATTGTATCGATAAGTGTCCACACCGTTAATTTTCATCTTAAGAACTCGATGAAAAAGCTCGGCGTCAATTCTCGAACGACCGCTTGTCTTCACGCGGTTCGCCTAGGATTCATTGATACCCCGGCAGCTATGCACCATATGACGTAGCTGAGGTGCCTTTAAGCTCAGATACAGCGTGCCTCTGGCCAACATCTGACCGAACTCTTCAAGGAACGGTCGACGAAAGCGAGTTGATAATTCGACACCGATGCCGCGCCCGCGAACGCCTGCCGTCTGGGCATGGTTACGCAACTAGGCCTCTGAAACTCTGATTATGTGGATGTCCATAATCTCCTGGGAGGTTCGAGGAACGACGTGGCGTCCGAGTACCGCGGGCCGCGGGTCATTGCGCGCGACACAAGCAGCGACAAGCATCTCGTCGCTGAGGCGGTCCCGCGAATTCCTTGAGCGCCCAATATTTGAAGACTTGATTGCGTCATTGTGGCGCTGGGTCGCGTTCAAATCTGCAAGGACGTCGGCGGGCATACAGAGGTCCCTCGATTTGCGATGTATTCGACATCTACACCGAGCGAGTTTCCTCGTGTGAGGCCGACAACGATAAGACTACTAGAATGCGCGATGTTGCACGAATTAAAGTCTATCCAAGAGTTCGCGCTCACAATCTCCGGCCATAGGAGTTCGTCTTGCACTGCCACGATTCTTCTGGAGCTCGCAGCGCACTTGCTCGCCCCTTCACTCTTGCTCTGATCGCGCCTTACGCTGGCTATGGTTATCCATGCCACTGACTGCCGCTGCAAACGGCAACTCTCAATCCGAAGAATGCCACCCAATCAGGACAAAAACCGCCACCGAGCCCACCACAGCAGCGATCGCGGCAATTGCAAAGATCGTGGTAAATACATTGATCCCGACCAAAATTGAATTGGGCTGTTCCAGCGACGTTCTCAGAACAGCACCGAACATCGCAATCCCGATAGCGAACCCACCCTGACGGAGAATTACACTTATCGCAGAAGCCGCTCCCGCCTGCTCGCGACGTACAGATCCGACAATCCTCGCCGTTAGTTGCGGATTGAGTACACCATTTGCACACCCCGCGATGGCCATGCCAATAAGGCCCATGACGAGATGCTGCATCTGCGCCGCCGCAGCCATCACAAAGGCACCGATCGAAACGATCAGAAGCCCGGCGCCAAAGAAGACTCTCGCTTGCATTGCCAGTGCAATTCGGGCGGAGAACATGGGCAATGCAACCATCGGCATGGTTGCAGCGAGCATCAAAACCCAGGCGTCACTGAAAGAGCGGCCCAACCGTTCTTGCAGAAAGAGGGGTAGATAAATTAGCACAGCCCAGTAGGCGACCGACAACGCAACCGGCACGAGACAGAATCCAACGAATGTACGGCTGGAAAACAAATCGAGTTCTATAAGTGGTTGAGTGCCAAAGCGTTGGGTTGACCAGAAGGCGATAAAGAGCGCCAGCACCCATAGAATTGCAAGCCAACTGGGAATTTCGAACGTTGAGATGCGTGGGCCATGGAGCAGGAGCCAGACGACCGAAACAAGCAGCGCACTCAACGTCGCGATGCCGCGCAGATCAATTTTTCGTTTGGCTGGATCGCGCGATTCGTCGACTACTACGATCGCAGCAATTGCAATAAATAGGCATATAGGAATGTTGATCAAAAACACCCAATGCCACCCTAGTCGGTCGGCGATCAGGCCGCCCCCGGCCGGACCCAGCGCTGTTGCGAATCCAGACATTGCTCCTGTCCAGGCGAACGCGCGAGCGCGACTTGCTGTATTTGTATAGCGATTACCAATTATCGCGAGCCCAGAGGACATCATAAAGGCCGCGCCGACACCCTGGCCTACGCGGCCAATGATCAGAGACGTCTGATCTCCAGCAAAGGCACATTGGAGGGACGCGAGAAGGAAGATGGCATCGCCACCGAGTAACATCATGCGTCTGCCAAAACGGTCGGCGAGAATTCCGGCGGCCAACAAGAAGGCCGTGAGCGCAATGCTGTAAGAATCCATGAGCCAAGCGAATCCGCCGACATCGAGTGCCAGATCCTGTTTTACGAGGGGCATCACCATCACGATCGCGGTGATATCGAAATTCACGACGAATAATACCATGCCGACAATCGTAGGAACCAACGTGTTCGCCAGCGATGCCGATTCGTCTGAGCGGGTCGCACTTTGCACGGTCACTGTAGTCCCCTATCTGTAGGTATTGCCACATTTCGTGTGGGTTATCGGAGCACTAGCGGATGAATTGATCCGATAGAGAACACGTACGTTGGGAGCACTTTCGAGAGTTGAAGACGACGCGTTCCAAATGAAGCCAGTTCGGAACGCAAGACGATTGCCCAAAAGAATCTGAACGCGCTCTGGCTTCAATCATTGAAACGCCGCCGGTCCAAGACGCCTACTTCGCAGCAACGAGGGAAGGTGAATGTGTCGCCGGTTTCATCGTTGGTGCAGGCAACAAGCCGCTTTCCGCGAGCCGTCCGTACATTCTTGCAAAGTAGCTGCGGTCGAGCACCGGATATGGCTGCCCGAGTCGTTCGCGGAAGTGTCTGGAATTGTCGACACCGAACCGTGGCCAATCGTGATTATCGACTCTGACGTTGTCGAGCATATCTGTCAGAGGCAGGAGAGCATTGTCGCTCCCCGATTCAAGCTTTCGAACGAAGGCCGCGTGCCACTCGTCCCACGAAACGAGCGGTGCTTCATATCCGAACTCATTAAAATGACCGAACATATCTTCCCACGCTAGCGTTTCGGGATGGACAAGATGAAATGTGCGGCCGATCGCATCTTCTTGCAGCGAGAACAGCACCAGCATCCGGGCGACATCGTCCACGGTTCCGACTGGATAGGCTGCACGCCGGCGCGGAGCTAAGCCGAGATCGATGCACCCCTGAGTAAACTTGGTGAAGAAATCCTCCGGATTGGAAATCCCGGTATGCTGATGGCAGAGAACGTTACCGGGCCGATAGACCACGACGGGTACGCCTCGTTCAGCGGCCAGACGACAGAGGCCTTCGGCAACCCATTTGCTCTCTGTGTAGGACGATGAATGTCCGACCGGAGGTGGAAGCGGATCTTCTTCGCCAACGAACGTTGCGCCGGTTGTAAACGCTCCCGCGTTGACGAACAGCGTCGAAACGTAGTGGACGGTCTTGAGACGATGACGAGTCGCCAAGCGCAAAATCTCTTCGGTTCCGAGCACGTTTGCGGTCTTTAAGACCGAATATGGCCGGACGAAATTTACGCGTGCTCCGCAATGATATATTGCATCGAGTCGACCAGCCAGAACCTCGTAGTCAGCGGCTGGCACGCCCAGCCTGGGCTTCTCAAGGTCACCAGGAACGACGACAAGGCGACCGGGCTTCGGGGCTGGCAATCGGTTGCTTCGTAATATCTCCAGCAAGCGGAGCTCCCCTTCTACCGGATCGGCAGCCCTGACCAGGCAATAGACAGTTGCTTCCGTCTGCTGAAGAAGCTCCGACAGCAGGAAAGCACCGAGGAATCCCGTAGCGCCGGTAAGTAACACTGCTGATGCTTCTCCTGGCCGGGCGGCGGGAAGGCCGGATGCTCGAATTGTCGGATCCAGAACCACTTCCGCGGAAAGATCGACGGCGGATCGAATCCCTGCTGCGTCAATCAGTGCGGCCAATTTGCGGATGGTTGGCGAACCGAAGAAGTCCGTTATCTTGATAGGTGCGTCGCTTAGTGCGCGAAGATGTGGCAGCATTTGTGCCGCAAGCAGCGAGTGGCCGCCGACGGACTCGAAATTGTCATCAAGACCGATCTCGTTATAGCCTAAATGGCTCCGCCAAATCGCCGCGACGGCTCGCTCGCGTTCGGACATATCGGCGTTCTCGATATTGTCCGACACTTCGATCGGATCGGCTTCCGGAGAGAATGCTCTTTCTGCGGCATGACCTGACTCTTCGCCACTTGATCCGGGGCCGATAGCTCTGCCACGGTTGATCCAATAGCGCTTGCGTTGGAACGGATAGGTCGGCAGCGATTCACGGTGCGGCGCGTCAGCCCCAGTCAGGGATTTCAAGTCAATGGTTGCGCCAGACTGCCACAATCGGCCGGCTGCACCCAGCAGGCTTTCGAAGTCGGTACGCGGATCATTTGGGTGCCGCAACGATGGGATGGCATTCGGGCGTGATTTCGCATGTTGTGCGCCGGCAAGTGTGCAGAGCGTATTGCCCGGTCCAACCTCGAGCAAAATCGTGCCCGGCTGAGAAAGGGCTGTGCGAACCATGGATTCGAATTGAACGGGTGATCGAAGTTGTCGAGCCCAATAACCAGGATTTGTTGCTTCTTCGGGTCCGATCCAATCCCCAGTGAGGCAGGAGATATAGGGAATTGTTGGCGGTGAAAGGTGGTATTCACCCACGGTTTTTGAGAAATCCTCAAGATAGGGATCAACCAAATAGGAGTGGCTTGCCATTCGCACGGGCAGGACGCGACACGTGATCGCGCGCTGCGCCAACTTCTCGCTGAGGGCTTCGAGATCGGCATTGAGTCCGGAGACCAGACAGAGTCCAGGGCCATTTACCGCCCCTAAGGATAGCTTATCGCCAAGGAATGGTTTGATTTCAGATGCGGAAAGAGGAACGCCCATCATACGGCCTTCCGGAATGAGATCAAAAAGGCGCCCTCTCCTCACGCTTAGGTCCAACGCATCGGGTAGTGACAAAACTCCGGCCATGCATGCGGCAACATACTCGCCGAGGCTATGACCGAGCATGGCGTCGGGCTTGACGCCCCAAGACTGCCAAAGCCTGGCAAGGGCGTATTCGACGGTGAAGATAGCCGACAGCACGTTCGGCACCGACTCCCGATCCAACTCGATGCCAGGATAACGAGACGGAAACAGGTAGTGGCGGACGTCCATACCAAGACGCTGCAAAACAAGAGAGGCGCATAGATCGACCTGCTTCCGGAATTCAGGCTCACTTTCATAGATGTCGAGTGTCATGTCGGGATACTGGGTGCCTACCCCAGGAAACATGAATACGATTCGGGGCTTTGCCCCTTCGGGGGTGACCACCTGTGCGGGCTCGCGCAAGGCGCACACCGCACTGGCCGCGTCTGCGGCGACGACAAAGCGTCGCGATTGCAGTTTCGACCGTCCCTCCGAGAGGGTGAAGGCCACGCTCGCAAGGTTCTGATCAGGATGTTCATCGATGTGGTTGGCGAGACGCCCTGCCACCGCATCAACAGCCTTCTTATCGTGCCCGGATAGTACGAGTAATTCGTGCGTTCGGTGCCGCGGGCTAGCAACGGCTCTTGGCGGTGCTTCTTCGAGAATAACATGGGCATTTGTGCCGCCCACCGCAAACGCACTGACGGCAGCTCGGCGAGGCCCGTCAACAGATTTCCATTCCTGGGGTTCTGTTGGCACATAGAAGGGAGATGTATCGAGCTTGAGTTCGCGGTTCGGCTCTACAAAATTCGCCTGTGGCGGGATACATTTTCGTTCGAGCGCCAACACCGCCCGGATTAGTCCAGCCGCCCCGGCTGCGGCATCGAGGTGCCCGATATTGGCCTTTAACGAACCCAGAGCGCAGAAATTCCGGCGTTTCGTGCGGAGACGAAAGGCGTCCGTCAATGCCGACACCTCGATGGGATCTCCAAGACGCGTACCGGTTCCGTGCGCCTCCACGTATCCGATCGTGTCTGGATCTACCTCGGCCATGGTGTGTGCCGCGATGATAGCCCGCATCTGCCCTTCTGGGTTAGGTGCTGCGAAGCTGACCTTGTTACGTCCGTCATTGTTGATTGCCGCAGCTCGGATTACCGCTCGGATGTTGTCGCCATCGGCGATCGCGTCGCTCAGCCGTTTCAATGCGACAATTGCGCACCCCTCACCCGGAACCGCTCCGTTGGCAGCGGCATCGAATGGCCGGCAACGGCCATCAGGCGAGAACATCGCTCCTTCCGGCGCTAAGTAACCGGCGCTTAACGGCACTCGTATGGTAACGCCCCCTGCCAGCGCGATATCGCAGTCGTGCGAAAGCAGCGCCTGACATGCCAAATGCGTCGCGACCAGCGATGTCGAGCAAGCCGTCTGGACGGTGATGGCCGGACCTCGAAGATTGAGCTGATAGGCCACCTGTCCCGTGATGAAGTCCTTGTCATTGTAACGCCACGCGTAATGGACCAGGGGTGACCGTGCGAATTCCTCGTTGGTATAAAGGTTCAAGATATAGCGGTTCACGTAGCAGCCGCCATAGACGCCGATCATTCCCTCGAATCGGTGAGGGTCATAACCAGAGTCCTCAAGCGCCTCCCAAGCGCATTCCAGGAACATCCGATGCTGCGGATCAAGCATCGTCGCCTCACTCCGGCTGATGCCAAAGAACTCCGCGTCGAATTGGTCGGCATCGGTGAGGACTGCCGCGGCTGGAACATAGGAGGGATCACCATAAAGATGGCGTGGAACTCCGGCTGCATCCAACTGGGCAGGGTTGAACCATGTCACCGATTCAACCTTACCGTAAATATTGCGCCAGAGTTCGTCGGCTGTCCGTGCTCCGGGGGCGCGCACTGTCATGCCGACGATTGCAATCGCCTCTATATCCTCGTAGCTCATGCTGAATCTCCCGTAGTACCGATCCGTGTTCGTCGACCGCGTGAAGCGGCGAGGCGGCGTGTCGCCGCTTCCGCAGCGCGAGACGCGGAGCTGTTATGGACCTCTTGTGGTTGAGCGCGCGCCGCGAATGCGGCGGCGAGTGTCGCGATCGTCGGGTGGCGGAATAAATCCACGAGAGAGACATCCCCAACGCGGTCGAGTAGCAGACCCCGAGCTCCAACAATCAGTACGGAATTTCCGCCAAGGCTAAAGAAGTTGTCGTTCCGGCCGACTCTATCGATCTCCAGAACCTCTCGCCAAATCGCTGCGATCTTCTCTTCGAGATCGCCGAGCGGCGCCATATCCCCCTCGTTAGCATTGTGATGCACGACCGGATCTGGGAGCGCCTGCCGGTTAATCTTTCCGTTAGGCGTCTGCGGCAGGGCGTCAATCCAGACAAAGTCCGACGGGACCATGTAGTCCGGTAAGGTGCGTGAACAGAGAGCGCGCAACTCAGCAACAGTTGGGGGCGCATGCCCGGCAACAACCTCGCCATAGGCAACAATCCGCCGTCCATCGCCGTCTCCACGTACGTCGCAGACGACACGCTTAACCGCTTCGTGCGCGCCGATCGCAGCTTCGATTTCTCCCAACTCGATTCGCCGGCCTCGCAGCTTGACTTGGTGGTCAACTCTTCCGAGGAACTCCAGGTCCCCGGATGGGCGCCATCGGACCAAGTCACCGGTGTGATAGAGGCGCCCATAACCGTCGGCTGACAGATGGTCTGATGTGAACCGTTCGCTGGTTAGTTCGGGCCGGGCATGATATCCATCAGCGACGGCTTCGCCTCCGATTATCAATTGACCCGCCACACCGATCGGAACTGGGCGCATCGCGGCATCGACGACATAGGCGCGATAACCTGGCAGCGGCCGTCCGATCTTTGGCGCCTGATTGGGCGACACAGCGCAAGAAGTTGCCCACACGGTAGCCTCAGTCGGCCCATACATGTTGTGAACTGTGCCGCCAACGGCGTTGGCAAGGGCAGAAGCCAAATCCGGCGGTAGTGCTTCGCCGCCGACCAGGAACCGGTGCAGATGTTGCATTTGATCGCCCGAGTCGCGCTCCGCTAGGAGCATGCTGGCGAGAGTGGGTGTGCACTGGATGTGACTGACGCCATAACGTCGCATATCGTCGACAACGCTGCTGTCACCTTGGTACGCGGCCTCGTCTGCCGCCCGCTTGTTCAGGTACAATTCTTTAACTGAGGCCAATTCTGACAGGGCTTCTAGGACGATCTTGTCATCGATGCCGAAATCGATCAGACACCCGACTTCGTCGACACCGATCTCAGACAGCCTTGCCACGGTCGTCGCGGCGTCGCCGATGGAGCCGAGGAGCCCATATTCCTTAAAGAAGCGCTCGAACCCAAGATCGAGCAGACCCTCCAGTTCCTGCTCTGGGAGGTCTCGTATATTGACCCCACGCGCAGCGCCCAAACCGGCCATGAGATCATATGAAGAGCGGATGTAGTCTTTGAGTGGTTGGCGAACCAAGTCTTTAACTCGGTGCACGTCATTACCCACGAAGGTGTGTAGCATCAGGGTGACATGTCCACGCCCCGGCCAGCCGCTCCGGCTCCATGCGTCTCGATAGAGACCAATTTTCTCAGCAAGTTCGTTGAGACTCTGACCGATTAAGTGGGTAAGAACTCCGGCGCCGGCTTCCCCAGCTGCGACAAATGTTTCGGGGTGACGCGAGCTCGTCAACCAGATCGGCAATTCGGCCTGAACCGGCCGCGGATATACGGAAACGTCAATCTCCTTACCAACACCGTTCCGCCGACGTACCGTCCCGCCCTTCCACAACTTTCGAACTTCTCCAATACCGTGGAGCATCGCCTGCTTTCGGCCTTCGTATCGATCGCTGGCGAGCACGAAGTCATCGGGCTGCCAGCCCGATGCAAACGCAACGCCAATGCGGCCGCCGGATAGATTGTCCACGAGCGCCCATTCTTCGGCGACACGTAAGGGATCGTGGAGCGGTAGCACAACACTTCCCGCGCGAATGCTGATCCGTTCAGTTGTGGCGGCCAACGCTGCCGATAGGACGGATGGATTCGGGTAAAGTCCACCGAAGGCGTGGAAGTGGCGTTCCGGAGTCCATATGGCGGTGAAGCCGTTTTGGTCTGCGAATTTCGCGGCATCGAACAACAGGCGATAACTATCGGCTTTCATATCCCGGTCAGACGTGGCATTGCCGAAAAAGAAGAGACTGAATTCCATCGGCCGCTCCGAAGCGGAAGGCAGACGAGCAGGCAACGGTGGCGAGGAGGCAGCATTTATGAGTTTCTGATCGGCTCTGATCACCACCCGAAAGCCCTTCGTCAATGTCCAGAAAATCTCCAATACTGAGATGTCAAAGGAGATGCTTGTAACCGCGAGCCACGTGCCTGGCGCGTCGCCGCCGAATTGGGAATCCATCGCAGTGAGGAATGTCGCGAGGTTTCCATGTGTGACCCGAACGCCCTTTGGTCGTCCTGTCGAACCCGAGGTGTAAATCAGATAGGCAAGGTGTGTCGAAGCGGTCTTGACTGGCTTCAGTTCGAAGCCGGAATTCAAGACCATATCGACCGGCACCACGCTGGCTCCAAGGGAACGAGCCGCAGAAAGCATTGATAGCGTCGAAACGACGATCGCGGCTCCTGAATCGGAAACCATAAAGGACAAGCGGTCGCTCGGATATTCAGGATCAAGGGGCAGATACGCCGCGCCAGCTCTTAGAATTCCGAGCAACGCCACGACTGTTTGAACGGAGCGTCCCATGTAAACGCCGACGACGGAGTCAGGACCGACGCCGAGAGATTGGAGGTGTACTGCCAAGGCGTTCGCAGCCCCATTGAGTTCTCCATATGACATCGTACGCACGGCATCGACAACGGCTGGGGCGCTGGGAGTGCGCTCGACTTGAGCCACAATGCGTTCATGAACGAAATGGGGATTTTCCCTTACAGCTGTGCCGTAAGCCCACTCTGTGAGGAGAAGGTCACGCTCGGTCGTTGGTAAACTCTCCAGAAGTGCAAGATCAGCTTCCGGGCGGTTAACGCCTTCGGTGAGGATAGTTATGAAGTGCCCGACGATACGGCTTGCCGTCGCTTTATCGAATAGAGCCGTCGAATAGGCGAGCCGAATGCTGAGTGAAGAGCCATTACGGATAACGTTCAGCGAGAGATCCCCATGCGCCACGCTGCTCAGCCCCATGGGACGAAGTCCATCGCTCGTCGCTTCGTCCTCAATCAGATCGGGCTGGTCCTGCAAAAAAGCGAAGAATGCTTGGCAAACCGCGCCGTGTGCGGCATCGGAATCCGGTCGCAAAACCTCGACGAGGTCCGCGAAAGGCATTCGGTGCTCTTCATCGCGGCTCACCTCTGTCGTCAAGCGGTCGGTGAACTCGGAAAAGCAGCGCGACATGGAGACTGCTGGCCGCACGACGACGACATCCGTGAAGACACCACCGTTCGATTGAATTAGAGCGCCCTGCTTCCGCGGGAACAACGTGCCAATTGCGATATCCGTATCGCGATTATATCGCTGTAGGACCAAGGCGAAGGCCGCGAGACAAATCGTCTGCACAGACGCGTTGTGCCTCCTGCTAAAAGCGGCGACGCTAGCTTCCACCTCAGAAGGAAGGGTGTTCGTGATGCTCGCGTATCCAGTGTCTAGTTTTGGCGCGCGAGGCCTGTCTTCTGGCAGGTCGATGCACGGGGCGAGGCCCGTCAGGCGCTCGCGCCAGTAACTAATCAGCTGGCTCCGTTGTGGTTCAAATACGTGCGAGATCTGCCACTCGGCAGAAACAAAGATCTCTTCACGGCCAGCTGGTGTCCTCCAGCCCTGCGCCTCCGTCTGTACGAGGGCTCCAGAAGGTGAGCGCAGCCAAACATGGCCAACCACTCCGGGCGCGACCCGTTCGCCGAATCTGTCGGCAATAACTAACAACGCATCGCCGTTAGCTTCGTGAATCGCGACTAGCGGATCACTGTCAGCTGCGCTGATCGGCAGAAGCAGTTCGGGTGTTTGTCCGAATACCGCGAGTGCGACAAGGGCGTGGTGCTTTTCTGCGTGTGCAGCAATTGCCGCAGAATGTGCGGGATTCAACCCCGTCCCATGGATTATCAGCCCGTCAGCGGCTCGCAGTAGACTTGGTATTGCGGCCAACAGAATATCTGCCGTAGCCGGCGTCAAAAAGATGGACATGCCTCCATGCTCATCCGCCTCGGAAGACAGCGTTTTGACGAGCGTCGCCAAAGACTCGGTCGCGGCCGGCATTAAATGGGTGACGGAGCCCAAAAGTAATCCGGCCCAGAGCTCCAGCTGGAACTCTCTTGAGTGAGTCTCCGAGAACAGCGCAATTCGCGTCGCGTGGAAGCGGCGTTGCTTCAAGCCGTGCACAAAGGTCACAATTGGATCCTGGGCAACAATCGCCTTGCTTGATCCGGCCGCCAAAAGCTCGCCCGATTGAGGCGGCTCTGGATCGACGTGATCAGCGCCATTCAATGGCTCAACGCTGTGACAATCGTCCACGCAGATGACCGATGAAGATGGAAAACTCGTCAGTAAGTTGCCTTCTGTGAGAACGATCTTTCCCGATGTCGCCGCAATAAGGTCGCGTCGCCACATCGACGGCGACAACACTGAACTACTCCGCCCCGACAAGGCTGCGCCGATGATCGCAGCCACGAGATGAGGGCCTCGACCAGCGACGATGGCAATTCCCTGCCCGTTCTGGGAAACCGCCAAAACACGATCAGCGATTGCCTTGGCTCGCTCGTTGAGCGCACGATTCGTAAGGACGACATCTCCGCATCGGAGCGCGATCGCTTCAGGGTTCTCCTCGATGCGCCTCAACCACAGGGATGCCAGTGTCGGCCCAGGCGACCCATCCCACGAAGCCGAGAACGACTCCGGAAACTCTGATCTTCCATCATACGAGCGCGCTTGTCCGGCAAAAGCGCAATCAACTCCAGCCGGTTGGAAGTGGTCTATCATGTCCGCCTCACAACGCCTTGCGGTGAGGAAGAAACGTCCACAAGGCCGAGCAATCGTCAGGGCCTGCGGGCGACAATACGAGGAATGACTCGGAGCCGAAATCAAAGCGGCGGCCAGGTGCGGGTCTGGCCATCTTTATCGTCAGCTCCACGGTTCCTTCTCGTGGGGACTCATCCGCGAGGAAGATAAATTCGGCATCTATTCCACGCACGCGGATGCCAGATTCCATGGTCGACACTTCATATCCCAGGGTCGAGAGGATGGCCGAAGCCCGTTCAATTCGAGCGGGACGCAATCGGACAGTCACCAGGGCAATGTCTTCCATGAGGTGGTCAGCCGTATGCAACCGGCCAAGGGCCGCGTTGAAACGTTCCGACCGATCCTGCCGGCCACCGGGCCCGGCCTTCGCACCGATCTCTGCCAGGAAACCGGGTTGCATTTCATGCAGGAATAAAGCGACCGGGCTGATCCCGCCCAGTTCGGGTCTGGTGAATTCATACCAAGGGCTTCGGTTACGGCCACCATCAGCCGTTGGCGTAACCCGTTGCACGATCTCGCTGCTAAACGGAATCCCGGCCGAACGAAGTTCTCTATGGGCTCCTTTCATTTCGCCGGGATGATCAAAGCTGAGTACAATGCCTGCACAGTGTTCAATAAACGTATCGTTGCCGCCGAATCTGTCTTGGAATATCTCGACAACAGTGTTTTTGCCGTAGGCTCGTGTTGCCGTGTAAGATGACAGCAATGAGCTCTCCGAAGAGCGGGTTGCAAATCGACTGAACTGTTCACCGCGAAGGAGTTCGCATTCGTTGATGAGTTTCAACGCTTCGGCGCCGACCGTCAGGAAGACGTGGTCTAAATGCGGAGGGGTCGCAAATGCCACGTCACGGCTGTCGATCTCATTGTTGCGATGTTGAGTCATTGCGTGATTACCCTTCCCTCGAGAGGTCGCTGCTTCGCTTTGGAGTTATTGCGTATCTGGTCTCTGTCGACCGGAGCACGCGTGACGTCGTCATGCGCGGTGGCACATGTGCGCTTCAAGTCCATCAAATGTTGGCACGAGGACAAAGCCAGTTGGCGCAGTTAGTGCGCAAAAGATACGAACCGGTGGTCCATTGCCAAGATCAATCGTGTGAACTGGCATTCGTGCATAGTTTGTCGAGACAACGTCCGTTTGATTGTTGAATATATAGGTATCTGGAGCGCTCAACTCGATCCGGTCGTTCCGGATATGAAGGGCCGACGACAAGTAGTCCGGATTTCGCACGCTGTTCACAGCCTCGTGTATTCTTCTCGCAGTGTCACGTGCCGCTAACGGCGAGTCGATCACGTCTGCAACGGGCACGATTGACTCCAGAAACGCATTGCCAATGAACGTGCGAGTAATATTTGGATGTACATTTCTCACGTTTACCGGGACGCGAAGACGGAGCGCCGTAGCACCGCCCAGAAGTGTTGGGCCGTAACGATGAACCAAAAATGCCGTCAGTGCTTCGTTGAGGGTTGGCACGAACTGATCTGTCGCAAGCTCGGCGCGTAGCGAATCCAAAAACTCTCGGCCAAAAGCGATTACGCTGAACTCGCGCTTCACGCGGAAGTTTTCTTGTCCAGATGCGATCCGCGCATCCGGCGTGTTAGATTGGATTATTTGGTCTAGCTGTTGCTCTGGGGATAGACGAGACGGAGGTGCCGCTGCCAACTGTTCGAGCAAATACGACATAAAGAGATAGAACGAATAGCCATCGCCAACCGCGTGCGACATGCTTAATCCAATCACAGCTCCACCGTTCACGGGGGTCAGAGTGGCGGTGAAAACCGGATCTCCTGGCGCCAGGTCTAAGCCAGTCACGAAAAGTGGAAGGTGGTTCGCGGTATCTGAATCAGGGTCCCAGATCACCGGTGATCGTACTATCAGGCGTTGCGGGCTCTCTAGCGGTACCAGCTCGGACGATCCACGCTGCGATCGCGCGAGCGCGGTCGCAAATTGCGGAAATCGTTCGAACGCCCGACTGAGTGCGAAGTTGAACCGCTCGATGTCGGGCACGTATCTGTAACTGAGCACACGAATGACCGACGGTGCCAGACCGAACGACTGGTCATAAGCGGAGAGCGGGATCGGAGCCGAGCATCTGATCATCGCTGCTTTCCTCAATATGCAGTCGCTTCGATTGCGCGGTGACGTCGTGCCGAGTGAGCACAGGTTTGCCCGCTGGAAGCGGTCGCCCGATTTCACGACAAGCGGCACTGCTCCGTGAATTCATTTCAATCACAGGATGATTTGCGCGTGCAACTACCACACTAGGTAGGTGCGATGAAGAACATCTGAATTGACCGGCACCATAGGAGAGTGCGACGAAAGCAGAGCCTCAGTAGCGGAAACACCCCATGATGGAATCGGGAGATAGGTGGGATAATCCAATCTAGCGATCGCAACCCCGATGGATTGATTGTCCGATGCTTTTCAGATCTGCAGCAGAGCTGTCGATGCGTCATTTGTCCGTCATTTGCGCGACATCGGAAACCGCATCCGGGCTCGTGGTCCGTTGGTTCCGCCTTGTCCAACGAGCTGAGCGAGTCTGAGTATTCGGCATCCGTTTGACCAAATCTGATGAGGACGTGTTATGACAATGCGTGAACACTTCTTGGAGGGAATGAGCAAGGTCGCGGCCACGGTCAGCATAGTAACAACATACAGTACAAAAGGACGGCAAGGAGCCACCGTTTCCGCAATGTCATCTGTGTCTGCTGACACACCGAATCCGACGTTGTTGATATGTATCAAGGAAACTAGCGCTACTGCGGAAGCAATAAGAGCCTCGGGTGTGTTCTGTGTGAACGTTCTACAAAATAGCCAAGCGCATATCTCGGATCGTTTCGCAAGAACTTCGCAAACCCTAGATAACGACAAGTTTTCCTGCGCCGATTGGAATTTGGACGCGCTTGGCTCTCCACAAATCGTTGGGGGACTTGTTGCCTTTAGCTGCATCCTTTCCTCGTGGCAAAAGGTGGGCACTCACGTTGTTCTTTTTGGTGATGTCAAAGACGTTGTTATTGCAAATGAGGGGTCACCGCTTATCTATCTGCATCGCTTATATTCCTCTGCTGTTCCGATTTATGGACCGCCACAAGAAGACCACGCTAGACCCGACGCGGTAGGTTCGGTCGCCATTCATGCCGGGACCGCGCTCGGCGTGCTGCGCCGACCGGAGCAAGTGAAGGCGGGCTTCTTTGCTAGCGCCGATGCCGCCGGGATGGCCGGTGCCCCAGGCCTTGATCAGATCAAGTGCTTCAGCGCCGCACACGTCGCCGATTGGGATTCAGTCCGGTCGCAAACGAAGTGACGACCGCACGAGATTTGACGGTGAAGCCACGCCGCCCTTGGTGCGCAAGGCCCTGAGGTTCGGCGCGTTTGCACTACAATTCGCGCGTATCCTCGATCAGCGCCACCCGATCGGACGTCTTTGCAATTTCCGCAAGAAGGGCGTTGGTCAGCGTAGTCTTGCCGGTCGACGTACCGCGGCGACCAGAACGTTACTGCGCTCACCAACCGGAGACCGCAGGGCCTCGGCCTGGTCAGAGGTCATGATGCCGGTGGCGACGTAGTCGTCGAGCCTGAACACGGCTGCTGCTGGTTTGCGGATAGCAAAGGCCGGGCCCGCGACCACGACCACTGGCGGCAACAGACCTTCGAAACGCTCGCCGGTCTCGGGCAGTTCAGCGGAAACGCGCGGCGCGCCAGCATGCACTTCGGCACCGGCGTGGTGCGCCACCAGCCGAACGATGCGTTCTCCGTCAGCGGCCGAGAGGCTCTCTCCCGTGTCGGTCAAGCCGCTCGACAGCCGATCAATCCACAACCGGCCATCGGGGTTGAGCATCACCTCGGAGATCGAGGCGTCCTCCAGGTATCGCGCAAGAGCGGGGCCAAGCGCGCTACGGAGCACGCGAGCGCCGCGCGAGATCGCCTCTGCTTGAGCCGAATGAATTGCCATCGCCGCCCCCAGCAACGAGGCCGCTTGAGAAGCGCCCTCAGATGGGGGGAATAGGCAAGGCAAGAACTAGCCCGGCGCAACAACACTCCCAAGGTGATCGTAGAATGGCGTAGAAAGAGAAAGTCTAGGCGAGATGATTGATTCCGAAGACACTGCTATCGACGTCTTGGCCACGAAGATTTGGCATGATCTGATGACCCAGTTAATTTCCAATCCAAGCCGAAGCGCGCCAGTTTTCGCGCGACGCGAAAATGCGATCCGGCACGCTGGGACCAGAAATCGTCCGGTCGAACACGGCCGCTGTATCCAGGGCCTGGCATGGGGTTTCTCTTATTGTTGCCTATCGTAAAGCTGATGATGCTGGGGATTATCCCGGCGCGACCGACGATCAATGGCGTTACGATGAAAGAGGTTGGCATTCAAAAGCGAAGACATCGCCATGTGCAACGAACCGGAGTTGACGCTTGCGCAGCAGAGCGGCAACGCGCCCGATCCACATCTCGTCAAATTCGTGCGTCTGCTGACTCGCCATGCGGCACGGCGCTGGTACGAACAAGACAACAAGGAGTCGAAGCGCTCCTGACTCTACCGGAGACCATTTCATGAAGGTCGCGCTTTACGCCCGCTACTCCAGTGACAACCAGCGCGGCGCGTCGATCGCGGACCAATTTCGCGTCTTCAGGTTATGAGCCTGACGATTGCCGAACGGCTATTCGACAAGCCGACCCGCGCGCCAGCTCATCTCCCAGAAATCTGCCTCAAGTCGGGTGGCTTCCTTGAAGATCGCAATCAGCTCTGCTTCGCGGGCCGGCGTGGCGTAGAAGTCGGCGAGATCCTCCAAGTGCGCTCGCGCTTTCGCCGCGACCTCCTGGTATGGCGCGCCGGCGTACTCGGCGATCCAAGCGCGAGAGGGTTTGTCGCAGCGTTCGCATTGGGTCGTGCGGCTAGCGTGCTTTAGACGCTCGAAGAAGCTCACGATCTATTTCGCCTAGCTTGCTTTCCCATGAATCTCGTTTGCTCGCTACCAATAGCGCGCGAACCGGGACGCTGACCTTGACAGGCCGCGGCGATCGGCCGACGGCGATGCCGCACGGAATTCGGCTGCCGTCGGTCGCCGACTTACGTTCTCACGTTATCACCAACAGAACGCAATGCCCTAAGTCCAAGTTTCGATTGCAGACGAGCCGCACCAGTTTCGCACCAGAAACAACCCGCACGAAGCGCGGCGAATTTGGTCGAATTCTACGAAAAGCGCAAGAAACTCAACGGCGGCGGCCATTATCCCGCCGCTCATAACGGTCTGGTTGCAGGTTCGAGTCCTGCCGGGCCCACTAGGAATATCAGTATCTTGCTCAGTCTTCGTTGCGTCCACCGCGACGACCGCACCAGAAACCGCACCAGATACGCCACTTTTCGTTTGTGCGCTGTTCGTGAGGGCGTCAGGCAAGCTCGCTTACTGATGAGTGGATGCGACAGTCCATCCACAATCCTCGCCTTTCCGGCCGCCGGAGAAAGACCGACATAAGCAGTCTCTGCCTTCGGCGATGGAGTCGGACATCTCGCGTGAAGCGGAAGTCAGCTCATAACACCAATCATGCCCACTAAGGGCCAAAAGCCGAAGTAAGGATCGGCAATAAGCAGACGGTCGTTAATGGTCAGCGGAGGGACCACAAGCTGCCGCAAAGCCTAGAAGTGCCTCCTGAGGCCCCTTTTGGGGCCGAATTATTTTCGCGGACTCGCAACTTTCGATCGAACCAGTTTAGCGCGAGACGTCACGAAGGGGTAGCGGCGGCCACCTTCGCGTTGTGGTTGTTCGCTCAAGGGACACATTTTCAACGGGGACAAGTCATGAAGTCACTGTCGCGCTCGCTCACTCTCGCTTTGCTTTTCGGTTCTGCTTCGATGCCCGCGAACGCGGGCCCGCTAGACTTTGTCACCAAACCACTCACGGCGCCCTTCGAGGCGGCGAAGAAGGTAATTCAAGGTCGTCCCCCTGGAGAGATCATCCAGGATCAGATCGACCGGCATGTTGATCCCGCTCGCGAGGCTCTGAATCAGGTCCAGAGGGCACACGACTTCATCAACAACGCGCAGAGAGACCTCATCAGTCGCAACCTTGGCCCCGGATGGCGCGAGGGCTTCGACACCCTTACCGCTGCTCAACGGATTCAACAGGAGATCGGCTTCACTACTGGGCGCTATCTCGCTGACTGCGCCCAGAAGGGCCAGTGCGGCCTGGATCAGCTCGCCGCGGTGCCTGTAGCGGCGGCAATGCGAGACGCGTACAAGGTATACGCGCCACGTTCGCAGCCGCTAAGCCCTCAGCTCATAAATTACCTGAGGGGTGTAGTTCCAATAAACGTGCTCGCGTCTGCGCGCTGGACGGTCGGCAACGTCCCCAACTTGACTGTGCCTGGTTTCTTAAACGCGGCGAACGAAGCTGGCGGCAACGGATTTGCCGTGACGCTCGGCAACGTGATGATCTTTTCTCGGATGCCAGATCCCAACACAGACATGACGTGGCTGCTGCACGAGATGTTCCATATCGAGCAGTACATGCGCTTTAGCGACAACCCTCTTGAATCCATCGACGGCTTTGCTGTCGCCTACATCCAGCACTACAACGCAATGGAGAACGAGGCGGAGACCAACGCCGAACAACGAGAAGCACTTCTTCCCCAGTACTATTCGATGCGATAAGCGCCTCCAAAGAGAACCCAGTCCTCGTCAGGTCCTACTTGCTTTGGATGATCGTGGCGGAGACCGTGGTGTTCGTAATGGCCACGGTCCCGCTGACTTTGACCCATTGGACGTTCAACGGCACGTTGACGTGAACAACCTGAGGGGTCGCTTTGGCGGTAACGGTCGTGCCGCTCACTTTCAGACCGATACCTCCGCTCCCATTGTCGAGATAGGTATCGACATTCATCAGTGTGTTGCTGGAGGCGGTCAGCAGCACATCGAGATTGGCCGACGTGTCGTCAACCGGAGCGGCCGTCGGCTTGGTCACGGCAGTGATGGTGGAGGCCGAGCGGACGGAGAACTTGCCGCTTCGTGAGGCTGCAGGCCAGGTCTGGGCATTTACGGACAGGCAAACAACAAACGCGAGCAACAGAGACAGAACGTACTCCAAGTATTTATCCCTTTCATTGGTACACCGCGTTGCGCCTTCATAAATTGCTCGATTTGTATCCAGAAGAATTGAACGTGCAGTTCGCCTACGAGGCTCAGCAATTAGTCGCTATCGGCTTCTCGCTATTTCCGGCATGAAGAAGCGGCGAGAAGAAAGAACAAAGGCAGCCGGTTTGTCGGAATAGCCACGACCCGTCTGTCGGAATGACGACCGCGACAAACCCCTAAGCTATTGAAAAGCTTGGTGGGCGCACCAGGGCTCGAACCTGGGACCCGCTGATTAAGAGACACCCTTACAACATTGATTTCTCGAGAGAATTTTCCCAACCAAGCCAAAATCCGATCGTTACGGACCATTGGCTTACAGCGAAAAGTCCAACCACGAGAACGCACATAGTTGACGGCGCAAGGAATGGAGCCGCCAGTTCGTTGATCGACAGCTTACCCCCACGTCCAAAGCAGACGATATGCCCAGAGCGTGTCGGCCGTCACTACATCGCGCGCCTCCAATTGCGGAGCACGCTCTATCGCCATCTCACGCAAGGCGCATCCGCAGACAACACCAGCGTCAGCCTGCGCAATAGTGCGAGAGCGATTCACCAATTGCTGCCATCCACCTACTCCAAGGTAGGGTGGTCACGCCCATACACTTCGCGGCAGCTCTTCTTCGCCATGCTGCCGAAGTAGGTCGAGCAGCCTCTTGCGCATGATCATTCCGGGGCGATCGGACGGCATATGCATCTCGATCTTGCGGCCCATATCAACGATCGCATCGGGGTCGGTTGATTCCAGCATATCGCGATCTTCGGCGATGATCGCCGCGTCCCAATCGATCAACTCCTGCGTGGAGCAGTCGGCTTCGGTGTCGTTACGAAACAGCAACTGCACGACCTGGATCTGGCCGTCCGAGATCGGCGTCGCGCAGTTGAAGATGATGTGGCGGATACCGGACGGATATTCCATGTCGAGGCGCCGGCAGAACGGCATGAACCATTTGTTGCGTTGATGCCGCCTGGTCGTCGGCTCGGTCGTTCCGGTGATCCTGTAAGCGCCAGGCGGATTTCGCACCGTGACGATGGTTTCAGCATCGAAGCCGAATTCGGTCTCGACGATCTCGTATTTCTCGGGCTTCGGTTGATTGATGTCACCGAAAGTGCCCTTGTGCACAAAGGCAAAGTGGGCATTGTCGAAGGAGTTCTCCATTAGCCGCAGCGCGGCGGTATTCCACTTGTCGTAGAACTGGTTGATGCGCCGATAGCCCGTCATCCCGTCTTCAGGAATTGCAGGGATGTCGCTCAAGGGTTCGCCGAGCGCGACCCAGACATAGCCATAGCGGGCCTGGGCTCGAAACGAGCGCGCCTTGGCATCGGGGACCGGTTGCTCGAACGGAAATTGCGGGATCATCACGAGCTTGCCGTCGCGATCATATTCCCAACCATGATAGCCGCAGACGATATTGCCGTTATTGCACCAGCCTTTCGACAGCTTCGCAGTGCGATGGCAGCAACGATCTTCCAGCGCAGCGGGTTCGCCCCTGGCATCGAGGAACAGGACGATCGGCTCGCCGAGCAGGGTGAACGGCTTTGGTCCGTCCTTGAGATAATCGAGAGGCATCAGCGCATACCAGAACCGGCGCAGCACGGGTTGCCTGGTGCTCAACATAAACTTCCTCCGTTAAACTAGGCAGCGAGTCGAGTGACGACGCGCGCGGCATCCGACTTGAGCTTTTGCAGGTCGAGACCCGGAATGGCGCCGTCTTCGACGACGATGCGGCCGCCGATCAGGAGATAGCGAAGCTTCGCCGAGCCGCCGCAGGTCACCGGCGCAATCAGGGGATCGTGCATGCCGAAATGGCGGGGTTCGTCGAGCTTGAAGATCGCGATATCGGCCTGTTGCCCCGGCGCCAGCGTGCCGACGTGGGGCATGCCGAGCACACGCGCACCGCCTGCGGTCGCCCAATGCACGACGTCCTCGGCCGTCACCGCACTTGCCCCCTTCACCGCGCGATGGGTGTGCCAGGCGCTGTGCATTTCGCAGAGCATGTCGGCCGCTTCATTGGAGGCCGCACCATCAACGCCGAGGGAGACGGCGCCGCCGAGGCGCGCCATCGCATCGGCGGGCGCGACGCCTGAGCCGAGGCGGCAATTGGACTGTGGGCAATGCGCCATGCCGGTGCCGGTGCTCGCGAGAATCCGCACCTCGTCTGCGTCGAGATGCACGAGATGCGCAAACCACACGTCTTCGCCGAGCCAGTCGTGGTCGGCGAGCCAATGAACCGGGCGTCTGCCGTGGACCGACAGGCAGAAATCGACGTAGTCCGAGGTCTCGGAAAGATGACTGTGCAGCCGCACCCCGATTCTGCGCGCTGCGGCGATGACCTCGCGCAGCTCGCCGGGATCGAGCGACCAGGTCGGCGTGGTCGGTGCCAGCGCAACCCGCGACAGACCGCCGGGCGAAGCATCGTGGAAGCGCTGCGCGCAGCCCTCCACCGACTGCAGCATGCGATCGAGGGTTTCGACCGGCATCGCTGCAAACCTGTCGGTAGCGACATGGCGCGCCGTGGTGCCGCCGCCGCGACAAAACACCAGGCGAATGCCGAGACTGCGCGCGACATCGAAGATCACCTGCGCCGGGTCGAACCCGAACGTGTCACTGAAGAGATAGTGGTGATCCGCAACGGTCGTCGTTCCCGACAGCAGCAGCTCCGCCAGCCCGATCCGGGCCGCGACAGCAAGCGCCTCCTCGTCGAATCTCGACCAGAACCGGTAAGGCACCGCGCGCAGCCAGCCGGCCAGCGGCAGGTCGATGCCCGGCTGCACGCCCTTTAGGACGCTCTGGAACAGATGATGATGGGTCGAAACCAGGCCGGGATAGACCACCCCGCCGGCAGCATCGAGCCGTTGCTCGCCCGGTTCTGGTGCAAGCGCGCCGATCTCGACGATCACACCGTCATGGATCCGGATTTGGCCGGCGGTGCGCATGGCGGCACCGGGCAGGCCGGTAAAGATACCGGCGGCATTGTCGATCAGCATCGCACTCATGCCTCCGCCTGGGTCTCGCTGTCGTGCCAATTCGACAGTGCCAGCTGCGACAGCGCGACCATGGCCGCGAACAGCAGGACCCCTGTCAAGGTGATCAGGAACAGTGCAGCGAACATGCGGGGGATATCGAGCGTAAATCCCGCATCGAGAATTTCATAGGCCAGCCCCGACGAGCGGCCGCCGGTGCCGGCCACGAACTCCGCGACCACCGCGCCGATCAGTGCAAGGCCGCTCGAGATCCGCAAACCGCCGAAGAAGTAGGGAAGCGCGCCGGGGATACGCAGCTTCACCAGCGTCTTGAAGCGACTGGCACGATTCATTCGAAAGAAATTCGCAAGCCCCGGATCGACGCTACGTAGGCCAAGCGTCGTGTTGGAGATGATCGGAAACAGCGCCACAAGCGTTGCGCAGATAGTCAGCGACAGCTGGGTGTTCTTCACCAGAATGATGATGAGAGGCGCAATCGCAACGACGGGCGTCACCTGGAGGAGTACCGCGTAAGGAAACAGGCTGACCTCGATCGCCCGGCTCTGCACGAACATGAAGGCGATCAGCGTGCCCAGAATGACCGCTGCCACAAAGGCCTGCAAGGTCACGCGTAAGGTCACTAGCAGCGCACGCAAGAGCGAGGGGCCGTTGTGCAGGAGGCTTGCAAAGATGTCAGTCGGCTTCGGAAAAAGATAGACGGGAACGGAAGCCAGTCGACAGCCGGTCTCCCACACAGCGAACAGGACAATTCCGACCGCAACCGGCGCCGCGATCCGCACAAAGGCTTCGGATTCGAGAAGCGGCTTCACGTTCCTCCTCCGGCCGACTGCAGGGATGCTTCGGCAAGCCAGGTCGACAATTCGCGACAATAGGCCGCGAATTTCGGGCTGTCGCGAAATCCCTGGTCGCGTGGCTGCGGATGATCGATTGTCATGATGCGGAAGATGCGGCCGGGATTCGCGGCCATGACGACGATCCGGGTCGAGAGGAACACGGCCTCGTAGATCGAATGCGTGACGAAGGCTGTGGTCAGCTTGCGTTCCCACGACAGGTTGACGAGATCATCGTCCAGCTTGTTGCGGGTGAACTCGTCGAGGGCACCGAACGGTTCGTCCATCAAGAGAAGGTTGGGATTCGTGACCAAGGCGCGCGCAATGGAGACACGCATCTTCATTCCGCCGGACAGCTGCCGCGGAAAATGCCGGTTGAATGCGGAGAGGCCGACGCGAGCAATGGCATTCGCGACCTTCGGATCGGCCATGGCTCTCGGCATGTTTGCGAACTCGAGCGGCAGGCGGACGTTGGCTTCGATCCGGGCCCAAGGCATCAAGGTCGGCTCCTGGAATACGAACGCGAGGCGCCTGCCCTCCTGCCCCACTTGCGCGAAATCACCGCGCCACCACAGCAGCCGGCCATCAGACGGCTCGATAAGATTGGCGATCAGCTTGAGCAGCGTGCTCTTGCCGCAACCGGACGGACCGATCAGGGTCAGGAATTCGCCATCAGCGATGGAAAGATCAATCGGCGCAAGCCCCCGCGCGCCGTTGGAAAAGACCTTCTCGGCGGACAAGACCTCGACGGCCGGCCCTGGATCGCAAGCCGTCGTCATTTGCTTCGCGTCCTGGTCGAGCGGCTCAACGGGCAACAGCATCCTCGTGTCGGCTCCACTAGTTGACGCCGATCTTCAGATTCTTGACGAAGCGATCGTCAAAAGCCTTGTGCCAGTCGACCTTTGGGTCGAGCAGGCCTCCGGCGACGAGGAATTCATAGATCTGCCGATAACGATCAGCCGTAATGATCCCCAGACCGAGCGTTGCCGCGTCTCCACGGTCGATCGCCTTTATCTCCCGCATTCTTTCCAGCGCAAAGGCAATCTGTCCGTCCGTCATTTTGGCGTTGGCGGCCTTGATCAAGGCATTTGCCGGCGCGGGGTTCTTCATGTAGTCGCGCCAGCCTTCGAGCGATGCCTGGACGAAACGCGCCACCAGATCGGGCTTGTCGGCGATCATCTTCTCGGTGGTGACGATGGTCGAGCCATAAGGCGGATAGCCGCTGTCGGCGAGCAAGAAGAACTTGACCTTCTCGTTCTGCTGCTCGGCCTGATAGGGCTCGGACGACGGATAGGCCTGCTGCGCTACGGTCTTGTCGGCGAAGAAGGGTTGCAGGTTGAACGTATAGGGACGGATCTGCTCGTCGGTATAGCCGTATTTGATCCGCAGCCAGGGCCAGAATGTCGTGCGTGACGATCCCGCGATCAGGATTGGCTTCCCCTTGAGCGCAGCGAGATCGACTATGTCGTCGTGGGTCATGATCCCCTGCAGATCGAACTGAAACGACGAAGCGACCGTCACCAGCGGCAAGTTCTGCTCACGGCCCTTGAGCACCTGGATGTCGTAGCCCATCATGAAATCGGCATCGCCCGCCAGCAGAAACTGCGAGCTGTTCACTTGCGGACCGCCCATCTTGATGGTGACGTCCAGACCAGCCTTGTCATAGAGCCCGGTCGCTTTGGCTTGGTAGAACCCACCATGCTCGGCCTGCGCGAACCAGCTCGTCAGGAATGTCACCTTGTCGGCAGCCGCGGCAGGCGCGAGTGCGGCGCCCAGGGCTGCGCCGACAACCAAACCGGCTACGACCATTCGGGACAGACTTCTCTTCGCCATGCAGGTGCCCCTTGGGGTATCGCGCCGGCGCGGCCGGCGAGCTCGGTGCTGGGAGACGTTCCAGGCTTGAGGATGCACAGGCCGCCTGTCGCCTGAAAGCATTTTTATTCGAGCCATCCGTTGCCTTTCCGGCAATGCCTTTTTCATGTGCAGACGGGGCGGGCTTCGGATAGCAGGATGGATCGGCCGCTAATCCGCTTCGCGGACGCAACTATGGTGCGACCGACGTCACCTTGGCGACACGCGGAATCGCCATTGGAGCTGCCGAATATCGCGTGCAAGCCAGCGCCCGGCATTCCAGCGGCGTCGGGCGGGATGAGCGAACGCGGGAATGGCATTTTCCCGCCCATCTGTCGCCTTTGAGGCGGCGCCGATTTCATGGGCAATGGGCTGCTAGCGACACAGGCTGCGGAAAGAGCAGGAGTTCGACCGACGGCGCTCGCCGAACGTCCATTCCAGCATTCGTCCAACTCCACGCGATCCAGAGATCGACAAAGTGGGAATATTTCGGTTCCCAGATTGCCTTGCTCGCGTCGAACGTCACGCGAATGGGCTCCGAGTTCAACGACGTTACGGTCGGCGTGCTAACGACTGGATTCTTCTCATAACCTTCGCACCCCTGCCGGCACGTCCACCGACCACGCCGATCCTGTCGATGAACGAGCACGAACGGATCGACGCTGACAATGTCAGCGAATTCGGGTCAGCTATTCAAGTGATGCAATCGTGAGGCGGGCCGCTACATCAGGGCCTGTCGCTAACAAAGCTTCTCATCTTCCCAGGATTAAGCAGGCCGTGCGGGTCGACCTCGTGCTTGAAGCCGAGTTGATCCGCATCTGCGCGTTTGTACCGGCTGCCGTCCTCGACGGTAAAGACGTGCGGATTGGCGATAAAGACGCCGCGGTCTTCATGCAACCGGATGATCTCGTTCAGGCGATCTGCATCGGTGTAGCGTATCACCGGCAAGCTGCTGCATGTCACGCGCCCGCCGAAACGAATGAACTCAAGGTGCAGCAGCACTTCGTCCGGAAACAGTTCCCGCATTTCGGCGACCTTCTCCAGGACGCGATCATGCGGGTAGAGACATTGCAGGTAGGTGACAGAACGATCGCTCTTCAGCACCTGGAGCGTCGTGTGGTTCCAGCAATATTCGTAGAGCGGAACCCGGCTGGGACTCTCATCTGTTGGCGTCTCGAGCGTGATAATACCGCGACGGCCGAGTAGCGATTTGAAACTCTCGAACGAAGGCTCGGCGATCATCGCCATGAGCACACTCTTTCCGTCGGGACAGTAGGGTTTCAACGCGCCGAAATAGGATGGCAGCGGCCAGGTGATCGGCGAGAGAACCTTCTTCACGATCCCGTCGGCCATTGCAGCCTCGTAGCCGAAAGCCGCCGCCTCGAGAAAATCATCGAAGGCCACAATGACATCGATCCATTTCCACGCGGGTGCGAGCGGCATTTCCAGCGCCGTGATGATGCCGGTCGTGCCATAAGCGCGATTGACCTTTTGCGCCGCGTCGCCGCGCAATTCGATGACACGGGGCTGCTCTTCGACCGTGACCACGCGAGCAGCCAGGATGTTTCCAGGGTCTCGCAAGCCGCCATAGGTGATCGAGCCGATGCCCCCCGATCCGCCCGCGACAAAACCGCCGATCGTCGCCATGCGCTTCGTGGACGGATGCATCCGTAGTTCCCACCCCTGGGCCTGCGCGACCGCATCGATCGTGTGCATCTTGGCGCCCGCGCCGACACGTACGGCGCCGGGCTTGATCCATTCGATGCTCTCGAGCCCGGAGACATCCAGCAGGACACCGCCCCTGAGCGGCACAGCCTGTCCATAGTTGCCGGTTCCGCCCCCGCGCGCGGTGATCGGTACGCGATGATGCGCGCAGGCGCCCGCGACTTGGATCACGTCTTTTTCGTCGCGCGGCAATACGATCAGATCGGCCGACTTGCCGTCGAGCTGCGCGTTCAGGATCGGACTGTACCAGAAAAAGTCGCGCGAGCGGCGGCGCACGACCTTCTGTTCGGTCACGACGGGGATATCGCCGAGATCGGCGACAAGGCGGTCTAAAGCGTCGGATGCGAGATCGTTCACGATCGATCACTCCCCAATGCAAGATGCACGAGCTCTGCCACGATCACGTCCGACCTGACGACGAATCCAAAGCACTGGTTGACATTGTAGACGGTCGCAGCCATGCAGTATTCCGGCGACGTCGTAGCCGCGCAGTCCTCCAGGAAAACGCAATCGTAACCGCGGAAATTTGCATCCTGGAGCGTGCAAAGCACGCACTGATCGGCGTTGACACCCGCGAACATCAATGTGTGCACACCGAGATTGCGAAGGATGCTGTCAAGCTCGGTATCCTGAAAGCCTGACATCCGGAATTTCTCAACATGGATGTCGTCCGGCTCCACCGGAAGCTCCTCGACGATCGCCGCCGACCAGCTCCCGCGCTCCAGCACCTTGGCGCCTGAGCCCGGTAGCGCATCGCCTAGCCCGGTGCCGGCGCCGCTTGGATTGTACACGTGCAGCAGCGACGGGCTGAGATTGAGCCGGTCGGGTCGGTTGCCCCAGTTGACCCAGATGATGGGTACGCCGGCGCCGCGGAGAACCGGCAGCAAGCGCCGCAAGGGCGCAATTGGACGGCGCGCCGGCGCTATATCGACGCCAATATGGGCCAGCCAGCCCCCGGGATGGCAGAAGTCGTTCTGCATATCCACGACAATAAGCGCGGTGTGCGCGACATCGAATGTGACCAGCTTGGTCTGCGCTTGAACCGACAATGGCCGCGGCAGGACCGGCTGGCGCACCAGATTGGCTTGCCGCTCGGCAACCATCCAGCGGTTCGAGACGCTCGAGCCGAGCGGAAGCAATTCTTGATCGCCCTCGGCAGGGTGGAATGGCCGCATGTCCATCGACTAGAGTCCTTGCAGGACGCGCAAGTCCTCGGCATCGAGCTCGACAGGCTGGCCGCTGCGGATCAGCTCGGAAAAGCCCTCGTTGGGAGTCATCACGGTGAGCGTGTAAAGTTTGCCCGGCCCGGTGTTCTCGACGACGTGCTCGGAGCCGGGATGCAATAGCAGCGAGTCACCCTTCTTGATCGGCAGGCTCTTGCCGTCGCATCGCGCAACGCCGACGCCGTGCAGTACATGAAAGAATTCATACGCCGAGGCGTGCTCGTTCGGAGGCGTCGCCCCTCCCGGCTGGAAGATTTCGATAACGAAAATGCTGCCGATCCGGTCGGTCACCTGATCGAACAGCACTGCGAAATAGTTGGTGTCCCTCGGCGAGATGCGAAAGGCTTTCGCACGCGTGAGTTCGGCGACGCTAAACGGCATGTGATGAATTCCTTGAACGGTGCGCCTGTCGTCATGATGGATGTCGCATGCCGAAGCGTCACGTCAAAGCGCTTTGATTCGACAGACCCGTTGCCTTTTTGGCAACGTGGCGCCATTCTGCCCGGAGATTGGGGGCGAGGATGCTTCACAGCCGGCTGCTAAACTACATCGACGAGGTTGCCCGCACCGGCTCGATCCGCAAGGCTGCGGACCGTCTCAACGTCGCGGCATCGGCGATCAGCCGGCAGATTCTTGCACTCGAAACGCAATTGGGGACGCCGATCTTCCAGCGCCTCCCGAAGAAGCTGATCCTCACTGCCGCCGGCGAAGTCTTGATCGGACATGTCCGTCAGACGCTCAAAGAGCTGAATCGTACCCAGACAAAGATCGAGGAGCTGAAGGGCCTGCGACGGGGAGAAATCACGGTGGCGATGATGAGCGGTCTCGCCTCCAACCTCGTCCCGAGTACGGTGAAGGAGTTTCGAGCTGCCAATCCGCGGGTCAAGCTGAGCCTCACCCTTTTCAATACCGGGGCGGAGATCCAAGTCGCGGTTGCCAGCGGCGAAGCCGATATCGGCATTGGATTTGACTTCGGCAAGGACAGCAATCTGAAAGTTCTCGCCCGCGGCGTCGGACGGCTTGGCGCGGTGATGGCGCCAAATCATCCACTGGCAAAGCGAAGCAGCATCCGTCTCAGCGATTGCATCGATTACCCGCTCGTCATCGCCGACACGACCAGCGCGATCCGGCCTTATCTGGACGCGGCGTTCGCCCGTGTCGCGATCGACCTGCAGCCTGCCATCGAGACGAATTCGATCGAGATCATGCGGCACGCCGTCATCTTGAATGATGGCATTACGTTCCTGACTCCGTTCGACGTCGAGTCCGAGCGACGCGCCGGGCGGCTCACCTACGTGACGGTTCGGGAGCTCTCCCAGGATGCGCAGGCGCTGATGCTGATCGGACATAGCCGCGGCACCAGCGCGATCGCGAGCGTTCTGGCGGAGATGCTGAAGGCAATGATCCGGGAAGTTGCGGGCTGATCCGGTCGGCGGGGCAACATCGAAATCGGTCGGTGGCGTCATGATCCTGTTGCCCAAAGGGCAACGCTACCGACGAAATTCGGCGCTTTTCATGTTCTTGCCGATATTCAAGAATGATCGGCGGCCGCTCGAAGCACAGGAATCGTCGGCTTCTCCGTCAATCGAGGCTAGGCAACCGAGATGAAACTGAAATCGCATTGGTGGTGGGACCTTTCCACAGAGGACTTCCGTCAGCTTGACATGAGCAGGATCGTCGCCGTGCTGCCGGTCGGCGCCGTCGAACAGCATGGACCCCATCTGCCCGTTCGCGTCGATACCGCGATCAATGATGGCATTATGCAGCACGCGGTCGCCCAGATGACCGACGACTTTCCGGCTCTCATCCTGCCAACGATCTCGATCGGAAAATCGAACGAGCATTCAGCGTTCCCGGGTACGCTGACGCTTTCTGCGGAAACGCTGGGCCGCGTCTGGTACGAGGTCTGCGAAAGCGTTCATAGAGCCGGGGTCCGCAAGGTCGTCTTCGTCAACTCGCATGGAGGGCAGCCCCAGGTCATGGAGATCGTCTGCCGCGAGTTGCGTGTCAGGCTGGGCATGCTGGCCGTCTCATCACAATGGTCTCGCTTCACTGATCTGTCGGACCTTTTCACTGCGTCCGAACGCAAGCACGGTATCCACGCGGGAGAAATCGAGACGAGCGTGATGCTCCATCTGCATCCCCGCCTCGTTGACATGACGCTTGCGGAGAACTTCAGGTCCCTGTCGCAGACCCTCGAGACGGAATGCGAGATCCTCATGCCGGAGGGCCACGCAACTGGGTTCGGCTGGCAAATGCAGGACATCAATCCGAAGGGCGCCTGCGGTAACGCCGCCCTCGCGGATGGTGAGCGCGGCCGCGCCACCATCGACCGTGCGGCAAGTCGCTTGATCAAGCTGATCTCGGAGGTTGACCGGTACCCGCTCTCGCGGCTGAGGCCGACAGCGGACTACGAACGCCCGACTGCGGGCGGCGCGCCGCGAGACGCCTGAGCCAAGCCCAAACGCATGAATTCACGTCGATGAAGTCCAGGCAGATGTCCCCAAACTCCTCCCGACTGCCCATCCTCCCGCCGCAAGTCGAGACCATGATGCTGAAGGATGGCACACGGCTCGACGCGGACGTGTACCGCCCGGCGGTGCCGGGATCGTATCCGGTTCTGCTTCAGCGTCAGGCCTACAGCAGGCGCATCGCCTGCAGTATCTGCTATGCGCATCCTGCGTGGTACGCCTCACACGGCTACGTGGTCGTAGTGCAGGACGTCAGGGGGCGCGGCACATCGGAAGGAACATTCCGACCCGGAGAAACCGAAGTCGAGGACGGCGCGGAAGCGGTCGAATGGGCGGCGCGTCTCGATGGCGCCAATGGCGATGTCGCGATGTACGGCTTTTCCTATCAGGCCTACAACCAGCTCCTTGCGGCTGCGGGAGACTGCCCATCACTGAAAGCCCTCGCACCCGCGATGGGCCCGTGGAATCCGGCGCACTGGGTTTACGAGAACGGCGCGCTACAGATGAAGCACATGATCGGTTGGGGCATTCAAATCACGGCGGAAGCAGCACGACGCGCCGGCGATGACGAGGCCTTCAGCGCCCTGCAAGCCGCGTCCGCGAACCTGCCGCTTAGTGGGCCCGTCACGGCTATGCCGCAGCTCCTGCAGAAGTATCGTCACTATTCGCACGTCATGGACTGGCTCGAAACGCCCGTCGATTCACCGTATTGGGACCGCATTTCGCCCGTGAAGAGCGTGGAAGCTATTCGCGCGCGCCATCTGCCGATGCTGTTCGTAGGCGGCTGGTTCGACCCGTTTCTGCCGGCCACGGTCGAGGCCTACCGGGCTCTCGCGACCAGCAACAGCGACACCAAGCTGATAGTCGGACCCTGGATCCATTTCCCCTGGACGAGGAAAGTCGGCGCGGTCGATTTCGGACCGGAGGCGCAACGCAACGTCGACCTTGATCACATCCAATTCTTCGACCGCGCCCTCAAGGGTCTGCCAGGCAAGGCCGAGCACGGAAGGATCGAGCTGTTCGATATGGGACTGAAAACCTGGCGGCCGTATGATCAGCTGCCGGACCGTACGCATCCCCTGTTTCTAAGCGGCACGGGGCGGACATCGATGGACTCCCAGGATGGCGTTCTCAGCCCGCAACAGAGCACGCAGGAGAATGTGGAGCATATCGTGCATGACCCGTGGCGGCCCGCACCGACCGTCGGCGGCTACTATGGCGCTCCAATGGGACCAGTCGATCGTCGGGTCGCGGATGAACGGGGCGATGTTCTGACCTTCACAACAGAAACGCTTGAACAGGCCATGGAAGTCGTTGGCGAACCCGAGGTCGAGCTCGACCTGAGCTGCGATCGCCCAAGCTTCGACCTCTCTTACATCCTTTCGGTCGTGAAGCCCGACGAGATGACACTTCAGATCTCCAGCGGATATGCGCACTATCGCAACGCCGCCCCTGGACGGTACCGGCTGACGTTAGCTGCCACGTGTGCAACGCTGAATAAGGGCGAGCGGCTCCGCTTGTCCATCGCAGGAGCGGACTATCCTGCGTATCCGGTAAATCCCGGAACCGGTGAGGATCCGGTCATTTCACCGAAGACGCATGCTGTCGTAACCACGATTGCGGTCTGGCATGGTCCCTCCTGCCCATCACTTCTCCGGCTACCTCTCGGACGGGGCGGCGAGATCGCTAAATAGGCTGTTTTCTCTGACCGCCGCATCCAAGGCGTTGCGCCGCCCGCACCTCCCCGTAGCAACCGGATTTCTTCTCGGCGTCCCTGGAAGACCACGGGCCGCCGTTCGATGAAGGACTGGATGCCCTCGCGCGCGTCGGCTCTCTTGAGCACGCGATCGCGGATGGCGGGAATGAGCCAATCGCAACCGCTTCGCCTGCTCGGCATATTTCGCAGCCGCCTCCTTGGTGACCTGAATGCCAAGCGGTGCGTTGCGGGCGATGATCGCCGCGATCTCCATGGCGCGGGCGACCTGCTGACCCGCCGGCACGACCTCCTGGACGAGACCAATCTCCCGGGCGCGCTGTGCAGTGAATTCATCACAGAGCAAAAGGTGGTATATGGCATTGCCCCAGCCTGCGCGGGACAGGTAACGGAAGTGCGCGCCGCCCAAGGGGGCGATACCGCGCTTTGCCTCCATCTGGCAGAACCGCAGCGAAAAAACCATCGAGGGCTACCGCGATCACGTCGAACGAGTTCTTGTGGAATGGCTTGACACCACTCTCCATGAGCTCGCGACCGATCCAGCTCGGGTGCACATCATCGGGGACGGACGTGAGCAATTCGAGCGGCTGCATTAATGCGTGCACATCCTCAATCCGCTGGCCGATGACGTCATCAACCGGGGAACCGGGCACGTAGCGGGGATCGGGCCGGGCGAGGTCGTTGGGTGGTGGCACACAAGCGCCACGCGGAAGCGGCCACTCTACTTCAGGAGGGCCTCCTCACATTGGCTGTCGCAAGATTTTTCTTGATCTGCCGGTGCACACGTCGTGCACACGCCGCCTTCTAACGCATTGAAAAGCCTGACTCTCGCTCCAATCCATCATGGACAAGTTTAAGCTAGCTCCAGCAATCACTGTCCGATTGGAGCCAATCAGAGAAAGGTTCGTCCGTCACCCCTGTCCCATGATCCCACCGCATCGAAAAGCAGTGGGGCGGAGAGAGTGTCAGTCAATCCCGATTGAGACTGCGGCCATTGGAAAAAGACCTATGAAAAGAACGAGGGCCTATGGCCCTCGCAGTTTGGGAGAACCGACAAACGCAGTATCCGAGCGCCATCATGACATGGTCGGCATGACGAATTCGGCACCGGCCCGTATTCCGGTTGGCCAGCGGCTTGTCACTGTCTTCATTCGTGTATTGAAGCGAACACCTTCCGGTCCGTGCATGTGGTGGTCGCCGAAAATCGATGCTTTCCATCCTCCGAAGGAGTGAAAGGCCATCGGCACGGGAATCGGCACGTTGATGCCGACCATGCCGACCTTGATCTGGTGCGCAAATTCACGCGCAGCATCGCCATCACGTGTGAAGATCGACGTTCCGTTGCCGAATTCGTGCTCATTGATCAGCCGCGCGGCCGTCGCGTAATCCGGCGCTCGCACGACCGACAGCACTGGCCCGAAGATCTCCTCCTTGTAGATCTTCATGCTCGGCTTGACGTGATCGAACAGGGTTCCGCCCAGGAAGAAACCATTCTCATAACCCTGCATCCTGAATTTGCGTCCGTCCACGAGCAGCCTTGCGCCGTCCGCGACGCCCGCATCGATGTAGCTTCGGACCTTCTCCAGATGCTGCTTCGTGACAAGAGGACCCATCTCGGTCTCGGGATCGGTACCAGGCCCGACCTTCAGGCCTCGAACCTTGGGCTCGAGGGCGGAAATCAGCTTATCCGCAGTCTTCTCGCCGACCGGTACGGCAACAGAAATCGCCATGCAACGTTCGCCGGCGGAGCCGTAAGCGGCGCCCATCAGCGCATCGACCGCCTGATCCATGTCGGCATCGGGCATCACGATCATGTGGTTCTTGGCGCCACCAAGCGCCTGGCAACGCTTCCCGGTGTTCGCGGCGGTCGAATAGATGTACTGCGCGATGGGCGTGGACCCTACGAAGCTGATCGCCGATACGTCCGGATGATGCAGCAGCGCGTCGACGGCCTCTTTATCACCCTGCACCACATTGAAGACGCCATCCGGCAGGCCGGCTTCCTTGAGCCATTCCGCCATGACCAACGAGGCGGACGGGTCACGTTCCGACGGCTTCAGGATGAACGCGTTTCCGGAGGCGAGCGCGACCGGAAACATCCACATCGGGACCATGACCGGAAAATTGAAAGGCGTGATTCCTGCGACCACCCCGAGCGGCTGGCGCGTGGAATAGCTGTCGACGCGGGTCCCGACATTCTCAGTGAGTTCGCCCTTGAGCAGTTGCGGCGCAGCCGTCGCAAACTCGACCACTTCCATCCCGCGCTGAACTTCCCCGAGGGCGTCGGAATGAACCTTACCATGCTCCGATACGATCACGTCAGCGAGCTGCGTTGCGCGATCTTCAAGGATCCGCAGAAAGCGATTCAACACGCGAGCCCGTCGCAAGGGCGTCGTATCGGCCCAGCCCTGCGCCGCCCGGTTGGCCGTGGCCACTGCCTCAGCCACGACACTCGCATCGGCGGCGACGACGGACCCAGTCTGCTCGCCCGAGGCTGGGTTGAAGACAGGCAACCTGCGCTCCGTACCGCCTGGCACCCGCCTGCCATTGATGAAATGATTTATCTGCGTGACCACGAGCAGTCTCCTTGTAAGTTCCGATCCGATACGCGCCTTGAGTCAGGCCGCTTTCATTCCAGCCATGTATTTGCCGATCACGCGCTTGTCGGCGTCGTCGGCCGCGACCTCATGGACAATACGGCCCGCGCTCATGACGAGCACCCTGTCGACCAGGCCAAGCAGCTCGTCGAGGTCTTCCGAGATGAGCAGCACCGCGGCACCGCCATTCCGTGCCTCGACGATCCGGCGGTAGGTCTCTTCGCAAGCAACGAAATCAAGTCCGAACGTCGGATTGGACGCGATCAGCAATCGGACGTTTTGGGTGAGTTCTCGCGCCAGAACCGCCCGTTGCACGTTGCCTCCGGACAGCGCGCTCATGCTCGCCGTCAAGCCGGGGGCTTTGACACGAAATTGCTTCACGAGCTTCTCGGCCTGCTGCATGAGCGCTCCGTAGTTCATCGCAATACCGCGACAGAGTGGCGCCCGATCGAAGTTGCGCAGGGCAAGGTTCTCCGCCAGCGACATCCGATCAATACAGGCGTTCTTCAGCGGCTCCTGCGGCAACCCGTAGACGCCGAGGCGGGCAATTTCCCTTCGCGTACCGTTGAACGCGGCACCGGATACGGCGATCGTACCGCTGCGATCGCGCTGGCCCATCAAGGTCTCGACCAACTCCAATTGTCCGTTCCCGGACACGCCGGCAATTCCCACAATTTCACCTTCGCGAACCTCGAGCGAAAGGTCTTTCACGGCCGGTAAGCCATTATCCCCATTCACGCGGAGCTCCTTGATGGAGAGGACAATGTTGGGCTTCGGCGGTGATTTCGGCGCGTGCTGCACGGCCTTGCTGACGGGTTCTCCGATCATTGCTTCGGCCAGGGCATCGTCTGACAGATCCGCGACCGCTCCGGTTCGGACTGACGCGCCACGACGCAGCACCGTGACGTCGTCGGCGTATCGGCGTACTTCATGAAACTTGTGGCTGATCAGAACGGCGCTGAGATCGCCCGCCCGCGTCAGGCTGCGAACATAGCCGAGCACCTCATCTGCCTCGGCCGGCGTGAGCACCGAAGTCGGCTCGTCCAGAATGAGAAGCTTGCGCCCGAGATAGAGCTGCTTGACAATCTCGGCCTTCTGCTTCTCGCCCGCAGAGAGCTGCGAGACGCGCACGTCGAGGGGAACGTGAAAGGGCAGCTTCTTCGTGACGTCCGCCAGCCGCTTCAGCTCGCTTTGCCAGTTGACATAGGCCGGCAATCTCGCGCCGCTGATAACGAGATTCTGCGCCACCGTCATGGACGGAACCAGCGTGAAATGCTGGTACACCATACCGATGCCGAGCGCGTCGGCATCCTTCGGGGAGTTCAGCCGGTGCTCGCGCCCATCCACGTGGATGTGACCGTCGTCCGGATGGTAAAAGCCCACGAGGCATTTGACCAACGTGCTCTTCCCGGCTCCGTTCTCCCCAAGCAGCGCATGGACGGTGCCCGACCGGATCAGCAGCGACACGTTGTTCAGAGCGAGGTTCGCTCCGAAACGCTTCGTCATGTTCTTGAGTTCGACTTGCCGAGCGGTCATCAGACGATCCTCAGGGGATGTATTCCCGTCACAGCGTTTCTCATCGGTGCAGCTTGAGTTCGCCCGGCGCATCGGCGAACGGCGCCGCGCGCGACGTCGAGGCCACCATGATCGCCAGCGTCAGGATGTATGGCGCCGCATTGAACAGGTAATAGTAGCCGGTAACGCCGACACCCTGCAGCGCCGGCCCGAGAGCTCCTGCACCGCCGAACAGAAGTGATGCGCTGAGGGCGTTGACGGAACGCCAACGCGCAAAGATGACGAGCGCCACCGCCATGATGCCCTGCCCGCTGGACAGGCCCTCGCTCCAGCTCCCGGGATATGAAAGCGACAGGAAGCTGCCGCCGATGCCAGCGAGAAAGCCGCCCGCCATCGTCGCCAGGATGCGCACCCGCAATACGGGGAAACCAAGCGCGCGCGCCGCATCCTCGCTGTCTCCGACGGTGCGCAGCATCAGTCCCCAGCCGGTCCTGTTCAGGAAGACATAGACTGCAAAGGCCAATAGAATTCCGACAAAAAACAGCGCGTTCACGTCCAACGCTGCTCGCACTTGCGGCACACTGGACCAGAATCCGAGGGATATCGAAGGAAGCGCTGGCGCCTTGGGTTCGATCAAGGGTTTGCCGAAGAAGAACGCCAGGCCGGTGCCCAGCACGATGAGGCTGATGCCGATCGCCGTATCATTGACGCGCTTCACACTGCAAAGCAGCCCGTGCAGCAACCCAAACGCCGTTCCGGCAAGCCCCGCCGCAAGCACGCCGCCCCAGGGCGAGCCGGAGAGATACGAGATCCCGTATCCCGCCATCGCGCCCAGCATGAGCGTGCCCTCGAGACCTAGATTGATGCGCCCCGATTTTTCGGTGATGAGCTCACCGATGCTGACGAAGATGAAGGGGGTCGAAACACGGATCGCTCCGCCCAAGATCGCGAGTGGCAGTGCGAGCCAACCGATTGCCGTGGGATCCATGCTTACCTCCGTGCCTTTTCTCGCAATTGTTGTGCAATTGCATCCGCGACGAGGACGCAGACGAAGATCAAGCCCTGAAACACAAGCATTGTTGCATCGGGAAGCTCGAGGCGCCGTTGCAATAGGCTCGCGCTTGCCTGCATGCCGCCGATCAAAAGCGCGACTGCGACAATCGCGAGCGGTTGGTGGCGAGCCAGAAACGCGACGAGGATTCCGCTGTAACCATAGCCAACGATGAGTGAGGAGTTGGCCGTCCCCTGCACGGCTGCCACCTCGATCGCACCGGCAACTCCCGCCATTCCACCCGCCACAAACGTCGCACCGATGACCCAGCGATTCACGGCCAGGCCGACCATCCTCGCGACCCTGGCGCTACCGCCGACCACGCGCAGCGCAAAGCCCCATCGTGTGTAGCGCAGCACGACGTGGGCGATGATGGCCAGCGCCAGGCTGACCGCAAGCCCGGCATGAACGCCAACGCCCGGCAGCATGGGCAACATGTAGGACGGATCGATCGGATGGGTTGACGGCTTGTCGAGGCTCGCCGGATCCCGGAGCAGGCCTTCCGTCAGATGGTGAAAGATCGCGATCCCTATGTAGGACAGGAGCAGGCCCGAGATCGTTTCGTTGACGCCGCGGTATTGACGCAACGCTCCCGCCAGACCGAACCAGAGGCCTCCGACCAGAGCACCGGCCAGCAACATGAGCAGTTGCATCGGAAGTGCGTGCGCTCCCGCAAAGGGCAATGTCACCACGGCCCCAGCAAGTCCTCCGAGCACCAGAGCGCCCTCGCCGCCGATGATCACCAGTCCCGCCTGTGCGGGTATGGCAACGGCCAAGCCAACCAGAATCAACGGTGCGGCCCGCGACAAGGTATCCTGCCAAGCGAAGCTGCTGCCGAAGCCGCCTTGAACGATCAGGCCGAACACCGTGAAAGGGTTTTGCCCATACAAGGCGACGAAGGCCGCAAAGACCGCCGATGCAAGCAGCACCGCCAGGACGGGCAAGGCCACGCTGAGCTGGGCTGCGGTTCCCGGCGGGTTCGACGGCGCGGACTCGATTCCAGAGATCGAAGACAAGGTCGCCCCCTTAGACTTGGCCGATGATGCCTTCAACGAGGTAGTTGATACCGTCGAGCGCACGGTCGTTGCTGCTCTGCATGACGCCGGCAGGGATGACGACGTTGCCCTTATTGTCCTTAAGTGGACCGCTGTAGATCACGAGCGTGCCGCCGATAAGGTCTGCTCTTGCCTTCTCGGCCGCCGCGCGGGCCGCGGGCGTGACGAGCTTTCCAAAAGGACTGTTCTTGACGAAATGGTCGGAGATGCCGGCACGGAGATAGTGCTCGGGCTTTTTGCCACCCCGGACGCTGCCGGCATACACAAGATATGGCGTGATCCAGTTCCATTCGGCTCCCGTGAGATAGCCGTTGGGAGCGACATCCGCCTGGCTCGAATGGTAGCCGCACGACATGACGCCGCGCTTCTCGGCCGTCTCGATCACCACCTTCGGGCTGTCCACCTGGGCCGCGATGACGTCGGCGCCCTGGTCGACGAGCGTATTCGTCGCCTCTGCTTCGCGCACCGGAAGCACCCAATCGCCCGTGAAGATCACCTGCACCTGAATGGCGGGATCGACCGAACGGGCGCCGATCGCGAACGCGTTGATGCTTCGCAGAAGATTGGGCGTCGGCTTCGCAGCCACGAGGCCGAGCTTCTTGGTCTTCGTCATATGGCCCGCGATGATTCCCGAAATGTACTGCGCCTCGAAAATGTAGGCGTAGAACGTGCCGATGTTTTCAGGCAAGCCCGCCGTCCAGACGCCGCCGGTGTGAGCGAAGGTGACATCCGGATATTTGGCCGCCATCTCTAGAACGTGAGGCTTGAAGTAGCCGAAGGACGTCGCGAGGATGAGCTGAGCGCCATCCTGGCGGATCATCCCTTCCATGCTGCGCTGGGCGGCGATTGTTTCCGGAACGCGCTCCTCTTCGACCACCTTGATGCCGGGCTGCTTCTTCAGCGCGGCTGCGGCCTGCGCATGAGACTGGTTGAAGCCATAATCCTGTTTCGAACCGGAATAGAGGATCCCGACCGTGAGCGGCGTTTCTGCGTGCGCGGCCCCGATGTCGAGAACGAATGGTGCGGAGCCGGCAGCGGCCAGCACCTGAAGGAACGAGCGACGGTCGAAGGGTTTCAAGGTCATTTTTCTCTCCCTGGATGATCAGCAGGTCACGACAAGGTTCATTTGGCGGCAGAGAGCAGGCCTGGCGCCTCACATGCGACGAGGTCTGATTCCAGTTCTCTCCGTTCGGCGGTGGACAGGGGCGTGACGGGCGAGCGCACCGCGCCACCGGCAATGCCGATCAGATCGCACCAGTGCTTGACCGCCGCGTTCGGCATATGACCGCTCTTCAGCGGGTCCATGATCCACTTGTTGAAGACGACCCGTTGCGGTGCGAGTGACGCGCAAATGCGCGCCGCCTCTTCCGTTTGTCCGGACGCCAGCAGCGCCACGTAGTTCGCGATCGGCCGAAAGTCCCCGCGTTGGTACAGGTAGGGCTCAGGGTCGGCATACAGGATCGACTGACCTTCGCCCTGCATATTGACGAAGAAATTTTCTTCCAGAGGATCGGAGACGAGCACGCCATTGCGCGCGGCCTGGCGGAGAGCAGCGTTCTCGGCTGCATTGCCGGTCGTCTTCAGCAGCTTGAGATTGGGCAGCGAACAAAGCTGCGTGAAAACCGCAGGATCCAATGGGCTGCCTGCAGCGGTTCGGCCGTTGAAGATGACGATCGGCATCTCAAGACGCGTGCAGATGTGGTGCAGATACGCGAATTGCTGCGCGGGGGATCGCGGGCCGGAGGTTGGGACCATTAGCACGGCGTGACTGACGCCAAGCCGACGCGCGTGCTCGCCAAGCTCGATGGTCTCTTCAACCGAAGGACCCGAGATCACAACTGAGATCCCGAGACGGCCTCCGGCCTCATCGGCGATCACTTCGATAACGCGCTTCCTCTCCTGCAACGTGAGCGACCAGACCTCGCCGATCAGTCCATTGCAGAACACTCCCACGAGGCCAGCTGCGATGTAGTGGCGGACATTCCGGCGAACCCCGGCCTCGTCGATGGCCCCGGAGTTGTCGAAAGGCGTGTGAATAGCTGCCCAGATTTCAGGGATGTTTTGCCCGCTTACCATGCTCGTTTCCGCTTATTGACCGGTTCATTATATTTATCATGATAAACCGGATTTGCATGAATATGCCCGTTATGGGAGAAGTGTCAATCGACGAGTCGGTTCTTTTTCGCAGGCCCGCGCTGGATCCGCGGTGGGCACGTCAGGAACCCATTGATCGATCTGGAGAATTCGGATGGCGGTAGAACTGGAAAAAATGCCGAAGCAGCCCGGGCGGCTGAAAATTCAAAAGCGGGCCGATCTCGTTACCGAAGAGATCAAGCAGTTGATTACACAGAAGAACCTTCGCCCGGGCGCCAAGCTCCCGATGGAAAAGGAGCTTCAGCGGCTGTTTTCGGTCAGCAAGAGCACCATCCGCGAGGCGCTGAAGTCATTGGAGGTGCAGGGACTGATCACGGTCAGCACCGGTCCTGCCGGCGGGGCGACGATTATCGAGGTGCCGCTCGAGCGCACGTTCCAACTGCTGCAGAACTATCTGTTCTTCAAGGAGGTCAGCATGGAGGACATCTATGCGGCGCGGCGATTGCTGGAGCCGGAATTGGCCGCCGGCTCAGTTCCGTTTCTCTCCGACGAACAACTCGATGCTCTGGAACACAACATCGAAACCTGCCAGCCGACCTCTCATGAACCATCTCGTCTCGTTCGACAACGTCAGGCAGATCTTGATTTTCACGACATCCTGGCTGCCGCAAACCCCAATCCCTTTCTCCGCTTCGCGTGTGAGCTGATCAACGAAATGCTCCGCCGTCTGGTTGTCTTCAGCACGCAGACCCCTCCGGAAGAACACGCGAAATTCGGGTGCGCCAACGTCAAGTTTCACGCGGAGATCGCGAAGGCCGCGCGCGCGCGAGACAGCGAGCGCGTGCGTGCGCTCATGAAGGCGCACATGGAAGAGGCTTCCGAATACGTGAAGCGTCTGGACGGTCGACTCGATGGACGACTGATCCTCGATTCGGAGATGGCGCCGCGCCCGCGACCGCTCTCCTAACGAGTTTGCCGATCCAGCACCACCTGATGTGGTCGCGCTTTTGACACCTTGTCGAAGCTTTAGGCCCCCTGTCTTGGCCATGGCGACAAATGCGCCCCCCATACGTCGGCACTGTCGTTATCGCCGGGCGCCGGCGGATCTTTATGCTCGGCGGCGATCTCGATCTGTGCGCTGCGCTGCGCAAGCGCTTGACGAGGCGACCGCGACGTATGGTCGATAGCTATTAATCTGGTGATCGAGCGTTCAACCAGCATCGAACGGCGCTGAACATGACGGCCGATGGCTGCAACACTTAGTACGTACACGCATGCTCGGCATACGACGCGCGCAGGAGCTGTTCCTGTTCAACCGCCGCCTCACAGATAGAGCTCGGCGGGTAGAGTAAATCCGCACCTGTCTTGCTTCTGGCAGCCGCAGGCTAGACAGGTGAATGTAGCTCACCCATGCTTGCAAAGTTCTCATTTGTCGAAGAGTTCTGCGACAACGCAGACTAGCCCCAAAATCAGAGCTTAACAGCGTTTTGGGGAGGATGCGCGCTTCACGGAAGCCAAATCACGTTCATTCGGGAAGCCCAGTCTGGCTGATGCAAACCAGCCGAAAAACGCCTGTGTGCCCATTCTCACCATAGATGAATAGATTTGCCCGCGGCATCGGTGTTCGCGCCGCGGGGCGATGTCCGCACCTGCTGATCGGCCAAAAGTCACGTGGCGCTCCAAAGCCGCCTGGCGGTCTGCGGACGCCCAAGAGAGGAGGAAAAAGGAATGGGGTTCAGGACGTTTCTCAGCGCGACCGCTGTCCTAGCGCTCACTGGTGCCTCGGCGCCAGCCGCCGATAAGGATGCTGCCGACATCGCAGTCGAAGCCGCGAAGAAGTATGCGGGCACGACGATCAGCATCGTCTGGGAGGCCGGTCTCCAATCGCTCGACCCACTGAATTACTCGGGTCCCAAGTGGGAGAAGCTCACCGGTATCAAGGTGAAAGTGGTCGAGGTGCCGACCGATCAGATGTTCACCAAGATCATGCAGGATTTCAAATCGGGCGCCGGGGCCTACGACGCGTTGAACGTCATTCCGTCCTGGATGCCCGACCTTGCACGCGCCGGCGCGCTCGAGCCTCTCGACAAGTATGTCGACAAGTTCGGCTATCGCGACGAGTTGCAGGACATCGCGGCCGCGTACCGCGACAACCAGATGCAGTACGACGGGAAGATTTTCGGCTTTCCGGACGACGGCGACGTGATGCTGCTCTATTACCGCAAGGACATCTTCGAGGATCCGAAGATGAAGGAGGAGTTCAAGGCCAAGTTCGGCTACGAACTTGCACCGCCGAAGGACTGGAAGCAGTTCGACCAGATCGGCCAATTCATCACCGACAAGATGGCGCCCAAGGTTTACGGCGCCGGCTTCTTCCGCACCGCGCCCTATCCGCAATACATGTTCCAAGAGCGCTTCCGCATGGAGGGCGGCAAGTTCTTCAATGCGGACACCATGAAGGCGACGGTGAATGGCGACGTCGGCCTCAAGGTGTTCAAGGAAATGAAGGCGGAAAACAAGTTCATGCCGCCAGGCGTGGAGCAGTGGAATTTCGTCGACAACCTCGCGGCATTTCTTCAGGGCACAACCGCGATGACGATCTCGTGGCCGCCTTACGGACGTTGGGCCGCCGGCTACGGTTCGGGCGAGGAAGCGTTGAAGTGGGTTCCCAAATCCCAAGTCGCCGGCAAGGTCGGCTACGCGCTCACGCCTCTCGGCCGCCCCGAACTCGGCGTCGGCTTCGACTTGTCGGTGTCGGCCACCAGCAAGAACAAGGAGGCCGCTTATCTCTTCATCCAGTGGCTGAACAGCAAGAAGACCAGCCTCGAGCGCGTCCAGCTCCCCTATACGCTCCGCGATCCGTTCCGCCTGTCGCACTACGCGAGCGAGAAATACCGTGCGCTCTGGCCTGAGGCTCCTGCCTATCTCGATACGATCAAGACATCCGGTGAGAAGGGCCTGCTCGATCTCTCCCTGCTGCAGCAGGACAAATACGACGAGGCGATGACCAAGGCGATTTCGAGCCTCTGGGCTAGCGAAGATCCCAAGGCCATCCTCGACCGCATGGCGCAACAATTCGACGCCATCACCGAGAAGGTCGGCATCGAAAATCAAAAGGCCGTCTACAAGGTCTGGGCGGCCAAGCCCGGCGCCTATCCGCAATAGCTGCCCTGGACACCACACGGGAGGCGTCGCCCTCCCGTGCGGCGTCGTTTCCTGGACTGATGATGACGCTTTCCGCAAGTCTCAATGGTGCCGAGCAACGCCGCCCGAGCCGCCTCGGGCGCATGCTCGAGGACCGTCTCCCCTATCTCATCGTCGCACCGGCCATTCTGATCCTTCTCCTGGTCGGCTTGTTCCCCCTCATCTACTCGCTGATCGTGAGCTTCCAGCGCATCACGATGACCGAGAACGACACATCCTTTGTCGGCCTCTTGAACTATGCGGAGCTCTTCCGGGATGCTCGCCTCTGGGCTTCGCTCGGCCACACAGCCATCATCACGGCAATCGCCCTGCCGCCTGAGCTGCTGATCGGCTTCCTGATGGCGCAGCTCTTCATTGATCGTATGCCCGGTCGCCAGATCTTCGTCGCGCTGCTGGTCCTCCCCACGGTGATTTCTCCGATTGTCGCGGGAGCGACCTGGCGTCTGATGTTCGACGTCCGCTTCGGTCCGATCGGCGAGATCCTGAGCTTCATCGCCGGCGAGCCGGTCCGGATTTTGTGGACGGTCAATCCCGCCTACGTCTATCCCGCGATCATCATCTGCGAGGTCTGGCAGTGGTCGCCGTTCATGTTCCTGTTGCTGCTTGCAGCGCTGTCAAATGTCGACCAGTCGCAGCTCGAAGCTGCGGAGATCGACGGGGCGTCGTATCCGCGCGTGCTTAGCGCGATCGTTCTGCCGGCGATCGCCCCCGTTGTCGCCGTTGCCTGCCTGATCCGGGGCCTCGACCTCGTCCGCATCTTCGACATCATCTGGGCTCTTACCGAAGGCGGCCCCGGCTCGATGACCGAGACCATATCGCTCTACACCTATGTGCAGGGCTTCTCGCAATTCGAGACGAGCTATACGGCCGCAATCTCTTTCCTGGTGATTGCCCTGCTCACTGTCATCACCACTCTGGTCCTCAAGCGCATGGAGCTTGCGCGATGAGTGTCGCCAAGCTTCCGGCGAGAAAAGCCCGCATCCTGGTGCTTCGCTATCTCGGCGCCGGCGTCGTAACGCTGCTGTTCCTGTTTCCGGTCTACTGGCTGTTCATGATTTCGTTCAAGACGCCGGACGAGATCTATCATGTGCCGCCCTTGTGGATTCCCGGTCAGATTCAGTTCTCGAACTATTACGTGCTGTTCAAGGACGGTGACGTCCTTGTCATCCTGAACAGTCTGATCGTCGCCGGCGTCAGCTCCGGCTTTGCGATCGTTCTTGGGACGCTCTGCGCCTACAGCATCGCCCGGTTCGGCACCGGCGGCGAGAACCTCGCGATGTGGATCATTTCCCAGCGCATGATCCCGCCGATCGCGGTCGTCTTCCCGATCTTCCTGATCTACGTCTATTTTGGTCTCGTCGACGGCTACTTCGGGCTGATCCTGCTCTACACGGCGTTCAATCTCCCTTACGTCATCTGGATGATGCGCGGCTACATCGTCGACGTTCCACTGGAGCTCGAGGAAAGCGCGCTCGTCGACGGTCTGAATCGATGGGAAGTGATCTGGAAAGTCGTTTTCCCGATGGTGCGCCCGGGGCTCATGGCGACGTCGGTCTTCACCTTCGTATTCGCCTGGAATGACTTCCTCTTCGCGCTGGTGCTCACGCGTACCGAGGTCATCACCTTTCCCGTCATGCTGACGCACTACTTCGGCGGACAATCGAATTTTTGGGCAAAGATCGCGGCAATGTCGGTCCTTGGAACGTTGCCGATCTTCGTCGCGGTCTCGGTGATGCAGCGCTATCTCGTGCGCGGCATCTCCTTGGGCGCAGTCAAGGGTTAGGGAGAGCGGAGTGGCTGACGTCAAGCTGTCCGGGGTGCACAAATACTACGGCAATGTGCACGCGGTTCGGGGGGTGGATCTCACCATCGCCGATGGCGAATTCGCAGTGCTGGTAGGGCCGTCCGGCTGCGGCAAGAGCACGCTCTTAAGAACGATAGCCGGTCTTGAAGACCCGGACGACGGAACGATCACCATCGGTGGCGCGGTGGTCAACGATCTGCGCCCGCGCGAGCGCAACATCGCGATGGTGTTTCAAAATTACGCGCTCTACCCCTATTTGACCGTCAACGAGAACATCGCGTTCGGTCTGCGCGCCCGCAAGATTCCAGAGATGGAGATCAGGAAGCGGGTCAGCGAAGCCGCCGAAATGCTCGGCATCGGCAATCTTCTGCAGCGCTATCCTCGGCAGCTCTCCGGCGGACAGCGTCAGCGCGTCGCCATCGGTCGGGCCATCGTCCGCAAGGCGGACCTGTTCCTGTTCGACGAGCCGCTGTCGAATCTCGACGCTCAACTGCGCGACGAGATGCGGACCGAGATCAAGCGTCTGCATCACGAGATCACGACGACGATGATCTACGTCACCCACGATCAGGTCGAGGCGATGACGCTCGCCGACCGCATCGTGCTGCTCCGTGATGGAGAGATCGAGCAGCAAGGGGCCCCGCTTGAACTGTTCGAGCAGCCCCGTACGGGCTTTGTGGCCGGCTTCCTCGGGTCTCCGTCGATCAACCTCATCCCGGCGACCCTTAAGACGAGCGGCGGCAGCGCAGCAGTTCTATTTCAGCCTGGTGATTCGCTGACACTTCCGCCCGCAAAGGCCACATTACTCACCCGCGAGGATGGACGGGAGGTTCTCGTCGGCATTCGGCCTCAGCACGTCAGCCGGGCTGGCGGCGGACCTCTCCGCGACGGAGTGGTCTCTTATTCGGCCGTCGCCGATCTTATTCAGCCGACAGGGACCCGCACATTCACCACCATCAAGATCGGCGGAGTGGATGCGGTCGCGGAGCTGCAGGCTCATGACGTCGGCAGCCATGGCGAACGCATCGACCTCGCCATCGACCTCAATCGCGTGGTGCTGATCGATCCGGCCAGCGGCCTGGTCATCGCGTAACGAGAGCCAACAACATGGAAAAAGGGGAAGGAAAAATGGCGCCGAGACTGTTTGCAACCGGAATCGGAGCGCCCGAGGGCCCGGTGTGCCTGCCGGATGGATCGATGTATGTCACGGAGATGTCCGCATCGACTCTTTGCGTCACGCGGCTTGACCATCGCGGCAATCGCAGGGTGATCCGGACGACGGGCGGTCGTCCGAACGGGCTGACGACCGATGGCCACGGCCGGATCTGGATCGCGGAAGCAGGCCTCCGGGCGCTGATCTGCATCGACGAAGGCGGAAACGAGATCCGGCGCATGCAGGGCGAAGGTGCCGACCGCTTCCTGTTTCCGAACGATCTCTGCTTCGGTCCGACCGGATTGCTTTACATGACCGACTCCGGGATGGCGGCTGACGATTTCATCAACGGTCAGGCCTTCGTCGACGGCTATATGGACCTTGATTGGGACGGCCGTGTGTATGAGATCGATCCGGCGGCCATGAAGGTCGTACGCGTGCTCGATCGCAAGATCCGCTTCACCAACGGCATTGCTTTCGGTTCCGACAATCACCTCTATGCCAATGCATCCTTCACCGGCGAGATCTACCGATACGACGTGCTCGGCGAGGCCGCGCCGAAGCGCGTGGTCTTCGGCAACGTCCTGCAGCCTGATTCGAATCCCGACTTCAAAGGGCCGGACGGGATGGCTTTCGGGACGGATGGCCGCCTCTATTGCACGGTCTACAACCAGAAAAGCGTCACGGTGCTGGACCGTCGGGGTGAGGTCGCCGACCGTCTGATCCTGGACGGGGCGCAGCCGACGAATTGTGCTTTCACGCTCGAAGGCAAGAAGCTGCGCGTCACCGAAGTCGGCAAGGGGCAGGTCGAAGAGATCGATATGCCCTGCGAGGGCCTGCCGCTGCATCTGCCGAAATTCGCCTGACGAGGTGCCTCGCGGTTTGGTCCCGCGAGGCGTCCCGCCGATGCGTCAAAGGAAGCCGATCGATAGCCAGGGCACGGCCGCGACGATCAGTGTGCCGATCAAGAGCGCGATCATGTAGCCCACGATCGGCTTCATGCCATCGTCCGGGTTGATGCGGCTGATGGCGCAGGCCGCGTAGTAGCCGACGCCGAACGGCGGCGCGAACAGGCCGATGCCCATGGCGAGAACGACCACCATCGCATAGTGAACATCGTGCACCCCGACCTGCCGCGCGATCGGGAACAGGAGCGGGCCGAACAAGACGATGGCCGGGATCCCTTCCAGAACACTGCCCAGGATCACGAAGGTCGCGATCGTCACCGCCAGGAAGACAGGGACTCCGCCGGGAAGGCTGGTCATGAACTTTGCAAGAGAGGCAGAAAATCCCGACTGAGTCAGCGCCCAAGCCATGCCCGTCGCCGCGCCGATGATGAGCAGGATCGCCCCCGACAGCGAGGCCGTCTCGACCAGCATCGGATAGATGCGGCGCCAGTCGAACTTCCGATAGATGAACAGGCCCGCACAGGCCGAGTAAAGGATGCCGATGGTCGAGACTTCCGTTGCCGTCGCGACGCCTTCGACGACGGCGGTCCGGATCACGAATGGCAGCGCGATGGCCGGTATCGCGATCACGAAAGCGCGGCCAATCTGCCGCCCCGTCGCCCGTTTGACGTGAGACAAGTCCTCGCGGCGGTATCGCCACCACACCACGGCCGCGAGCATGACCGCGAGCACCACGCCCGGAAGCAACCCGCCGGTGAACAGCGCCGAGATCGACACACCGGTCACCGAGCCGATCGTGATCAGAACGAGTGACGGGGGAATCGTCTCGGTCTGCGCCCCCGTCGCGGCCAGGAGCGCAACGAGATCGCCGGGCTTGGCCCCACGCTGCCGCATCTCGGGAAACAGCACCGGAGCCACCGCAGCCATGTCCGCCGCCTTGGAGCCGGAGATGCCGGAAACCAGATACATCGCCCCGACAAGCACGTAGTGCAGTCCGCCGCGGACATGACCGAGAAGGCTCGCGAGGAAGCTGACCATGGCGCGCGCCATGCCCGTCATCTCGATCAGAAGGCCGAGAAAGACGAAGAGAGGTACGGCAAGCAGGATCAGGTGGCTCATGCCCTCGTCCATTCGTCCGATCATCACGACGTCGGGCGTGCTGGTTGTCAGGGCAAGATAGCCGACCGTGGCGAGGCCAAATGCAAACGCGATCGGCACGGCCGCAAAGACCATCGCGCCGACGACGAAGACGAAGAAGATCAGAAGGTTCAGATTGCCGAGCGGCTTCAAAACTGGAGCCAATAGAGCGAACGTCGCGATGACGCCCGCGACGATTGCCAGGGAGGCCAGCAAGCTGCGTAGGCTCGATATGCGAATGAGCCGGAGGGCGGCTGCGATCAGCATCAGCCCGATTCCGATCGGCAGCGCTGCCGCACGCCAGGTGTTGACGATCTCGAGCGCCGGGGTCGTGACGAATGCCTCGTCGGCCGCGAATTCATAGGCCGGCCAGACGACGAGCACGAGAAATGCGAGCGACGCCGCGGCCGCGACGACATCCAGGAACGCACGAACTTCCGCACTGAGAACGCCGACGATGGCGGTCATTCGCATGTGCTCGCCGCGCTGGAACGCAATCACGGACCCGAACATGGCGAGCCAGAGGAAAAGAATGCCGGCGAGCTCGTCGGACCAGACGATCGGCGAGCGGAACACGTATCGGCTCACGATGCCCGCGGACAGCACGGCGATCTCCGCCAGCACCAGCAACGCCGCCGGGACCGCGACAGCGTGGCCAAGCACCATGTTTGCTTTCACCACCCATCGGCGCGAATTCGCTTGAGATGTGCCGGCCGCGATCCCGGTATCCATATGCGACGTATGGCTTACGCTGGTCATGATAGCTGGCCCGCGGCTTTTTCGAGCTGTGACCATGCCTCCTCGCCAAACTTGCCCTTCCAGTCGGCGTAGAAGCTGGTCTTGGACAAGGCCTGGCGGAAGGCGGCACGATCGACGTCGATGAATTTGAGACCCTTGGCCGAAAGATCGGTCCGCAGGGACTGGCTGAGCTTCGCGATGTCGGCGCGCTGATCGACGGCAGAGCGATCGAGCTCGCGCATCACGATCTCCTGCACGTCCTTCGGCAGGCGCTCGAAGGCGCGCTTGTTGCCGAGGATCCAATAGCCGTCCCAGACGTGCCCGGTCAGGCTGCATGTGCTCTGCACTTCGTAGAGACGCGCAGTGGCGATGATCGGCAACGGATTTTCCTGGCCATCGACGACCTTGGTCTGCAACGCGGAATAGACCTCGTTGAAGTTGATCGGAGTCGGCCCGGCTCCAAGTGCTTTGAAAAGCGATGTCAGCAATGGTGCGGGTGGAACGCGGATCTGGAAGTTCTTCAGATCATCCGGCGTTCGCACCTCACGGCCGGACGAGGTCACCTGACGAAAGCCATTGTCCCAGGTCTTTGACACCGCCATGATCGGTGTCTTGGCGATCTGCGCCCGGATGTAGGTGCCGAGATCGCCATCCATCGCCTTCCAAACGCTGTCATAGTCGGCGAATGCGAAGCCGGTGTTCACGATGCCCGCACTTGGAACCAGGGTGGCAAGAATCGAGGACGATTGGTTGAAGAACTCGACGCCACCACTGCGAACCTGGGTCAGGAGCTCGGTGTCGGAGCCGAGTTGGTTGGCCGGAAACAGCCTGATCTCCAGGCGGCCACTTGTCGCTTCGCGAATGCGATCGATGGCCTCCTGGGCCCGGATATTTACCGGATGGGTTGGATCCTGTCCGGTCGCGAACTTGTAGACGAACTCGGCGGCAGACGCCGGGCGGGTGAGAATCCCGCTGAGAGGAACGGCCGTGGCGGCCATCAACAGCGAACGGCGACTGATGCTTCCGGGCTTCGATACTGTCATGTTTTCCTCCTGGTCCTTCATTGACGTTGCTGCCCGCTGCGTCAGCGCACGCTGGCGTGCAGCTTTCCGGGTTTTTCGCTTGCCGGCTCTCGACCACCGGCATTTGGGCGGGAGCGATCACTCGCCGCCGCAACATGCGACGGGCGTTAGCTCCTCACCTGGGCTTGGTTCGATTGGCGCTTAGCGCCGGTAGGCTAAAGCCACTGTTTGATCTGCCGTGCAACCTCTGCGGTTGAAATCCCGTAGCGGTCGTGCAGGGTAGGAAGTGCGCCGGCATCAAGAAATTCGTCGGGCAATGCGATCTGGCGGAAAGGCGGATGGACGCCGGAACGCATCAGAAGTGCGGCAACCGCCTCGCCGAGACCGCCAATCGTTGTGTGGTTCTCGGCAACGACGACAAGGCGGCCCGACTTGCCGGCTTCACGCAAGATCGTCTCGGTATCGAGCGGCTTAATGGTTGGAACATGTAGCACCGCAATATCGACGCTGTCGTCCTTCAAAGTCTGCGCGGCTTCGAGCGCGCGCATGGTCATGATGCCGGACGAGATGACCAGGGCGTCCTTCCCGTCACGGATCAGCTTGGCCTTGCCGAGCTCGAATTTGTAGTCATATTCGTCCAGCACGACCGGCACCTGGCCGCGCAGCAGGCGCATGTAGACCGGCCCGTGATGCGCCGCGATCGCAGGGACTAGTTGCTCGATCTCATGGGCATCGCAGGGATCGATGACCGTCATGTTCGGCATGGCACGAAACAGCGCGAGGTCCTCCGCGGCCTGATGACTCGGGCCGTAGCCCGAGGTCAGGCCTGGCAGCGCGCAGACGATCTTCACGTTGCGGTCTTCCTCCGCGATCGTCTGGTGTATGAAGTCGTATGCCCGCCGCGATGCGAACACGGCGTAAGTGGTCGCGAAAGGCATGAAGCCTTCGGCGGCAAGGCCGGAGGCGGCGCCGAACAGAAGCTGCTCGGCCATGCCCATCTGATAGTAGCGGTCCGGAAATTCCTTCGCAAAGATGTGCATGTCGGTGTACTTGCCGAGATCGGCCGTCATGCCGACCACATCGGGACGGCTGCGTGCGAGCTCGACGAGCGCGTGTCCAAAGGGCGCCGGTTTCGTCTTCTGTCCCTCGGCCGCGATCGAGGCGATCATGGCGGAGGTGGTCAGGCGCGGCTTGCCCGGCTGCGGTGCTGATCTGACGGTCTTCATGGCTGCCTCCCGGCTTCCAGCGCGGCAAGCGCGAGCTGCCATTCGTGCTGCTCGACGCGGATGAAATGGCTCTTCTCGCGCCGCTCCAGGAATGGAACACCCTTCCCCATCAGCGTGTCAGCGACGATCATCCGCGGCCTGGGTTCGGGATGGGACTTGGCCGCGTCGAAGGCGGCAACCACGGCATCGAGATCGTTGCCGTCGATGCGCTGCACGAACCAGCCAAAGGCCTGAAACTTGTCCACGAGCGGCTCGAAGGCCATGACCTGCGTCGAAGGACCGTCCGCCTGCTGATTGTTGACGTCGACGATTCCGATCAAATTGTCGAGCTTGTAGTGGCCGGCCGACTGGATCGCCTCCCAGACCGAGCCTTCGTCGAGCTCGCCATCAGAGAACAAGGTGTACACCCGCGCCTCTGATTTCTTGCGCTTAAGTCCTAAGCCCATGCCGACGGCAATGCTGAGCCCGAGCCCGAGCGAACCGCCCGACATTTCCATTCCGGGCGTGTAGGAGGCCATGCCCGACATGGGCAGGCGGCTCTCGTCGCTGCCATAGGTTTCGAGTTCTTCCTCGGGGACGATCCCCGCCTCGATCAAAGCAGCGTAGAGCGCGATGGCATAGTGCCCGTTCGAGAGAAGAAAGCGGTCGCGTCCTTCCCAGGACGGGTCCTCCGGACGATAGCGCATCGCGTGGAAATAGGCGACGGCGAGAACGTCGGAGATGTCGAGCGCCTGTGCGATATAGCCTTGGCCTTGGACTTCGCCCATGCGCAGGGCATTGCGGCGAATATTGTAGGCGCGGTCCGCCAGCTTGGGCGTGTTCGTAAGCGTCTTGGTCGAGGTTTCCATCGATCTGGCCCTAGTCTCGCTGGCTCAGTGGATGAGCATGCCGCCGTTGACGTCGATCACGGCGCCGGTCACGTAGGCGGAGAGATCCGAGGCCAGGAAGGTGTAGATGCCGGCGACGTCTTCCGCCGTGCCGAGACGATTGAGCGGAATGCCTTCCAAGATCTTCGCCCTCATCTCGTCGGTCAGCTTGCCCGCGGTGATATCGGTGCCGATCAGGCCGGGCGTGACGCAATTGACACGGATGCCGTCCGGGCCGAACTCACGGGCCATCGCCTTGGCGAGACCAAGCACGCCGGCCTTCGCGGCCGAATAGTGCGGGCCGCCAAAAATTCCACCGCCGCGCTGGGCCGAGACCGACGACATGCATGCGATCGATCCGGACTTCCGTGCGCGCATATGCGGGATCACCGCCTGGGAGAGAAACAGGATGCCCTTGAGATTGACGTCCTGAATGCGATCCCAATCGGCCGCCGAAATCTCCAGGAACTTCACCGGCTGGGTGATGCCCGCATTGTTGATCAAAACATCGATGCCGCCAAAGGATTCGATCGCGCGGGCGACCGCCTGCTCGCAGGACGGTTTGTTGGCGACGTCGCACCCTAGTCCGATGTGGGAGTTTCCAAGGGATGCCGCAGCATCCGCCGCGGCGCCTGCGTCGATATCGAGAATGGCGACCCGAGCGCCCTCGGCGGCGAACCGCCGGGCGGTGGCAAGCCCGATCCCGCGCGGCGAGGCCGCGCCCGAAATGATGGCCGTCTTACCGCTGAGCAGCATCAATTCCTCCCGCAAATTGTTCTTCCTTGGCGCTTAGGAATGACCCGCCGAGCACCAACGGACAAGCGCGCAGTTGTCACGGATCGATGAATCTGGTTCACTTATGAGATGCTATCAAATGTCCCCATATCGGCAATTCGTGCCTTTGAGGCCGCCGCCCGCACCGGTTCGTTTCGCGATGCGGCGAATGAGCTTCACCTGACGCCAAGTGCCGTCAGTCACGCCATCCGCAAGCTGGAAGGCACGCTTCGGACCGTTTTGTTCGAGCGCAGCGCCCGATCCGTGCGACTCACGCCGGCCGGCGAGAACCTGATGCGTCACACGGGAGCGGCATTCGATCAGCTCCGCCGTGGCCTCGAGGAAGTTGCCGCGCGCGGGCCACAATTGGTGCGCGTCCATTCCGCGCCCAGCTTTGCCGCGCAATGGCTGGCCCCTCGGCTTGCACAGTTTCTCGCTGCTTACCCGAAGCTCGAGGTTCGGCTGGCTGCAAGCACCGACTATGCGCGCTTCAGCAACGACGATTTCGATATCGACATCGTCTACGGTCCGCCCCGCGCGGAAGGTGTCGAAATTGTTCCTTTGCCGGAGGAGACGGTCACGCCACTCTGCTCGCCCTCGCTCGCAAAATCGATACGAAAGCCTGCCGATCTCCTCGATCAGACGCTCATCCGCTCCGACGTGAAGCGGGTGCAGTGGCACCAATGGTTCACCGCGAATGGGTTGGAAGCACCTGCGCTTCACGGCATGAGATTCGACCGGAGCTTTCTTGCGATTGCGACGGCTGCGGAGGGATTGGGCGTAGCGCTGGAATCAACCCTTCTGGCCGAACGCGAACTGGCGAGCGGGCGATTGGTAGCTCCATTGGCGGGACGGGCCAACGATATCCGCTACGTCGGTCACCGCCTGATCTACCCGCGCGCCAGCCGACAAAGATCGGCGGTACGAACCTTTGCAGATTGGCTCGTGGCGCAACTCGGCGGCGAAGGCGCTCGTTCCTCGGACTGAGACGCAAGTCTGGTCGTGCCTTATCGAAAGCATCTGAGCGCCCGCTATTCGCTAGGCGCTTGCGCCAATCTACGGCAGCGCTGCCCCACTTCAGAAACGCCTGCTCGCATTGGCTGTCATTAGATTTCTTGATCTCCCGGTGCACACGTCGTGCACATGAGGCCTTCTAACCAATTGAAAAAATTGAAATCTCGCTCCAATCCATCATTGGAGAAATCGCGTTCAGCGATCGCGGTACGCGCGAGCCGTCTCTGACAGCTAAACTCCCCTCACCGCAGAACGACCGTTTGAAAAATCAGATGCTCAAACGGTTCTGCCGGGTAAGTCATTAATATGGTGGGCGCACCAGGGCTCGAACCTGGGACCCGCTGATTAAGAGACAGCCACTGGATAAGAACAATCAATGACTTGCCGATCGCACACCTGGGCTTATCCGGTCGAAAATGGGCATTCGTCGCACAATCATGGTGCTTAATTGCGCTGCGCTTAGGCCCCAACCGATCGGTTAAACCCGACGTTGAAACGCTACACTGGACCTACTTCCTGATTTATTTCGAGCGCGGGGGAACCCGGTTTCCCGGCATCGCTCTCTGTTTCGTGGCAATGGCCGCGCTGCACCTTGGAAGCCAGGCGCGTTCTCGGTGAGCCCCAAAATCATATGATGGGGTTACCGCTACTGATTATCGCCGGCCACCAGCCGCCTGACACCTCGTCGAGCGAGCTGTCTTTCAGCGCATCCTTCTCTGGCGTTGACGAGACGTTGGTGTTCTGCGCGACGTCCTTGGGACTCTGGCCGGGTTCGGCCTGCGTCTTCGTATTGGTGTCCTGCCCGTTGGTCATATGCAATCTCCACTTTCATTAATGCTGATCGGGTCAATCGAGGCGCGGGAAAACGGATTCCCGAGCGGTTAGCCCCCCTGTATCCCCCCGGATGAAGGGCTGGTGGAGAGGTACGGCCAACTGCCGCCTGACACCTCGTCCAGCGAGCTGTCGCCGAGCGCATCCTTCTCTGGCGTTGACGAGACGTTGGTGTTCTGCGCGACGTCCTTGGGACTCTGGCCGGGTTCGGCCTGCGCCTTCGTATTGGTGTCCTGCCCGTTGGTCATATGCAATCTCCACCTTCATCAAGGCTGATCGGGTCAATCCGACGTTGCAGCCTTACCCTGAGGTCGTTTTTCTGATTAGAGGCGGGGAAAACGGTTTCGCTGCCTCGGCCTTTGTTTCGTCAGAAGTCTAAGGCGTCGTTGGCTCAGGTGCTTCTCGGTTAGCCCCCGGGCCGACGCCGCCGCGGGAGGCGACACTCGCTGTATTACTCATTGGCCAAAAGGCCGCCTGACACATCGTCCAGTGAGCTGTCGCTGAGCGCTTCAGAGGTCGTCGAGATCTGGGACGTTTTGTTCTCAGCGCCGTCCTTCAGGCTCTCGCCGGGTTCGGCTTGCGCCTTCGAATTCGTGTCCTGCACGTTGGTCATATTCAATCTCCACCTTCGTGAATGCTGATCGGTTAAACCCGACGTTGCAACTGTACGCTGAGGTCGTTTTCTGATCATTCCACGAGGCAGGGAAAATGGTTTCGCTGCCTCGGCCTTTGTTTCGTCGGACGTCGAAGCCGTCGTTGGCTCGGGCGTTTTCTCGGTCAGCCGGTCTTGCCATTGCTGATATAGCTGGCAGCCGCAACGTTGTTGAACGGCCAAGTGCCGCCTGACACTTTGTCCAGCGAGCGGTCGCTCAGCGCATCAGTCGCCGGCGAGATTTGGGAAGACGTGGTTTGAGCGCTGCCCTGGAGGCTCTCGCCGGGTCCGGCGTCCGCCGTGGAATTGGTATCCTGCTGATCGGTCATGCTCGATCTCCCGTTCTCATCAATGCCAAGCCCACGACCCGGGCGTCAGATCTTGTGGGTCGGAGGAATGCGGCCGCCGGACACATCGTCCAGGGAGCTGTCGCTGAGTGCATCCTTTTCAGAGGTCGAGATCTGGGATGCCTTGTTCTGAGCGGCATCCTTGCGGCTATCGAGGGATTCGCCTTCCGCCTTCGAATTGGTGTCCTGCCTATTGGTCATGCTCAATCTCCACTTAAAATGCCGATCTTCTAAACTCTGAGTTGCAGCGACGCTCAATGACGTCATTTCCCGAATATTCAAGGGCTTGGGAAAACGGCTTCTGTTCGTGCGCTTGAGGGTGAAGGTAACGCCGGATCGATTTGCGAGCGATACGGCGGATGCCGTATTTTCGCCGCCGGTCACGGGGACGTGTCGAAAGGCCCCCTTCGAAAGGCCGTGCCTTCGAAGGGATTTGCCTTCGATGTCAGGATCTGGCGCCTTTCATCGCGACCTCCTCCACAAGCTTGAGCAGGCGGTCGAATCGCTCGCCCGCGACCGACACCTGATCGAGTACGGCAGGATCGAGCTCGTCCTTCAAGCGCGTCGTCTCGTCACCGAGACCGCTGTCCTGTTCGCCGTAAGCCGGCGTTCTCCATTCGGCGCACAAACTCTTCGTCGGCCCCTACTGCGGCACTACCTTGCGTCGCCCGGATCGAACCGGAGCGGCACCTGACAGATGATTGCACCATCTTCCTGTCACCGTATTCCCAGCCTGTCACCATATTCCCCAACTATCGCGTCATCAGTCTTCCGCCATTGACCAGCACCGCGCCAGTAATCTCTTCAAGGGTCTCGTCGGTGAGTCCCCCGGACACATCCCCACCGCGAACGTCCTCGATATCCATCTCGGTGAATTCGAACCCCTTCGTTTTCGCAAGACCGATGATCTGCCTGGTGTCGCCACTGCGAATGACGGCTTCCGCGGATGCATCACCGGCGACGCTCATCAGAAATTTGGTCCATTGGTCGATTTTCATGATCCTCTCCGTGACTTTCGGTTCAATTTGACAAGGGCCCGCCTGGTTCTTGCAGGTCCTCCTCCAGCGCACCAAGATTGAATAGGTCTTCCAACGTGGCCGTGGTCGCTTCTCGCCTGACGCCGCACTCCCGATCGAGAAGGGTTCCAATGGCGCTTGCGTTGTGCCTTGCCGAAGCAATCAATTCTCCGAGCCGCGCCATTGACGGCATGTCGGACGTGTCTTCGAAACGTTGTCGCAAGCGCCGTCCGATCAGAGCGAATCCCGTATTGATCGATTCGTATCGCAGATGGTTCGGAAAGCGCAGAACGGGCAAATCGCTTGCTGTCCTCGTCATGTGACGAGACATCATATCTTCGACGATCCGCGCCACATCGCCGCCCGTCTCGAAGCTTGCCTCGTCGTAAACACGGTATCCCATCGGCCAGCGATCATCTGGCGCACACGGGCTGACCAGTCTAATGGTGCGCTCCGCCAGGTTGAACTTGAAGCCAGACTCGCAGGACGGCGTGCTGATCACGGGCCGCTCGGGCTGATACTTGCGATACTTGGCAACGTTGTCACGGGCCCGGCCCGCAAAATTCAAGGATCGAGCGTCCGTTGCTCCCTCGTTACGCAGGCCGAACAGAACGGGAAGTGTCTCCTCCGGCGAGAAGACGGCGTGAATCTTCGCGAGTGCGCCAACGCTCAGGACCGAAAAGCGCACCCGATAGGCCGGTGAGATCGCGAGCAGGCGCCGGGTGCGCTCGACATCTCGCGTTGGAATGGCCGTGCTCGTGAATGGCACGTCGCCAAAGGCAGAGACGAAATCGTCAACGAAGCGTTCGTAGTCGGGATTGTCGAAAGGATCCGTACCGCTATAGCAGATGGTCCTGCGGGCCGCGGGGCCGCTCACCCCACCGATCACTTCAAGGATTTCGCGCCAAAGCCGGGCATGCTCCGGCGTGTAACGAAATACATCGTCGAGCTTGGGCGGCGACAGTGAGCAAAACCAGCATCCGACGGAGCAACCGCGCGATAGCTCGAAGCTGGCAGGAATGTGCGGATTGGGCGTAAGTGACACGCCGATCTCCAAGTTCGCCCGGTAAATCTGGCGCTGACGCCAGCGAGCGAAGCGGGGATCGGCCGGCTGGCTCGCCGCGGTTGCGTCAAGGAGATGTTTGGTTCCTCGCCTTTGGAAGTCGCGGTAGCGAACCCAAACGGGCGGAGACTTAGATTCATCGTCGCCGGAATGCTCCGGGTCCCATATTGGGCGCACGAGTTCGGGATCGACCCGCAAATCGAATGTCGCGGCGACCCGATCCGGGTCCTGGATAAAGGCGGACCGGAACGTCGGGTCCGCATGCCACCGTTCCTCGAAACGCTTGATATCGCTGAACGGCGTGACGTCATCTGCCGCGGGAGGCTGCAGGCCGGCCAGTTCAAACAGATGCAGGGTCCGCTCGGACGTCTCGTCTGCCGCCTGAAAGTCATTTCGGATCAATGCGGTCGAAGATTTCATGAATGTCGTCCGCCGATAAGGAATTTCCGGACGGCGTTCAAATTCCCCGCCCAAAATGTAAAGGTACCGCTGGATTCATCTGCGAGCGATACGGCAGATGCCGTATTTCATCGTCGGTCGCGAGGAAGTGTCGAAAGGCCCTGCCTTCGATCTCAGGATCTGGCGCCTTTCATCGCGACCTGCTCGACAAGCTTGAGCAGACGGTCGAATCGCTCGCCCGCGACCGACACCTGGTCGAGCACGGCAGGATCAAGCTCGTCCTCCAACCGTGTCGCTTCGTCGCCGAGCCCGGTTTCCTGCTCACCATAGGCCATCCTGCGCTCGGTGGCGCGCAGGCGGTCCGACAGCAGGATGGCGAGAGCGCGATAAAAGCGGCCGGCAAAGGCGTGGTCTGCCGCGAGCTTTCGCAGCAGGACCTGCTTGTCCAGGAACAGGGCAACCGAATCGACCTTTGCCGCCACCGTGGCCGAGGGCGGCGCTGAATCGACCAGCGACATCTCACCGACGAAGTCGCCCGCCTCGAGCTGGGCAATCTCGCCGATGCCGGACACGCTCACGCCCATTCGTCCCTGCAACAGCAGGACGATCGACGGGATCGGCACGCCTTCATCGATCAGGACCTCCTGTCGCCCGATGCCGCGGCGGGAGCCTGTACGGGCCATCCAGTCGATGTCGGAGTCGTTCAGCACGCCGAATATGAAGAGGACCTTGCGCATATCGGTGACCCCTAGATCAATTGACGTTCCGCGAAATTCGCAAACAGGCCTGGCTGCGCCATCAACTCAGCAAAGCTGCCGGTCTGCACGATCTTGCCGCCGCCCATCACGACAATCCGGTCCGCCGACCGAACGGTGCTGAGCCGGTGCGCGATGACAATACGCGTCAGGTTGAGCCTTGATATCGAATCGCTGACGATGGCCTGGGACCGGTTGTCGAGCGCACTGGTGGCCTCATCCATCAGCAACAGCCGCGGCCGATGCGCCAGCGCCCGCGCGATCAGCAATCGCTGGCGCTGGCCACCAGAGAGCGTGTTGACGCCCTCTGCAACGAGGGTCTGCATACCCATGGGCATGGCCTCGAGATCACGGTCCAATCCTGCCAGCCGTGCGATCTCCCAGGCCTGGTCAATCGACAGACGGGCCGCGCCGCAGATGTTTTCATAGACGCTGCCGGAGGCGAGCCTGGAGTTCTGCAGCACGACCCCGGCGTCGCGGCGCAACAAGCCGACGTCGATCGTCTCGAGCGACTTGCCGCCGACAAAGATCACGCCGGATTCCGGCTTCTCGAAGCCGAGAAGCAATCGGAAGAGTGTCGACTTGCCGCTCCCCGACGGGCCGACAATGGCGAGATATTCTCCTGTCCTGACACTGAGGCTGACATCGTCGAGGATCAGCGGCCCGCTCTCGCCATAGCGGAACGACACGTTGGCAAACTCGATCGAGCCGCTGATCTCGCCGACCGACTTCCGCTCGTCGCTGATTTCGGCCGCCGTCGAGATGATCGGCTTGATCCGCTCGATCCTCGGAATTGCGACCAGCAGTTCTCCGATCGCCGACGCCCACTCGCCGACCGCGGCGAGCGACAGACCGAACGCCGCATAGAATGCCAGGAACGTACCGAGTTCGTGCACCGGCCTCGCGCCGGACGTGGTCTGGGCCAGGGCGAAGATGAGCAGCGTCGCCAGCGCAGGAAACGCCGCATCGAGGCTCTTCTGGAGGTTTGCCGCACGCTGCGACGCGATGAAATGGCGCTTCTGCCTGGAAAAGCGCTCGACCCAGATCGAGAGCGCCTGCATGGTCGCGTTCGCAATCCGCAGTTTTCCGACGCCGGTGAGGAGCTGCAGAACCAGCCCCTCCAGCCATCCCTGAAGATAAAGGCTCTCGCGCTCCTCCGACAGCCGGACCAGGCTGATCGCGACCACCATTGCGACGCGCAGCACGGCCAGCGCCGCGGCCAACAGGCCCAGTCTGACGTCGAGGGCGAACATCACGGCAAAACTGAAAACGCAGGACACAAGAGCCAGAAATCCGCGAATGCCGCGGCCGGTGACGATCGTGCGGACGGCTTCGACACCAAGCGTGCGGTCTGCGAGGTCGCCGACGGAGAAGTTGCGGAAGAAGGCGGTCGGCATCCGCAGCAGGCGGTCGACAATTGCCGCCTGCAACACGAAGTCCAGCCGGCTCTCAAGCCGGAGCATGGCGATGCCCTGCATCATCTGAAATCCGCCGGCCACCAGCGTCACGACAACGAGCGCGACGGCGCAGATCAGGAGTTGGTCGACTTCCGCGCGCGGGAGCACGGAATCGATCAGCAGCTTGGTCACCAGGGGCGTAGCCAGCGCGAGAAGGCCGAGGCACAGGGCCGCCAGCATGATCCGCAGGACATCGCCCCGGACCGTCGCGGCCCCGAACTTCAGGAGATCACGAACCATCAGGGCCCGCGACGGCAGCGGGCGATAGAACATCACCGCCTCGGGAGCCAGTTCGGCGGCGATTTCCCGCGTCAATTCACGGCGCGTGCCGGCGCCGGGGTCGACGATGATGTGGCGGCCACCTGCCTTGGGAAGGATCGCGACGGCCCGCCGGTCTTCGCCAAGGAACGCGACGAACGGACCGGCACTGTTGGTCTGCCAGTCCGCGCGCAGCAACAGGCGCCGTATTCGCACCCGCGACGCGTTCGCGATCCTCACGGCGCGCGTAAGATCATCATTGTCGAACGCCATATTGGCCGGCGCCTGGAGCGAAAGGCCCATGGCAGCTCCAACCTCCCGACAGGCGGCCAGCAGACGGCTGGCGCCGTCCGCGCCGGACTGCGATGCTTCCGACCCGGCCGTGATGATGCCGGCAAGGCGGCTGACAATGCTGGTCCTGCGCTGCCGGTTGAGACCGGAGCGCAGGCGCAGGCGGTCAGCCTCCGCGAGGGTATCCTCATCGATCCTGCGACACAGGCTTTCCATGACGCGTGCATGGAAGCGATCAAGCGCGGCCCATATCTCGGGAAGCGGGAACGCGGTGCTCTCCCGCACCACCAGCGTCGCGTCCTCGCGGGCGACGACCCAGGTTCCCGGCGACATCGGCGAGGGACACTCCCCAGAGCCATGGATCTCCGGCATCTCCATCACGCCGATGGTCCCATGCTCAATCCCGATCCAGCCGACCTGCCGGCCGGACAGCCGGAGAATGTCGCCGGATGCCAGTGCGTATCGCGAGCCGATCGCGGCCTGCTGCACGACCGCTCCTTGAGGAGACGCCGCGATGACTCCCGACACAAGCGCAGTCCAGGCGTCGATCGCGTCCCGATCCGCAAGACCGCTGCGATGATCGATCACGATTTCGGTCTCGAGACCGCCGACCGCAATCACGGCCATCGAATTCCCGTTGCCATCGCGGATAGCGGGCATGCCGAAAACGACCGCGCCTTGCTCGACCCGAAACAAATGATGCCGACGGCTCGGCTCGCCGCCGGCGCTCTGCCTGACTGCAAACAGGTCGACATAACCGCGCACGACGCGCAGCACGAGATCGAGATCATTGATCGGCAAAGGCTGATGGCTCTCGAGTGCGACCGGGCCTAGCGCCGCGCCTTCGCGCCAGGGCGGCGTTTCGAGGGAGGGAGGCTGGTACGCGCTGCTCATTCGCTCGACACCAGCTGGACATATTCACCGCCCTCGGCGAGCAGCTCCTGATGCGTCCCCCGCTGCACGATCCGCCCGTTGCTCATCACGAGGATCTCGTCACAGTCGCGTATCGTGCTGAGCCGGTGGGCGACGATGATGCAGGTGCAGCCCCTGCGCCGGAGATTGTCGTCGATCGCCTTTTCGACGATCGGATCCAGCGCCGAGGTGGCCTCGTCGAGGACGACCACGGAAGGATTGCTCGCCAGCGCGCGCGCAATCTCGAGCCGCTGTCGCTGGCCGCCGCTGAAATTCCTGCCATCCTCCGCCACGTGGCAATCGTAATTGCCGGCGCGGACGGCGACATCTTCATGGATCAGCGCATCCTTGAGCGCCCGCGACACGCTGGCCTCGGCCACGGTGTCGTCCCAGAGCGTGAGGTTGTTGCGGGCTGTCCCCTCGAACAGCAGGATCTCCTGATCGATATAGGCGACCGAATTGGTGAATATCTCCTGGGGAATCTCGGTCATCGACCAGCCGTCAATGCGGATGTCGCCGGACCACGGCCGGTAGAGGCCACTGACCAGCCGTCCAACGGTGGATTTGCCGCTGCCCGATGCGCCGACCAAGGCCACCCGGCAACCGGGCTCGACGACCAGCGAGAAATCCTCGATCAGCGCCGGCTCGAGCGCCGAATAGCCGAATGAAACGTCCTTCAACTCGACCCGGCCCGACAGCTTTGCGGGCATGCGGGCGGGCGCACGCTCGATCGGCACCAGGGGACGGGCGGGATAGTTGAAGACGTCTTCAATCCGGAACAGATTGCCCTTGATGGCCAGGAAGGCCGTGGTCTGCTGCACGAGCGCGTTGATCGGCTCGACCAAGCTGGTGAGCAGGGCCTGCAAGGCGACAAGGCCACCGATGGTCAATGCGCCGTCGACGATCCGCAAGCCACCCACGCCCAACACGATCGCGACGGTCAACCCGGTCAGGAAGATCGGACAGGTGTCGAGGAAGCTGGCGTAGACGCCGAGATCACGCTCGGCGTTCAGGACCTTGGCCTGAAATCCGGCCCAGCGCGCGAAGGCGTCGTCCTCCAGACCTCCGGCCTTGATCGTCTCGATCGTGCGAATGATCTCGATGGTGCTTCCATTGAGCTTGGCCCGTTCGATGGTCAGCTTGCGGTTGAGATCCTCGCGCTGGCGCGCGATCAGCCTGAGGACGAGGACATTGAGGAGAGCCATGGCGATGCTGATCGTCGCCAGGAGACCATCGTAGAACGCCATCGTGACGGCGATGAAGACGACCGAGATCAGGTTCAGGGCATTGGTAGCCACCCCGTTCGAAAGCAGTTGCGCAATCTGTTCGCTGGCAGCGATGCGGCTGGCGAGGTCACCCGAGTGCCGCTGGGTGAAGAACTCCATCGGAAGGGTCAGGACGTGCCATAGCAACTGGCTGACCATCGTCACCGTCAGCTTGGTCTGGATGCGCAGGAGCAGCGACTGTTGAAACGCCGTCATCAGCGCCCGCGCCAGGGCCGTCATCGCCATGCCGATCAGCAAGGGCGTGAACCAGCCCTCGACATGCTTGATCAGGACGTCATCGACGAAGATTTTCGCGAAGGTCGGAACCAGTATGGTGGGGACCACGAGCGCCATGCTGAGCGCGACCAGCAGCAGCACCGCCCCCAGCGAATTCGACAGTCGCCGCCTCAGCAGCGGAAAAAAATCGGGCTCGCGCCCGCCCGGCTTGAACTCGGGTCCTGGCTCCATCGCCAGGACGACGCCGGTGAAGGACGCATCGAACTCATCATGGCCGACCTTGCGACGCCCAACGGAGGGGTCGTTGACATAGGCGCAATCCGCATCCAGCCTTTCGAGCACCACGAAATGGTTGAAGTTCCAGTGGATGATCGATGGCATCGGCAGCTCATGCAGCGTTGCCGGCTCTTTCCTGAACCCCTTTGCCGTCAGTCCGAACTGCCGCGCGGCCTTCAGCACGTTGCTGGCCTTGCTGCCGTCCCGGGACACGCCGCATGCTTCGCGCAGCTTTTCCAGCGGCACCCAGAGACCGTGATAGGCCAGGACCATCGCGAGCGAGGCCGCACCGCATTCCAGCGCTTCCATCTGGAACACCGTCGGCGTGACCCAACGCCGCCGCATGCGCCTGATTCGGTTACCAAGGCGATCGAGCAAACCTCGATAGTCGCCGGTCGGGTGCGATGACGCGGTCATGCGCTGGCGGTCCTAACCGCCAATTCCGGTCAGCCGCTTCGTCAGCGGGATCACCAGATCGATCGGCCGCTGCTCGCGCGTCGTGACCTCGGCGCGGGTCAGCGTCCCGCTCGAGAGCAGGATCGGCGGCCCCTTGCCGGAGGTCCAGCGATACAGGCTGAAGGTCGACGGATCGCGCTCCAGGGCTACCTTGGCCGCATAAGGCGCGCCATCCCCGGTGAAGCGCTTGACCAGCGCGTCGTTGTGCAGGTCGGCCAGCATGCCCTGGGGCGTTACCGGGAAATCCGAAACCGCCACCACCTTGCCGACAATCGCGCCGTATTCCTCCCGCTTGATCGTGACCGGCTCGACACGAACCTCCATGCCCGGCCTGATGGTCTTGCCGCGGTCCGGCGGCATGTAGACGGTCGCCTCCAGGACCTGCCCCGCGATCTCGATTTCGATCACCGGCGTACCCATGACAAGCACCGCGCCGCTGGAGACCTTGACTTCGACGACACGACCGTCTGCGGGGCTGAGGATCCGCGATCCTCGCTCGAGCTCGGCCGCATGCTGCTCGACCGCCCGCTTCGCGTCATTGACCTTGAATTCCGACAGCAGGCGATCGCGCTCACGCTGGCTCTGCAGATCCAGCCGCTGCGCGTTGAGCTTGAGGATATCGTTCTTTGCGTCGGAGATGCGCTCACGCGCATTGTTGAGTTCGACGCGGCGGTCCTCAAGATACCTGCGGGTCACAGTTCCGTTCGCCGCCGCCGGCTCGAGCTTGGCTACCTCGTCCGTGAGATAGGTGGAGCGCTTCTCGGCAGCCGCGATCACGTTGGCCAGACCTGCCTCCTGCGCCGCATAGTTGGCAAGCTTGGCATCGATCTCCCGCGAAATCGCACCGGTGAGCTCGGCATGCTCGCGTTCGCGCTCGCGCAGGACATCCCTCGCCTGCTGAAGCCGCTGCTCGGTCTCGGTCTGGACGACGCGGGCGATCACCTGATCGCGGCGGACGGCATCGCCGATGCCGACATCGAGCGAGGCCAGCTTTCCGCTCACGGCGGATACGGCATCGACCAGGCGGCCGCCGCTGCTCAGCAAAATGCCATCACCGGATACGCGGGTCGGAATGCGGCCGAGCACGCTCCAGGCAATCAGCACGACCAGTCCCAGCGCCAGCGCCAGCGCGGCCATCCAATCGAACGGGCGCGTGACGCCGACAACATGGTCGAGCTGTTCGGGATTCGAAAGCCGCTCGATGGCCGCTTCCCGAAAGATTCGTTCCGTGCCCCGTTTCATGCACCCCCCGCCGTCTTCGGCCGGGCTTGATTTGGCCGGACTGCTCTCGCTTTTTCAAGCAGATATCGTCTGCCAGCGCGGATCGTACCTCGAAAACCGCCTGCTAGATCACAAGGCAAAGTCCCGAAAACAGCAACAAGCCCAGGACGATCCGTTTGAAGGCTGCTTCGTTGATCCGACCGAACAGGACGATCCCCACAGCCGTTCCGGCGGCCAGGGCGGGCAGGGCAATGCCAAAGTCGATCAAGACCTTCAGCGAGAGGCTGTGGTGCGAAAGCATGAGAGCGAGAGCAAAAAGCTGCATGACGCCGATGTAGGGCTGCACCAGGCCGCGCTGCTGAGTTTTCGGGAGACCATGGATGTCGCACCAGATCGCAGGAAGCGCGCCGGGCATCGCGGTCAAGCCGCCGACCAGCCCGCCGCCAAACCCTACCAGCGCGTTCCTGCTCCGGCTGTCCATCTGACGCAAATAGGCAGCCGTCGGCCGCACCAAGGCATATGCCGCGTAAAGCGATACGAGTGTTCCAAACCCCAGCCTGAAGATGCCTGTATCCACGTTCTGCAGGAGATAGATCGCGATCGGAATGCCTAATAGTCCACCAGCGATGAAAACCAGGCTGGTTTTCCATTGCATGCTCTTGCGTAGTGCAAACAGATTGGCCGCCTGTACGGTGATACTGCAAGCCATCATCAATGGCACGGCTTCCATCGGCGGAAAGACGTGGAGCAGGATAGCGCCGGCGACCGCAGAGAAAGCAAACCCGGAAAGGCCGGAAACGAACGCGCCGGCAAAAACCGCCGCACTCAGAACCAAATAAACCGCTATCTCCGACATGGCATCGCTTCCTGGAGAATGGTGATCGCAGTCAATAGCCGGACAGCATGGGGCGTCCGGACTCACGCAAGTGACACCAGCCAATCGATCTAGTCGCGGTCGATCGCGATTGCGGCCGTTTCGATGGGTCGGATGCTCGGCGCGTGATCCAGCATGAATCCTGCGACGAGGTGCAAAATGCCGAAGCCGGCCAGGACTGCGATTGTCCACGCCTTGAGAGGCGACGATGCTCGCCAAGCGCGAGATCTACCGATAAATGCCATATCCAAATGACTTTCTTGCACGCTGCCGTTCAAGCGCGTTCAGTTCGGGGCAATAGATATCGTCGGGCGCATTGGCGGGCGATACGGCAGATGCCGTATTTCGTCGTCGGCGAGGCGGCTAATGCCGAAAGGGGCAGCGCCACCGCGGGTGACCGCGCCGTGGAAGATCAGCGCCGGGACACGATCTCAACCGTGGCCGGGTGATCGCCGATGGCGGCAGCGACCCGTCCCTCTAGCAACCACTATCGACGGATTCCTTGCCGTCAACACAGGCGACAACGATCGCTTCGTGCAATTCCTCGCCGGAGATCGGCTTGTGCAGAATACGATGACCGCTGGCGGCGGCTTCCTTGATGCGCGAGGGCGAGGTATCGCCGGTCACGATCAGGGCAGGGACGGAGCGGCCGATATGGGCGCAAAGAGCCTCGATCGCCTCCAGGCCCGTCGCGCCATCTCCGAGGCGGTAGTCGGCGATGATCAGATCGACCGGTGCATCGCCGACCGCGACCGCTGCTGCATGTATCTGTTGCACCTCGGCGGCGGACCGGCCGGCATAAACGCGATGCCCCTGCAGCGTAAGCAACTGCACCATGACATCGAGAACATCGCCCTCGTCTTCCACGACCATGATGTTGACCGCGATGCCTGCCGGCGATGCCCTGTCGGCCGGCGCAAGAGTTTCCACGGCACTAGCTTGCGGAACCGTAACGGAAAACATCGAACCGCGGCCGACGACGGAGACCAGCTTCAGCGGATGTTGCAGTAGTGCGGCGGTGCGGCGAACGATGGCGAGGCCAAGGCCAAGGCCTTGCGTGCGCTCCCTCGCCGGGTTCTGCAACTGCACGAATTCCTCGAAGACCATTGCTTGCTCATCTGCGGGGATGCCGGGGCCGGTATCCCATATCTGGATTTCCACCGACGCGCCGCGCCTGCGGCAGCCAAGCAGAACGCCGCCGGATATCGTATAGCGAAAGGCGTTCGACAGCAGATTGCCCAGGACCCGTTTCAGCATCATGGGATCGCTGTCCACCTGGAGGCGGCTTTCAACAACACGCCAATCAAGGCCGCGCTCCTTCGCCACCGAAGCGAACTCGTTGCCGAGCTGGTCGAAAAGTTGGGAGAGATTCACCGTCTCCCGCGCAACAGTGACGACGCCGGCATCAAGCCGGGAGATGTCGAGCAGTCCGTTCAGAAGGGCGCTGAGATTTCCGACGATGGATATTGCCTTGCCGGCGAGATCGCGCGCATCGCCGGATTGGACGGCGCCGCGGCGACCCAGCGTCGCGAGCGTGGCGATCAGCAGACTCAAGGCATGGATCGGCTGGCGCAGGTCATGACTGGCAGCCGCGAGGAAACGCGTTTTCGCACGATCGGCGGCCTGCGCGCGGTCGCGTTCTTCCTCGAGGTGGCCGACCAGCTCGACATTTTCCAGGCGCAACCTGATGGTCTCACGCAGCATGCGGTGCGTTGTGCGGCAATAATAGAGGTTGATAGTCACAAGTCCCGTAAGCAGGGCGAGATATGCGCCGGAGGTATCACCTCCATTGATAAAGGCGCGCACCATGACCGGCAGCACCGTTGCGATGATCGAGCCGACGAGAGCCGGCGGAAAGGCCGAGAGCGACGGAACTGTGCCGCAGACCAGACCGGTCAAGGCAACAATGGTGAATAAAAAAGCAACGGGCTGTTCGGGAACGAACCCAACCCAGCCGAGCATTCCCCACAGCAGTCCCGACACGCAGGAAAACGCGGCCGCGAGCCACGCCCATCGCAACACAGACGCTGGTTCTCGATTCCGGCTGAAGAACCGGCGCGCCGCCAGGACGCGTATGGCGGTGAGCAGATACAGCGCACCGAGCCATCCGACCAACCAGCTCGCCGGTACGGTGCTCCTCAGGACGTATGCCGCCGCCAGGGAGATGAGGACGTTGGAGGCCACCACCCCATAGGAATTGCGATACAAAAGCTCGACCAGCGCTTCGCGTATCTTGTCTTCCTGCATCGAAACTTCCTGCATCGAAACCTCTCCGCGCGCCGGGAGGTGCGGCGGCTTCGTTCGCGAGTTGCCGGTGCGCCAGAGCCCCGTTCCGGTGGAATCGGAACGGGGCTCTGGATTCCTGTTTGGCGCGTTTTCTTGGCGCGAACCGTATCCGCTTCGCTCGAAAACGCGCTAGCCCGCCGGAAGGCCGAGACGAATGGCGTAGGCCGTCAATTCGGCACCACTGTGCAGATCAAGCTTCCGCATCAGATTCTCGCGATGTTTCCGGGCTGTCAGCGGGCTGATGCCGAGACGGTTGGCGATGTCGCGGCTAGTGGCGCCGTGGGGGATCATCGCCAGGATTTGCCGCTCGCGCCTTGTCAGTGTGACCGGAGATATGATCGCTGCCGAGGGCTCCGGGATTTCGCTCGGGCCGTCATGGTGGTCCACCGCAAAGCGAACCTCCTGCGCCACATAGGAGTTGCCTTTCCTGATGGCATCGATCGCAGCGATGAGTTCGGACGGATCGCCGCTCTTGGTCAAATAGCCGCTCGCGCCCGCGGAAAAAGCCGCCCGAACCGAACGCGGCTCGACATTGGCGGTCAGGACAAGAACCCGTAGCGCCGGCCAAGTGGTTCTCAGGTGAGCTATGAATTGAAAGCCGCTCACACCGGGCATGCCGAGATCGAGGACGAGAAGATCGGCGGAGTTTTCGTTCAGCAGCCGATGAACAGCCTCTGCGTCCGCCGCTTCTCCGCTGACAATAAGCCCGCCCACGGTCGACAGAAGCTGCTTCAGACCTTCCCGCATAATCGCGTGATCGTCAGCAATGATCGTCCGCACCGGTCCGCACCTGTGTTGCCCGTCAGCAACGGTATTAGGGTATCAATCAACTCCAATCAAGGATTGGGATCCACAAATCCATTTGCCGGATGTGGTCGCCTAGGCAATTTTGCGGTGGTCGTCCCGTTGCCGTGTTGCACGGCTGGCGGCAGTGGACGCTGATCCCGGTCGATTCACCGTCGGATTTGAATCTCTTTGGCCGCCGCTCGCGTTCCGGCTTTCCAAGAGCGGGCTCGTGACCACCTCCGGTTGTGCGCTCTGTGCGAGGCGTGGTCGCCGGATTACGCGACGAAGTAGCGGCGCTGCATCTTCGCAGCACAAGGGCCCGACAATGCGCCATGACGGCAATGGCTGTGACGCTGGCCTGCGCTAGGGCTGCGCGCCAGCGCAACGTGCGGGCTGAGGTCTGTGCGTCCGCTTCCATCTGGACCGCGGCGCCCTTCGCGTCATGGGGCATACTGTCCGTTTTGCTCGCCCCGATATCCTATTCTACGACGAGCAGGTAATTCGCCTGTATCATCGCGGCTGCGCGCTGTATCGAACGGGTGAAGATACAAGAACAAGGGAAAAATCGCACAACAGGCTCGCCGCGCGAGGTCCGACCGCTTAAGCGTCGCGCGAGACACGGTCTGTTCTGGTGTCTGGAATGAAAAAGCCCTGCATCAGCAGGGCCTTGGGATGGTGGGCGCACCAGGGCTCGAACCTGGGACCCGCTGATTAAGAGTCAGCTGCTCTTGAGCCGCTCGTTTCGGTTGGACTTAGGCCTTCCAAGGAATCGGCAGCCGAACAACGACAAAGCATCGCCGACACGGGGCTTCTGTTCCCTGCTCGATCTGACGACAACAAGATTGGGCGAATCCTTCGTGCCCTAGGCGAGCGAAAGAGAACCCATCGAGCCCGTCCTTTTTGCAGACACCCACCTTTCAGCAAGGATTCGATTACTATGGGATCAGGGATGCGTGCTACCGATTTGCTACGAGGCCGTTTGCGAGGTTTTGCCGCGCAGCCTAACTGCCTGATATTACGATCGAATCGTGGTAGCGGGGGAGGGACTCGAACCCCCGACCCCAGGATTATGATTCCCGGCCTGAATGGCACTCCCTGCGCGCGCCAAGCGTTACAAGACACCCCAGTTAGTCTGCACGTCGCTGGCGCACTAGCGAAGCGACGGCGCTTACCATCGCTTGCTCGACAGAGCTGCCGCCTGGCACGCACAACTGCGAAACGAGCTGCGGCTATTGGGTGCCGCTAAGGCGGCTAATTGTCAGCATAAGTGTTTGAAAATTCTTGCTGGGCGCTCCCTAGGGGAATCGAACCCCTGTTTCAGCCTTGAGAGGCTGAACAGCCAAGGGTGAGTTCGCTGCCGGCATTAGCGAGTCGTAGGACCACGCCCAAGCCGGTGGCCATTCACGCACAAGAAGAGCCACCTTGCGTGTTGCCGACCTGAATCGAGGCTTGAGGGGCTGGAAACTTTCGCAGTATTTGGTGACGCTTTCGCAGCTACTGCTAGACTGTCCAACAGCGCGCTCGGCGGCCTTGGCCACATCGGTATGAACTGGACGCTCTACGGCCACGCCGACCAGTGGGTCTTTGTCACCTGCGGCATCGCCATGCCGCGGGACGTCCCTGGGTCGATTTCATTGCTCCGTCGGTTGACGTGCTCAAGCCGATCCTGGCCAACGGGACGCTGAAGGCGCTGCCTGCTGGTGACACACGCCCACGAGGACCACATCGACGCGACATCCCGATCTGGAAGCAGATCGGTCGCCGCATCCCGCTCCACGCGACCCTGTTCGCCACCGAGGTCATCAAGCGCCGCCTGCCCGAAGCCAGTGTTCGCAGCACGTTGAAGACCTTCCGTCCCGGCGACGGATTTAATGTCGGAACTTTGAGCCCCGTCACGCGAGGCCCTGTGCTCGACCATAGCAAGCCGGTCGTCTGCGGCAGCCTTGGCGGCCGCCCGCAATTTCCTTAGCGCCAAGAAGCAAAGCGCAAATCAAAGGTCGGAGAGTTAAGCTAGGGCGTTGATTCGCCGGGTGCTTGAATTGCAAAAAGCGTGATCTTCCATGCTCGTTCGACTGTAAAAACAATGTGTCAAAGTAAAAACTCTATGTCTGAGTAAAAACTCTGTTGTCATTCGACAGCAGATGATCTGGTCGGAAGCTTAGACGGGCCGCGGCAACTGGCCAATCACAACTCGTTTGACTAGGATGCCGGCCTCCCCTCCACGTCGATGCGAGATCCTCCCGTGGCCAAAGCAAAAACCGTGTCCAAAAAATCCGGCAATATCTTCATCGGCATCGGCGGCTGGACCTTCGAGCCCTGGCGCGGCGTGTTCTATCCGGAGAAGCTGACGCAGGCGAAGGAGCTGTCCTATGCCGCCTCGAAGCTGACCTCGATCGAGATCAACGGCACCTATTACGGCTCGCAGAAGCCGGAGAGCTTTCGCAAATGGGCCAGCGAAGTGCCCGAGGGTTTTGTCTTCTCGGTGAAAGGGCCGCGCTTTGCCACCAACCGCCGCGTGCTCGCGGAAGCCGGCGATTCCATCAAGCGGTTCTATGATTCCGGCGTGCTGGAGCTCGGCGATCATCTCGGGCCGGCGCTGTGGCAGTTCGCGCCGACCAAGAAGTTCGACGGTGCCGATTTCGGCAAATTCCTCGAGCTGCTGCCGCGCAAGCTCGACGGACGCGCGCTGCGCCATGTCGTCGAGGTCCGCCACGACAGTTTCTGTACGCCGGATTTCGTTGCGCTGATCCGCGAGTTCGAGACACCGGTCGTGTTCGCCGAGCACGGCAAATATCCGGCGATCGCCGACGTCGCCGGCGATTTCGTCTATGCCAGGCTCCAGAAGGGCAATGACGAGATCAAGACCTGTTATCCGCCGAAGCAGCTCGATGCCTGGGCCAAGCGCTTTCAGGACTGGGCCGAGGGCGGCGAACCGGACGATTTGCCGAAGGTCGACAAGGCCAAGCCGAAGAAAGAACCGCGCGACGTGTTCGCCTACGTCATCCACGAAGGCAAGGTGCGCGCGCCGGCCGGCGCCATGGAATTGATTGCACGGGTGAGCTGAGCAGGCCGTGACCTATGTCGCTCGCAGTTGGGCGCAGCAAAGCCCCCACACGTCATGGCCGGGCACAGCCGTCCAAAGGACGGCGTCGCTTCCGCTCGCCTATGCCCGGGCATGACGACCTCTCATGTCGTGACCCGAGGTGTCCCATGGCAAAGGCGAAGAAGCTCTTCACCATCGGTTATGAACAGACGCCGCCCAAGGCGGTGCTGGACGAACTGGAGCAGGCCGGCGTCAAGCTCGTGGTCGACGTGCGCGCGGTGACCTCGTCGCGCCGGCCGGGCTTTTCCAAGAAGCAGCTCGCCGCAGGGCTCGATGAGCGCGGCATCGCCTATGTGCATCTCGCCGCGCTTGGCACGCCGAAGGAAGGCCGCCTTGCCGCGCGCAGCGGCCAGTACGACGTGCTGGAAAAGATCTATTCAAGGCACCTGAAGACGCCGCAGGCCAGGGAAGAGATGGATGAGCTCTCGGCACTGGTGAAGAAGGCGGGTCCTGTGTGCCTTCTCTGCTACGAGCGCGACCACACCCACTGCCACCGCCAGATGATCGCGGAGGTGATTGAAGAGCGGGATGGCGTGACGGTGAGGAATTTGGCGGGGCGGCAGATTTAGCTCTCCGTCATTCCGGGGCGCGACGAAGTCGCGAGCCCGGAATCCATTCCTCCACCATCTCTGCCGCCCGATGGATTCTCAGGTGCGCAATTGCGCACCGTAGTTCGCGCTGCGCGCGCCCCGGAATGACAAGGTGAGAGACCTCAGCCCTCCCCTGCCAGCCGGAACGTCCCTTCCATCATCTGCACGCAGCTGCCGCCAACATGGGCGGACATGATCTTGCCGTTCTGCTTGAGCACGCGCGTCAACAGGATGCTCGGACGGCCCATGTCGAACCCCTGGCCGACGGTGAGCTTCAACTCGCCATCGCGCGCGGGATCGAGATCGGCGAACAGCGCGGCGGCGGCGACCGTGGCGCTGCCGGTGGCGGGGTCCTCGATCAGGCCGCTGGCGCCGGGGAAGAACATCCGCGCCTGCCGCTCGCATGGAGCTTCCGCCGCCGGCACCTCGCGCGTGTAGAAATAGACCGAGAAGGCGCCATCGCGCGGCAACATCCGGCTGAACGCCGCAGCATCGGGCTTGGCCCGCCGCACAGCCTCGCGCGACCCCACTTCCGCCACCACGAAGGGCGTTCCAACGCCGACGACCTGCGGGGCATGGCGATCGACCTTGATATCCTCCGCGGTCAGGGAGATGCAGGCCGCGATCTCTTCGGCGGAACACGTCGCGAGGCGCGCCAGCGGCTGCGGCGCGGTGAGCTCGGTGCTGACCACCCTTCCCTGCTCCCGTACGATCTCGACCGGCACCAGCCCCGCCTTCTCCTCGAACAACAGGCGCGGCTTCGGCTCCTTCGCGAGGCTAGCCAGCACAAAGGCGGTGCCGACATTGGGATGACCGGCAAAGGGCAGCTCCCGCACCGGCGTGAAGATGCGCACCTCGGCGTCATTGGTCTTGTCGCGCGGCGGCAGCACGAAGGTCGTCTCGGAATAATTGAACTCGGTCGCGATCGCCTGCATCTGCGCCGTCGACAAGCCGCCGGCATCGAGCACCACGGCGAGCTGGTTGCCGCCGAAGGGGCGGTCGGTGAACACGTCGACGGTGATGTAGCGGCGCTGCATCTTTGCTTTCCTCACGCAAATCGCAGCCGCGACCGGCTGCATCGCCGGCAGTCTACAAGCCGGCGACATCGTCCGTCATGCCCCAAAATTCGGAGCAATCGGAGCAATCGCAGATGACGTATCAGAAGCGAAAGAGTGGTCGCGGCGATGCCAGCACTTGCGCGCGCTCACTCTGGTCAATGATCAGCGTATCGAGAAATTGCCGGTTCTTTTCGTAAGCCTGCGACGCCTCGAACTGCGTGTGCGGCCAGTCGCTGCCCCACAACAGGCGATCGAGACCGTAGGCGTTGCGCAGCAGCGGATAGGCCGCTTTCGCGAAATCTTCGCCCGACGCCCCGTTGCGATACGGCGCCGAGATCTTGACCCAGACGTTCCGCGTTGCGCCGAGCTTCAGCACCGACTGGAAGCCGGGATCGGCGACGCCAGGTTTTGGATCGGGCAGCGCGTAGTGATCGAGCACGACGGTGACACCGTGATCGAGCAACTGCGGCGCAAGCACGGCGAGATCGGCCGCGTTGCGCTGGACCTCGACCTGCCAGCCCATGGATTTCACGCCTGCGAGCAGCGTCTTCCATTCGCCGGCAGCGAGATCGGGCAAGGGCTGACCGACGAGATTGAGGCGAATGCCGACGATTCCGGCGCGATCGAGCCTGCGCAGCTCGTCCGCGGACACAGCGGGGTCGACGACGGCGATGCCGCGCAGGCGCCCGCGCGCCTCGTTCAGGCACGCGCTCAGATAAGAGTTGTCGGTGCCGAGAAAGCTCGGCTGCACCAGCACGCCATTGGTCATCCCGTTGCGGTCGAGCTGCTCCAGATAGAGCGACAGCGGCGCGTCGTAATCCGGCGCGTAGCGCCGGCCCGGCGCGAGCTTGAGGCCGCGATGAAAGACATGGGCGTGGGTATCGATCGTCGGCAAGGCCGCCTCACTGCTGGCTGTGGTCGCGGCCACCGTCACGAGCGACGCGAGGCCCGCGCCAAACTGGCGGCGCGTCAGGCCGCGCTGGGACGATGTCATGGCTGCTCCTCCCCATCCCGCGTCAGGCGCGCGTCGCGGCGGCTTGTTCAAACACCTTGCCGCGGGTTTCGGGCAGCAGCAGCACCGCGATCAGCACCAGCGAATAGGCGAAGGCCGCATCGATGCCGATCGCCGGCCCGAGCCCGATATGGTCGCTGAGAAAGCCGACCAGGAACGGGAAAGCGGCAGAGACGATGCGGCCGAAATTGTAGCAGAAGCCGACGCCGGTGCCGCGCACGCCGGCCGGATAGAGCTCGCTGAACAGCGCCGCCATGCTGGCGGGAATGCCGGCGGAGAAGAAGCCGAGCGGAAAGCCGAGCACCAGCATCTCGCCGTTGGTCAGCGGCGCGAAGATGTAGATCAGCACGGTGATGATGCAGGCGCTGGCGAACAATGCGACATTGATCCGGCGGCCGATGCGGTCGCTGATGATGCCGCTCACAACGCAGCCGCAGAAGAAGGCGACGATGATGACGGCGAGATAGCCGCTGGAGCCCAGCACGGACAGATGCCGCACTTCGCGCAAGTAAGTCGGCAGGAACGTCGTCAGCGCCGCGTAGCCGCCATGGGCGCCGATGCCGAACAGGCCGCCGATCAGCGTCGCGCGCAGCACGTCGCGATGGAAGATGCCCGAGAGCGTCGCGAAGAACGGCGTCTTCTCGCTGGCGACTGCGCGCGGCGGCTCCTTCAATCCGCGGCGGATGAAGATGATGAGGAGCGCGGGCAACAGCCCGAGCGCGAACAGCAGCCGCCAGGCGATGTCGGCGGGCGCATAGGTGAAGACCAGCGCCGACAGCAGCACGGCTGCGCCCCAGCCGACGGCCCAGGCGCTCTGCACCGAGCCGAGCGCCTTGCCGCGATGTTCGGGGCGGATGATCTCGGCCATCAGCACCGCGCCACAGGCCCATTCGGCGCCGAAACCGAGGCCCTGGATCGCCTTCAGGACCAGGAGCTGGGTGTAGGTCATCGCGAATGCGCAGGCGAAGGTCGCGAGCGCAAAGGTCAGAACCGTGATCTGGAGCGCCTTGACGCGGCCGAAGCGATCGCCGAGCGCGCCGCCAAGCCAGCCGCCGAACGCGCCGAAGAACAGCGTGATCGAGCCGAGCAGCCCCGCGTCGGCCTTGCTGATGCCGAACGCGGCGATCAGCGCGGGGATCGCGAGGCCGAACATCTGGACGTCGAGCGCATCCAGCGCCCAGCCGCCAAAGCTTGCCCAGAATGTGCGCCGCTCAAGCGGCGAGCTTTCGCTGTACCAGTTCGACATTTTTCCTACCCCTGTACTCGTTTATTGATTGGTGTCGTTGAAAAGCCGCTTCACCTGATCTCGACGTGATAGCGGAAGCGATCGGCCGGCCCGCGCGAGCGGCGCCATTCGATCGGCCGCCGTTCGAGGTCGAGCGCGAGGCGCTCGACGACGATCAGAGGCGCATGCGCCTCGAGCCGCAGCAGGCGCGCCTGCATCTCGTTGGCGGTCTCGACCGTCAAGATTTCCTCGGCGGAGACCACGACCTCGCCGCAGCGCTCCTCGTAGAGCGGGTACAGCAGGTCGCCGAATTCGGCGGTGTCGATGTCGAGGATCGGCGCAAAGCGCGATTGCTGCAGCCAGATCTCTTCGGCGAGCAGCGGGACATCGTCGATCAGGCGCAGGCGCGACAGGCTGATCACGGGCTCGCCGACGGGGATGCGGAGTGCGGATGCGACCGCCGATGTCGCCGGCACGCTCTTGCGCCTGATGATGCGGCTCTTCGGCACGCGCCGTTCGCCGCTCTCGGACTGGAAGCGGAAGAAGCGGAACAGCGAGGAGTTGAAGCGCGCGCGGCGCACGAAGGTGCCGCGGCCCTGTTGCCGTTCCAGCACGGCATCGGCGACGAGCTGGTCGATCGCCTTGCGCACGGTGCCGATCGCAACGCCGTAATGCGCGCCGAGTTCGGCCTCCGACGGGATCGGCTCGCCCGGCCGCCACTCATTGCGGTTGATCCGCGCGGCGAGGTCGTCGCGCAGGCGCTGGTAGCGTGGCAGGCGGTCGTCGAGCGGCGCTGAATTCATATAGTCATATAGATGACTAGATGAGAAGCGAGTCAAGCGCTACTAAAATACCGCCAACGACCGGGGCAGCCATGAACTGCCGCGACGCCGGGCCGGCGGACTTCACCAGCCCGGCGTCGTCTGCCGTGATCGTTAGTACATCGTCGCCGTGTTGGGCAGGCAAGGCGGCTGCTTGTAGGGCGCCGTGGCATACGCGCCCTCTGCGGGAGCCCTGACGCAGTGGTCGGCCGTCGCCTCGGTTGTCGCGCGCGGTGGGGCGACGTGGCGCGCGGATGCGGCCTGGGTTTGGGTGACGGCGGCGGCGATCAGGGCGGCCGCAACAAGGGTCAGTCGGGTCATGAGCTTTCTCCGGGTGACAAGCGGAAGCCGAGTTGTTTCGGCTTCCACTGTGCAAGACCCGAAAGCTAGCAGAGATATTTCATCACGCGCCTTCAACGGAACGCGACTCCGCTTCAACCAAACGCGACTCACATTTGAACGCGCGCTATCCCAGTCGAAACACCGCCACCTTCTGCTCGTAGCCGCGCACCTCGACTTCGCCGAGCGGCACGGCATCCTCGCCGTCATCGCCGAGCGCCTCGCGCACGGACGCCGAGATCAGGAGCTGCGAGCCGAAATCCTTGTTCAGCGCCTCCAGCCGCGAGGCGAAGTTCACGGTGTCGCCGATCACGGTGTATTCCTTGCGCCGGGGCGAGCCGATATTGCCGGCGACGACCTCGCCGAAATGGATGCCGATGCCGATCCGCAGCGGCCAGCTCGTCTGCGCGTTGATGCGGTCCATCGCGGTCAGCATCTCGCGGCCTGCGGCGACCGCGCGGTGCGCGGCGTCGGAGGCCTCCAGCGGCGCGCCGAACAGCGCGAGAAAGCCGTCGCCGAGAAACTTGTTCACGATGCCGCCCTGGCGATCGAGGATGTCGATCAGCACGGCAAAGGCGCCGTCGAGCCGGTCGACCACCTCCTGCGGGGTGCGCGACTGCGCCCCGGCGGTGAAGCCGCGGAAATCGACGAACATCACGGCGACGCGGCGGAGGTCGCCGGCGGCGCTCGTCCCCTCCGCCATCAGCCGCTCCACCACCTGCGGCGAGACGTGCTGGCCGAACAGATTGGTGACCCGGTCGCGCGCGGTGGCCGCCGCGATGCTCGCGGCAAATTGCCGCCGCAGCCGCACACCGACGGAGCCGGCAAGCACGCCGCAGATCAAAATGATCGTGCTGCGCACCGAGTGAAAGTAGATCAGGGGTTCACCGGTCTCGCTGGCCGAGTTGTAATACAGCGCGACGGCCAAGAGTTCGGCTGCAGCCACAAATCCCGTGAAGGTGGACAGCCAGAAATCGAGCCGCAGCGTCGAAAGAATAATGAAGATGAAATAGGCCAGCGGCAACACGAAACCGAGCGCCTGGCTCGCGCCCATGCTGCGAATCTGCAGGATCAGGATGATCGTCGGCAGCGACGTTTCGATGAGGGCGCCGATATAGCGCCTGATCACCGGCAGGTCGCGATCGAGCTTGAGGTTTCGTCTGATCTGGCTGTGGACCCAGACCTCAAAGAGGATGAAGCCCGCCAAGAGAATGTATTCGCGGACCAGGCCCTCCGTCCCGCGCCAGACCCGGTTCACGAGGGCCGGGTCGATCAGGTAGGTTGCGGTGAGGAACAGGACCATGACGCAGCCCGTCGTGATCAGCGCCCGCACCCGCAACAGCTCGGTGCGCAGCACCTCCCGCGTCAGCTCGCGCTCGAAATCCTCCGACAAGGCGGCGTGCTGCCGCGCCTTCCTGCTCGCAAACCTGACCATTCCACCCCCTAGTCATTCCGGGACGCACCGCAGTCGCGACCCCGGAATCTCGAGATTCCGGGGTCACGCTACGCGTGCCCCGGAATGGCATCAAAGGACAGTTTGCCTCAATCCAGCGTGCGGCGGAAGCGCGTCACGGCGATGGTCATGGCGATCAGCATCAGGGCCGCCAGCGCCAGCGTGTCGAAGTGCAGATTCTGCATGCTCGCGCCCTTCAGCATGATGGCCCGGACGATGCGCAGATAATGGGTCAGCGGCAGGCATTCGCCGACATATTGCGCCCAGGCCGGCATGCCGGCGAACGGGAACATGAAGCCGGAGAGCAGAATGCTCGGCAGGAAGAACATCATCGACATCTGCATGGCCTGGAGCTGGTTCTGCACCACCGTCGAGATCGTGTAGCCGATCGACAGGTTGGTGGTGATGAACAAGGTCGAGAGCAGCGCGAGCAGGAACAGATTGCCGAGCACGGGCACGCCGAACAGGCCGACGCCGATGCTGATGATCAGGAAGGCCTGAACGAAGCCGACCAGCACGTAAGGAATGATCTTGCCGAACATCACCTCGACCGGCTTGATCGGCATCGACAGCAGGCTCTCCATGGTGCCGCGCTCGACCTCGCGCGTGACCGAGAGCGCGGTGAAGATCAGCATGGTCATGGTGAGGATGGTGCCGACCAGCCCCGGCACGATGTTGAGGCTTGACGCTGCGGCCGGATTGTAGCGCGCATGCGCGCGGATCTCGAACGGCATCTCCGGGGGATCGCCGATATAGAGATCGTGCTTGAGCGCGGTCTGCACGACCATGCCAAGCGAGCCGATCGCCGCGCTCGCCGCAACGGGATCGGTGGCGTCGGCCGCGACCAGCAGCGCCGGCTTGTCGCCACGCCGCACCGCGCGCTCGAAGCCGCGCGGGATCTCGACGCCGAACAGCACCTTGCCCGATTTCAGCAGATTGTCGAAATCGTCGACGTCGTGCACCTCGTAGAGGAAGCGGAAATAGGCGGTGTTCTCCAGCGCCTTCAGGATCGAGCGGGCGAGATCGGAGTCCTCCTGGAGCAGCACGGCGCTCGGCAGAAGGTGCGGCGTTGTGTTGATGGCATAGCCGAACAGCATGAGCTGCATCACCGGCAGCATCACGATCATCGCGAACGAGACGCGATCGCGCTTGAGCTGGATGAACTCCTTGACCAGCATCGCGTAGGAGCGCCGCAGGAAGCCGAAGCGCTCGCGGATTTCGTGGGGTGGTGCGAGATGATCGATTGCGCTCATTGGAAATTGTCCTTGGAGCGGCTCATCAGTTCGATGAACACGTCTTCCAGCGAGGGATGCGACTTCTGCCAGTGCAGGCCGCTCCGCTCGCGCCACGGTGCGATGCTGGCTTCGAGCGCGGCAACGTCGCGCCCCGAGACGTGCAGCGAGGTGCCGAACGGTGCCACCATGTCCACGCCGGGCTTGCCGGTGAGCGCAGCCGCGAGCTCGTTGAGGTCCTCGCCGGTCACAGTGTAGGTCGAGAGCGCAGATTTCGCGATCACCTCCTCCACCGTGCCGTGCGCAAGCAGATGGCCGTAGGCGATGTAGGCGATCTCGTGACAGCGTTCGGCTTCGTCCATGTAGTGGGTCGAGACCAGCACGGTGAGGCCGTCGGCGGCGAGCGCATGGATCTCGTTCCAGAAATCGCGCCGCGCCTTGGGATCGACGCCCGCCGTCGGCTCGTCGAGCAGCAGCAGCTTCGGGCTGGGCAGCGTGCAGGCACCGAGCGCGAGCCGCTGCTTCCAGCCGCCGGAGAGCTCGCCGGCAAGCTGCTCTTCGCGACCCGAGAGTCCGAGCCGCTTGACCATGTCAGCCGCCGCGCCGCGTGCATCGGCAAGGCCATAGAGCCGCGCGACGAATTCGAGGTTCTCGCGCACCGACAGGTCCTGGTAGAGGCTGAAGCGCTGGGTCATGTAGCCGACCTGGCGCTTGATCTTTTCGGCATCGCGCCGGATGTCGTAGCCGAGGCAGGTGCCCTCGCCGCTGTCGGGCGTCAGCAGGCCGCAGAGGATGCGGATGGTGGTAGTCTTGCCCGAGCCGTTGGGACCGAGGAAGCCATAGATCGAGCCGCGCTTCACCTGCATCGACAGATCGTGCACGACCTCGCGGCCGCCGAACGACTTCGTCAGGCCCTTGACGTCGATTGCGATGCCGTTGCCGCCGTTCATCGCTTGTCCGCCATTGGAGTTTTTGGATTGAGATAGACGTCGATCGGCTGCCCGACGCGCAAGGCATCGGGGCGCGAGGGCCGCGCCTGGATCAGGTAAACGAGCTTGTTGCGCTCATCGAGGCTGTAGATCACCGGCGGGGTGTATTCGGCCGAGGTCGCGATGAAATAGATCTTGGCGGTCAGGTCGGCGGCGCAATTGTCGCAGCCGATCCGGACCGTGTCGCCGATCGCAAGCTTGGGCAGCTCGGTCTCCGGCACGAAGAAGCGCAGCTTCATGTTGCCGGGCGGCATGATCGAGAGCACCGGCCGCTGCGCCGCCACCATCTCGCCCTCGCGGAAATAGATCTGCTGGATGGTGCCGGCGACCGGCGCAAAGCCCCTGCGCCGCGCCATCCGCGTCTCCGACGTCGCCACCCGCGCTTCCGCCACGCGCAAGGCGGACACGGCGGAATCAAGATTGGCCTGCGTGCCCGAACCGGTCTTGTTCAACGAGGCCGCACGGTCATAGGTCTGCTGCGCGTTGGCGAGCGTCGCCTTGTTCTGGTTGAGATCGGCAAGCTGGAGATCGTCGTCGACGGAATAGAGGGCGTCGCCGACCTTGACCTCGTCACCCTCGCGGACGCTCAGCTTCGTTACCCGGCCCGCCTCGTCCGGGCTGACGAAGATCATGTCGGCCTCGACCCAGCCCTGGAAGCCGGGTTCGCGCTTCTCGTTGCAAGCCGCCAGCGCGGTCGCGAGCAGGACTGCCAATGCAAATCTGAAAATTGCTTGCGACGACCTCATGTCGTCCTCCGTTCGCCAAAAATCAAATCGAGATGGACGCGCAGCATGTCCCGCGCGTCGAGCGGCGCGTGACGCTCAAACAGGCTTTGCCAGATCACCGCGATCATCGCAGGCGCGATCAGGATCTGCGGATAGCGCGCAAGGTCCTTCTCGCGGATCTCGCCGCGGGCGATGCCGAGCTCGATCAGCGCGCGCATGGCGGCGACCCCGCGCGAGACCACCTCGCGATAGTAGAAGTCGGCGACGGAGGGAAAGCGCGGCCCCTCCGCCACGATCAGGCGCACGAGATCGCCGCGCCTGGTGCCGATCACCTCCTTGAGGAAGTTGCCGGCGAAGGCTTCGATGAGGTCGCGCACCGAGCCCACCGGCGGCGGCAACGTCGTCAGCCGCGCCACCACAGGCACGATCACGACGCGTACCAGCTCCTCGAACATCGATTCCTTGTCCTTGAAGTGCAGGTAGATCGTGCCCTTCGCGACTCCGGCCCGCTTCGCAATGTCGTCGAGCCGCGTCGCGGCAAAGCCGCGCGCAATGAACTCCTCCATCGCCGCCTCGACGATCGCCGCACGCCGCTCCGCCGCGCGTGTGGCACGGTTCGAGGCGGGCGCGGCTTCGGGCATGCGGCTCCCAGCCTGGGCCGCAGATGCCGCAGCGAGTTTGGCGGGCTTCTTCATGGTTCAATTATGACTGACTGGTCAGTCATAGTCAATCAATGAAGTAGAGCCCCGCGACGGAATTGAATTAGTCTTGACTAATGAATTAGCGCTCGCTAATTTATCGGCATGATCGAAGCCGCCCCAAACCCCGTCACCACTGTGATGCGCGCCCTCGCCGATCCGACCCGCCGCGCCGTGTTCGAGCGCGTCTTCGAGAGCAAGGAGATCAGCGTCGCCGAGCTGACGCGCGGCAGTGGCGTGACGCAAGGTGCGATCTCGCAGCACCTGAAGTCGCTGAAACAGGCCGGCCTCGTTGCCGAGCGCGCGGAGGGCCGCAACGTCTACTACCGCGCTGCGCCTGAAGGACTCGAGCCGCTGGTGACCTGGATGGATCATTACGGCGTCTTCTGGCGCGAGCGCTTCCAGAACCTGCGCGACCTCTTGAAGGAGATCGATCCGTGAGTGCTGCCGCGTTGAAAGCTGAAACAAAGGACATCGTCATCGACGAGGTCTTCCCTCACACGGCCGAGACGATCTGGAAGGCGCTGACCAGCGCGCAGCTGATCGCGCGCTGGCTGATGCAGCCGACCGGCTTCGAGGCCGTCGAAGGCAAGGCCTTCACGTTCCAGACCAAACCGGGTGGCGACTGGGACGGCGTGATCCATTGCCAAGTTCTCGAGGTCGTGCCGAACCGCCGCCTCGTCTACGCCTGGAAGGGCGGCGACGAGCGCAACACCGGCTATGGCGCACCGCTCGACACCGTCGTGACCTGGTCCCTCACCCCGGTCGAGGCCGGCACGCGGATCCAGCTGGTGCATGCGGGCTTCGTGCTGCCCAGGAACGAGAGTGCCTACACCATCATGAGCGGCGGCTGGAAGAAGGTCGTCCGACAGCTCGACGAGATCAGCGGCGAAGACAGGTAAGGAGTCATCACGATGGACAAGCCCTATACCGGCGGCTGCGCCTGCGGCGCGATCCGCTATTCGATTCTCGGTGAGCCCCTGTTCAGCAATCATTGCCAGTGCCGGGACTGCCAGCGGGAAAGCGGCAGCGGCCACGGCTCCTACGCGACCTTCGCGCGCGCCGGCGTCACCGTAACCGGCGAGGCGAAGCACTGGGACATGGTCGGCGACAGCGGCAACGTGAAGACGCGTGGCTTCTGCGCCGTCTGCGGCTTGCCGGTTTACCTGACCTTCGCAGCAATGCCCGACATCTTCACCATCCGCGCCGCAAGCCTCGACGAGCCCGCCCGCTACAAGCCGCAGGTGGTGACTTACGCTGCGCGCGGGCATGACTGGGATCGTCTCGATCCGGACCTGCCGAAGTTCGAGACCATGCCGCCGCCGTGAGGCGCCGGCACTAGCCAAAATCCAGCACCATGCGGCCGTCGATCTTGCCGGCCTTCATCCGGTCGAAGACGTCGTTGATCTCAGCGAGCGGCACCTTCGTCACCTCGGCCTTGACCTTGCCGTCGGCGGCGAATGCGATGGCTTCGTCGAGATCGCGACGGGTGCCGACGATGGAGCCGCGCACGGTGATGCGCTTGAGCACGACATCGAAGATCGGCGTCGGGAATTCGCCCGGCGGCAGGCCGACGAGGCTGACGGTACCCTTCCGGCGCACCATCTTCAGTGCCTGGGCAAACGCCGCGGTCGAGACCGCCGTCACCAGCACGCCGTGGGCCCCTCCTCCGGTTGCCGCCAACACCTTGTCGACGGCATCGGCCGCGAGCGCGTTGACGGCGAGGTCGGCGCCGGCCTCGCGTGCGAGCTTGAGCTTGTCCTCGGCGATATCGACGGCCACGACCTTGAGCCCCATCGCCTTGGCATACTGGATCGCGACATGGCCGAGCCCGCCGACACCGGAGATCACGACCCACTCGCCGGGCTTTGCCTCCGTCTCCTTCAAGCCCTTGTAGGTGGTGACGCCGGCGCACAGGATCGGCGCGACGCCCGCAAAATCGATCGTCGCCGGCAGCTTGGCGGCGAACGCGGCCGAGGCGATGACATATTCGGCGAATCCGCCGTTCACGCTATAGCCGGTGTTGTGCTGGTGCTCGCACAGCGTCTCCCAGCCGGTCTCGCAATATTCGCAGGACATGCAGGCGTCATGCAGCCAGGCGACGCCGACGGCATCGCCCACTTTCAGATTTTTCACGCCGGGTCCGAGTGCGGCGACGATGCCGGCAACCTCATGGCCCGGGATGAAGGGCGGAACCGGCTTCACCGGCCAGTCGCCGGAGGCGGCGTGCAGGTCGGTGTGGCAGACGCCGCAAGCCTTCACCTTGACCAGAACCTCGCCGGGACCGGGCTGCGGCACCGGCACGTCCTCGATCACCAGCGGCTTGCCGAATTGTCTGACGATTGCGGCTTTCATGGTCGGCATCGGTCTGCTCCTTTGCATTACGCGGAGCAGACTAGCGAGGCCGCAAGGCTCCCCCTTGATTGGAATCAAACCGCACAAAGTTTGCGCAAGCGCTCGCGTCATCGTGACATCACGATGACGACGCGGCGCGAAGCGCGGGGACGTGTCAGCTATGGAACTTGAGGCCGTCGACGATCTTGTCGATCACCTTGCGCTCGGCGCGAACAGCGATACCGACGAGGTTGAGATCGGCACGCACCACCGCCCTCACCACCTCGCGATTGGCGGCATCATGCGTGGTCTTGAACATGTCCTCGGTATAGACCGCCGGCACCACGTTGCGGGTGAGCGCACGATCGAGCGCGCGCGACAGCGCCGGACCGTCGGCGCCGTAGATCAGGATCGGCTGGCCGATCAGCGCGTGATATGTCGTGCCCGAGGCATCCTCATAGGGCTCACCGATGCATTCGGAAAAAGCCGCGGCGATGCCGCTGGTGAGGAAAGCCGCCACATTGAGCTTCTGCCAGGCCTGAAGATCGGAGCGGATCACGACGGCGATCTTGGTGTCGAACTGCATGCATGTCTCCAAAAAATCGTCATTCCGGGATGCGCCGTCAGGCGCAGACCCGGAATCTGGAGATTATCGCACGAGATTCCGGGTTCGTCGCTACGCGACGCCCCGGAATGACGGAGGAGAATTCAACCCTTCGCGTCGCAGGCCCAGGCGCGGATCACGCATTCCTTGCCGCCGTACTTGTAGCATTCGCGCGTGGCGGCATTGAGCGAAGCGGAGATCTTCGGCTTCACGGCATAACCATACGCGCCGCAGGGGTTCTTGAGATCGACCGACATCGCCGCGCAGGCGCGCTTCATCGTCACCGTCGTGCAATCGCCCTTGCACTGCTTCTGCGCCGCGGCGCGCGCCTCGTGCTCGGCGACGTAATCGAAAGCCTGGCCATAGGCGCCGCACTTGCCGACCGCAAATGCGCCGGCGGCATGTGCATCCGTGATGTGGCGAGCGCCCGCGACACAAACAGACAACGCAAAGAAAAACATCGCGCAACGGCGCGCGACGACATTCGAAGCCATGGAAAAACCCCTCCCCCCAAGGCAGGTGGAGCGGACTCTAAGCCGCGGTCGTTTCCAGATGGTGAACGGGTGGTTGAAATCGAAGCCTTGGGAGGTGCCGTAGGGTGGATTAGCGAAGCGTAATCCACCAACTTCGTTCCGCTATCGCTGAAGCATGGTGGGTTACGCTGCGCTAACCCACCCTACAAGGGAGTCACTATCCCCGCCGTGCCGCTTCCAGCGCCTGCGGCGTGTCGATGTCGAGGAAGGCGCTCTCGCCGTCGACGGGCACTTCGGCGACCGCTTCGGTGTGCTTGGCGATCAGGTGACGCGCGCCGACGTCGCCGTCGAGGGTCATCAATTCCCTGAAGAAGCGGCGCGACCACAGCACGGGATTGCCGCGGCGGCCTTCGCTGACGGGTACGACGATCAGATTGCCGCGGTCCGGCGCGAAGCTGTCGATGAGACGGTCGATCAGGCCGGCATCGATCAGCGGCATATCGCCGAGGCAAACCACGGCGCCGTCGCAAGCTTCAGACACGGCCGCGATGCCGGCCTTGACCGAGCTCGCGATGCCGCCGGCGAAATCCGGATTCCTGACGAACCTCACCTTCAGGCCTTGCAGCGCCTGCTCGACCAGCTCGGTCTGGTGGCCGGTGACGACGATCACCTCGGATGCCTTGGAGGCCAGCGCCTGCTCGGTCGCGATCCGCACCAGCTTCTTGCCGTCGAGCTCGGCGAGCAGCTTGTTCGGCCCGCCCATGCGGGTCGAGCGTCCCGCCGCGAGCACGATGGCGGCGACCTGGCTGTTGCCCTCGATCTCGGGCGTTGCGCGCGGCTGCGGCCGCGTCACGATCTCCATCAGGAGCCCGCCGACGCCCATGCCCATCAGCTCGGCGCGCGTCACCTTGATGCCGGCAAGCAGCCGCATCAGCACCCAGTCGAATCCGTTTTCGACCGGCGAGCGTGCGCAGCCCGGCGCGCCCAGCACCGGCACCCCGCCGGCCCGCGCGATCAGCAGCAGATTGCCGGGATCGACCGGCATACCGAAATGCTCGATCTCACCGCCAATTCCCGTGACGGCCGCCGGGATCACGTCGCGGCGGTCGGCGATCGCGGAGGCGCCGAACACGATGACCAGCTCCGCGCCGAGCGCGAGCAACTCCTTGATCGCGGCCGACAGCGCATGCTCGTCATGCTGGACGCGCCGCTCGGCGATGATGCTGGCGCCGGCCGGCGCCAGCCGCTCGGCGGTGACGCGCAGCGTCTTGTCGATCACCTTGGAGGACAGGCCCGGCAGCAGCGTCGAGACCACGCCGACGCGCTGGATGACGTAGGGGGCGATCTTCAGGACGTCCCTGCCGGCGGCCTTCACCGCGGCATCGCGCAAGGCGCCCTCGACGCCGAACGGAATGATCTTGACGGTGCCGACCATCTCGCCCTCGACCACCGGCTTGTAGGCGGACAGCGTCGCAAAGGTGATGGCCTCGTCGATATTGTTGATGCGGTCAACGGCGGCACGGTCGATCACCAGCACGCCCGGGCGCGCGGCGAACAGGTTGGCGCGGCCGGTGAAGGCGCGCTCGACATGGATGCCCTCGCCGCCGACCGCAAGCGCGATGCTGGCGGCCGCGACGTCCTCGGAGACGTCGCCCTGCTCCATCCGCACCACCACGACGTCCTTGATGCCGGCGCGCTCCAGCGCCTCGACCTCGGCAGGGCCGATCGTCGTGCCTTTCTTCAGCACCAGCGGACCCTGGCGCAGGGTGTGGACGGTCACCCCGCCGATCGCATCCCTGGGGCTCGCCGGGCCGAACTTCATGCCGCTTCTTCTTTTTCTTTGGGTGGCAGCCGGAGCACTGCTGTGATCTCGGCCATGATCGACACCGCGATCTCGGACGGCGAGACCGCGCCGATCGCAAGGCCAATGGGCGCGTGGATGCGCGCGATGTCCGAGTCCTTGGCGCCCTGCGCCCGCAGCCGATCGCCGCGCTTGGCGTGCGTCTTCCGCGAGCCCAGCGCGCCGATATAGAAGCAGCCGCGCTCGAAGGCGTGCAGCAGCGCGGGATCGTCGATCTTCGGATCATGCGTCACCGCGACGAACGCCGTGTAGGCATCGACGTTGAGCGGCGGCAGCGCGGTGTCGGGCCATTCGGCCACCAGCGGAATGTCGGGGAAGCGCTCGGCGCTTGCAAAGGCCGTGCGCGGATCGACGACAGTGACGTCGTAGCCGAGCGAGCGCGCCAGCGGCGCCAGCGCCTGACTGATATGGACCGCGCCGACGATGACGAGCTTTGCGGTCGGCGCGTAGACGTTGAGGAAGAGCTTCTTGCCGCCGACCTCGACATTGGCGCTCTTGCCCATGCGAAGCTGTTTTTCGAGCTCGCCGCGCAGCGGGTCCTTGGCAAAATCATTCGCCTTGACCAGGCGCTGCTCGCCGCTCTCGGTGTCCGTCACCAAGATCGCGGGACGGCGCGCGGCGCGCTCGGCATTGAGTTCGTGCAAAATCGCGAGCTTCACGGCTAGCCGACCTTCTCGACGAAGACACGGATGGTGCCGCCGCAGGACAGCCCGACATTCCAGGCGGTCTCGTCGGCGACGCCGAACTCCAGCATTTTGGGCTTGCCGCTCTCGATCACGTCCATGGCCTCGGTGACCACGGCGCCCTCGACGCAGCCGCCGGAGACGGAGCCTAAGAACGTGCCCTCGTCGTTGATGACGAGGCTTGAGCCCGCCGGGCGCGGCGCCGAGCCCCAGGTCTCCACCACGGTGGCGAGCGCGACGCCACGGCCGGCCTTCTGCCAGTCCTCCGCCGCCCTCAGAATGTCCTCGTCGCGATCGAGCATGGGGTAACCTCTCAAGCTGCGGAACGGATCAGGCTGCGGTGATGCGGCGGCAGCGGCCGGGAGAGCGTCGTGATCAGCTCCTGGATCGAACTCAAATTATGTACCGGGCGGAATTCGTCAACGTGCGGGAGCATCATTTTGATGCCCTGCGCCTTGGCCTCGAAGCCGCCGAAGCGCAACAGCGGGTTGAGCCAGATCAGCCGCCGGCAGGAGCGGTGCAGCCGGTCCATCTCGAAGGCGAGCCTGGAATCGGCCTCCCGCTCCAGCCCGTCGGAGATCAGGAGCACGATGGCGCCCTGGCTCAGGACGCGGCGCGCCCACAATTTGTTGAAGTTGTGCAGCGAGGCCGAGATCCGCGTGCCGCCGGCCCAGTCCTCGACCGAGGCCGAGCAGCTCGCCAGCGCCTCGTCGGGATCGCGCTGGCGCAGCGCGCGGGTGACGTTGGTGAGGCGGGTGCCGAACAGGAACACCGAGACGCGCTTGCGCGCATCGCCGATCGCATGGAGGAAATGCAGGAACAGGCGGGTGTACTCGTTCATCGAGCCCGAGATGTCGAGCAGCGCGACGATCGGCGCCGGCTTCTCGATCCGCCCGAGCCGATGGATGTCGATGATGTCGCCACCGGTGCGCAACGACGCGCGCAGCGTGCGGCGCAGGTCGAGGCGCAGGCCTCGGGAATCGGGCCGGTGCCGGCGCGTCAGCAGTTCGGCCTGCGGCAGCCGCATCCGCTCGACGGCGTGCAAGGCCTCGGTGATCTCCGCTGCGCTCATCTGCGCAAAATCCTTCTTCTGAAGGATTTCCTTGTCGGACACCGACAGGCGCAGGTCCTGCTCCTGGTGCTGCGGCGTCTCCGTCATGCGCGGCTGCGACATCGCTTCCTGCACGCGCCGCGCGCCGGCCTGCGGCTTCTTCTTGGCCTGATCCGGCAGCGGCACCGAATCCAGCATGTGCTTCCACTCCTCCGAGGCGCGGAAGAACAGGTTGAAGGCCTGCTTGAAGATCAGCGCATGCTCGTGGCGCTTGACGAAGATCGCCTCCAGCGTGGTGAACACGTCGGCCCGGTTGCCGATGTCGATCACCTCAAGCGCGTTCATGGCATCGATCACCGCGCCCGGCCCGACCGGCATGCCCGCCGCGCGCAACGCGCGGGCGAAGCCGACGATGTTGTCGGCGAACTGCTCGGTCTGCTCGGGTGCCAGGTGGTTGATGGCCATGGGTCCACACTCTCAGCCGTTCATTCCGGGGCGCGACGAAGTCGCGAGCTATGATGCGCAATTGCGCATCTGAGAATCCATTTATCCACTAACTCTGCGGCCCGATGGATTCCGGGCTCGCGCTGACGCGCGCCCCGGAATGACGAGCTAACTTTGACGCGAGCGTCAATCCTCGCTCGTCGCTTCCTTCAGCACCTTCTGCAAGGCGTCGCCCTGCATGCGGGTGATGTCGTCCTGGTACTTGAGCAGCGCGCCCAGCGTGTCGCCGACCACCTGCGGGGTCAGCGAGCGGGCGTCGAGCTCGGACAGCGCGGTGGCCCAGTCAATGGTCTCGGCGACGCCCGGAGACTTGTAGAAGTCCTGGTTGCGCAGCGCCTGGACGAAGCGCACCACCTGCTGCGACAGCTTTGCCGAGATGCCGGGCACGCGCGTCTTGACGATCGCGAGCTCGCGCTCGGCGGCGGGATAATCCACCCAGTGATAGAGGCAGCGCCGCTTCAGCGCGTCGTGGATCTCGCGGGTGCGGTTGGAGGTGATGATGACGATCGGCGGATGCGGTGCCTTCACGGTGCCGAATTCGGGGATCGTCACCTGGAAGTCGCTGAGGATTTCCAGGAGATAGGCCTCGAACGCCTCGTCGGCGCGGTCGAGCTCGTCGATCAGGAGCACCGGCGGGCCGGCAACGTCGGGCTCCAGCGCCTGGAGCAGCGGCCGCTTGATCATGTAGCGGTCGGCGAAGATGTCGCTCGACAATTGATCGCGATCGGTGTCGCCGGCGGCTTCCGCCATCCGGATCGCGATCATCTGCGCGGCGCTGTTCCACTCGTAGACCGCGGAGGAAACATCGAGGCCTTCGTAGCACTGCAGGCGGATCAGCTTCCGCCCCAGCGCCGCCGACAGCACTTTTGCGATCTCGGTCTTGCCGACGCCGGCCTCGCCTTCGAGAAACAGCGGCCGGCCCATGCGCAGCGACAGGTAGGTCACCGTCGCCAGCGATCGCTCGGCGAGATAGCCGCGCGACGTGAGGAGTTCGAGCATCGCATCGACAGATGCCGGCAGGGCCGCTGAAATCATGAAAGGGCCAGTCTCGTTTACGCCCTCACCGGGGCAAGTCGTCGGGCCAGTTGGTGAGGCCCATCATTCCTTGGCATTGGCGGCGTCGACGGCCCGCCGCGTCAGCACCCCGATGAGGTGCGCGCGGTATTCGGCACTGCCGTGGATGTCGCTGTTGAGACCCTCGGCCGGCACCTCGATGCCATCAAGCGCCTTCGCCGAGAAGCGCTTCTTCAGGGCTTCCTCGAACGCGGTGACGCGGAACACGCCTTCGGAGCCGGCGCCGGTGACGGCAACACGGACGTCCGACGGACGCCGCGCCACGAACACGCCGACCAGCGCGTAACGCGAGGCCTGGTTGCGGAATTTGATGTAGGCGGCCTTCTTCGGCAGCGGGAACATCACCTTGGTGATGATCTCGTCGGCCTCGAGCGCCGTCGTGAACAGCCCCTGGAAATACTCTTCGGCCTTGAGGCGGCGCTTGTTGGTGACGATGGTCGCCCCTAACGCTAGCACCGCGGCCGGATAGTCCGCGGTCGGATCGTTGTTGGCGAGCGAGCCGCCGATCGTGCCCTTGTGGCGCACGGCGGGATCGCCGATTCCGCCGGCAAGGCTCGCGAGCGCCGGGATCGCTTCGCCCACGATGGCGGAGGTCGCGACCTCAGCGTGCCTGGCGGTGGCGCCGATCACCAGCGAGCGGCCCTTCATCTCGATCGTGTTGAGCCCCTCGATATGGGAGAGGTCGACCAGATGCGGCGGGCTGGCGAGGCGCTGCTTCATGACGGGAATCAGCGTGTGACCGCCGGCGATCACCTTGGCGTCTTCGTTCTTCACCAGGAGGTTGGCGGCCTGCCGAACGGTCCCGGGGCGATGATATTTGAATTCGTACATCTGAATGTCCTGATCGCGGGATGCGCGCGTGTCGATTTAGGCGAGGTCGGATTTCGCCATCGCCTTGGCGCCGGCGGAGATCGAGGCGACGATGTTCTGGTAGCCGGTGCAGCGGCAGAGATTGCCTTCCAGCTCCTCGCGGATGGTGTGATCGTCGAGCTCGTGACCCTTGCGATGGACGATGTCGATCGCGGTCATGATCATGCCGGGCGTGCAGAAGCCGCACTGCAGGCCATGGTGCTCGCGGAAGGCTTCCTGCATCGGATGCAGCGGCGCGCCGTCGGCAGCCAGCCCCTCGATCGTCTTGACCTCGTGGCCGTCGGCCATCACGGCAAGCGTGGTGCAGGACTTCACGGCCTTGCCGTCGAGATGCACGACGCAGGCGCCGCACTGCGAGGTGTCGCAGCCGACATGGGTGCCGGTCAGCCGCAGATTCTCGCGCAGGAACTGCACCAGAAGCGTGCGGGGATCGACGTTGGCCGTCACAGGATTGCCGTTCACGATGAGGGAGATTTTTGCCATAAGCACTCTCTATCAGCGCCCCGACGGGTCCCGTCGAAGCGGTTCTTATAATTATTCCAACCCATCATATGGGCCATTATGGCCCGGGGCAACATCGCCCCGGACGCAAGGCGCCATGCCGAAAGCGATAGCCTTCAGCCCTGTACCGCCTTGGCGAAGTTCGCGAAAAACTCGTCGGCCAGCTTCTTGGCGGCGCCGTTGATGAGGCGCTGTCCGAGCTGCGCCAACTTGCCGCCGATCTGCGCCTCGACGTCGTAGGAGAGCAGCGTGCCGCCGTCCTTCTCCGCGAGGTTGACCACGGCGCCGCCCTTGGCGAAGCCGGCCACCCCGCCCTCGCCTTCGCCGGAGATCTTGTAGCCGTTCGGCGGATCGAGATCGGAGAGCGTCACCTTGCCCTTGAAGCGCGCCGACACCGGGCCGACCTTCATTTTCGCTGTGGCGCGGAAGCCGCCGTCGTCGGTCTTCTCCAGCTCCTCGCAGCCGGGGATGCAGGCCTTCAGCACCTCGGGATCGTTGAGCTTGGCCCACACAGCCTCGCGCGGCGCCGCAAGCTGGACTTCGCCGTTCATCGTCATGGCCATGGGGTGCCTCCCTGGATCGTGCAACTATAATGCTGCTCAAGTAACGCACGCAGGCCGCAAAGGAAAGGGCGGCCTCCGGTCACGTGCAATGCATATTCGCAACTGCAAAAAATCTTGTGCGGTCGGTTTGGGATTGGCACAGGCGAGCCATGATGGTTAGGTCCCGCGCAACATGAGCACAGCCCTCTCCCCCCTGCTCGCGCCGATGCTGTCGAGCGCCGCCATGCGCGCCGTCTGCGACGACCGCTCCACCCTCCAGAACATGCTCGATTTCGAGGCAGCCCTGGCCCGGGCCGAGGCCGCCACCGGCGTAATTCCCGCGGCCGCCGTGGGCCCGATCGAAGCCGCATGTCAGGCGGCGTCCTTCGACCCTGCTGCCCTGGCAGAGGCGGCGACACGATCGGGCAATTTGGCCATTCCTCTGGTCAAGACGCTGACCGCCAATGTCGCCAAGGCGGATGCGGAAGCTGCCCGCTACGTGCATTGGGGCGCAACCAGCCAGGACGTCATCGACACCGCGACCATGCTCACACTGCGTGCCGGCATCGATGCACTCGACGCCGACCTCAGCCGTGCCATCAAGGGCTTTGCCGCACTGGCGCGCAATCATCGCAACACCGCCATGGTGGCGCGGACCTGGCTCCAGCATGCGCTGCCGATGCCGTTCGGGCTCAAGGCCGCCGAATATGCCGCAAGCCTTGCCCGCGCCCGCTGCCGCCTCAGGCGGCTCTCCCGCGAGGGCCTCGCGCTGCAATTCGGCGGCGCGGCCGGCACGCTCGCGGCCCTCGGCGACAAGGGGCTCGTCGTTGCGGAGCGACTGGCGCAGGAGCTCAACCTGCCGCTGCCGGAAGCGCCTTGGCACACCCATCGCGACCGCATCGCGGAAGCCGCATCGGCTCTTGCGATTCTCGCCGGAAGCTGCGGCAAGATCGCGCGCGACGTCTCGCTGATGATGCAGACCGATGTCGCCGAGGCGTTCGAGCCAGCCGGCGAAGGCCGCGGCGGCTCCTCGACCATGCCGCACAAGCGCAACCCGGTCGCAGCCGCAAGCGCGCTCGGATGTGCGACCATGGCCCCGCAGCTCGCCGCGACGATTTTTGCCGCGCAGGTGCAGGACCACGAGCGCAGCGCCGGCCCCTGGCACGCGGAATGGCCGACGCTGCCGCAACTGATGCTGGTCACCTCGGGCGCGCTCGCCGCCATCGTCGACATCGCCGAGGGCCTCGACGTCGATGCCGCGCGCATGCGCAGCAATCTCGATGCGACGCACGGGCTGATCATGGCCGAGGCGGTCACCTTCGCGCTGGCCGAGACCATCGGCAAGAGCGATGCGCATCATCTCATCGAAGCCGCGAGCAAGCGCGCAGTCGCCGAGAAGAAGCATCTGCGCGAGGTGCTATCAGGCGATTCGCAGGTCACCGCGCATCTTTCGCCGGAAAAAATTGCGGCATTGTTCGAGCCGATGGCCTATCAAGGGGCTTCCCAAGCCCTGATCGACCGGCTGCTCGACAGCCTCGAGCGAGATTGATTGTTTGAGCATGATCTTTTCGGAAAAACGCTCCACACTTTTCCGGATCATGCTCCAGAACGGAGACGCCGCATGCCCATGATCGATGCCGACGGTTGCCTGATCAACGTCTCCGTCGAGGGCCGCGACGGCGGGCCGACCCTGATGCTGTCCAATTCGCTCGGCTGCACGCTTCAGATGTGGGAGCCGCAGATGAAGGCGCTGACGCAGGTGTTCCGCGTCATCCGCTATGACCGCCGCGGCCACGGCAAGTCGAACGTTCCCCCCGGCCCCTATACGATGGAGCGCTTCGGCCGCGACGTGCTGGCCATCCTCGACGATCTCAACATCGAGAAGGTGCATTGGTGCGGCCTGTCGATGGGCGGCATGGTCGGGCAATGGCTGGGCGCGAATGCGCCGGAGCGCTTCGGCAAGCTGATCCTCGCCAACACCTCCTGCTACTACGCCGAGCCGACCAAATGGCTGGAACGCATCGATGCCGTGAAGAAGGGCGGCATCGCGGCGGTGGCCGATGCCGTGATCGCGGGCTGGCTCACCCAGGATTTCCGCGAGCGCGAGCCAGACATCACCGCCCGGATGAAGGCGATGCTGCTCGCCTCCCCCGTCGAGGGCTATCTCGCCTGCTGCGAGGCGCTGTCGACGCTCGACCAGCGCGAGCTGCTGCCAAAGATCAAGAGCCCGACATTGGTGATCGCCGGCCGCAACGACATGGCGACGCCGATATCCGCGGGCGAGCTGATCCGCTCAAAAATTCCCGGCGCGAGCATGACCATCATCGACGCCGCTCATATTTCCAATGTCGAGCAGCCCCACGCGTTCACCGATGCGGTGGTGGGGTTCCTGACGCAACGCTGATCTCACAGCTCGTCATTGCGAGCGGAGCGAAGCAATCCAGACTGTCTCCGCGGAAAGATTCTGGATTGCTTCGCTGCGCTCGCAATGACGGAGAGGAGGATACGATGGACGACCAGAAGCGCCGCGATGCCGGCATGAACGTGCGCCGCAAAGTGTTGGGCAATGCCTGGGTCGACAAGTCGATCGCGGGTCGCAATGCCTTCAACACCGATTTCCAGGACCTGATCACCCGCTACGCCTGGGGCGAGATCTGGACGCGGCCGCATTTCGACGAGCGCACCCGGCGGGTGCTTGTGATCGGCACCATGGTCGCGCTCGGACAGTGGGACGAATTTCGCCTGCATGTGCGCGCGGCACTCGCCGAAGGCGGCTTCACCCCCGACGACATCAAGGAAATCTTGCTCCAGCAGGCGATCTATTGCGGCGTGCCGGCGGCGAACCACGCCGTCAAGGAAGCCTCAGCGATTGTGCAGGAGCTCGGCCTGCTCAAGACCTAGCGGCGCGGCGGCCTCGGCGGTCTTGGGTGCCGCCACAGGCCGCTCGATCACCATCACGATCGCAGCCCCCAGCAGCAGCAAGAGCTCGGTGGCGTGCAGCCGGAGCGCGGCCATCTCGCCGACCTTCGAGGCCATGACCATGCTCGCAAACGAGATCAGGCTGCCGATCGCCAGCGCAATGCCGAGCGCCTCGTCACTGCCGCCAGTCCTGCGGACGCGGGGAATGCACAGCAGCGCGAGGTAGATCGCGAAGAACGCCACCACGGTCAGCCGTCCCAGTGCCAGCAGCCAGGCCGCGCGCACCGTGTCCATCCCCGCCATCTGGAGATGGTCGCTGAGGAACAGCGCCACGGCGACGCTCGGCCGCTCGTAGAGGCCGTGCACCGGTGCCACCATGATGTTGAAGGCAACCAGCGTCCAGGCCGGGATGAAATAGGCCGCCAGCAGCGCGCCGTTGACCGAGTCGATCCGCCAATTCCTGAACATGCCGCTTCCCGCTTCGCCTGCCACGCAGCCTTCAATGGGAAGGCTTTGCCGGGAGCTAACTCGCATCAGACTGTGGCGGCAATTTAAACCCTTTGTTTACCTTAACCGCCAGGCGGCCGGCGCCCCAAACGAAAAGAGCCCCGCCTTTCGGCGGGGCCCGTGCTCACTCACTCCTGCTCACTCGCAACTGCTCACTCCCGGGCTCCCAGACTAGTTGTCCTGACCGTGCTGGCCACCCTGCTGGCCGGGCCGGTTACCCTGACGCATCGGGTCATTCTGCTGCTGCTGTCCGGGCTTCTGCCCGCCGCCCTGCTGCTGCCCTGGCTGCTGACTTGGCTGCTGACTTGGCTGCTGACTTGGGCGCTGCTGACCGGGGTTCTGAGTCTGCTGACCCGGATTCTGGTTCTGCTGCTTCGTCATCGGGGGGAACTCCCTTGTTGGACGTCAGAGGGAAAGTAACAACGAGCCCTGGATTTGGTTGCTGTGCGGAACCCGGTTCCTCGCAGCTGCGGAACCGGGGATGACGTCCGTCACCACCGGGGGACGACGTCCGTCACCAAATGAGTTCTGTACAAGCCCTTATGCTAAGGCCTGCACAGTTGCGGCCGCCAGTTCCCTCCTGTTACAAAACGAGAAGAATGCTCAAGGGCTGCCGGGGCCCGAGAAGAAACTCAATCACTCTCTCTCGAAGAGCTCCCTTTGAGCCGCCTCAGGTTTGGTAAACGGCAGCCTATGGATTATTTCGCCCAGCAGCTCATTAACGGCCTCGTGCTCGGCTCCATCTACGGCCTGATCGCGATCGGCTACACGATGGTCTACGGCATCGTCGGCATGATCAACTTCGCCCATGGCGACGTCTTCATGATCGGCGGCTTCATCGCCCTGATCACCTTCCTGATCCTGATCTCGCTCGGCCTGACCGCGATCCCGGTGATCCTGCTCGTCGTGCTGCTGGTCGCTATGGCGATCACGGCGCTTTATGGCTGGACCATCGAGCGCATCGCCTACCGGCCGCTGCGGCATTCCTTCCGCCTCGCCCCGATGCTGTCGGCGATCGGCATGTCGTTCGTGCTGACCAACTATTCGCAGGTGGCGCAAGGCGCCCGCGTCAAGCCGATCCCGCCCTTCATCACCGGCGGCTACACGCTGCATGAGAGCGCGGACGGCTTCGTCATCCAGCTCTCCAACATCCAGATCATGGTGGTCATCACCACCATCGTGCTGCTGGCGATCTTCACCTGGCTGGTGTCGCGCACGCGGCTCGGGCGCGACATGCGCGCCTGCGAGCAGGACCAGACCATGGCGGCCCTGCTGGGCGTCGACGTCGACCGCACCATCTCCATGACCTTCGTGATCGGCGCCGCGCTCGCCGCAGTCGCGGGTTTCATGTACCTGCTCTATTACGGTCTGGTCGACTTCTTCATGGGCTTCGTTGCCGGCATCAAGGCCTTCACGGCGGCCGTGCTCGGCGGCATCGGCTCGCTGCCCGGCGCCATGCTCGGCGGTCTTGCGATCGGCCTGATCGAGACGTTCTGGTCGGCCTATTTCTCGGTCGAATACAAGGACGTCGCGGCATTCTCGATCCTGATCGTCGTGCTGATCTTCATGCCGACCGGCCTGCTCGGCCGTCCCGAAGTCGAAAAAGTCTGACGGACCGCCGCGTGACACCCATCCCGCACAAGACCACGCACGCAAGCCGCACCGCCGGCATGACCTATATCCTGAAAAAATCCCTGCTCAGTGCGCTGGTCGCGCTGGTGCTGTTCTCACTGATGGTCGGCGTCCGAACCGAGGCCGGCTCCGACGGCCAGCTCACCTATTGGACGCGTTTCGGCGAGGTCGCAGCGCTTGTCGCCGCCGTGTTCGGAGGCTCCATCGTCATCGAGTTGCTCCGGCAATGGATCGGCCCGGCCGGCGCCGAGAAGCTGGTGCCGCCTGCAGTGCAGAGCGGGATGTCGTTCGTCGGCCGCTACCTCGCGCCCGCGCTTTTGATCTTCACGCTGCTGGTGCCTGTGATCTTCTATAACCAGCGCTACATCCTCGACCTCGCGATCCTCGTGCTCACCTATGTCATGCTGGGCTGGGGATTGAACGTGGTGGTCGGCCTCGCCGGCCTGCTCGATCTCGGCTACGTCGCCTTCTATGCGGTGGGCGCCTATTCCTACGCGCTGCTTGCCACCAATTTCGGCTGGTCGTTCTGGGTCTGCCTGCCGCTCGCCGGCATCCTCGCCGCGTTCTGGGGCGTGCTGCTCGGCTTCCCGGTGCTGCGCCTGCGCGGCGACTATCTCGCCATCGTGACGCTCGCCTTTGGCGAGATCATCCGCCTCGTCATCATCAACTGGCAAAGCCTGACCGGCGGCCCCAACGGCGTCCCCGGCATTCCCCGCCCCTCCTTCTTCGGCATCCCGCTCGACAACAGCGACGACGGGCTCGCCGCCAAGCTCGGCATCGAGTACTCGCCGACCCATCGCATCGTCTTCCTGTTCTATCTGATCCTGGCGCTCGCGCTGCTCACCAACTGGGTGACGATCCGCCTGCGCCGTCTGCCGATCGGCCGCGCCTGGGAGGCCTTGCGCGAGGACGAGGTCGCCTGCCGCGCGCTCGGCATCAACACCACGACCACCAAGCTGACCGCGTTCGCGACCGGCGCGATGTTCGGCGGCTTTGCCGGTGCGTTCTTCGCCACCCGCCAGGGCTTCATCAGCCCGGAATCGTTCACCTTCCAGGAATCGGCGCTGGTGCTGGCCATCGTCGTGCTCGGCGGCATGGGCTCGCAACTCGGCGTGGCCCTTGCCGCGCTGGCCATGATCGGCGGCTTCGAGCTGTTCCGCGGCCTCGAGACCTACCGCATGCTGGTGTTCGGCATGGCCATGGTGCTGATCATGATCTGGCGGCCGCGCGGCCTGATCGGCCATCGCGCGCCGACCGTGTATCTGACCAAGGCGCAGGCGATCTCCTCCGACCTCGTCAAGGAAGGGCACGGATGAGCGGCGACACGATTCTCAGCGTCGACCAGCTGACCATGCGCTTCGGCGGCATCGTGGCCGTGCAGGACCTGTCGTTCTCGGCCGAGCGCAAGAAGATCACCGCGCTGATCGGGCCGAACGGCGCCGGCAAGACCACCGTTTTCAACTGCATCACCGGCTTCTACAAGCCGAGCGGCGGTTCCATCCGCCTCGCCCACGACGACGGCAAGGTCATCGCGCTGGAGCGGCTGAACGATTTCCGCATCGCCAAGCAGGCCAAGGTGGCGCGCACCTTCCAGAATATCCGCCTGTTTCCCGGCATGACCGCGCTGGAAAACCTGATGGTGGCGCAGCACAACGCCTTGATGCGGGCCTCCGGCCTCACCTTCCTCGGCCTGATCGGTGCGCCCGGCTATCGCGATGCCGAGAAGCGCGCGATCGATCTGGCCACCGACTGGCTCAGGCGGGTCAACCTGCTCGACCGCGCCGACGATGCCGCCGGCAATTTCGCCTATGGCGACCAGCGACGGCTCGAAATCGCGCGGGCGATGTGCACCGAGCCCGCGCTTCTGTGCCTGGACGAGCCCGCAGCCGGCCTCAACGCGCGCGAGAGCGCCGCCTTGAGCGAGCTCCTGCTCTCGATCCGCAACGAGCTCGGCACCTCGATCCTCCTGATCGAGCACGACATGTCGGTGGTGATGGAGATCTCCGACCACATCGTGGTGATGGACCACGGCGTGAAGATCGCGCAAGGCACGCCGCGCGAGGTCCGTGACGATCCCAAGGTGATCGCCGCCTATCTCGGCGCCGACGAGGAAGAGGCGGTCGCCGTGATGGAGGGCGGGTCGTGACTTCGGCGCCCACTCCCCTGCTCGCGATCCGCGGCCTGCGCGCCGCCTACGGCAAGATCGAGGCGCTGAAGGGCGTCGACGTCGAGATCAATGCCGGCGAGATCGTCGCGCTGATCGGCGCCAACGGCGCCGGCAAGTCGACGCTGATGATGACGATCTTCGGCAAGCCGCGGGCCCGCGCCGGCCAGATCGTGTACGAAGGCCGCGACATCACCGACGTGCCCACCCACGAAATCGCGCATTTGCGCATCGCGCAATCGCCGGAGGGACGGCGCATCTTCCCGCGCATGAGCGTGGCGGAAAACCTCCAGATGGGGGCCGACGCCACCGGATGCACCGATTCCGAACGCGACGCGACGCTGGCACGCGTCTTCACGCTGTTTCCGCGGCTGAAGGAGCGCTACGCCCAGCGCGGCGGAACCCTGTCCGGCGGCGAGCAGCAGATGCTGGCGATCGGCCGCGCCTTGATGAGCCGTCCCCGCCTGCTCCTGCTCGACGAGCCCTCGCTCGGGCTCGCGCCGCTGATCGCGCGCCAGATTTTCGATGCCATCCGCACCCTGAACCGGCAGGACGGCCTGACCGTCCTGATCGTCGAGCAGAACGCCAACCATGCGCTCAAGCTCGCCCATCGCGGCTATGTCATGGTCAATGGCCTGATCACGCTGGCCGGGACCGGCGCCGAGTTGTTGCAGCGCCCCGAGATTCGCGCCGCCTATCTGGAAGGCGGCCGACACGGCTGAGGCGGGCCGCGTGCGGCCTAATATGGCGAGATATCTCCGCCGATGCCCGTATTTTGCCGGTGACTTCTCCTCGAATTCGTTCAAGAATGGTGCCGGTTTGGACCGGGCATGCCCGGCAACTTCCACAGGCGACCACCCGCGAGGTATCTCATGAAATCACTGAAGCTCATCGGTCTGGCATTCGGCGCGTCGATTGCGTTGTCGAGCGCGGCATTCGCGCAGGATGTCAGCATCGCAGTCGCAGGTCCAATGACCGGCGGCGAGTCCGCCTTCGGCCGCCAGATGAAGAACGGCGCCGAGATGGCCGTGGCCGATATCAACGCCGCCGGCGGCGTCAACGGCAAGAAGCTCGCGCTCTCCATCGAGGACGATGCCTGCGATCCGAAACAGGCGCGCTCGGTCGCCGAGAAGATCGCCGGCGCGAAGATGCCGTTCGTCGCCGGGCACTATTGCTCGTCGTCGTCGATCCCCGCCTCCGAAGCCTATGCCGACGGCAACGTGCTCCAGATCACCCCGGCCTCGACCAATCCTCTGTTCACCGAGCGCAAGCTCTGGAACGTGGCGCGCGTCTGCGGCCGTGACGATCAGCAGGGCCTGATCGCGGCGCAGTACATCGCCAAGAACTTCAAGGGCAAGAACATTGCGATCCTCAACGACAAGACCACCTACGGCAAGGGTCTTGCGGACGAGACCAAGAAGGCGCTCAACAAGGCCGGCGTCACCGAGAAGATGTACGAGTCCTACAACAAGGGCGACAAGGACTTCAACGCGATCGTCTCGCGCCTGAAGCGCGACAACATCGATCTCGTCTATGTCGGCGGCTACCATCAGGAGAGCGGCCTGATCCTGCGCCAGATGCGCGACCAGGGTCTCAAGACGGTGCTGATGGCCGGCGACGCACTCGCCGACAAGGAGTACGCCTCCATCACCGGCCCGGCCGGCGAAGGCACCCTGTTCACCTTCGGCCCCGATCCGCGCAACAAGCCGACCGCCAAGAAGATCGTCGATGCCTTCAAGGCCAAGAACATCGACCCCGAAGGCTATACGCTCTACACCTATGCGGCGATGCAGGTCTGGTCGCAGGCGGCCAAGAAGGCCGGCACCACCGATGCCAAGAAGGTCATGGAGGCGATGAAGGCCGGCAAGTGGGACACCGTGATCGGCCCGATCGAGTATGACGCCAAGGGCGACATCAAGCAGATCGACTACGTCGTCTACAAATGGGATGCCAAGGGCGGCTACACCGAGATCAAAGGCAGCGGCACCTAACGCGTGGCCTCAGGGCCGCCATCCAAACGTCATCACGCCCCGGCTCGCCCGGGGCGTTCTTCTTTTGGGCAAGGGTTTTTGGGCAAGGGTCAGACGGCTGCGGGCAGTTCGCCGCCCGCAGCGGCCTGGGCCTTCCGCAGCGCTTGCAGGAGATCGTTCGGCCGAAACGGTTTTTGCAGGCAGACCACGTTGGCAAGGTGAGGCGATTGTTCCATGAAATCCAGCGCCGTCATCCCGGACACCGCGATGATCGGGAGTCCCGGCGCGCGCTCGCGCAGCCTCGCGATGACTTCGACGCCGCTGGTGTCGCCAAGGAAGATATCGACGATCGCCGCGTCAAACGGACCTTCCGCGAAGGCGTTCAGCCCGGCCGCGCCGCTTTCGGCCTCCACGACCTCGAAACGATGGACCCGAAGCACGATCCCGACCATCGCGCGGACGTCCTTCTGGTCGTCGATGACGAGAACGCGGGGCATGGGGAACACCTCCCGGATATTGGGATCAAAATCGACGATTCAGACCTGGAACCCACTACGGCGGCAGGGCATTATGGCACCGTCCAGTAAAGCGCATCTTACCCGATCCCTATTCCGTGGTCCCACCAGAATTAAGTAATCTGTAACTTTCGGTTGAGTCGCGGCCGCAACAGTTCAGCATGTGCGCCCGTAACCCGCTACCATAACGCTGGCCTGCGGGGATTTGAATGACGTCGATGAAGATGGCGAAGACCGGTCTGCGAGAGGTGGACGTGCCCGCAACGATCGACCGAAGCACGTTCCTTTCGACCCTGCCGGCCACCTCGACCGACCGCACCGCTGCATTGGCGGTCGTCGGCATATCCGCGATCCTGTTCGCATTGGCAGTCCCCTTCGCGGGTACCCCGCTCCTGCCCGTCCCGGCCTTTGTCGCGAGCTATCAAGCGGCCCTCGCCGTGAGCGACGTCGTGACCGCCGTGCTGCTGCTGTCGCAGTTTTCGGTCCTGCGGACCCGCGCGCTGCTGTGGCTTGCGAGCGGCTATCTGTTCACCGCCGCGGCGGCGCTGGTTCATGCCCTCACCTTCCCCGGACTGTTCACCCCGACCGGACTTTTCGGCGCGGGCCGGCAAACCACGGTCTGGCTCTACATGATCTGGCACGGCGGCTTCCCGATATTCGTGCTGGGTTATGCCTGGCTGAAGGAGGCCGACGGCGGCGCCAGGATCCGCGGCACGACGACCAGGGCGATCTACGCCATCGTGTTCGGCGTCGTCGCCGCCATGGCCGTCTTCGCCTGGATCGTCACTGCCCAGCACGATCTGCTCCCGGTCCTGCTGCGCGACGGCCACTACACGCCGACCATGATCGGCGTCGTGTCCTTCGTGTGGTCGCTCAGCTTTGCCGCCCTCGTCTCGCTCTGGTTCCGCAGGCCGTATTCGGTGATCGACGTCTGGCTCATGGTCGTGATGTGCGCCTGGCTGTTCGACATCGCGCTTTCGGCGATCGTGAACGTCGCGCGCTTCGACCTCGGCTTCTACGCCGGCCGCCTCTACGGCCTCTGCGCGGCGACCTTCGTGCTCGCGGTGCTCCTGGTCGAGAATGTCCGCCTCCAGGCGCAGACCGCGAGCATGGTCGGCGCGCTGAAACGCCGATCGGACGCCGAGCGCGACTATCACGCCGAGCGCGAGCGGCTGTTCACCGCCGTCGTCGAATCCTCCAACGACGCCATCATCACCAAGTCGCTCGACGGCACCATCACGACCTGGAACAGCGCGGCCGAGCGCGTCTTCGGCTACTCCGCCAACGAGGCGGTCGGCCGTTCCATCGACATCATCATGCCGGACGATCAACGTGACGACGTCGCCGAGAATCTGGCTCGCACCCGCAACGGCGAGGTCATCGACCAGCAGGAGACCGTACGGCTGCACAAGAGCGGTCAACCTATCGACGTGGTACTGAGCCAGGTCCCGCTGCGATCGACCGAGGGCAAGATCATCGGCGCGTCCAAGGTGGCCCGCGACGTCACCGAGCGGAAGCGGGCGGAGGTGGCGCTCAATCGGGAGATCGAGGAGCGCCAGCGCATTTTCGAGACCTCGCAGGACCTGATCCTGGTCACCGACGGTTTCGGCAATTTCATCCAGGTCAGCCCCAGTGTGAAGGACATCCTCGGCTTCAGCCCGGACGACATGGTCGGGCACAGTGCGATCGAGTTCATCCACCCTGATGACCTCGAGAGCACGCGCAGCGAGATGCGCGCGGCGCGGCGCGGCGCGGTCAAGCGCAGCTTCGAGGCGCGCTACTATCACTACGACGGCCACGAGGTCACGCTGAACTGGATGGGCACCTGGTCCGAGCCGGTGAAACGCCATTTCTTCATCGGCCGCGACCTCACCGAGAAGCAGGCCGCCGAGGCCCAGCTGCGGCAGGTCCAGAAGATGGATTCGATCGGCCAGTTGACCGGCGGCGTCGCCCACGACTTCAACAACGTGCTGACCGTCATCACCGGCACGATCGGCATTCTGTCGGATGCGGTCGCCGACCGTCCCGAGCTCGCCGCCATCACCAAGCTGATCGACGACGCCGCCGAGCGCGGCGCGCAGCTGACCAAGCACCTGCTCGCCTTCGCCCGCAAGCAGCCGCTCCAGCCGCGCGAGATCGACGTCAATGCGCTGACGCTCGAGGCCGCCAAGCTGCTGCATCCGACGCTGGGCGAGCAGATCACCATCATGCCCCAGCTCACCGAGGATGCCTGGCCGACGCTGGTCGATCCCGGCCAGCTCTCCACGGCCATCCTCAACCTCGCGCTGAACGCGCGCGATGCCATGCCCGACGGCGGCACCCTGGTGCTCGAGACCCGCAACGTCTTCCTCGACGACGGCTATGCCAGCATGAATCCCGACGTCGTTGCCGGCAATTACGTGATGATCGCGGTCAGCGACACCGGCACCGGAATTCCGGCCGATCTGATCGAGCGGGTGTTCGATCCGTTCTTCACGACCAAGGAGGTCGGCAAGGGCACCGGCCTCGGGCTCAGCATGGTGTTCGGCTTCGTCAAGCAGTCCGGCGGCCACATCAAGATCTACAGCGAGGAAGGTCACGGCACGAGCGTGAAGATCTACCTGCCGCGCTCCACCGGCGTGCAGGAAACCGAGTTCGAGGCGCTCCAGAACGCGCCCGTCGCCGGCGGCAGCGAGAAGATCCTGATCGTCGAGGACGACGCGCTGGTACGGCAATATGTCGTGACCCAGATCAAGAGCCTCGGCTATGCCGCGCTCGAAGCCGGCAACGCGGCCGAAGCCCTCACCATCATCGACGCCGACAAGGACATCGACCTGCTCTTCACCGACGTCATCATGCCGGGCGCCATGAACGGCCGTCAGCTCGCCGATGAAGCGGCCCGCCGCCGCCCCGACCTGAAGACGCTGTTCACCTCGGGCTACACCGAGAACGCCATCGTCCATCACGGCCGGCTCGACTCCGGCGTGCTGCTGCTGGCCAAGCCCTACCGCAAGTCCGAGCTGGCCAAGATGCTCAGGACCGCGCTGGCGAGTTGAGCCTGCGGCGTCTCTGCGCTATCGCAGAAACGGACTCCTTATCAGCGCGCGAGGCCACCTTGAAAAACCTTCTCACCGACATCGCCGGCGTCCGCGTCGGCCATGCCGAGGATGCCAAAGTCGCTTCCGGCACGACCGCGATCATCTTCGATTCCCCCGCGGTCGCGGCGATCGACGTCCGCGGCGGCGGTCCCGGCACGCGCGAGGACGCACTGCTCGATCTCGCCAATACCGTCGAACGCATCGACGCGATCGCGCTGTCGGGCGGCTCCGCCTTTGGCCTCGACACCGGCGGCGGCGTGCAGGCCTGGCTCGCCGAGCAGGGCCGCGGCCACCGGGTTCGCGAAGCGCTGATCCCGATCGTGCCGGGCGCGATCCTGTTCGATCTCCTCAATGGCGGCGACAAGGCCTGGGGACGCTTTTCGCCCTATCGCGACCTCGGCTACGCCGCGGCAGCCGCCGCCGGCACGGACTTCGCGCTCGGCAGCGTCGGCGCAGGCCTCGGTGCCACCACCGCGACGTTCAAGGGCGGGCTCGGCTCAGCCTCGGACGTGACCCCTGATGGCGTCAAGGTCGCGGCGATCGTCGCCGTCAACGCGGTCGGCAGTGTCACCGTCGGCGACGGGCCGTGGTTCTGGGCGGCGCCGTTCGAGGTGGGCGGCGAATACGGTGGACGGGGGCTGCCCGACAAGTTCACCGACGACATGCTCCGCATGCGCATCAAAGGCGGTCCCGCGGCGAGCGCACGCGAAAATACCACCATCGGGGCCGTCGTCACCGACGCGGTGCTGACCAAACCCCAGGCCAAGCGGCTGGCGATGATCGCCCACACCGGCTTTGCCCGCGCCATCTATCCGGTGCATGCACCGACCGACGGCGACGTGCTGTTTGCGGCTGCGACCTGCGAGAAGCCGATCGAGCCGCTGGTCGGCCTCACCGAGCTCGGCACCGTCGCCGCCAACGTGGTCGCGCGCGCGATCGCACGCGGCGTGTATTGCGCGACGGCGCTGCCGTTCGGCGGCGCGCAGCAGGCGTGGCAGGACCGGTTTGGCTAGCGCCTCACATCAGGTGTCATCGCCCGGCGAAGACCGGGCGATCCGGTATTCCAGAGACGGTTGTGATTGAACCGAGAGGCCGCGGCGTACTGCATGCCCCGGTCGGGGCATGACAGCAAACAAGCTCACACGCTCATCGACATCGAGGAAGCGGTGGACCCGGATGCGGCCTGCGCCTGGCGCTGCATCATCTGTCCGAACCAGTCGTAGGGCGAGTTACCGCCGCCGCTCGCATTTGAGGAGCTGGACGCGCCCGGGACCGTCGTCGACATCTTGAAGCCGTCGGCATAGGTGACGGTGGTTGTGCTCGAGCCGTCGGCATTGGTCGTCGTGGTCGAGGTCGATCCGCCGCTCGACGACGAGGAGGAGGAATCCGAGCCGCTGCCGGAGGCATCGCCCGATCCGCCGGCACCCTGGGCTTGGTGGTGACCGCGATGGCCGCTCTTCAGCGCTTTCGACATCTCGTCGAGGTTGACGCTGCCGTCGGCATTCGAATCCAGCTTCGAGAACACGTCATCGGCCTGCGTCAGGTTGGTGCCGCCGGCTCCCAGCGCGTTCTCGAATTCGGACTTGGTGATCTTGCCGTCGCCGTCCGCATCGATCTGCGAGAACAGGTCCTTCAGCGCAGCGTCCCGGCTGGTCGACGTCGAGGACGACGAACTCGACGAGGTCGAGGTCGCCGCGCTGCTGCTGCCGTCCGACGACTGGCTTTGCGCGGCAATCAGCGCGCTCATCGTCTCCGGTGCGATCTGCGCACAATTGCCCGAGTTGACCGACGAGGTCGCGCCGCTGCTCGTGCTGTTGCTGCCGCTGTCGATCGCGAACGGATTGGTCGACGCGCCCTGCGATGATCCCGTCTTGTGGGTCGAGGATGACGATTTCGAATTTGTCAGCGACTGGATCGCATCGAGCGCACTCGAGACGGCGCCAAGGGCAAACAACATTGCACAACTCCAACCGATGCGGCATGCCGCGGTCAATGTTCCGGGGAGGAAGTCAGCAAGCGCCGTGCCAGCGCGAAAAGCTCAATGAATTCCGCTTGCAGCGCACCCGGCGCGGCCCGGCAATATCGGCAATTCGTGCCGGAGACGGCAGAAATTTCCGCCCACAGGAAGCGCGCCCCTGCTGCATTGCCCGCCACGGAGGCCCATGTTAGGCGAGGCCCATTCCTCTTTCGGCCGCCTCGGGAAACAGCGTCATGACCCAAGCCTTCACCCCCCGCCCCCTGGCAATCGCCCCCTCGATCCTGGCCTCGGATTTCTCCAGGCTCGGCGAAGAGGTTCGCGCGGTGGACGCCGCCGGCGCCGACTGGATCCATCTCGACGTGATGGACGGACACTTCGTTCCGAACATTTCCTATGGCCCCGACATCATCAAGGCGATGCGTCCGCACACCAGGAAGGTGTTCGATGCGCACCTGATGATCTCGCCTTGCGATCCCTATCTCGAGGCCTTCGCGAAAGCCGGCTGCGACCACATCACGGTCCATGCGGAAGCGGGTCCCCATCTGCACCGCTCGCTCCAGGCGATCCGCGCGTTCGGCAAGAAGGCCGGCGTCTCGCTCAATCCGGGCACGCCCATCAGCGCGCTCGAATACGTCCTCGACCTGGTCGATCTCGTGCTGGTGATGTCGGTCAATCCCGGCTTCGGCGGCCAGGCTTTCATCCCCTCCGCGATCGGCAAGATCCGCGACATCCGCGCGATGACGGCGGGTCGTCCGATCGACATCGAGGTCGACGGCGGGGTCGGGCCCGACGTCGCGGGCGCGCTCGCCGCGGCCGGCGCCAACGCCTTCGTCGCCGGCACCTCCGTGTTCAGGGGCGGCACGCAGGAGGCCTACAAGAACAATATTGCCGCGATCCGCACCGCGGCGGCAACGGCGCGCGGCGAGGCCATCTGACGGCCATTCGTGGTCCGAACCGGCCTTGCGGCCGCTGCGACCAATGGGAATGGATGAAATCCGCGCCACTCCGTTTTCCGCAGGCCTGCGGAGTCTGCGCATCGAGGCCCTGCAGGACGGGGAGCAGGTGGTCTGGCAGGGTCAGCCCGACGGCGTCGCCCGCATGATCATGTGGCGATTTCTCTGGTGGACCGGATTCCCCTGGCTGTTGCTGACCGTCATCGCCATCAGAAACGATTGGATCGACCAGGCGGCCCAACCCCTCGTGATGCTCGGAGTTGCAATGGTTGCAGCCCCGCTGGTGATGCTGCTGCAAGACCTGCAGACGCTCTATCTGATCACCGATCGCCGCGCGCTGATCCTGCGAACGGCCTGGGGCAGACGGACGGTCAGCCAGACACCGTTCCAGGCGATGGACGCGGACTTCGAAATCCTCGCCATCGGCGGTGGAGCCGGTCACCTCAACTTCGCGTCAGGGCGATCGACCCGTTCGCCCGATACCGACTACACCGGCCGTTACGGGTTTCGCTTTGTTCGAGACGCTCCGCGCGTCCGGGATATCCTCGAAGGCGCGCGCACAGGCAAGACGCGGCGGCTGCACACGCAAAAACCCGCGGCTTTTACGGGCGCCGCAGCGCGCGATGCCTAAAATTGTCCCTGCGACCCGTACTCATCCGGGCTTCACTGATTCGCGCAAATCACCGCTACTGGCTCCTGCCTGCTTTTGACGGGAGCACATCATGACGACGACCCTGGTTTGGACTGGCGTGGCGTTGTGGCTTGGTTTCAGTGGATTTGTTGTGTTCGGCCCATCGGTCGGACCGGCGAAGGTTGCGGCACGTTCCGCCCGCATCAATCACCTTCGTCGCCGGGGCTGACGTCCATGCAGATCGCGCTCGTAAGACGTCAGCCGAAGCGCAGGTGCCGGATTCCGCGTCGCCCGCATCCGAGCCTCGATTATTTCTTCGGCCGCCTCGAGCGCGCCGACGGCGCGATGGTCGACGATGCCGGGCTCGACAATTCGGAGCTCGACCATGCGTTTCCCTCGCAGCGCCGACACTGAGAACCTTCTTTCCGGATCGAATCCATGAAACCGCATTGCCCGAACTGCCTGAAGGAAATGACCAAGGCATCCGCGTCGCGTAACCTGTTCAATTGCGAGCCCTGCCGCGAGATCATCCAGTATTTCGGCGGCAGCGCGGATCATTGCGAGCCCGGTCCGCAATTCTCCTGGCCCATCCGCCGCCAGCGCGCCGGCCACACCGCCCACGCGGCCTGATCTCACCCTCGAAACGCCAGGCGCAACCTATCCCGCCGCCTCACCGGCGCCTGCCTCGTCCGCATCCGCAGCCATCCGCGGCGGCCGCACCACGGTGACGGTGCAGGCCGCTTCCGCGGCCACCTTGGCCGAGACGCTGCCGAGCAGCGTGCGCCTGAACGAGCCCTGCCGCGCACCGATGATGACGTGGTCGACGTGGTTGATCTCGGCGAATTCCAGGATCGCCGCGGCGGGATCGACCGCCTCCAGCACATGAGCCGACATCCGGCTCTCGTCCAGTTTCAGCGGCGTGGCCCAATGCCGGAGCGCCACCAGCCGGTCGATATGCTTGTTGGAGCCCTGCTCATCCAGCGTGCGGTCGATCGCGATGCGGTTGAGCTTCAGGACGTTGAGGCAGGCAAGCCGCGCCGAGGGCAGCGTGGCGAGAATGCGCTCGGTGGTGACGCGCAGCGCCTCGTTGAGCTCGGGCGCGCCCTCCGCCGTGTCGAGCGCGACCGCGAGGATCGGGCTCGATGCGATCTGGGCCGCGACATCCGATTTCGCACGCGGCTGCATGACGCCCTGGTTGAAGCGGCGCCGCCAGGCGACGCTGAGGGGGTCGCGCCTCATCCGTTCCGAGCGTGTCGTGAGCCTGACCTGGTCCGGATGGGTCAGATCGAAGGCGAGCTGGGAGGCGGTCGGATAGCGCCGCACCGGCTCGATCTCGAGACACCGCAGCACCACCTCCTGGAGCCAGGGCGGATAGTCGGCGCGAAGTGCGCGCGGCGGATGCGGATCGCGCCACAGCCGGCGCCGCATCGCGCGCAGCGTCTCGCCCTCGCCGAACGGCCGCTCGCCGGTCGTGAAGAAATACAGCAGCACACCGAGCGAGAACAGGTCGCTGCGCGGATCGTCGCGCACGCCCAGGAGCCGCTCCGGCGCCATGTAGGGCGCGGTGCCGTAAGGCAGGCGGAATTCCTCCTGCAAGAGATCGGGCAGATGGTTGTGGTGCGACAGGCCGTAGTCGATCAGCACCGCCTCGCCGGACTCGCGGAACATGATGCTGCTCGGCTTGATGTCGTGATGGATCACGTTCTGCCGGTGCAGATCGGCGAGCGCGGTCGCGATCTTCGCGACCAGCAGCCGCGCTTCCTCGTATGGCAGCGGCAGGTCGGCCAGCCGCTTGTAGAGCGTGGTCCCGGCGATGCGCTCGATCACGACATAGGCCTGGTGGGCGAAATCGCCGGTGCCGAAACACGAGGGCACGTGCGGGCCCGCGAGCCGCGGCAGGATCATCATCTCCATCTCGAAGGAGACGATCGCGGCGGGGTCCTCGCCCTCCGACACCCGCGGAATCTTCATCAGCAGCGGGACGTCGATGCCGGGATGGATGACCGTCCACAGCGTCGCCATGCCGCCAGCATGAACGCATTCGCCGATGGTGTAGCCGTCGATCTCCGCGCCTGATTTGACCAGGGGTTTCGGCATCGGCCTCTAGCGTCCCTGCGACAGCCGGTCGGCGAGCCAGGGCGGCAGGCCGTTCTCGCGGATCTTGTTCGCCGCGCTCGCGATGTCATAGGGCACGCGGCAATAGGTGATCTGGCACGAGACCGTGTCGAACAGCACGAAAGATGCGGACGGATCGCTATCGCGGGGCTGGCCGACCGAGCCGAGCACGGCGAGCCATTGCCGTCCGCGCAGGAGCTGCACCGCGACGTCGGTCTTCGGCACGAAGCTCGTCATCTTCGCCGTCACCGACATCGAATAGAGCGCCGGACGATGAATGTGGCCGCAGAAGGTGACATGGGCGGACGTCGATATCAGGCTCTTGGCCGCATCCGCCGTCGAGCGGACGTAGTGCCAGCGCTGCGGACTGGAGGCTTCCGAATGCACGAACAGCCGGTCGCTGTCCTCCACCAGCATCGGCAATTCGGCCAGGAACCGGCGCTGTGCGGCGTCAAGCCGGCCGCGGGTCCATTCGATCGCGATCTGCGCCTCGGCATTCATGGTCTCGGCCGAGGAATTGACAGCCTGGTCGTGATTGCCGCGCACCGCCACGGCGCCCCCGGCGACGAGCTCCATCGCGGTATCCACGACCCATTCCGGATCGGCGCCATAGCCGACGAAGTCGCCGAGCAGGATAAACCGCTCCGCGCCCTTCGCACGGGCAACCTTCAGGCAGGCTTCGAACGCCTGTCGGTTGCCGTGGATATCCGATAAGACAGCGAGAAGCACGCACCCTCCACCCTCAGGTTCTTATCGAAAGCCGATAAGGCCAAATTGAGGGACGTCAACAGGATGCGCCAGCGCGGGGCCGTTTTCCAGCGCGCCGCTGACGGATGGTGAAGGGCCTATTGCTCGTCCTTCGGCGGCATCCGGGGCGGCGGAATCGGGGTGAACACCGCGCCCTGCGCGCCGGCCGGCGGTGCCATGAATTCGCCGGTCGAGGAATCGCCGCCGGTGGTCTCCAAAATGGTCTTCGGCGTCACATATTCCCGAACCATGTCGATGAGACTACCGTCGCCGCCGCCGAAATCGGCGGCACGGCCGCCTTGCGGGTGTCCCAACGCGATCTCGTTCTCCGCCGCATGGGTCTTGTCGGCCAGCCTGTCATTGTAGGGCACACGAAAAGCGCGCGGGATGCCGCTCGGGCGATTGTCCTCATCCAGTTGCTCCACCCAGAGGTAGATCGAGCCGGGATCGCCCTCCAGCGAATGCGGCTCGACGATGCGGGCCTTGAGCAGCTTGAAGGTAGCAGGCAGCCGATCGGCACTGGCCCAGCCGAGCAGCCCGCGCATTTCCGTGAAGCTGACGACATAGAACGCGCTGGTCACGACCACCGCGACCGCCTTCAACGACCAGTGCAGCCGCGCATAGACCAGCACGACCAGCAGCAGCGCCCCGATGACGGCGTAGGCGACCGAGAGCGTCAGAATGACCGTCTGCAGGCTAGTCACGGCGCACCCTCGCAGCGTTCTTGCTCACACCGGTCCTCGCGTCGAGATCGGCGCCGTTGCGCCAAGTGCTGCGGAACGTCTCGAGCAGCGATTTCGGCCGCTGGTCGACGTTGACGACCTTGCCTTCCGCATCGAGCCGGAACCGCACCGCGGTCTTCTCGTCGCCGGTGTGATCGAGCGTGAACTTGTTGTCGAAGACCACCTGTGCGGTCGGATTGAGCTTCTGTACCTTCACATTGGCCGTGACGGGCTCGCCGGTCGTCGCCACGAAATGCGAGACGTTGACGGTGTATTCGCCGGCGACGATGCCGCGTATCGTGACGATCTCCTCGCGGATGGGCGAGGCGATCTTCTTGCCGGCGACCATGATGAAATCGTTGGCCCCGCCGCGATCGTCGCGGTCGAGCGTGAGGAAGCCGGCCTCGCGGTGGCGATACCAGGCGATGTTGCCCACGGGATCCTGCACGAACAGGTCGAGATCGTCGGGGTGGTTATCCGGCCAGTCCAGCGTGATCATGAACTCGGCCTTGGAGTCGATCTTGCCGTCCTTGGCGTCGGGAGAGACCGCGAGCAGCGCCAGGAAGAACAGGAACGCGATCACCTGGAGCGCCTTGAACAGCATCACGCCGAGCGGATCGAACGGCTCCTCGCGCGGATAGAGACCGAAATCATCCATCATGACGGGATTCCGGCGCCCTTGCGCTCCAGCACCGGCGTCACATAGGTCTCGGTCAGCACCACCGCATCCGAGAACACACGCTGGGTCGCGGCATCCAGCATGTAGTACTGGATGCGGACCAGGATCGAGCCGACGAGACCCGCCAGCGTCGTGTACATGGCCACCGCCATACCGTCGCTCATCAGCCCCATCGAGGAGCGCATCGCGACCTTGTCGGCGGCGTCCAACCCCGCGATCGGCGCCAGCATGATGATGAAGCCGATGATGGTGCCGAGCAGGCCGAGCTTCATCAGGGTGTCCGAGACGAAGGCGCCGAAACCGTTGGAGCCGCGCAGCCGGTCGGCCAGCGTCCGCAGCAGCAGCGTCTGGTTGACCGGGCGGTAGTCCTGCGCCGCGGCCTTGGTGACCAGGCTGTCGATATGATCCCGCACCAACCCGCGCGGCAGTGCGGCCGCGCTCGCATCAAGCACCTTGCTGCCGTCGGACGCCGCGAGTACCACCCGGCAGCGTCTCGCCGCCGCCCCCTCCCGCGCGATCGCCCGCGTGCGCAGGAAGCAATGGCCGCAGGTGACGACATAGAGCAGCGCGATCACGCTGGAAATGTAGGTCCGGTCCGAGGTCAGCATCAGGTGGATCAGGCCGAAGCGCCACAACAGCACGACGGCGAAGATCGAAAGCCCGGTAAAGATCATCCAGAACAGCAGTGCGCTGCGCTCGGAGGGGTCGGCGGCAGCGCCGGCGATCGGCCCAATCGTCATCGAACTCATGCTGCACCGCTCCTGGCCTGATTCCTCACCGATTAGATCAAAGCCGCCGCGCCCGGTCCAAAGAGCCATGCCCAATCCGGCTTGGGAAATTTGCCCGAGCTGCGATCCTGCCGTTCCCTGCGATTGGCAAGGCGCGGCGGCGTTGTTAGGCTGACCTTACCAAACTTTGGGGTGATCGCATGCGCCTCGTGCTTCAGCTTGTCGCCCGTCTGCTGCTCATCGTGGCGCTCTGCCTGGGCGCTGCGACCGTATGGGCCACGTTCGACGCCTATCGCAGCGTCGACCGGGCGACCGCGGCCTCGGCGCAGCGGGTCGCGCAGGCGCTTCAGGCGCTGTACTGGCGCGAGCTGTTGTTGCGCAGCAGCAGAGCGCGCGAACATCTGCTGCCGGTTCCGGAGTGGCGTACGCTGGACACGATGAAGCAGATCTCGCCCGGCGTCTGCGTCGAGTTCCAGCCGGCCGCGGCATTCGAAAAGCCGCTCTGCGGCCAGAGCGAGGGGCTAGGCAAGACACCGCCGCGCTGGTTCGCATCGATCGTGCCGACCTTCCTCGGCAGCCACGCCGAGGTGGTGCGGCCCGTCAGTCCGCGCGCCGCGGCGGCCGGCACGGTCGTCGCGACGCCCGATGCCGCGGCCGCGATCTCGCTCGCCTGGGACTACATCCTCAACGTCATCGACGTTGCGCTGCTGATGGCGGCGGCGATTGCGCTACTGGCATCGCTTGCGATCGCACATACGCTGGCGCCGGCACGCACGATCGTCACCGCACTCCAGCGCATGGCGCGCGGCCATTATCGGACAAAACTGCCGCGCTTCCGCTCGATGGAGCTTGCGATGATCGGGGGCGCCGTCGGCGAGCTCGGTACCCGGCTGGAAGAAGCCACCGAACAGCGCGCAGCGCTGACGCGTCGGCTGATCGAGATTCGCGACGACGAACGCCGTGCGCTAGCCCGCGAGCTGCACGACGAGTTCGGCCAAAACCTCGCGGCCATCCTCGCTTTCGCCAACACCATCGAGACGAGCGCGAAGCAGAAAAGCGACAACGTGGTTGCGCAGGATGCGCGGATGATCTCGCAGGCCACCCATCATTTGATGGCCTCGCTGCGCGATGCGCTGAAGCGGCTGCGCAATCCCCTGCCCGAGGAGCTTGGACTGGAGGCAAGCCTCGTCAATCTCGTCGACAGCTGGCGCTCGCAGAGCGCGGCGCGGCCGACCATCCAGCTCGACCTCAGGGGCGATCTCACCGACATCAGCGGCCCGGCCGCCACCACCGCCTATCGCGTCGCCCAGGAATGCCTGACCAACGCGCTGCGCCACAGTTCGGCACGCGAGATCTCCTTGCGCGTCGAGCGGCGCGCCGGCGAGGACGACGCCCTGCTGATCCGCGTCGAGGACGACGGCGGCGGCGATGCGGAACGCGTCGCGCAGTCGGCCGGCTTCGGCCTCACCGGCATCCGCGAGCGCGTCGCAGCCGCCGGCGGGTCGCTGTCGATCCTGCCGGCCAGAGGCGGCCTCAGCGTCGCCGCCACCATCCCGCTCGCCGCGTGAGGCCGAGATGAGCGAGGTTGCAGCAACAGGCATCTCCGTGCTGCTGGTCGACGACCACCCCATCGTCCGGCAAGGCTACCGGCGCGTGCTGGAAAGCCAGGGCGATCTGCATGTCGTGGCGGAAGCCGACAACGCGGCGGATGCCTACGGCGCCTTCAAGGCGCACGACCCTGACGTCGTCGTGCTCGATATCTCGATGCCCGGCGCCAGCGGGCTGGAGGCGATCCGCAACATCCGCGCGCGCAGCCCGCGGGCGCGCATCCTGGTCTTCACCATGCACAACGAGGCCGTGCTGGTGAAGGCCGCCTTCGGCGCCGGCGCCTCTGGCTTCGTCACCAAGAGCAGCGAGCCGTCCGCGGTCGTGAATGCGATCCGCAGCGTCGCCCGCGGCGAGCGCGCCATGAGCGACGACATCGCGCATATCCTGGCCGAGGACAGCCTGTCGCCGACCGGTTCAGCGCTGGATCAACTGGGCGAACGCGAGATCGAGATCCTGCGCCAGTTCGCCGGCGGCGCCACCACCGAGCAGATCGCCTCACACCTCAATCTCAGCGTGAAGACGGTGCAGAACTATCACTATCTGATCAAGACCAAGACCGGCGCACGCACGGATGCGCAACTCGTGCGGCTGGCTGCGACGTGCGGGCTGACGAAGATCTAGCAGTGGGGCTGCCGGATTCCTCAGGCGACGTGTTGCTGTTGAATCTGCCGAGCGGGATGGAACGGAGGCCATCCAGCTCCGGTTAGTAGTAGAGTGGAGGAATCGCCATGAGTAAGGCTCATAACAAGGCAGTCGACCATCCCCCGATCATCACCGTAGGCGAGCTCATCGACGAACTTTGCCGCTTGCCCGATACGGCCGTCGTCCACTTCCGCTGCCCGATGCTCGAACAGGACCTGACATTCTACCGCCTTCGAAAGCGGTCCAAGGATATCGTCGAAATCGCGGTCAATGCATATCCGGAGAGCCCTCCGGTCGTACCGGCAGCCAACGGCGCGTTTGACCCGCGCAGACACGCAACTGCCTCGCCCTCCGTTCGCGAGGACGCGCTTCTTCACAAGGCAAGAGGGTGAGTTAGGCGCCGCGGCCTCACGCCGCCTTCAACCCGCGCAGCAGCAACGCGAGCGTCGCATCGACGCGTGCGGGCAGATCGGCGTCCTTCCACTCGTCAGCATGGGCCGGATGGTGGAAGCGGACGGTGGCATCGAAGATCGCGCGCGCAGTCGCCTTGACGTCGTCCACAGCGAATACGCCCTGTTTCACGCCGTCGGACAGGATCGCCCCGATCTGGTCGATCATGGTGTCCTTGTGACACTTCACGGCCGCGCAGGCCTCGCGCGCCAGGGTCAGATAGGTCTCGAACATCTCGGGGTCGTCGAGCACACGCGAACGCTTGGCGGCGAACAGCGTGCGCAGCCAGCGGTCGAGCCGCACCGGCGCGGGCCCTTCCTCCTTCGCGATCTGGAGCAACGGCGCGTCGATACGGTCAAGCCAGCGTTTGGCAACGGCCTCGCGCAGCGAGGCCTTGCTCGGGAAATGGCGATAGACGCTGCCGTGGCTCACGTCGAGCGCACGGGCAACGTCGACCACGGTGGCTTTGGCAAGTCCGTAGCGCCGCAAAACGTCCTCGGTGACATCGAGGATCCGCTCCGGCGTCAAGACAACGGCTTCATTCATGCCAGCACCATGTTCCCGCTCGGGGTTCATTTATCCGGCGATGGCGCTGCTTCCGAAGCGCCCTGCCGGTCGTTCGGAAAGCTCTCGCCTCAATGAGGCAGTTTTGCAGCCTGCGCCGCGATCTGGCGCGCCACCAGTAAATTGAGCCAATGCCCAATCGTCCCGGTCAAATTGATGATTTCGGTCGTCATTGTCGTAAGTCTCCATTCGTCCACGGTCCCCTCTCTTCAATTTCATCCCTCGATCCGCATTTGTTTCGGACGTCGGGGCTTCCGGGGGTGGCCGCGGGATGCCCAATCGGAGCATCCGAGAACGGATATACACGTCCCGCTGACAGATTTCAATATCTGTCAGTCAATGATCCGTGATTGACAGTTACTTTTTGACCCGCTGGCCAGGCGGGCCGGCCCAGTGGTCATCCCCCGTTACCTTGCCTCCACCGTTTGTTTCGCCCTCCCCGCTCTGTTAAATCACGGCGTAAAAAACATTTTGGCCGGTGCCGCCCCCTGGGGCCGCCCGCCCACCTCCTTGGAGCTGTCAGATGATCCCCCGCTATACCCGCCCGGAAATGGCCTCGATCTGGGAGCCGCAGACCCGGTTCAAGATCTGGTTCGAGATCGAGGCGCATGCGGCGGACGCCCTGGCCGAGCTCGGGACGATCCCGAAACAGGCCGCCAAGACGGTCTGGGACAAAGCCCGTAACGCCACCTTCGATGTCGCCCGCATCGACGAGATCGAGCGCGAGACCAAGCACGACGTCATCGCTTTCCTCACCCACCTCGCCGAGATCGTCGGCCCCGAGGCGCGCTTCGTGCACCAGGGCATGACCTCCTCCGACGTGCTCGACACCTGCCTCAACGTCCAGCTCACCCGCGCCGCCGACCTGCTGCTCGCCGACCTCGACAAGGTGCTGGCGGCGCTGAAGAAGCGTGCCTTCGAGCACAAGATGACGCCGACCATCGGCCGTAGCCACGGCATCCATGCCGAGCCGGTGACCTTCGGCCTCAAGCTCGCCTATGCCTATGCCGAATTCTCGCGTGCCAAGGAGCGCCTGATCGCGGCGCGGAAGGAAGTCGCGACCTGCGCGATCTCCGGCGCCGTCGGCACCTTTGCGCAGATCGATCCGCGCGTCGAAGAGCACGTTGCAAAAGCCATGGGCCTCGTGCCCGAGCCGATCTCGACCCAGGTGATCCCGCGCGACCGCCACGCGATGTATTTCTCAACGCTGGGCGTGATCGCATCCTCGGTCGAGCGCATCGCGGTCGAGATCCGCCACATGCAGCGCACCGAGGTGCTGGAGGCCGAAGAGTTCTTCTCCGAGGGACAGAAGGGCTCTTCCGCCATGCCGCACAAGCGCAACCCGGTGCTGTCCGAAAACCTCACCGGCCTCTCCCGCATGGTGCGCGCCTATGTGACGCCGGCGCTGGAGAACGTCGTGCTCTGGCACGAGCGCGACATCTCGCACTCCTCCGCCGAGCGCATGATGGGGCCCGACGCGACCGTGACGCTCGACTTCGCGCTGGTGCGCCTTGCCGGCCTGATCGACAAGCTCCTGGTGTACCCCGCCAACATGCAGAAGAATCTCGACCGCCTCGGCGGCCTCGTGCATTCGCAGCGCGTGCTCCTGGCGCTGACGCAGAAGGGCGCGAGCCGCGAGGACGCCTACAAGCTCGTGCAGCGCAACGCCATGCCGGTCTGGCGCGGCGAAGGCGACTTCCTCCAGCTCCTGAAGAAGGACACTGAAGTGAAGAAGTATCTCACCGACGCCGAGATCGAGGAGCAGTTCGACCTCGGCTATCACCTCAAGCACGTCGACACGATCTTCAAGCGCGTGTTCGGCGAGAGCTGATTGTTCTCGTCATTCCGGGGCACGCGAAGCGTGAACCCGGAATCTCGCGCTACGATCTCCAGATTCCGGGTTCGATGCTACGCATCGCCCCGGAATGACGAGAGAACCCAAAAGAAACGGATCCCCCTCATGCCCATCGTCAACCGCATCGCCGCCCTCTCCGACGAAATGGCCGCCTGGCGCCATGACTTCCACGAGAACCCGGAATTGCTCTACGAAGTCCACCGCACCGCCGGCATCGTCGCCGACAAATTGCGCGAGTTCGGCTGCGACGAGGTGGTGACGGGCATCGGCCGCACCGGCGTCGTCGGCGTGATCCGTGGCCGCAAATCGGCCTCCGGCAAGACCATCGGCCTGCGTGCCGACATGGACGCGTTGCCGATCATGGAAACCTCGGGCGTGCCCTATGCCTCCAAGGTCCCCGGCAAGATGCACGCCTGCGGCCATGACGGTCACACCGCGATGCTGCTGGGCGCGGCAAAATATCTCGCCGAGACGCGCAATTTCGACGGCAGCGCGATCATGATCTTCCAGCCCGCCGAGGAAGGCGGCGGCGGCGGCAAAGCGATGGTCGACGACGGGCTGATGACGCGCTGGAACATCCAGGAGGTCTACGGCATGCACAACATGCCGGGCCTGCCCGAAGGCCACTTCGCAACCACCCCCGGCGCGATGCTCGCCTCCTCCGACAACATCCAGATCACGGTCTACGGCAAGGGCGGCCACGCCGGCGCGGGTCCGCACAAATCGGTCGACAGCGTGCTGATCGGCTCGCAGATCGTCAACGCGCTGCAATCGATCGTCGCGCGCAACGTCGATCCGCTCAAATCCGCGGTCATCTCGATCACGCAATTCCACTCCGGCACGGCCTTCAACATCATCCCTGAGGTTGCCGAGCTCGGCGGCACCGTGCGCACGCTCGACCCTGAGGTGCGCGATCTGGTCGAGCGCCGCATCGGCGAGGTCGCCGAGAGCGTCGCCCGCGCCTATGGCGGCTCGGCGGAGACGAAGTACACGCGGATGTATCCGGTGACGATGAACCATGCGCGCGAGGCCGGCATTGCCGCCGACGTCGCCCGCGACATCGTCGGCACCGAGCGCGTCAACGACAAGTTCGTTCCGATGATGGGCGCCGAGGACTTCTCCTTCATGCTGGAGGCGCGTCCCGGCGCCATGATCCTGGTCGGCATGGGCGACGGCAACGAATGCCACCACCCGTCCTATGTCTTCAACGACAACATCCTCGGCCACGGCGCCTCGTTCTGGGTGCGGCTGATCGAGACGAGGATGCCGGCGGGCTAGGGCCGGCTTCGCAGCAGCCGTAACCCGTCATCGCGCCGCAGAGCGTCGACCCGTTGCCTCATCCGCCTCCAGCGGGCGAGATGAGGTCTCGTCTAACGCAAGAGGCAGGGTGAACTGAAAGAAGGCGCCCCGAGGCTCGTTTGCACCGGCCCACATCCGCCCGCCATGCGCCTCGATGATCGAGCGGCAGATGGCGAGGCCCATCCCCATGCCTGTGGGCTTGGTGGTGTAGAAGGCTTCGAACAGGCGCTCCACGTTCTTCGGATCCAGCCCCGGACCGGAATCCCGCAAGGTGACGTGGACGCCGCCCGATGCGTCCCGACCGGTGCTGATCAACAACTCGCGTCCCCCCTCGCCGACCGCGGCCATCGCCTCGATCGCGTTGACGATCAGGTTGAGCACGACCTGCTGAAGTTGAACCCGATCTGCCTGAATCGGCGGCAAGCCCTCGGCAAATTGTGTTCGTACCGACACGCCATTCTCGAATGCTTCGCTGCGTGTCAGCGCGATGACCTCAAGCACCGCCTGGTTGATCTCCAGATTCTCCTTTTGCGGGGGAGCGTTCCTGATGAGCGCCCGGATTCGACCGATGATATCGCCGGCTCGCATGCCGTCCTTTGTGATCCAGTCGAGCGTCTGTCGAACCCGCGCCATATTGGGCGGTTGAGCCTCCAACCAATTCAACCCGGCCTCGGCGTTCGCGACTATCGCGGCGATCGGCTGGTTGACTTCATGGGCAATCGAAGCGGTTAGTTGCCCCATCGTGGTGACGCGATTGGCGTGCGCGAGCTCCATCAGCGCTTCACGGTAGCGCCGCTCGTGTTCGCGGCCTTCGGCTTCCGCCCGCTTGAGAGCCGTCAGATCAAGGACAAAGCCGACGCCATTCTCCGTACCTTCTCCAAACATGGTCCCGCCGATCAGCACCGGCACACGGCTTCCGTCCTTCCGCACATACTCCTTCTCGAAGGGCTGGGCCGTCCCGACCCGCTTCAGTTCCGCCACGGTTTGCACGTCGCGGGCGCGCCATTCCGGCGGCGTGAGATCGGTCCGATGCAGGCGCCCCGCGGTAAGATCTTCCCGGTCGTATCCCACGATCCGCAGGAATGCATCGTTGGCCTCGAGAATGCGCCCCTCCACTTCCCAGATGATGATGCCGATGATGTTGGCATCGAACAGGCGCCTGATCTTGATGTCCCGTGCTGCAAGATCACTCTGGAGCTGGATATTCTCCTCGATCGCCTTTCTCCGCCGTTTCGCTTCGAGCCGCGCGAGCGCCAGCGCCGCGCCGGCCAGCGCGATGACGAGGACAACGGCGCCGGCGATCAGCCAGGTCCAGCGTTGCTCGAATGCTTCGGCGCGCGCCTCCCGGTCGGCGAGCCGAAAGCGTTCGTGATCCACCATCTGGTCGACTTGCGAGCGGATCTCGTCCATGCTGCGGATCATTGCCAGCGCGGCCAGCCCGGACGTGCCGGCCGTCTTCAGCAGTTCGTCGATCTCGCGCAGCGTGGCTGTAACGGTCAGCGCCAGATGTCCGGCCCGAAGGCCCTGCAACGGATCGTCCGCGACCAACATCTGCAGCGCCTGAGCCTCCCGCCGTACACTTTCGTCAGAGACGCCGTAGGCCTTGAGATAGGCGGGGTCGAGGGTCATGAGATACCCGCGCCTTTCGGTCTCCAGTTCCGCGACGATCGCCCGCAACCGATCGAGCGTTTCGAGGACCTGGCGACTATGCTCGATGAAGTGATGAGTTGCCTGCCGCTCCTGCCAGTATTGCAGGCCGAGGACGCTGGTCGCGGCAAACAGGGTCACGAGCACTGCGACCGCAAGGATCAGCGGACGAGCAAACCATCGCAAAGACAGGGCCGGAGCAGGGGCTGACATTTGCCTAGGGTCATGCTCGCGTGACCGGCACGTCTTCTGGTGCCAAGGCCAGAGCATTGCTAGATTGATAGCATGGATCGGCCCGCATGGGTGAGCCGGGAACCTGACAAGGTTACATCGGCTTCGGAGCCCGCAAGTCGTCTGGCGAGGGCCACGATGTCGCAGGGTGCGCCCCCCGCTCACGTGTCATGAATAACTGCCCTGGTGAAGGAGCATTGGCATGACGCAGGGTGAAAAGTCACTGACCCCTCAAATGCCGGCCAGCCGGCGCAGTTTCGTCAAGGGATTGGGCGCGGCGGGGGCGATGTTGCCGGCCCTTGGCGTGCTGCCGCGGTGGAGTTTTGCCCAGGGTGCCGCGATCCACGCCGACGCCGCGATCGACTGGAAGCAGTTTGCGGGACAAACGATCGCGCTTTCGGGCGCGATCCATCCGTGGTCGAATGCGATCACGCCGCTGTTGCCTGAGTTCACCATACTCACCGGCATCAACGTCACTATCGATTTCCAGCTGGAAACCACCTACCTCGGCGCGCTGCCGATCAGGCTCGCTCGCGGCAGTAGCACGCCCGACGTCTTCATGTTCACGACCTATGGCCAAGGCATCTCGAACGGATGGGTGGAGCCACTGAACGGCTATTATTCCATGAGGTCGCTGACCGACCCCGCCTGGTATGACGAGAGCGACCTGCTCAAGACGGCCCGAGCCTTCCCGCTGTGGTCGGACGGCGAACGGTACGCCGTCCCGATTACCTCAGAGGCGATGACCCTGTTCATCAACAGGGATGCGCTGGCAGCCAAGGACCTGCCGATTCCCCAGACTTTCGAGGAGCTGCTTGTCACCGCCAAGGCGGTCAAGACCAACGGGATGTCGGGGATCGCGATGCGGGCCCAGGCCAGCGGCAATTCCTCGCCACCGGCCATGGGCTTCCTGTTCTCCTACGGTGGGGCCATGGTCGAGCACAACAGGGTCGCTTTCGCGAGCCCGGAGGGGATCGCGGCCGTCGAGATGTACGGACAGCTGCTCAGTCAGGCCGGGCCTGCCGGCGTCGGCAGCTATGAATGGTACCATGTGCTGGACGACTTCCTGCAGGGGCGGACGGCCATGGCAATCGACAGCAGCAACTTCGCTACCGACATCTCCAATCCAGCGAAAAGCCGCGTCGCCAAGCAGGCTGGGTTTGCAATCTTTCCGCATCTCGCCGGTCGCGAACCCGTCCCCTTCATGTCGCACTGGCAGGCGTGCATCAATTCCAAATCTCGAAACAAGCGGGCGGCCTTCCTGTTCCTGCTCTGGGCGACGAGCAAGGCGACCTCGCTGCGGACTGCTGCAGCGGGGCTGGCGACGACACGTGTGTCGGCCTGGTCGAGCGAGGGCTTCAAGAAGGCGTTCGGCCCGCAGGCAGCCGAGGCGGCGCTGACCAACTTGCAGAATGCCGACGTCGACCGCGCCAAGGCGATCCTTTTCCATCCGCAATCGAGACCGATCCTGGACGCCTTCATGATCGGCGTGAACGAAGTGGTCAACGGGGCGAGGCCGGCGAAGGAAGCGATGACTGGCGCGGCCGAAAGGGCCAATGCGGCGATCCGCGGGTAGCGGCGATGCGTTTCCAATCGGAAGAGTTGGAGCCGCGCCGTGCGCGGCCCCATTGGGCTTCTCCTTCATGCTGGAGGCACGTCCCGGCGCGATGGTGCTGGTCGGCATGGGCGACGGCAATGAATGCCACCACCCGTCCTATGTCTTGACAACATTCTCGGCCACGGCGCCTCGTTCTGGGTGCGCCTGGTCGAGACGAGGATGCCGACGGGCGAGGCAAGGCATTGTCGGTGCCGACGCCCTGCCCCCAGTGGATGAAGCCGGGCTGGTCAGTTGCAGATCTCGCCGGTAACTTTCATGACTCCGTTGCCTGGACCCGGCACCGAACCGAGGCGGCAGCCCTTAGCAACCGGTCTGCAGCCGGCACTGCTGCAGATCATCTGCCCGGTCGCTTGCGACTTTGGCGCCGCGGATTCCGCCTCTTTCCGGTCCTGATCGCGCTTCTTCGAGTCCTCGCGCGTCGCAACCGGCTTCTTCTCCTGCACCTTCTCGCATTCGTTGTCGTCCCCGACGCGATAGCCGGCGCGGCAGGTGATCTTCACGCAAGTATCGCCGTCGGCCTTGAAGCCGAAATTGCACACGAGCGGGCAGACCCGTCCCTGCTTCGTCTTCAGTGCATCGAGCGCGTCAACGCTCGCCAGCTTCACGTCAAACTTGGTGCCGGCATATTTGTTGAACAGCGTCAGCGAGCGCTGCGCGGCCGAAGTCCACTCGCCGTCCGCAGCCGAGGTCAGGCATCCGACCCGGCGCAATTCGCTCTGCACTGACTTCGCCAGATCGGCCGCCGGTACGGTCGATGTCGGCGCGGGTGCGAGCGCTGCCACTTTCTGGTTTTCGGCGTCGGGCAACATCTGCCGGTCGGCCGCCTGCTTCGTCGCCCCGGCGGCTGCCTCTTTCTCCGCCGCCTGCTTGGCGGCCAGCTCGGCCTTGGCCTTCTCCGCCGCCTGCTTCTCCGCAAGCGCTTTTGCAGCGGCGGCCTCGGCCGCCTTGCGCTGCTGCTCGGCAGCATCCGCTCTGGCCTGCTCGATCGCTTTCGCCTTCTCCGCCGCGATCCTGGCTTCTTCCGCCGCCTTGGCCGCGGCGGCCGCTTTCTCCTGCTCGGCCTTCTGGGCGCGCTCGGCGATGAGTCTTGCCTTCTCCTGCTCGGCCGCCTTCGCCTTGTGTTCGGCCGTCGCGCGTGTTTCTTCAGCGACGATCTTGTTCAATTGACCCTTGGCCAGATTGGCATAGAAGCCGTCGGGATATTGCCCCAGGAAGGCTTCCCAACCGTCGCGCGTCCCGAGTTGCAGCGCGAGCTCATAATCCCTGCGAATGGCATCCTGCGGATTCGCCTGCGGACCTGTGGCAGCGGGCTTGGCCGCAACCAGCGGGACATCGTCACCGCCGAGCGAACCGTAGACATACGGCTCCTGCTTGTAGCCGGTGGTCTTGAGCACGTCGTCGCGCACGAAGCCAAAGGCCTTGCGCAGATCGAGGCCGGGCTTTGGCAGATGATCGGCCAAGGCGGTTGCGAACGGGCTATTCCTCAAATCACCGTCTGATGCTGTCGAACCGGCTTTGGCCGCGAACGCAATCATCGTGTTCGGGCTGGTCGGCTCAATCTTGGCAAGCCCGCGGCCGATCGCGCGGGAGGCCACCGTCCGCTTCATGCTCTTGGCGAACGGGTTGTCGCGGCAGGCATCCAGGATAACGAGCCGAAGCTGCTTGGCGGTCTCGATCGTCACCAGCACGCGATCGAGCGGCAGCGCCTCGTCATAGACGTCGGTATCGGTCTCAAGCGTCGCGTCGGTCGGGATCAGATAATTCGCGCCGTCCACCTCCATGCCATGGCCGGCGTAGTAGACCACGGCAACATCCGCGTCGCGCGTCCTGCTACCAAATTCGCGTAGCGCCTTGCGCATCTCGGACGCGCTGAGGTCCTGCCTGACATCGACCGTGTCGAAGCCGGCTCTCCTCAGTACGCCGCCGATCAGGCTGGCGTCGCTCACGGGGTTTGCCAGCTTCGGCACGCTCTTGTAGGCGGAATTGCCGATCACAAGCGCAACCCGCTTCTCGGCTTGGGCCGGTCCGCAGGTGAGCCAGATCGCAATAATCAACAAACCAAATAGTCGAAGCGGACTCACTTGCAGTCCCCCAGGAAGCAATTCCATCACAATATTCGCAGCATGGCCGAATGCAAACGCCCCGAGCGTGATGTGCATCACACAAAGGTTTCGAAAGCGAAGTCTTGGATAATGCCCGACTGTGTCTCGCCCCGAGGGTGGTGCTGTTTCGCCCCTATTGGTGCACCACCTCGTGGCGCATCACGAACGGTGCAAGCAGCGCGTGTACCTCTTGCCCAACGAGAGCGCGCTGATCCTCCGGCAGGCCGGTAAGCGTCACGGTAGCGATCGAGCCGTGGCTGCCGTGGGCGCCGACCTTGACCTTGCAGTCGATGCCGCGCTCGGCGAGCGGCGCCAGCACCTTGGTGAACACGCGCTGCGCGGCGTCCCAGCGCAGCTGCGGCTTGAACACCTTGCCGACGCCCGTTACCGGCATCGGGTCGATCGGGATGACCTGCACGGGTACGGCAGCACGCTCCGGCGTGCGCTCGCGCACCCACGCCTCGAGCTCGCCCGGCTCGACGGTCGCGCCCGGCTTCAACTGCACGTAGCCGACGGGAAGTTCCCCCGCATAGGCGTCGGGCTGGCCGACCACCGCGGCGAAGCCGACGGCGGGATGCCGGAACATGATTTCCTCGATCGGCGCCGGATCGATGTTGTGGCCGCCGCGGATGACGAGATCCTTGGCGCGGCCGGTGATCCAGAGATAGCCGTCGGCGTCCAGCCGGCCGAGATCGCCGGAATTGACCCAGACCTCGTCGACGAAGGCGCCCTTGTTGTGATCGTCGTTGAGATAGCCGCCGAACACGCCGGGCCCGGCCATGATGACGACGCCGATCTCGTCCGGCGCGCAGTCGCGGATCAGACGGCCGTCGGCATCGAGCTGCACGATGCGCACGCGCGCATAAGGCATGGGCAGGCCGACCGAGCCGAGCCGGATCGGCCGCGACGGATAGGCCAGCGTGTGCACGCTCGACGTCTCGGTCATGCCATAGACCTCGACCACCGGCAGCTTCAGCTTGTCCTGGATCGCCGAGCCAACGGCGACGGGGATCGCCGAGCCGCCGCCGGCGGCATATTTCAGGCTGGAGATATCCGCGTTATCAGGCGGCACCGCCAGCGTCGCGGCCAGCACCGTCGGCACGCTCGACAGCGCCTCGGTCTTGAAGCGCTCGACGAGCCGCCAGATGTTCTTCACCGCATTCGGATTGCGCCACCCGCTCGGCGACAGCACGACCAGCGAGCCGCCGCTCGACAGCGTCAGCAGCACCTGCGTCAGCGATCCGCCGACGTGAAACAGCGGCATGCCGAACAGCAGGTTGGAGCCCGGCCTGGGCTTCAGCAGCAGATTGAGCGCCCAGGCCTGATAGACTTGGTTTGCGTGAGTATGCCGCACCAGCTTCGGCGTGCCGGTGGTGCCGCCGGTGTGGAAATAGGCGGCGATGTCGCTGCCGAGAATCCTGCGTCCGCTGATCAGCCGGTCTGACGGCTGCTGCTTGATGAGATCGTTGAAGGCAAAGATTCCCTTGGCCGGGTCGCCGCCCCCGAACACCTGCACGATCGCCTTGAGATGCTTGAGCTGCGGGCGGATCTGCTCGACCTTCTGCCAGATGTCGGTACCGGGCATCGGCCCGAGCGCCACCAGGATCTTCGTGTTCGCGGCCTCCAGGATCTCCGCGATCTGGTGCGGCTCGAGCAGCGGATTGACGGGATTGGCGATGCCGGCGGCTTCCGCGCCGAACAGCGTCACGAAGGCGTCGGGCACCAGCGGCAGCATGAAGCTGATGACGTCGCCCTTCTCCGCGCCGAGCGCGTGAAACATGTTGGCGGCCTGCGTGACGCGGCCGATGAAGTCGCGGTACGTGACCACGACCGGCGTGTCGGCCGGATCGGCGTTTTGCAGGAACTGGATCGCAGCGCCGTCGGGGTTGCGCTCAGCACCGAGCCTGATGGCGTCATAGGTGCTCTCGGCCGCGACGCGATCCGCGTAAGGGACCTGCTCGAAGGCCCGAACCTCTTCGTCGGTCGCCAGGTCCGGATAGTCGTTGCCGATCAGCCGATCGAGCGCGTGGATGCCCGCCATGGAATTCCGTCCTCCCTCAGATGCATTTCCCCGCCCCCTGTCTTTTGACATTTTGGTTCGGCGAGGCCTCGACCGATTGGCCGGTCGAGCGCGAACACAATGATGGATGATTTGGCGTTCGTCCATTGCCTAGCGGCTGCGGCGACAGGCGCCGGTTTGGACGGAATTTGAACCTCCGCGGCCGATCCGGGGACCAAGAACAGGCATCGGATTCGCCTGCCAGCGTCCTGCCGCAAGACTCGAGGTCATTATGACTATGCCCCCGCGGAATCGCATCGGAAGGCTGATCGCCCTGCTCGCCATGACTTCGGTGGTTCTGGCATCGGCAATCGCCCTGCCCCGCGCGGCGCTCGCCGAGGACAGCCAGTTCGACAAGATGCGCGCCAAGATCGCGGCCTTCGTCGCCGACAAGATGGAGAAGCTGGGCGGCTCGCGCATCGTCTACAAGGTGGACAGCGATGGCCTGCGCGAGAGCGTCGTCACGGATTTGCGCGACGACGTCTACAAGACCTTACGCGAGGGCAAGATCGCCTTTTCCGGTCTTGCGATCCGCGACGGCAGCGTCGAATTGAAGATCGTGGACGCCAAGGGCCGCGAAGAGTTGAAGCGCAAGCTCGCCTCAGCCGCGGAGGGATTGCCATCGCATGCGCTCACCGTGACCGACGGCGGCGACGGCCTGGTCAGGCTCGCGCCGACCGATGCAGCATCCGCAGCGCGGCTGCATGATCTCGTCGAAGACGCCATCGCCATGATCGAGCAGCGCCTCAAGGACACCGGCGTCAAGCTCGCCAGCGTCCAGCCTGACGGGGCCGACCGCATCCGCATCTTCCTGCCGGGCGAGATGGAGCCCGCGCGCGTGACCGCAATCTTCGCCAGGAAGGTCAGGGTCAGCTTCCGTTTGGTCGACCTCTCGATGCCGCCGGAGCAGGCGCAATCGGGCACGCCGCCCGCGGGCACGGAAGTCCTGCTCGGCTTCAAGGACAAGCAGCCCTATCTCGTTGCCAAGGAGAGTGCGCTCGACGGCGACGACATCAGCTATGCCGGTCCCGGCTTTGCGAGCGGCACGAAGGACCCGATCGCCTCGTTCCGCTTCAACGGCCGCGGCACGCGGCGCTTCGCCCACATCACCGCAGAGAACGTTGGAAGACCCTTCGCCATCGTGCTCGACGACAAGGTGATCTCCGCCCCGGTGATCCGTGAGCCCATCACCGGAGGCTCCGGCCAGATCTCCGGCAATTTCACCCTGGAGGAAGCCAACAGCGTCGCCATGTTGCTGCGCGCCGGGGCGCTGCCGGGGCGCCTCGGCCTCGTCGAGCAGCAGGTGATCCAGCCCGCCGGCAAGCCATAAGGCGAAGATCGCCCGACGCCCCGCCTCGCCGGAGCCCCAGGTCGATCAACGGCCGAAGTCCGCGCCCGGGAAGCCGAATCACGCGGCTCCACGGCCATACGCACCACCAACGGGCAATTGCCGAAATGCCCGATCAGGCTAAAATTTGCCTCTTGCGGCATGACGGCCGAAGGCTTCATTCAAGCGGTCGTCATTCGATTTCGGCTATACGAAGACCGACCAGGACTGAAGGCCTTACGCGGGGTTAGTACCATGCCGTCCGGCAGTGCAGACATTTCGTCGATCCTCGACCGCATTCTCGACGCGGCCACGGACAATCTCAGGATCGCGAAGATCCTGATCCAGATGGGCCTCGATCCCAACAACGTCACCTACGACGCGATCTTCAATCGGATGCTGGAGATCTTTGTCCAAAACATCACGCTGGCCAACCTGTTCGCCGCGGTCGGCGCCGGCTTCTTCGTCGCCACCCTCCTGATGCGGACGATGGTGCCCCTGCGCGTCGCCAACATGGTCGGCTGCGTGTTCTTCGCCGTCTTCGGCGCGCTCTCCGCCAACGTCGCGACGTTCCTGCTGTATCTGCTGCTGCTTCCGATCAACGCTCTTCGCCTGCGGCAGATGCTCAAGCTGGTCAAGAAAGCGCGCCATGCCGCCGAAGGCGACATGTCGATCGAATGGCTCAAGCCGTTCATGACCGAACGCAAATATCGCAGTGGCGATACGCTCTTCAAACTGGGCGATCCCGCCAAGGAGATGCTCCTCACGGTCACCGGCAAGTTCCTGGTCAAGGAGATCAATGTCGAGATTGGGCCCGGAGCTCTCATGGGAGAGCTCGGCTTCCTCACGCCGGACAACCGGCGCACCGGAACGATCGAATGCATCGAGGACGGACAGGTGCTGACGATCACCTATGACCGTCTGCTCGAGATCTACTTCCAGGACCCGCAGTTCGGCTACTACTTCCTGGTGCTGACCAGCCAGCGCCTCTTGCAAAACATCGATCGCTTGCAGAAGCAGCTTGCCACGGAACGGGCGGCGACCACGAACAGAATCGCGTGATCGGCACCGCCACTCAGCTCAGCAGCAGCGCCATGCCGGGATCGCCCTTCTCCATCGCGCGCCGGTAGGCCGGGCGAGCGCCGATGCGGCCGAGATATTTGATCACGTTGGGGCAGCGCTGGAGATCGTAGGGCTGGAAGTAGCGCATCGTGGTGAGCGAAAAGCCCGTCATGATGTCGGCGGTGGTGAAGGTGTTGCCCGCCAGATATTCGGCGTCATGAACCCGCGCGTCGACCAGATCGAAGGCGCGGTCGACGCGCCCCCTGGTCGCGACCAGCATCGGATTGTCCTCGGCAAGCTTGAGCCGGTTCAGGATCATCAGCCGGCCCATACCGGCCTGCAGCGTGCCGTTGGCGAAGTGAAACCAGTACAAAAACTGCGCGAAATCAGGATCGTCGGGGCGGAGCACGAGGCGCCCCTTGCCGTGTTTGGCCATGATGTAATCGACGATGGCGCCGGATTCGGCGAGCACGAGATCGCCATCGGCGATGACCGGCGCCGTCCCGATCGGGTGCAGCGCCTTGTAGTCGGCAGGCGCCAGCATGGTGACGGGATCGCGGGCGTAGCGCTTCAGCTCGTAGGGGATTTCGAGCTCCTCGCACAGCCAGACGATGCGCTCGGACTGCGACTTGCCGAGATGATGGACGGTGAGCATGGCGCCTCCTGGAGAGATGAAGCAGAACCGGGCGAATGCGCCGCGAGGACGCATAGATATGCTGCAACGTGGAATGGATCTTGGCTAGCGACGCGGCATCATACTCCGTCATTGCTGTGCATGTTCACTAATTCGCTGATTGGATCGCTCCGCTGGAGGACGATCCGATGCGCGACAATAGCTACGACCGGACGATTGAGCGCAACTATCTGCAGAAGTGGCGTTTTCTGATTCCGGAGTATGAGGCGGTGAAGGCTGGGCGATCGCCGCTGTTCAAGCGGGTCGGCGACTTCTACCGGCACCACGGGACCTGCTCGCAGACGTTCCGCAAGTACTACAATCGGTATCTGCAGAGTGGCGAGGAAGTGGATCTGCTGCCACGGCGTCGTGGCCCCAAATGGCGGGAACGGCGCGAGCCGGAAGGGATCGAGGCGGAGATCGTCGCCCACCGCAAGCGGGGGATGAACCGTTATGAGATTCATGCCGTCTTGCGCGAGAGGCGCGACACGGTACCTTCCCCGATCACGATCTACCGGGTGCTGAGGCGCTACCAGCTGAACCGCCGCACGCCGGCGATGCGCGAGGAGAAACGCCGTATTATCAAGGACAAGCTCGGGGAGCTGGGCCACGTCGATCTGCATCAATTGCCGCGCGACATGTTCCTCGCGCCACCCCCGGTCACGGCCTA
>NZ_FOQJ01000004.1:0-279127 GCF_900113725.1 Bradyrhizobium sp. cf659
GTGGACGTTCATCTGGTCTCTCCTTGGAACACTGAAGCTTCGCAACCTCAGCTTCCTCGGTTCAGACCAGATGGACAACCTCCTGAAAGACCACACCTAGTGCGCAATTGCGCACGGGGGGCCGGGACCCATACCCTCAAGGCGCAGTTGTCGCGCGGGCTGGTAACCACGGGTCTTCGTCAAACTACTCCCTGTGGTTATGGGTCCCGGCCTTCGCCGGGACGACGAGGGAGAGAGCCTAGGTTTATTTCACCGGGCGTTTCTCGAGCTTCCGCGCCAGCGTGCGCCGGTGCATGCCCAGCCTTCTTGCCGCTTCCGAGATGTTGAAATCCGTCTCGATCAGGGTCTGGTGGATGCGTTCCCATTCCAGCGTCTTGATCGAGGTCGGCCGCGCATCGAGCGCGACTTCGGCATTGCCTTCGGCCTTGTTGAAGGCGGCCTCGATGTCGTCGGTGTTCGACGGCTTGGCCAGATAGTGGCAGGCGCCCAGCTTGATCGCCTCGACGGCGGTCGAGATGCTGGCAAAGCCGGTCAGCACCACGATCAGCATCTCCTCATCGTGGGTGTGCAGCAGCTCGACGCAGGCGAGCCCCGAGGCGCCGCCGAGCTTGAGGTCGACCACGGCATGGCCGAAGGATCGCTCCTCCAGCACCTTGCGAACCTCCTCGATCGAGGCCGCCAGCACGACATCGTAGCCGCGGCGCTCGAACGAGCGCTTCAGCGTGCGCGCAAAGCCTTCGTCGTCCTCGACGACGATGAGCGAACGGTCAGGCGTCAAAGCTGCCTCCGATCGCGAGCGTTGCGAGCGGCAGGGTGAGGCGGACGGTGGCGCCGCGCTTCCGGTGGTTCTCGGCGGTCACGCTGCCCCCTAGCTTGCGCACCACGTTGACCACCAGGAACAGGCCGAGCCCGCCGCCGGCGCGGCCCTTGCTCGAGTGATAGGGCTTGCCGAGCTGCGCCAGCATCTCCGGCGCAAAGCCCGGGCCGCGGTCGCTGATCGACAACACGAGATTGTCGCCCTCGCGCTCGGCCAGAAGCTCGACCCAGTCGCGCGAGACCTCATAGGCATTGTCGAGCACGTTGAAGATCACCTGCTTCAGCGCCACGTCGGACGCGATGGCGACGTCCTCGCCGAACGTGTTGACGAAATAGAGCGTGCGCGCCGAACGGGCGTTGCGCCACTCATCGACCAGCGCGGTGACGAAGGCCGTCACCGTCGTCGGCGAGGACCCTTCGCCGCGCGCTTCCCCCGCCGACACCAGAATGCCCGTGACGATCGACTTGCAGCGTTGCAGCGAGGTCTCCATCTCCGCGAGATCCTCGGCGAGCTCCTGATCGGCCGCGAGATCCGGCATGCGGCGCCAGTCGCTGAGGATCACCGAGAGCGAGGCCAGCGGGGTGCCGAGCTCGTGCGCCGCACCGGATGCCAGGAGGCCCATGCGGACGATGTGGTCCTGCTCGGCCGCATGCTGGCGCAGCGCCGCCAGATGCGCGTCGCGCTCGCGCAGGTTCCTGTTGATGCGGGTGACGAACACGACCAGCAGCACGGCATTGAGCACGAAGCCCAGGAGCATGCCTGTTACGGTGAGGCTGTAGGTCTCGCTGATCGGGTTCGGCGGCAGGTCGAGCGGCCGGTACGCCAGCGTCAGCCAGACGAAGCTGGCGCAGGTCAGCGCCACCAGCGACCAGGTCGAGCGCGCATCGAGCAGCACGGCGCCCAGCGTCACCTGGAGCAGGAATAGCGAGGTGAAGGGATTGGTGGCACCGCCGCTGAGATAGAGCTGCGCGGTCAGTGCCGCGACGTCGAGCATCAAGGCGACCAGCAGCTCGTTGCTGGAGATCGCGGCGCGATGGCGCACCCAGACCAGGCTCGAGACGTTGAGCAGCACCAGCGCGCCGATCACCGCGCCCATCCGCTCCAGCGGCAGGGGAATGCCGAGCCAGAAATGCACGCCGCCGATGGTCACGATCTGGCCGACCACTGCGGTCCAGCGCAGCTGGATCAGCAGCGCCATGTTCTTGCGGTTGGTCTCGTCGTCGGTCGGCGTAGCGCCGACCAGCTCGCTGCGCGCGTCCGCCTGCGATTGCAGCGTGACGGCAAGCGCGCCAAACGCCTGGGGAGGCGTTCTTCCGTCGTCAGGCCTGTTCGACGATCGTTCCAGCATCTGATCCCGTCCTGCGGGCGGCAGCATCGGAGCCGCCGGCCGGTTCGTGGACGAAGCGCCCGCGGCGGAACAGCCCGCCGCCGAATGTGACGAAAAGTTTACCGGCCAGCATGAAAGCCAGGGCAAACCACGTCAGCGCGTAGATCAGGTGGTTATTGGGAAAGCGGATCACGGTCAATCCGCCGATGGGGCCTTCGATGGGGCCTTGGGCGGTTTGTGATCCGGCATCGGCATCGACGAAAAAGGGTGCGACATCATGGAGGCCGCGTGCCGCCGCGATCGCGGCGACATCTCGCGAGTACCAGCGGTTGTGCTGGGGAACGTTGTTCCTGAGGAAGCCGCCTTTCGGCTCCGTCATGCGCAGCAGGCCGGTGATCACGACCTCGCCGTCCGGATTGCCATCCCGGCGTGTCGATGCGTCGCGCCGCTCGGACGGCACGAAGCCGCGGTTGATCAGGACCTGCGTGCCGTCGTCGCGTTTGAGCGGCGTCAGCACCCAGTAGCCGGGGCCTTCCTCGGTAACGGCCTGGACCACCGTCTCGCGGTCATGCAGGAAGCGGCCGCTGACGGTGACGTGCCTGTATTCGTCGCTTGCGGTGGAGACCGCAGGCCACGCCGCGGGCGAGGGGATCGGCTGGGCCGGGGCATGGACGCGCTGCTCGACGCGGTCGATCAACGCCAGCTTCCAGGCGCGGCGTTCGATCTGCCAGACGCCGAGCGCGATCAGAACTGCAATGGCCGTGAGCGAGAGGACCGTGAGCCACAGGGACGGGGACCGCGCAGCCTTGCCGCGCGCCCCGTCTGCCTTGCCTATCACGGTCCCGGTCTTGCTCACGCCAGAGCCTCGTTCACTTCATTCCGCTCATCTGGTGGATCGGCATCATGTTGCTGTTGAGGTGATTCATCACCCACAGCGAACCGGACAGCGCGATCACCACCATGACGATGGTGAAGATCAGCGCCATCATGCTCCAGCCGTTCTCGGACTTCGTGTTCATGTGCAGGAAGTAGATCATGTGCACGACGATCTGCACGACCGCGAAGGCCATGATGACCAGCGCGGTGATCTGCTTGCTCGGCAGCGCGCCGCTCATCACCAGCCAGAACGGGATCGCGGTAAGCACGACCGAGAGCACGAAGCCGAGGAGATAGGTCGAGAACGTGCCGTGGGCGTGACCATCGCCGTGGTGATGATCGCCCGCGTGGGCGGCGTGAGTATCGGTGTTCATCGCAGAACTCCCAGGAGATAGACGAAGGTGAAGACGCCGATCCAGACCACGTCGAGGAAGTGCCAGAACATCGACAGGCACATCAGGCGGCGGCGGTTGGCCTCGATCAGGCCGAACTTCCAGACCTGCACCATCAGGGTCACCAGCCAGATCAGGCCGCAGCTGACGTGCAGGCCGTGGGTGCCGACCAGGGTGAAGAAGGCGGACAGGAAGGCGCTGCGCTGGGGCGTTGCGCCTTCATGGATCATGTGGGCGAACTCGGTCAGCTCGATGCCGATGAAGGCGGCGCCGAACAGGCCGGTGATCGCCAGCCACATCTGCGTCTGGGCGATCTTGTTCTGCTGCATCGTCAGCATCGCGAAGCCGTAGGTGATCGACGACAGCAGCAGCATCGAGGTGTTCACCGCGACCAGGTCGAGGTCGAACAGGTCCTTCGGCGCGGGCCCGGCGGCGTAGTTGGCGCCGAGCACGCCGAAGGCGGCGAACAGCATCGCGAAGATGAGACAGTCGCTCATCAGGTAGATCCAGAAGCCCAGCGAGGTGCTGTAGCCTTCCGGATGCGGATGTTCGTCGGCGAGATAGAAGACCGGCTCGCCGGTTTGCGAGGGATTGACGGCGACAGTCATTTACTTGACTCCGGCGAGCAGTTTGGTGCGCGCGTCCTCGGCCCGGATGACGTCGTCAGCCGGAATGTCGAAGTCGCGGTGATAGTTGAAGGTGTGACCGATCCCGACGACGAGCATCGCGATGAAGCTCGCAGCCGCCAGCCACCAGATGTACCAGATCAGGCCGAATCCCATCGCGGTGGCGAAGCCGGCGAGAATGATGCCGGTGCCGGTGCTGCTGGGCATGTGGATCGGCCTGAACCCGGTGAGCGGACGCTGGTAGCCGCGCTTCTTCATGTCCCACCACGCGTCATTGTCGTGAACGACGGGGGTGAAGGCGAAGTTGTAGTCCGGCGGGGGCGAGGAGGTCGCCCATTCCAGCGTGCGCGCATCCCAGGGATCGCCGGTGACGTCCTTGAGCTGCTCGCGCTTGAGGAAGCTGACCGCGAACTGCATCAGCATGCTGAGAATGCCGAGGAAGACGAGGCCGGCGCCGATCGCGGCGATGACGAACCAGATCTGGAGGCTGGGATCGTCGAACACGCGCAGACGGCGGGTCACGCCCATCAGGCCGAGCACATAGAGCGGCATGAAGGCGAGGTAGAAGCCGACGACCCAGAACCAGAACGACAGCTTGCCCCAGAAGACATCGAGCTTGAAGCCGAACGCCTTCGGGAACCAGTAGTTGATGCCGGCAAAGGCGCCGAACACCACGCCGCCGATGATCACGTTGTGGAAGTGCGCGATCAGGAACAGGCTGTTGTGCAGGACGAAGTCGGCCGGCGGCACTGCGAGCAGAACGCCGGTCATGCCGCCGAGCACGAAGGTCAGCATGAAGGCGATCGTCCACATCATCGGCAGCTCGTAGCGGATGCGGCCGCGATACATCGTGAACAGCCAGTTGAACATCTTCGCGCCCGTGGGGATCGAGATGATCATCGTGGTGATGCCGAAGAACGAGTTGACGCTGGCGCCCGAGCCCATCGTGAAGAAGTGGTGCAGCCACACCAGGTACGACAGGATGGTGATGACGACCGTGGCGTAGACCATCGAGGTGTAGCCGAACAGCCGCTTGCCGGAGAAGGTCGAGGTGACTTCCGAGAAGATGCCGAAGGCGGGGAGAACCAGGATGTAGACCTCGGGATGGCCCCAGATCCAGATCAGGTTCACGTACATCATCGGGCTGCCGCCGAAATCGTTCGTGAAGAAGTTGGTGCCGACGTAGCGATCGAGCGAGAGCAGCGCGAGCACCACGGTCAGGACGGGGAAGGAGGCGACGATCAGGATGTTGGTGCAGAGCGACGTCCAGGTGAACACCGGCATCTTCATCATGGTCATACCGGGGCAGCGCAGCTTGACGATGGTACAGATCAGGTTGATGCCGGATAAGGTCGTGCCGACGCCGGCGACCTGAAGCGCCCAGATGTAATAATCGACGCCGACATCGGGGCTGTAGCCGATGTTCGACAGCGGCGGATAGGCGAGCCAGCCGGTGCGGGCGAATTCGCCGATGAACAGCGAGGCCATCACCAGCACCGCGCCGCCGACCGTCATCCAGAAGCTGAAATTGTTCAGGAACGGGAACGACACGTCGCGCGCGCCGATCTGGAGCGGCACGACGTAGTTCATCAGGCCCGTGACCAGCGGCATCGCCACGAAGAAGATCATGATCACGCCGTGGGCGGTGAAGACCTGGTCGTAGTGATGGGCGTTGAGATAGCCTTCGGAGCCGCCGAACGCGAGCATCTGCTGACCGCGCATCATCAGCGCATCCGCGAAGCCGCGCAGCAGCATCACGATGCCGAGGATCATGTACATGATGCCGATGCGCTTGTGGTCCACCGTGGTGAACCATTCGCGCCAGAGGTAGCCCCACAGACGGAAATAGGTGAGGCCGCCGAGCAGCGTGGCGCCGCCGAGCGCGACCACCGCGAAGGTGCCGACGACGATCGGCTCGTGCAATGGCAGTGACTCGAGGCCGAGCCGGCCGAAGATGAGCTTGAGAAGATCAGGAGACATGCGAGCTCTCTTTAGGAGTCTGACTTCGGACGCTGTCCGAGGAAGAAGGACGAGGACTTGAGCGGCGTGAAAATCGGCCGCTTCAGGCCGGCGCCGAGCAGCGGCGCGGTGTCGGTCGGAGCCTTGATCGACGCGGTGGTCGCGGCGCCTTGCGGCGCATCCGGCGTGCAGGTGCCGGCGACGAAGGTCGGCTCGGGCCCGAGCGCGGTGCCGCGGCGGGCGTACTTGTCGTAGGCGAGCGGCAGGGTGTTGTTCAGGCCCTCATGGCCGCGACCGCCATGGGCGTCGATCGCCATCATCTCGCTCTGGCACATCTTGCCGGTCTCGACGCACATGTTGAGGATCAGGCGATAGAGATCGGAATCGATGCTGCCCCAGCGCCGCACCGGCTCGTTCTGGCTCGGCTTTTCGAGCTGGAGATATTCGGCGCGGCCGAGCGAGCCGCCGGCGTACTTGGCGCTGGCGATCCAGGCGTCAAAGCCCTTGTCGTCGAGGCCCTGGAAATTGAAGTGCATGCCGGAGAAGCCGGCACCGCTGTAGTTCGCCGAGAAGCCCTTGTAGGTGCCGGTGTGGTTCACGACGGCGTGGAGCTTGGTCTCCATGCCCGGCATCGCGTAGATCTGGCCGGCGAGCGCGGGGATGTAGAACGAGTTCATCACCGAGGAGGCGGTGATGCGGAAGTTGATCGGACGATCGACCGGCGCTGCCAGATCGTTGACGGTGGCGATGCCGTAGTCCGGATAGATGAAGAGCCACTTCCAGTCGAGCGCGACGACGTCGACCTCGAGCGGGGCCTTGGACTGGTCCACGGCGCGGTCGGCGTGGATGCGGCCGAGCGTGCGATAGGGGTCGAGCAGATGCGTGCCCATCCAGGTCAGCGCGCCCAGGCAGATGATGATCAGCAGCGGCGCCGACCAGATCACCAGCTCGAGCTTGGTCGAGTGATCCCAATCCGGCTCGTAGCGGGCCGAGGTGTTGGACTGGCGGTAGCGCCAGGCGAACAGCACCGTCAGCGCCATCACGGGGACGACGATCAGGAGCATCAGGACGGTGGAGATGATGACGAGGTCGCGCTGCTGGGCAGCGATGTCGCCGGCTGGCGCCAGCACGACGTAGTTGCAGCCACTGAGCGCAACTGCCAGGGGTAGCAGCGCCAGGATCTTGAGACGGGACACGGGCCGAGCCTTTGAGAATGAGTTTCCTTTGCGGGACCAACGGGTAGCTGCGGCGCAGCAATCCGGACATTGGACAATTTGTCCAATGTTGCAGTGCGGAATGTTGGGTCAGACAAGCCCGGATTGCCTGGCGCCCCGCCGGGCAGTCGGCTTTGGTTTTCAGGACGTTAAGGGCGCACGAATGGCGACGGCACAGACCCCTGCAATGGCAGACCTCCACTCGGGCGAGCACGGCCACGACCAGGCCAGTCCCGGCGAGATCGCCATCGGCGTCATCATCGGCCGCACCTCGGAATTCTTCGACTTCTTCGTCTTCGCGATCGCCTCGGTGATCGTGTTCCCGCGCCTGGTGTTCCCGTTTGCGAGCGAACTGACCGGCACCCTCTATTCCTTCATGATCTTCGCGCTGGCCTTCATGGCCCGGCCGATCGGCACCGTCATTTTCATGACGGTCGACCGGGAGTACGGCAAGACGGCCAAGCTGGTCTCGGCGCTGTTCCTGCTCGGCACCGCCACCGTGGCGCTCGCGTTCCTGCCCGGCTATCACGACATCGGCGTTGCGGCGATCTGGCTGCTGGCGCTGGCGCGCATCGCGCAGGGTCTGGCCTGGGGCGGCGCCTGGGACGGCATGGCTTCGCTGCTGGCGCTGAACGCGCCGCCCTCCAAGCGCGGCTGGTACGCGATGGTGCCGCAGCTCGGGGCTCCGCTCGGGCTGATCGTGGCGAGCGCGCTGTTCGCCTATTTCGCCGGCAACCTCTCGGCCGATGATTTCTTCGACTGGGGCTGGCGCTACCCGTTCTTCGTCGCCTTCGCCATCAACGTCGTGGCGCTGTTCGCCCGCCTGCGCATGGTGACGACGGAGGAATATGCCTCGCTGTTCGAGACCCGCGAATTGCAGCCCGCGCGCATCTCCGAAACGGTCGCGCGCGAAGGCCAGAACATCATGCTCGGCGCGTTCGCACCGCTCGCGAGCTTCGCGCTGTTCCACATGGTCACGGTGTTTCCGCTGTCCTGGGTGTTCCTGTTCACCCGCGAAAGCCCGGTGCGCTTCCTGATCATCGAGATCGTCGCCGCCGTGTTCGGCGTCGCCGCGATCGTGGCCTCCGGCGTCATCGCCGACCGGGTCGGCCGCAAGTCGCTTCTGATGGGATCGGCGATCGCGATCGCGATCTACAGCGGCTTCGCCCCGCAGCTGCTCGATGCCGGCGCGTTCGGTGAGACCATCTACATGGTGATCGGCTTCATCCTGCTCGGCCTGTCCTTCGGTCAGTCCTCGGGCGCGATCGCCTCGAACTTCAGGCAGGCGTATCGCTACACGGCCTCGGCGCTGACCTCGGACATGGCCTGGCTGTTCGGCGCCGGCTTCGCCCCGCTCGTCGCTCTGTTGCTCGCGACCAATCTCGGCGTCATCGCCTCGGGTGCGTATCTGCTCTCCGGTGCGTTCTGGACGCTGCTCGCGCTCTGGCTCAGCGGCCAGCGCGAGGCAGGCGATATGGACGCGGGCGGTTAGTCGGGCTCGATCTGGCGCGGCATAAGCAGATGTCGTCCCGGCGAAGGCCGGGACCCATAACCCCAGGGAGGGGTTATGGTGCGAGCGGGCAACTCCGAGTCTTCGCCAAATTTCATCCTGTGGCTATGTCCCGGATCGGCGCGCTTTGTGCGCGCTTGCCCGGGACGACGGCGGAATTTGCCGAGCGAAATCCCCGGTTCGCGCCAAGCGCGCCCGGGGGACGACGCGCGCTCAGCGCAGCGTCAATCCGCCACGACCTTCACGCGATCCCTCACCTTCACCTGCGCGTTGCGATCGAGGCCGTTGAGCACGCGGAAGCGCTCGGCGGGGTGATCGACGCCGGCCATGCGGTGGGAGAGCGATTCCACGGTGTCGCCGGGCTGCACGGTGATGACCTTGATGCGCAGCGGGCGCGCGGCCTGGATCTCGTCGAGGGTCAGGCGGCGGAACGAGTTGACGGTCTCGCGCGCGTTGCGCTCGCTCTCGGTCGACTTCTGCCGTGCGGCGAAGATGAAGCGGTAGACGTCGCTGCCGAAGCGCAGCGCATAGACCTTGAACTGCCACTGGTCGCCCTTGGCGGTGGCGGACGCGGCCGGGAAGCCGTTGATGGTGATGTCTTCCGTGGACGCCTTCTCGACGCCTTCCATCCAGCCTGAATTGAGGTAATCGCCGAGCGACTGCTCGGCCGGCACCCTCACCACGTCGAAGCGCATCGCCTGCGAGCCGCCGTCACGCACGCCGATCACCGCCTGCGCGGTGTTGTCGAGCGTGAAATTGTCCGGCGCCTGGAAGGTGAAGCCGAGCTTCGGATGCAGGAAACGGCGGCCGCGGACAAAACCTTCGCTCGGGTCTTCGCCATAGACGAGGTTGTCGATCGCAGCGAGATAGCTCTCGCGGTCGCGCTCGCCGCCTTCCGGAGCGACGTACTGCCGCGCGATGGTTTGTGCGTTCTGCACGCGCTCCGGGGTTGCCGGATGCGACGAGGTGAAGTCCTGCGCGCGCGGATCGAGCGAGGAGGTCTTGCCGGCCTTCAGCTCGGCGTTGCGCTCCATCGCCGAAAGAAACCGTGCGGCGCCATAAGGGTCGAAATGTGCCTTGGCGGAGATGCCGACGCCGATGCCGTCCGCCTCGAACTCCTGGTTGCGCGAAAAGCTCGCCATGGTGAGCTTGGTCTTGGCCAGCGCGAGCGCGGTGAGATCGGGGTCGTTGCTCATGTCGGTGACGACACGGGTGACGATCGCGGCCTGGCGCGCCTGGTCCTCGCGCATCGCGGCGTGCTTGGACAGCACATGCGCCATCTCGTGGCTGAGCACGGAGGACAATTCCGAGGTATCGCTGGCAAGCGCAAGAAGACCGCGCGTGACATAGAGCTGGCCGTTCGGCAGCGCGAAGGCGTTCACCGCGCCGGAATTGAGAATGGTGACCCGGTAGCCCTGGTCGGGGCGGTCGGAGGCGGCGACGAGCCGGTCGACGGTCTTGGTGACCAGCGATTCGAGCCTGGGGTCGTCATAGGTGCCGCCGTAGCTCGCCAGGATGCGCTCGTGCTCCTTTTCGGTGGCGGGGGTCTGGGCGACCGCGGGCTTCGGCTTGGGCATCGCGACTGCCGGCGGGGCTGCCGCGGTCTGGAACCGGCCCATATCGCCGCAGCCGGCGAGCACCGTGCCCAGCATGAGGCATAGCACGGCCGGCGCAGCCCGAAGGCGGCGGCCTTCACTCGTTTTGTGCTGTTCTAGCACCCCATTCACGTCGTTAACCCGTGCCCGGCCCGTTTAAGGCCTTACCCCTGTCGGCTCGTTTGCACTCAGCAACTCGACCTGTCCCACCCGGAGCACATCGATACGCGGCCCCGTATTCCCCTCAACCCAGCCCCGGACTCGAATACGTCGATTTTCCAGGGACTTAAGGGCAACCCCGGCGTTTTCGAACGCCGGTACCGCGCGCCTTGAAATAGTCACGGCAAAGCCACGTGTCCAGTTCCGTCCGAAGTTGAGGTAGGTCATTGCCCCAGCTTGCCGGACCGACAGGACTTTGCCCTCGACCACCATAAAGCGCCCGATCCCGGCCAAAATATCGTCCGGACTTTCCGCGTTTTTTATGGCCGACAGGTCAGCCCAGTTGCCCTTTTTTTGGCGCCGCGCCTCGGCCTCCGACGACATCAGGGCAGCCGCACAGTCCTTGTCGGCGATCTCGGCGGAGACGATGGCCTCGCCCTGGGCCAGCAGCATCGCCTGCACCGGGGTGTCGCTTTCGCCGATGAAGACCAGCCCGCCCTGGCGCCCATAGCGGTCGGGCGTGTCGTCAGCGCTCCGCAGCGTCACGTCGCGGCCGACGAGCAGCGAGGCCAGCGCCTGCTTCGTCGTCGCGGTCGGTTCGATTCCGGAGAGGCGGATCTCGCGGCCGTCATCGAGACGCACGCTGCGGGCATCGACGATCGCGGCGACGCGGCCATCGCCCTGCGACTCGAATTGGCACGGCGCCGCGAACGCATCACAAGACGCGAGGAAGAGTAGCGCTGCGGCGATGCGGATGAGTGGTCGCGTCACGTTGCCCGAAGAGGTTGCGTTACGCTCCAGCTTTAACCCATGCGTAGCGGGTCGCGAAGAGGCTTCCTCACACTCCGTCATTGCGAGCGCAGCGAAGCAATCCAGAGTCCCTCCGCGGAAAGATTCTGGATTGCTTCGCTGTGCTCGCAATGACGATGTGGAAACATCTTGCGTCATCCCACCATTCCGCTTTGCGGAAAACGCGTGACGATCGCGCGACCTGCACGCCCCTCGCGCTTGCTGCCCTCTCGCGCATGCGGCATGATTGCGGCAATAGCGATAGGCAATAGCGACAGCCAAGAGCAATAACCAAGCCGCCATCAGAGCACGGCGCGATAAGGGAGGTCTTTTTCGATGAAGAGAATTTTGCCGGGCATTTTTGCCGCTGCGTTGGCCCTGAGTGCGAGCGCCGTGCAGGCCGAGGACAAGCCGCCACTGAAGATCGGCGGCATTCTCGACATGTCGAGCCTCTATGCCGACATCACCGGTCCCGGCAGCGAGACTGCGGCCAAGATGGCCGTCGAAGACTTCGGCGGCGAGGTGCTGGGACGCAAGATCCAGGTGCTGGCGGCCGACCATCTCAACAAGGCGGATCTGTCCGCCAACATCGCCCGCGACATGCTCGACAACCAGGGCGTCGAGATGATCTACGACGTCGCGGCCTCCGCGACAGCGCTTGCGGCGGGCGAGATCGCGAAGGCGCGCAACAAGATCATCATGTTCAACGGCCCGGGCTCGATCCGTCTCACCAACGAGGCCTGCGGTCCCTACACCGTGCACTACGTGTTCGACACCTACGGCCAGGCCAACGTGACCGGCCTTGCGGCGGTGAAATCGGGCCTCGACACCTGGTTCTTCCTCACCGCCGACTATGCCTTCGGCCAGGATCTGGAGAAGGACACCAGCGCCGTCGTCACCAAGACCGGCGGCAAGGTGCTCGGCGGCGTGCGCCATCCGCTCAACACGTCGGATTTCTCGTCCTTCCTGCTTCAGGCCCAGGCTTCCAAGGCCAAGGTGATTGGCCTTGCCAACGCCGGCGGCGACACCGTCAATGCCATCAAGCAGGCGGCCGAGTTCGGCATCACCAAGGGCGGCCAGAAGGTCTCGCCGCTGCTCGCCTTCGTGACCGATATCGATTCGATCGGACTGGAGACGGCGCAGGGCCTGCTGCTGGCGGAAGCCTTCTACTGGGACCTCAACGACGACACCCGTGCATTCTCGAAGCGCTTCACCGAGCGCATGAAGCGGCCGCCGACCTCGGCGCAGGCCGGCGTCTATTCGTCCGTGACGCATTACCTGAAGGCCGTGAAGGCGGCGGGCACGACGGATGCGGCTGCGGTCATCAAGGTGATGAAGGAGACGCCGATCAACGATTTCTTCGCCAAGGGTGGCAAGATCCGCGAGGACGGCCGCATGATCCACGACATGTACCTGTTCGAGGTGAAGAAGCCGTCGGAGTCCAAGGGCCGCTGGGACGACTACAAGTTGCTCGCCACCGTGCCCGGCAGCGAAGCGTTCCAGTCGCTGGAGCAGTCGCGCTGCCCGCTGGTGAAGAAGTGACGGCGTGACGAAGTCACGCCGTCATCCCGGGGCTCGCGAAGCGAGAACCCGGGATCTCGAGGTTCCGGGTTCTCGCTTCGCGAGCCCCGGAACGACGGTTCGACGATCGTCGCGCCCCCGGAATGACGAAACAAACAACAAGAGGGAGACGTCCCATGAGCAACGACATGGTCCTGCAAAAGCTCGAAGGCGGGCTGCTCACCATCACGATGAATCGCCCCGAACGGAAGAACGCGCTCAACCCCGACATGGTGCGCGGGCTGGTCGAGGCGGCGCGGCGCGCGGCCGACGATCCGGAGGTGCGCGCGGTGCTGTTCAAGGGCGCCGGTGGCTCGTTCTGCGTCGGCGGCGACGTCAAGTCGATGGCGGAGGGCCGCGCGCCGCTGCCGTTCGAGCAGAAGCTCGCGAATTTGCGCCGCGGCATGGAGGTCTCGCGCATCCTGCACCAGATGCCGAAACCCGTGGTGGCGCAGCTCGACGGCGCCGCGGCCGGCGCCGGCCTCTCGATGGCGCTGTCCTGCGATCTGCGCATCGCCAGCGAATCCTGCAAGATCACGACCGCCTTCGCCAAGGTCGGCTTCTCCGGCGATTACGGCGGCACCTATTTCCTGACCCAGCTGCTGGGCAGCGCGCGGGCGCGCGAGCTCTATCTGATGTCGCCGGTGCTGACGGCAAAGGAAGCGCACGCGATCGGCATGGTGACCAAGGTCGTGCCCGACGCCGAGATCGACACTGCTGCCCACGAGCTCGCGCTGTCGCTGGCACAGGGCCCCTCGATCGCACTCGGCTTCATCAAGCGCAACATCAACAATGCCGAGCACCTGGCGCTGGAGGATTGCTTCGACGGCGAGGCGATCCATCACACCCGCTGCGGCGACACCGCCGATCACAAGGAGGCCGCGAAGGCCTTCGTCGAGAAGCGCAAGCCCGCCTTCAGGGGCGAATGACGATGTCTTCGTATATCCGCTTGCGGCAGATCTGCCTGGTCGCGCCGCAGCTAGCGCCCGTGATCTCCGACATCGCGGAGATCATGGGCCTCGCCGTCTGTTATCGCGACGGCAATGTCGCGAAATACGGCCTGGAGAACGCGCTGCTCCCGGTCGACACGATCCTGCTGGAAGTGGTGGCGCCGTTCAAGGACGGCACCACCGCCGGCCGCTTCATCGAGAAGACCGGCGGCCGCGGCGGCTATATGGCGATCTTCTGCTGCGACGATCCGGACGAGCGCGGTCGCAACGCCAACGCGCTTGGCGTGCGCACGGCGAACGTGATCGACCATGCGCCCTATCACGGCGTGCAACTCCATCCGCGCGACTGCCGCGCGGCCTTCATCGAGTTCAACCACACCGAAGGCAGCGACGACATTCTCGGCCCTTATCCGCCGGCGGGACCGGACTGGCAGAAATTCATCCGCAAGGATGTGACGCAGGCGCTGACCGGCGTGGAGATGCAGAGCCCGGATCCGCGAGGGCTGGCGGAGCATTGGGGGAGGATCATCGGCGTTGCGCCGAGTGGCGACGCCGAACTGAAGCTGCCCAATGCCAGCTTCCGGTTCGTCAAGGGCGCGAGCGAGATCATGAGCGCGCTGGAGTTTCGGGTCGCCGATGTAGCCGCTGTGCTGCATGCGGCGAGGACGAAGGGCCATGCGGTGGCGGGCAACGAGTTCCTGCTGGGCGGGGTCACGTTCCGGGTCAGTTGATTGCTTGGTCGTGATCCGTCACCCTGAGGTGCTCGCCTCTTCGGCGAGCCTCGAAGGGCGACGGCCACGGGCGGGGCCGCTCATCCTTCGAGGTTCCCCGCACGGTGCTGCACACCGAGCGGCTCGCACCTCAGGATGACGGTTCGAGAGAGTGCTGCGGCTCTACTAAAAACGAGGAAACACCCAACATGCCGCATCCGCTCGATAGCTTCTTTTCGCCCGCCAGCATCGCGCTGATCGGCGCCTCCCGCGATCACGAGAAGATCCCGGGGCGGCTCCTGTCGATGCTGCGCAAGAACGAATATCCCGGAAAGATCTATCCGGTGAACCCGAACTACGCGGAGATCGACGGGCTCGCCTGCTACAAATCGATCGCGGAGATTGGCGCAGCAATCGATCTCGCCGTCATCATCATTCCCGCCCGCGCCGTGCTGCCTGCGCTCGAGCAATGCGCCGCCGCTGGCGTCAAGAATGCGGTCATCATCTCGTCCGGGTTCGCGGAGGAGGGCGGCGACAGTGCGGCGATGCAGGATGCGATCGCGGCACTGGCCAAGCGCACCGGCATGCGGATCTCAGGCCCGAATGCCGAGGGCTTCTTCAGCCAGGTGCAGCGCGTGGCGGCGACGTTCAGTCCGGCCGTGGACGTCAAGCCGGGAGTCGTGCCGCTCGCGGCCACGAAGCGGCGGATCGGCATCGTCGCGCAGAGCGGCGGCATTGGTTTTGCCTATTATCACCGCGCCCGGGCGCTCGGTGTCGCCGTGAGCTACGTCGTCAGCGCCGGCAACGAATCCGATCTCGGCGCCGGCGAATTCCTCGACTACCTGGTGCAGGACGCCGCGACCGACGTGATCCTGCTGTTCATCGAAGGCATCCGCGACGTCGACAAGTTTCTCGCGGCGGCGCGGCGGGCGGCTGAAATGAAGAAGCCCGTCATCGTGACGAAAGTCGGCCGCTCCGGCGCAGGCCAACGCGCCGCGGCCTCGCATACCGCGAGCATGGCCGGCTGGTCGGCAGCCTATGACGCGGTGTTCGCGAGATACGGCTTCATCGTCTCCAACGATCTCGACGAAGCGCTGACGATTGCCGCGGTGCTGGCGAGCAACCCGTTGCCGAAGGGCGATCGCGTCGCCGTCGTCACCGTCTCCGGCGGCGCCGGCATCTGGGGCGCTGATGCGGTGGCGCTACGGGGCTTGCAGGTGCCGGAATTGTCCGGGCGGATCCAGGCGGAGATCAAGATGCTGATGCCGTCCTATGGCACCGCGCGCAATCCGATCGACGTCACCGCGCAGGGCGTCACGTCGGGCGGTCTCCAGAAGAGCGTCGATCTGCTCACGGCATCCGACGAGGTCGACGCGATCCTGGTCGTGCTGTCGCTGTCGGGCGAGGTGCGCAAGCCGTTCAACGAGGCCGAGCTGACGCCGGTGCTGGCGGCGCAGCACAAGCCGGTGGTGTTCTATTCCTACACGGTGCCATCCGACTTCGCGCGGCGCGAGCTTGCCAAATCCGGCGTCGTCGTGCTCTCGGGCCTGACTCATGTCGGCGTCGCGATGCGGCAGCTCGTCGACTACGCCCGTTTCGAGCTGCCGAAGCCTGCGGACGAGGTGCGGCTGCCGTCACGCGACCTCTCCGCACATCTGACCTCGCCGGTTCTGTCAGAGGCCGACAGCAAGGCGTTGCTGCGCGCCGCCGGCATCCCGTTGCCGGACGAAGTGCTGGTGAAGGACAAGGCCGGGCTCGATGAAGCGGTCGCCTGCGTCGGCTTCCCGCTGGTGATGAAGATCCAGTCGCCCGATATCGCGCACAAGAGCGAGGTCGGCGGCGTGCGCGTCAACATCGCCACGAAGGGCGAGGTGTTTCTGGCGTTCGAGGCGCTGCTGGGCAACGCGCGCAAGCACCGGCCGGAGGCCGTGATCCAGGGCGTTCTGGTCGGCCCGATGGCAAGGCAGGGCGTCGAGATCATCGTGGGAACGATGACGGACGAGACCTTTGGTCCGATGGTGATGGTGGGTCTCGGTGGGATTACCACGGAACTGTTCCGTGACGTCGCCTATCGCCCGGCGCCAGTCGGCGCGGAAGAAGCGAGCGCGATGCTGGCCGGATTGAAGGCGGCGCCGCTCTTGAACGGTTTTCGCGGAGCAGCGAAGGCGGACGTTGCGGCGCTATCGCAATTGATCGCCGACATCTCCGTGCTCGCCGCGCGGCACGCGAAGCAGATTGCGGAGATCGAGCTCAACCCGGTGCTGGTGCACGCCGAAGGGCAGGGCGTGACGATCGTGGATGCGCTGGTGGCGGGAAGGAAATAGCAGCCACAAACACAACTGTCGTCCCGGCGAAGGCCGGGACCCATAACCACAGGCAGCAGTTTGGCGAAGACTCGTGGTTACCAGCTTCGCGCCATAACCTCTCCCTGGGGTAATCGGTCCCGGCCTTCGCCGAGACGACAGGAGAGTATGAGGCGGCGGCATCAATTTCTCTCTCGTCGTCCTGGACAAGCGAGCGTTTGGCAACGCGTAGCGTTGTCCAATAGCGAGCGCTGATCCAGGACCCATTACCCCGGGGAGTGGTTTGGCGAAGACTCGTGGTTACCAGCTTCGCGCCACAACGTCTCCCTGGGGTAATGGGTCCTGGCTTTCGCCAGGACGACGGCGGAGAGCGAAGCCGCAGCGGGGCGTAACAACAATCACCGCCCCTTAAAATTCGCCGCGCGCCGTTCTTCCGTCGCCTTGACGCCTTCCTTGAAATCTTCCGTCGCGCGCAGGCGGGTCTGCTCGGCGAGCTCGTGGTTGGTCGCGGCCATGACGCGGTCGGCGAGGCTGGCGCGCATGGTCGCGCGGGTCGAGAGCAGGCCGAGCGGCGAGCACTCGGCGATCTCGCCGGCGAGCTTCATCGCGGCCGACTTCACCTGGTCCTGCGGCACCAGCTCGTTGGCGAGGCCCCATTTGACCGCTTCTTCGCCAGTGACGCGGCGGCTGGTGTAGAACATCAGCTCGGCGTTGTTCTTGCCGATCAGCTCCGGCAGCGTCACGGTCAGACCGAAGCCGGGATGGAAGCCGAGTTTTGTAAAGTTCGCGGAGAAGCGTGCTTCGGGGCAGGTGACGCGGAAATCCGCGGACACCGCGAGACCCAGGCCGCCGCCGATGGCCGCGCCCTGCACGGCGGCGACGATCGGCTTCTTGGCGCGGAAGATGCGCACGGCCTGGATGTAGAGATGGCTGATCGGGCCAAGATTGTCGGCCGGATCGCCCTTCTTCTCGGCCGCGCGCGCTTCCTGGGCCTGTCGCGCCGGGTCGCCAAAATTGGCGCCGGCGCAGAACGCCTTGCCCTGCGCCGAGAGCACCGAGGCGCGGATCTCGATGTCGCGGTCGAACTCGTCGAGCGCATCCGCGATCTGGTTGATCAGCGAGATGTCGAAGAAGTTGAGCGGAGGGCGGCGGATCTCGATGGTGCCGACATGCCCGACCTTCTCGACGCCGATATCTGTATACGTGCTCATGATGGTCCTCGATTGAATTAGTGCAAGCCAGGTCCGCGCGACTAGCGCAAGCCAAGCCCGCGGGCGATGATGCCGCGGAGCACCTCGGTGGTGCCGCCCTGGATGGTGAGTTTCGGTGCGGTCTTGATGGCGAAGTCGAGCTGCCGCTCCAGCGTCTCGCGGTTGGTCGCGGTCTCCTCGACGAAGGCTGCGAGGTCGCGCACGCGATGCGGAAGCTGCTGCTCCCAGACCGTGCCGATGTCCTTGACGATGGACGCTTCCACCACCGGCTCCTTGCCGGCTTGCAGCATGCCGGCGACGGAGACCGACATGCGCCGCATGGTGTGGAGCTGCGCCACCAGCCGGCCGATGCCTTCGGCGCTGCGCGTGTCCGGATTGGGACCGACCGCGCGGACCAGCTCGGTCAGCACGTAGTAGGTTTCCAGGAAGCGCTCGGGGCCCGAACGTTCATAGGCGAGCTCGCTCGTGGCCTGTTTCCAGGCACCATCGACCTCGCCGAGCACGTGATCGTCGGGGACGAAGAAGTCGGTGAAGACGACCTCGTTGAACTCGTACTGGCCGGTGATCTGGCCGATCGGGTTCACCTGGATGCCCGGCTGCTTCATCTTGACCAGAAACTGGGTCAGGCCGTGGCGGCGGTTTTCCTTGGTCGGCGGCGAGGTCCGGAAGATCGCGATCATGTAGTCGGCGATATGCGCCGACGAGGTCCAGATCTTGGTGCCGTTGACGAGATATCCGCCGTCGGTCTTGGTCGCGCGCGTCTTCGCCGCGAACAGGTCCGAGCCGGAGTTCGGCTCGCTCATGCCGATCGCAAAGCAGATCTCGCCGCGGCAGATCCGCGGCAGGATCTCCATCTTGATGTGTTCGGGCGCGTATTTCAGCAGCACCGGCCCGCTCTGGCGGTCGGCGACGAAGAAGCGCCGCGTCGGCGCATTGGCCACGCGCATCTCCTCGGTCACCACGTAGCGTTCGAGGAAGGAGCGCTCCTGGCCGCCGTATTTCTTCGGCCAGGTCATGCCCAGCCAGCCCTTGGCGCCGACCCGGCGGGAAAATTCCGGCGCGTCGGTGTCTTCGCGGTTGGGCTTGTGCGGATCGAAGGTGCCGGCGGCGATTTCCTCGGCGAGGAAGGCACGGACTTCCTTGCGCAATTGCTCGCATTTCTCGGGCAGGCGGATCGGATCGAAACGGAGGGCAGCGGTCATGTGTTTCGTCTCCCGATCAACGCGAAGCTACGAGCGGCCACAATTCGTCGGCGCCGCGCCTGGCCACCAGCTTGCCGAGCTCTACGGCCCAGTGGCTTTCCGAACCGAAATCGTCGCGCCAGGCCAGCGCGCGCAGTGAATAGCGGTGCAGGATGTGCTCCATGGTGAAGCCGATCGCGCCATGGACCTGATGCGCGATGGCACCGCCTTTTTCGGCGGCTTCCGCGCAGCGGATCTTTGCCGAGGCGGCCTCCAGGTAGACCTCGTCGTTGAACGACTTTGCGTTTGCAATGGCGTCGGCCGCGGACGTTGCGGCCGCGAGCGCTGCGGCGGATTCGCCGGCAAGGCGCGCTAGACTGTGCTGCACCGCCTGGAATTTCGAGATTTTCTTCTCGAAGGCGACGCGCTCGTTGGAGTAGCGCACGGAGATGTCGAGCATCGCTTCCAGCGCACCCGCGATCTGAAGGCTGCGCGCGACGCCGCCCATCAGCATCAGGGTGGTCTGGTCAAAGCCCTTCGGCGCCGGCTTGGTCGTGATTGGCTGGACCTTGTCGAGCGTGACGGTGTCGCTGTGGTCGTAGCCGACATTGAGCCCGGATTCGATCCGGCCCTTGCTCGCGTCGACCAGCGCGATCACGGCGCCGTCCTTGCCATGCGCCAGCACGGCAAAATGCTTCGCGGCCTTGGCAAATGGCACGCCGCGAGCCCGGCCGGAGAGCGCGCCGTCGGCATCGCGCGTGATGCGATCCTTCGGCGACGCCGGGACGACCGTCATCTCGCCTTCGGGCGAGGCGATCCTGGCCTGCGCCAGCAGCCAGCCCGCCAACATGGTCTCGGCGAGGGGGACCGCGACCGCGAAGCGGCCGGCGGCGTTGAGCAGCGCAAAGCCGTCGGCAAGGCTCGCGCCGGAGCCGCCGAGATCATCGGGCACCCAGGACAGCGGCAGCCCGGCCTCGCTCAGCGCCTGCCACAGCGGCGCCTGCCAGGAATCCTTCTTGTCGTTGTTGATGGTTTGCGGATCGGCGAGATCGGCGAAGATTTTTTCCGCGGTCTCGACGACGATATTGTCACTCTCCGCCACAGCGTTCCCCGTGTTTTGCCATTGGCGCGTCCCGCCAGGTCAAGCCGGCGCGCGGTCTCTTCTTGCGCCGGATGATCTGAAAAAGCCATGGCCCTGACAAGCGTTGATCGCAAGCCCATCTGCGGCGCAGGCATGGGGGCAAGAACCGGTCTGGACTAATTCCGCTTAGCGGAGTTTGCTCGATTTGCAGGGTGCGGCAAACTCGCTTAACAGGGCCAGCGACTTAAGGCTTGCATCAGATACAGGGGAAGGAAATCCGGATGGCCAAAGACAGCTTGTGCGCAATCGTGACGGGGTCGGCATCCGGGTTGGGTGCAGCGACCGCGGAAATTCTCGCACGGAGCGGGGCGCGGCTCGTCATCAACTATTCGTCGAGCCAGAAGGAAGCCGAGGCCACGGCGGAGCTCTGCCGCAAGGCCGGCGCGGCGGAAGTGCTGGTCGCGCAGGGCGACGTTTCCAAGGATGAGGATTGCCGCAAGATCGTTGCGGCAGCCAGCGGCTGGGGCCGGCTCGACGTGCTCGTCAACAATGCCGGCACCACCAAGCACGTCGCTCATGCCGATCTCGACGGATTGTCGGCGGAGGATTTCCAGCGCCTCTACGGCGTCAACACCATCGGCCCGTTCCAGATGGTGCGCGCCGCGCGCAGCCTGCTGGAAGCCGGCGCGAAGGCGTCGGAGCGGGCGTCGGCGGTGGTGAACGTGTCGTCGGTGGCGGGCATCAGCGGCGTCGGCTCGTCGATCGCCTATGCCGCGAGCAAGGGCGCGCTCAACACCATGACGCTGTCGCTGTCGCGCGCGCTGGCGCCGCTGATCCGCGTCAACACGGTATGCCCCGGCTATATCGACACGCCCTGGTTCACCAAGGGCCGCGGCGAGGCCGGCGCAAAGCAGGTGCGTGACAGCGTGGTGGCGAAGGTGCCGCTCAAGGTCGCCTCGAGCGCGGAAGACATCGCGCAGCTCGTCTGCTTCCTCGCGATGCCGGCCTCCAGCAACATGACCGGCGAGGTCGTGCGCATGGATGCGGGGATGCATTTGATTACGTGAGATCGCGCAGCACACTCAAATGTCGTCCCCGCGAAAGCGGGGACCCATAACCACAGGGAGGAGTTTGGCGCGAGACTGGTAACTCCGAGTCTTCGCCAAACTCCTCCCTGTGGTTATGGATCCCGGATCTGCGCGCGCTTGGGCGCGCTTGTCCGGGATGACACCGAGTGTGTTTAGCCTTTTATCACGCCGCTCGTCACCAGCCGGTGCCAGATGAACAGCACCACCACCGCGCCGATCGTGGCCATGATGAAACCGGCGCCCTGGTCCGGACCGTAATGGCCGATCGCCTGGCCGATGAAGGTCGCCAGAAACGCACCGGCAATGCCGAGGATGGTGGTGAGGATGAAGCCGCTCGGATTGTTCGGCCCCGGCGCGAGCCAGCGCGCGATGAGGCCGGCGATGAAGCCGACGACGATGATCCACAACAGGCCGCCCATGCTCATGACAATGCTCCCCTTCCCGAGAACGCGCAGATCGATCTTCGATTAAATTCGGCCCGAGAGCTCGTTCTCGGTCGGCAGCCGTCCGTCCGGCGTCAGGTGGTCGATCACCTGCGGCAGATATTGGCTGAGGCCGGAGAGCAGCTCCTCGCGCGACAGGCCGCTCTGGGCGGACAGGCTCTCGATCTGGTCCGCGCCGAGTGCGCTGGCGAGATCGCCGGGCTCGATCGGCTTGTTCTCGCCCTTGCCGACCCAGGAATTCGCGGCCTCGCCGTGGCCGCCCTGCTGGAGCTGATTGAGGAGATCGCCGAGCCCGCCGCTCAGCACGGTGCCGGCCGCGCCGCCTGCGAGCAGGCCGCCGAGGCCGCCTTTGAGCAGATCGCCGAGACCGCCGCCGCTCCCTCCGGGAAGCGTGGCGTTGCCAGTATTTACAGGCGTCGGAGGCGGCAGCGGTGAGCGCTGCTGCGGGGCAGGCGCCGCACCCGGCTGGCCTGCCGTCAGATGCTTGAACGCCTTCCAGGCGAGCAGGCCGAGCAGCGCCATGGTCATCGGCGACATGCCGCCGGAGGATTTCTCGGAGCTGGGTGTGCTGGGGCCGCGCGGGCCGTTCTGCATGCCGTTGAGGACGTCGAGTAGACCCATGGTGCTCTCCTTTGGCGTCTCGTTCGGCGAGTGCTCGCCGCTGACTGCCCCCGGGGCGAGAACATATGGGGCACTCATGACGGTTACAAGGCGGCTGCGACGCGATGGGCAGCTAGCCTCGCCTCTGCTATCGAAGGCCGGTCATTCAGGGAGTTGAGGTCAGGTGGTTGCGGATCGACCGATCGTGGTGGCCGGCGCCGGCGCCATCGGCTGTTTCGTCGGCGGCATGCTGGCGGCTGCCGGCCGCCGCGTCGCGCTGCTGGTGCGGCCGCGGGTGAAGACCGAGATCGAGCGGTTCGGCCTGCGGCTGACCGATTTCGACGGCTCCGAGAAGAAGCTCGGGGCCGGCCAGCTCGCGCTGTCGGAAGACCCTTCGATCTTCCATAGCGCCGGCATCGTGCTCGTGACCGTGAAGAGCGCCGACACCGCCGATGTCGCGGTGCAGATCGCGCAGCATGCGCCACAGGATGCCGTCATCGTCTCGCTTCAGAACGGCGTCGGCAATGTCGCGGTGCTGCGCGAGCGTCTCGGCGGCCGGCGCGTGCTGGCCGGCATGGTGCCTTTCAACGTGATCGCGATGGGCGAGGGCCGCTTCCACCGCTCGACCTCCGGCGACATCCATGTCGGAGAGGACGCCGGGAACACGGCCGCGACGCTCTCGGTGGCTGGCCTCACGATGCGCGCGAGCCGCGACATCACCGGCGTGCAATGGGGCAAGCTGATCATCAACCTGAACAACGCGCTCAGCGCCTTGTCGGACATGCCGCTCGCCGCGCAACTGGCAAACCGCGACTGGCGAAAATTGTTCGCCGACCAGATGGCAGAGGGGCTGGCCGCGATGAAGGCCGCCGGCCTCAATCCGGTCTCCGCGACGCCGATCCCGCTGAACTGGACGCCGGCATTGCTGAAATTGCCCGACATGATCTTCAACGCGATCCTGGGGCGGACCATGAAGATCGATCCCGAGGCGCGCTCCTCGATGTGGCAGGATCTGAAGCAGGGCCGCAAGACCGAGATCAATTATCTCCAGGGCGCGGTCATCGCGCTTGCCGAGCAGAACAATGTTACGGTGCCGCTGATGCGCCGCATTGTTGCGCTGATCAAGGAGGCTGAAGTCGCCGGCAACGGCCCGCCCGGGCTGACGCCGCAGCAGATTCGCGGGTAGCGCCTGAGCGCATGCCGCGCGACCGGAGGAGCAACGATGAGGCGTTTCTCGATGATCGGATTCGCACTGGCCGTGCTCTGCGGCGCGTCCACGCTTGCGGAAGCCCGGCCGCCGACTGTCATGAACTCCCCCGGCTATGACAGGCGGTTGCAGGAGAGCCGGTCGCAGTTGGGCAGTTCACCGGCGACGGCGCCGGCGAATACGCCCGCAGTCAGACCCAAGCACAGCAAAAAGAAGCATCCGAACTGAGAATGTGGGTGCGAATCTCCATCCAGCCCGTCATTGCGAGCGTAGCGAAGCAATCCAGAATCCCTCCGCGGAAAGACTCTGGATTGCTTCGCTGCGCTCGCAATGACGGCTGAGCCCTCAGCTCACCCCTTCTTCGCCGCCGGCTTGCTCGGCGTCGGGCTGAACAGCTTCTTCAGATCGTTCAGGCTTTCCGACAGCCGCGGCCATTCGCAGGAGAACGAGCCCTTGGTGCAGGGTGTGCCCTTCGGTCGCTGGCCGACAGTCTGCTGCACCTTCGGCCGCTCGACCGGAACGGGCACGCGCTCGACGTCGGTCCGCAGCGCGACCTGCTGGAGCTGCTGCGCCTGTCGTTCCTGCTGCTCGCGCTGCTGACGCGCGGTGGCTTGGGCCGCTTCGTTGCTGCGGCGCTGATTGGCGAGATAGGCGGTGTAGGCTTCGTCGATCTTCTTCTGCTCTTCCGGCGTCGGGTTGGGACCTGCGATGTCGAAGGAGCGGTCCTGGAGGAAATCGTAATAGGTGTAGCCGCCGCCTGCCTTGCGGCGGCCGGCGAACTTGGCATTGCAGTCGGCAAGTGCGGATGTCTTCTCGGCCTTGGTTGCGGCCTTCTCGGCTGTATCAGCGCATTCCTCGAAGTCGACGGGCGCGCGCTTCCACCATTGCGCCTGGGCATGCGTGTGCGTCAGCAGAAAAAATCCTGCTGCGGCAACGAGAAGCGCCGCACGACGCGATGCAACGACGACCGACATTCTACGAGTGCATTCCTTGCAAAACTCAACCCGAACTGAGTCGGGCCAATTTTTGCCCCTTTATCGCCGGCTTGTCACCCATGGAACCCGGGAATTTCATGGCTGCAATGCTGACATTTTTTGCTTGACGTGGCGCGGGAGTCACAGCCGCGCGGCATAGGATGCGCTTACAGTTTGATCGATCTGAATTTGGGGGAGAATCTCCGTCATGAGAGCGCTGGCCCGATTTGCCGCACTCGCCTTGGTGCTGACGTGCGGCCATGCCTTCGCGGCGGACGAAGATGCGCCCAACCGCAAGCCGGTGAAGGCGATCGGCGATGCGCGGCTCTCGGTCGGCGGCCGGGGAATGCTGCCGCTCTACCTCTCCCGCGACTGGTCGATGCCGCAGCCCGCGATCTCGCGCGCCATCATCGTGCTGCACGGACGCCTGCGCAACGCCGACGAATATTACATATCGGCCAACAACGCGCAGGCCGCGGCGGGCGACGACGGCAAGGCCGCACTGATGATCGTGCCGCAGTTTCTCGCCGAGATCGATATCGAAGCGCACAAGCTGCCGGAGGAGACGCTGCGCTGGTCGCTGGAGGGATGGGAGGGCGGCGATGCCGCGCTTGCGCCCAATCCGGTCTCCTCGTTCGAGGCACTCGATGCGATCCTCGCAAAACTCTCCGACCGGCGCATCTTCCCGAACCTGAAGCAGGTCGTGGTCGCCGGCCATTCCGGCGGCGGCCAGGTCGTGCAACGCTATGCCATCGCCGGCAAGGGCGAGGCGGCGCTGTCGCGCCAGCACATCGACGTCCGCTATGTCGTCGCCAACCCCTCGTCCTATGCCTATTTCAGCGCCGACCGGCCGGTGCCCGCAATTGCCGCATCCTGTCCGGGCTACAACAACTGGAAATACGGCATGGGCGACCGGCCGCCCTATCTCGCCGACGCCACGCCGACGGCGCTCGAGCAGCGCTATGTCGAGCGCGAGGTGATCTATCTGCTTGGCACGCTCGACACCAATCCGAAGCATTCCGCGCTGGACAAGAGCTGCATGGCGGAGGCGCAGGGGCCTTATCGTTACGCCCGCGGCCACGCCTATGCGGACGCGATGGCCAAGCGCGATCACGGCACGCCCAATCACAGGGTCTGGGATGTCGCCGGCGTCGGCCATGACGGCGACAAGATGCTGACCTCGAAATGCGGGCTCGCGGCCCTGTTCGATATTCCGGGCTGCGGCGCCGAGCGCTGACGCCGCTGCCTTGAAGCTCCGGCTCTGGCTGTTACACTTCGCACCGCGGGCGCCTCACCCCGAGGCGACGCCAAGAAGACGAAGTGGAAATGCCTGATGCTGCTGCATGGCGGACTTCTTGAGGGACAGGCTCAGCCGCTATAAGCACCCCGAGAGTTTCGAGATCGTCGGCGCCCCGCCGCGATGATTCCGGAAAAGTTCGTCGCACGCTGTTGCGCGACGAGCGCGCAGCGTGGATGAAGGAAGGGCGCGCCTTCCGGATCTGGCCGGCGAAGGCGCGGGCGCACGCCGAGTGAGAAGATTACGGAAGGATCTTGGGACATGACCATCACGATCGCAGCCAACAGCGTGCCGAAGCCGCCGGCCGATATCATCGAGGGCTTTCGAGGTGCGCCCACGTCCGTGATCTCGGACAATCTCGCCCGGCTGCCGGGCGCGGTGGGGCTCAAACCGTATCATCGCGGCGGCAAGCTGGTGGGCACGGCCTTCACGGTGCGCACCCGGCCCGGCGACAATCTCGCCATCCACCGCGCGCTCGAGCTGGTCGGTCCCGGCGACGTCATCGTGGTCGATGGCGGTGGCGACGAGACCCGCGCGCTGGTCGGCGAGATCATGAAGAACATCGCGCAGTGGCGCAAAGCCGAAGGCTACGTGATCGACGGCGCGATCCGCGACGTTGCGGCCTTCGCCGCGGACGACTTTCCCTGCTATGCCCGCGCAGTGATCCACCGCGGGCCCTACAAGAACGGCCCCGGCGAAATCAACGTGCCCGTGTCGGTCGGCGGCAGCGTGATCTCGCCCGGCGACATCGTCGTCGGCGACGAGGATGGCGTGGTGTCGTTTCCCGCCGCCGGCGCGGCTGCGCTGCTGGAAGCGGTGCGCGCCCAGGTCGCGCGCGAGGAGGAGACGCTGAAGGCGATCCGCGAGGGCCGCTATCAGGGCTCATACGGCAAAGCCTGATCGGACGAGGACGAAGGGGAGGATGGCGTGAGCCAGAAGGAAGAATTCCACAACATCGACAATCCCGACGATGGGCTGTTCCGCGAGCTCGCGGCGGGAGTGACCACGCGCATCTTCTCCGGCGAGCAGGCGATGCTGTCGGTGGTGACGCTGGCGCCGCATGCGCAGGGCACGCTGCATCATCATCCCGAGGAGCAATGGGGCGTGCTGCTCGACGGCTCCGCCATCCGCGTCCAGGGCGATGAGGAAATCCCGGTGAAGAAGGGCGACTTCTGGCGCACGCCGGGCAATGTGCCGCACACCATGCGCGCCGGCCCCGAGGGCGCCCGCGTGCTGGACATTTTCAGTCCACCACGGCCAGAATACAAAAAAGCGGGGTCGGGCTTCGGGACGACCTAAGCGCCAAAGAGCAAAAGCCGGGCGCGGAAACACAAGGGAGGGGACGATGACGATCACACGACGCGCGCTGCTGGCAGCGCCCGCAATCCTGGCGATGGCGCCCGCGGCGGCGCAGGCCGGCAAGATCACGCTGGTCGTGCCGTTCCCACCGGGCGGCTCGACCGATGCGATGGCGCGGCTGCTCCAGAGCAATTTGCAAACCAAGCTTGGCCGCATCGTCGTGGTCGAGAACAAGTCGGGCGCCGCCGGCGCGCTCGGCGCGGCGCAGGTCGCCAAGAGCCCGCCGGACGGCTCGACGTTCCTGGTCACCTTCGATTCCCACGCGGTGATCCCGTCCATCCTCGACAAGCCGCCGGTCGATGTCGAGCGCGAGCTGATGCCGGTGCTCCTGGTCGGCACCGCGCCTTACGTGATCGCGGCTGGCGCCGGCCGTCCCTACAAGAGCTTTGCCGACGTGGTCGCGGCCTGCAAGGCCACCCCCGGCGCGGTGAAATACGCCTCCGTCGGCATCGGCACGCTCGGCCATCTCGCCATGACCGTGCTCGGCAACAAGGCCGGCGTCGAGATCATGCACGTGCCCTATCGCGGCGGCGGCCCTGCGATGAACGACGTGCTCGGCGGCCATGTCGATCTGATCGCGGGATCGGCGGCGCTGGTCGCAGCCCAGCTCGGCTCCAACATGCTGCGCCCGATCCTGCAACTCGGCCGCGAGCGGCTGCCGGCGCTGCCGGACACGCAGACCGCGATCGAAGCGGGCTTTCCTGATTTCGAGACGCTGGCCTGGTGGGGCATCTTCGCGCCCGCGGGCACGCCGCCCGACATCGTCGCCGCCATGGCGACGGCGTCCAAGGAGATCCTGAGCGAGCCCGCGACCGCCGCCCAGCTCAAGGAGACGCAGCATATGACGCTGCTGCTTCAGGACGGCGCAGCGTTCAAGACCTTCTTCGACAAGCAGGTCAGCTACTGGGGCAAGGTGGTGCGCGAGAACAATATCAGGGCATGAGAGGCCTATTCCCGGGATTGTCATCCCGGGTCCAGTGCGTTCGCGCGGGCTTGAGCGTCAGAGCATCTTGCCGACGATCTTTGTCATATCTGCCGCCGAAAACGCGCGCAGCGTTTCGGTGCGGACATTGCCGAGCGCGCAGAGACTAAGGCTGAGCGACATCGCGGCAGCCTCATCTGGAGCCTCGAGAACGGTTACAACGTCATATCGTCCCTGCGTCCAGACGATCTCTTTCACGGTCACGCCGAACGTTTTGGCCATCTCCTTGAAGGCGTCGGCCCGCTTCGGCGAGTCCTTGACGTTTCGGACTCCCTGATCAGTGAAGCTTCCCAGCACGACATAGGTTACCATGGTCGTCCTCCCTGGTTAGAACCCAGATACAATTCTCGCTTGAGGCAACCGCACCGAAGCTTGCCACGGTGGCTGAGATAGCGCTACTCGCGCGTTGGGACAGCGGATGTGACTTATTCGGTCAGGACATCGGCCGCGCGAAACTGAGCTCATGGCCGTCGGGGTCGGTGAGATGGAAGTAGCGCTCACCCCATTCTGCATCGCGCGGCGTGGTCGAAGGCCGCCATCCGGCGGCGCGTGCGCGCTCGTAGGTCCCGTCGACGTCGTCGACGTAGAAGATGATGCGGCCCCACCAGGACCAGCGCTTGTCGTCCGGCTGCGCCGTCAGGTTGAGATAGCCGGTGCCGGCGCGAAAGCTGGTGAATGCAGCGGCTTCGCCGCCATACAGGAGCTCGAACCCCAGCGAACGGTAGAAGTGCACGGCGCGCCCCATGTCATGCGTGCCGAGCGTGATGGCGCTGATGCTTTCGATCATGTGAGCTGCTCCGCCGAGAGGGACCTGGGCGCGATTGTACAGCCGCCTTGTTCAGGTTGACGATGATCCGGCCCGCCTTGCGGCTGGCGAACCGTATCCTGCTCTGGTATGAGGAGGCCGAACCCGCCCCCGCGGGTTCCGCGGTCCCGTAGCTCAGCCGGATAGAGCGGCGGTTTCCTAAACCGTAGGTCGGATGTTCGAGTCATCCCGGGATCGCCATTTTGTCATGGGCAATAGCTGCCATTTGGCGGGCCCTTCGGCGCAAAATTTGCTACAGGCAACAGACTTCCCTCCTGGCCCCGCCGACATGTCGGCCGCGCCTTACTGCCCCATCCGGAGACGATGATGCCTTTCGACCTGATCCTGCGCGGCGGCCGTGTGGTCGACCCGTCCCAGAAGCTCGATGCCGTGACCGACGTTGCCTTTTCCGGCGGCAAGGTGGCGGCGGTCGGCAGCGGGCTCAAGGCGGATCCGGGCACGGAGGTGCGCGATGTGTCACGCTACATCGTGACGCCGGGGCTGATCGATCTGCACACCCATGTCTATTGGGGCGGCACCTCGCTCGGCATCGACGCCGAGGAATTCTGCCGCCTCTCCGGCGTCACCACGGCGGTGGACACCGGAAGCGCGGGGCCCGGCAATTTCGCAGGCTTTCGCAAGCATGTGATCGAGCCGAGCCAGGTCCGCATCCTCGCCTATCTGCACGTCTCGCATGCCGGCATCTTCGGCTTCTCGCACCGGATCATGGTCGGCGAGAGCGAGGAGTTGCGGCTGATGAATCCGATTGAGGCGGCCAAGGTGGCGGATGCCAACCGCGACCTCATCGTCGGCATCAAGGTGCGCGTGGGCTTGCACTCCTCCGGCACCTCAGGGGTCGTGCCGCTCGACATCGCGCTCGAGGTCGCGAACGAGGTCGGCATGCCCCTGATGGCGCATATCGACCATCCGCCGCCGAGCTATGAGGACGTGCTGGCCCGCCTGCGTCCCGGCGACGTGCTGACCCATGCGTTCCGTCCCTTCCCCAACACGCCGGCGACGGCGCAAGGCACGGTGAAGAAGGCGGTGCTGGATGCACGCGAGCGCGGCGTGTTGTTCGACATCGGCCACGGCAAGGGCTCGTTCGCCTTCAAGACCGCGCGCGCGATGCTCGCCAACGGCTTCTATCCGGACACCATCTCCTCCGACATCCATCAGCTCTGCATCGATGGCCCGGCCTTCGACCAGGTGACGACCATGTCGAAGTTCTTGTGCATGGGCATGGAGCTGTCCGATGTGATCGCCGCCTCGACGGTGAACGCGGCGATGGCGCTGCGGCGCCCCGAGCTCGGCAGCCTCAAGCCGGGCTGCGTCGGCGACGCCACGCTGATCTCGGTCAGCCGAGGCCAGTTCGACTATGAGGACGTCGTCGGCGAGCACCTGATCGGGGATCGCAAGATCGTTTCGGAGGGCGTGGTCATCGGCGGCCGCTGGTGGCATCCGAATTGAGCGGGTCAGGCTTGCTCGCGATAGAATTGCAGCAACCGCGCGCCCGCCGGCGAGAGCCAGTCGGGTGCGCCGGTGATGTAACCCTCGACGTGATTGCTCGCGCCGACCAGATAGGTCACGGGCATGCCGACGAGCGTGAAGACCGAGGCTGAGGCTTCCGCCGCCGTGCCATACGCATCGACGTAGCAGGCGAGGTTCTGCACGGCGAGACCGCCGAGGAACGCGCGGATCTTGCGCAGGTCCTTCGTGTCGGTGCAGATCGCGACGACGTCGAGCCGGTCCGGCCGCGCTCCCGCGAGGCTTGCGAGCACGGGCAGATCGAGCCGGCAGGCCGCGCACCACGTCGCCCAGAAATTGACGAGCGTGATCCGGCCCGGCCGTGCCGTCAGCACAACGTCTTTTCCATGCAGGTCCTGAAGCCTGAGCTGTGGCATCGTTGCGCGCGGCCGCACGACGGTAAACTGGCTGCGGCCGGCCTCAAACACCGGCGGCCAGGCGGGATCGCCCTGCGCGCGGCTTGCGCGCGGAGGGACAAGGATCGCAGGCGCGGCCATCAGCAGCGCGCGCCTGGACAGTGTCGCGCCTCGCGCCCTGGGCTTCTCACGCATGGATATACGCCCAGCCCTTGAGTTGCAGATCGACCACGCGGCCGATACCGAAGGGGACGAGGCTGGCGCCTGATATCAGCGGAATCGAGACCTGCTCCTTGGCTTCGGCGATCGCCTTTGACGACGCGCACATGCTGTAGGTGAGATTGGGCAGCGACTGCCGCAGCGTCGCGAGCGGCTCGACCAGCGGGGTCTTGTCCGCCCGGAAGACGTCGATGCCCTTGCCGTTGGCGACGACCTCGATCAGCAATCGCGCGCCCTTCTCGGCGAAGTGCTTTGCGAGGTTCGCCGAGTAGCTGATCGCATGTCCCATGACATAGGGCTCGTTGCTGTCGATCAGGATCACGACGCCGTCGGCGAGACGGTCCTCCCTGGCGGCGGCGCCGCCCGCGGTGAGGACCGCGGTGCCTGCGAGCAGGCCCCTCCGGGACCATCCATTGGCTGAGATCATGGCGGCGGCGTTCCTGCCGCTCAGAACTGACGCGGCGCGATCGGCGCCTTGCGGCCGCGTCCCCACAATACGAACAGGCTGAGCGCAAGCAGGACGACATTGAGCGGCGTGACGTCAGCCTCGCCGCGCGAGAGGTGGAAGGCGAGCGCGAACACCTGCAACACCGTGCAGCCCAGCGCGGCCAGCACCGTCAACCGCGGCAGGATCCGCGTCAGGGCCGGCAGCAGGATGCCGATGCCGCCGGCGAGGTCGATCAGTCCGATGATTCGGACGAAGGTTTCGGAATACTGCCCGGCCCACGGCATCATCGCGGCCAGCTGAGGGATGGGGGTGAGCAGCTTGACCAGGCCGGCCAAGGCGAACACGAAGAAGATCAGGCCCTGTGCGGCCCAAAGGCCGATACGAAGGGCGCGGCCCGGGGTGGCGGTCTCGAAGGTGGTGGCGGACATGGTGGGGTCTCCAGTGAGGATTGCCACCATTTGATGGTTTCGCATTATTTGATCATTATGCGTTCCAGGATTAATTCCTTTCCTGGATGTTGATGATTTCATGGATTCGCTGGTCAGTATGAGGGTGTTTTGCCTGGTCGCGGAGCTGAAGAGCTTTGCGACCGCGGCGCAGCGCCTGCGCATTTCTCCCGCCATGGCGAGCAAGCACGTGATGCAGCTCGAGAAGCGGCTGGGCACGCGGCTACTCAACCGCACCAGCCGGCGGGTCAGCCTGAGCGAGAGCGGCGCGCTCTATTTCGAGCAGGCGCGGCAGATGCTGGATTCGCTCGACGAGGTCGAGGCCGCCGTCAGCAAGGCGACGGTCGTTCCGCGCGGCACGTTGCGGCTGACCGCGCCGGTGTGGATGGCGAATGCGATCTTCGCGGGCGTGCTGGCGGATTACCAGGCCCGCTATCCGGAGGTGTGTCTCGACGTCGATCTCAGCGGACGGCTGGTCAATCTGGTCGAGGAGGGATTCGATCTCGCTTTGCGCGCGACCGGCACGCCGGACGAGGCGCTGATCGCGCGTCCCATCACCAAGGTTCCGTTCTTGATGGTTGCAGCCCCTGCGTTCCTCAAACGCGCCGGACGCCCGGCGAAGCTCGCCGATCTTGCCGGCCAGGCGCTGTTGCACTACGCGCTCTATCCGGGCGAGAGCTTCTCCCTGAACAGGAATGGCACGGTCGAGACCGTCAAGCTCAATCCGGTCCTGCGTAGCGGCAACGAGACGCTGCTGCACATGGCCGCGCTGGAAGGCATGGGCTTCGCCTTCCTGCCGAAATGGCTGGTCACCGACGACATCGCCGCCGGTCGGCTCGTTCACATCCTGCCCGACGACGTCATCTTCGACGGGCGCCTGTTCGCCGTCTATCCGAGCCGCAAATACCTCTCCGCGAAGGTGAGGACCTTCATCGACTTCGTCGCCGCCGACAAGCGGATGCGGTGAGCGGCTACAGCGACCGCGGGATCAAAGGCCTGGAACAGCCCGGTCAGTCGCGTCCTGCTTCCATGATCGCCCTGGCAAGGCGTGCCGGATCGGAGAAGCACAGTTCGTGGCTCCCCGCCACCTGCACGAGGCGGAACAGGCCGAGCTTTTCCGACAGACGCGGATGCCAGGGATAGCCGTGCGGCAGCGCGGTGTCTTCGGTGCAGTTGATGTAGGATTTTGCCAGCGGCATCTCCGCCGGATTGGTCTTCAGCGCAATCTTGTCGCTGAAGGTCTTCAGCGAATGCGGATTGAGAATGTCGTAGGCGCGCTGCGCCAGTTCGAGATCGGCGTCGTTGATGAAGGCCTCGCGCCAGATCGGGAACGGGAGCACCACCGAGCCGTCGCCGCGCTCGGCCGCGATCATGTCGAACAGCCCGATATAGTGCGGCGGCACCATGTCGTTGAGCGACTCGCCATTGTTGGGCACGAAGGCGTTCCAGTAGACAAGGCGGCGGATGCGCTCCGGCACGAGGTCGGCAACGCCGGTGATGACCATGCCGCCATAGGAGTGGCCGAGCAGGATCACGTCGGTCAGATTGTTCTCGGCGAGGTAATCCGCGATCGACTGGATCGCCTCCTTCAGCCCCGTCGTCTTGGCATCGCCCGGGCGGTTGCCCTTGATGGTCGGGAGGTAGACCTGATGGCCGGCGGCCCGGATCGGCGCTGCGACCGGTTCGAGCTCGGCACCGGTGTGCCAGGCGCCGTGAACGAGAACGTAGGTCGACATATTGTAGCTCCCTCGGAAGGCTGGTTAGATCGGCGGGGCGATGGCCTTGCCGGCCGAACGCCGGTCTTTGTCGTTGTTGCCGCCATATTGAACCGGCCGGGATGCCGCGCGCTTGTCTGGCGCTGAACCGGATTGGTCTCGGAGCGAACTGATGGAGCAGGTCAATTCCCCGAGCCGGCCGCGGCACGCGATCTGGAACACCGCGGAGACCCGGCCGGACGAGCAGTTTTCCTATTACCGCGAGGCGATCTGCCAGGCATTCATGAACCTGACGCCGGAATCGGCGACGACGTCGCGCTTCCCGGCCAAGGTGGAGACGATCGGGCTCGGCACCGGCGCAATCAACCGGGTGATGTTTCCTGAGCACACGGTCAATCGCTCGCGTGCCGATATCGCGGCATCGCGCGACAGCTGCTTCTATCTCAACTTCAAGCTCGCCGGGCGCTGCCGCATGCTCCAGGATGGCCGAGAGGTCAGCCTGTCGCGGGGCCAGGTCGGCATCGTCGACAGCGACCGCGAGGTGACGCTGTTGCACGATCGCGGCCCGACGCTGAAGGTCGCTTCGTTCTGGGTGCCGTCGCGCGCCTTGCGCGACCGGCTGCCGCCGTCGTTCGATTTCAGGGCCGAGCGCGTGTCCGACGATCCCCATGTCGGTCACCTCATCATCGAGACCGCGCGCTCCCTGAACGCCGGTGCATTGCGGATGACGGAAGAGGACAGCGTTCGGCTGTTCGACGTGCTGCTCGATCTCGTTGCGCTCAGCCTGTCGCGCCGCTCGCGGGCGCAGACGGCGGAAGCCGCAAGCTTTGCGGACGCCACTGTGCTGGCGCTACGCCGTGCCATTCACGAGCGGCTGCGCGAGCCGGGATTGACGGTCGCGGCGGTCGCCGGCGCGGTCGGCATCAGCGAGCGCTACGTCCACAAGCTGTTCGAGCGCTCCGGCACGACGTTCTCGGACTATGTGATGGATCGCCGCCTCGTCGGCGCGGCGGCCGACCTGAAGGATCCGGCACTCTGCGGCCGCGCGATCGGCGCCATCGCGTTCGACTGGGGCTTTTCGGATCTCTCCCACTTCACGCGGCGCTTCAAGCAGCGCTTCGGCTGCCGGCCGCGCGACTGGCGTGTGCGATGAGGGAAGTTACGTGAGGGCGGCTTGTGGCAACGCTGTCGCCTGGATGTCCCCGCGTCGTCCCGGCGAAGGCCGGGACCCATACCGCGTGATCTATCAATCGCGAAAGGTAGGAGTACCAAACCGCTAGTCTTCGCCAAACTTCTCCCTGTGGTTATGGGTCCCGGCCTTCGCCGGGACGACAGTGTTTTTTGTGGATGCCAAATTGCCTCAAACGCCTTCGCCTGAGGTGAAGCGACGCTACAGCGACCTTGCGATCAGCAGCTTCATGATCTCGTTGGTGCCGCCATAGATCTTCTGGATGCGGGAATCGACGAAGATGCGCGAGATCGGGTATTCCTGCATGTAGCCGTAGCCGCCGAACAGCTGGAGGCATTCGTCGGCGGTCTGGACCTGCTTGTCCGAGCACCAGTATTTCGCCATCGAGGCCGTCACCGTGTCGAGGTCCTTGGCGACCAGGCGCTCGATGCACCAGTCGACGAAGACGCGCGCGATCATCGCTTCGGTCTTGCGCTCGGCGAGCGTGAAGGCGGTGTTCTGGAAATCCATCAGCGGCTTGCCGAAGGCCTTCCGTTCCTTGGTGTACTCGGTCGTGAGTTTGACGGCGCGCTCCATCGAGGCGACGGCGCCAACCGCAAGGGCAAGGCGCTCCCGCGGCAATTGCTGCATCAGCTGCACGAAGCCCTGACCCTCCTCCTTGCCGAGCAGGTTCTCCGGGGCTACCTGCACATTGTCGAAGAACAGCTCCGACGTATCGGAGGCATGCAGGCCGATCTTGTCGAGGTTGCGCCCGCGCTTGTAACCGTCCGCGCCTGACGTCTCGACCACGATCAGCGAAATACCCTTGGCCCCTTGCTCGCCGGTGCGCGCGACGACGATGACGAGATCGGCGGCCTGGCCGTTGGTGATGAAAGTCTTCTGGCCGTTGATGACGTAGGAATTGCCCTGCTTCTTCGCGGTGGTCTTCACGGCCTGGAGGTCCGAGCCTGTGCCGGGCTCGGTCATGGCGATGGCACCGACCATCTCGCCGCTCGCCATCTTCGGCAGCCAGCGCTTCTTCTGCTCCTCCGAGCCGTAATTGAGAATGTAGTGGGCGACGATGGCGCTGTGCACGGAGACCCCGGTCGTCAGCTCCGGCACGGTGCTCTCGAGATCATCCAGCACGGCGGCGTCATAGGCGAAGGTTGCGCCCAGGCCGCCATATTCCTCCGGCACGCTCGCCAGCAGCGCGCCCATCTCGCCGAGCCCGCGCCAGGCGAAGCGGTCGACCATCTTCTGCTCGCGCCATTTTTCGGCATGCGGCGCCAGGTCCTTGGCAAGATACTTCCGGAACTGGTCGCGGAAGACGTCGAGCTCTTCGGTCATCCAAGAGGAGCGGTAGGCCATGATTACCTCGGTTGATGCGGCGCTCCGGTTTGGTAGGCCAGGCCGCGGCGGCAATTATTGTGTTTTCAGGCTGCGCCGGTGACGCTACCAAGGCGGCCGGGGCAGCGTCTGTCGGGATGGCTGATTGTGGCGACCAAAACTCAAGAGCTCAAGCTCGACATCGAGCGCATCGGCACGGTCTCCGCGATCCTGACGCAGCCGGACAACGCGCGCGCCTGCTATGTGCTGGCGCACGGCGCGGGTGCCGATATGCGGCATGCGTTCATGGAGAAGGTCGCGGCCGGCCTCGCGGACCGCGGCATTGCCACGCTCCGCTTCAATTTCCTCTACATGGAAAAGAAGCTGGGACGTCCCGACCAGCCGGCGGTCGCGCACGCCGCCATCCGCGCGGCGGTCGCGGAGGCGACGCGGCTGTGCCCCGGATTGAAGCTCGTCGCGGGCGGGAAATCATTTGGCGGGCGCATGACCTCGCAGGCGCAGTCCAGGGCGGCATTGCCTGATGTCAAAGGGCTCGCCTTCCTCGGCTTTCCCCTGCATCCCGACAAGAAACCGTCGTCCGAGCGCGCCGAGCACCTCGCCGGCATCGCCATCCCCATGCTGTTCCTGCAAGGCACGCGCGATGGACTTGCCGATCTTGGCCATCTCAGGCCTGTCATTGCGGCACTGGGATCGAAGGCAACGCTGCATGAAGTCGAAGGAGGGGATCACTCCTTCGCGGTGCTGAAAAAGTCAGGCCGGACCAATGACGAGGCGCTCACGGAGGTGCTCGACACGCTCGCGGCCTGGATCGACCAACGCACCTGAGGCTCAGGCCGAATAGAGTCCCTTGTCTCGCGCTTTCTGGATCGCGAGCGCCGCGATCAGGTCGAGCGTCGGCGTCGACAGGCCGGCGGTGCGCGCGAAGGCGGCCGGAGCCCTGACCAGCACGTCGATCTCCATGGCACGGCCGAGCTCGTAATCCTGGAGCAACGACGGCTTGTGGTTGGGGGCGGGGCCGCTGCGCGTCACGCGCTTCACCTCGGGGATGAAGTGCTGGGCGATGTCGTTGGCCTCGTTCAGCATGCGCGGGATGACCTCGGTAAACGCGGGGTCGTCGCGGACGCCGCGTGCAGTCTGGCCGGTGAGCAGGCACAGCACCGACAGCGACATGTTGGTCAGCAGCTTTGACCAGATCGCCTCGCGGATCTCGGCCACCGGCGGCGATTCCAGCCGCGCATCGTTGAGGACGCCGCGGAGTTTCGTGATGCGCTCGCAATTGCGGTCGTCGCATTCGCCGATCAGCAGGCGGTTGCGGTCCGGCGTGAGGTTCTGCACCACGCCGGGCGCGATCACCTCGTTGGAGGAGAAGACCACGCCGCCGATGATCCGCTCCTTCGGGATGCAGGCGCGCAGGCGCCCGCCCGGATCGAGGAAGGAGATGTCCGGCGGGGTGGGATGCCGCGGTGGTAGGCCGATGCCGTACCACCAGGGAATGCCATTCTGGGCGAACACGATCGCGGTGTCGTCTTGCAGCAGCGGCTTGAGGCTGGAGACCAGTCCCGTCAGCGCGGTGGCCTTCAGCGTACTGATCACCACATCCTGTGGCCCGAGCTGGGCGGGATCCCCTGATGCGTTCACCTTGGCGCTGACCTCGGAATCGCCGATGCGCAGCTTCAGGCCGCCCGCGCGCGCCGCCTCCAGATGCGCCCCCCGCATCACGCATGACACCTCATGGCCGGCGCGTGCCAGCCTGACCGCGATATGGCTGCCGACGGCGCCCGCGCCGAAAATGCAGATGCGCATAGATGTACCGTTCCTGATCCCTTGGTGCCGCCCAACGCCAGCATGACACAAGCCGCCATGCGATGGACGCGGCCGCCCTACGCGGAAAGATATGGATCGGGATGCGTTGCCTCGGCCATACTGCGCGGCAAACAAGCGGAGGATCGCCGATGACTGCCAGCCCTGTCCTGTGGACCCTTGATGCGCGCGGGGTTGCGTCCGTCACGTTGAACCGTCCGGAGGTCAACAACGCCTATGACGGCGCGCTGATTGCCGGCGTGCTCGCGGCCATGGATGATCTCGGCAAGAAGCCCAATCTGCGGGTCGTGGTCCTCAAGGGCAACGGCAAGCATTTCCAGGCCGGCGCCGACCTCAAATGGATCAACGGCGTGCGGCCGCAATCGGCGGAGGCGAACGAGGCGGCCTCACGTGCGACCTTCGAGGCGGTGCAGCGGCTCAACACGCTGCCGATCCCGACGGTCGCGCTGGTGCAGGGCGGTTGTTTCGGCGGCGGTACCGGCGTGATCGCGGCCTGCGACGTCGTAATCGCGGCGGACAACGCACTGTTCTCGATCACGGAGGTGCGCTGGGGCCTGACGGCGGCGATCATCATTCCGCAGCTCTGCGATGCCATCGGCGTGCGGCAGGTCCGCCGCTACGCGCTGACCGGCGAACGCTTTGGTGCCGAGGACGCCCGCCGCATTGGCCTCGTCCACGAAGTCGTGCCGCTCGCCGAGCTGGAGGCCGCCGGCGCCAAGGTGGTCGAGCAATTGCTCGCCAACGGACCGGAGGCGATGGCCGAGACCAAGCGGCTCGCGCTGGAGAGCTCGTTCGGCGGGATGGCGGTGGACGATGCCGCCTACAAGCGACTCGTGCAGCTGCATTCGGTCAAGCGCCAGAGCGCGGAGGCGGCGGAAGGGCTGGCGTCGTTTGCCGAAAAGCGGGCGGCGAATTGGGGTGGCGGGACAGGCTGAGCGTTCTCCGCTCAGCAGCCGCGGCAGATGTTGTTGATGCTGCGATAGACGGCGTCGTCGTCCTGCCGCATCTGGCGCAACGTTTCGAGCGTCTTGCTCTCGTTGACCGGCGCGGCGGGCTTGCGCTTTGCGGCCAGCTCTTCCTCCTGCCGCTTGTAGCAGGCCTCGCGGTCGGCCTTGGCCGGGATGAAGCGGCAGGTCTGCTCCACGGCTGTGGCGGCGGTGGCTGAGATCGCGAGAGCGGTCAGGGCGGCGAATGCGTATTTCACGAATGTCGAATCCATGGCGGCCCTTCTCTCAGGTCTGTCACGCGAGAGCAACTGCGATGTTGCGACAGGTGCCCGACACGGCGCGCACCGCGTAGCCCGGATGAGCGAAGCGACATCCGGGAATGTTGCGAAAGTCCCGCATGTCGCTTCGCTCATGCGGGCTACCCCACCTCACAATTGACACGGCCTACAGCGACGGCGCCAGTGACGTTTTCAGCAGGGTGAGCAATGCCTGCACCGCGGCGGCATTGCGCCGCCGCTCGGGGATCGCGGCCTTGACCCACAATTCCGGAATCGGAAAGTCGCGCAGCACCGGCTTGAGCGTGCCGTCGCGCAAGGCATCCGCGACGAGATATTGCGATATCAGCGCGATGCCGTTGCCGGCGATCGCGCTGCGCGCCAGCACATGTCCTTCGTTGGAGGAGAGCAGCGGGCTGACCTGGATGCTGATGCGGCCGCGGGGGCCGTCAAAGATCCATTCCGGCCCCGTCGGCAGAAAGCTGAGGCAGCGATGCTCGACGAGGTCGCGCGGATGCTTTGGCGTGCCGTGCTTCTTCAAATGGGCGGGCGAAGCGCAGAGCAGCCGCTTCAGCGCACACAGCGGCTCGTCGACCACGCCGCCGAAGGAGTGCGGGAAGGCGCCGATGGCGATATCAAAGCCTTCGGTGACGGGATCGACCGGGCGGTCGATCAGCACGATCTCGAGCTTCAGCCGCGGGTTCTGGGTCTGGAAGGCGCTGAAGGCGTCGGCGAGCCGCGCCACCGTCAGCGAGGTCGGGGCCTTGATGCGGAGGTGATCGACGAGATCGTGGCCCTTCTCGCCCATGCGCGACAGCAGGTCGGTGGCGTCAGTGACGACACCGCGCGCGCGATGCACGTACCGCTGCCCGGCTTCGGTGAGCCGCAATTGCCGGGTCGAGCGGTGAAACAGCGGCGTGCCGATCCGTGCCTCCAGCTGCGTGACGCGCTTGGCGACGACCGAGGTCGAGACATCGAGCTTTCGCGCGGCGGCGGAGAAGCCGGCCGCATCCGCGGTGGCAAGGAAGGCCTGAAGATTCACCAGGATATCCATGTCGACCTTTCTCGATTCGCGAAAGCTGATCGCGTATTTTGGTGGATTGTAGCCTGCCTCGCGTTAATTCATAGTCGGTCCCAAGCAAGAGATTTTGGGAAGGGACGCGCCATGCGGGCCACGACGATCGAAGAACCAGCGCGCCAGGTGCCGCTCTACGGCGAATATGAAGTCGTCGTGCTTGGCGGCGGCCCGGCCGGCATCGTGGCGGCGGCTTCGGCGGCGCGGGCGGGGCGGAAGACGCTGCTGATCGAGCGCTACGGCTTCCTTGGTGGCATGGGCACCGCGGCCGGCGTCACCAATTTCTGCGGCCTGCATGGCAACGTCTACGGCAAGGCCCACCGGCTGGTGCAGGGCATGGCGTCCGAGCTCCTGGCGCGGATCGACCTGCTCAACGGCCTCAACACCCCGCATCTGATCCTCGGCAAGGTCTTTGCCCAGGCCTACGACACCGCGGCCTACAAGATCGCGGCCGACGAACTCCTCGCCAGCCACAAGGTGCACATCCTCTTCCATGCCCTCGGCGCCGGCGTGGTGATGGGCGACGACCGCCGCATCGACGCGCTGATGGTCGAGACCAAGGGTGGCCGGCAGGCGGTGCGCGGCGAGATCTTCATCGACTGCTCCGGCGACGGCGACCTCGCGGTCTGGGCCGGCGCACCGTTCGAAATCGGCGATGAACACGGCCATCCGCTCTACCCCTCGATGATGCTCCGCCTCAACGGCATCGATCCCGAGAGGGCGGGCGAGGCCTGGCGCACCATTCCGCAATTGATGGAAAAGGCGCTCGCCGCCGGCACCCACAAATTCCCGCGCAAGAGCGCCATCGTGCGGCCGCAGAAATCCGGCATCGAATGGCGGGTGAATTTCACGCAGGTGGCGCGCGAGGATGGCCACGCTATCAACGGCGTCGAGCCCGACGATCTCACCCGCGGTGAGATCGAGGGCCGCAAGCAGGCGCTCGCCGCGTTCGAATTCCTGCGCACCGTGCCGGGTTTTGAGAAGTCCTACATCGTCGATTTGCCGCCGCAGCTCGGCATCCGCGAGACCCGCCGGATCAAGGGCGGCTACCAGCTCAGCGGCGAGGACGTGCTCGGCTGCGCCTCGTTCGAGGATTCCATCGGCGTCAACGGCTGGCCGATCGAGGCTCATGTCCCCGGCGACGTCGTCTTCACCTTTCCGCCGATCCCGGAATCCCGCGGCTATAACGAGCTGCCCTACCGGATGCTGGTGCCCGAAGGCGTCGACAATCTGCTGGTCGCCGGCCGCTGCGCCTCGATGACCCATGAGGGCCAGTCGGCCGCCCGCGTCTCCGGTGCCTGTTTCGTGATGGGGGAGGCGGCCGGTTCCGCCGCCGCTCTGGCGCTCTCCGGAAACCGGGTCCCACGTGACATCCCCATTGAAAAATTGCAGGAAACGTTGAAACAACGGGGCGCCTTCATCGGGCGGGACCAGCCCGTACCCGAAGGGCTTTGACGGCTGCAAGACAACGACGGAGGAAACGGGATGATCGGGATTGCGCGGCTCGCGCTTGCGAGCCTTTTGGCGATCATGGCGATGGGCGCGGCGCAGGCTGAGGACGCGCTGAAGGCCAGGATCGGCGTGCTCCGCCTGTCCTCCTCCGCGCCGGTCTTCATCGCGCAGGACAAGGGCTATTTTCGCGAGGCTGGGCTCGATGTCGAGCTGAAATTCTTCGACGCGGCGCAGCCGATCGCGGTCGCCACCACCTCGGGCGATGTCGATTTCGGCGTCACCGCCTTCACGGCCGGTCTCTACAATCTTGCCGGCAAGGGCGTGCTGAAGGTGATCGGCGGCATGAGCCGCGAGAAGGCCGGCTACCCCCTGATCGGCTATTTCGCCAGCAACAACGCCTATGCCGCCGGCCTGAAGACGCCGAAGGACCTCGCGGGCAAGCGCGTGGCAATGACGCAGGTCGGATCATCCTTTCATTATTCACTCGGCCTGCTCGCCGACAAATACGGCTTCAAGCTCGCGGACGTGAAGATCGTTCCGCTGCAGTCGCTGTCGAACGCGGCGGCTGCGCTCAAGGGCGAAACCGTCGATGCGGCGCTGCTGCCGATCTCCACGGCGCGCAAGTTGATGGACGAGGGCGGTGCGAAATTCCTCGGCTGGGTCGGCGACGAGACGCCGTGGCAGCTGGGCGCGGTGTTCGCCGCGCCGAAGACGCTGACCAACAAGGTGCTGGTGACCAAGCTGCTCGGCGCCTTGGCAAAGGCCGACCGCGAGTATCACGACGTCATCCTCGCCGCGATGAAGGACGGCGTGGCGCCGATCAACGAGCAGACCAAGCCGCTGCTGGAGATCATCGCGAAGTACACCAATCTGCCGGTCGAGCAGGTGGTCGGCAACTGCGCTTACATCGATCCCGACGGCAAGCTCGACGTCAAGAACGTCGACAACCAGATCAAATGGCTCCAGGAGCAGGGCTTTGCCGACAAGGGCTTTGATGCCAATGCGATCATCGCCAAGGACTATGTGAAGGCGGATTGATGCTGCGCGCTTCAAATCATCCCCGTCATCCTGAGGTGCGAGCATTGCGGTGCAAATGCACCGCAATGAGAGCCTCGAAGGATGAACGGCCAAGCGGCATCCCGGCCGCACATCCTTCGAGGCTCGACTTGCGGCGTGCCGCAAGTCGAGCACCTCAGGATGACGGATCGAAGGTGAGAGCGTGAGATGGACCTGATCGCCAACCACATCACCCACCGCTTCGGCGATCTCGCCGTGCTCGACGACGTCTCGTTCACCGTCGGTGCCGGCGAGGTGGTGGCGATCGTCGGGCCCTCCGGTTGCGGCAAGAGCACGCTGCTGTCGATCCTCGGCGGGCTGTTGCAGCCGACATCGGGCGCGCCCGAGCTGCGCGGGGCGCCGCCGGCTGACAGTCTCAATCCGCTGACCTTCGTGTTCCAGGATTTTGCGCTGCTGCCCTGGGCGACGGTCGAGGAGAACGTCGAATTCCCGCTGCTGCACGCCCAGCTCTCGGCGGCGCAGCGCCGCGCGCTGGTCGAGGATGCGCTGCGCCGCACGGGCCTGACCGATTTCCGCCAGACCTATCCAAAGCAGCTCTCTGGCGGCATGCGCCAGCGGGTCGGCATTTCGCGCGCGCTTGCGGTCAGGCCCGCCATCCTGCTGATGGACGAGCCGCTTTCGGCGCTGGATTCGCAGACGCGCGAACTGCTGATGGAGGATTTCGTCCGCCTGCTCGCCGATGGCGGCATGGGCGCGGTTTACGTCACACACAATCTCGAAGAGGCGGCGCGGCTCGCCGACCGCATCGTGGTGCTGTCGCGCCGGCCCGGGCGCATCCGCGAGGTCGTCACCGTGCCGATGACGCGCACTGAGCGCGGCGAAACGGCGGCGCGTGAAAAGCTGCTGGCGCTCCAGAACCAGATCTGGTCGCTCATCCGCCACGAGGCGATCGATGCCGAGCGCGAGGTCCAGCATGCTTGATCGCGCACCGTCGGCGGAGACACCTGTAAAGAGCGAGGCGACCCGGCGCGTCCGCTTCCGCGGCGCCGGCTTCGTGCCCGCGTCGAGCCGGTTCGGCGGCTGGATCGCGCTCGCGCTCGTCATCGCGCTCTGGCAGGCTGCCGGCAGCGTCGGTCTCGTCAATCCGCTGTTCCTGCCGGCACCGTCAGCGATCGTGCGCGCAATCTACGAGCTCGCGATGTCAGGCGCGCTCTGGCAGCACCTCTCGGCCTCGCTGCTGCGCATCGGCGTCGGCTGGCTGCTGGGAACGGCGGCCGGCGTCGCCGTCGGCTTTGCCATCGGCCTGTCGCGGCTCGCGCGCAGCGTCGGCATCACCTTCATCTCGGCGCTGTTTCCGATTCCGAAGATCGCGCTGCTGCCGCTCTTGATCCTCTGGCTCGGCATCGGCGAAGAGCCGAAGATCGCGACCATCGCGCTCGGCGTGTTCTTCTCGACCGCGATCTCGGTCTATAGCGGCGTCGATGCGGTGCCGCGCAACCTCATCCGCATGGCGCAGAGCTTCAACGTCCCCTTCGCCACCATCGTGCGCAAGGTGATCTGGCCGGGCGCGCTGCCCGCAATCCTCGCCGGCTTCCGCATCACCGCCTCCGTCGCGCTGCTGCTCGTCGTCAGCGCCGAGATGATCGGCGCGCAATACGGCATCGGCGCCTTCGTGCTTCAGGCCGGCAATCTGATGCAGACGGACCAGCTGCTCGCGGGCGTGGTGATCCTGTCGGTGTTCGGGCTGGTGGTGGGGAAGGTGATCAATCTGCTGGAGACGCGGTTGCTGCACTGGCGGTAGCCACGTTAGCAATGGTGATGTGGATGGAGGCGCGGGCCACAACCCTGCCGTCGTCCCGGCGAAGGCCGGGACCCATAACCCCAGGGAGGGGTTTGGCGAAGACCCGTAGTTACCTTTCGTCGGTACGAATGCCGCCGTTCCCCGATAGATCACGCGGTATGGGTCCCGGCCTTCGCCGGGACGACACCGAATGTAAGGCTATAGCAGCCCAACCTCACGCGTTCCCGCGATCTTCCCGGAACAGGTCGAGCTTCTGCTGCACCGGGCGGTCCGAGAAGCTGAACAGCACCGCGTCGTCATCGGCCTCGTGCGTGACCGAGTGCCAGCTCGGCACCACGAACAGGTCGCGCGGGCCCCATTCGAATACGGCATCGCCGATGCGGCTACGGCCGCGCCCCTCGATCGGACAGAAGACCGTCGCATCCGTTGATCGATAGCGTGCGGTCTTGAACCCCTTCGGCAGCAGCTGGATGAACGTGCCGATGGTGGGCATCGCAAAGTCGCCGGTCTCGGGGTTGCTGAACTTCAGCTTCAGCCCGTGGCAGGCGTCCCATTCCTGGCTCGCGCGAGCCTTCTCCAGCGCCTCACGGGTGTAGGCATAGGGATAGCTGAAGATCGGCGAGGTCCTCGAACTCCGCTTCACGTCGACCGGCAGCAGATTGTGGCCGTAGCGCGCAAAGCTGTCGCCGGCGGGCTTCGTGATCCTCTGCTGGTCCTCCTTCGAGCCTTCCGCAAAGGAGCAGTCGAAGAACTGCACCAGCGGGATATCGAGGCCGTCGAGCCAGAACATCGGCTCGTCAGTCTCGTTGGAGTGGTCGTGCCAGGTCATCGACGGCGTGATGATGAAATCGCCGGGCTCCATCGCCGTGCGCTCGCCATCGACGGCGGTGTGGGCACCCTTGCCTTCGAGCACGAAGCGCAGCGCCGACTGGCTGTGCCGGTGCGCGGGGGCGACGTCGCCGGGCACCACCATCTGCACGCCGGCATAGAGCGAGGTCGTGATCTTGGACTGGCCGCGCAGGCCCGGGTTCTCCAGCACCAGCACCCGCCGTTCGGCTTCCTTGGCCGTGATCAGCTTGCCGGCTTCCGTCATGTAGTCGCGGATGACGTCGAATTTCCAGAGGTGCGGCCGGCAGGCGCTCTTCGGCTCCGGCGTGATCAAATCGCTCATCACCGTCCACAGCGCGGTGAGATTTTCGCCGTCGATCTTCTTGTAGAACGCCTCGCGTTCCGGCGTCTTGGTCACGGCTTCCATGGTGGCGCTCCCGTCGTTTTGTTGATTGACAGTATACTGACGATCTAGGTAGCGTCAACGCTGGCGAGTTGCCGTCATTCCGGGGCGACGCGCCAGCGTCGAGCTATGGTGCGCAATTGCGCACCTGAGAATCCATAACCACGATCGGGAGTATGGATTCCGGGCTCTCGCTTCGCGAGCCCCGGAATGACAGAGAATAAGAGGGAGGTTTTCGATGAAGCTGCACGGCTATTTCCGCTCCAGTGCCGCCTATCGCGTGCGGATCGCGCTGAATCTGAAGGGGCTCGGCGCCGAGCATCTGCCGCATCATCTTCGCAAGGGCGAGCAATGCGCGCCCGCCTATCTCGCCATCAATCCGCAAGGGCTGGTGCCGACGCTGGAGAGCGATGGCGGCGCCGTGCTGACCCAATCGGTGGCGATCATCGAATGGCTCGACGAGACGCACCCCAATCCGCCGCTGCTGCCGAAGGATCCGCTGCGGCGCGCCAAGGTGAGGGCGTTCGCACTGGCGATCGCCTGCGACACCCATCCGGTGCAGAATCTGAAGGTGCTGGCGCGGCTGCGCGAGCTTGGCCTTGCGGAAGAGAAGGTCCAGGAATGGGCCGCCTGGGTCAACCGCGAGGGGCTGTCGGCCTGCGAAACGCTGATCAGGGACGAGCCGGGGCCGTTCTGCTTCGGCGATGCGCCGACGCTCGCCGATCTCTGCCTCGTGCCCCAGCTTGCCAATGCTCGCCGCTTTGGCGTCGATGTCTCGGCCTATCCGCGCCTTCTCAAGGCAGAGGCCGCGGCGAAGGCGTTGCCGGCATTCGCCAATGCGGCACCGGAGAAGCAGCCCGATGCCGAGTAAGCCTCCCCCTCCGATCACGATGGACGCGGTCTATGCCGCGCCGGGCTATCTGTTCCGGCGTATGCAGCAGATCGCGGTCTCGATCTTCATGGAGGAGTGCAAGGCGTTCGATCTCACGCCGGTGCAATATGGGGCGCTGATTGCGATCCACACTCATCCCGGCATCGATGCGACGCGGCTGTCGGCGGTGATCGCGTTCGACCGCTCCACCCTCGGCAGCGTGATCGAGCGGCTCCAGGCCAAGGACTATATCGAGCGCAAGCCTGCGCCCGAGGACAAGCGGATCAAGCTGCTCTATCTGACCAAGTCGGGCGCCGCGATCCTGCGCGAGATCATCCCCGCCGTCGAACGCGCCCAGGCGCGCATGCTGGAGCCGCTGAAGCCCGCCGACCGCAAGACGCTGATGGGGCTTCTGGTGCAGCTCGTCGATCTCAACAACGAAGTCTCGCGCGTGCCGCTGCGGGCCGAGGACGCGCTGGAGCATCTGGGGAAGGGCGGGTGAGGGGTAGGTGCCTGTAAGGCTGTGCAGGCACCTCATTCTCAGTGTCGTCCCGGCGAAGGCCGGGACCCATAACCACGAATCTTGGTTTGGCGAAGACAGGCAATGACCATCTCGCGCCACACGGCTGCCTCGGCGTATGGGTCCCGGCCCCCCGTGCGCAATTGCGCGCTTGTTCGGGACGACACTGAGGGTGTGGTGACGCCGCCGCCTCAATCTCCGCTGTCATTCCCCGCGAAGGCGGGGAATCCAGTACGCCGCGGCCTCTCGGCTTAATCACAGCTGCCTCTGGAATACTGGATCGCCCGCCTTCGCGGGCGATGACACCGAGAAATTGGCCCGGTCCCCTCACATCCGCAGCAACGCCTGCCGGTCGATCTTCCCCGTGCCCGTCTTCGGCAGTTCGTCGATGAAGATCACCTCGCGTGGATATTTGTAGGGAAGCAGCTTGCCCTTGACGTAATCCTGTAGCCGCCGTGTCGCTTCGCTTTGGTCGGCGGCGCGGCTATTCATCACCACCACCGCCTTCAGCGTCATGCGACGGTCGGGCAGCTCAGCGGCGAACACCGCGCATTCGCGGATGTCGGGGTGGTCGGCGAGGCACAGCTCGACCTCGAGCGGATAGACCCACTGGCCGGAGATCTTGATGAGATCGTCGGCGCGGCCGCGGAAGAAGTGGAAGCCGTCGGCATCGCGCACAAAGCGGTCGCCGGTATAGATCCAGCCGCCCTCGCGGATGGTCTCGGCGGACTTGTCCGGCCGGTTCCAGTACAGCGGCGTGTTGGAATCGCCGCGCACCCACAAGATGCCTTCCTCGTCGTCGCCGACCTCGCTTCCGTCCTTGTCGCGCAGTGCGACCTCGTAGCCGGGCACGCGCAGGCCCGCGGCGCCGAGCTTCTTCCGTTCGGGGCGGTTGGAGAGATAGATGTGCAGCACCTCGGTCGAGCCGAGGCCTTCGACGATTTCGAGCCCCGTGAGCGTCTTCCAGCCGTTGAAGACGTCGGCCGAGAGCACTTCGGCCGCGGAGAGCGCCATGCGCAGCGACGAGAAGTTCGTCTGTTGCGCGCCCTCGGCCTTGGTCAGGGAGGTGTAAAGCGTCGGCAGGCCGAAGAAGACCGTCGGCCCGTACTGCTCGATCGCCGCGAAGATCGTTGCCGGCTTCGGCTGTCCCGGCAGCAGCAGCGTCGTCGCGCCGACCGAGAACGGGAAGGTGACGGAGTTGCCGAAACCGTAGGCGAAGAAGATCTTCGGCACCGAGAAGCAGATGTCGTCGGGCGTCAGCTTCAGCACGTTCTGCGCGAAGGCCATCTCGCTATAGGCCATGTCGTGCTGGAGATGCACGATGCCCTTGGGCCGGCCGGTCGAGCCGGAGGAGTACATCCAGAACGCCATCTCGTTGCGATTTGTGTCCGCTTCCGCCAGCTCGGCCGGGAATTGCGCAAGCCAACCTGCCGCCGCGACCGCCGCAGGCGCAGCATGCTCGCCCGTTTCGCCATTGACGACGACCAGCATGCGCAGGCTCGTGTCCTTGCACGCCTCCGCATTGAAGCGTGCGCAGAATTCGGACTCGGCCACCGCGACGGTCGCGCCGGAATCGGCGAGATAGAATTGCAGGAGATCCGGCGGCGTCAGCGTGTTGATCAGGAGCGGCACGAGGCCGGCGCGCACCGCGCCGAAGAAGGAGGCGGGATAAGCTGGCGTGTCGTCGAGGAACAACAGCACGCGGTCGCCGCGTTTCAGCCCGAGTGAGATGAACCCGTTGCCCCAGCGGCAAGCCTCCGCGCAGAGCTCGGCATAACTGCGCGTGCCCGCCGGCCCGATGAGCGCGAGCTTGTCGCCATATCCCCTGGCGAGATTGTCGAACAGCACGCGGCTGGCGTTGTAGGTTTGCGGAACGGCAAAGCCGATCTCGCGTGCGCCCGCGCTGTCCGCGGGCACCTGGTCGCGAATCTCGTTGCTCATGCCGCGTCTCCGCTGGTCCTCTCGGCCTCGTAACGCGCCATGAAGGCCGGCGACATCGCCCGCAGCCGGGAATCGTCGATGCGGCCGGAGCGGGTGATGTAGCTGTAGGCAAAATCCATCAGGTCGAGCTGCATGTGCTGGGCAAAGTTCTCGTACCAGGAGGCGCTGGTTCGTGCGGCGTCGACGAGCTTCTGCACGACCGGTTTGCGCGCGGCCTGGTAGCGTTGCAGCGCGGTCGAAAGATGCGCATCCGACTCCAGGGCCTTGACCAGTGCGATCGCGTCCTCGATCGCGAGCCGCGTGCCGGAGCCGATCGAGAAATGCGCCGAGTGCAGGGCGTCGCCGATCAGCACCATGTTCTTGAACGACCAGTGCTCGTTCCAGACCCAGGGGAAATTGCGCCACACCGATTTGTTGGAGACGAGGCAGTGGCCGCCGAGCGTATCCGCAAACACCTCCTCGCAGACGCCCTTGGACTGCTCGACGTCCTTGTAGGCGAAACCATAAGCCTGCCAGGTGGCGTGGTCGCACTCGACCAGGAAGGTGCTCATGGTCGACGAATAGCGGTAGTGGTGGGCGTTGAAGGCGCCGCGGTCGGTCTTGACGAAGGTCTGCGACAGCGTGTCGAACCGCCTCGAGGTGCCGTACCAGACGAACTTGTTCGAGGAATAGGACAGCGAGGTGCCGAAATCGCCCTCGAAGGCGCGGCGCACCAGCGAATTCAGCCCGTCGGCGGCGACGATCAGGTCGTGGCCGTTGAGCTGGTCGATTCCGAGAATTTGCGTGTCGAAGCGCGGCGCGACGCCGGCATTGAGCGCGCGCTGTTGAAGGAACTGCAAAAGCTCGAGCCGCCCGATCGAGGAGAAGCCGACCCCGTCGATGGCGACGCTGCCACCACGCAGGTTGAGCGTGATGTTCTCCCAGCTCTCCATGTGCGGCGCGATCGCGTCGACCGTCTCGGGGTCGTCGGCGCGCAGGAACTCCAGGGCCTGGTCGGAGAACACGACGCCAAAGCCCCAGGTCGCGTCGGCCGGGTTCTGTTCGAACAGGTCGACTTGATCCTCGGGGTGACGCTTCTTCCAGAGATAGGCGAAGTAGAGCCCGCCGGGCCCCCCGCCAATCACGGCGATCCGCAACGTCTGCCTCCCTAATTGACAGTATACTTACTATCTAGGGGTAGACTAATGTGCTCCGGCGGCCGGCGCCAGCGGAATTATTGGCCGGGCATGCCACGCCGAAACCCGCTTCCGGACACGCGCTTTACGTGCGTCCGAAACCGTTAGGCGCGAACCATAGCCAAAGCGCGCCGGCTTGGCCACCCGGGGATCAGACGCAGCGCTTCACGTAGACCCCGTTCACCAGCACCCTGGTGCAGCGGACCACTGGAACCGGCTTGCGGACCACGACGGCGGCGTTCGGCCCGGCGCAACCGGCACGATAGACGCCGCGGGCGCACACGACCGCGTTGGCATCGGTGGCCTCGATCGTCATGGTCGCCCCGAAGGCGAGGAGCGCAGAAGCAACGAGCAGCAATGAACGCATGTTGTCCTCTCTGTCTTGTCGTGATCGAAATCGATATCCGCAAAGATTTGTCGCGGCAGGCGTGCGAAAATTCACTCGCGCACGCCGCCGATCAGTGTCGTGCGCCTTGGCGCGTCGGCGTGCGCTGCCTTTATCGCGCCGCGAATGGCGCCAGCACTTCCTTGCACGCGGGCGACAGCGAGGCGGCATTGCTGGAGATGCATTGCACGATGCGGCCGCCGCCGGGCGCAACGCCGGCGCACAGCGTGCGGATGTCGGCGCCGCAGGCCGATCGGACGATGAACAGCTCCTCACGCGGCCGCAGCGGGCGCAGAACGATCACGGCTGGCGCGGCCGCCGGTGCTGCCGCCGCTGCAGGTGCCGCGCCCGCAGGCGCTGCCGTTGTTGCCGCACCGCCGCCGGCCGCGGCGCTCAGGGCCTTCTCGCAGGCGGGCGAAACCTTGGCCTTGTTCTTCTCCAGGCATTCGAGCGCGGGGGCGCCGCCCGGCGGCACGCCGGCGCAGACCTTGGGATAGTCAGCGCGGCACGCGCTCTTGACCGCAGCAACCTGCGCGCTGCTCGGCTGCTTGGCGGCAGCTGCCTTTGGCGCCGGTGCGGCGGCAGGCTTTTCAGCGGGGGCCGATTCAGCCTTCGGCGCCGCAGGCGCCGTCTCCGTCTTGGACTCCGCCTTGGGAGCAGCTTCGCTCTTCGGTGCGGCGGGAGCGGCTTCGGTCTTCGGAGCCGCAGCGGGCTCCACCGCGCGAACCGCGGTCTGGCATCCTGGCGACAGGCTGGACATGTTCTTCGCCAGACATTGATACGCCTCCACGCCGCCGGGCGTGACGCTCGCGCAGTGCGCCATGAAGTCCGAACTGCATGCGGACCGCATGGCGCTCTTCTGCGCGTCGGTCGGTGCTTGCGCGAAGGCGCCTGTTGCAGTTGCGAAGAGCGCTGCCGCGAGCAACGCCGTGCGCGTTGATGCATGTTTCAACGTGTTGAACATCTGGGTGAATTCCTGCCCTGTCGGGAGTGCCGACGGTTTTCAAATGTGATGCAAGCGCAATCGTCGCGAGTGATGTCTCGCGCGCGATATCTTTGGACGCTTTGGCCTCTACCGCAAGTAGATAATGCCGGCGCAATTGCGACGTAACTAGAGCATGATCCGGAAAAGTGTGCAGCGGTTTTCCCTCGCGACAAACGCGGAACGCGTTTGCGCGGAGATCATGCTCAAACAATACGTCGTCAGAGCTTGACCATGCGCTTGCCGCGGTTCTCGCCGGCGAGCAATCCGATCAGCGCTTTCGGCGTGTTCGCGAGGCCGTCGATGATGTCCTCCTGCACCTTCAGCTTGCCGGATTTGACCCAGCCCTGGAGATCGGCGAGCGCACGCTGGCTGTCCTTCATGTAGTCCATCACGATGAAGCCCTGCATGACCAGCCGCTTCACCACGATCAGGCCGGGCACGCCGCGCGGACCGTGCGCCGATGGCGCGCCATCATATTGCGAGATCGCGCCGCAGCAGGCGATGCGGCCGTAATTGTTCATTTGCGGCAGGCAGGCTTCCAGAATGTCGCCGCCGACATTGTCGAAATAGACGTCGATGCCTTTTGGCGCGGCCGCGCGCAGGGCCTTGAACACCGCGCCGTCCTTGTAGTCGACGGCGGCATCGAAGCCGAGCTCGGAGGTCAGCCAGTTGCACTTGTCGGCGCCGCCGGCGATGCCGATCACGCGACATCCCTTGATCTTGGCGATCTGCCCGACGATCGACCCGACCGAGCCCGCCGCCGCGGAGACCACGACGGTCTCGCCCTCCTTGGGCTTGCCGATCTCCAGCAGGCCGAAATAGGCGGTGAGGCCGGCGATGCCGAACACGCTGAGCAGATGCGTCATCGGCTCGAGCTTCGGCATCTTGGTGAGATGCTTGGCCGGCACCGCGGCAAACTCCTGCCAGCCGGTGTCGCCGAACACGATGTCACCGGCAGCCAAGCCCGGCGCCTTCGCGCTGACGACCTCGGCGATGGCGCCGCCGGCCATCACGCTGTTCGCCTCGACGGCTGAACGATAGGTGGCGCCATGCATCCAGGCGCGGTTGGCGGCGTCGAGCGAGATGTAACGCACGCGCAGCAAAGCCTCGCCGTCCTTCGGCTCCGGCATCGCGCCATCGACCATCTTGAAATGCTCGGGGCCGAGCTTGCCGCTGGGCTTTTCCACCAAAAGAATCTGGCGATTGATGTTGCCGCTCATGGCGTTTCCCTCTTCGTTTGTTTGACGATTATTGATGCAGCCGCCGCAAAGAAAACGTGCAGGCCGCATTCGTTGTGCGCTGCATGAAGGCTAGATCGCGGGGAGCAGTTTCACAACGGGAACATCCGGCCAACGCGGCCACCCGCCAAGCGTGTTGCGCAGCCGTCATATCTGCGACATCATGAAGCGCCGGTGTATGTGGGGGTAAGCAATGTCGAACAGGTTTACGCAATACATTTTGGGCGCGATGGTGCTGGGCATCATCATGGGCTCGGCGATCTACAACTTCCTGCCAGATACGCGCGCCGACTGGGCCTCGTCCATCAACCTGATCGCCATGATGTTCCTGCGCCTGATCAAGATGATCATCGCGCCGCTGGTGTTCGCGACCCTGGTCGGCGGCATCGCCCATATGGGCTCGGGCTCCAAGCTCGGTCGCATCTTCGCCAAGACCATGGGCTGGTTCATCAGCGCCTCCTTCGTGTCGCTGCTGCTCGGCCTCGTGATGGTCAACCTGCTCCAGCCCGGCGCGAACTTCCCCGGCACGCTGCCTGCGGCAGGCCAATCGACCGGCCTGCCGGTCTCGGCCTTCTCCATCGAGAAATTCCTGACCCATCTGATCCCGACCTCGATCGCGGATGCGATGGCGCAGAACGAAATCCTCCAGATCGTGATCTTCGCCGTGTTCTTCTCGGTGGCGATGGGCGCGATGCCCGAGCGCTCCAAGCCGATCCTGGCGCTGATCGACGATATCGGCCACATCATGCTCAAGGTGACGAGCTATGTGATGCTGTTCGCGCCGCTCGCGGTGTGGGCCGCGATCACCGCGACGGTGGCCAAGAACGGCCTGCTGGTGCTCTGGAAGCTCGTCGTGTTCATGGGCGGCTTCTATCTCTCGCTGGCGATCCTGTGGACCATCCTGGTGATCGTCGGCTTCATCGTGATCGGGCCGCGCTACAGTCATCTCCTGAAGCTGATCCGCGAGCCGCTGATGATCGCGTTCTCGACCGCGAGCTCGGAAGCGGCCTATCCGAAGACGCTGGAGGGCCTCAACCGCTTCGGCGCCTCCTCGCGGATCTCGAGCTTCGTGCTGCCGCTCGGCTATTCCTTCAACCTCGACGGCACGATGATGTACTGCACCTTCGCGAGCGTCTTCATCGCGCAGAGCTATCACATCGACATGCCGCTCGGCACGCAGCTCGCGATGCTGGCGACGCTGATGATCACTTCCAAGGGCGTCGCCGGCGTGCCGCGCGCCTCCCTCGTCGTGATCGCCTCGACGCTGGCGCAGTTCAACATCCCCGAGGCCGGCCTGCTCATGATCATGGGCATCGACACCTTCCTCGACATGGGCCGCAGCGCCACCAACGTGATCGGCAACACGCTCGCGACCTCGGTCGTGGCGAAGTGGGAAGGCGAGCTTGGGCCCGAGCATGCGATGGGGCCCGGCGACGCCGTGCCTGATGACATGGTGCCGGGCGAAGTGCCCGCCATGGCCGGCCATGGTTAGGAGCACATCATGGGCCAGACACTGACAAGGTCAGTGATCGGCGGCTGCCTGTGGCTCGCGGCATCGTTGCTCGCGACCACCGCGTCCGCCCAGACCGGGAGCGAAGGGCTCAGCCCGACGCTGTCGGCGATCAAGAAAGCGCATGTCGTGCGGCTCGGCTATCGCGAGAGCTCGCCGCCGTTCTCCTTCCTCGACCAGTCGGGTCGTCCGATCGGCTACAGCCTCGAGCTTTGCGAGGCCATCGTCGAGGAGATCGGCGTCGAGGTCGATGATCCCAATCTCAAGATCGACTACGTCAAGGTCACCTCGGACGACCGCATCGACGCCGTGCTCCAGAACAAGATCGACCTGGAATGCGGCTCGACCACGGCCAATGCCGAGCGCGCCAAGCGTGTCGCGTTCTCTCCCCTGATGTTCGTCGCCGGTACCAAGCTGATGGTGCCGAAGGCGTCAAAGGTCCAGTCGTTGACCGATCTGAAGGGCAAGACCGTGGTGGTGACCAAGGGCACCACCAACGAGCAGGCGATCCAGGCGGCCGACAAGAAGTCCTCGCTCGGGTTGAACATCGTCACCTCGCCGGATCACGAGCAGTCGTATCAGATGCTCGTCGACGGCAAGGCCGATGCGTTTGCGACCGACGACATCCTGCTCTCCGGCCTGATCGCGCGCCACAAGGCGCAGGACAAGTACCGCGTCACCGGCGACTATTTATCCTACGACCCCTACGGCATCATGTTCAGGAAAGGCGAGCCGCAATTGTCGGCCGTGGTCGAGCGCACCTTCCGCAAGCTCGGCTCCAACCGCGACCTCGTCCCGCTCTACAACAAATGGTTCACCGCCAGGCTTCCGACCGGCGAACGGCTGAACGTGCCGATCTCGCTGCAACTCGAGGAAGCCTTCAAGGCGATGGACGATTCGGCGAGCGCGAATAACTAGCGCTTACTTTCCTTCTCCCCTTGTGAGAGAAGGTGGCGCGAAGCGCCGGATGAGGGGTTCTATCCTCGAATGCTGCTGCGTGAGGTATGCTCGCGGAGAGAGACCCCTCACCCGGCTCGCCGCTAAGGCGGCGAGCCACCCTCTCCCACAAGGGGAGAGGGTGCAGTGTGCCTGTGGCTGCTAATTTTTGCCAAGCACCCGGTCCAGCGCCGCGTCATACGTCGCCTGCACCAGCTCCGGATGCAGCTTTGCCAGTGCTTCCATCATCACGCCGGAATTGATCTCGAGCACGCGCCACGCTCCATCCGCGCGCACCACGTCGATCGAGGCGAAGGCGATGCCGATGGCCTTGGCGGCGTCGACGGCGAGCCTCACGCATGCCGCGTGCACCTCGCCATTCTCGATCAGCACCGGCCGCGCGCCGGCGTCGAGATTGTGCCGCCAGTTCAGGATGCGCCGTTTGCCCTTCGGGACGATCGCATTGACGTCGCGCGTTTCGAGCTCGCGGAGCTGCCTGTCGTGTCCTGCCGCGATCGCCAGCTCGCGCAACGTATGCGCCCCGTCGCCGACGACCGACGGCCGATCCTTGCGGTAGACGATCATCGGCTTGCGATCGAGCAGGATCACGCGGACCTCTTCCTCGATCTCGACATAAGGCGCGATCACGAGGCCGAGGCTCGACGAAAAGACCTCGCTGACGGCGCGATCGAGCTCGGCAGCATTCGTCACCTTGAACACGGCACGTCCCGAGGTGCCCTCGTTCGGCTTCACCACCACGCCTTGCGGATGCTGCGCCAGCAGGGCCAGCATCGCGTCACGCCAACCGGGGCCGGCGATTTGCGCGCCCATGCTCGGGTTGAGGAAGAGATGATGAGGAATGCAGGGCACGCCCTCGAGTGTCAGCGCCTCGGCCGTCGCCGACTTGTCGTTGGCGAGGCGATGCGCGATGGCGCTGTTGAGGCCGATGTCGTAGCCGAAGGCGAAGTGGCGCGCCTCGCCCCGGCGCATCGCGATCAGCCAGCCGCCGGAGCGGATGTCGACGGCAATGCCATGGCGGGCGCAATAGCGCCTGATCGTCTGGACGAAGATGCGTTCGCTGCTGGCCATGGGTCTCGATCATTCCTGTCGCCAAAAGCCGCAAAAATGCGGGGATCGGCGCCAGGCCGGGGTGAAAATCAGAGCTATTCTTAATGAAATTCTCGCGGGCGCGACGGAAATTAAGTGCTGCCATCGAGCCCGAAAGGGAAAAGAAATTGCCCTCCGCGCGCACCGCGCAGCAGATTCATTAATGACGCGGCCAATTCCGCTGCAAATGCCGGTTTGATCGGCATCAATTGCATCCGAAACGAGGTTGATTATTGGTCTCAATGGCGTAGATCACACACGCGAAATCCTCCGCCATGGCAATGGTGTCCGCCCCGCTTTCAGGGCCGGGCAATGCTTTTGCCCTAAAACCGCAATTATTCGGAATATCGAAAATCATGAGCGCGTTTTACCGAGAGAAGGTTCTTTCCGTCCAGCACTGGACCGACACGCTGTTCAGCTTCCGCGCCACGCGCGATACCGGCTTCCGCTTCCAGAACGGCCAGTTCGCGATGATCGGCCTCGAGGTCGACGGCCGTCCGCTGCTGCGCGCCTACAGCATGGCGAGCGCCAACCACGAGGAAGAGCTCGAGTTCTTCTCGATCAAGGTTCAGGACGGCCCGCTGACCTCCCGCCTCCAGAAGATCAAGGAAGGCGACACCATCCTGGTCGGCCGCAAGGCGACCGGTACGCTGATCACCGACAACCTCATCCCGGGCAAGCGGCTGATGCTGCTCTCGACCGGGACGGGCCTCGCGCCATTCGCGAGCCTGATCAAGGACCCCGACGTCTACGACCAGTTCGAGACCATCGTGCTGGTGCATGGCTGCCGCCAGGTCTCCGAGCTCGCCTATGGCGAGAAGCTCGTCGCCAATCTGCGCGAGGACGAGTTGTTCGGGGAGCTGCTCGCGGACAAGCTCGTCTACTACCCGACCGTGACCCGCGAGCCGTTCCGCAATCGCGGCCGCATCACCGACCTCATCAGCTCCGAGCAGATCTTCAACGACATCGGGCAGGGCCCGCTCGACATCGCAACCGACCGCATCATGATGTGCGGCAGCCCGGCGATGCTGGAAGAGCTGAAGGTGATGTTCGAAGGCCGCGACTTCGTCGAGGGCAGCGGCAACAAGCCCGGCCATTTCGTGATCGAGAAGGCGTTCGTCGAGCGGTAAGTTCTGTTGAAGGGGCGCGATCCCGTGTCCCATTCAACTCGTCGTCCCGGACAAGCGTAGCGAAGCGGAGCGCCGATCCGGGATCCATAACCACAGGACGTGGTTTGGCGAAGACTCGGAGTGACAGCTTTCTCAGCCACGAAATCCTGTGGTTATAGGTCCCGGGTCTGCGCTTACGCTTGCCCGGGACGACAGCTGAACCTGTGGAAACGCGTCTGCGCTCCATGGGCAGCCGGTTAAGGCCCACTGGCCCGGCCGCCCCACTATTCCCGTCCCCTACCTCTCTGCTGCAGCGCAATAGCCCGTCCTCTCGGCGGATTGATTTGCCTCGGCCGAATTCGCTAGCCTGAAACAAGGGCCGCGTCATATCCGTATGACAGGCGCGGGCGTATCGTACCGCCTCAAGCCGGCGAGAGGATGGGAATCGTGGCCGACGAAAATAGCAAAGCGCCAAAATCGAAGCGTGGGCCCTTGGAAGAGGGGGCCATGGAAACCCTGCTGATTCCATTCTCGCCGCGCTTCATCGTGCTGACGATCTGCGCGGTCGTCACCGCGCTCCTGATCGGCTTCGGCATCGCCGACCGCAAGATCTTCGACATCTTGCTGATCCCGATCCTGATCTTCGGCGCCCTGACGCTGCTCGGCGTCCGCGACCTGCTCCAGAAGAGCCATGCGGTGCTGCGCAACTACCCGATCTCGGCGCACATCCGCTTCCTGCTCGAAGAGATCCGCCCCGAGATGCGGCAGTATTTCTTCGAGAGCGAGAAGGACGGCATGCCGTTCTCGCGCGACACCCGCGCGGTGGTCTATCAGCGCGCCAAGATGCAGCTCGACAAGCGTCCGTTCGGCACCCAGGAGGACGTCTACCGCGAGGGCTATGAGTGGATGCATCACTCGGTGTCGCCGAAGGAGCATGCCGAGGAGAAGTTTCGCGTTGTCGTCGGCGGACCGGACTGCAAGAAGCCTTACTCGGCCTCGGTGTTCAACATCTCGGCGATGAGCTTTGGCGCGCTCAGCCCGAACGCGGTGCGTGCGCTGAATGCCGGTGCGAAGAAGGGCGGCTTTGCCCATGACACCGGCGAAGGCGGCTTCAGCCCCTATCACCGCGAGATGGGCGGCGACATCATCTGGGAGATCGGCTCCGGCTATTTCGGCTGCCGTCACCTCGACGGCTCGTTCGATCCCGAGGCGTTCGCGCGTGTCGCCGGCGAAGACCAGATCAAGATGGTCGAGCTCAAGATCAGCCAGGGTGCCAAGCCCGGCCATGGCGGCGTGCTGCCGGCGGCGAAGGTCTCGGAGGAGATTTCCAAGATCCGCGGCGTGTCCATGGGCGAAGACTGCATCTCGCCGGCCTCGCACCGCGCCTTCTCGACGCCGACAGGCATGATGCAGTTCATCGCGGAGATGCGTCGCCTCTCCGGCGGCAAGCCGGCCGGATTCAAGCTGTGCATCGGTCATCCCTGGGAATTCCTGGCGATCTGCAAGGCGATGCTGGAGACCGGCATCTATCCCGATTTCATCGTCGTCGACGGCAACGAGGGCGGCACCGGTGCGGCGCCGCTGGAGTTCATGGACCATCTCGGCATGCCGATGCGCGAGGGCGTCAGCTTCGTCCATAACGCGCTGATCGGCATCAATGCGCGCGACCGCATCAAGCTCGGCGCCTCCGGCAAGATCGCCACTGCGTTCGACATGGCGCGGGCGATGGCGATCGGCGCCGACTGGTGCAATTCGGCGCGCGGCTTCATGTTCTCGCTCGGCTGCATCCAGTCGCTGAGCTGCCATACCGACCGTTGCCCGACCGGTGTCGCGACGCAGGATCCGACGCGGGCGCGCGCGCTCTACGTGCCGCTCAAGATCGACCGCGTGCACAATTACCACCATGCGACGCTGCACTCGCTGACCGAGCTGATCGCCGCGGCCGGTCTCGAGCATCCCCGGCAGCTGCGCCCGATCCACTTCAGCCAACGGATGTCGACGACCCAGGTGCAATCTTTCGCGCAGCTCTATCCGGCGCTGCGTCCGGGCGAACTGCTCGAAGGCACGGAAGACCCGCGCTTCCGCGACGCCTGGCGGATGGCGCGGGCGGAGACGTTCCAGCCGGCGCTGTGAGGCGCCGGTCGCGGTATGATGCAGTCGCGCGCGGCCATAAAATTGTCTCGAGCAGAGCGTGGGCTTGACGTCTGATTCAACTTTGGGTGTAGATTCATCCCATGGACGAGCGACGCAACAAAGCCAGACATCGCGTGCTGAAGGCCGGAACGATCGAGTTCGGCGGCGGCGCGATCGACTGCATCGTCCGCAATTTCTCGGACACCGGCGCAGCTCTCGACGTCACCAGCCCGGTCGGCATTCCCGAACACTTCACCCTGTTCATCCAGGCCGACGGAAAGCATCTGGCGTGCACCGTGGTCTGGCGCAAGGAAAAGCGGATCGGTGTGAAGTTCGGGTAGGGGATCTGTTAGGCCTGAGCGCGCGCTCCACCCTCCGACGTCGTCCTGGACAAGCGTCAGCGCAGATCCAGACCCATACCGCGTGATCCATCGATTGCGGTTGGTGGTAGTACCGAACACCCAGTCTTCGCCAAACGGCTTCCTGCGAGTATGGCCGGATCGGCGCGCGCTTGAGGCGCGCTTGTCCGGGACGATGAGTGGAGATTGGCGCGACAGCATGCGCCACTTCACACGAGCGCGTGCTCACGCCGCCGCCTGCTCCCCCTGGCGGCTCGCCAGAATCTTGTCGATCCTTCTTCCGTCGAGATCGACCACTTCGATGTGCCAGCCGCCGAGGTCGAAGGCGTCGCCGACATTGGGCAGCACGTTGAATTGTTGCAGTACGAGGCCCGCCACGGTGTAGAAGCGGTGATGCGGCGGCAGCTCGATGCCGAGCAGCTCGCCGAATTCGTCGACCGGCATCCAGCCGGCGACCAGCAGCGATTCGTCGGCTCGCTTGACATAGGCCGGCTCCGGCGGGCCTTCCTCGGAATGGAACGCGCCGACGATCGATTCCAGAATGTCGGCCGCGGTGACCACGCCTTCGAAGGCGCCATACTCGTCATAGACGAAACCGACATGGACCGGAGCAACCCTCAGGATCGCGAGCACGTCGCGGGCATCCGCTGAAGCGGGAATGCTTGGCGCTTCGCGGACAAGCGCCCGCAGATCGGGCGTGCGTTCGTTCATGAACGCGACCAGCAGGTCCTTGGCCTGGAGCACGCCGATCGGCTTGTCACGATCGCCGTCGGACGCCGGAAAGCGCGAATGCGGGCTCTTTGCGATGATCTCCTGAATGGCTTGCGGTGCGTCGTTCAGGTCGATCTCGTCGACCTCGGTGCGCGGCGTCATGACGGCGCCGACCGGCCGGTCGCCGAGCCGCATCACGCCGGCGATCATCTCCTTCTCGCCGGGTTCGAGCACGCCGGCGTTTTCGGCTTCGCTGACGAGGTGATGGATCTCGTCCTCCGAGACCTTCTCCTCGGCCTTGCCGCCGCGGCCGAGCAGCGTGAGGATCAGCTTGCCGGAGAGATCGAGCAGGAAGACGAGCGGCAGTGAAATCCGCGCCAGCACGTGCATCGCGGGCGCGACCTTGACCGCGATGCTCTCGGGATCACGCAGCGCCACCTGCTTCGGCACCAGCTCGCCGACGATCAGTGTGGCGTAGGTGATGACCGTGACGACGATGCCGACGCCGACGATGTCGGCAATGCCGGCGGACAGGCCGAGCCCGACCAGCCACTGCGTCAGCCGCTGCCCGAGCGTCGCGCCGGAGAACGCACCCGAGAGCACGCCGACCAGCGTGATGCCGATCTGCACCGTCGAGAGGAATTTGCCGGGATCGGCCGCCAGCGTCAGCGCCCGCTCGGCGCCGCGCACGCCCTTGGCAGCGAGCAGCGAGAGGCGGGCCGGGCGGGACGAAACCACGGCCAGCTCGGACATGGAGAGCAGGCCGTTGATGACGATCAGGACGACGACGATAACGAGTTCGACCGAGAGCATTGATGTTCCGGAGGTAAGCGAGTGCGGCCGGATGGCGGCGCAAGCATTGATATAGGTATTTCGCGGGGAAAATCCCGGCAATTCTGTCGCATCTGGCACCAGGGGAACCCGGCGATGACAGCGTTCGGGAGACCCGCGCGGTCCATGGCACTCCGCGGAACTACGGGCCGATGCTTAACGGGCTCTTAGTGGCCGCCAGCTAGGTTTTCGACATTTGTAGGAATGTATTCGGGGGACCTAAGGATGCGGATCGGGAAGCTCTTCGCGCTGTCGATGCTGACGGTGACGGTTTTTGCAGTCATCCTCGGCGCCGAGGTGCTGATACCCCAGGCGCGCATCTTCACGAACCGATCCGACGCGATCAAGACGGTCGACGCTTTTGGTGCGACCCTGATGGTCAGCCAGCAAGTCGCCGGCCTTCGTGCCCCCTACATCGGACCCATCTTCCAGGAAGCCGCTGCGACGCAGGCCCAGATCGACGCTGCCGCGAAGGCCGCGAAAGCCGCCGAGACCGCCTTCGAGGGCGCAAGGCGGGCAATCATGGTGCTGGATGACGGCGGAGCGATTGCCGAGAATCTCGACCGTGCCGCGCGGCGGCTGAAGGAGATCCACGCCGCGGCAGATCGCGCGATGAGCGTTCCGCTGGCGGCGCGCGACAGCGCCGCGATCAAGGGTTTCCTGCCCGGTGTTGCCGAGGTGCTCGCCAATATCGAGCCGGTCATGAACCGGCTCGAGGCGAAGGTCGTCAATGCCGATTCCTCGCTTGCGGCGTTGCTGAACCTGGCGCGGACGGCGCAGGATCTGCGCGTCTCGGCCGGCAGCCGCGCCGCCACGCTGTCGCCGGCGCTGAGCACGCGCCGACCGCTCACGGCGGCCGAGTTCTCGCTGATGGATCGTATGCAGGGGCGCGTCGAGGCCGACCGCGAGCGCATCGAGGCCGGTATCGACCAGCTCGGAAACCCGCCCCGCATCGCCACCGCGCTGAAGGCGGCGACGGACTCCTATTTCGGGAAAGCAGCGGTCGTCGTGGACAAGGAAATGCCCGCGGCCCGCAGCGACGGCAAGTACGGCGTCAACGCCGAGGAGCTGGCCGGTGTCATCGTGCCGGCCATCCAGATGTTCTACGGCGTGCGCGACGCCGCGCTGGCCGAAGCTGCCGAGCGCGCCGCGTCCGCGCGCGATGGCGCGCTGGCGATGCTCGCCCTCGCGGGCGTGGCGGTGCTGGCGCTGCTCGGGACGCTCGGTGGCGTGACCATGATGCTGCGCAGCCGCGTGGTGACGCCGCTCAGCCGGCTCGCGGACGTGATCGGGACGCTCGCCGCCGGACAGCATGAAGTCGAGATCCCCGCGACGGGCCGCAACGACGAGATCGGCCAGGTGGCGGGCTCGCTGCGGCACTTCAAGGATTCGCTCGTCGCCAAGAAGGCCGCCGACGAGGCGGCCGCGGTCGAAGCCGAGGCGAGGCTCCGTCGCGGCCAGCGCGTGGACCAGATCGCGCGCGACTTCGAAGCCATGATCGGCAACGTCATCAACACCGTCGCGTCGGCATCTTCGGAGCTGGAGGCCTCGGCGGGAACGCTGACGAGCACGGCTGATCAATCGGAAAAGGTCACTGCGACCGTCGCGGCTGCGTCCGAGCAGGCCTCCACCAACGTGCAGACCGTTGCCGCGGCGGCGGAGGAAATGGCCTCGTCGGTCGACGAGATCAGCCGGCAGGTCCAGGACTCCGCGCGTGTCGCCGGCGAGGCGGTGCAGCAGGCCGGGCGGACCAACGACCATGTCGGCGAGCTGGCCAAGGCCGCCGGCCGGATCGGGGACGTCGTCGAGCTCATCAGCCAGATTGCGGGCCAGACCAATCTTCTGGCGCTGAATGCCACCATCGAGGCGGCGCGCGCCGGCGAGGCCGGCCGCGGCTTTGCCGTCGTCGCCTCCGAGGTCAAGGCGCTGGCCGAGCAGACCGCCAAGGCCACCGGCGAGATCAGCCAGCAGATCGCGGGAATCCAGACGGCGACGGAGGATTCCGTCGGCGCCATCAAGGCAATCGGCGACACCATCACCCGCATGTCCGAGATCGCGTCTGCGATCGCCTCGGCGGTCGAGGAGCAGGGCGCGGCGACGCGGGAGATTTCCCGCAACGTGCAGCAGGCGGCCCGCGGCACCCAGCTGGTCTCCGCCAGCATCGTCGACGTGCAGCGCGGCGCGAGCCAGACCGGATCGGCATCTTCGAATGTGCTCGCGGCAGCCAAATCGCTGTCGGGCGAGAGCAGCCGCCTCAAGGTCGAGGTCGGCAAGTTCCTGGACGCGATCCGGGCCGCGTAAGGGCCCATTGTGGGAGGACGCGGTTTCACCCGGAGCGTTTTCGAGCGAAGTGGATACCGGTTCGCGAGAAGAAAGCGGGTCAAAATGAGGATCTGGAGCCCCGTTCCGATTCCATCGGAACGGAAATGGCTTTAGGCTCGCAGCCCGGGGATGTCGCAGCCTCCCCGTGAAGTGGTGATCCCACGCAAGCGCTGCTCGCTGCTGCATGGAGCGAGCAATGGACGGGATCGCAATCGAGCTTCCGCTTTTCCTGTTGGCTACTTTCGCCGGCGCGTTCGTCGCCGGCCTCTCCGGCTTTGCCTTCGGCCTCGTCGCCGCATCGCTGTGGCTCTACGTGCTGACGCCGCTTCAGAGCGCCAGCCTGATCGTCGGCTTCGGCCTCCTGGTGCAGGGCTACTCGGTCTGGACGCTGCGCAGCGCGCTCGACTGGCGCCGGCTGTGGCCCTTCATCATCGGTGCCGTCGTGGGCGTGCCGGTCGGCGTGTCGCTCCTGATGTGGGCCGATCCGAAGAGCGTCCGCATCGCGGTTGGCGCGATCCTGATCGTCTACAGCCTCTATGCGTTCTTCCGGCCGCAGCTCAAGGTCGCGACCATCGTGCCGCCGGCCGCCGACGTGACGGTGGGTTTCGTCAACGGCCTGCTTGGCGGGCTGACCGGCCTCGCCGGCATCGTCATCACCATCTGGTGCAATCTGCGCGGCCTGCCCAAGGACGTTCAGCGCGCAACGTTCCAGCCGGTCGCCGTCGTGGTGTTCGCCATGGCGGCGCTTCTGCTGGGCGCCAGGGGAGCGCTCACGCTCGAGACGGCAAAGCTGTTCGCGCTCGGCCTGCCGTTCCTGTTCGCCGGCACGTGGCTCGGGCTGAAGCTGTTCGGCCGGATCGACGAGACCACGTTCCGCAAGATCGTGCTCGCGCTGCTGTTCGTCTCCGGCGTCGCGCTGCTGTTCTGAGCCGCGATCAGAACTCGCCGTGGAGGCGCCCGGAGAACACCGACACCGGGCCACGATCCGCGTTGTAGGCCGGATTGACGATGAGCTGGTAGTCGGCGGTGAAGGTGAGCGCCTTGTTCAGCGCGTAGGCGTAATAGGTCTCGAGGATATGCTCCTTGCGGTAGTTGAGCGCGCCGTCACCGATCAGCACGCCGAGCCCGCCGGCGGCAAGGAAGTCGCGATAGTCCTGGGAGATTGCGTTGACGGCGCCGCCGATGCCGATCACGTCGTCGGGCCGGCCCCATTTCGTACCCTTGATCGACAGTCCGCCGGACAGGCTGCGGTTGATGTCGGTGAAGGCGAGCGTTTCACTCTTGCCGTCGTTCCAGCTCCAGCGGCCGAACAGTCCGACGTCGTCGGTGATCGCCTGCTCGAGGTTGACGACATAGCCGACCTTGAGGCGGCCGCGCCGGGTCTGTGCGATGTCGAGGTTGAGCGCGGGATTGTCCAGCGTCTCGCGGAAGCTGCCCATATTGGCGCTGTCGACCCAGCCCATGGTCCTGAGCTTGCCGGGTTGGCCGAACAGCGAGAAGCGGGTCTCCAGCTCGAGCACGTACTGGCCGCGCTCCCCGACCTTGGTGTCGAAGTGATTCGAATTGGGCTCCGCGACCATCAGGAAATAGCCGCCGCGCAGCGCCCATTGCTTCTGGTTCAATTCGGCGGTGACGCCATAGGTGAGGCCGACCTTGTCGGCGGAATAGTCGAAGGCGCCCGGCGCCCACAGCGACCAGTTCATGAAATCCTTGCGGGTGTCCTTGGCGTAGGCATTGCCGTCGAACACGTCGACCACCGCAAACTTGCCGGCCTGCACGGTGAGCCTGGAAACGTCGACCTTCTGGCCGAGTTGCAACTGGCCGCTCGCGAGCTCTTCCTGCTCGCCACCGAAGCCGAAGGTCTGACGCACGAACAGGCGCGAGGTGTTGTAGTGCGGATAGGGGAAGTTCGACTTCTGCGCCTCGCCGTTGGGGAAGCCGGCCGCGCCGACCGTGTCGTTCAGTCCAAATCCCTGGAGCAGCTCGGGATTGTAATAGACCTCGCCGCCGTCCCACAGCTTCGCGTTCAGGAACAGGCTGTTGCTCCAGGTCGCCTTGGCCTGCGCCGACGGCGAGAGAGAGTTCGTTCCGCTGTAGAGAGCGGGAAACGACGGATAGCCTTGCGGCAGATAGGTGCTCTGACCGTGAATCTCCCAGCGATCCGATTCCGTGTCGATCAGGGAGCTCTTCGGATTGTAGCTCGGCATGCCCGGCCAATCGACCTTGCGGTTGAGGCCGAGCCTGACCTGCTGGAAGTCGAGCGACGAGGAGGTGTATTGGGCCCCCGTGGAGAAGGCGACGTTGGCGCCGTCGAAGCGGCTATAGAGATATTCGAGCCGTGCGCTCCAATGCGGTGCGAAGCCGTATTCGACGCCGGCACCCGCGATCCAGCCGGGGCGCGTGTTCAGGATCTTCGGGACTTCGGCGCCGGAGGCAGGCGTGTCGAAATAGCGCTCGCCCATCCAGGCGAAGCCGCCGGTGGCATAGACGAGCCATGGACCGCTGGTGTAGCCGACGCGGCCGCGCAGGCTGGCGGTGTAGTCCCATTGCTGCGTGACGGTGTTGGCGGGTGTCGCCAGGAAGGAAACGATCGAGTTCGAGGTGATGTAGTTGGGAAACGAAAAATCGCCCTCGACGCCGACGAGCCAGCCGGAATTGAGCCGGTAATTGTAGCCGGCCTGCACGCCGCCGATCATGCCGCTGAACACGCCGCTGTCGTTGATCGCGGTGCCGTCGTTCAGCGCGAAGCGGGACGAACCGTGGCCATAGCCGGCATGCGCGCCGATGTAGAGGCCGGTCCAGTCATAGACTGCCTTCAAGGCCGGTGCCTTCAGCGGCAGGTCGGCCGCGCGGCCGGCGGCGGGAAAAGCCAGCACGCCCGAGGCAATCGCCGCGGCCGTTCGCAAGTACCGGTGTCGGTGACCTCTCAACGTCAAAACGCACGCCCCCAAAACGCGAATGTATCCCATCCGCCGCAACCGACATCCCTGCCGATTCGCGGCGATCCTGTCACCAGGTTCCGGTTGGTCACGCGATCGGCCGAGATGATCTCGATTCGACGCGATTTCTTCCCAAGTCCCCGTGCCTGCTGCAAACCTTATTGCGATTAATTCGCAATAGCAACTAGTGCGGATTGCCGCAGGTGATGGTTCGCACCGCTGTGTGACGCGACTGCAACAAATTCTCAGGTCCAAAAATGGTTGACCCCGCCCGGGGGGACAGCCGGGCGGGGTCGGGGGCACGACACGGGGTGGATGAGGCGCCCGTGTCGGACGCGGGATCCACGTGAGATCGGCCTCAGGTACTCAAATCAGTAGCAGCTGCGAACGCGGCCAATGTACTGGCCGAAGGCGTTGTACTGGGCGACCCAGCCGCAGCGGTGATAGCCGTAGTAATAGGGGTCGTTGCTGGCGGCGATCGCGGAGCCGACCACAGCGGCGGTGGCGATGCCGGCACCCACACCCCAGACCCAGCCGGGCTGCTTGGCTTCGGCCGAGGAGGTGGTGGACACGATGCTGCCGGTGACGGCGAGGGCAGCGAGAGCTGCGGCGGCAATCTTGGTCTTGATCGACATGTGAAACTCCATCCGGGTTGAGGCGGTCCGTTGTGGCCCGCGTGCCCAGTTGGACGGAGGCTCCGCGCGTCCGGTTCGAAGACGGCCGATGCGACCCCGGGTTGAGGTTCTTTCCTCAATGATTTCAGGAAGATGATGGCTAGCCGAGAGGGCCCTTGGCGAGCCTGTTCACGTCGAAGTTATCGACTTCAGTGAGCAGCTCGCAGAAGGCGCGCGCACCTTGATCCAACAATTGCTCGCCCTTCTCAGGAACGGCCAGCGTCGCATTGCCGATGGCGCCGCTGGCGTTCAGATCCTGCGCCTGCCAGGCGAATGGCGCGGGCCGCTGTGTCGACAGCCAGCGATACTGCGTCTCCATCGCGACGCTGCTCGCGGGAAAATCCGCGATCGCATCCTTGCGTACCTGGTCGGGATAGCGCGCCAGCATGATCGAGGTCTCGACCGCGCCGCCATGAATGCCGTGGCGCACCTCCTCGGCCGGGAACAATCTGTCCGCGCCCGACAGCCGCGACCAGGACGTCGTCACCACGAACAGCTTGTGATGCGCGCGCAGATCCTGCGCGACCAGCATCATCGCCGCGCTGTTGCCGCCATGGCTGGTGATGATGACGAGCTTCTTCACCCCGCGACGCGCGACCTCCTCGCCGATCGCGGTCCATCGCTTCAGCGCCACATCGGTCGGCAGCGTCTGCGTGCCCGGATAGTCGATATGCTCGGTGGAGATCCCGACCGGTTCAACCGGCAGGAAACTGGCCGGAACGCTTTCGGGCAAAAGCTCGCGCACGCGCGCGAGATAGGCGTCGGCGATCAGCACGTCGGTTGCGAGCGGCAGATGCGGGCCGTGCTGCTCGGTTGCCGCCAGCGGCAGCACCGCGATCCAGCGCGCCGCGTCCATTGGACCGGCATCGGCCCAGCGGATCTCGGTCCAGTCGCGGGACGGCGTCATCAAGTTTTCCTTGGAGGTTTCTTTGCCCGAATTTGTCACGTAATTTGGGGTATGGAGGGGACGCGGGCCTGGCCGGCTCGCGTCCCCGATGTCTTGCGCTTTTATCGCGTTGGACTGGCATCGGCCAGCCACGATCGACGGAGTCCCATCATGAGCCCTTCTCATCTGCGGCGAGCGTTAACGGCGGGCTTGATGGCCGCTTTGGTCTCGGTCGTCCCGGCGCGCGCCGAGACCCTGGACAAGGTCACCTTCGGCACCAACTGGGTCGCCGAGGCCGAGCATGGCGGCTTCTTCCAGGCGGTCGCCGACGGCACCTATAAAAAGTACGGGCTCGACGTCACCATCGTCCCCGGCGGTCCCAACGAGAACAACCGGATGCTGCTGATCGCCGGCAAGATCGACTTCTTCATGGCCGCGAACACGCTGATGTCGTTCGACGCGATCGCCAACAACGTCCCCGTCGTCACCATCGCCGCGGTCTTCCAGAAGGATCCGCAGGTGATGCTGACGCAGCCGGACGCCAAGGTCGCGAAGATCGAGGACCTCAAGCCGCTGACCTTGTTCGTCTCCAAGGAAGGCATGAGCAGCTACTTCCAGTGGCTGAAGTCCGAATACGGCTTCAACGAGAAGAACGTCCGGCCCTACAATTTCAATCCGCAGCCCTTCATCGCCAATCCCAAGAGCGCGATGCAGGGCTACGTCACCTCCGAGCCCTTCGCGGTCGAGAAGGCCGCCGGCTTCAAGCCGAACGTGCTGCTGCTCGCCGATTACGGCTTCAACACCTACTCGACCCTGATCGAGACCCGCCGCGACATCGCCGAGAAGAAGCCCGATCTGGTGCAGCGCTTCGTCGATGCCTCCATGATCGGCTGGTACAATTACATCTACCGCGACAATTCCGCCGGCAATGCCATGATCAAGAAGCTCAATCCCGAGATGACCGACGATCTGCTGGCCTATTCCGTCGCCAAGATGAAGGAACACGGCATCGTTGATTCCGGCGAGTCGCTCAAGAACGGCATCGGCGCCATGAGCGACGAGCGCTACACCTCCTTCTTCAACAAGATGGTGAAGGCGGGCGTGGTGAAGCCCGATCTCGATTTCCGCAAGTCCTACACGCTGCGCTTCGTCAACAAGGGCGTCGGCGTCGAGCTGCGCCCGACCAAGCCGTAACGCATGCCGAGATCAAGGCGAGATGTGTCCGCATCGTTCACCTCTCCCCGATGGGGAGAGGCGAAGGACGCCCGAAACGCGGTAGCCTACCCTCAATGGTAGAGCGCAAAACCTCGTCCGGGGTCGAGGCCAGCCTGACGGCACTCGCCGTCAGCCTGCGCGGCGTGACGAAGGTCTATGACAACGGCGTCGTGGCGCTCGGGCCGCTCGACCTCGCCGTGCGCAAGGGCGAGTTCATCTCGCTGCTGGGGCCGTCGGGTTGCGGCAAGTCGACCGCGCTGCGGCTGATCGCGGAGCTCAGCGCGCCGTCGTCAGGCATCGTGCGGATGGCGCGTCACGACGGACCTGCACAGCCGGGTCACGGCATCGGCTTCGTGTTTCAGGAGCCGACCCTGATGCCCTGGACCAGCGTGCGCGAGAACGTGCGGCTGCCCTTGAAGCTCGCAGGCGTGGCGAAGGCGGAGGCGCGCACGCGCGCCGACGACGCGCTGGCGAGCGTCGGGCTTGCCGATTTCGCCGACGCCTATCCGCGCGAGCTGTCCGGCGGCATGAAGATGCGGGTCTCGCTGGCGCGCGCGCTCGTCACCGACCCTGATATCCTCCTGATGGACGAGCCGTTCGCGGCGCTCGACGAGATCACGCGCTTCCGCCTCAACAACGATTTGCTCGCGCTGTGGCGCAGCCTGCGCAAGACCGTCATCTTCGTCACCCATTCGGTGTTCGAATCCGTCTATCTGTCGCAGCGCGTGGTGGTCATGACGGCGCGGCCCGGCCGGATCCAGGCCGACATCCGCATCGAGACGGTCGAGCCGCGGACTGAGGAGTTTCGCACCTCGGCCGCCTATTCGGATTACTGCCGGCGCGTGTCGGCCGCGCTGGCGCCGTCCTATTCGGGGCAACCGGTGCTATGAGCGCGCAGCCCTCCGTCACCGCGAGGCCCTCGGGCGCGCACCGCGCGGTGCGCTTCGTGCTTCCCGTCATCGTGCTTGCGGCCGGGCTTCTCGCCTGGGAACTCGTGGTCCGCATCAGGGAGATCCCGCCTTACGTGCTGCCGGCGCCCTCCGTCATCGTCCTGACGCTGATCAAGGACTGGGCGGTGCTGTCACAATCGCTCGCCACCACGCTTCTGACCACGCTGGAAGGATTTGTGGCGGCGAGCCTCGGCGGTATCGCGCTGGCGCTGTTGTTCAACCAGTCGAAATGGGTGGAATATTCGCTGTTCCCCTACGCCGTCGTGCTCCAGGTGACGCCTGTGATCGCGATTGCACCACTGCTCCTGATCTATCTGGAGCAGCAGACCGCGGTCGTCGTCTGCGCCTTCATCGTCGCCTTCTTCCCGGTGCTCTCCAACACCACGCTCGGGCTCAATTCGGTCGATCGCAACCTCGCCGGGCTGTTCCAGCTCTATGGCGCCTCGCCACCACAAACCCTGCGCTTCCTGAAGCTGCCGGCGGCGCTGCCCTATATCCTCGGCGGCCTACGCATCGCCGGCGGGCTGTCGCTGATCGGCGCTGTCGTGGCCGAGATCGCGGCGGGAACGGCCGGCGCCGGCTCCGGGCTCGCCTACAGGATCGCCGAGTCAGGCTACCGATTGAACATACCCCGCATGTTCGCCGCGCTGCTGTTGTTGTCGCTGGCCGGGATTGTCATCTATGGGGTGCTGGCGCTAGTTTCCCACCTCGTTTTACGGCGCTGGCATGAAAGCGCGCTTGGAAAGGAAAACTGATGACCGCCGGTTCGATTTCGTCCGAAAAGATCGACCTTCTGATCTATGGGCCGGTGCGGCCGATCCTCGAGAACGGTTTTTCCGATCATTTCGTCGTGCACAAGGCCGAGACGCGAGGCGACCTCGAGCGGTTGACGCCCGCGATCCGTGAAAAGATCCGCGGCGTGGCGGTGACCTATCACACGGTCCGCGCCGACAAGGACTCGCTGTCGCAACTGCCCAAGATCGAGATGGTGGCAAGCTTCGGCGTCGGCTACGACCATATCGACGCCAAATACGCGGCCGAGCACAACGTCATCGTCACCAACACGCCCGATGTGCTGACCGAGGAGGTCGCCGACGTTGCGATGGGCCTCCTGATCTCCACCGTGCGCGAGTTCATCAAGGCCGACCGTTACGTCCGCTCCGGGCTCTGGCAGACGCAGAACTATCCGCTCAGCGTCGGCTCGCTGCGCGATCGCAAGGTCGGCATCGTCGGCATGGGCCGGATCGGCCAGGCCATCGCGCGCCGGCTCGACGCATCGCTGGTGCCGGTGGTCTACCACTCCCGCAACCCGTCCAAGGACGTCTCCTACAAGCACTATCCCGATCTGATCGAGATGGCGAAGGCGGTGGACACCTTGATGGTGATCGTGCCCGGCGGCGTCAGCACCAACAAAATGATCAATGCCGAGGTGCTCAAGGCGCTCGGCCCGCGCGGCGTGCTGATCAATGTCGCGCGCGGCTCGGTGGTCGACGAGCCGGCGCTGGTGCAGGCGCTGAAGTCCGGCACCATCCTCGCCGCCGGCCTCGACGTGTTCGCGGCGGAGCCGAGCGTGCCGGACGAGCTCAAGAGCATGCAGAACGTCGTGCTGCTGCCGCATATCGGCTCGGCCTCGGTGGTGACGCGCAACGCGATGGACCAGCTCGTCGTCGACAATCTCAAGGCCTGGTTCGCCGGCAAGGCGCCGTTGACCCCGGTTGCGGAAACGCCGTTCAAGGGGCGCTGATGACCATTCTTCGGGTCGCTGCATTGGCCATCGCGGCATGTGTCGCCGCGGTCGGCCCTGCCTTGGCGCAGGATGCGACGAGCCTGAAGAAGACGATGCCCGGGCAATGGGAGCTCTCGACCACCGAGCGCAGCAAGACCTGCGTGGTCACCATGAAGAGCGACGCCGCGGGCCAGGGCTTCAAGCTGGAGCTGGAGCCGGCCTGCAAGACCGCGCTGCCCTTCACCAAGGACATCGTCGCCTGGAGCGTCAGGGGTCTCGACATCGTTCGCTTGCAGGATGCGACCGGTGAATCCGTGATCGACTTCACCGAGGTCGAGGCCGGCATCTTCGAGGGGCTGCGGCAGGGCGAGGGCGTCTACATCCTGCAAGACCTCGCCGCCGCCCGTTCGATGGCCAAGTCGATGGACCAGATGATCGGCGACTGGTCGATGGTGCGCGGCAACGGCCAGCCGGTCTGCGGGCTGACGCTGACCAATACCGAGGCGGGACCCGACAATTTCCAGGTCTTCCTCAAGCCGAGATGCGATGCGGCGATCGCGCAGTTCAACCCGACGCAATGGCGGCTCGAACGCGGCCAGATCATCCTGATGTCGAAATCAGGCGATGTCTGGCAGTTCGAGGCCGACGACAACGCGCAGTGGCGGCGCGTTCCCGATACCGCCGATCCCCTGATCATGCTGCGGCAGTAGGCGCGGCTGATGTACTCGGCCTGCATGGTTCGAGACGCTCGCTTTGGCGGGCTCCTCACCATAGGGACTGATATCTCGCCGCGAAACGCGACCTCATCCTGAGGGCCCGCTGTAGGCGGGCGTCTCGAAGGATGGCCGCAGATTACGTCGTCGGCTTCGGCGGCGGCGCAGTGCCCTGCGCCCACTTCTCCAGCTTGCCGAGCACGCCCCAGGCCGTAAGCGCCAGCGAGATCGGCATCGCGAACTGGCCGAGGCCCGGCACGGCCGACACGATCGTCCCGAGCAATCCGGCAATGCCGCCCGCGTTGGGGCTCGCCGTCACCGACGAGAGCAGCGCGGTGAGCACCGAGCCGCCGAGGCCGAGCGCGGTCTTCTTGCCGTCGAGCAGCTTGCCGATGGTCTCGCCGAGCGCGCCGTTGACCTGGCCGAGCACGGGCTTGCCGTCCTTGTTGAGCAGGGTGCTGAGCAGGTCGACGACCTGCTTCAGCTGATCGACGGGGGCGGGATTGGTCGGGGTGACTGGTCCTGGCATGGGCGCGGTCTTGTTGATGAGGGAGAAGAGCCGTTCGAACAGGCTGATCGGGTCGTTGGTGGCGGGCAGCGTGTTGCCCGGTGTCGTCGTCCCCGGCGTTACGCCGCCGGCAGACGGTCGCAGCAATTGCGCGAGGTCTTCCAGCCGCTTCAGGGCCTGGGACAGATCGCCGGTCTGCCCGGCGGTGCCCGACTGCGCCACGCGCGTGATGGCGGCGACCGTGGCCCCGTCGAGAAGCCCGGTATCCCTCAGGCCGTTCTGCTGCTGAAACTGCGAGACCGCAGCCCTGGTCTTCGGTCCGCTGATGCCGTCCTCTGCAAGCGGCGGATTGGCGCCGAGCTTGTTGAGCGCCTGCTGCATGAGAACGACCGTCGAGGCCATGTCGTCCTCGGGCTCGGCGCGGCCCACGAATTGCGGGCTGCCGTCGAGGCTGATCGAGGAATCGAGCGCCATCATCGCATGCAGGATCACCGCGGTGCCGAGTTGGGAATCGACGTGGTTCGAGTCGAACACGTGGTCGCGGACGAATTTGCCGCCCCTCGCCTCGGGCGGGCCGTACAGTGTCGAGCCGCCATAGAGATAGGGCGAATTGCAGCCCTTGGCGTGATAGCCGAAGCCGTTGAACGCCTCGAGCCGGAACAGAATCCGCCCGATGCCCCAGTCCTGGGCGCCGATGAAATTTTCGATTCTGAACGCGTCCACGGCGCCGTCCACGAACGTGGCGAACGGGCCGCGCCCTTTCGGGACGATGGTCGTCACGCGATGGATCGACTCGCCGTTGCCGAGATAGGTGTCGAAATCGAAGTTGGACTCGCGATAATGGCACAGGGCGGCAAAATACCAGGGAACGCCGGTCAGCCGCTCGATCTGCTGATAGGTCGCCTTGCCGTTGATCGCCTTGCGTGCGACCGCGTTGGCGTCGGCAAGGCGTGAGGGGCGGATCTCAAGACCGGCCCAATTTCGCTCGTATTCGCTTTTCAGACTCTCGAATGAGACCATTTCCCGCTCCCGCAAAATTATGAATTATCGAAATTGTATGAAAGTCAGAGTGAACCAGGCCCCGTGATCGGAACGTGACTCCAGCGTGATCGGCGCAAATGTGGCAGGTTGCCGGCGAGGCGCATGTGAAATGGCTTACAGCTCCAGCGGGAAAATCAGCGGCGGTATCGGGATCGCAGGGCGGCCGACGATGAGGGAACCCGCGGGGTCCTCCGCCCGTTAGCAACGCACACGGTCAGGAGGCTTGCTCGGGAGGCTTGCATGGCCAAGCGCGTCCTCGCGATCGGTATCGAACCCGGCGTTGCGGACTACAGCGCATTCCCGCAACTGACGCCGGAGCTCGTGCGCAATTATATCGAGGTGCAGCTCTTGCGTCTGCGCGATCGCGGCTACCAGGTCACGAGCTGCCTGATCGATGTCGACGCGGCGGCGGAAGCCGCGGTGACGGCGGCGCTGCGCGACGAGAGCTTCGACTGCATCGTGATCGGCGCGGGCCTGCGCGAGCCGGAGGCGCGCCTGCTGCTGTTCGAGAAGGTGCTCAACCTCGTCCACCGCCTGGCGCCGAATGCGGCGATCTGCTTCAACACCACGCCCGCCGACACCGCCGAGGCCGTGCAGCGCTGGATCGAGCCCTGAGCCGGAGGCGGCCTGCATGTGCATCGCACGCGGCACGGTCTGGGTGGCCGTCGAGCAGCGCCTCCGGCGCCAAAGCGGAGCGTCCCAGGCTGCGGCGGCGGCAATTTGTCTGGCTCGGATCCGCTTCCGGCGCTATGACACAGCTCACCACAGGGAGGGCGAGCATGCTTCGAGGTCTTCGCATTGGAAGTCTTGGGATCGCGGCATGTCTGACGGTTGCGATGGCGATGCCGGTGCATGAGGCGGCGGCCCAGGATGCCGTCGGCAGTGCGATCATCGGCGGTGTCGGCGGGGCGATCCTCGGCGGCGCGCTCGGTGGAGGCCGCGGTGCCGCAATCGGTGCCGTCGTCGGTGCCGGCACGGGCGCCGCGATTGCCTCGGAGGGCGAGCGCCGCCGCTCCGGTTACTACGCCTATCAGCGCGGCTGCTACATGCAGCGCCCCGACGGCCGCTACGTCCCGGTCGATCCCCGATATTGCTATTGAGGCCTGAAGGCGCGCTCGCGCTCTAGCTCTTTGCTGCCGCCGGCATGATCTGGAGCAGCGGCTCCGGCTGGATCGAGATCTGGCCGGCGAATGGCCGGTCGTGTGCGGCGATGAGCAGGACGGAGGTGGCGACCCCGGTCGCGAACAGGCCCATCGCGATCGCCGATCCCAGGCGGTTGTCGCAATGAACGAGGCCGATCACCACCAGCGCGCAGGCGGCCTGGAGGTACAGGCACCACCACTTGACCGTGTTCACTGCGGCGAGGCTGACGATGATCCGCTGCCGCCGTGCATCCAGCGCCTGCTCCAGCGCTGCGATGAGCTCGCGCTGCACGTTCGCCTGCCCCGTGCCTTGCGGCGTCATCGCGACGACGAGCTGCAAGGCTTCCGCAAGCGCAGGCGGCGTGACTTTCAACGAGACCTCCTGATGCGCCATCATCGGCCATTCCACCGTGACGGCCTGTCCGACATAGTCGCGGACCAGGCCGCGCAGCCGCGTCTCCTGCTCCGCCGGCAGGCCTGCGGCCAGCAGCACGGCGCTACGCAGCGCACTGGCCTCGCGGCTCACCGCAGCGCTGGCGCGGTCGCCGTCACCCCAGACCTGCGCCGCGGTGAAGGCGACGAACAGGCCGAAAATGATGCCGAGCACCGGCAGCATGCCCGGCGAGATCGCCTTCAGCGATTTCGCGCGCTCGCCGGTCGCGACAAGCGCGATGCCCGCGAAGATGGCAACGGCCAGAAGATAGGTGAAGCCAAAGATCACCAGCGCCATCAAGGGCAGCGGCAAATTGTGCAGCCAGTCGCTCATGCTGTCCTTGTGACCTGATTTGGATCCCTAGATCAACCGCATCCCGCGCAGGCTCGCGTGCCCGCTCCTGCCGACGATGATGTGGTCGTGCACGGCAATCCCGAGCGGCTTGGCGATGTCGATGATCGCTTTCGTCATCTGGATGTCGGCCTGTGACGGCGAGGGATCGCCGGAGGGGTGGTTGTGCAACAATCTACGGAGAGCACATAGAGGCTAGATTTTGTTATGTTTATTCGCCGCCTAAATTTGAACGGGGACGGTGATCGGGGGCGGCAAGTGGTGTCGGTTCGTGATCATCATACGGCGTCAATCTCCTTCCCGTTGGGTACTTTTGCGGCACGATGAATCATCAGGTTCTGCTTGTCGCCTGTGGGACAGTTCCTCTGCGCCAAGCGCGCCGTTATTCCACCTTTGGCGGGCCGTTCTGAGCGGACGCGACTTGCTTCGTCTCCTGTGGTCCCGGCGTGGAAGCTTGGTCGAGCGCAGACAATCGATTCAAGGCCTCGCGTAACACGGTGGCCGCATGATCTCGATCACTGGCGGACATCGCGTCGAGATTGAGGTCGAGTCTCAGGTTGGGCCGTTCCTCGTGCACGAACAGGCGCTCGGTACCGAGGTTCTCATAGGCGTCGACGACCTGATAGGTCGCGACGGGGTAGGCGATGCCCTTGACAGAAATGTGCCCACGCTCCTCACAATGGATCCGGTCGCGAACATTCGCGTAGGTTTCAAAGGATATGAGGATCTCGCCTGGGGTGGCGGCAGCCTCAAGCCGAGAGGCGAGGTTCACGCCGCCGCCGATGATGGTGTAGTCCATCCGATCCTCGCTGCCGAAGTTCCCGACGGTGCAGTATCCCGTGTTGATTCCGATCCGGCATTGGAGGGGCTTTTCGATTCCCGACGTTCGCCATACGTCCTGCAGCTCGAGCATCCTCTTCTGCATCGCGATGGCCATCTCGACGCAGGCGAGGGCGTCCTCCTTGACGCCGCGTGTCTCCGGATCACCGAAGAAGATGACGATGGCGTCGCCGACGTATTTGTCGACAGTCGCTCCATAGGAAAGGGCGATCTGCGACATCTCGGTCAGATAGTGGTTCAGCAGCCGGGTCAGGTCCTCGGACTCCAGCCGATCCGTCGTCTCGGTGAAGCCCGCGATGTCCGAAAAGAACACGGTCAGCTCTTTCCGGCGACTCGCGATTTTGACTTCCTGTTTTCCGGTGAAGATAGACTCGTATACTTGGGGCGAAAGGTATTTCGCGAGCTGGTTCGAGAGCTGCTCCAACGCCCTCGATTTTTCCGTGAGCTGGTTCTCGCGCTGCTTTAACTCTGTAACGTCCGAGTATACGGCCACCGTACCACCCTCGTCGATCTTGCGCTCGCTGACCAGGATCCAGCGACCGTCGCGTCGTTGCTGGACCTGCGGACCGCTCGGTTCCAGGTGACGGGCCATGCGTTCGCGGACCCACTCCTCGACCCGGCCGTCGGCATCTCGGACGTAGCCGCGCTCGGCGGCGCGTCGAACGATCCTTTCGAACGTCATGCCAGGCGATATCTCTACGGCGGTGTCGCCCGGATAAAGGAGCGTTCGATACTTGCTGTTGCAAACGACGAGGCGATCCTCGGCATCGTAGAGCGAGAAGGCCTCGGAGATGCTCTCAATCGCGACCGTCAACCGCCGGCGGCTTTCGCGAATCTCCTTCAGGTTCGATAGCTGGACCTCGATAGCCGTGTCCCGGAAGACGCCCAGCGCCTCTGCCATTCGGCCGATCTCGTCGCTGCGGTCGCGACCCGGCACGTCGATCGACGTGTCACCCGCGGCGAGGCCACTCATCGCCGCAGTAATGTTCTCAATGGGTCTTACGATTCGGGGCACCACATACAGCACCGCTATCACGATTGCGCCCAGTACGCTCAGAGCAGTGATGAGGAGAAGCAGGAGCCGGCCATCGCGGATGGCCAGGGCGGTGCGGACCGCCGCGGCATCGCTGCTGTTCTGGGCAGTCAGGACGAGTTCCGCCACCTCCTTGCCGAGACGCAGGACGAGCGCGTTGTTGGTCTGCAACGACGCTTGAGCAACCGCGATCTGGCGCAACTCCTCGCGTCGCAAGTTGAAGATATTTTCTGTGGAGGTGCCAAACGCGATCAGCTTTTCCGTGAGGCCCTTGAGCGTGTCGCCGTAAGCAGCGGGGGGAAGCCGTGCGAGCAGCTTCTCCGCGCGGCTCGCGGCCGCGACGAAGCGCTCCTGGAGCGGCTTGAGTGAAGTGGGATCAGGGACGCCGGCGGCCGCATTCAGCAGGCCCGCCGCCAGGTTGCCCTCGGCGCGCAGTGTCAGCAGCACCTGCAAGGTGTTCGCCCCACCCTCGACCAAGCCGGTGATCGCCTTCGTGCTCTTCGCCGTCACGTCCTCGCTGGTGGTGACGAGGTCGAAGCCGGCGTCGTCCACCATCGGCGTAAGCGTCTCGAACAGTTTGCGGTACGCCAACTCCACCGCCGCCGTCATGTCCTCACGCTTGATCTGGAGCGAGTGCCGCGTCTCGACGGGGGCACGGAGCTCCTGCGACCGGACTTGGAAAACGTTGTCCACGCCACGGCCGAGCCCAATCAACGACTTGCTCACCTCATGCAGCCGCCTGTTCTGGTTCGATTGAGGCAACGCCGCGAGACTCTTCTCGATCGCGGCCGCTGCAGCCGAGAACCGCTCGCGGATGGGCTGAATCAAGGCCGGATCGTCGACGTGCGCCGCTTCGCGCAGCAGGCTCGCCGCCAGATTGCCATCGGCGCGCAGCGTCAGCAGTGCCTGCAAGGCATTCACCCCGCCCTCGATCAGGCCTATGATCGCCTCCTTGCTCTTGGCCGTCACCTCCTCGCTGGTGGTGACGAGGTTGAAGCCGGCGTCGTCCACCAAAGGCTCCAAGGCGTTCTGGAACTTGGTCTCAACGACAGCAATATCCGCGATCGCGGTCTGCCTTTGCGCGCTCAGTCGGAGGCGCTGCGCGACAGCGCCGTCCAGCGCTTTGAGCTCGGTTGCGATCTTGCCCTCGATCTCGGTCAGATTGGCGAATCTTGCTTCGGCCATGCCCGTGACCCTCAGACTCTCGGTCACGGCAGAGATTTCATTCAACCTTCGAACGAGCTTCTCCTGTTCCTTGGACCGCTCCTCTTCGCTGCGGCTCGCAATGAGCGCTGGAGCCGTCGCCGTGATCTCCGCGCTCTTTTCGGCCAGCCGGAGCGAGGCCGCCATGCCGACGATGCTCTCAGCGGTGATCCGCGTCACCGATCTGTCGATGTCGGTGAATGCATACCACGCGACCACGCCGGCGCCGACAGTCAACATGGCCATCCCGCCGAATGCCAGGAACAGTTTGGCCTTGATGCCTAGGGCCGCCTTGCCGTCATGCTTGCGACCCACGCCGTTCGACTTCGAAGTGTGGGCTTCGACCGAGGTCGGTCCAGGATACTCTCGATTCGCCTGATCCATGACGGCATGCCATCGACTGAAGCGGGTCCGCGTTGCCCGGCGATGATGCGCCTGCCCGCCGCTTCAACGTTCCAGGCGGTCAACTGGTTTGAAGCTGCCATCCGCCCGGATCACGGTGAGGAAGACCTGGTCCATTCCCTGATTGTCGTCCGGGCCATAGGACAGCGTGATGCCGCCCAGATCGAACGTGCCGACTTCCTTGATGGTCGAAAGCAGCCCCGCCCGCGTAACCGGACCCTTCACCTTTCCCAAGGCTTCGATGACCAATCTGCCGACCATGTATCCCTCGAGCGAGACGAAGCCGATCTGCGCGTCCGGATTCGCTATCTTGAGCGCCTTTTGGTACCGGGCCACAAGCGGGATGCTCGTGTCCCCAGGGAACGGTACGACCTGAGTCACCACGACTCCTTTGCCGTCCTCGCCGAGTTCCTTCGCGAGAGCGTTGGCGCCGACGAATGAGATGTTGACGAAGACGGCGTCTAGCTTGAGCCGATGTGCCAGCTTGATGAACTCCGCGCACGGGCTGTAGGGACCGACCATCACGACGGCCTCGGGACCCGCCTTGCGTATCGCCAGCAGCGCAGTCTTCACCGCGGTCGTGTTGCGCTCGAAGGTACCTTCAGCGACCAGCTTCATGCCACGCTTTTCCATCGCCTTCGAGACTCCCGAGAGCCCGGCGCGACCGAAGGTGTCGTCCTGGTACAGGATCGCGATCCGCGACACGCCGAGGTCAGTGGTGAGATGCTCGATCCAGGCCTCCGTCTCCTGGTCATAGGAGCCGCGAATGTTGATCACGTTGCGGAGCGACGGGTTGCGCAAGAAGGCGGCGCCTGTAAACGGCCCGATGAACGGCACCCCCGCTTCCGTGGTGATCGGCTGCGCCGCGTTGGAGGTGGGCGTGCCCACTTCGCCGACGAGCGCGAACACCCCGTTCTCATCGATCAGGCGCTTGGTGTTGGCAATTGCCTTTTCCGGTTCGTAGCCGTCGTCATAGGAGACAAGCTCAAGCCTCCGACCGTTGACTCCGCCGGTGGCGTTGGCTTCGTTGAAGGACGCGAGAATACCTTCCCGCATGCCGAGACCCAACGCCGCCGCGGGCCCCTCGAAGGCCGCCGATTGTCCGAACAAGATCCGGTCGTCGTACACGCCTGGCTCGGCGCGAGCCGCGACGTCCATGAGCGAGATCGCGCCGAACCCCAGAATCGCAGCGACTGCAATCCCTCTGGGCCAGCATGTCATGCCGCGCTCCTTTGGTGAGGGCGCGATCCGAACCGAGGCGGCTATTGGAAACTAGCTCCCGGGCCGCTCGTTGGCGCACCCTAGTTTTGGAACTTTAACACATGGCGCGGCCGGACAACACCCAAAACCGCGGGTCAAATCGAAGCACTGTCCATGGTGCAACGGCGCTCCCGCGGCCGCACGCTCACAAGCGACCACCTGACGGTCGTCGAGGTCGGCGGCGGATTCTCGTACAAGTTCTGACACGCTTGGTGCCACCACCGATCGCGGCAGCCCGGAAGCGGAGACATCGCTCGCTCAGATCAACCGCATCGCGCGCAGGCTCGCGTGTCCGCTCCTGCCGACGATGATGTGGTCGTGCACGGCAATCCCGAGCGGCTTGGCGATGTCGATGATCGCTTTCGTCATCTGGATGTCGGCCTGTGACGGCGAGGGATCGCCGGAGGGGTGGTTGTGCACCAGGATCAGCGCGGTCGCCGACAATTCCAGCGCGCGCTTGATCACCTCGCGCGGATAGACCGGGGTGTGGTCGACCGTGCCGGTCTGCTGCACCTCGTCGGCGATGAGCTGGTTGCGCTTGTCGAGGAAGAGCAGGCGGAATTGCTCCTTGTCGGCAAAGGCCATGCTGGTGCGGCAATAGTCGATCACCTCGTTCCAGGACGACAGCGCGTTGCGGCTGTTGACCTCGCCCTTGGCGACGCGATGCGCCGCCGCTGCGATCAGCTTGAGCTGGTGGATCGCGGATTCGCCGATGCCGCCGACCTCGCGCAAGCGCGCCACCGGCGCGTGCACGACCTCGGCGAACGAGCCGAAGGTCTTGATCAGCGTCTTCGCGAGCGGCTTGGTGTCGCGCCGCGGCAGCGCCGGAAACAGCGCCATCTCCAAAAGCTCGTAGTCGCTGAGCGCATCGGCCCCGGCGCTGTAGAAGCGCTCGCGCAGCCGCTCGCGATGGCCGTGATAGTGTGGCGACTCTGGCTCGGGCTTCCTCGACGGAGCGTTGGGGCTGGTGCTGGACTTGGCGGGCATCGCACGCCAGCATTGCCTCGGAACCGCGCTTTTGCAACCGGCAATTGCGATGCGGTCAGCGGCGCGGCTTCAACCCCGGCACCAGCGCGGCGAGCCGATCCTTGATCGGACGGCCGAACAATGGACCGCCCATGCCTCCGGGCGGTGGGCCGGGTGGCGGACCGCCGCGCTTCCCCGGCGGAGGCGGCGGTGGGCCGGCGCGCCCGACCGTCGCATCCGTGCGGCGGTCGACGCCGAGGGTCAGCGTCGCGACGTAGCAGTCACGTTCCTCCTTGACCGCGCAGAAGGCGCGATGCTCGGGATCGGCGCGCTCGATGACGTGGTCGTTGGCGTTGATCACCATGCGCTGCCGCGCGCGATCGCCGTAGTCGGGCACGTTGGTGTAGATGAACTCGTTCAGCGCGTCGGGCAGGAAGGTCTGCCCGGTCAGCACGGTGCGGTCGTCGAGGAACACCTTGAAATGGATGTGCGTTGTGCGCCCGTCATACCAGCCGGGATAGATGGTGTTGAAAACGACCCAGCCGGCCTCGTCGGTGATTTGCGTGCCGCGCAGGAATGTCTTGCTGGTCGCATCGATGTTGTGGGCATCCCCCTGGCCGGGAAAGGCCGAATAAAGCCCCTTGGCGTCGCAATGCCAGATGTCGACCCGCGCGCCCTTGATGGCCGTGCAGGGACCTGCCTCGATCACGCGCAGCTTCAGCGACAGCGGCACGCCGGGCTTGCCCTCGGCGATGTCGGATCGAACGAGTTTCGGGTCGGAATAAAACGGCCCTTCCTCTGCCTGTGGTGTCAGGATGCAGGCGGGCTCGCCGTCTGTTGCAGCAGGAGATGCCTCCACGCGGCCCGGCAGCAGGCCCGCGGCGCTGATTGACACAAATCCGAGAAAGCCGCGGCGCGTCGACGTGCTCACCCATCTCTCCTGTCTGATTGACGACAGATCGTCATCGGCAGGCAGGATGGCAAGATCAGGCCGCGCAGATGACGATATTCAGCCGACCTGTTTCCCGTTGTGTCGTACGGGCGAGGGGGCCGTGACGGCAACCGTTCCGGCGAGGATGAGCGCCATCCCGGCAAGAAGCGACCAGGTGAAGCGCTCGCCGAGCCATGCGGTGCCGAGTGCCACCGCAAAGCCTGCACGCAAATAGCTCCCGCTCGTCGTGCCGAGCGGGCCAAGCGTGCGGATCAGGCGGAAATAGATCACCATGGCAAGCGCGGTGCAGACCACCGCGAGGCCGAGCACCGCGACGATCGCCTGCGCCGTCGGTGCCAGCGTCCATGGCCGCTCGAGCGTTGCGGCTGCGGGGAGCATCAGCACGGCTGCGCAGCTCATGGCCCCGGCTGCCGTGACGATCGCGGGAAGGCCCGAGAAGCGCTGCCCCCATATCGGCGCGACAGCATAGCAGAGGCTCGCGCACAGCACGGCCGCTTGCGCCAGCGGCGCCGTCGTGCCGATCCCCGAGAGCGCATCGGCCCCCATGGTCACGGCAACGCCGGCAAGGCCGAGCGCGACGCCGATGATCTTCCGGCCGCTGATGCTCTGCCGTCCGTGCCCGATCACCACCGCGATCGCGAGCACGAACATCGGCGGGGTCGCATTGAGCACGCCGGCAAGACCGCTCGCAATATGCGCCTCGCCCCAGCTGATCAGGGTGAACGGCAGCGCGCTTTGCAGCAGCCCTTGCACGAAGAAGGCCCCCCACATCGAGGTGCAGCGGGGAAGCGCGTGTCCTTGCGCGAGAGCGATCAGGAGCAGGAGAATGGCCGCGATCGTCACCCGCGCCGCGACCATCGTGAAGGGCGGAATCGTCGGGATCGCGACCTTGATCAGCGTGAACGAGCTGCCCCAGATCAGCGCCAGCAACAGCAGGAGCCCGACCTCGAATACGAGCGTGGCTTGTCCTGACGTCGTTGGTTGCGCCTGTGTGCTCATGCGAATTTGCTCCCGTCGTGATCGGCACCATGATCCGGAGCGACGGCGCGGGCTGGCCGAATTCGGACCTCATCGCCCGATCGAGTCCAATTTCAGCTACTCGGCGAGCGGTGCTGCCATTATCCTTCCGCCATGGCGACAGGCTCGGCGCATCGGCAGACGCTGCCACCGCATCTCGACTGGGACACCTGCGACCGGGCGCGGCTCGCGCGTGCGCGCGCGTTCGACGGCCTGTTCTTCTCCGGCGTTCGCTCGACGCGGATCTATTGCCGGCCGGTCTGTCCGGTTCGCCCCGCGCGCTCCGAGAACGTGACCTTCTATCCGACCGCAGCCGCCGCGGAGCGCGCCGGCTTCCGCCCGTGCCTGCGTTGTCGTCCGGAAACGGCGCCGGGGTCGCCGGCCTGGATGGGGACCGCCACCACCGTCGCGCGCGGCATGCGCCTGATCAATGACGGTTTCCTGGATCGCGCGTCCATGGTGGAGCTTGCAGAGGCGCTCGGTGTCGGGCCGCGCCATCTGCTTCGTCTCTTCATGCGCCACGCCGGCGCGAGCCCGAGCGAGATCGCGGCGACCCGCCGCGTGCAGGAAGCCAAGCGTCTGATCGACCAGACCAGCATGACATTGGCGGAGATCGCCTTCGCCGCGGGCTTCGGCAGCGTTCGCAGATTCAACGATGCCTTTGCCGCAACCTACAGGCGGCCGCCGTCGTCATTCCGCCGCCGGCGATAGGACGGCGGCGGGATCAGCCGATCTGCTTCTCGCCGTGTCGCTCCGACAGCGTGAAGATCTCGACGCCCGTCGCGGTCACGCCGACGGAGTGCTCGAACTGCGCCGACAGCGAACGGTCGCGGGTCACGGCGGTCCAGCCGTCGGAGAGGATCTTCACATGCGGCTTGCCGAGATTGATCATCGGCTCGATGGTGAAGAACATGCCGGGCTTGAGCTGAACGCCTTCGCCGGGCCGGCCGATATGGATGATGTTCGGCTCGTCGTGGAACATGCGCCCAAGGCCATGGCCGCAGAAATCGCGCACCACGCTCATGCCCTGCGGCTCCACGAAACTCTGGATGGCGTGGCCGATGTCGCCGGTGGTGGCGCCGGGCTTCACCGCGGCGATGCCGCGCATCATGGCCTCATACGTCACCTCGATCAGCCGCTCGGCCTTGCGCGCGATCGGGCCGACCGCATACATCCGGCTGGAATCGCCATACCAGCCGTCGACGATGAAGGTGACGTCGATGTTGACGATGTCGCCCTCCTTCAGCGGGCGGTCGCCGGGCATGCCGTGGCAGACCACGTGGTTGAGCGAGGTGCAGGTCGAGTAGCGATAGCCGCGATACATCAGCGTCGCCGGATAGGCGCCGTGGCTGAAGGCGAAGTCGCGGACGAATTCGTCGATGCGCGAGGTCGGCACGCCCGGCCCGACGATGTCGGTGAGCTCGTCGAGGCACTTCGCCACCAGCGCGCCCGCCTTGCGCATGCCGGCAAAGGCGCTCGGGCCATGTAGCTTGATCTGTCCGGTCTTGCGCAGGGAGGTATCGGAGGCTTCGACGTAGCTCATGCTTGTGCGGTCTTTACGGGCTCGATGCGGCGGAAAGGCTTGATTTCAGGCCTAATCTAATGATCGCGGGCCTTCATGCAAGCCGAGCCTGCGCTTTGCGCCCGAAAGCGGGCCTAATTCGGGACTTCTACGGTGGTTTCCACCGGCAGGGCGCCGCCGCGGACGCGGATTTCGCGGACGGGATAGGGAACCCGGATGCCCTCGCGCTTGAAGGCCTCCCACAGCGCCAGCATCACGTCGCTTTTGACATTGTCCATGCCGTCGGGGTCGGCGAGCCAGAGGGTCAGCGAGAACTTCATCCCGGCCTCCGCGAACTCGGTCAGGATGCAGTTCGGCGGCTTGGCCTTCTGCGCGCGGGGATGGGCTATGGCCGTCTCGATGGCGAGCTTGCAGACCAGCCTGGGGTCGGCGTCGTAATTGGTGCCGAACGCGATCTTCACCAGCGTGTTCTTGTCGGTATAGGTCCAGTTGACGACCTTCTGCGTCACCAGATCCTCGTTCGGGACCAGGAATTCGCGGCCGTCGCCGGCGGCGACGGAAATATAACGCGTCTTCATCGCGCTGATGCGCCCGGTGTTGTCGCCGATGGTGACGAGATCGCCTGGCTTAACCGACTTGTCGGCGAGCAGGATGATCCCCGAGATGAAATTGGCCACGATCTTCTGCAGGCCGATACCGATGCCGACGCCGACCGCGCCGGAGAACACCGCGAGCGCCGAGAGGTCGATGCCGACCGCGCCGAGCGCGATGACGATTGCGATGGCCAGAAGTCCGATGCGGATGATCTTGACCAGCAGCACCTGCACCGACGGCGTCAGATCGGTGGTCGAATTGATCCGGCTCTCGGCGAAATTGCTGGCGATGTTGGTGGCCCACAGCGCGATCAGCAGGAGCGCGCCGGCCTTGATCACCAGCAGCGGGGTCAGCCGCAGGCCGCCGAGCACGATCGCGAAGGAATCGAGCAGTTCGATCGTCGCATCGAGCTGGCCGAGGATGGAGAGGGCTGCGACGAACCACGCCGTGATCGACACCAGCTTGACGATGAAGGCGTTGCGCAGCACCGAGGTCACCAGCCGGATCGCGAGCCAGGCAAGGCCGAGCTTGGCGGCGACCATCAGGAGATAGCTGCGGCTCGGCCAGGTCGCGTGGTACAGCACCACGCGGGAGATGATCACGAGCAGGGTGAACACCGCCGTCGAGGCGCTCGAGACCATCACCCGGACGAAGTGCCGGAGCGGCAGCGGCCAGCCCATCGCCAGCGAGGTCATGTCGACGCGGTTGCGCACGCCGGCTTCCGCGGCATAGGCGATTCCGGCCGCGGCCAGAATGAGGCCGAATTGCAGATAGAACCAGGGAGAGGAGACTTCCGCCCCGACGCTGCGCGCGGTGGTCTGCACGAACTCCATGAAGTCCTTGAGGTCCATGTCCATCGGGTCGGTCTCGTCGGGAAGCGGGCGGGAGGATTTGATTCGAGGGCGCCGCAGAATCCCACAAAGGGCGCGGCTGGACCATCGATACACCGCTAAGTGAAGTGCGTTAAGGCCGCAAAATGCGGGCAGATTGCCGCGAGCGGGAGAAAATGGGTTGGCGCGCCGGTGCAGCGACGATAAGGATGCATAAGCACATGTTTTTGAGATGGGAAATTCCGTCGAGGGCGGCGCGCTTCGCCTCTCCCCGCCTGCGGGGAGAGGCCGAAATTCGAGCGAAGCTTGAATTTCGGGTGAGGGGGACTCTCCACGAGTCCAGTTGCCACTGTCCTCGCGGAGACTCCCCCTCAACCCACCCTCTCCCCGCAAGCGGGGCGAGGGAGTGCCCGGCCGGTGGCCCCCTGACTGAATTCGTCGATCACCCGGAGTAACCCGCAGCACCGCATGGCTTCCCTCGACTCTGTCAGCCTCGCCATATTGCTCGGCGCCGTCCTGGTGATGGCGGGTATCCTGTCGAGCCTGCTCGCGCTGCGCTTCGGCGCGCCCTTGCTGCTCGTCTTCCTCGTGATCGGCATGCTCGCCGGCGATTCCGGCCCCGGGCAGCTCCAGTTCGACGACGTCCGCACCACCTATCTGGTCGGGTCGGTGGCGCTCGCCCTGATCCTGTTCGACGGCGGCCTACGGACGCGCTTTGCTAGCATCCGCACCGTGCTTGCGCCGTCCGTGGTGCTGGCAACCGTCGGCGTGCTCTTGACCGCGCTGATCACGGCGCCATTCGCCAAATACGCGCTCGACCTCAACTGGACCGAGTCGCTGCTGGTCGGCGCCGTCGTGGCCTCGACCGACGCGGCCGCGGTGTTCCTGCTGGTGCACACCCAGGGCCTGCGCCTGCGCCCGCGCGTCGGCGCGACGCTGGAGGCCGAGTCCGGCACCAACGACCCCTTCGCGATCTTCCTCACTCTGATGCTGGTCGAATACATCTCGCTGGGATCGAGCTCGGCGGGGCACGTGCTGTTGGAGTTCCTGCAGGAGGCGGTGCTGGGCGCCGTCGTCGGCTTCTTCGGCGGACGTCTCGTCGTCATCGCGCTCAACCAGGTGGCGCTGCCGCAGGGCCTGCATGCGCCGTTCGTCACCACCGCCGCGCTCGTGATCTTCGGCGGTTCGCAGATCATGCACGCCTCGGGCTTCCTCGCGGTCTATCTCGCCGGCATCATCATCGGCAATCGCCCGACCCGCGCGCATAATTCGGTGGTGACCTTCCTCGATGCCGCGACCTGGCTGGCGCAGATCGTGATGTTCGTGCTGCTCGGTCTGCTGGTCTCGCCGAGCCGGCTCGGCGCCAGCGTGCTGCCGGCTGTCGCCGTCGCGCTCGTGCTGATGCTGGTCGCGCGGCCGCTCGCGGTGTTCGTGTGCCTGGCGCCGTTCCGCTTCAACTGGCGCGAAAGGATCTTCATCGCCTGGACCGGCCTGCGCGGTGCGGTCGCGATCTTCCTGGCGTCGATCCCGATGCTGGTCGGCCTGTCCAAGGCCTATCTCTATTTCGACGTCGCCTTCGTCGTCGTCATCATCTCGCTGCTGCTGCAAGGCTGGACCCTGGCGCCGGCCGCGCGCAAGCTGCACGTCGCGCTGCCGCGCGCCGAGCGCGGCCCGCGGCGTGTCGAACTGGATCTGCCCGGCCAGCTGGAGCAGCAGCTCGTCGGCTATCCGGTGCGATCCAAGAGCCTGTACTTCCGCCGCGGCCTGATCCCGTCCTGGTCGAAGCCGACGCTAGTGATCCGCAACGAGAACATCTTGACGCCGACGGAGGCCGATCCGATCGCGCCCGGCGACTACATCTATCTGCTGGCGCCGCCGGAAAAGGCCGAGTCGCTCGACCGCTTCTTCGTCGACATGCAGCCCAGCACCGCGCCGGATCCGCATCTGCTCGGCGACTTCATGGTCTCCGCCGAGCATACGCTGGCCGAGCTCGCCGAGATCTACGGCGTGAAGGTGAGCGAGGACGAAGCCAAGCTGACGCTCGCCGACTATTTCGACGTTCATCTCGACCGCGCGCCGAAAGAGGGCGCCGAGCTTGCGCTGGACGAGATCGTGCTGGTGGCGCGCTCTATCTCCGGCGGCCGCGTCAACGTCGTCGGCCTGCGTCTGCCGGAGGACGAGGAAACGCCGCCGCCGCTGACGCGCCGGCAAGCGCTGCGGAAGAAGTTTGCGGAGCTGTGGACCTCGGTCGCGGGGGTTTAGCGGCTCGCGAGAGTTGGGGGCCGTTTCCTCAATTCCGCTGTCATCGCCCGCCTTGTGCGCAATTGCGCACTGGGGCGGGCGATCCAGTATTCCAGAGGCGGTTATGACTAAGCCGAGAAGCCGCGGCGTACTGGATGCCCCGGTCAAGCCAGGTCAAGCCGGGGCATGACACCTTCTATGTGGCGAAGGCCGGCGCAACTCACGCCCCCGCCGGCACCGCTTCCTTCCAATGCCGCGCGATCGCTGCCCTTGGCGCGATCCACGCGGTGCCGCTTGCCGTGATATGCGCCAGGATCCGCTCCAGCGCGCCGATGCGGCCGGGGCGGCCGATCATGCGCAGATGCAAGCCGATCGACATCATCTTCGGCGATGTCTCGCCCTCGCGCCGGAGCCATTCGAACGCGTCGATGACGTAGTCGGCAAAGTCCGCGCCGCTGAAACGGCCGGAATTGTAATATTGCATGTCGTTGGTGTCGAAGGCATAGGGCAGGACCAAATGCTGCTTGCCGCCGACGTCGCTGTAATAGGGCAGGTCGTCATTGTAGGCGTCGCTGTCGTAGAGAAAGCCGCCGTCCTCGACCAGCAGGCGCCGCGTGTTCGGCGAGGTCGCCGAGCGCGTGTGCCAGCCGACCGGGCGCTGTCCCGTGACGCGTTCGATCGCCGCCACCGTGTTCGCGATGACCTCACGCTCGCTGGCCTCGTTCATCTCGGCATGGCTTTGCCAGCGCCAGCCATGCGCCGACACCTCGTGGCCGCGCGCGATGGCATCGCGCGCGAGGTCCGGCGAACGCTCGACCGCGCGGCCGCAGGAGCTCACCGTCACGTTGACGCCATGGGCGTCGAACAGGTCCATGATGCGCCACCACGCGGCGCGCGTGCCGTATTCGAAATGGCTGTCGATGCAGCTATCAGGCCCGTCGAGCTTGTGGACCACCTCGTAGATTGCTTCGTTGCTGGCGTCGCCGTCGTTGACGGAGAATTCCGAGCCCTCCTCGAAATTCACCACCAGCGACACCGCGACGCGCGCGCCGTTCGGCCAGCGTGCATGTGGCGGCTTGCCGCGATAGCCGGCGAAGTCGCGATGAGAGATGGGTTGCTTTTGGTCGCTCATGGAATCAGTCCGAGGTTCCGGCCATGCGATGCAGGCCGACGACGCGGTCGCTGACGAACAGCAGGATCACCGTGCCAGCCAGGATGAGGGTGGAGAGCGCCGCGAGCGTCGGGTCGGGCGCCTCCTCGATGTATTGCAGCATGCGGATCGGCAGCGTCTTGGTGCGGACGTCGGCGAGGAAGATCGACACCGGGTAATTGTCGAACGAGGCCAGGAACGAGAAGATCCCGGCGATCAGGAACGACGGCGCCAGCGCCGGCACCATCACACGCAGCACGCTGCCGGGATAGGTGCAGCCGAGCGTCCGCGCCGCCTCGATCAGCGTGAAGTCGAACCGCGCAAGGCCTGCGATCATCGTGCGCGCGACGTAAGGCAGAGTGATCACGAGATGCGCGATCAGCAGCGTCGCCCAGGGCGCGGTGAAGCCGACGGCGCGAAAGCCCTGCAGCAGCGCGATGCCGAGCACGAGACCCGGCATCATCAGCGGTGAAACCAGCGCGGTGGCAAAGATGCTCGCGCCCGGCAGTTTTCCACGCGCGATCGCGATCGCCGCGAGCGTACCGCAGACCAGCGAGATCGCGGTCGACAGCAGCGCGATCTGAAGCGAGAGCAGCAGCGACGGCCAGAAGCCGTCGAGCCGTCCGATCCGGCCGTACCAGCGCGTCGATGCGCCGGTGAGCGGCAGGTCGAATACCGGCGTCGGCGAGAAGCTTGCCGCCGCGATCACCAGCAGCGGCACGATCAGGAACAACGCCAGGGCGATGGCCATCACCCAGCAAAAAGCGATCGCGGTGCGCGTCATCACTTCGGCTCCCGCGACAGGCGCGCACTCAGGGTGACGATGGCGATCGCGATCGCCAGCAGCACGACGCCGGCGGCGGCACCGAAGCCGGGCTCGCGCGCCAGCAGATAGGCCTTTGCGATCGTGGTTGCCAGCGTCGGATATTTTTCGCCGATCAACAGCGTCGGCACCACATAGGCGGAGACCGACAACGAGAACACCAGCGCGACGCCTGCGATGATGCCCGGCAGCGTCAGCGGCAGGATCACGTGAAAGAATGTCACGATCGGGGACGCACCGAGCGTGGAGGCCGCTTCCGCATAGCGCGGATCGAGCTGGGCCACGATGGCGTAGATCGGCAGGATCATGAAGGGCAGGAAGATGTTGACGGCGCCGACGATCAGCGCGGTCTCGGTGAAGATCATCCGGATCGGGTCCTCGATGATGCCGAGCGCCATCAGCGTCTCGTTGACGATGCCGTCGCTGCGCAGCAGGATCGTCCAGGCGAAGGCCTTGACGATGACGCTGGCGGCGAGCGGCAGGAACAGCGTCGCCAGCAATACCGAGCGCAAGGCGCCGCGGGCGCGCGCCAGCGCGAAGGCGGCGGGATAGCTGATCAGGAAGGCAATGATCGTCGTCAGCAGTCCCAGCCGCAGCGAATTCCAGATCACGCCGAGATAATAGGGCGTGCCGAGCAGGCGCCTGTAGTTGGCGAGGGGCAGTCCGTTGCCGTCGATGACGCTGACGCCGAGCAGCAGCACCAGCGGCAGGGCGAACACGCCGGCGATGATGACGAAGGACGGCAGCACGAAACCGATCGCGGCGAGCCGCTCGCGATCCACCGCGGGCGCCGCCACCGGCGCGGGAAGGGCGGCTTCCGTCATGCCTGCGCCTCCATCGGAAACGCAAAGGTCTCGGTGACAGGCCAGCTCAGGCGGATCTCGTCATGCACGCGCGGGATCGCGCCGTCGCGCTCGGAGAGTTCGGCGAGCAGGCTTTCGCCGGCGCCGGCATCGACCTCGACCAGCGTGCGCGAGCCCTGGAACACCACGGAGCGGACGCGCCCGGCCGCAGAATTGGCCTCGCCCTGCTCACTGATCCGAAGCTGCTCTGGGCGCGCCGCAACGATGACGGGGGAACCTGTCTGGAAATTGCCGAGCGCCGAGAGGCGGCCGACCTTGGTCTCGACGTCGACCTTGCCATCGTTGGCGGAAAGCACCGTGCCGGCAATCCGCGTCGACAGCCCGACGAAATTGAGCGCGAACAGGCTGGCGGGGCGCAAGTAGAGTTCGCGCGGCTCCGCGAGTTGCTCGATGCGCCCCTTGTTCATGACCGCGACGCGGTCCGACATGGTCAGCGCCTCGTCCTGGTCGTGGGTCACGAAGATCGCGGTCGCCTTCACGTCCTGGAGCAGGCGGCGCAGCTCGACCTGCATCTCCTCGCGCAGCTTGCGATCGAGCGCCGAGAGCGCCTCGTCGAACAGCAGCACGTCGGGCTCGACCGCAATCGCCCGTGCCAGTGCCACGCGCTGCTGCTGCCCGCCCGACAGCGCCGAGATGCGCCGTCCCGCGAGATGGCCGAGCTTGACCAGCACCAGCGCGCGTTCGACCGCGGCGTCGATCTCGCGCTTCGCCGCGCCGCGCACCTTGAGCCCGAACGCGACGTTGCCGGCGACGGTCAGGTGTGGAAACAGCGCGTAGCTCTGGAACACGACGCCGACATTGCGCTTGTGCGGCGGCGCGTTGGTGATGTCACGTCCGGCGAGCTCGACCTTGCCCGCATCCGGCTGCGCGAGCCCCGCGATGGCGCGGAGCAGCGTGGTCTTGCCGCAGCCGGAGGGGCCGAGCAGCGTCACCAGCTCGCCGCGCCGGATGGTGAGATCGATGTGATCGAGGACCGTCGTCGGTCCGTATCGCTTCGAGACGCTGCGGACGACGAGATGCGGGGCGGCTTCGCTCATGTCATCTCCTTGCTCCAGCGGTCCACCCAGCCGGCGCGGTTCTTGGCGACGAACGCCCAGTCCGGCGCGAACAGCGCGGCCGGATCGGGGAAGCCCGCCGGCGTCGGCGTGCCCATGTTGGTCGGTGCGACAAAGGCCTTGTCGGCGAGAATGGTCTGCGCTTCCGGGCTCAGGAAGAAGTCGATCACCGCATCGGCAAGAACGCCGGCGGGGGCACCAGCCACCTTGGCGATGCCCGAGGGCATTGCAAAACCGCCGTCCTGCGGCACGGCGAGATCGACCGGTGAGCCCTCGGCCTTGCGGATCAGCGTGTAGGCCGAGAACTGGCCGCCGATCATCCAGGCCTCGCCCTGCTCCATCAGATTGATGGCCTGCGGCGCGTTGGTATAGACGTTGAGCAGGTTGGCCTTCAGCTCCTTCACCTTCTTGAAGGCGGCGTCGATCTCGTACTGCGCTTCCTTGTAGGATTTGCCGGTCTCGAGATGCGCGGCCGCCAGCAGCGTCCAGAAGCCTTCGGTGTTGGAGAGCGACGGCACGATCACTCTTGAGGCATATTTGCCGTCCCACAGGTCGGCCCATTTCGCGGGCGCCGTCTTCATGCGCTTGGTCGAATAGGCGATGCCGGCCCAGGGCCGCTGGTAATTCGCCCACATCCCGTCCTGGTGCACCGAGCCGTCCACCAGCTTGCCGAGATTGGCAATCGACGAAGCCGACATCTTGGTGATCAGGCCCTCGCTGGCGGCCGGCAGCATCACCGGATCGTCCATGATGACGACCGAGATCTTTGGCGCGGCCTTGTCGGCCTGCATCTTCTGGAGATTGGTCAGCGAATTGGTGCCCTCATAGAGCACCTTGCAGTCGAGCTTCTTCTCCAGCACCGGAAACAGATCGGCGTTGAAATACTTTGCGGCGCCCGCGGGGCCGCCGATGACGATCTCCTTGGGCGCGGCGCGCAGCCGCGCCGGGGCCGCCAGAACCGCGGCGAGGGCCGCGCCGGACTTCAGAACGCTGCGTCGGGAGGGGGTGTGCATGGGCATGTCCCGTTTGTTGTGCGTAAGGCTTGCATCGAGGCAGCAGCAAGCGCCATGCCAAATGTGCACATTTTTATAAAGATAAATAATTTCAATATGTTGATCTGATTTCGAGTTTGAGACCTGCGCGGTCGCGCGGCAAATGTGCACATTTTTTGGAGGTGACGCTGCGCATCCTTTGAGCCTAGCTATTGCCATGGCGACGCAGCGCAGGCGAAACGGCAAGGGAATCGGCAAGGCGAATCCGGCGGAGGACGAGGCGGTCTATCAGGCCATCCTGCACGCGCTGCTGGAGGGCAAGCTGAAGGCCGGCACCAAGCTCGCCGAACCGCCGCTCGCCGACATCTTTGGCGTGTCGCGCGAGCGCATCCGCAAGGTGTTGCATCGGCTGGGCGCGGAGCGGCGGCTGGAGATGATCCCCAACCGCGGCGCCCGCGTGCCGCGCCCGACGCTCGACGACGTCCGCAGTGTCTATGAAGCGCATCGCGTGCTCGAAGCGGGCGTGCTGACGCAGCTCGTCCGCCATGTCGACGATGCCCTGATCGAGCGGTTGACAGCGCATCTCGCCGAGGAGCGCGCCGCCGCCACGCGCGGCGATCGCGCCGCGTCGGTGCGGCTGTCGGGCGCCTTCCACGTCCATCTGGTCGAGGCGCTCGGCAATGCCGAGCTGTCGCGCTTCCTCGCCGATCTGCTCAGCAGGTCCTCGGTGATGGTCTCGGTCTACGAGCCCGCCACCGATTCGATCTGTGCCGTGGACGAGCACGGCGCCATCGTCGAAGCGCTACGTGCCCGCGACGTGGCGCGGGCCATTGCCGTGTCGCGCGAGCACTTCCTGCACGTGGAGAGCCGCCTGCACTTGGACGATGATGCGGCGCCGGCAGGGCAGGATCTGACCGCTGTGTTCGCCGCGGTGAAGCCGAAGCGGCGGAAGGGGCGGTAGTCTCCGCTGTCATTGCCCGCGAAGGCGGGCAATCCAGTATTCCAGAGGCGCCAGCGATTGAACCGAGAAGCCGCGGCGTACTGGATGCCCCGCCTTCGCGGGGCATGACGGTGGTGGTGACGAGAAAGTCGTAGCCCGGATGGAGCTACGTCAGCACCTTCACCCCGCCGAACGACGTCACGCGGCCCTGCTTCAACACCACGATCTGCGTCGCGAGCTGGCGCAATTCGGCGACGTCGTGGCTGACATAGACCATGGGGACGTTGGCCTCGTCCCGCAGCCGCACCAGATAGGGCAGGATCTCGAGCTTGCGGCCCTCGTCGAGCGCGCCGAGCGGCTCGTCGAGCAGCAGCAGGCGCGGCTTCGACAACAGCGCGCGGCCGAGCGCGACGCGCTGGCGCTCGCCGCCGGAGAGCTTTCCGGGGCGGCGACCCTGCAGGGCGCCGATGTCGAGCAGGTCGATGATGCGCTTGTGCTGCGCCGGATCGGACGGCAGGCCGTTCATCCGCCTTCCGTAGTCGAGATTCTGCGCGACGTTGAGATGCGGAAACAGCCGCGCGTCCTGGAACACATAGCCGATGCGGCGGCGCCAGGTCGGCACATGGATGCCGGCCGCGGTGTCGTCGACGGTCTCGCCGTCGATCACGATGGTGCCGCGGTCGGGTCGCAACAGCCCTGCGATCATGTTGACCAGCGAGCTCTTGCCGGCGCCCGATGCGCCGAACAGGCCGATGACGCGGCCTTCGCTGCTGAAGGTCGCTGCAAGGGTGAACTCACCGAGTTGTTTTTCGACATCGACCCGCAGCATGGTCAATTCCCGTGCAGGCGCGCGGTGGCGCGGCGGGCGAACCATTCGGCGGCGATCAGCGCACCCAGCGCCAGGATGATCGAGACGATCACAAGCCGGCCCGCAGCGGCGTCGCCATCGGGCGTCTGGATCAGCGAATAGATCGCGGAGGAGATCGTCTGGGTCTCGCCGGGAATGTTGGAGACGAAGGTGATGGTGGCGCCGAACTCGCCGATCGCTTTCGCAAAGCCGAGCACCATGCCGGCGAGCACGCCGGGCAGCGCCAGCGGCAGCGTTACCGTGAAGAACACCTTCCAGGGCGCCGCGCCGAGCGTCTCGGCGGCCTGCTCGAGCTTGCGGTCGATCGCCTCGATCGACAGCCGCATCGGGCGCACCAGCAATGGGAACGACATCAGGCCACATGCGAGCGCAGCACCAGTCCAGCGGAACGCGAAGACGATGCCGAGAGTGTCAGCCAGGAATCCACCGACGAGTCCCTTGCGGCCGAAGGTGAGCAGCAGGAGATAGCCGGTGACGACAGGCGGCAGCACCAGCGGCAGGTGCACCACCGCGTCGAGAAACGACTTGCCCCAGAAGTCATGGCGGGCAAGCAGCCATGCCAGCGCAATGCCGAACGGCGTCGCCACCAGCGTTGCGACGACGGCGACCCTGAGCGAGAGCAGGATCGCGGTCCATTCGGCGGGTGAGATCTCGAACATCAAGTCGCAGATATCACGTCGTGGGGCTGACCAGGAACTTGAAGCCGTATTTTTCCAGAATCGTCTTGGCCACGGTCGAGCGCAGGAAGGCGAGATAGTCGCTGGTCTCGCCCTTCGCGGTCGTGGTCGCGGCGACCGGATAGATGATCGCGGGATGCGAATCCGCCGGGAAGGTGCCGACGATCTTCACGCCCGGCTCGACCTTGGCGTCGGTCGAATAGACGATGCCGAGGTTGGCCTCGCCGCGCGCGACCAGCGTCAGCGCGGCACGCACGCTCTCGGCCATGGCGAATTTCGGCTCGGCCGCCTGCCACGCGCCGAGCTTCTCCAGCGCCGCTTTCGCATATTTGCCTGCCGGCACCGACTTGACGTCGCCGGTCGCGATCCTGCCGTCACCGGCGAGCTTGGCGAGGTCGAAACCCTGCGCGATGGTGACGTTGTTGATCGCCGAATCCTTCGGCGCGATCAGCACGATGCTGTTGCCGAGCAGATTGACGCGGGTCGGCTCGTTGATGGTCTTCTTGGCTGTAGCGTAGTCCATCCAGTCGGTGTCGGCGGAGACGAACACGTCGGCCGGTGCGCCCTGCTCGATCTGCTTGGCGAGCACCGAGCTTGCGGCATAGCTGACGCTGAACTTGACGCCGGTTTTTGCGGTGTAGGCGGCATCGATCTCGTCGAGCGCGTTCTTCATCGAGGCGGCGGCGAACACGGTGATGGTCTTGTCCTCGGCGGCGGCGGGCGCGAAGGCCGCGAGCAGAACGACGAAGGCAGAAAAAAGTACGGAAAGGCGAGACATCTGGAGCGCTCCATGCGCGCATGCGCGCGCCAATAGCGCACGCAAGACGGCGTTGGTTGAGTCAGGGGTGCGATCGGCGGACGCGCTGTTCCGGGGAGCCCGACGGACTTACGGTCCCTCAGGATATCGCTGGGCGCGACCATAACAGGCTGGCGGAACAGGTCAAAGGCGACCTTTGGTCCGCCCGTTGCCTACTCGCTGGGGAGGATCGCGATCGAGAGCGAGTTCTCCTTGGCGCCGCTGATTTGGAGCACCAAGGGCTGTGCGGACAGCTCTTATTTCACGGTCTTGCGGATGCCGTCGCAATCGGTCGCGCCGCTGAAGGCCACGGGCTTGAGGACATGCCCGTCCTGCACCACGTCAATCCAGGCGCCGGCCGACAGGCTGATCGTGTAGAGCCCGGCTTTCGCGGTCTTGAAGCTCGCAAAGCCGGCAAAGCTGCCGTCCTTCGGCGCGCGCTCCGGCGGCGTGGGCAGCCTGGCATCCGCCGGCGTGACGAGGCCCAGCGTGACGGCCGTTGAGGGCAGGGCCGGCCGTTCGCTCCCCGAAGCGAGCTTCTCACGGTCCGGCGCCGTCAGCGCGGCGCGCTCGCGCTCGATCGGCCATTTGAACTTGTCGCAGCCGCTGGGCTCCTCGGCAGCCAGAGCGGAGCTCGCACTGATCGTGAGCGCGGCGAGAAAGGTGAGGATGCGCATGTCAAATCTCATCGTTGGCCACGCGAGAGGTGCGGGCGTGTGTTGAACGACGGGATGCGCATCCCGACGAGGCCGCGCGGCTTACGGCACAGCGGCAGGTCGATCCTAGCGTATTGGAGTGGATGCGGGCCAGTAATCAGTCCGTCATCCCGGACAAGCGCAGCGAAGCGGAGCGCAGATCCGGGATCCATAGCCCCAGGGAGGAATTTGGCGAAGATTCGGTGTCGTCACTTCGCCCAACGACTCCTCCCTGGGGTAATGGGTCTTGGCTTTCGCCAGGACGACGGTTGAGTGTGAGGCGGCAGCGTCAATCTCCGTTGTCGTCCTGGACAAGCGAGCGCTTGGCAACGCGTAGCGTTGTCCAATAGTGAGCGCTGATCCAGGACCCATACCCCCAGGATTGTGTTTGGCGAAGACTCGCAGTTGCCAGCTCGTCCAACAACTCCTCCCTGGGGTAATGGGTCCTGGCTTTCGCCAGGACGACGGCGGAGAGCCCTACGGCTTCGCATCCGCCGCGTGAAGCACGACCTTGCACGCCGCCGGCATCTGGGCCAGCGTCATCGGCGGTTTCGGTTTTGGCGGCTCCGGCGGCGGCTTGGGGTGCAGCACTGCATCGGAGAACCAGTAGGCGAGATCGGCGTCCTTGCAGCCTTCGTCCTCGGACTGCGACGGCTGGCCCTCGCATTCGCCGGCGCCCGGCGGGCAGTGCATGCGGATGTGGAAGTGATAGTCGTGGCCCCACCACGGCCGGATCTTCGACAGCCAGGAGCGGTCGCCCTTGGCCTCGCGGCACAGCGCCTTCTTGATTGCGGCATTGACGAAGATGCGCTGCACCGCCGGCTCCTGCGCGGCGTCGCGCAGCACCAGCACATGGGACGGCGTGAACACCTTCGGATCGATGTCGAGCCGGTCCTGCCGCACCATCATCACCGCGGACATCTCCTCGCGCTCCTCGCGCGAGAGCCGATGGTCCGGCATCGGCGTCAGCCAGATGTCGGCATCGAGGCCGATCTGATGGCTGGCATGGCCTGACAGCGCCGGCCCGCCGCGCGGCTGGGCGATGTCGCCGACCAGGATGCCCGGCCAGCCCGCGTCCTTGTGCGCCCTGGCCGCGAGCCGCTTGATCAGCGCGATCATCGCGGGGTGGCCGAAATTGCGATTGCGCGACAGCCGCATCACCTGCCAATTGTCGCCGTTCAGCGGCATCCGTTCGGCGCCGCCGATGCAGCCCTTGGTGTAGGAGCCGATGACATGCGCCGTCCCTTTCGAGGGCAGCAGCTTTCGCGCGAACAGCTCCTTGGCGCCGATGCTGGGATCATTGGGGTTGGCGAGCGGCGGCAGCGGCTTGGGGTTGACGCTGCCCTTGTCCTGGGCCAGCGCGCCGCCGGCGGCCAGGAGTGTCATGAAAAGCAGGAGAGGGGCGAGGCGGCGGGGACTCATGCTGATCACCTTATAGCCCAACGCCGTGTCAGGGTTAAGAATTAGGCTCGTCCGCCGCGGCGGCCCCGGCCTCGCATGGCGATCTCTCGCGCATGCGGCGGTCTTGTTCGCGCACAGGTCCAGTGCGAGAGCGCGCAATCGGACGATCCGCATCGAAAATCCCACATCGGCCGGCCGTTCTTAACGGCGCGATAACCCTATGCTGCAATGACCAAAATTCATGCGCGGCGTGAGAAATACGCGCGGCTCGCATGCAATCGCACGCGATTTCGGAAATGATTCAAGTGAGCGCGCAATTTTGCGCCAGCGCACCGTCCCGTCGCGACGGCGAAAACAGGTTTGCTGCGCCCGCCGCGGTTTTCGCGCCTCGCAAACAGGCACGGCAGGGCCCGCGGTTCCGCGGCCAGGCCGGCGAAGATTACTTTTTTTTCAGACACTTGCCCCAAAACTTGCGGCGACAGGGCGCGACTGGGACATGTGAAGTTGAGTTTGGGGTCTCGAAAACCAGGAAAGCGAAAGCGCAACGTGCGTGCTGCGGCCGGCAGGTCGCCGCGCAAGCCGCGTTTCGCGCGCGCCTCGCTTCGGCCCGCCGAGCACGACGAACTCGTGCAGAGCCGCGCGGAGGCCGAAGCGGCTATCATCGAGGCGCGCAAATCGCATGAGCGGCTGCGCCAGGCCGTCGACCTGCTGCCGCAGGGCATCGTGATTCTCGACCCCGAAGGCCGCTACGTTCTCTGGAACAAGCAATATTCCGAGATCTACAGCAAGACCGCCGATCTGTTCGCGGAAGGCGCGCGCCTCGAAGACACGCTGCGCGTCGGCGTCGCCCGCGGCGACTATCCGGAAGCCGCAGGCCACGAGGAAGAATGGATCGCCCAGCGGCTGAAGAAGCTCTATCAGCCGGGCGCGCGTCACGAGCAGACGCTGTCGGACGGCCGTGTCATCCTGATCGAGGAACGCCGCACCGACGACGGCGGCGTCGTCGGCCTGCGCGTCGACATCACCGAGTTGAAGCAGCGCGAGGCCTCGTTCCGCCTGCTGTTCGACGGCAATCCCGTTCCCATGATCGTCTGCGCGCTCGACGACGAGCGCATCCTCGGCGTCAACGACGCCGCGGTCGCCCATTACGGCTACAGCCGCACCGAGTTCGAGAAGCTGAAGATCCGGTCCTTGCAGGCCTTCGACAGCGAGCCGCCCTGGACCTCGGATCGTTCCAGCGACGAGCAGGCCGCGCGCACCTGGAAGCACGTCAAGGCCGACGGCGTGCTGATCGACCTTGCGATCTACTCCCGCGAATTGACCTATGCCGAGCGGCCCGCGGTGCTGCTGGCGCTGATGGACATCACCGAGCGCAAGCGCGCCGAGGCGCGGCTGGCCTTCATGGCCCAGCATGACGGGCTCACCGGCCTGCCGAACCGCAACCTGTTGCGCCAGCAGGTCGACGAGATGCTGCTGCACACGCGGCGCAGCGCCGAGAAGGTCGCGGTGCTGATGCTGGGGCTGGACAATTTCAAGGCGGTCAACGAGACGCTCGGACATGCGATCGGCGACAAGCTCCTGCGCGGCGTCGCCAAGCGGCTGCGCTCCACCTTACGCGAAGAGGACGCGCTGGCGCGGCTCAATTCAGACGAATTCGCGATCGTGCAGAGCGGGCTGACCCGTCCCGAAGACGCGGTGATGCTGGCCAAGCGCCTCCAGGAGGCCATCGCCGATCCCTATCTGCTCGACGGCCATTCCGTGGTGATCGGCGCCTCCATCGGCATCGCGATGGCGCCGGCCGACGGCGACGATTCCGAAAAGCTGCTCAAGAGCGCCGACATGGCGCTGTCGCGCGCCAAGCTGGATGCGCGCGGCACCTTCGCCTTCTTCGAGGCGGCGCTTCATGCGAAGGCGCAGAGCCGCCGCAAGATCGAGGTCGAGCTGCGCGACGCGATCCAGAACGACGTGCTGCGGCCGTACTACCAGCCGCTGATCGACCTCTCGAGCGGCCGCATCACCGGCTTCGAGGCGCTGGTGCGCTGGCCGCATGCCGAGCGCGGCATGGTCTCGCCGGCGGAGTTCATTCCGGTCGCGGAGGAAACCGGCCTGATCAATCCGCTCGGCGGCTTGATGCTGCGCCGCGCCTGCTTCGACGCCGCGACCTGGCCTGACGACGTCCGCGTCGCCGTCAATCTGTCGCCGCTCCAGTTCCGCAGCGGCAATCTGCTCTCGATGGTGACGGACGCGCTGAAGCATTCCGGACTGTCGCCGCGGCGGCTCGAGCTCGAGATCACCGAGACGCTGCTGCTGGAGAAGAGCGCCCAGGTGCTGGCGACGCTGCATGCGCTGCGCGCGCTCGGGGTGCGCATCTCGATGGACGATTTCGGCACCGGCTATTCCAGCCTCAGTTACTTGCGCAGCTTCCCCTTCGACAAGATCAAGATCGACCAGTCCTTCGTGCGCGATTTAGGCGCCAACCGCGAGGCGCAGGCGATCATCCGCTCCATCGTCAGCCTCGGAAAGGGCCTTGGCGTCACCATCACCGCCGAAGGCGTCGAGACCGAGGCCGAGCTGAGCTGCCTCCGGGCCGAAGGCTGCGACGAAGGCCAGGGCTTCCTGTTCAGCAAGGCCCGCCCCAATATCGAGATCATCAGCCTGCTCGCCGCACAGCGCGGCATCGATGGCGCCGAGGACGAAGACGCCGCGATGGTGGCGTAAGGCTGCCGCCAAGGCGGCGCTATTGTCTCGCGCTTCGCTATGAAATTCCCGATGTAAGGGGTGTGCGGCTCTCTCACTCCCTCGCCCCGTTCTTACGGGGAGAGGGTGGGGTGAGGGGCGCCTCCGCGAGTTCGACTCGAAGTGTGCACGCCCGTCATGCGCGCCGGATCGACCTTTGCTCTGGTCGGCATCTCGCCTTGCCCCTCACCCGGATCGCGCCGGACGATGCTTTGCATCGCCGGGAGCGATCCGACCTCTCCCCGCAAAGAGCGGGGAGAGGTTGAGCCGTAGCCAATCGGTCGAATCCCAAATCATTCCGCCTCAGCCGGCCGCCAAAATCATCTTCCCCACATCCTCGTAATGCGTATCGCGCGCCTGGATCTGCTGCGCGATGGCGTGCATGTCGCGAAAGCGCCGCTCGAACGGGTTGCTGCGGAACACGGCCGTGGCGCCGGCCATGTGATAGGCGGCATCGACCACTTTGGCCGACTGATGGATGGTCCATGTCGCGGCGAGGCGAACCGCGCTGCGATGCGCCGCGCTGAATTCGCCGGTCGCAGACAAGTCGCGCCACATCGCGCTCGCGGTCGCATAGAGATAGGTGCGCGCGGCGCGAAGGTCGCCTTCGGTGCGGCCGATCAGGCCGTGGACCGCCTGGTTGTCGCGCATGGCGCTGGCCGCGAGCGACTGGTGCTTGGCCCGCGCCAGCGCAATCGCTGCATCCAGCGTGGCGCGCGCCACGCCGAGCGACACCGCGGCAAAGCCGAGGCTGAATGTCGAGCCGGTGCCGATCCTGTAGAGCGGCCCCGTCTCGCGCAGCGCGGACGGCACGTCACGGAACGCGGTGAAGCGCTCGGGGATGAAGAGGTCGCTCACCTCATATGAATCCGTGCCGGTGCCGGCAAGCCCGATCGCCTGCCACACGTCGTGCAGCACGGCGCGCGCAGCCGGAAACAGGATGGTGCGCACCTCCGGCGAGCCGTCGGCATTCTTGCGCGACACACCGTCAGCGCCGACGATGCGGACATGCGCGCCCAGCCAGCTCGCCTGCCGCGAGCCCGAGGCAAAGTCCTAGCGCGCGGAGACGCGATAGCCGCCCTCGACCGCGCGCCCCTCGTGCGCGATCGCACCCCAGGCGAGGATGCCCGGCTGCGTGTTGAAGATCTCGTGCGCGGTGTCGTGATCGAGCGAAGCCGCGATCATCGCGCAGACACCGCACTGGCCGAGACACCAGGCCGTGGAGGCATCCGCCTTCGCGATCTCCTCCAGCATCTGCATGAAGGCTTCGATCGGAACCTCGGTACCGCCAAGGCTCTGCGGCAGCAGCGCGCGATAGAGTCCGTTCTCGATCAGCGCGGCGACGACATCAGGCGTCAGCCGCCGCGTCCGCTCGATCTCGTCGGCTTCGCCCGCGATCAGCGGCGCCAGGGCGCGGGCACGTTCGACCAGGCCAACTCCGGGAGTTGCGTTCATGCGCGTTTCCTCGCCCATTCTGTTGTGAGCGGTAAGGAGACGATGGTGATCTATTTGGCGGGGAGGATCAAGATCACATCCCAGCGCTTCATCCGGGCAACTGACTATTCAGCGAGCCACCGCTCCATGATGATCGTGCGCTCGTCACCATGATAGCTGTCGCGCACGGCATTGAAGCCGAGCTTTGCGTAGAAGGCTTCAGCGGTGATCGACGATGGGACGGTCAGCGCGGAAATGTCCCGATCGCGCCCCGTCCGCTCGATCTCGGCCATCAGCAGCTTGCCGATCCCGCGGGCCTGAACGTCGGGAGCCACGAAGACCGTACGAACGACGCTTCCATCGAGGCTCGCCGTTCCGACGACGCGGCTGTCGAGGGTAGCAACGAAAACGGTGCGTTTTGCGATCAGCTCCCGCACCGCGTCCGGACTGAAGCTGCGCTCGACCCGTTCGATGATCTCGTCCGTATAGTCCTTCGCATTGGTCTCGCGCAGCGCACGCAGGATGACGCCGCCGATGTCATCGGCATCATCGTCGCGCGCGGGCCGGATCGTGCAGTCCATGGATCGCTCCACCGCAGCCTTGACGCCGACGTCTGCGCCACAGCCTGGGCAATCGGCTTGTCGCGCAAACGCACTTAATGCTACCGTTGGTAGCATATTCACGGGACGCCGTCCAAGGGAGACCTCATGACGAAGCCACGCCGCCGCGATGCTCGCCTCGTCGCGGCTGTCACCCGCGCCGCGCCGACCGGGCTGAAGGTCGCGGACGCCTCCATGAGCGACATCGTCGATGCGTTGGCGAATGGGCAGGTCACCGCCACGGCGCTGGCCAAAACCTATCTCGCGCGCATCGAGGCTTACGACCGCAATGGGCCCATGCTCAATTCCGTCCGTGCGCTCAATCCCGACGCGCTCGCGATCGCAGGCAAGCGCGACGGCACCAGGCCATCGGCGAGGCGGCCACTGGCCGGCGTCCCCATTTTGTTGAAGGACAACATCGCGACCGGCAACAAGCAGCCGACCACGGCGGGCTCGCTGGCGCTGGAGGGCGCGCGCGCCAAAGGGGACGCCACCATCGTCAAGCTGCTGCGAAACGCCGGCGCCGTGATCCTCGGCAAGGCGAACCTGACGGAGTTCGCCAACATCCTCGCGATCGACATGCCCTCGGGCTATTCGTCGCTGGGTGGTCAGGTGAAGAATCCCTACGTGCCGACGCTGCTGGACGATCGCGGCATCCCGGTCGTAGACCCCGGCGGCTCGAGCTCGGGTTCGGCGGTCGCTGTGGCCGCAGGTCTGTGCACGGCCTCTGTCGGCACCGAGACCTCCGGCTCGTTGCTGCACCCTGCCAGCCGGAATGGCATCGTCACCGTCAAGCCGACCGTCGGTTTGATCAGCCGTGCCGGCATCGTGCCGATCGCGCACAGCCAGGACACCGCCGGGCCGATGACGCGCACCGTGCGCGACGCGGCGATGCTGCTGAACGTGCTGGCCGCCAAGGATCCGCTCGACCCCGTGACAGAGCGGCAGCGGAGGCCGGCCGATTACACGGCCGACCTCGTACGCGATGCGATGAAGGGTGCGCGCATCGGCGTACCGAGCGACCCCGGCGATCCGCTGAACGATCCTTATTACGGCAAGTTGCCGCCCGACGGGGCCAAGCTGATGGCCGAAGTGATCAAGGTGCTGGAGGATCTGGGCGCCATCGTCGTGCGGGCCAGCATGCCGGCGGCTGGCTGGATGAGCGGACCGGGTACGACCATGGCCGTGCTCAATCGCAATCCGCTGAGCGGCAACAAGGGCAATCCGGTCGCGCAGCGGATCGTTTTCCTCTACGAGCTGAAGCACGATCTCAACCTCTACCTGAAGGATTGGGCGACCCGCACCGACATCGAGACCATCGCGGACATCATTGCCTTCAACGAGGCTCATGCCGGCAAAGCGCTGCGCTTCGGCCAGGATCTGTTCCTCGCCGCCGACAACACCCGGGGCGACTTGAGCGAGCGCGAGTACAAATCGGCGCGCGCCATGGACCTCCTCACTGCCAGGACGCGCGGCATGGACGCCTACATGAACCAGCATAAGCTCGACGCCGTCCTGTTCCCCGGCGCGACCGGCGCGGCGATTGCCGCCAGGGCCGGCTATCCCAGCGTCATGGTGCCCGGCGGCTTCGTCTCGGGCGCCGACGGCAAGGACACGCCCGACTATCCGCTCGGCGTCGCCTTCGCGGGCCGCGCCTGGAGCGAGCACAAGCTGCTGCGCCTGGCCTATGCGTATGAACAGGCGTCCAACATCCGCAAGCCGCCGCCGGGCCTGGCTCCGCTCTAAACGAAGTAACGTTCGGTCGGCTGTCCGTGGTTCACCTCTCCCCGACGGGGAGAGGTCGGATTGCGCAGCAATCCGGGTGAGGGGCTGCGGCGCTTAGTAAGACCTGAAGCCCTCACCCGGATCGCATCTACGATGCGCTCCGACCTCTCCCCGACGGGAGAGGTGATCCGAGTTCTGGGTACGCATCTGGGGATGCTCAGCCGTTCGGCAGCCACCACCCGAATATCGCAACGGCGAGGCACGCCAAAAGGCAGATGGCCTGATGGCCCATTTCCATCCAGTACCGGACCGGCGCGGTGTCCCTCTGAAAGACCTGCCTCGACCAGTCCAGCAGCCAGACCACGAGATCAGGACTGAAAGCCCTGATTTTCCGCTCGGCATAGCCATCCCGCAGCATGCGGCCGCAATCGACGCACAAATAGATCGCGATGACGCGAGCGACGATCTCACACAGGAAAAACCGCATGCACGCACCCGTTCATCGCGTATGGATTCGACGACCGGGCCGCATGGCTCGTCAATCGGCGGGGCCGTCATTGCATTGGCACTACCCGGTTTGGTGCGGTTGGATTTGGTCCTGGTTCAATGGCAGGGCCGGTCATGTGTGCGCGCGCCGACGATCCCGGTGGCGCAGAACACAGCCGCCATTTGCTGGTTGCTGCGAGCTTTTCGCGCCGGAGGCGGTCAAAGCAGAAGTGGGGCGCCTCAATTCGGCCGGCGTCGGCTATGGGGCCACATGCTGACACCGTCTACCCGTAATGATAGCGTGCCTCGCGTCACCGGCCTGCGAGATTGTTCTCAAAAGCGCACACGCAAGGACGTGTGAGGAGGCAAGTCCAATGAATTGGGGAGCGCTCTGCAGGCCGCGCGGTTGCCGCGGGTTTTTGTTGCCCGCCATTCTCGTCTCGGCGCTCTGGGCGCCCTTGGCATGCGCGCAGGACGTCCGAAGCTCTCCCGGCGAGCCGGGACCGGTCTTTTCGGATAGTGGCCCCGATGCTGATATCTACGGCGCGGCTGAGGGCTATCCGGTCGGCACGCGGGGGACCACCACCCAGCTTGACAAGCTCGTCGGGGTCTACAGCCATTTCGGCGAGATCTACCCCTCGCGTCCGATCGCTCGCGCGACGGCGCCCTGGCAATTCAAACGCGCGCCGGAGCCATCGATCGCCTACAGTTTCGGCACGGAACGGCTGAGCATCGCGGATTATCTCAAGCGCAACCCGGTGACAGGACTCCTGATCGCCAGGGACGACACCATCCTGTACGAGCACTATCAATATTCGCGGACCGACCACGACCGCTTTCTTTCGCAGTCCATGGCCAAGACGCTGGTGGCCATGTTGGTCGGGATCGCGGTCTCGGAAGGACGGATCAAGTCGATCGACGACCTCGTCTCAACGTACGTCTCTGGCCTTGCAGGAACGGAATATGGAAACACATCCATCCGGGCCTTGTTGAATATGTCTTCGGGCGTCGAATTCTCGGAAAACTATGATGGGCACGATGACATAGCCCGGCTTGGGCGAGCCTTGTTCGTTGGAGAGGCAAAAGATCCCGCCGCAATCATCGCGCAATTCAATACCCGAACCGCCCCGCCGGGGACCAAATGGCACTATGCAAGCGTGGAAACCGAGATACTGGGCCTGGTCCTGCGCGCCGCCACGGGCACCCCGGTTGCCGACTATCTCCACGACCGGATCTGGAGTGCCATCGGCACCGAAGCGGATGCTTCATGGGCGATAGACGGTAGCGGGCAAGAGATTGCTTTTTGCTGCTTCAACGCAACCTTGCGCGACTATGCGCGCGTGGCCCGGCTGCTCGCACACGACGGCGCCTGGGAGGGTCGTCAGTTGATCCCCCGGCAGTGGCTGCTGGATGCCACGACCGTCAGACCAGACGATGGTCATCTCGCTCCGCGCGTGGCCACACCCTTTTTCGGTTACGGCTATCAGGTGTGGCTCCTCCCTGGCGAGCAGCGCAGATTTGCCCTGCTCGGCATACGCGGTCAGGTCATCCTGGTCGATCCGGCCTCGAAACTCGTCATGGTGCACACCGCCGTTCGCCAGAAGCCGTCCGAGCCGGGAGGCCTCAGGGAGCCGCTTGCGTTGTGGTCCGCCGTGCTTCAACAGCTCGGGAAATGATGATCTGACCGGGCTTTGAACCTCATCACGGCGCATTTGGTTGCCCGCTATGGCATTTTTTTAGACATTGACGGCTCGACTTTGTCGGCATGGACCGGTCTCGATCGTCCTTGGGTGGACACATCTCGGAAGTGCTGTGGATGGACCCCGCACACGTAGGTGATGCCGTCACCTTGAGCCGTGAAAATCGAAACAGGAGCAATGTTCATGAGGATCAGCGTCGAAACCACCGTGGCAGCCCCCATCGATCAGGTCTGGCGTGCGTATACGACGCCTGCCGACATCGTGAAGTGGAACGCCGCGTCCGACGACTGGCATACGACCAAGGCTACGGTCGACCTGCGAGAGGGCGGCGTGTTCTCGTCTCGCATGGAAGCCAAGGACGGCAGCATGGGCTTTGACTTCGCCGGCACCTACACCAAGATCGTTGAGCACAAGCGGATCGAATACGCATTCGGCGATCGAAAGGCCGAAGTCGAGTTCGAGCCCGGCCCGAATGGCGTTGTCGTCCGCGTTGTCTTCGATAGCGAGCCGACACACTCGGTGGAGCAGCAGCAAGGCGGCTGGCAGGCGATCCTCGACAATTTCGCACGATATTTGGAGGCGAAGCAGAAGACGTCGTGAAGCCGTGCGGGGGCAGGAGATGGAGATCCCTGACGGGCGTCGTCGGCTTTCCGCGCGGAGCGCCGAGCGTCTGACTGAAGGAAGCCGGCGTGTTACTGAACGACGCGCCGATCTTACGGACGTCCCTGTCGCTGACTTGTTTAGTCCTCCCGCGACGACTTCCGGTCAGCCCCGGTGAGCGGGCATCTTAAGTGCCTATCGCAAGATTTCAAACGGGCCAATAGCGGCCCTCGTTGCTGCCGTCGCCCGGAAAAAGAGAATAGTAGGCCGCCACCGCCAGTGATAGTCTTCGGTTACTGCTAACTCATTTCGAGGGAGCGTCCCGTGATCAGCAAGGCCGATACTATTGTCATTGGCTCCGGCGGCCTCGGCGCTGCCACGGCATATTACTTGAGCAAACGCGGTGTTGACGTCGTTCTGATCGACAAGCACGATATTGGATCGCAAACCTCGCCCCGCGCTGCGGGCATGGTGAGCTGCGCCCGCAAGAGCGACTTGATGATTGGCCTCATCAAGGACGCTTGTCGTAAGATTGAAGGGTTCACTGAAGAAACAGGGCAGCCTCTCGATTGGGTGCATTCCGGCAGCCTGAAAATTGCGCGTCGGCCACAGGATGCGGAGGTGATCAAGGCCGACCTTGAGCGCGGGCGCCGTATGGGCCTCGACGTGGAGCCGATTTCTCCGGAGCAAGCAAGTCGCCTCAATCCATTCTTAAAGCCGACGGGCGTCGTAGCGGCGATGAGGATCGGTGACGATAGGTATTTCGACCCAGCGCAGGTTGCCACCGGCTTCGCCAGAGCAGCGGCCGCTCAGGGCGCAACCGTGCTGACGAAGACCGGCGTGCTCACCGTAAACATCACTGCCGGCAAGGTGACTGGAGTAACCACCGAGAAAGGCATCATTGAAGGCCCGATCGTGGTTGATGCAGCCGGTGCATGGACACGACAAGTCGCGGACGTAAGTGGGATTTCCGTACCGTTGGTCCCGACCCGGCAGCAACTCATCGTCACCGAGCCTTTGGATGGCGCGCGTGCTGACCTGCCAATGATTCGGATCATGGATGCTGCCGTCTACACGCGTCCCTGCCAGGGCGGCTTGCTTTGGGGTGTCTATGAAGAATCGCCACGATTTTTCGACATGCAGTCGCTCGGAGCCAGTTTCGATATCAAGGACATGCCACTCGACATCGAAGTGCTTCGTTCAGCCGCCCTTGAAGTCAAAGATCAACTTCCAATCTTGCAAACGGCAAAAGTGCGAGAATTTCGCGGTGGCATTCCGACAATGACCGCCGACGGCCACCACATCCTTGGCCCGGCCTCCGGAGTTACGGGCTTCTATTTTGCAAGCGGATGCAACGTCGCTGGCCTCTCAATCTCGCCAACCATCGGAGAGGCGCTTGCAACCTGGATTATCGATGGCAGGCCGGCTGTCGACCTCTCGCCTATGTCTGTCATGCGCTTCAAAGACCAGTCGTGGTCTGAACCTCAACTACAGAGGGAAGCCGCTTGGCAGTATCGGCACTTCTATGGCGCGGTCTAAGCTTTCCCGGGTGATTTAGGAAAGCCAAGGCTCGTCGAGCCACGAAGGAACGACTGCGCCGGGTCAATTGCGTCACTTACCCCTCGGCCGGCGACCTCCGGCTTGCGTCGGACCCCCGATATGCCGCTGCGCTGCGCTCACCGCCGCGATGGGCCAGAAGAGAAGCGCGATCTAACCGCTCGTCGCAGCGCGATAGAAGGCTTCTACCTTGCCCAGGTCCTTTGAGTGAGTGCCCTCTCGATCCGTTCTTGTTTTCGAATCAACGCCGGCAGGTCGCACCGACCGAATAGCTTCCTTGACATTGTCTGGTCCGAGGCCACCAGCAAGTATGACTGGGGTGCGAACGCTCTCCACTATCGTTCGACTGATGCTCCAGTCGTGCGTCACGCCCTGCGCGCCGATTTGCACATCACCTGTGCGATGGCTGTCGAGCAGGATCCAATCGACAACCCCATCATATGCTTGCGCCACACCTACTGCCTCGGGTCCCGTGACAGGTACGCTGCGCATGAATTTGGTCTTCGGCAGGGATTTTCGCAGCGCCACGACAAGATCAGGCGTAAGCAATTCGCTTGATGCGCCAAGATGAACAATGGGCGGATCAAGCTCTCTCGCCATCCGTTCGATAAGAGCGACATCCGCCGAAAGGAACAGCGCGGAAAGTACGGATGGCGCCCGCATCATCTTCATGACCGCTAACGCCTTCTCAACCGGAAGCTCCCGAGGGAAGGCTCCATCGCCGACGAGCACGCCGACATGATCGACGCCGATTGCCGATATCGCCTCGGCTTCCGCAGGTGTCGCGACTTCGTAAATTTGCGTCAGCATTGTCTCACACGTTGCCACCACTCAGTTGAGTAGACAGGATGGGCTGGTCTTGGGTCAACGGCCGTTTAGGGTCAATCGCGCCGGTCGGTGTCGAACGCGTAGTGCTCGAAGAAATGGCGCAATGCGCATTCCCCCGGTTGCCCTTTGAGGTCGCTATAGGGACGTCTGACGCGAAAAGAATAGGCCTGCGGCAAGGAAAATGTAAGCCGTATGTCACGCGCACTCGGTCTCATCCCGTCTTCGGACATGTTCGCGTATCGCTGCTGAGACGGGCGGCGGGCGTGGTGTCAGCGAGTGCCGGCGGGATCCCTGCAAGCAACGATGTCGCGGGGAGATTTTCGACCCGCTACCTCCGGCGGAGAGAATACTGCCAGGTACCCTCCGTCCCCGGCGAGCTTATATGTGGCGACCTCGCGATAGCCGACGGCGGTCAATTCGCAGCGCAGGAGCTCAATTGGCGTGCCGTGCTTCGACGTCGGAAGCTCAAGATCGACAATTCCGACCCGTGCACCCTGCTTCAAGGCGGGCGCGAGATTGTAGAGGAAGGCATAGGGTTGAGCTATCTCGTGATACATGTGCACAAGGATTGCGGCATCCAGCGAGGAAGCGGGTAGACGCGGGTCGTGTGGTTCGCCGAGCGCGAATTGCACGTTCGTCAACTTCAGAAGTTTTGTTCGCCTGGCGAGTTCTATGAGGTAATCCCGCGTGACGTCCTGGGCAACGACAGAGCCGGCGGGTGCGACGAGGTACGAGAGTCTGACCGTGTGGTAGCCACTGCCTGCACCAATGTCGCCGACTGTCATGCCAGGTTTCAGTTCAAGAACGCGTGCGATCTGGCCCGCCTCATCGAGAGCGTCGCGGTGCTCTTCGGCGGAGCGGCGTGGGCTGACAATCCGTGCAACAGGGCGCTGCGGTGAGGGAAACTCGTTTGCAGCAACCCCGGGGGGAGCCAGATAACCTATGTCAGCGGCATATGCGCAAGCTGCAGCAAACGCCACAAGTAGCGTTGCCGCATAAACCAGTGCCGTCACGCGCCTGCCAAGCTTTCTCAGCCGGTCCAGGCGCAGTCGCCCAGGTTTGGTGAGCTCTTGATGTGCGCCCACCGTCAAGTCAACGAGGTTCAGTGTAGCGGGCAACTCCATCCGTGCGCCTCGCGCTTGCGCCCACCTATCGCACCTGAGAGCAAATCCTATCAACCCAATGGATCTGCATTGGGTCAAGCCATTAATGTCCGTTGCGGGTCAAAATGCGCCGTTCAGGCGGCACGCCGTCCGCTTCCGGTCTACCCCTATGAGCCGACAAATTGGCGTTTCGTCTGCACTTCGTGTTTGGGCCATCAGCGGACATTGATTAGCCTTCCGCGTTCTCCGGAAAGCGTAGTAGGCTACGCCTGCTGCCGTCCGTGCCCAATTGTTGCGGAGGGACTGGCCCTGAAACTTCGCCGCCGAAATTTTCTGCATATCGCCGCGGGGGCCGGGCAGATCGTGTTCCCGCCGCCGAAGGAGGCTCTCAATTCCGCGCGCAAAATTTCGCGTTGACGGACCGAACCAGGACAGGAAAAGCAGACATGGCCGCTTTTCAAGAGGTTTTCCGCCGCTCCGGCATCGATGAGCGCCGCAGCCCGCCGGGCATGGTGGTGCCGTTCGGCGGCTCCAACATCGTGGCGCTGATCGATCCCGGAAGAAAGCTCAAAGTCGATCCTAACGCCCATGCCCTCGGGATCAAGGAGATCGATGGCGCCGATACCCTTAGACGCGTAATGCAAGCCAGAGACATCTTCTCCGAACCCAATATCGATCCGCAGCTCAGGGCGGCATCACTTCCCGCCACCTTCAATGGCGATGCACGGTTTTTCGAAATCAATGGCCGGATTAAGCCGATTGGCTTTCCCGGCCTGGAGGTGGTGGCCCGGTCGGCCGGCCGGAAGATCGAAGCCAAGCTCCATGTCGTCGTGCTGCGAGAAATCAAGATCAAGGTGGCGTTCCGCAATGTCATGGTTCCGGGGAGTGGCGGCGCTCCGGCGTTTCACGCCAAGAAGCCCTGCAACGAGCAAGATGAATTGCTGACGATGAACAATATATGGAGGCCGCAGGCCAACATCCGCTTCGAGCGGGTGCCAAGCGACTGGCTGGTCGTCGACGACTCGCAGGCTGCCCTCAAACAGGAGCTCGCCAATGCGACTGGCATGAAGGATGCGAGCCTGGCGACTTTTCCCGATGTGATCGACGTCGAAAAACTGAAGGGCTTCTTCGTCAAACACAAAGTTCAGGGCGCCCATCTAACCATTTTCTGCGTCAATAAGGTTTGGTCCAATGGCGGCCTCGCCAATGGTTCGTTTGCTCGATCGCTGGACCTTGCCTTCATCAGCTCGCAACGCGGGCCTAACACGTCTGCCCATGAAGCTGGGCATTTTCTCGGCTACTACTCGAAGAGCGCGAGCAAACCTTGGGACAGCCAAGGCCACACGCTGGAGACCGATCTGAAAACCGGAAAAGAAAACAGGGCGGAAGACATCAAGATGCTGATGCGCGGGGGAGGCGCCGGGTGGAAAATTCCGTTCAATCTCGTCAAGGAGTTCCGCGACTTCCCCGGCTAGCATCCGAAGATCAGGCAGAAGCTGGAAATCACTCCAGACGTTGAATGTCGCCTTTGGGTCAAAACCGATAAGTCCCGAAATCGAGCAAGTGAGTTATGGTTCGCGCTTAGTAGCCGACATCGCGCCTGAGGCGTGACACATCGCACCTGACCACCATTGGCTCACTCGCGGCGAGGCGTCCTTAGCGACGACAAGAACGACTTATACTCCCCGCGGGATGTAGTAAGTGGCAGCCCCGTACCGACGGAGCTGGCCGGCTGAAATCAATACTGAAAAAACGGATGAGAGCCCTCCCATAAAGAGAATATCGCCGGCGGATTTTCCAATCAAAAACAGGAACGGAACGAACCCAAGCTGCACGCCTAAAGGTTGGTACAGGATAAGCGGCAAGCGATCCATTGAGCGGCTCCATTCCGTCGGTTGCACAAAAAATATGACGCAATCTTGAGCCGAATGTCCATCCACTAAATTGCGACGCTCGTCCTCAGTTCGAAGTCAGCCTTGGGTCAAAAGCAGCGGTGGACGTGATGCTGAGATTGCCGTCGGGTTTGCCCCTGACAGCCGACATGACACGCGCTCAATCGACCTTCGGCTAAGGGCCGCAAGCTGACATCCCGAGCATCGATCGAGTGTCGAAAGCTAGGTGTCATGTCAGTTGCTCCTCTTCAATTCGCCTGATTGAATAAAGTCCCACCAGCTTAGGCGGTTTGCGATTTCTCGTTCGCTCGTGAGATTAGACCCGTCGAGACGCAGATTTTTTTGGAAGTATGTCGGTATCCACGGCAACTCTTGCTCGATGCCTTTTGTGATCGGCTCGTCAGTACCCTCGATTGCCACTTCATTCCAAGTTATGTTCGCACCAAGCGACGCTTGTAGGTCGTTGCGGTCGACTTCGATCACGCTGCTCGGATCCCTCATGTCTGCAAATGTCACTAGGTCCGACAGATCGTTGGGGCTGATTTTGCGCGGTCCGCGCAAACGGGCGACACGCGGTACATCGTCCATAAAATCTCGTGACCGGGGCTCCCCATATGCCCGTAACATGAGAGGGGTTCCCGGTCCCGCTTCCTCCGTCCAACGAATCTCGTCATCGTATTTTCGATGGAGCCTACTTGTGAGCAATGCAATCAGGGGACGCGCACCTGGGCCAAGGTCCAGATAGAGAGCTTGGCCATCTAGCTTGTGCATCGTGCCTTTTGCAGGGAACGAAACATCCCAAAAGGTCACTTGGATCACAGTCGAACCACGCTTAACGCCATCAGGCGTGCTGACCGCCAACGTTAGCTTGTATCGGTAGCTCTCTGTTCTTCCGCATCCCGATAGGCAAAGACTGATTGCGACGAGTGCCCCGAGCCGGGTAACGAGTGGCAAGATCATCGGCATTATGTTCTGCCCAAATGGGTAGAAAGGCTCGTCACTAGGTTGTGCGGGTAGATTTTGTCAACCTCGGACTTGGCAGATGCTCAATTTTGACTAAAGCGGCCACGACTTCGGCTTCGGGTCAAACTGAGAAGTCCGGCACTCAGTCGGCAGGTCGGCTTTACCCCCAACTCCAGACAAACCGCTGCATCGGACCAACTGACGCGATGGGCCACAAGATGTCGTGGGCAAGCGCAGCAAACTGAGAGTGCGGAGATCACGGTAAGGACGCTCATTTGCTGAGCGCCCCGGCGTTGTGTACGCCTACTCGGCGCCGCGGCCGGCTCCCGAAATCCCCGCCATCAGTGCGCTAATGTGGCGCCCTGGTGGGCCCGATGATCCGCGTCCCGGTGCGGGGGCGGATGTTCTGGTTGTGGTGGAAGACGTTCTCGGGGTCGTACGTGGTCTTTACGTCCACCAGCCGGTCATAGACGGCGTCGCCGTACGCCTCGCGGACCCGGCCCGGATCTTCGTCGCCGCCGAGGAAGTTGACGTAAACGCCCTGGCGGAAGGGGCGGAGGGCGGCGAAGAACTGCCTCGTCCATGCCGTGTCCCGGTCGCCGAAGTCCTCTCCGGACCGCCACACAGCATCGAGCGTGATTGCGTGCGACGCTTGCCGGTTCCCGAATGCCGTCGCGCCCTCGGCTATTCGGCTCACCGCTCCCTTCAGATGGAACATCGCCGCGTACGACCGCGGTGACGAGCAGGAGAACGCGTGCTCGGTGATCACGTCAATGAGGTCGTCGCGGAGCTCGGGGAGGTGGGTGGACTTCCAGTAGTAGTTCCAACCGTGGACGACAGTCGAGTCGAGCGCGCTCTGGAATCCCACGTACGGCGCGGGCCCGACGAGGTCGAGGAGGGGAGTTCCGGATGCGCGGAGCGGGCGGAGCACCCGCTCACCTTCCTCGATCGGCCCGGCGTAGCAAGCACCAACCATCATCACTGGGCGCCAGTGCAAATTCTCGGGGATGACCGTTAGCGGCGGCGCGGTGCCGAACCTTACGACCGTGCCGAGTTCGTCAGGAGCGTCTGCGATGAAGTCGCGGTAGAGGCGCAGGACCTCCGCGGCGTCGGTCGCGTCCCAGAGGATGGGCCCGGCCAGGACGGTGGGTCCGACGGGGTGGAGGCGGAACTCGAACGAGGTGACCACGCCGAAGTTGCCCCCGCCGCCCCGCAACGCCCAGAACAGGTCGGGGTGCTCGTCCTCGGACACCCGCAGCAGCCCGCCGTCGGCCGTTACGAGGTTAATGGCGAGCAGATTGTCGACCGTAAGGCCGTGCTTGCGCATCAGCCAGCCGACGCCACCGCCGAGGGTGAGTCCGGCGACGCCGGTGTGGCTCACGATTCCGCCGGTGGTGGCCAGACCGTGCGCCTGCGTCTCGTGGTCGACGTCGCCCCACAGCGCGCCGCCTTGCACCCAGGCCCTGCGATCGGCGGGATCGACTCGGACGCCCCGCATCGCCGAGAGGTCGATGACGATCCCGTCGTCGCAAATGGCGGTGCCCGCCACGTTGTGGCCTCCGCCCCGTATAGCAATCCCTAGATCGTGGTTGCGGGCGAAACGCACGGCCGCGACCACGTCGGCGGTCCCGATGCATCGGGCGATTAGGTGCGGGCGCCGGTCAATGGCACCGTTCCAGACTGCACGGGCGCTGTCGTAGTCGGCGTGGTCGGCACTGATTAGCCGGCCTCGGAACCAGTCGATCTCCACGAGGGGTGGCCCCTTGCTGCGCTGGCTGACTTCCGCGGGCATTGGTGTCGTCATGGTGTCCTCCTCTCTTCGAGAGGCGAGATCGGACCACGGCGAGCCACCGTCGCATAGTCAAGAATCTGGACTTCAAAGCCGAAGGCGGCTGTGGGACACTGGGCTCATGAGGACGTATGGCCAATATTGTCCCATCGCCCGTGGCGCCGAGATCTTCGCCGAGCGCTGGACACCTCTGATCATCCGCAACCTGCACCTTGGCTGCGGAAACTTCAGCGAGATCTTGGAGGGCGTGCCCGGACTCTCCCGTACCCTGCTCTCGCAACGGCTCAAGCAGCTCGAACGGGTCGGTATCGTCGAGTCGGCATTCAAGCCCGACGGGCGCGGGCACCGCTACGAGCTCACGTCCGCAGGCCACGATCTCTTCACGGTCTGTCAGTCGCTCGGCGAGTGGGGTGCGCGTTGGCTCGAGATCGCCCCCGAGCACCTCGACCCCTTTGTCGCCCTGTGGTCGATGTGCAACGCGCTCCGCCGAGACCGGCTCCCGGATCGACGCGTCGTCATCCGCTTCGACTTCACCGGCCGCTCGCGCCGCGAGCGCTATTGGCTACTCATCGAACTCGGAGACACCGAGATCTGCAAGACAAACCCCGGCTTCGAAGAGGATCTCTACATCACGGCGGAAGCGGAAGCATTCGTCAAATGGCATGCCGGCCAGCTCACTTGGGCCCAAGCCACCGGCGAGGGCCGCATCCAACTCGACGGCCCGCCGTCGCTGATAAGAGCGTTCCCAACCTGGAACGCCCGCAGCATGTTCGCGCACGTCAGGCCGGTCTCTCGCGCCTCTACGAGCCCCGCCGCCTGATGTCCGCTTCGGGTCAAAACGCGTAAAACTCAACTCGAGCAAATTCAGTCCGCTAAGCCCCATTGAACGGACCTCAAGGGAGGATGATCCTCCCCGTTGAAGAGACGCCGGCCAGGTCAAGAGATGTCCCCGCCAAGTCACGAACAGGGCATCGCGGCAGGGTCAAATGCCTCGCGTTGACCATGATTTCGAGCGTACATTCGCCAAATCTGGGAGATGGTAGGGCAGTTGCAGTGGCGGCTCAGTCCCACAAGACCGCAGAAGAGGAGTACGAGGCGCAAGTACGCATCCTCGTCCGTATTGTTTCAATCTGCACTTTGGGGCTTTTCGCTTTCGCCGCGGGCCTGCTGATAGGGACCTTTCTATTTTCGTAATCGAAGATGAATGACCGGCCCTCCGGGCGTTGAGACCTCAGCGAGACTTCTTACGCTTGTCCGCGATGGGCCAGATCTGGACTCATGCTGCGAATTTCAACGAGGTGTGGCGGGCCGGCGAGGTATCCACGCTTGCCTCACACGGCATAACGCCGGTAGAGCACGACGATGATGGCGAGCACTGTCCCGGCATAAATGATCTGCGCGACGTGATCCGAAACAACAGCGACGCGCTTTCGGCCCGCGTCCCGAAGTTTTTCATGTCTGTAGCCCGCCAACATCGCCATCAGGCATAGTACGAAGAAGATGTAGAACATCTCTTCGACCACCACCGTGTATCCGACATCGCCGATCTGACTGCTCACCGCTACGAGCAGCACCGCGCTCGCCAGGATCGAGGTCACTGGGATCGTCACGCGTTCACGAAACATGGTTTCGGGAAAGAACAGCGTGGCGAATACGACGAGCACGAGCAGAAACAGCGGCAGTAGGTTCTTCAGCATGTAGATGGCGGAGCTGCGGCGCAGCATGATGGTCGCATCGAAGCCTGCGAATTCCGTCCTTGCCTCGGCACCAAACAAAGACGCCTTTCCGAGCGTCGATCCGCTGGACAGGGATTCGACGAAATAGGTCAGCCCGAGAAATCGCCAGAGCGGGAGTCCGGAATAGGCCCCGTCCTCGGCCCGCGAGCTTCCGTCGTCGGCGAGGCGCAAGCCGAACCGATCGATGACATAGGTGATGAGTTCCCGCCGCTGTTCCGTGTTCTGAAAATGTAGATGCAATTGCTGCGTGTCGAATGGATAGTCGTGGAGATCGAAACGGGCCTTGAAATCGCCGTTGATGCGATAGAGCCGGTAGCTCAGGCCGTCTTCGTGTCCAGCCTGAATCGGCCGAGCTGGATCGAACGCCCCGCGATCCAGCAATGCCGGGAATTCGACGTGCGTCTGCGCCTCATCGTCGCCAGCGAATCGCATCCAGAGATAGAAGTCGACGTTGAACGAATTTTGCTTCACGTCGATCCGGCTGACGCGAATGATGTCGATGCCGGTATAAACGACGCGCTGAATCCAGTAGCGCCGATCCTCGAACGCGATGACATGGCCCTTCTCCTGTTCCGCGGCGAGGTCGATTCCATCAGGTTGATCGATGCGCACGAGTTGCCGCGGCGCCGTGACGAACCGACCGTAATGGAAGAAACCCATTCGGATCGGGCGCGGAATGTCGCGGTTCGCGTTGAAATAGAGCCGCCCCGTCAGCCCGACGACCGCCGATTTCGGACTGTCGATCGCGGCCAGTGCGACGCGCACCCGGTCGCGATCCGCAACCTTGCTGTCGGATCGTTTCTGAATCCCCTGCCCCATAAACCGGCGATGTACGGCAGCTCGTTTCAGCGCATCGATCATCAGGCGCGCGGCGTCATACGCGCCGCCGGCAACCCAGCTTGGCGAGGTTCCCGCTTTCGCCTTGTAGTCGACGGCAAAGGCCTGCGCCGCCACGCCTGCGCTGTCGAACATCAGCGATGAAGCGGCATACAGATTTTCGCTGAAGAAACCCGGATGCGATTTTTCCTCGGGCTCGTTGGCGAAATTCTGCAAATAGCTTTCGCGGGCCGCGCCTTGGGATGCGATGATCGTTCCCTTGATGCCGTGGCGGCGCAGCGCCTTGACGATGTCTGGGCTAAAATCGGGTGCCGCGCCGACGACGATAACGCCGGGTCCGGGCTCCTGCGCGGCAGCGGCTAGCGTCCCATCCATCGATCCGATCCGACCGGCTGCGACGTCCAGTCCGAACACGTGCAACTGCTCCGCCGGATAGGCCGCCGCAAATCCACGCTCAAAACTCTTGCCGTAGGAATCGCGCGTGTGAACAAGACGGACTTTTGGCTCCTTCATCACGGCGCGCAGATGTTCCGCGACCGAGCGCGCCTGCGCGGAGACCGGCGCCAACGCACGAAAATAGTAATCATTGGTGGATGTCAGATCGTCGGCAGCCGCGCTTCCCGTCAGCGCGGGAATCCGCGCATCCTTGTATACCGGCGCTGCCGCGAGCGAAGCGGAGCTGAGATAATGGCCGAGCACAGCGACGCATGGGCTGTCGGCGATCGCCTGCGCATTCGCGCGCGCCACGGCTGGATCGCTTGCGTCGTCGAACAGAACGAGTTCAATTAGCCGTCCGTTGACGCCACCCTTGGCGTTCACCTCGTCGATTGCAAGCTGCGTCGCGACCAGGCTTTCCGTCCCGGCCGGGGCGGACGGGCCAGAGAGCGAATTGGCGAACGCGATGCGAATAGGCTCCGGGCGGGTCCAGAGGATGGCGGCCCAGGCGACGGCGAGCACCAGGGCGACGCCCGCAACAACGGCAAGCCACATTCTAAGCCGCGGCTTCATCGTCGATCCTCGCATCGATCGGCATAAGCCGAGATTCTCCAGATCGAGGCCTCAATCTGGCCGAGATTGCCGCCGCTGAGAGCGTTTTTCAACCCCGCCCCATCGCCACCGGCAAGATCTACGACCACTCAAAGCGGATGAAGGAAAAGTGCGTGGGTACCGGAAGTCCGGGCCGTCGGCCGTGGCCGCGGTCATTCACATACCCGGCCTGACACCGCGCGCATTCGCCGGATGGCTCGGAACGGCTTTCGTTCTGGCCGTGCAGCGCGGCGAAATCAGAGGCTGCCAATCGGCCGGCGGTCGAGATGGTGCGCCCTGATGAGCGCCTGCTGCACACCCGCTGCCATGATGCCATCATGCCCCTGTTTTGCCCGACGGGTCAAACGGATTTCGTAAAATCGAAAATTCGAAAAATCCCAATGCCGGCAAGGGGCCGGCTACTGTGCATGGGGTTGTTTTCGCGGTTTTTGTTGTCCGGTCGCAAAAGCCTCGGACCGGAGCGATCTCGTCACGAAATCTGGTCTTGCCTTCGTCGTCATGGCCGGGCTTGACCCGGCCATCCACGGCTTCTCAGCGGCACCAGGAACGTGGATGCCCGGGCCTTCGCCTCGCCGAAGGGGCTTCGGCCCCGCAGGCGGGACGAGCCCGGGCATGACGGCGGCTGATGGATCCGTGAGAGCCCGGGCCCGTTCGCCTCAGCTATCCACCTTCAGCGCGGCGATGAAGGCTTCCTGCGGGATGTCGACCTTGCCGAACTGCCGCATCTTCTTCTTGCCTTCCTTCTGCTTCTCCAGAAGTTTGCGCTTACGCGTGATGTCGCCGCCGTAGCACTTCGCGGTGACGTCCTTGCGCAGCGCGCGGACCGTCTCGCGCGCGATCACCTTGCCGCCGATCGCCGCCTGGATCGGGATCTGGAACATGTGCGGCGGGATCAGCTCCTTCATCTTCTCGACCATGGCGCGGCCGCGTCCCTCCGCGCGGGTGCGATGCACCAGCATGGAGAGCGCATCGACTGGCTCGGCATTGACCAGGATCTGCATCTTGACGAGATCGGCCGGCTTGTAGTCGGTGAGATGATAGTCGAACGAGGCGTAGCCCTTGGAGACCGATTTCAGGCGGTCGTAGAAGTCGAACACGACCTCGTTGAGCGGCAGGTCGTATTTCACCATCGCGCGGGCGCCGACATAGGTCAGCTCCTTCTGCGCGCCGCGGCGGTCCTGGCACAGCTTCAGCACGCTGCCGAGATATTCGTCCGGGGTGAGGATCGTCGCTTCGATCCAGGGCTCCTGGATCTCCGCGATCTTGACCACGTCGGGCATGTCGACGGGATTATGGATCTCGAGCTCGGTGCCGTCGGTCAGCTTCATCTTGTAGATGACGCTCGGCGCGGTCGCGATCAGGTTGAGATCGAATTCGCGCGACAGCCGCTCCTGGATGATCTCCAGATGCAACAGGCCGAGGAAGCCGCAGCGGAAGCCGAAGCCGAGCGCGGCCGAGGTCTCCATCTCGAACGAGAAGCTGGCGTCGTTGAGACGCAGCTTGCCCATCGCGGCGCGCAGCGTCTCGAAATCGTCGGCGTCGACCGGGAACAGGCCGCAGAACACGACCGGGATTGCCGGCTTGAAGCCCGGCAGCATTTCGGTGACCGGCTTCCTGTCGTCGGTGATGGTGTCGCCGACGCGGGTGTCGGCGACTTCCTTGATCGCGGCGGTGATGAAGCCGATCTCGCCGGGGCCGAGCTCGTCGACCTGCTGCATCTTCGGCGTGAAGAAGCCGACGCGCTCGACGTCGTAGGCCGCACCCGTGCCCATCATGCGGACGCGGCTACCCTTCTTCATGACGCCGTCGACGACGCGGATCAGGACGACGACGCCGAGATAGACGTCGTACCAGCTGTCGACCAGCAGCGCCTTCAAGGTCGCGTCGCGGTCGCCCTTCGGCGGCGGCAGGCGGGTGACGATCGCTTCCAGCACGTCGGGAACACCGAGGCCGGTCTTGGCCGAGATCATCACGGCGTCGGAGGCGTCGATGCCGATGACGTCCTCGATCTGCTGCTTGACCTTCTCGGGCTCGGCGGCCGGAAGATCGACCTTGTTCAGGACCGGAACGATCTCGTGATTGTTGTCGAGCGCCTGGTAGACGTTGGCGAGCGTCTGCGCTTCGACGCCCTGGCTGGCGTCGACCACCAGCAGGGAACCCTCGCAGGCCGCCAGCGACCGCGAGACTTCGTAGGCGAAGTCGACATGGCCGGGCGTGTCCATCAGGTTGAAGATGTAATCCTTGCCGTCCTTGGCGCGGTAGGCGAGCCGGACCGTCTGCGCCTTGATGGTGATGCCGCGCTCGCGCTCGATGTCCATGGAATCGAGCACCTGCTCCTTGCCCGCCATTTCGCGGTCGGTCAGGCCGCCGGTCATCTGGATCAGGCGGTCGGCCAGCGTCGATTTGCCATGGTCGATATGGGCGACGATGGAGAAATTGCGGATGTTGGAAATGGGGACGGTCGTCATGGGCGCGGGATACCACTCACATCCCCGTGCGGCAACCATATTGCTGTATTTTCAGGGCCTTTCTTCACGCCAAGCTGATTCCACGGTAGCCCAAAACGCGCTACGCAACGGCTGATGTCGACGACCTCAATCCCATCTGCCCGAGCCCGCGCGAAGACCCGGGTGAGTTTCAACCGCTTCCGGGCCTGGCTGGTTGCCAGCGCGGTCCGGCCGGAGGCCCGCCTGTGGCTGGTGATCCAGCTCGCGATCCTGCACGCGGTGCTCTGGACCTTCATCCTGATCAATCTCAAGGCAGCCCAGGACGTTCACATGGACGTCGCGGAAGCCTATGGCTGGGGCCAGAAATTCCTCTGGGGCTACGGCAAGCACCCGCCGCTGTCGGGCTGGATCGCGGGCCTCTGGTTCAAGGCGTTCCCGGCGACGGACTGGGCGACCTATGCGCTCGCCATGGCGACGGTCGGCGTCGGCATGGTGATCTGCTGGCTGCTGAGCTTGCGCGTCGTGGACGCACGGCGCGCGTTCCTGGTCGTGGTGATGGTCGCGCTCTACCCGATCTTCAATTTCAAGGGCTTCAAGTACAACCCGGACCTGCTCCAGCTCGTCACCCTGCCGCTGCTCGTGCTCGCCTATCTCAACGCCTTCGAGAAACGCAGCTGGCAGTCCGGCATCTGGTTCGGGCTCGCCGGCGCGCTGGCGCTGATGACCAAATACTGGGTGCTGACCATGATCGGCGCCATCGGCCTTGCCGCGCTGATCCATCCCGACCGCTTGAAATTCCTGCTGTCGCCGGCGCCGTGGGTGGCGATCGCGACGATGGCGGTGGCGATGATCCCGCACATCGTGTGGCTGGCGGACGTGCATTTCGTCCCGCTGACCTATGCCGGCGACACCTACAGCCTCGAGGACGCCGGTCTCGTGCATCAGCTCGTGGCCGGCTACTTCCTGCATAATTTCGCGTTGCTGGCCCTTCCCGTAGCGCTCGCTGCGCTCGCCATGGCGCTGGTGCCGCATTGGTTCACGCTGCTGTTGCGCGCGCCCTCGCGCATCGTCACGCGCGCCTGGGCGCGTGGTCCCAATTCGGGGGTCAATTTCTCGCAGGCGCTGAATGTCTGGATCATCCAGACCATCGTCGCCGTCGGCCCGCCGCTCGGCGCGCTCGCCTTCAGCGTCTACATGAAGACCGATTGGGGCATCTCGCTGTTCTTCCTGGTGCCCTTGGCGCTGGTCGCGATCCCTGCGCTGCGGGTGCAGAGCGCGGCCCTGGTCAACATCGCCGCGATCTGGCTCCTGCTCAGTGTCGCGACGCTCGCCGCCTCGCCCTGGATCGCCGCGCGCGAGATGGCCGCCAATGCCGGCAACACCGCGACCTATGGCGCGCGCTCCGACCTCGCACGCGAGCTGACGCAGGCCTGGCACGCGCGCTTCGCCTCGCGCTGGGCGGTCGTCGCCGGCACCATGGAATCGATCCAGCCGATGGTGTTCTACAGCCCGGACCACCCGGTCGCGCTCGTGCCGATCGAAGCCTGGGATTCCGGGCTGATCTCGCGCGATGACGTCAAGACATACGGCTTCATCGGCGTGTTCGATCCGGCCGACGGCCGCCTGCCGGCGTTCGAGAAATGGGTGTCGGAGACCGCGCCGAATGCCGAGCGCATGGTGATGACGACGCGCCGCTTCACCCACGGCAAGGCCGGCCCGTCGATGAGCTGGAACATCTACATCGCGCCGCCGGGGAAGTGACGCTTCTCTTCACCTTTCCCCGCTTGCGGGGAGAGGTCGGATTGCGAAGCAATCCGGGTGAGGGGGTACAGGTCTCACAACGATCTCGCGTGTGGAGAGAGGCCCCTCACCCCAACCCTCTCCCCGTAAGAACGGGGCGAGGGAGCGCACCTGAGCGCGCGGCTCAGATCCCTTCCTCGTTGAACTTGCTTTCAACGAGCTCGGTGATCGCCGCGAGCGCGGCATCGGCATCCGCACCGGCCGCCGCGACCGTGATCGTCGTGCCGGGTCCTGCGGCGAGCATCATCAGGCCCATGATCGAGGTGCCGCCGACGGTCTCGCCGCCGCGCGTCACCCACACCTGCGCGTTGAAGCGCTCGACCGCCTGGACGAATTTCGCCGAGGCGCGGGCGTGCAGGCCGCGCTTGTTGATGATCAGAAGCTCCTTGGAGATCGCGCCCGCGGGCACGCCCGTCCCGGCTTGCGGCGCGTCGTCGCTCATTTGCCGGCGAGCACGCGGCTGGCGATGGTGACGTATTTGCGACCCGCTTCCTGGGCCATCGCGATCGCGTCGGGCAGCGCGCGTTCCTCGCGCACCTTGGCGAGCTTCACCAGCATGGGAAGGTTGATGCCCGCGAGCACTTCGACCTTCGGCCGGCTCATGCAGGATATTGCCAGGTTGGATGGCGTGCCGCCGAACATGTCGGTGAGGATCGCAACGCCGTCGCCGGAATCGACGCGGTTAACCGCCTCGATGATGTCGCTTCGGCACAGATCGGAATCGTCTTCAGCGCCGATCGTAATCGCTTCGATTTGCTTTTGTGGGCCCATGACATGTTCAAGCGCTGCCTTGAATTCGTCGGCAAGGCGCCCGTGGGTCACAAGTACTAGACCAATCATCGGAAAACTCCTCGCGGGCGCTTTTGGTGCACCGCACGAACGCGCCACTTTGACCATCCAGAGCCCCTGCGCAAGAGGGGATGTTGCGTATCTCCCTGAACTTAGACGGATGGATGAGGGGAGCTGCGCCGGTCTATTCGGTCGCGATAGTGGGGTTCATATGGTTACCATTTCCCTTCAAACAATCGCCTGAGGGATTAACGGAAGATGAACTCTTGGTAGTGGTCAAGGCCGCGACAACCAGTGGGAGGGGCGAATAGTCGCGGCTAACCGGGATTCGCGGTATTTCGACACCTAAAATGCTTGTTTTCAGGGATTCGGCCGGCGGCAGCCGTTCCGCGTCTGCGGCGTCCAGATCGACCACGAGGCCGACCGTCGCATGCTCCACGAAGTCGCAGCGGCGGATTCCGAGGCCCCGGATTTCGATCAGGCCGGCCAGCGGCGGAGCGGGGCGGACCTCAATTTCATCGCCGACTGTCGCCAGATGGACACGGTCATCACCGACCAGAACGGCCCTTTCGACCACGCCGGCGCGGCCCGCCATGATTAAATCGAAGGCAAGGCGCGACTTGCCGGAGCCCGACGGTCCGCGGATCAGCACTGCCAGATTCCCGACCTTGACCGCGGAGGCGTGCACGCTGGGCCCGCCGTCGCTCATAGCGCCGGCAGCCTCACCACGAAGCGCGCGCCGGCAACCGTCGGCTCGCCGTCGGCGTCCGTGGGACCGGGGCGGTTCTCCGCCCAGATGCGCCCGCCATGGGCGTCGATGATCTGCTTGGAGATCGATAGCCCGAGGCCGGAGTTCTGGCCAAAGCCCTGATGCGGACGGTCGGTGTAGAAGCGCTCGAAGATGCGCTCCAGCGCGTCATCGCGGATGCCGGGGCCGTCATCGTCGACCACGATCTCGATCTCTCCGCGCGCGCGGCGGCAGGTGAGGCGCACCTTGTTGCCGGCTTCCGAGAAGGATTGCGCGTTGGAGAGCAGGTTCGAGACCACCTGGCCGAGCCGTGAGTCGTGGCCGGTCACGGCGAACGTGTCGCTTGGCCCGCGACCCTCGAAGCGCGCCTCGACCGCGACGTCGTGGCCGAGCTTGGTTTCGTTGGCGACGGAGACCAGCGTGCCGAGCAGGCGGCGCAGATCGACCGGAACCGCGTCCTGCCGCTGCAATTCCGCATCGAGCCGGCTGGCGTCGGAGATGTCCGAGATCAGGCGGTCGAGCCGCTTGACGTCGTGCTCGATCACCTCGAGCAGGCGGGCGCGGCTGTTCTCGTTGCGCGCCAGCGGCAGCGTCTCGACCGCGGAGCGCAGCGAGGTCAGCGGGTTCTTCAGCTCGTGCGCAACGTCGGCGGCGAACATCTCGATCGCCTCGATGCGGCTGTAGAGCGCATTGGTCATGTCGCGCAGCGCGCCGGACAGATGGCCGATCTCGTCGCGGCGGCGGGTGAAGTCGGGGATCTCGACACGGGTCTTGATGCGGCGGCGGACGCGCTCGGCGCTGTCGGCGAGCCGGCGCACGGGACCGGCGATGGTGCTGGCGAGCAGCAGCGACAGCATGATCATGACCGCGGCGGCGACGCCGCCGACCTTCAGGATGGCGAGGCGCTCGGCGGTGACCATCTGGTCGATGTCGTCGCCCTGGGTGGACAGCATCAGCGCGCCGTGGATGGCGCGCGAGCGCAGCACGGGGACCGCGACCGAGACGATCACCTCCCCGCGCGGATTGACCCGCACCATCGAGCGCTTCTCGCCATGGAGCGCATCGGCCACTTCCGCATAGCCGTTGCCGTTCTCGGGCCCGAGCTCGCGATAGAGCGGCAGGTCGCCGCGGTTCAGCCAGGTGCGCACCGCGACCATGCCGCGCTCGACGATGCCGGGCTTCTCGGCGGAGAGCGACGGCAGGGGCAGGCGCACCACGGTATCGAGGCTGCGGCTGTCGACCAGCAGGCTGCCGTTCGGATCGTAGATGCGGGCGCGCGTCTTGGTCGGCGAGATCAGCGTGCGCAACACCGGCGCCACGCGCTCCGGATTGATCGGAAAATCCAGCGGCGAATAGTCGTCCGATCCGCCATAGGTCTCGCCCGGCTTGAGGTCGAGCAGCCGGTCGGGGTCGATGGTGATGGCGTTGGTCTGCACGGTCGCGGACGCTGCAATCGCGCCGGCGATGATCTCGGCCTGCACCAGCAGGCTCTGCGCGCGCGCGTCGATCAGGCCGGCGCGGAATTGCGACAGGTACAGGATGCTCGCCACCAGCGCGACGAGGCCGGCGAGGTTGAGCGAGACGATGCGGCGGGTCAGGCTCGAGAAGGACAGTGCGAAGAAGAACTGCCCGGCGCGCTTCAGCCAGTTCAGCGGCCGCCAGCCCTGCGCGGCCGGCTTGTCTTCGGCGACGTGCTCCTGAACGCCGTCGGATGCGATATCCTCGGCGCTCTGGTTCGGGTCAGGCTGCGTTCGGTCCAGCAATGCTTACGCCCGCGTTAGGACAGCTCGTGCGAAGGTCCCCGCATTCTAGAGCCATCCCGGTTCCGATGGAACGAGAACCGGCGATGCTCCCGACATTCGCGAAGGCGCCTGCCGCCTCAGGCTTCCTTGAAACGATAGCCGACGCCGTACAGCGTCTCGATCATCTCGAACTCGTTGTCGACCACCTTGAACTTCTTGCGCAGCCGCTTGATGTGGCTGTCGATGGTGCGGTCGTCGACATAGACCTGATCGTCATAGGCGGCGTCCATCAGCGCATTGCGGCTCTTCACCACGCCGGGCCGGGTCGCGAGCGCCTGGAGGATCAGGAATTCGGTGACGGTCAGCGTCACCGGCTCGTTCTTCCAGGTGCAGGTGTGGCGTTCCGGATCCATGCGCAAAAGGCCGCGGTCGAGTGCCTTGGCGTCGTTCTCCTTCGGTGCGACGGTCGGGTCCTTCGGCGCCGAGCGGCGCAGCACCGCCTTGACGCGCTCGACCAGCAGCCGCTGCGAGAACGGTTTGCGGATGAAATCGTCGGCGCCCATCTTGAGGCCGAACAGCTCGTCGATCTCTTCGTCCTTGGAGGTCAGGAAGATCACCGGCAGGTCGGACTTCTGCCGCAGGCGACGCAGCGTCTCCATGCCGTCCATGCGCGGCATCTTAATGTCGAGGATGGCAAGGTCGGGCTGGGTGGTGCGAAAACCGTCAAGCGCGGAGGCGCCGTCGGTGTAGGTCATGATGCGGTAGCCTTCGGCTTCCAGCGCGATCGAGACGGATGTGAGAATATTGCGGTCGTCGTCGACCAAAGCGATTGTGGGCATGAGCCTCTGCTTTCTGCTTTCCGTTTGGGTCGTGGCTTGAAACGGCGAGCAATCCAGTGATGCGCCGCATACATGGGTCCCGAACTTGGCGTTCGAACTTTGTCACCGAGCAATGCAAGCTGGGCTGAAGTGTGACCAAGTTCCACGAAACACGGCAGATACGCCGCATCTCGACCCATAACCAGACCCCCGTTTAGCCGAAAAAAGACCCCCTTTGCAACCACCCGACCCGAGAAAGCCCATGCAACCGACCCCCGATTTCGACCCCGGAAAGCTCGCCAAATCCCTGCTCAGGCGGTCGCGGCAGGGCGCTCTCGCGACGTTGATGGTGGGCAGCGGCGATCCCTATTGTTCCCTGGTCAATCTGGCGAGCCACCCGGATGGCTCGCCCATCCTGCTGATCTCAGGATTGGCCGTGCACACCAGGAACATCCTGGCAGATGGCCGGGTCTCCTTGATGTTGGACGAGCGCGCCGCCGGCGATCCGCTGGAGGGCGCCCGGATCATGCTGTCCGGCCGGGCAGAGCAGGCCGGCGCCGAGACGGAACTGCTCCAGCGGCGGTATCTGAATGCCCACCCATCGGCGGAAGCCTTTGTTTCGTTCAAGGACTTTTCGTTCTTCAGGATCCGGCCCACGGGAACCCATCTGGTGGCCGGCTTCGGCCGGATCGTCGATCTCAAGCCGGAACAGTTCCTGACGGACCTCAGCGGCGCCGAGGACCTGCTGGCGGCGGAGGAGGGCGCGGTGGAGCACATGAATGCCGACCACCGCGACGCCATGGGCCTCTACGCGACCAGGCTGCTCGGCGCGGCCGCCGGCGACTGGCGCTGCACCGGCTGTGACCCTGAAGGCCTCGACATGCAGGACGGCCAGACCGCGCTGCGGCTGGAGTTTCCGGAGCGGGTGACCGATGGCACGGCGCTGCGCAAGATGCTGGTTCGCCTCGCTGGCGAAGCGCGCATGAAGATGGACCAGAGCGCAACCATTTGAACGCTGCCGCCCATCGCTGCGACCCAAGACCGTGATGGTCTCAAGGCTCGCAGCGAGAGGGTTCATGACGAGGTGTAATCGACTGGCGCTCGTCGCGGGCCTCGTGCTCGCGGCAAGTGTGTCACTGTCCACGGCTGCTCTTGCCCAGAAGGCCGATCTCGCCGCACAGGGCGCGCGGATCAACGCGCTCAACCAGGCCGGCAAATATGCCGAAGCGCTGCCCTTGGCGCAGGCCATGGTGGCGAGCCTGGAGAAGGGCAACGACGGTCGCGAACTCTCCGCCGCGCTCAACAATCTCGGCCAGGTCTATGCCGGCCAGGGCCGCGACGATCTGGCCGAGCCGATCTACAAGCGCGCTATAGCGCTGATGGAGAAGTCGCTCGGCCTCGACACCGCCTTGATCGCGCCCGAGCTGAGCAATTTCGCCGCGCTGTATCAGCGGCAGGGCCGCTTCACCGAGGCCGAGCCGCTGTTCAAGCGTGCGCTCGCCATTCGCGAAAAGGCCCTGTCGCGCGAGCATCCCGATGTCGGCCAGGCCCTCAACAATCTCGCCACGCTCTACGTAAAGCAGGAGCATTTTGCGGACGCCGAGCCGCTGTTCCAGCGGGCGCTCGCGATCTATCAGAAGGCCGCCGGGCCCGAGCATCCCGCGGTCGCCACGGTGCTGAACAACATCGGTCAGGTCGATCGCGACCTCAACCGCGATGCCGATGCCGAGGCGCCGATCAAGCGTTCGCTCGCGATCCGCGAAAAGGTGCTAGGGCCGGATCATCCCGACGTCGCGCGTTCGCTGAACAATCTCGCCGGGCTCTACGAGCACCAGCAGCGTTATGCCGATGCCGAGCCGCTCTACCGGCGCGCCCTTGCGATCCGCGAGCGCGCGCTTGGGCCGGATCATCCTGACGTCGTGACCTCGACTAGCAACCTTGCCTATTTCCTCTACGTCTCCGGGCGCACCGCCGATGCCCTGCCGCTGGCGCAAAGGACGCTTCGCAGCAGCCGCGCGCAGCTGCGTGTGGTGCTGCCGATCCTGTTTTCCGCGCGGCAGCAGCATCTCCTCTCCGACGACAAGGCGCTTGATGAGGCGCTGGCCGCGATCCAGCGCGGCACGCAATCTTCCGCCGCCTCCGCCGTGAACAAGCTCGCGGTGCGGCTTGCGGCCGGCAGCGACCGGCTCGCCGAGCTCGTGCGCAAGGAGCAGGATCTCGCGGCCGAGGCCGAGGCGCTCGACAAGGCGATCATCGCGGCGGTGTCCAAGCAAGCCGCGCAACGCGACGTCGCGGCCGAGCAGCGCAGCCGCGCGCGGATCGCGGCGATCGCGAGCGAGCGCGCCGGCTTGCAGAAGACGCTCGCCGTCGAGTTTCCCGACTATGCCTCGCTCTCCAATCCGCTGCCGCTCGGTGTGAAGGACATCCAGCCGTTGCTGTCGGCCGATGAAGCGATGACGATCTATTCCGTCGTGGACAAGCAGGGCTATGTCATCGCGATCACGCGCGAGGGCGTCGACTGGAAGGAGATTCCGCTCGGCGCGGACGCGCTGGCGCAGAAAGTGTCGGCGTTCCGCAAGGGGCTCGACGTCGGCAAGGCACACGATGCCTCAGGCAAATCCGGCCTGTTCGACCTCGCGCTTGCCAACGAGCTCTATGTCGCGCTGCTCGGCCCGGTCGAAGCGCTGACGAAAGACAAGCGCAGCCTGCTGGTGGTGCCGTCGGCCGCACTGACCGCACTGCCGTTTCATCTGCTCGTCACGGAGAAGCCGCAAGCTGCGATCCCGGACAAGCTCGAAGGCTATCGCAACGCCGCCTGGCTGTTGCGGCGTCAGGCCGTCTCGGTGCTGCCGTCGGTGATCAGCCTGAAATCGCTGCGGGCCTTCGCGCGCAAGGATCAGGGTGTCAAGCCAATGACCGGCTTCGGCGATCCCGTGTTCAACCCCGCAGCCGAAGGGCCGGCCGATCGTCGCGCAGCGAGCGGCAAGGTCGCCGCGCGCAGCATCGCGACGATTGCCTATACCGACTTCTGGCGTGGCGCCGGCGTCGATCGTGCCCGGCTTGCGCAAGCGCTGCCGCAATTGCCTGACACTGCCGACGAACTGAACGCCGTGGCCAGGGATGTCGGCGCAGGCGAGGTCGACATCCATCTCGGCCGCGATGCCAGCGAAACGACGCTCAAGCGTGCAGCGCTTGCTCAATACAGCATCATCTACTTCGCCACCCACGGCCTCGTTGCGGGCGACGTCAAGGGACTGGGCGAGCCCTCGCTCGCGCTCTCCATTCCCGATCAGCCCTCCGAGCTCGACGACGGTCTTCTCACCGCGAGCGAAGTCGCCCAGCTCAAGCTCAATGCGGATTGGGTGGTGCTGTCGGCCTGCAACACCATCGCTGGCGACAAGCCCGGCGCAGAGGCCCTGTCGGGATTGGCGCGCTCGTTCTTTTATGCCGGCGCCCGCGCGCTTCTGGTGTCGCATTGGGCAGTGGATTCGGAAGCTGCCACCCGCTTGACCACGTCGACATTCGCTCTGCTCAAAAACGAACCAGGAATCGGTCGTGCCCAAGCGTTGCGCCGCGCCATGTTGACGTATCTCGACGACGCCTCGTCGCCGCGCAATGCCTATCCTGCGATGTGGGGACCGTTCGCACTGATCGGCGAGGGTGAGGTACGATAGACCGCGTCGGGGAATTGTGCGTCGCAATAACCCCGGATAACGCCGAAACGCGCGTTTGGTTGCGCGATCATTCGTGATTTTTTGACGCGCCTGCTCAGAGCAGACATGCGCGACGTTTGGCGCGGTCCTTGAATAAACCAAATCCTGCGGGATCAGCTTGGCAACACCGGCGTTCATCAGTATTAGGTCGTCCACCCGAGGCCGGACGGCCTGTTATTCACGGTGACTGCGATGGCGCCAAAACTTGGTCGCGCTATGTGTCGCGGGTTCTAGGAGGATTTTTTCGTGCAAGAGACGGGCGTGCGCAACGGTGCCTTCGGCGCCGACAAATTCGGCTTAAAGAAGCTCAAGCAGGTTCACTGGAACTTGGGTGCGCCGCAACTCTATCAATACTCGCTGTCAGCGGGCGAAGCGGTGCTGTCTGCCGACGGCGCGCTTTGCGCCGACACCGGCGAGTTCACCGGCCGCAGCCCCAAGGACAAGTTCACGGTGCGTGACGCCACCACCGACAAGAAGATGTGGTGGGCCGGCAACCAGTCGATCACCGCGGAGCAGTTCGAGACGCTCTATCAGGACTTCCTCAAGCACGCCGAAGGCAAGAGCCTGTTCGCGCAGGATCTCTACGGCGGCGCCGATCCGGCCTACCGGATCAAGACCCGCGTGTTCACCGAGCTCGCCTGGCACTCGCTGTTCATTCGCACGCTGCTGATCCGCCCCGAGGCGATCGAGCTGTCGACCTTCACGCCCGAGCTCACCATCATCGACATGCCGAGCTTCCGCGCCGATCCGAAGCGCCATGGCTGCAAGTCGGAGAACGTCGTCGCGATCGACTTCGCCCGCAAGATCGTGCTGATCGGCGGCTCCTACTATGCCGGCGAGATGAAGAAGTCGGTCTTCACCACGCTGAACTACTATCTGCCCGAGCGCGGCGTGATGCCGATGCACTGCTCGGCCAATGTCGGCGCCAAGGACGATACCGCGATCTTCTTCGGCCTGTCAGGCACCGGCAAGACCACGCTGTCGGCCGACCCGAACCGCACCCTGATCGGTGATGACGAGCACGGCTGGGGCCCCAACGGCGTCTTCAATTTCGAAGGCGGCTGCTATGCCAAGTGCATCAAGCTGTCGAAGGAAGCCGAGCCGCAGATCTATGCGGCCTCGACCCGCTTCGGCGCGGTGCTCGAGAATTGCGTGCTCGACGAGGACACGCGTGTCGTCGATTTCGACGACGGCTCCAAGACCGAGAACACGCGCTCGGCCTACCCGCTCGACTTCATCCCGAACGCTTCGCGCACCGGCCGCGCGCCGCAGCCGAAGAACGTGGTCATGCTCGCCGCCGACGCCTTCGGCGTGCTGCCGCCGATCGCAAAGCTCTCGCCGGCGCAGGCGATGTACCACTTCCTGTCCGGCTACACCGCCAAGGTCGCCGGCACCGAGCGCGGCCTCGGCAACGAGCCGCAGCCGGAATTCTCGACCTGCTTCGGCTCGCCGTTCCTGCCGCTCGACCCTAGCGTCTACGGCAACATGCTGCGCGACCTGATCGCCCAGCACAATGTCGACTGCTGGTTGGTCAATACGGGGTGGACCGGCGGCAAGTACGGTGTCGGGTCGCGCATGCCGATCAAGGTGACCCGCGCGCTGCTCACCGCAGCCCTCGACGGTTCGCTTCGCAACGTCGAATTCCGCACCGACAAGTATTTCGGCTTCGCGGTCCCGACCGCGCTGCCGGGCGTGCCGAGCGAAATCCTCAACCCGGTCAACACCTGGAAGGACAAGGACGAGTTCGACAAGACCGCCCGCGCGCTGGTCGGCATGTTCCAGAAGAACTTTGCCAAGTTCGAAGCCCAGGTCGACGCCGAGGTGCGCGCGGCCGCGCCTGACGTGAAGCTCGCGGCGGAGTAAGTTCGCATCGTTTGAAATGCGAAAGGGCGGCCGCGAGGCCGCCCTTTTTGTTTTGGGGCACCCGCGAACCACACCATCGGTGTCGTCCCGGCGAAAGCCGGGACCCATACCGCGTGATCCATCGAGGGAGCGCGGCGCAAGTACCAGCGAAGAAATCACCACGAGTCTTCGCCAAACTACTCCCTGTGGTTATGGGTCCCGGCTTTCGCCGGGACGACATCGGGGTGCGAGTTCACGCCTTGAAATACGCAATCTGCGTCGTGGTCGCGAGCAGCCTTCCGTTCGGCGACCACAGCTCGGCGTTCTGGTCGGCATAGCTCTTGTGCATGATCTTCGAATCGGCGGTCGCCAGCACGCGGGTGATGTCCTCGGCCGCGAGCTCTTCGCTGTCGGTGTGAAAATAGGTCGTCAGCGACACCGTGCCGAACGGCACCAGCTCGCGCCGCGCGTGGAAGATGCGGCCGAAGAAGGCGTCCGACATCGACATCAGCGACAGCATGTCGAGCCTGCGCGGGGTGCGGTCGCTGATCCAGAATTTCGAATAGGTGCTGGCTAGCTCGGCCTGCGGCGGGCCGATCCGCATCTCGCCCTCGACGAAGCGGAATTCGTACTGGTTGGCCCAGGACGCCGAGATCTTCGGGAACGGCAGCGTCGCTTCGAACGGCTTTGCGTCCGGGACCGTCGCCACCCTGTGCTCCCAGGACGGCCGGCGCTCGGCGAATACCGCGGTGGCGAGCGTCGCGACCTCACCGCCGCCCTGCGACAGTTCGACGCTCCAGTGCTGGCTGGAGCGGTTGGCCTTCACCAGCCGCACATCCAGGTCAAACGGGCCCTTGGCGATCGGGGCGCAGTAATTGACGGTGACGGCCAGCGGATCGCCGGCGGCTTGCGGATGCTCGATCAGCGCGCGCAGGATGGTCGCGGCGGTGGCGCCGCCGAACGGACCGACAAAGGCCCAGTAATCGTCGCTGGTGTGCCCCTGCCAGCTGCTGTCACCGGCGGTGATGCGGGTGGCGTCGTCGAACGGGTGCGGGAGCTTGGCGTGCATCGGTGGTCCTCGGTGTCTCCCCGACCGTCATTGCGAGCGCAGCGAAGCAATCCAGAGTCTTTCCGCGGAGACAGTCTGGATAGCTTCGCTGCGCTCGCAATGACGGTGTGGTCACGGCGTCCGTATCGCCGGCGCCGCCCTGGGGATGATGACGATCATATCATCATCCTCGTCGCGAGATGCAATAACCTCGCAGATAACGCCGATTTCACGCTGCGGAAAATCAGCCGGCGGCGTCGCGCAGGTTCGGCAGCAGCGGCGTGGTCGGATTGACCGGCACGTTCCAGATTTCCTCGGCATATTCGCGGATGGTGCGGTCGGAGGAGAACCACGCCATGCGCGCGACGTTGAGGATGGAGGCGCGCGTCCAGGCCGGCGCCACCTGCCAGCGCGCATCGACCGCGCGCTGCGCCTCGTAATAGGAATCGAAATCGGCGCTGACCATGTAATGGTCGAGATAGCGCAGCGCGTGCGCGATGGATTCGAAGCGGCCGGGATCGCCGGGCGAGAACTCGCCGGCGCCGATCGCATTGATGGCGCGCTGGAGCTTCGGCGAATTGCGGATCACGTCGGAGGCATCCAGCCCCTGCTTGCGCCGGATCATGACGTCGCCGGCCTCCATGCCGAAGATCGCGATGTTCTCGTTGCCGACATGGTCGCGGATCTCGATATTGGCGCCGTCGAGCGTGCCGATGGTGATGGCGCCGTTCAGCGCCAGCTTCATGTTGCCGGTGCCGGACGCTTCCATGCCGGCGGTCGAGATCTGCTCGGACAGGTCGGCCGCTGGAATGATCACCTCCGCGAGGCTGACATTGTAGTCGGGCAGGAAGACGACCTTCAGCTTGCCGCCGATCGCGGGATCGTTGTTGACGACATCCGCGACGTCGTTGATCAGCTTGATGATCAGCTTGGCGTATTTGTAGCTCGCCGCCGCCTTGCCGGCGAAGATCTTCACCCGCGGCACCCAGTTGCCGTTGGGATCGTCCTTGATCGACTGGTACAGCGCGACCGTCTCGATGACGTTGAGCAGCTGGCGCTTGTATTCGTGGATGCGCTTGATCTGCACGTCGAACAACGCGCCCGGATCGACCTTGATGCCGAGCCGCTCGCCGATCAGCCGCGCCAAGGCCGTCTTGTTGTGATGCTTGACGGCACGGAATTTCCTCTGGAATTCGACGTCGCTGGCGCGCGCTTCAATCAGTGAGAGCTGCGTCGGATCGTCGAGCACGGCCTCGCCGCAGGTCTCGCGCAACAGGTCGGTCAGCTTCGGGTTTGCCAGCATCAGCCAGCGGCGGAAGGTGATGCCGTTGGTCTTGTTGGTGATGCGGCCGGGATAGAGATGGTTGAGATCGTGGAACACGGTCTCGCGCATCAGGTCCGAATGCATCGCCGAGACGCCGTTGATGCGGTGCGAGCCGACGAAGGCGAGCTGGCCCATGCGCACGCGGCGGCCGCTCTTCTCGTCGATCAGCGAGACCGAGGCGCGGAAGTCGATGTCGCCGGGCGCGCGCGCTTCGGCGAGCGCCAGATGCTGGACGTTGATGCGGTAGATGATCTCCAGATGCCGCGGCAACAGGCGCTCGAACAGCTCGACCGGCCAGGTCTCCAGCGCCTCGGGCAGCAGCGTGTGATTGGTGTAGGAGAGCGTGGCGACCGTGATCTTCCACGCCTCGTCCCAGCGGAAATTGTGCAGGTCGACGAGGATCCGCATCAGCTCGGTGACGGCGAGGCTCGGATGGGTGTCGTTGAGCTGCACCGCGACCTTCGACGACAGGCTGCGGAGCTGGCCGTCGGACGACAGATGCCGCTTGACGAGATCCTGGAGCGAGGCCGACACGAAGAAATATTCCTGGCGCAGCCGCAGCTCGCGGCCCGCCGGGCTCTCGTCGTTCGGATAGAGGAATTTGCAGATCGCTTCCGCGCGCGCCTGCTCGGAGCTGGCGCTGACGTAGTCGCCCTTGTTGAAGGCATCGAGCTTCAGCGGATCGGGCGAGCGCGCCGACCACAGCCGCAGCGCGTTGACGTGCTGGCCGCGCCAGCCGACGATCGGCGTGTCATAGGCGATCGCCTGCACGGTCTCGGCCGGATGCCAGATCGCGCGGTCACGGCCCTTGTCCTCGACATGCTCGACGCCGCCGCCGAAGTTGATGTCATAGATCACTTCGGGCCGCTGCAACTCCCAGGGATTGCCGAAGCTCAACCATTCGTCGGGATATTCCTGCTGCCAGCCCTGGTTGATGATCTGGCGGAACAGGCCGTAATCGTAGCGGATGCCGTAGCCGATCGCGGGGATCGAGAGCGTCGCCATGCTCTCCATGAAGCAGGCGGCGAGCCGCCCGAGGCCGCCATTGCCGAGCGCAGCGTCCGGCTCGCATTTGCGCAACTCAGGCAGCGAGACGCCGAGATCGCCGAGCGCGACCTCGAAGATCTTGAGGAGGCCCATGTTGTTCAGCGCGTCGGAGAAGAGACGGCCGATCAGGAATTCCAGCGAGAGATAATAGACGCGCTTGCGCCCCGCGTCGTAGCTGTGCTTCTCGGCCGTGAGCCAGCGATGCACGATGCGGTCGCGCAGCGCGAGCGCCGCGGCCTGATACCAGTCGTGCCTGGTCGCCATGCCGGCGTCCTTGCCGATGGCAAGGCGCAGCTTCGCCAGGATCGCGCCCTTGACGTCAGCCAGCGCGAGTTCGTCGATGGGCTGGCCGGGGGCCGGAAAACTGGGCTGGAACGATTGATCTTGCAAGGCCGTCACTTCCTGGTCGACAGAAACACCACTAACCCTACGCGTCTTGCCTTTGCACCGGAACTGTCGCCGGTGCGGGCGTGCACTGCGCTGGCGCAAATTTATGCAAGGAACGGGCCGATTTGGGAACCCGGACGAGCACGGAGACGCGTGGATTTGCTGTTACAATGGCGGCCGATTCAGCCATCAGTGTGGAGGGGATACCCCATGAGACTGCTGACGCGACTGCTGATCGAAATCGCCGCCGCGGCCCTGCTCGTCGTCTGCATCTCCGCCTCCAGCGCTGCGTTTGCTGCCGGCAAATCCGGCCGCAGCGCCGACGGCTTGAGCTGCAGCTTCACCGTCCCGCAAAACGCAACGCCGGCCGCCCGCTGCGCCGCGATCAAGCGCCAATGCGGCGGCAAGTTTTACGCGAATGCGTGCGGGGACAAGTTGATGTCGGCGGCGAATTGAGGCGGGGAGGGGCGAGGCGAAAACTGCTTCCCCATCGCGGCGAAGGCTCTCACCATCTCGTCGTCCTGGCGAAAGCCAGGACCCATTACCCCGACTGTCAGAGAAGGCCCGACCGGTCATTCCAATCCGGATTTTCTTCCTCGATCAGCTTGATCTTCCAATCGCGTTTCCAGAATTTGAGCTGCTTCTCGCGTGCGATCGCTTCTTGCGGAGTTGCGAACGCTTCGACATGCACAAGGCGAAAGATCTTGTACTTCTGCACGAACTTGGAGCCGCGGCCCGAGCGATGCAGTTCGAGCCGCATGCGAAGATCATCGGTGACGCCGATATCGATCGTCCCGTGATGGCGGCTCGCCAGAATGTAGACGTAGTAGCTGCCTGCGCTCATGGCTCAAGCTCGCAAAGACAACGCTGACCGGGGTAATGGGTCCTGGCTTTCGCCAGGACGACGGTTTCAACAACCAATCCTTCAGCATCGGAACAAATTAAGAACACTTTAGCAAGTCTTTGATATATCGTTGTGATTCGGCGTGTTGCCGATACAACATCTAGCGTCTGTCCGACTTTGCGAGGACTACATGTCCACCATTGCCTTCGACCAGTTTGCCCTCACCCGGATCGCCGATTTCGCGCGCTCGCTGTCGCGGCTGCATCAGGCGGCGCGGCGCCAGAGGATCGATGACGACCAGTTCGACCGCGAGTTCAACGCGGTGTGCCAGTCGATCTGGGGCTACACCATCGACGACATCAGCGACGATCTGTTCTCGGTCGAGGATCATCTGTTCCTCGACACGCTGGACGAAGCGCATGCGCGCATCTTCGCGGCCGAGCAGGGTTATGGCCTCGTTGGCGATCAGGGCATGCTGACCGACTGGTGGGGTTTCTGCTGGATGATCCTGGCCGAGAAGCGCGGGCTGCTGACGCCGGAAAACCGCGCCGCCGCACGCGCGGCGATCGAGGAGAAATATCTGGCGGCGCCGAACGTGATCGGGGTGATTATCGGGCGATAGCCTCGTGCCCCGGACAAAGCGCAACGCGTCAGCGGTGCGCTGCAGAGCCGGGGCCCAGAAGAGCTGGGTCCCGGCTCTGCGTCGCGTCACTTCGTGCCGCGCCGCGTCCGGGACACGAGGTTGAGCTACTCCAGCCCCGCCCGCTTCGCCGGCTTCGCCTGCGTCCTCGGCACGGTCACATCGGGCAGCGGCTCGCGCACGATCTCGGCCGGCGCATCTGCTGCCACCGTCTCTGCACGCACCGGGGCCACCTTCATCTCGCCGAGCCGCGCGCGGACCTGTGCGGTGAGGCCGGGATAGGAGGCGACCGGGGTGAACTCCGCGGTCTGCTCCATGCCGAGGCGGACGCCGGTATAGGCGACGAGGCCGTCGGTGGTGGCGATCACGTCACCGGCCTTCAGCGAAGAATCCAGCGCGAGATCGACCGGGGCGAGACCGACCGGCTCGCGGCCGTTGCAGGTGCAGTCCGCGCGCAGCGCCTTGCGATAGGCGAACGCATTCTCGCTGTCGGCGTAGCGCTCGCCGGTCTGCGAGGCGGCGCCGTCGATCGAGGAGCCGAAATACACCTTTGTCGCGGTGGCAGGACAGAACGCCTGACACATCTGGGCGGGCGAGGCGAGACCGCGCATCAGCGGAAAATATTTGCCGTCGCAGCTGCGCACGCAGAACGCCGGGCCCGAGCCGCCGGCGGCCGCCGCACGTGTCGGCGGCATAAATTGCGGGGTTGCGGGATTCTGCTGGCCGGTGAAGGGATCGACGAAGGAGTTCGCCTGCTGCGGCACCTCGCGCTGCGGCCGCTGTTGCTGCATGCCGCCGAAGAAGAAGTCGAACAGGCCTTCGGCCGAAACCGGGGCGGGAGCTGCAAGCAGCGGTGCTGCCAGGGTGGCGGCCACAAGCATCGTGCGACGCCGCCGGCGCGCATGGGACATGACTGTACGCAATGCTAACTCCACCCGACGCTACTGAACCGGCCAGGACCATCAGGTCTCAGCACATGATTCACCGTAATGCAGGATGGTAAATGAGCAGTTGAGCGGAGGCGGATTCAAGTCGAGGCCGTGACCTCTTCAAGGCCAGGACAGCTTCCGGCGGATCGTTGCTTCCGGGCCACGCCCGGGCATGGACGGCCGGGACTGCATCGCGGCCTCAAGCCTTCAAAAACTCCGACGCCTTGTAGAGCGAGCGGAACGGCAGGCCGGCCGCACCGAAGGTGTCGGTGGCGCCTTCCTCGCGGTCGACCATGGTCAGCACCAGCACCACTTCGGCACCGGTCTCGCGCACGGATTCCACCGCCTTCATCGCCGAGCCGCCTGTCGTGGTGACGTCCTCGACGATCACGACGCGCTTGCCCTGAAGCGTCTCGCCCCTAGGCAGGCCTTCGATCGCGAGCTTGGCGCCGTGCTCCTTTGGCTTCTTGCGCACGAAGAATGCCGCGATCGGATGGCCCTTGATCCAGGAGATCTGCGCCAGCGCGCCGGCGAGCGGCACCGCGCCCATCTCGAGCCCGCCGATGAAATCGAGATTGTCGTCCTTCAGCGCCTCGTAAGTGAGCTCGGCGAGCAGCGTCGCGCCCTCCGGGTCGAGCATGGTCGGCTTGAGGTTGAAGTAGAAATCGCTCTTGCGGCCCGACGCGAGCGTCACCTCGCCGCGGCCGAAGGAGCGCCGGCGGATGATTTCGAACAGGCGGGCGCGGGAGGCTGATTTCGACACGGCGGTCCCTCGGGAGCGTTTTTGGAAGTGGCGGAATCTATCCGCGACGGCCGCGACATTCCAGAGGGAGCGTCCCCCGTCAAGAGGGATCGGCCATCCCGGACCGCCGGTTGTGGGGTCGCAACCTTCTGGAGTAGGTGAGGGCTCAAGCCTCTTGGGGGAAGGAAACGTCGCATGACCATCGAGCTGCACACCTGGAATACGCCGAACGGCCGCAAGATCTCGGTTGCGCTGGAGGAAATGGGGCTGCCCTACAAGGTGATCCCGGTGAACATCACCAAGGGCGAGCAGATGGCGCCGGAGTTCCTGAAGCTCTCCCCCAACAACAAGATCCCTGCGATCGTCGACCCCGACGGGCCGGACGGCAAGCCCGTCAGCATCTTCGAATCCGGCGCGATCCTGCTCTATCTGGGTGAAAAGACCGGCAAATTCCTGCCGAAATCGCTTTCAGCGCGCATTCCCGTCTACGAATGGCTGATGTGGCAGATGGGCGGCTTCGGCCCGATGCCCGGTCAGGTGCACCATTTCATCGCGCTCGAGAACGAGCAGGACCGCGCCTACGGCCTGAAGCGCTACATGGCCGAGACCCGCCGGCTCTACGGCGTGCTCGACCGCCGGCTGGCGGACCGCGACTTCGTCGCCGGCGACCTCTCGGTTGCCGATTTTGCCATCCTGGGCTGGGCCTGGCGCCACCCTCGCCACAAGGTTGAGCTGGCGGATTTCCCCAACGTCAAGCGCTGGTACGAGGCCCTGATGGCCCGGCCGGCGGTGAAGCGGGGAATGGACGCGAAGCTGGATTGATCGAGGAAGCTGTCATCGCCCGCCTTGTGCGCAGTTGCGCACTGGGGCGGGCGATCCAGTATCCAGAGGCAGTGGTAATTGAACCGGGAGGCCGCAGCGTACTGGATGCCGCGCCTTCGCGGGGCATGACAGTGTGCCTCACACCTTCCGCGCTTCCACCGCCATCCGGACCGCAAGCCCGGCCAGCACCGTGCCCATCAGCCAGCGCTGCACCAGCATCCAGCTCGGCCGGTTCGCCAGGAACAGCGCGATCGATCCCGCCGCGAGCGCGATCATCGCGTTGACGCTGACACTGATCGCGATCTGGATCGCGCCCAGCACTACCGACTGCGTCAGCACGCTGCCGGCTGCGGGATCGATGAACTGCGGCAGCAGCGCCAGATACAGCATCGCGATCTTCGGATTGAGCAGGTTGGTGACGAAGCCCATCGCGAACAATTTGCGCGGGCTGTCGATCGCAAGCGTCTTCACCTGGAACGGCGAACGCCCGCCCGGCTTCACCGCCTGCCAGGCCAGCCAGAGCAAATAGCCGGCGCCGGCAAAGCGCAGCGCGTCATAAGCAAAGGGAATGGCGAGCAGGAGCGCCGTGATGCCGAACGCCGCACACAGCATGTAGAACACGAAGCCGAGCGCCACCCCGCCGAGCGAGACGATGCCCGCGGCGGGCCCCTGCGTGATCGAGCGCGAGATCAGGTAGATCATGTTCGGTCCCGGCGTGAGCACGAGGCCGAGGCAGACGAGGGCGAAGCCGAGCAGGGCGGGGGTGTGGGGCATGGGTGAACCGGTGCGGGAGACGGCACCGTTCTAATATGCGCCGCGCCGCCGGGCCATCGCGCAATTGCTCGGAGGACAATTGGATACAGTGCGGCGAACGCGGTGCGCTCCCTCGCCCCGTTCTTACGGGGAGAGGGTTGGGGTGAGGGGCCTCTCTCCACATGCGAGATCGCCGAGAGACCTGTACCCCCTCACCCGGATCGCAAGGGCGATCCGACCTCTCCCCGCAGGCGGGGAGAGGTAAGGAAGAAATCAATGCGCCTCGTCCCAATTATTCGCCGCGCGCGCATCGACGTGCAGTGGCACCGAGAGCAGCACGGCCGGGAACGGTGCGTCCTGCATGACGTGCTGCACGACCGGCAGCGTCGCCTCGACCTCGGCGTCCGGCACCTCGAAGATCAACTCGTCGTGCACCTGGAGCAGCATCTGCGCCGACAGCTTCTTCTCGGCGAGTGCGTCCTCGACCCGCGTCATGGCGCGGCGGATGATGTCGGCGGCGGTGCCCTGGAGCCGCGCGTTGATCGCGGCGCGCTCGTTGAAGGCGCGCACCGAGGCATTCGAGGCCTTGATGTCGGGATAGTGGCACTTGCGGCCGAACAGCGTGGTGACAAAGCCGTGGCTCCGGCAGAAGTCCCGCGTCTCGTCCATATAGGCGCGGATGCCGGGGAAGCGCTCGAAGTACTTCTTGATGTAGGCCGAGGCCTCCTCGCGCGCGATGCCGAGCTGGTTGGCGAGGCCGAACGCCGAGATGCCGTAGATGATGCCGAAATTGATCGCTTTCGCGCGGCGGCGGATCTCGCTCGGCATGCCCTTGATCGGCACGCCGAACATTTCCGATGCGGTCATGGCGTGAATGTCGAGACCGTCGCGGAACGCCTGCTTCAGCACGGGGATGTCGGCGATCTCCGCCAGCAGCCGCAATTCGATCTGCGAATAGTCGGCGGACACCAGCTTGTGCCCGGGCGTCGCGATGAAGGCGCGGCGAATCTTGCGGCCGTCCTCGGTGCGCACCGGGATGTTCTGCAAATTCGGCTCGTTCGACGACAGCCGGCCCGTCGTCGTCGCGGCCAGCGCGTAGGTCGTGTGCACGCGATGGGTCTGCGGATTGACGTAGGTCGGCAGCGCGTCGGTATAGGTCGATTTCAGCTTGGAGACCTGGCGCCACTCCAGAATCTTCTTCGGGAGGTCGTGGCCCTGCTCGGCGAGCTCGTCGAGCACCTGCGCGGTGGTCGACCACGCGCCGGTCTTGGTCTTGGTGCCGCCCGGCAGGCTCATCTTGCCGAACAGGATGTCGCCGATCTGCTTGGGGCTGCCGACATTGACCGGCTCGCCCGCGATCTCCTGGATCTCGGCCTCGACGCGCGCCGCGGTCTGGGCGAAATCGCCGGACAGCCGCGACAGCACCTGGCGGTCGATGGAGATGCCGCGCCGCTCCATGCGCGCGAGCACCGCGACCAGCGGCCGTTCCAGCGTCTCGTAGACCGCGGTCATGTGCTCGGCGATGAGGCGCGGCTTCAGCACGCGCCAGACGCGCAAGGCCATGTCGGCGCCTTCCGCCGACAGCGGCGCGGCCTTGTCGATCGGCACCTGGTCGAACGTGATCTTGCCCTTGCCGCTGCCGAGCAGCTCGCCCTCCTTCAGCATGGCGTGGCCGAACCAGCGCTCGGCGAGCGATTCCAGCCCGTGCGAGCCGCGGCCGGCGTCGAGCACGTAGGAGATCAGCTGTGCATCGTCGGTGTTGCGCAAGGTGATGCCGTGCTGCGCCAGCATGACGGCGGTGAATTTGGCGTCGAAGCCGATCTTGAGGATGCCCGGTGATTCCAGCACCGGCCGCAGCGCCTCGATCGCGTCGGCATGCTTGACCTGGTCGGGCGCGAGGCCCGCATCGAACAGGCCGGCGCCGCCGCCCGACTGCCTGTGCGCCAGCGACACGTAACACGCATCGTTCGGCGCGAGCGCCAGTGCAACGCCGCAGAGGTCGGCCTGCATCGGATCGATCGAATTTCCCCGGATCTCGAGCGCGACCTGGCCGGTATCATGGATGCGCGCGATGAAGGCGTTCAATTCGGCGAGCGTCTTGATGGCCTGGTATTTGGCGCGGTCGACCGGAAGCTTGCGCAGCGCCTCTTCGCGCGCGGTGGCGAGCGAGATCGGCGCGCCCTTGATGCTGGCCGACTTGTCGCCTTTGTCGCCGCCCGTTGCCGTCGCGGCGGGGGTAGCGAAGAGATCGCCGGAGGCCTCGGACGGTTTGGCTTTCGCCGCGCCGTCGCCGCCCCTGGCGCCGCTGCTGTTCGACGCATCGGCATCGACATTCGCCGGATCGATCTGCGAATAGTCCGCGACGCGGCGCGTCAGCGTCGTAAATTCCATCGCCTTCAGGAAGGCGATCAGCTTGCGCGCATCGGGCTCGTGGACGGCGAGGTCGTCGAGCGGTACCTCCAGCTCGACCTTGTCGTCGAGCAGCACGAGCTTGCGCGAGATCCGCGCCTTCTCGGCGTTCTCGATCAGCGCCTCGCGGCGCTTGGGCTGCTTGATCTCGGTGGCGCGGAACAGGAGCTGCTCGAGGTCGCCATATTCGACGATCAGCTGTGCCGCGGTCTTGATGCCGATGCCGGGCACGCCGGGCACGTTGTCGGTGGAATCGCCGGCCAGCGCCTGCACCTCGACCACCTTCTCCGGCGGAACGCCGAACTTCTCGATCACCTCGGGAACGCCGATGCGGCGATCCTTCATGGTGTCGTACATCGTGATCTTGTCGTTCACGAGCTGCATCAAGTCCTTGTCGGAGGACACGATGGTCGTGGTGGCGCCGCGCTCGGTGGCCTGCCGCGCATAGGTCGCGATCAAATCGTCGGCCTCGAAGCCGCCCTGTTCCAGGCAGGGCAGGTCGAAGGCGCGCACGGCCTCGCGGATCAGCGCGAATTGCGGGATCAGATCATCGGGCGCGGGCGGCCGGTGCGCCTTGTACTCGGGATAGATCTTGTTGCGGAACGTGACTTCCGACTTGTCGAACACGATCGCCAGATGTGTCGGGCGGTTGTCCGGCGGCATGTCGCGCAACAGCTTCCACAGCATGTTGCAGAAGCCGAGCACGGCATTGACCTGCAAGCCGTCGGACTTGCGGTTCAGCGGCGGCAGCGCGTGGTAAGCGCGGAAGATGTAGCCGGAACCGTCGACCAGGAAGATGTGGTCGCCCTTGCCGGCCGCCTTCGCCGCCACCGGTTTGGCAGCAGGCTTGTCAGCAGTGGATTTGCTGTCGGCGGCCGTCTTGGGCGCGGCAGCCTTGGTGTCAGCTTTGGCGGTGGTCTTCGGGGATGTTTTGGGCATGGCCGCAATGTATGAATTTTTGCGGGCTTTGACAGCCTTGAACATTGGGTATTTCGGGCGATTCCCACACCTCATCGTCGTCCCGGCGAACGCCGGGACCCATAACCACAGGGAGAAGTTTGGCGATGACTGGCAGTTGAATGATTAGGCCGTGGTATGGAGACCGTGATCCATCGATAAATCACGCGGTATGGGTCCCGGCGTTCGCCGGGACGACGGTAGAGAGCGTCGCCCAGCTACTCCGCCGCCTGCAACACCGGCGCTGCTTTCTTTGGCGCGATCCAGAATGAATCCGGCCGTTCGAACAGGAAATTGGCACCGAGCCGCAGGGCCAGCTGCCAGATCGCGAGCGAACCGAGCACGCCGGCGATGGTGACGATCAGCGACACCGTGCCGATGTCGGGAATGATTCCCGTGCGCAGCAGCAGCGTGCGCGTTGCCGCCATCGGCAGGAAGAAGGCGAGATAGATCACGATCGAATGCTCGCCGCAGAAGCGGAAGAAGTTCAGCCATTGCGCGCGCGCGAGCAGCGTGCCCATGGTGATGATGGCGCAGGCCCCTGCAAAGCCGAGCACGAGTGAGACGATCTTCCATTCGCTGGCGCCGACTGCGACGAGGCCGGCGTTGACCAGCGCCCAGGTCGCGAGTGCTGCGAGTGCGGGCGCAGGATGGTTGCGCGCGCGCTCCGACAGCGCGAACACGTAGGGCGCGAACAGGTAGCCGGAATAGAAATAGACGAAGCGTGCGCAGAACTCGTCGATCGCGGTCCAGCCGGTCGTGATGCGTGCCGTCTCCAGCGCGGCGGCGATGAGCCAGATCGCGAGCGGCGGGACGCGCCGTGTCAGTTTTGTGACGACGAAGAAGACCGGCAGCAGGTAGATGAACCAGAGCGTGCCGAACGGCTCGATGAAGGATTCGAGATATAAGAGGCCTACCTCGCGCCAGCTCGTCTGCGCCGCGAAGGCGGGCGCCTTGAAACCGAACTGGATTGTCACCCAGACGACATAGAAATAGGCGAAATGCACCACCTTGCGGTCGAGATAGGTTCGCCAGTCGCGGTCGATCACCAATGACAGGAACAGGCCCGAAATCAGGAAGAAATCCGGCATCCGGAACGGCTTTGCGAAGGCCACGGCGACATGCATGAAACCGGTCTCGCCGGCGGCGAGCTCGACCCCCAGCACCGAATGCATCATCACGACCATGACGATGCAGATGCCCTTGGCATAGTCGACCCAGTCGACACGCGCGGCAGCCGGGGGCTTGAGTCCCCCGCTCGCGGCGATTGTGCCGGTTGCTGTCATGGTGTCCCTTTTCGAGCCTTGTTCCGCCCGGTGCTGTCCGGGCGCGAGGCAGTGTGGGGCCTTGCGGCTTACGATTTCTTTACCGGTACAATTCGCGTGCCGGTTTTTGCGCGCGGACGGTTCCCTCACGTCAGGAAAATGCTAAACCGCCCCGAGTTGGGGTTTCGTTAACCAAGCCAAAACAGGGTTTTTCATGCGAATCGCGATGATCGGAACGGGCTATGTGGGACTGGTGTCCGGAGCCTGCTTTGCGGATTTCGGTCACGACGTCACCTGCGTCGACAAGGACGAGAAGAAGATCGCGGCGCTCCATCGCGGCGAGATCCCGATCTACGAGCCCGGGCTCGACGAACTGGTCGCGAGCAACGTCAAGGCCAAGCGGCTCGACTTCACCACCGACCTGTCCAAGCCGGTGGCGGATGCCGATGCCGTCTTCATCGCGGTAGGCACGCCGTCGCGCCGCGGCGACGGCCACGCCGATCTGTCCTACGTCTACGCCGCCGCACGCGAGATCGCGCAGTCGCTGTCCGGATTCACCGTCGTGGTGACCAAATCGACCGTGCCGGTCGGCACCGGCGACGAGGTCGAGCGCATCATCCGCGAGACCAATCCGTTAGCCGACGTCGTCGTCGCCTCGAACCCCGAATTCCTGCGCGAGGGCGCCGCGATCCGCGACTTCAAGTTTCCCGATCGCGTCGTGGTCGGCACCTCCGACGAGCGCGGCCGCAAGGTGATGGGCGACATCTATCGCCCGCTGTCGCTGAACCAGGCGCCGCTGATGTTCACGGAACGCCGCACCGCCGAGATGATCAAATACGCCGCGAACGCGTTCCTCGCGACCAAGATCACCTTCATCAACGAGATCGCGGACCTTTCCGAAAAGGTCGGCGCCAACGTGCAGGAGGTCGCGCGCGGCATTGGCCTGGACAACCGCATCGGCACCAAGTTCCTGCACGCAGGTCCCGGCTTCGGCGGCTCGTGCTTTCCGAAGGACACCAAGGCGCTGATCAAGATCGCGCAGGACTACGATGTGTCCCTGCGCATCGTCGAATCCGTGCTGGCCGTCAACGAGAACCGCAAGCGTGCGATGGCGCGCAAGGTGAGCCAGGCGCTCGGCGGCTCGCTGCGCGGCAAGACCATCGCCGTGCTCGGCCTCACCTTCAAGCCCGACACCGACGACATGCGCGATGCGCCGTCGATCCCGCTGGTGACCGGCCTGATCGACATGGGCGCGAAGGTGAAGGCTTTCGATCCCGTCGGGATGGAGCAGGCCAAGGGCGAACTGCCCAGCATCACCTATTGCGAGGACGCCTATTCCTGCGCGCAAGGCGCCGATGCGCTCGTCGTCGTTACCGAATGGGTCCAGTTCCGCGGCCTCGATCTCGACCGGTTGAAGAGCCTCATGGCCCAGCCCGTCGTCGTCGACCTGCGCAATATCTACAGCCCCGAAGACATGCGCGCGGCCGGCTTCACTTACGAGAGCGTCGGCCGCCCGTCGGCGCAGGGCTGATAGCCACATATGATTGTCATACCCCGCGAAGGCGGGGTATCCAGTAATCTGCGATCTTCGTGATAACCGGGATCCGAGTTTACTGGATCACCCGCATGCGCGGGTGATGACGGAAGCGAGATTTTGCCCCGCAACTTCGACACGCCCCTCCCGATCGATGCCGTGCTCGACGATTTGTCGCGCACGCTCGAGGCACACAATGCTGCCGTGCTGGTGGCGCCGCCCGGCGCCGGCAAGACCACGCGCGTGCCGCTGGCGCTGCTCGATGCGCCCTGGGCCAAAGGCAAGAAGATCATCGTGCTGGAGCCGCGGCGCATCGCCGCGCGCGCCAGCGCCGACCGCATGGCCAAGTCGCTCGGCGAGCGGGCAGGGGAGACCGTCGGTTACCGCGTCCGTTTCGGCTCGAAAATATCGCGCGCGACACGCATCGAGGTCGTGACCGAAGGCATCTTCACCCGCCAGATCATGGACGATCCCGAGCTCTCCGGCGTTGCCGCCGTCCTGTTCGACGAATTCCACGAGCGTTCGCTCGACGCCGATCTCGGCCTTGCGCTGGCGCGCGACGCGCAAACCGGCCTGCGCGAGGATCTGCGCATTCTCGTGATGTCGGCAACGCTCGACGGCGCCCGCGTCGCAAAGCTGCTCGGCGAGGCGCCCGTCGTCGAAAGCGAGGGCCGCGCCTTCCCGGTCGAGACGCGCTATCTCGGCCGCAAGGCGGATGCGCCGATCGAGCGGCAGATGGCGGATGCGATCGCGTCTGCGCTCCGCGCCGACAGCGGTTCGGTGCTGGCGTTCCTGCCCGGCGCCGCCGAAATCCGCCGCACCCAGAATTTTCTGGCTGAGCGCGTGCAGGACGCCAGTATCGAGATCGTGCCGCTGTTCGGCGCGCTCGATGCCGCCGTGCAGGATCGCGCCATTGCGCCCGCGCCGAAAGGTACCCGCAAGGTGGTGCTGGCGACCTCGATCGCGGAGACTTCGCTCACCATCGAAGGCGTGCGCATCGTGGTCGATTCAGGTCTTGCCCGCGTGCCGCGCTACGAGCCCGATATCGGCCTGACGCGGCTCGAGACCGTGCGTGCCTCGCGCGCGGCGGTCGATCAGCGCCGCGGTCGCGCCGGCCGCACCGAGCCCGGCGTCTGCTACCGGCTCTGGGACGAGCCGCAGACGGCTTCGCTTGCGCCCTACACCCAGCCGGAAATCCTCAGCGCCGATCTGTCCTCGCTGGTGCTCGATCTGGCGCAATGGGGCGTCGCCGATCCCGCTGCGCTGTCGTTCCTCGACCCGCCGCCGCAGCCGGCCTGGAAGGAAGCCAAGAGTCTTCTCAGTGAGCTCAACGCGCTGGACGGCGACGGCCGCATCACCGCGGAGGGCAAGAGCCTGCGCGCGCTGGCATTGCCGCCACGGCTGGCGCGCATGATCGTGGATTCGCATCGCGCATGCAGCGGCGAAGCCGCCGCCGAGATCGCTGCCATCCTCACCGAGCGCGGGCTCGGCGGCGACAGCGCCGATCTCGAGCACCGGCGCGACCAGTTCCGCCGCGACCGCTCGCCGCGCGCGTCGAGTGCGCGCGACCTCGCCCGGCGCTGGGCCTCGCAGGTCGCAGCGTCGGAGAAGGCGGGGCGGCAGGAGGATCTCTCGACCGGCCTGATGCTCGCCTACGCCTTCCCGGATCGCGTCGCGCGCAATCGCGGCAATGGCAGTTTCGTGCTTGCCAACGGCCGCGGCGCTGCCGTCGAGCAAACCTCGTCGCTCGCCCGCGCGCCCTATATCGCGATCGGCGAAATGACGGGAACGGCCGCGAGCGGGCGTATCCTGCTCGCCGCGCAAATCACCGAGGACGACATCGAGCGGCATTTCGCCGAGCATATCGAGACGGTCGACGAGATCTCGTTCGACCGCGGCGCGATGGCGCTGCGTGCACGGCGCAAGCGCGCGCTGCATGCGATCACGCTCTCTGAAGCTACGCTGGCTGTGTCGCCGTCGGAGGAGACTGCGCGCATCTTCGCCGATGGGCTGATCGCCGCGGGCCTCGACCGGTTGCCCTGGTCGAAGGCGGCCAAACAATGGCGCGACCGCGTGATGTTCCTGCGCAAGGCCGAAGGCGACAGCTGGCCCGATCTGTCGGACGACGGGCTGATCGCGCGGCGCGACGACTGGCTGGTGCCCGCGCTCTACGACAAGATTGCGCTCAAGGATATCTCGGCCGGCGATCTCTCCGATGCGCTGATGGCGCTGCTGCCGTGGGAGATGCGCGCGCGGCTCGACCGCGAGGCGCCGACGCATTTCGAGGCACCGACCGGCACCGTGCTTGCGATCGACTACGAGGCCGAGCAGGGCCCGACCATCGCGGTGCGGCTCCAGGAGCTGTTCGGGCTCAACACCCATCCGTCGGTGGCGGCCGGCAAGGTGCCGCTGGTGCTGGAATTGCTGTCGCCGGCGCAGCGCCCGGTGCAGGTGACGCGCGATCTCCCGGGTTTCTGGCGCGGCAGCTACGCCGCGGTGCGCTCCGACCTGCGCGGCCGCTACCCGCGCCATCCCTGGCCGGAAGATCCGGCGAATGCACTGCCGACCCGGCGGGTCAAACCGCGCGGCACCTGAGAAATCACGAACCCGCATTAACCGTCCGCTCATCCTTTTCGTCAAAATGGCAATGGCCCGGCCGCAGCGTCGCTCGCGGACGGTCGTGTCGCGTGGTGAAATCGAGCTTTCCGGCTCGGAAGTGGTGTGATGCGTAACATAATGATCTTCGCGGCCATCATGATCGGCCTCGGCACCTTCATGGCGCAGATGGCGGACAGGATGAGCTCCGCTTCCGCCACATCAGCGCCGCGCACGACGGTCGCGGTCGCCGCCACGGCGCCGGCCGGTGGCCGCAGCCTCGCCATTGGCCGCGACGGCCGCGGCCATTTCCAGACCGAGGGCCGGATCGAAGGCCAGCGCATCGGCTTCATGGTCGACACCGGCGCCTCCGTCGTCGCGCTGAACGAGACCTCGGCCGCCCGCTTCGGCCTGCGTCCCTCGCGAAGCGAATACAACGCCACCGTCTCCACCGCCAACGGCACCATCAAGGCCGCGCGCACCCGCATCGCCATGCTGGAGGTCGGCGGCCTCGTCGTGCGCGACGTCGAGGCCATGGTGCTGCCGGATGAGGCGTTGTCGGAAAACCTGCTCGGCCTCTCCTTCCTGTCCCGCCTGAAGCGCTTTGAGTACGCCAACGGCCAGATGGTGCTGGAGCAGTAAGGGCCTCCCGAAGGCTCCTGCGACCGTATATTTCAAAAAACGTCTCTGTTTCGACTGCTCTCGCGGTCAGATTTTCCCTGTTACCAAACTGCCGCAATTATAAGCCACAAGCTGCCATTCCCGCCTTCCGCTGCGGCCTGGCATTCGCTAAGGCTGCATCAGATTCCTGCCCCCCTTTCACGAGACCGTCTCAATGTTTCCCAAGCCGAAATCCGTCTTGTTGCCCAACACCTACGCCTTCGAATCCGAGCCGATGGTGAAACCTACGGGTTTTCGCGAATACGACGCGCGCTGGCTGTTCCAGAAGGAAATCAACCTGATGGGGATCCAGGCGCTCGGCATGGGGCTGGGCGCGCTGATCGCGGAACTCGGCGTCAGCCAAGAGATCGTCACCGGCCATGATTTCCGCGGCTATTCGGCCTCGATCAAATACGCGCTGATCTCCGGCCTGATGGCGGCGGGGTGCAAGGTGCACGACATCGGGCTTGCGGTGACGCCGATGGCCTATTTCGCGCAGTTCGATCTCGACGTGCCCTGCTGCGCGATGGTCACGGCCTCGCACAACGACAATGGCTGGACCGGCGTGAAGATGGGCGCCAACCGCCCGCTGACCTTCGGCCCGGACGAGATGACGCGGCTCAAGGAGATTGTGCTGGGCGCCGAGTTCAAGAACAAGGCTGGCGGCTCCTACCAGTTCCACGAGAATTATCCGGCGCGCTACATCGCCGATCTCACCAGCCGTCCGAAGCTGACGCGCAAGCTCAAGGTCGTCGCGGCCTGCGGCAACGGCACCGCCGGCGCATTCGCGCCGCAGGTGCTGGAGGCGATCGGCTGCGAGGTGATCCCGCTCGACACCGAGCTCGACCACACTTTCCCGAAGTACAATCCGAATCCTGAAGACATGGAGATGCTGCACGCGATCCGCGACGCAGTGCTGCATCACAAGGCCGATGTCGGTCTCGGCTTCGACGGCGACGGCGACCGCTGCGGCGTCGTCGACAACACCGGCGAGGAAATCTTCGCCGACAAGGTCGGCGTGATGCTGGCGCGCGACATGTCGGCGATCCACAAGGACGCGCAGTTCGTCGTCGACGTGAAGTCGACGGGCCTCTACATGACCGATCCGGTGCTCCAGAAGCAGGGCGCCAGGACCGCCTATTGGAAGACCGGTCATTCCTACATGAAGCGCCGCACCAACGAGATGGGCGCGCTCGCGGGCTTCGAGAAGTCGGGCCATTTCTTCTTCAACAAGCCGTTCGGCCGCGGCTATGACGACGGCCTGGTTTCGGCGATCGCGATCTGCGAGATGCTCGACCGCGCCCCCGGCAAGTCGATGGCCGACCTGAAGAACGCGCTGCCGAAGACCTGGTCGTCGCCGACCATGTCGCCGCATTGCGCCGACGAGGTCAAATACGGCGTCATCGACGCGGTGGTGAAGCACTTCGAAGGCTTGCAGGCCAAGGGCGCCAAGATCGGCGGCCAGGCGATCCGCGACCTCGTCACCGTCAACGGCGTGCGCGTCACGGTCGAGGACGGCAGCTGGGGCCTGGTGCGCGCCTCCTCCAACAAGCCCGAGCTCGTGGTCGTGGTCGAGAGCCCGGTCTCCGAGCAGCGCATGCACGACATGTTCGAGATGGTGAACAGCGTGCTGCGCACGCATCCCGAAGTCGGCGAGTACAATCAGAAGATCTGAGGTGCGACCGCGGCGAAGGTCTGCTCCCTCTCCCCGCAAGCGGGGAGAGGTAAGGGCCATCGCCGGCGAGCGCTCAGCCTCCCGGCGGGCCGAACAGGGCGCGGAGCTTCGCGCCTGCCCCCCGGGCCTTCCAGGCGTCGTCCAGCATCGCGATCCATTCGCCGAGGGCGATCCGGATCGGATTGAAGGACGGCGTGCCGCCGACCAGGCCGAAACGGAGCGGCTGGTCGGAGGGCCGCTCGGCGAAGGTGCCGAACAGGCGGTCGAACACGATCAGGATGCCGCCGTAGTTCTTGTCCAGGCACGGCGCGTTGCAGGCGTGGTGCACGCGATGATGGCTCGGCGTGTTGAGCGCCCATTCGAGCACGCCGAGCTGCGGCGCGAAGTCGCTGTGGATGAAGAACTGGTAGAACAGGTTGATCCCCAGCATTGCGACGATCGCGAGGGGATGAAAACCGATCAGCGCCAGCGGCAGGAAGAACAGAAAGTTGCCCGAGATATTGCCGGTCCAGCCGAGCCGGATCGCCGCCGTCAGGTTCAGCCGCGTCGTCGAGTGATGCACCGCATGTGTCGCCCACATCCAGCGAATGCGATGCGAGGCGCGGTGCTGCCAGTAGTAGAGAAATTCGCTGCCGAGGAACAATCCGGCGAGCGCGAGCGGGCTGCCTTGCGCGAAGTCGAACAGACGGTGCTCGTACAGGAACGCAAAGGGCACGGCGAGAAGTCCGGCCTCGATCGCGCGCAGCACGTTCTGTCCGAGCGCAACACCGAACGACGCCACGCTTTCGCGCCAGTCGTGGGTCTCGCGATGCGCGAGCCGGCCGATGCCGTATTCCAGCAGCATCAGGCCGATCGCCGTTGCCAGGATCACGCGCCTCAGCGTCGGATCGAGCAGGAGTGAGGCGTAGCCCACGGCACCCTCCTATTTCGGCGCGACGCCGGCGCTGACCGCGCCGTCCCTCAGCGCCTGCGCGCGGGGCAGCGTTTGTGCGCAGGCTGGGGTGAGCTGGCCGGCGTGGGATTGCAGGCAGGCGAGGATGCGACCGCCCCCCGGCGCGACGTCGCTGCAAAGGCGGTCATGGTCGGCGCGGCAGGCCTGCATGACGGCCCTCGCTTCGCTGCGCATTTGCGGCGTGATCTGGGTTTGCAACTGGCTCTGGGCGAACGCGGATGTTGAGGCGGCGACGCCGAGGGCGACGATGATTGCGGCCTGCGGGATTGAGAGGAGACGGAAGGTCGATGGCATGGTGTTCATCCTTTCTGATCTGGCGAGACTGGCCGCCGCCGCGTGGGGCGGACGCGGCGGCGGCCCGACCCGCGGCTCAGCGCGAGATCGTGCCGGTGCGGGTGTAGGTGTTGCCGGCCGGGCCGGTGCGGGTGACGTTGCGCGTGCAGCTGCCGTTGGCGCAGCTTCCCGTCGCGGTGACGCTGGAGGTGCCGCGCGGCCCGGTGCCGGTCGCCGTCCGCGTCCAGGCATTGGCGTCAGCCGCCGCGGCCACCGACAGGGCACCGATGACGAGGGAGGTGAGGAAGAATTTGTTCATGGTCGTCGTCTCCTTGTGGGGCTGCCGTGAGCGGGAGCCATGCGCAGGAGACTGCGACCGCGGCGTCTGCGCGGCATTGCCGGGGCGAAACGATTGTTGTGGCTTTGTTGGGCGCAGGTAACAGTATGTAACAACGGCGCTCGCACCCTTGCGCGGCGCGTACCGTCGTCCAAAAATGCGGCGATGAATGCGCATCCGGCCACGATTCTCATGGTGGAGGACGATCCCGAGATCAGCCGCCTCGTCGCCGACTTCATGCGGCGCGAGGGGTTCGAGGTCGCCTGCGTCGGCGACGGCAAGGCGATGGACGCGATGCTCCAGCGCGTGCGGCCCGACCTCATCATCCTCGATCTGATGCTGCCGGGCGAGGACGGCCTGTCGATCTGCCGCCGGCTGCGCGCCGACGATTCCCTCCCGATCCTGATGCTGACCGCCAAGAGCGACGAGATCGATCGTGTGGTTGGCCTCGAGATGGGCGCGGACGATTATCTCACCAAGCCGTTCGGGCCGCGCGAACTCTTGGCGCGCGTCCGCGCCATCCTGCGCCGCGCCAATGGGGCGGCGGCAAAGCCACTGATCCGGCGCTTCGCGTTCGACCGCTTCGTCGTCGATCTCGATGCGCGCAGCGTCGACACGATCGAGGCCGAGACGCCGGAGCTGCAATTGACCAGTGCCGAATTCGACCTGCTCGGTTGTTTCGTGCAACGGCCGCGTCGGGTGCTCACGCGCGATCAGATCCTCGATTGGACCCGCGGGCGCTCGGCAGAGCCGTTCGATCGCACCGTGGACATGTTGATCTCGCGGCTGCGCAAGAAGCTCGATGGCGCGAGCCCCGGCTCCAACCTGATCACCACGGTGCGCAACGGCGGCTATCTGTTCACCGCGACCGTCAAGCAGGTGTCGTGATGCTGCGCGTGACACTGGCCGCGCGGCTCGCTCTGATCGGACTGGTCGGCTTCACCGTAGTGACCACTGTGGTCGTGGCGATCTTCTACCGGACGACCCTCCGAGAGAACGAGCTGACACGGCCTTCGCCGGCGCGGCTCGACGTGCTGGCAACGCTGCTCGAGCGCACGTCGGGCGATGCGCGGCAAGCCGTCCTCGACGCGGTGTCGTCACCGCAATTCATGGTGCGGATCGTGCCCTCGGCTGCGCCAGTCGGCGGCGAGACGCCGTCCCAGCAGCAGCAATTGCGCGAGACTTATGCGGCCGGCCTTGCGGGCCGTTCCGTGGAGATCGTGTCGCCGCCCGAACATCGCGCCGACCGGCTGTTTCCCCGCATCGCACGGCTGATGGCCAACGCGGTCGAATTCCGCATCGGTCTGCGCAGCGGCGATCTGCTGGTCATCGATGCCTATACTCGCCTGCCGGTCACCCCGTTCGGCCTGCCTGTCGGCTTCGGCGCGGGCCTGTTCGGCTCGATTGTGGCGCTGCTGGCGTTGCTCGTCATGCAGCGCGAGACGCGGCCGCTGGCGCGGCTCGCCGCGGCGGTCGATCGTGTCGACCTGTCGACCGATCCGCCGCCGCTGCCGGACGCACGGCGCAGCGCGCCGGAAATCCGCGCCGTCATCGCCGCGTTCAATCGCCTGCAGGGCCGGCTCGCGGAGATGTTGCGCGCGCGCATGACGCTGGTCGGCGGCATTGCCCACGATGTCAGGACTTTTGCGACGCGGCTGCGGCTGCGCGTCGAGCAGATCCCGGACGACGCCGAGCGGCAGCGGGCGGTTGCCGATATCGACGACATGATCCGGCTGCTCGACGACGCGCTGTTGTCGACGCGGGCGGGCGCCGGCGGCCTGTCGCAGGAGATGGTCGAGCTTGCTGCGCTGATCGCCGTCGAGATGCACGACCGCCGCGTTCAGGGCGCCCCGGTCGATCTCGTCACGGACGAACATGTGCGGAAGGCGGTCGTGCTCGGCGACCGGCTCGCCTTGCGCCGGGTCCTCGCCAACATCATCGACAATGCGCTTGCCTACGGCCGTGCAGCGCATGTGCGGATGTCCCTGAAGGACGGTGCTGTGCTGGTGTCGGTCGAGGACGAGGGACCCGGCATTCCCGCCGATCAGCGGCAGACCGTGCTGGAGCCGTTCCACCGCCTGGAGAAATCGCGCAATCGCACGACCGGCGGTGCCGGTCTTGGCCTCGCCGTGGCCCGCAACCTGGTCGAGGCCAATGGCGGAACGATCGAGATCGGCGCGGCCCCGAACGGAGGCACGCGCGTCAACGTTACCCTGCCGGTCTTTCAACCGGGCTGAAGCGTCAGGCCGCCACCACCGTCGGGATCGGCAGCGCGGTGACCGACTTGATCTTCTCCATCGCGAAGCGCGAGGTGACGTTCTTCAGCGGCACGGCGCTGATCAGCTTCTTGTAGAACACGTCATAGGCCTGCATGTCCGCGACCACGACGCGCAGCATGTAGTCGACGTCGCCGGCCATCCGGTAGAACTCCATCACCTCGGGCATGGCGCTGACGGCTTCGGCGAACTTCTTGAGCCAGGCGTCGGAATGGTCGGCACTCTCCACCGAGACGAATACGGAGATGCCGAGCCCGATCTTGTTCTGGTCGACCAGGGCGACCCGCTTCAGGATCACGCCGTCGGCTTCCAGCCGCTGGATGCGCTTCCAGCAGGGGGTCGAGGACAGGCCGACACGGTCGCCGATCTCGGCGACGGACAGGGAGGCATCCTCCTGGAGTACCATCAGGATCTTGCGGTCGATGGCGTCGAGGCGGCGGCTGGTCTCGGGGATCTGGACAGCGAGGTCAGTCATTTGAAGAACTTTGTTCCATTTCAGGGGCAGATTTCCCTGATATAGAGAAAATCATTCCACAGCAAGCCTATAATCGCGCCGGCCCGCTGGGCGCCGCCGCGGGCGATATGTGCAAAAGCTGTTCAACTTCAATGCGTTGTGGTGCGGCCATGCCACCGCCGTGGCGGGTGCATTTCAGCGCCGCGGCGGCCGCGGCGAATCGCAGCGCCTCGCGCACCCCCTCGCCCTCGGCGAGGCGAAGCGTGAAGGCGCCATGGAAGACGTCGCCGGCGCCGAGCGTATCGACCGCCTGGACCGGGAAGGCCGGCGTCTGCTCCAACTCGCCCGTCTCGTTCAGCCAGATCGTCCCGAGGGGACCGCGGGTGGCGGCGAGGAAGGCCGGCGTCAGCTTCGCCAGGTGCCTCAATGCCTCGCCGTCGTCGGCGATACCGGCCGTCTCCTGCACCTGTTCACTGGCGAACAGCAGGTGCGAGGCGGCCGTGAGCAGGCCGTCCTGCAACGACATCGCGCGGTCGACGCCGACGACGACAGGGATGCCGCGCCGGCGCGCCTCGGTGCAGAGGGAGGTCGCGAACGCCGCACAGCGGCTTTCGACGAGGACCGCCCGACAATCGGCGAGCAGGACGTCGGTGCCCGGCAACTCCACGCTCCACAGGCCGGGATCACGATAGATCGTGAGTGTCCGCTCGCCGGAGGGCTCGATCATGATCGCCGAGACCGGTGTGGTCACATCAGGCATGCGCACGATATGGCCGGTGTCGATGCCTTCCTGGGCCATCCGTTCGAGAATGAAACCGCTCGACGTCTCCCGCGGATCGCCCATGGGGCCCGCGAACGCGACGCGGCCGCCAAGCCGTGCCATCGCGATCGCGGCATTGAGCGCGTTGCCGCCGCAGATCTCGGCAAGATGCGTGGCATTCGCCTTGCTGCCGCGCGCGGGCACGGCCTCCACGCGAAAGGTCAGGTCGCGTACGGGAATGCCGATGCAGAGGATGCGCGGTGCGATCCCGGGCATCACCGGCCTCAGCTCAAGCGCCGCTCTTGTCGTGCACCCAGCGGCCGAGCAGATGATGGGCGATGGCGAAGGGATGCGGGCCGGCGAGCCCGTCGGGATGCGTCCGCGTCAGCATCAGGGCCGCCTCCTCGCGCGTGAACCAGCGCGCATCCTCGAGCTCGGAGTGGTCGACGACGATATCCTCGTTCAGCGCCCGCGCGCTGCAGCCGATCATCAGCGACGACGGGTAGGGCCACGGCTGCGTCATGTAATACTGCACATCGGTGCAGCGGATCCCGGACTCCTCGAGGATTTCGCGGCGCACCGCATCCTCGATGGTCTCGGCGGCCTCGACGAAGCCGGCAAGGCACGAAAACATGCCCGGCGGAAACTGCTTCTGGCGGCCGAGCAGGCATTTGTCGCCCGAGGCGACCAGCATGATCACGACCGGATCGGTGCGCGGAAAATGCTCGGCCTTGCAGGCAGGGCAATCGCGCTTCCAGCCGCCTTCCTTCATCGCGCTGCGCGTGCCGCAATTGGCGCAATAGCCGTGGCGCTGGTGCCAGCTCACCATCGACTTCGCCATCGCGACCGCCGAGAGCTCGTCGGGGCGGATCGCGCCCTGCATGGCCATGCCGCGCAGCTCGGTGAGGCTGTAGTCCTCGCGGCCGACCAGCTTCTCGGCGGCGGCTTGCGACAGGCCCATGCCGAACACAGCGGCGCCGTCGCGCAGCCCCAGGAAGATCGTGCCGGGATTGGCACCGCATTTCAGCGCCTCGTCGATTCCCAGCAGTGCGCGCACCTTTTCGCCCTCGCGCTTCACCAGCAGCGAGTCGCGATGGACGACATAGGCGCGCGAGGTCGGCTTCTGCTCCAGCGCGAACAGCTTTTCGTCGTCGCGGCGCAGATGCGCGGCGCGGTCGAGGACGTTGGTGACGAAGGCCGGCTGCCCCAGCGGAAATGCGTCGAATGCTGACATTTCTTGTTCTTTCAACCCAACCAGATTTTTCGGCGAAGCGCGCTGATGAAATTCTGCACCTCGGTGGCGTCGTGCGCCAAGGGCTGCATCACGCCCCAGACCGGCCGCGGCCAGGCGGCGTCACCGGTGCGGCGGGCAATGATGTGGACGTGAAGCTGCGGCACGAGGTTGCCGAGCGCCGCGATGTTGAGCTTGTCGCATTTGGTGATCTCCTTCAGCGCGCGCGAGACGCGGGAGATCTCGGTCATCAGCTGCGCCTGCTGCACCTCGTCGAGATCGATGATCTCGACCGCATCGGGGCGCCGTGGCACCAGCAGCAGCCAGGGATAATGCGCGTCCTTGATGACCAGCACCTTCGACAACGGCAGATCGCCGATGTCGATAGTGTCCTCTTTCAGGCGGGAGTGCAGCGACCAGGCGGGTTCGGGCATGAAGGTTTTCCGGATGGCCCGGTGGGGTCGGGCTTGGCGGGGCGGAACCCCTGAATATTTGTCCCGACCATACGATACGGAGTTTGATTGGGGAAGGATGAGGCTCCGCAGGGGCCGCATGCTCTGTTGTCGTCCCGGCCTAGTGCGCAATTGCGCACGGGGGGCCGGGACCCATACCGCGAGGTCTACCGATTGCGGTTGGTGCTAGTCCCGAACGACCAATCTTCGCAAAACATCTCCCTGTGGCTATGGGTCTCGGCCTTCGCCGGGACGACAGCGAATTTGTGGCGCCTTCCTACGCCTCGGCAAGCACCCGCGCATTGGCGCGGACCGAGGCTTCGCTGACGCGAATGCCGAGGCCGGGGCCGTCGGGCACCACGACATGGCCGGCGCGGTTGGCGACGCGCTCTTCCAGCACGTCCTCGGTCAGCACATGATGCGGCATGTAGAATTCGCAGCCGAGCGAGATGCCGGGCGTGGCCGCGATCAGCTGCGTGCCGGCGGCAAGGCCGATGCCGCCCTCCCACAGCGTGCCGCCATAGCCGGGCAGGCCGGCGATGTCGGCGATCGCCATGATTGCCTGCGCCTCGAACAGGCCGCCGGCCTTCATCAGCTTGATCGAGACGGCATCGGCCGCCTCGCGGCGCACCACCTCCATCATGTCGCGGCGGTCGAAGCAGCTTTCGTCGGCGAGCACGGGCGTTTCCAGCGCCGCGGTCAGTTGCGCCATCACGTCGAGATATTTGCGCGGCACCGGCTGCTCGATGAAGGTGGGCGTGAACTGCTCGACATCGCGCAGGATCTTGATGGCGCCGAACGGCGCCAGCGCCTGATTGTAGTCGACACGCAGATCGACCTTGTCGCCGAATTCTTTGCGGATCGCTTCGAGGTGGTCGAGATCCTCGCGATGCGGCTTCACGCCGGTCTTGACCTTGTAGATGACATTGCCGTCCGGAACCATTTTCCGCATGCGTTCGAGATCGGCGGAAAAGTCCGGATCGGCGATCGAGAAGGAGAGGGGGATGGTGTCGCGCACGCGGCCGCCGAGCAGGTCGGCGACCGACAGCCCCGACGATTTGCCGACGATGTCGAGCAGCGCCATCTCGATCGCGACCTTGGCCTCGGCATGGCCGACCAGTGCGCGGTCGAGCTCCGCCATCAGCGCGCGGATGCGGCGCACCGGTTTGCCGAGCACGATCGGCCGCAGATAGATGTCGAGCGCGGAGAAGGCCGCCTCCGGCGTTCCCGTGAACACCTCCCACGGCGCCGCCTCGCCCCAGCCGACCACGCCGTCGCTCGCGGTGAGCTCGATCAGTACGCGCTTCACCGTGCCCTTGACGTTGCCGACGCCTTGCAGGCGCGCCATCTTGATCGGGCTTTCGATCAGGAACAGCCTGAGACGTGTGATGGTTGCTTCGGTCATGTCAGGCCTCCATTGACGTGCCAGACCTGGCCGGTGACGTAGGATGCTTTCGGCGACGCCAGGAAGGCGATGATCTCGGCCACTTCCTCCGGCCGCCCGCGGCGGCGCATCGGGATCAGCGCTTCGGTCGCGGCGATCTGCTCGGGCGACAGCCGGCTTTCGCTCGGCTTGTCCTTGACGATGAGGCCCGGCGCCACCGCGTTGACGGTGATGCCGTCCTTTGCGAGCTCGACTGCGGTGAGCCGCACCAAGGCTTCCAGCGCGGAGCGGCTCGCGGCCGTTGCCGCAAAGGGTGCGAATTCGGGGCGGATCGCATGCGCGACGAAGGATGACACCGCAACGATTCGCGCATCTCGCCCAGTGCGCAGCAGCGGCAGCGCGGCGTCGACCAGACGCGTGAAGGCCAGCGCGGATTCGTCCATCGCCTGGCGGAATTGATCCGCCGGCGTACCGATGGCGCTGCCGCGCCGGGCGTGGCCGCCCACGAGAACCAATCCATCGAGCCGGCCGAAGGCGGCTTGCGCGGTGGCGACGGCGTCAGTGGCCGCGGCCTCCACGGCGAGATCGCCGAGGCACTTTGCGACCACGGCACCTTGCGCTTCGGCTTCCGCCGCGGTGGCATCGAGACCGGCTGCGTTGGAGCGCGTGTGCAGCAGCAGCGCGGTGCCGGGCGCCGCGAGCAGTCTTGCGGTGGCGCGGCCGATGCCGCTGGCGGCACCGGTGACGAGATAGGCACGATCGATATTTGGCATCACGATGTTGCGTTGGCCGGCGGCAATGCGCCGGTGCGGTGGAAATGGCTGAGGAAGGCGCGTGTCGCGGCTTCCTGCGGATTGTCGATCACCTGCCGTGCCGGGCCTTCCTCGACGACGATTCCGTCGCGCATGAAGATGAGGCGGTCGGCGACCTCGCGGGCGAAGGCTATCTCATGGGTCACGATCACCATGGTCATGCCCTCGGAGGCCAGCCGCTGCATGACGGCGAGCACCTCGCCGACGAGCTCGGGGTCGAGCGCCGAGGTGGCCTCGTCGAACAGCATCACGTCCGGCTCCATCGCGAGCGCACGGGCGATCGCGACGCGCTGCTTCTGTCCACCCGAGAGCGTCGCCGGATACTGGTCGGCCTTTTCCGCAAGGCCGACCTTGGCAAGCTGCGCGCGCGCGAGCTTCTCGGCATCCGCCCTGGCCATGCGCCGCACCGTGACCGGTCCCTCCATCACGTTCTGGAGCGTGGTCATGTGCGGGAACAGGTTGAAGTGCTGGAACACCATGCCGGTGGTGGCGCGGAATCTTGCGAGTGTCTTCACGTCGGGCAGCTTTGCGCCTTCGCCGAACTGGAAGCGTGTATCGCCGACACGAACGCTGCCGCCATCAGGCGTCACCAGAAGATTGATGCAGCGGAGCAGGGTGGACTTGCCCGAGCCCGACGGGCCGATCAGCGCCACCACGCCGCCCTTGGCGACGTCGAGACTGATGTTCTTCAGGACCTCGTTGCTGCCAAAGCTCTTGCGTAGGCTGCGGATCTCGATCTTCGAAGTGTCGTTCATTCGCTGACCGCCATTCGCTTCTCGCCGCGCCGGACGATGATGGTGAGCGGAATCAGGATTGCGGCATAGGCGACCGCAACCGCGGTGTAGGTTTCCAGCGGCCGGTAGCTGTCATGGGCGGCGACCTGGCTTTGATAGACCAGATCGGGCACCGCCAGCACCGAGACCAGCGAGGTGTTCTTGAACTGGATGATCGACTGGTTCATCAGCGCCGGGATCATGCGCTTGATCGCCTGCGGCAGCACGATGCGCCGCATCGCCTGGCTAGGGGTCATGCCGAGCGCGGCACCCGCTTCGGACTGGCCCTTGTCGATCGAGACGATGCCGCCGCGGATGATCTCCGAATAGAACGAGCCGCCATAGAGCGAGAGCGCCAGCGCGGAGGCCGTGATCGGCGTCATCTCGACGCCGGCGAGAATCGGCAGTGCGTAATAGAACCAGATCAGCTGCACCAGGATCGGCGTGCAGCGGAACGCCTCGATGAAGGTGAGGGCGATGAGGCGCACCGCCTTGAAGCGCGACAGGCTGCCGAACGCCCCGAACAGGCCGAAGACGAGGCCGAGCACCACGATGATCACGGTGAAGCCGACGGTGACGCCGAGCCCGTTGAGAAAGAGCCAGCGATAGCTCCAGAGGATGCCGAAGTCCCAATGATACATGCGTGCGTTTACTCGTCGTGCGGCTAACCGCTTACACCGTCATTCCGGGGCGCCTGAAGGGCGAGCCCGGAATCTCGAGATTCCGAGTTCGACGCTTCGCATCGCCCCGGAATGACAGTGGGAGCTTACAACGAAACGCCCGGCGGAATGTCCGCCTCGGTCACGCCCACCAGCTCCATGTTGGTGATGATCGCATTGCGGATGAAGCCGAGGCCCTTGTTGAAGTCGATCCAGGTGTTGACGTAGTCGCGCCAGGTCTTGTCGGCCTCGCGGCGGAAGCCGGCGTTCGACGTGGTGGCGAAGATCGGCGTCGGCAGCACGAACTGGCCGAGCGAGGGGTTCTTCTTCAGCACGGTCAGCGACAGCATGGTGATCAGGCACTGCGCATCGACGCGGCCGGTCTGGAGCGCGGCGGTGGCGTCGTCCGCGGTCTTCAGGCGCGAGATCTGCGCCTTCGGCGTCAGGCGGCTGACGACCTGGTCGTGCGAGGAGCCCTGGTCGACCGCGATCTTGACGTCGGGCGAGTTCAGCTCGGCCCAGCTCTTCGGCTTGAAGTCCTTCTTGCAGAGGATGCCGAAGGCGTTGTTGAAGACCGGCACCGAGAAATCGACCACCAGCGCGCGCTTCGGGGTCGGGTTCAGGCCGAAGAAGATGTCGATCTTGTTGGACTGGAGATCCAGCACCGAATTGCCCCAGGTGGTCTCGGTGATCTCGAGCTCGGCTTCCATGTCGTCGGCGAGCGCTTTGGCGATGTCGATGTAAAAGCCCTTCCACTGCCCGCTGGCGAGATCCTTCATGTAATAGGGCGCGCCGCCGGCGACCGCGCCAATCCGCATCTTCTTGGAGCGGCGGATACGGGCGAAGGTCGATTCGTTCGGATCGGCGGCCTGGGCCACGGCCGGGGACGCCAGTGCGCCCGCGGCCATCGCGCCAACGGCGCCAAGTCCGACAATCGATGCAACATCACGACGTGTAACCATTGGGATCAATCGCTTTTCTGGTTGGATGGAGTTCCGCCAAGCGTTCTTAGCAAGGTGGTCCCGGCAGCGAAAGCACAGCCTGTCGGCTGGGCAGACCGGGAATTGCCCGGATGCTGGGCAAACCCAACCTGTTCAAGCCGATACCCGCTTGCTTTCCCGACCTTTTGGCCCCAAATAGGGACCGGGAGATTGGCGGTGGACGAGCCACTCGCCAACCGGGTCAGGTCCGGAAGGAAGCAGCCCTAACGAGGTCCGGATCGGGTCGCTCGTCAGTCTCCTACCTGTTTCTTCGAGCGAATTGCGCCGGCGGGCTTCCCGCCAGCGCGCTCCTTTCCGCAAGAGCCGGCCGAGAGAGATTTCATTGCGGATCGACCGATGACCGACGCTGGCGCCCCTCCCAATCCTGACAGCGCCGGCCAGGCTGGCACGCCCTACCGGGTCCTGGCGCGTAAATACCGCCCCTCCTCTTTCGACGATCTGATCGGCCAGGAGGCCGTGGTTCGCACCGTCTCCAACGCGTTCGAGACCGGGCGCATCCCGCAGGCCTGGATCCTCACCGGCGTCCGCGGCGTCGGCAAGACCACCACTGCGCGTATCCTGGCCCGTGCACTCAACTACGAGATGCCGGACGGCTCGGTGAAGGGCCCGACCATCCACATGCCGACACTCGGCGTGCATTGCCAGGCGATCATGGAAAGCCGGCACATGGACGTGCTGGAGATGGACGCGGCCTCGCATACCGGCGTCGACGACGTCCGCCAGATCAACGACAGCGTGCGCTACGCGCCGGCCAGCGCCCGCTACAAGGTCTACATCATCGACGAAGTCCACATGCTGTCGACGGCGGCGTTCAACGCCTTCCTGAAGACGCTGGAGGAACCGCCGGAGCACGCCAAGTTCGTGTTCGCCACGACGGAGATCCGCAAGGTTCCCGTCACGGTGCTGTCGCGCTGCCAGCGCTTCGACCTGCGCCGGGTCGAGGCCGACGTGCTGATGAAGCACCTTGCCAGCATCGCGGCGAAGGAAAGCGTCGAGATCGAGCCCGAGGCGCTCGGCATCATCGCGCGCGCCGCGGAAGGCTCCGTGCGCGATTCGCTGTCGCTGCTCGACCAGGCGATCGCGCATGCGGCAGGCACGGTGAAGGCCGATGCCGTCAGGCAGATGCTGGGCCTGGCCGATCGGACGCGTGTGATCGACCTGTTCGATTCGCTGGCGCGCGGCGATATTGCGGCCGCCTTCAAGGAGTTCCGCGACCAGTACGACGTCGGCGCCGATCCGATCGTCGTGCTCTCGGACCTCGCCGAGTTCGTCAATTTCGTCACCCGCGTGAAGATCGTGCCGGCGACCGCCGACAACGTCGCCTATGGCGAGACCGAGCGGGTGCGCGCGCGGGATTTCGCCTCGAAAATCTCCATGCGCGTGCTGTCGCGGATGTGGCAGATGCTGCTCAAGGGCATCACCGAGGTGCAGGCCGCAACGCGGCCGGCCGCGGCCGCCGAGATGGTGCTGGTGCGCATCGCCTATGTCGCCGACCTGCCGACGCCGGACGAGGCGATCAGGATGCTGGAGCAGAACGGCGGCGGCTCGCCGGTCGTGAGCGGCGGCAGTGCGGCACGCAGTGCGCCGGCCGCGCCGGTGGCTTCCGCGGCGCCTGTTGCCTCGGCAGCGCCCATGCGCGCGCCGACCTCGTCGCCGTCATCGTTTGGCGGCGGCGCCCGGCCGCAGATGGCGGCTCCAGCGCCCGATCCGCAAGCCGCAGCGCCCCAGCTGCGCATCACCAGCTTCACCCAGCTCGTTGCGGTCGCCGGGCAGAAGCGCGACCTCCTGACCAAGGGGGCGCTCGAAGCCGACATGCGTCTCGTCCGTTTCGAGGAGGGCCGGCTGGAAGTCGCGCTCGAGCCCAACGCCTCCAAGACCATGATCACCGAGCTCGCGCGCAAGTTCGAGCTCTGGACCGGCCGTCGCTGGACCGTGATCGTCTCCAACGAGCAGGGCCAGCCGACATTGCGTTCGGTGAACCAGGCCGCCAAGCAGGAGCATGCGCGTACCGCGGAGGCCGATCCGCGCGTGCAGGAGGTGCTGTCGCGCTTCCCCGGATCGAAGGTCGTCGAGGTCCGCAGGCTTGCCCCCGAGACGCCGGAATCCAATATTAACGCCGACTATGGCAGTGACGATCCGCCCGACGGTTCCGACGGCGACGACGATCTCTGAGCCTATCTTTCCAAGGACACCCGACCTATGGCTGATTTTCTCGGCATGATGAAGCAGGCGGCGCAGCTGCAATCCAAGATGCAGGAGATGCAGGACGCGCTCGGCAATGTGGAGGTCGAAGGCATCTCCGGCGGCGGCCTCGTCGCGGTGCGCATGACCGCGAAGATGGACGTCAAGGGCGTGAAGATCGATCCCTCGCTGATGAAGGCGGAAGAGCGCGAGGTGCTCGAGGACCTGCTCGTGACTGCGCTCGGTGATGCCCGCCGCAAGGCGGAGGCCGCCGTGCAGGAGAAGATGCAGTCGCTCACCGGCGGGCTCGGCCTGCCGCCGGGGCTGTTCGGCCAGTAACATGGGCGCGGTTGCAGGTCCTGAAATCGAGCGGCTGGTGCAGCTTCTCGCACGGCTGCCGGGCCTCGGTCCGCGCTCGGCGCGGCGCGCCGCGCTGCATCTGATCAAGAAGCGTGAAGCGCTGATGATGCCGCTGTCCTCGGCCCTCCAGGTCGCGCTCGACAAGGTGCAGGTCTGCAAGACCTGCGGCAACATCGACACGCAAAATCCCTGCACCGTCTGCACCGATCCGAAGCGCGATCCTTCGATCATCGTGGTCGTCGCCGACGTCGCCGACCTCTGGGCGCTGGAGCGGGCCAATGCGACTCAAGGGCGCTATCATGTGCTGGGTGCGACATTGTCGCCGCTCGACGGCGTCGGCCCGCAGGACCTCACCATCGACGCGCTGGTCGCCCGCGCGCATGCTGCCGAGGTGCACGAGATCATCCTGGCGCTGAACGCGACGGTGGACGGCCAGACCACGGCGCACTACATCACCGACCTGCTTCAGGACGCCAACGTAAAAGTAACGCGTCTCGCCCATGGTGTGCCGGTCGGCGGCGAGCTTGATTATCTCGATGAAGGTACGCTATCGGCCGCGATGCGGCAGCGGACCCTGTTCTAGCTATCCTACAGACCCTACGGAACGGACGACATGACGAAACTTTTCGCCACTCGATTGGCTTTGGTCGCGACGATGATGCTGCTGGTGACGCCGGCCATCGCCGCGCAGCAGGACGACGCGGCGCCGCCGCCGTCCAAGCCCGGCAAGCCGATCAACACCGGCGACGTGCTTTCGGGCGAGCTGAACGCGATGAAGGTGCGCGACGTCAAGAACGCCGGCAAGCGGATTGCGATGTACCAGATCACCTCCGAGCCGCGCCGTCTGCCGGCGCCGAACGGGCTGTGCAATCTCGAGACCGGCCCCGAGACCTTTCAGCTCGTCACCTCCAGCGACGCGCAGGCGACGCAGCTGAAATCGTTCGTCGGCAAGGAGATCTCGGTCAAGGTCGACGAAGTCGCCTGCGCCAGCGATCCCGGCCAGATGAGCGAAGCCGTGGTCACGAAGTGGAGCATCATCAAGAAGCAGTAGGGGGCGGCGCGGCACCTTCTCCACAATTCCGGTGTCATCGCCCGCGAAAGCGGGCGATCCAGTACGCTGCGGCTTCTCGGTCAATCAAAACCGTCTCTGGAATACTGGATGCCCCGCCTTCGCGGGGCATGACGGCGAGCGTTGCACTACACCCGCACCGGTCCCAGCTCCTCGAAATGCCCGCGCTTCTGCAACCACGTCAGCAGGACCAGGCTCGGGATCGCCACCAGCACGCAGATCACGAAGAACAGAGGCCAGCCGGTGGCCTTGGCGACATAGCCGGCCACCGACGAGAGATAGGTCCGTCCCACCGCGGCGAGCGCGGTCAGCAGCGCGTATTGTGTCGCCGTGTGCAGCGGATTCTGGCACAGCGCGGAGAGATAGGCGACGAAGATCACGGTGCCGATGGCGCTGGTGAAGTTTTCGCAGGTGATGGCGAAGGCGAGCGCCCATTGGCTGGTGCCGACGAAGGCCAGCCAGGAGAACGACAGGTTGGCAAGCGCCTGCACCACGCCGCCGATCCACAAGCTCGTCGCCAGCGAATAGCGCCGCGCGACGAAGCCGCCGGCAAAGCCGCCGATCAGCGTGGCGGCGAGGCCGACGCCTTTCACGATCGCCGCATAGTCGTTGCGGGAGAAGCCGAGGTCGATCACGAAAGGCGCCGTCATGGTGCCGGAAAAGGCGTCGGTGAACTTGAACAGCACGACGAAGGCGAGGGCTGCGAGCGCATCCTTGCGCGCCAGGAATTCCGAGAAGGCGCCGATCGCCGCGTGCAGCACGCGCGCGAACGCCGTCTCGGCCTGCGTCGCGGCTTCCGCCCGCACCGACTGCTCGGGCTCGGTCGCGGCCAGCGCCGTGATCGTGCCGATCAGCACCATCGCCGCCATCACCACATAGCCCCACATCCAGGCCGACGTGCGCGAAATGCCGGTGCTCTCGAAGCCGGAGACGATGAACAGCGCGCCCGCGGTCGAGACCAGCATGCCGATGCGATAGGCGGCGACATAGGACGCCATGCCGGCGGCCTGCTCGCTCTCCGGCAGGCTCTCGACGCGGAAGGCGTCGACCACGATGTCCTGCGTCGAGGACATCGTCGCCACCAGCAGCGCACCGAGCGCAACGTAGAACGGGGAGCGTGCGGGATCGGTCAGAGCCAGCAGCAGGATGGCGACGATCAGCAGCAGCTGCGAGAACAGCAGCCAGCCGCGCCGCCGTCCGAACGCGCGCGTGAACAGCGGCACATGCAGCGCATCCACCAGCGGCGCCCACAAGAATTTCAGCGTGTAGGGCGTGCCGACCAGCGCAAACAGCCCGATGGTTCCGAGATCGACCCCGGCCTCACGCATCCACACCAGCAGCGTCGAGCCCGACAGTGCCAGCGGCAGCCCGGACGAGAAGCCGAGGAACAGCACGATCAGCACCCGCGGTTGCAGGTACACGGCAAGGCTGTCACGCCAGGAGGCGGCCGGGGCGGAAGTCACGGCGGGGGAGGTCGCGTCGGGTGCGGTCATGGGGAGGTGTTAGCAGATTCTGGCTGAAAAGACTCACGCGGTAGCCGTGAGTCGGGAGAGCCTTCAACATCCTCGGCGTCATCGTCCGCGAAGGCGGACGATCCAGTACTCACCGGCGAGCCGGTTCATTCACGACCGCCGCGGAATACTGGATACCCCGCCTTCGCGGGGTATGACAGTCACTGGGCATGACGGTGTCATGGTGGTCCGGTTATCTCGGGATAGAGATCATCCCAATTCGGGTTGTGCTGCTCGATCAAGCGGACCTTCCAAGCCCTGTTCCACTTCTTGAGCCGCTTCTCTCGTTTGATCGCGTTCTCGGGATCGTCGAATTGCTCGAAGTAGACAAGCCTCGCGACGTCATATTTCTCTGTGAAACTCTCGATCAGCTTTGACTTGTGTTCGGCCACGCGGCGGATGAGATCATTCGTCACGCCGATGTACAGCGTGCCTCCGATCCTGCTGGCGAGGATGTAGACGTAGTAGCAGCGTCCGCCCATCTGCCGCATTTCCCTCCGCTGTCATCGTCCGCGAAGGCGGACGATCCAGTACTCCGCGGCGTTTCGAATCAATAACGACTGCCGCGGCGTACTGGATGCCCCGCCTTCGCGGGGCATGACAGTGTGCCTTAATCTCACTCCCCCGCCTGGAGCTTCCTCGGGAACAGCTCGGGCGCGCCGGTTGCCACCAGGTGCGGCCCCTCCGCCGGCGCATCGGCCTTGCTGAAATCGAGCTCCTCGATTCGCGCGGCGCGCTTCTCGATCTTGTCGGCGGAGATCAGCACCTGGCGGACGTCCTCGTTGGCGTCGGCAAAATGCTTCTGCAGCTTCAGCACGCGGTCGCGCAGGCGGCCGAGGTCGTCGCCGAGCTTGATGACCTCGGTGCGGATCTGGTCGGCGGCGTCGCGCATGCGCGCGTCCTTCATGATCTGCTGCATCACCTGGATCGCGAGCATCAGCAGCGAGGGCGACACCAGCACGACGCGGGCGCGATAGGCCTTCTGGATCACGTCGTCGAAACCGTCATGGATCTCGGCGTAGACCGATTCCGACGGCACGAACATCAGCGCCATCTCCTGGGTCTCGCCGGTGACGAGATATTTTTCCGCGATGTCGCTGACATGCTTCATCACGTCGCCGCGCAGCCGCTGCGTGGCGATCCGCTTCTCCTCGTCGGTGCGGGCATCGTGCAGCGCGGTCATCGCCTCCAGCGGAAATTTCGCGTCGATGCAGAGCGGACGCTGGTCGGGCAGGAACACGACGCAGTCCGGCCGCTTTCCGGTCGAAAGCGTGAACTGGAACTCGTAGGCGCCCTTCGGCAAGCCGTCCTGGACGATCGCCTCCATCCGCGCCTGGCCGAAGGCGCCGCGCGACTGCTTGTTGGCGAGCACGTCGCGCAAGGTGGTCACCTGCGTGGTGAGGTCGGTGAGGTTCTTGTGCGCGTTGTCGATGATGCCGAGCCGCTCGTGCAGGGCGTGCAGGCTCTCCATGGTATTGCGGGTCGAGTGCTCCATGGACTGGCCGACGCGATGGGTGACCGAATCCAGCCGCTCATTGACCGCGCGGGCCATCTCGGCCTGGCGGCCGGCCAGCGCCTGGGTCATGGCGTCGACCCGGCCCGCGGACTCGCTCTGGGCATGCAGCATCTGGCTGATGCGCTCCTCGAGCTCGTCGGCGCGGATCGCATTCGCCATCGCGAGTTCCGCCCCGCGCCGCCCCGAGCGTGCAATCACCACGGCGATCACAACCAGCAGGATGAGGACCAGGACACCGAAGCCGATCAGCGCGTCGATCGTGCGCACCGGCCAGTCGCCGGCCACGAAAATGATCTCGTTCATGCCTGCCCTTCTAGCCGATTCGGCTGGTCGCACGAACGAATAGCGAACATTTTCGGTAAATGCCCCGTTAATTTTCATGGTTAACGAATCCTGAAGTTTTATGGTTAGCGGAGAGTTAACAGGGTTCCTGGCCGCATTGACCGCGTCCGGCGCCCGGCTTAAATCGCCGCCATGGCCCTCAGAGAAATCATCATCCTGCCCGACAAGCAGCTGCGTCTGGTCTCCAAGCCGATCGAGAAGGTCACGACGGAGATCCGCAAGCTTGCCGACGACATGTTCGAGACCATGTACGACGCGCCCGGCATCGGGCTGGCGGCGATCCAGATCGCGCAGCCGTTGCGGCTGATCACCATGGACCTCGCCAAGCGCGACGAGAACGGCGAGACCAAGCCGGAGCCGCGCGTCTTCATCAATCCGGAAGTCATCGCCTCGTCCGAGGAATTGTCGGTCTACGAGGAAGGCTGCCTGTCGATCCCCGAATATTACGAGGAGGTCGAACGTCCCGCCAAGGTGCGCGTGCGCTTCACCGATCTCGACGGCAAGGTGCACGAGGAGGACGCCGAAGGCCTCTACGCCACCTGCATCCAGCACGAGATCGACCATCTCAACGGCGTCTTGTTCGTCGACTATCTGTCGAAGCTCAAGCGCGACCGCGTGATCAAGAAGTTCGAGAAGGCCGCCAAGCGCGCGGAGTAGGGTTCTCTCTCTGCCGTCATGGCCGGGCTTGACCCGGCCATCCACGCCTTGCTTGCTTTGTCGCGAAGACCGTGGATGCCCGGGTCAAGCCCGGGCATGACGGAGAACCAGAACTCTCACCGAACGCAGTCACATGCCCCTTCGCCTCATCTTCATGGGCACGCCCGATTTCTCCGTGCCGACGCTGCTCGAGCTCGTCGCGCATGGCCACGAGATCGTGGCTGTCTATACGCGCGCGCCGAAGCCGGGCGGACGGCGCGGCCTGCAATTGCAGCCGACCCCGGTGGAGGAAGCCGCGCGAAGACTCGGCGTGCCCGTGCTGACGCCGAAGACGCTGAAGACAGAGGAAGCGCTCGACGAGTTTCGCGCCTTTGACGCCGACGCCGCCGTGGTCGTCGCCTACGGCATGATCCTGCCGCAGGCCATTCTCGATGCGCCAAAGCTCGGCTGCTACAATCTGCACGCTTCGCTGTTGCCGCGCTGGCGCGGCGCCGCGCCCATCAACCGCGCCATCATGGCGGGCGATGCCGAGAGCGGCGTGATGGTGATGAAGATGGACGTCGGCCTCGACACCGGCGATGTCGCCATGGCCGAGCGGCTGGCGATTTCTGACACCATGACCGCGGCCGACCTGCACGATCGCCTGTCCCGGCTCGGCGCCGACCTGATGGTGCGGGCCATGGCCGCGCTCGGCCGCGGCGGGCTCCAGCTCAAGAAGCAGAGCGAGGACGGCGTCACCTATGCGGCCAAGATCGACAAGGCCGAGGCGCGCATCGACTGGAGCAAGCCCGCGCGCGACGTGCTGCGCCACGTCCACGGCCTGTCGCCGTTCCCGGGCGCCTGGGCCGAGCTCGCAGGCGTCAGCGAGAATTCGCGCGTGAAAATCCTGCGCTGCGAGCTCGCCAAAGGCTCGGGCGCGCCGGGCGAGGTGCTCGACGACCAGCTCACCATCGCCTGCGGCGAGGGCGCGATCCGCATCATCGAGCTCCAGCGCGAAGGCAAGGCGCGGATGCAGGCGGTCGACTTCCTGCGCGGCGTGCCGGTGAAGGCGGGCGCGCGATTTACGTAACTCTGTCATACCCCGCGAAGGCGGGGTATCCAGTACGCCGAGGCTTCTCGGTTGAACGGATAGGCCGCGGAGTACTGGATCGCCCGCCTTCGCGGGCGATGACAGTCGAAACTGGACAAGATGCCCCGCTACAAGCTCACCATCGAATATGACGGCGCGCCGTTCTTCGGCTGGCAGGTGCAGGACACGCTGCCGTCGGTGCAGGGCGCATTGGAAGCGGCGGTGAAGGCGATGACCGGCGCGGATCTGCGGGTGCATGGCGCCGGCCGCACCGATGCCGGCGTGCATGCGCGCGGCCAGGTCGCGCATGTCGACATCGAGAAGCAGTTTCCGCCGGGCCGCTTTCGCGACGGGCTCAACGCGCATCTGCGCCCGCATCCGATTGCGGTGCTCGAGGCCGAGATCGTGCCTGATACCTTCGAGGCGCGTTTCTCGGCCGTGAAACGCCACTATCGCTACCGCATCGTCAACACCCGCGCCAATCTCGCGCTCGACGTCGGCCACGCCTGGCGCGTGCCGCGCCGGCTCGACAGTGATGCGATGCATGCAGCCGCGCAACGCCTGCTCGGCAAGCATGATTTCACGACCTTCCGCGACACCGAGTGCCAGGCCAAGTCGCCGGAGAAGACGCTCGACCAGCTCGACGTCAAGCGCGACGGGCGCGAGATCACCATCGTCACGTCGGCGCGCTCGTTCCTGCACAGCCAGGTGCGCTCGATGGTGGGATCGCTGGTCTGGGTCGGCGAGGGACGCTGGACCGCGGACGATCTCTCCGCCGCGTTAGAGGCCCGCAACCGCGCCGCCTGCGGCATCGTCGCGCCGCCGGAGGGGCTGTATCTGGTGAAGGTGGATTATTAGAGAGGCGGGAGCTTTCGCCACGCCCTCGGTGTCATGCCCCGCGAAGGCGGGGCATCCAGTACGCCGCGGCCTCTCGGCTCAATCACTGCGGCCTCTGGAATACTGGATCGCCCGCCTTCGCGGGCGATGACAGTCGTGTGTGTGGCAGCAGTCGTGCCCTACCCAAAATACCGCGTCAAAATTCCGCGATACACCTTCGTCAGCTGCTCTAGATCCTTAACCGGGACGCGCTCGTTGACCTGGTGCATGGTCTGGCCGACCAGGCCGAACTCGATCACGGGGCAATAGCTGGAGATGAAGCGCGCGTCCGAGGTGCCGCCTGAGGTCGACAGCTCCGGCTTGCGTCCCGTCACCTCCTCGATTGCCGACACCGCGAGATCGGTGAACGGGCCGGGCTTGGTCACGAACACGTTCGAGTTCGACGGCTCCCAGACGATGCGGGCCTTGATGCGGTTGCCGCAAGCCTTTGCCAGCCGCGTCTCGACCAGCTCGCGCAAGGATGCCTGGGTGTGGTTGTCGTTGTAGCGGATGTTGAATTTTGCGCGGGCCTCGCCGGGGATGACGTTGTTGGCCTTGTTGCCGACGTCGACCGAGGTGAATTCGAGGTTGGACGCCTGGAACTGCGCGCTGCCGTGATCGAGCGGCTCGTCGCTGATGGCCACGATCAGCCGCGAAATGTCCGGCACCGGATTGGAGGCGCGGTGCGGATAGGCGACATGGCCCTGCACGCCGTCGACATACAGCGTGCCGGATTGCGAGCCGCGGCGGCCGACCTTGATGGTGTCGCCGAGCGTCTCGACATTGGAAGGCTCGCCCAGCACGCAATGATCGAATTTTTCGCCGCGCTCGGTGGCCCATTCCAAGAGCTTGATGGTGCCGTTGATGGAGACGTCTTCCTCATCGCCGGTGATCAGGAACGAGATCGAACCCGCGCCGTCGGCGCGCGGCTTGCCGCCATTGGCGGCGAGATGCTCCAGCACCGCGGCGACCGAGCAGGCGATGCCGCCCTTCATGTCGACCGCGCCACGGCCGTGCAGGAAGCCGTCCTTCACCTCGCCGGAGAATGCGCCGACGCTCCAGGCGCTCTCGTCGCCCGGCGGCACCACGTCGGTGTGGCCGGCGAAGGTGATGTGCGGGCCTTCGCTTCCGATCCGCGCATAGAGATTGTCGACGTCGGCGGTGCCGGGGTCGCTGAACGTCACGCGGTGGCAGGTGAAGCCGGCTGCGTTGAGGGCGTTTTCAAGCACCCCGAGCGCGCCGGCATCGGCCGGGGTTACCGAGGGGCAGCGGATGAGATCGCGGGCAATGGAAAGAGCATCGGTCATGCGCTCCGCTTAACATGCATGCCGCCGGGTGGGCTAGCGTTGGGCGGCACGAATTCGATTTCGGTCTGCTGGTCCCAGCTTTTTGCAGGGGACGCGGCGGAGCTGTTCTCGAAATCGGCCAGCGGATCGGGGCCGAACCGGTTATGGCCGGAAGTGCCTGAGACGATGAACATCTCGACGAGGCCCCACAACCACAGGGCCGAAGCGGTGAGGCTGAACGAAAGCATCCAGTTGGAGTCGGGCAGCAGGTCCGAGAACTGGCTGTAGAGGCCGGGAATGAAGAAGAACGCAACGATCCACCAGCCGCTCCTGTTGCGGTCGTGCAGGCGCTTGATCGCGGTTGCGAGGAATATCCATGAGAACAGCGCCAGGCCGGACGCTTTGAGGATCGAGGTCGCGTGATCGGCGGATGCCAGCGAGCGGGGGGCTCGGGGGTCGACCAGCTTGAAAAGGTCATCGAGTCCGAAGTCGAAATCGAGCTCGATGCCGAGCTTCAGGGTGGATCGGGTCCCTCCGAGGATCCCGATGACTTGACCGGCGATCTCCAGCAAGCCCGCTAGCACGGCGACGATCAGCAGCGCCTGCCACAGCAGGGCGCGGTTGATGCGGCCGTCGAAGCGGAAGAGGTACCAGGTCCAGTCCATGGCGAAGGTTCCGGGCGGTCGGGGCCGCCTGGTGATTGGTCGCGATGGAGGGAGGGTGGGTTCGATCTCCGGTGTCGTCCCGGCGAAAGCCGGGACCCATACCGCGTGATCTATCGAAGGAGGAAGATAGCCGTACCGAACGACGGGTCTTCGTCAAACCTCTGCCTGGGGTAATGGGTCCCGGCCTTCGCCGGGACGACGATGCAGAGGCCGTGTGCGCCTATCAATCCCGCAGCAGCTCGTTGATGCTGGTCTTGGACCGCGTGCGCTCGTCGACGCGCTTGACGATCACTGCGCAGGCGGTGCTCGGGCCGATATGGCCGTTCTTCATGGGCCTGCCGGGCAGCGCGCCGGGCACCACCACCGAATACTCGGGCACTTCGCCGATGAAGACTTCGCCGGTCTCGCGGTCGACGATCTTGGTCGAGGCGCCCAGGAACACGCCCATGGCCAGCACCGCGCCCTTGCGCACGATCACGCCTTCGGCGACCTCGGAGCGCGCGCCGATGAAGCAATCGTCCTCGATGATCACGGGCTCGGCCTGGAGCGGCTCGAGCACGCCGCCGATGCCGGCGCCGCCGGAGATGTGCACGCGCTTGCCGATCTGCGCGCAGGAGCCGACGGTGGCCCAGGTGTCAACCATGGTGCTCTCATCGACATAGGCGCCGAGATTGACGAAGGACGGCATCAGCACGACGTTCTTGGCGATGAAGGCCGAGCGGCGGACGACGGCGCCCGGCACTGCGCGAAAACCGGCATCGCGAAAACGGTTCTCGCCCCAGCCTTCGAACTTCGAGGGCACCTTGTCCCACCAGGTCGCCTTGCCGGGACCGCCGGGAATGACGCCCATGTCGTTGAGGCGGAAGGACAGCAGCACGGCCTTCTTCAGCCATTGGTTGACCTTCCACTTGCCGTCGGCCCCGCGCTCGGCAACGCGCGCCTCGCCCTTGTCCAGAGTCTCCAGCACCTGGTCCACGGCCTCGCGCACCTCGCCCTTGGTCGAGGTCGAGATGCCGTCACGCGCGTCGAAGGCGCTGTTGATGGTGGATTCGAGGGCGGACAGGGACATCGGGATTTCCTCTTCGGAGCGGGAATTTTGATGGATTGGGCGCTTTTTCGGGATTTGGCGGGGGAGAGTCAAGGCATACTCCGCTGTCGTTCTCCACCCTCCACCGTCGTCCTGGACCAGCGCAGCGAAGCGGAGCGCCGATCCAGGACTCATTACCCCCAGGGAGGAGTTTAACGACGACTCGTGGTTGTCAGTCTCGCGCCGCAACCTCTCCCTGGGGTAATGGGTCCTGGCTTTCGCCAGGACGACGGCGGTCAGTGTGGCGACAGCCCCGCCAAGAACCCCGCCAGATCGTCCGTGACATGATCCACATGGGCGGCATCGCGGCCCTCCAGTTCCCAGTCCTCGCGCACCACTTCCTTGGTGCCGTCGGGCACCACCAGCACCGTGGTCATGCCGAGCTCGTGCGGGACGGTGAGGTTGCGGGCGAGGTCCTCGAACATCGCGGCGCGGGTGGGATCGACGGCATGGTCGCCGAGGAATTTCCGGTAGGTCTGCGGCGCCGGCTTGGGCTCGAAGCCGGCCGCGATGATGTCGAACACGCCGTCGAAATGGGTGGCGAGGCCGAGCCGCGCCAGCACCGCGTCGACATGGTCGACCGAGCCGTTGGTCAGGATCAGCTTGCGTCCCGGCAGCTTTGCGATGGCCGCCCCGAGCGCCGGGTTCGGCTCCAGCGGCGAATGGTCGATCTTGTGGACGTAGGCGAGATAGTCGTCGGCGTGCACGCCATGCAGGGTCATCATGCCACGCATCGTGGTGCCGAAGCGCCGATAATAGTCCTTCTGGATATTGCGCGCTTCCTCCGGGCTCACGTTCAGCCAGCTGCACACGAACTCCCCGATCCGCGCATCGACCTGTTGCCACAGATTGACGTGATGCGGATACAGCGTGTTGTCGAGGTCGAACACCCAGGTATCGACATGGGTGAAGGCGCGGGGGGAGGTCATCAAGGCTCTCTATCTGTTGAGCAAGGCAGCGGCCTCGCCCTCAATCGTCGTCCTGGCGAAAGCCAGGACCCATACTCCGTGACCCATCAGTGGGGCAGTCTGGTCATCGTTCTTCGCCAAACCCGATCCCGGGGTAATGGGTCCTGGCTTTCGCCAGGACGACAGCGGTGGGCGTGACGGCGTTTTCACATCAAGAATCACGGCATCGCAAACCGCAGCGTCCTGCCGCCGCTCGACATGTCGACCGCGCCAAAGCCCACCGCTGCAAACCCGCGCGCGCCGCAATCGGTCTGCTCGTTGGTCTCGAACTTGGTCTCGCGCGTGCAGAGCTGCCTGTCGCCGCCCCAGTTCAGCGGCTTGTCCTTCAGCTTGACCGCGCGGTTGTCGGCATCGACGGCTTCCGCGAAGCTGAAGGTCTGCTTCGGCTGGCCGCTCACGTCGGGGTGCAGGCATTTGCCGGGGTCGATGCGGTACCAGCCGCGGCTCGTCACCGACTTGCCGTCGTTGGTGGCGATCGCCGCCATCACCTTGTGCGGGGTGTCGTTGCACCAGGTCAGGCCACTCGGCGACGGCGTCTGCGTCGCATCGACCATGGTCTTGAAGAAGTTCGGCGACGACACGGCGTCGGACGAGAGCCCGCGGCTCTTCAGGAACGCAGCGAGCGCTGCTTGCGTCTTCGGTCCGTCGACGCCGTCGATCGCGCCGACGTCATAACCGATGATCACCAGCAGACGCTGGATGCCGGCGAGGCGCGCCTGCTCGTCGTCATATTCGGAATCCTCGGCGAGATACGTTACCAGATTGCCGTCGTCGCCCTGCGTCGGCGTCACTTGCGTGAAGGCGGCCTGGGTCTGGCCGCTGCGGCATTGCCGCGCAGCCGCAATGACGAAATTGTCCTGGGCGACGCACAGCATGTCGCTGCCGTTCTGCGGGATCGGCGAGGCGCCATAGACGCCGAGCGCGCGGGCGTTGAGCAGGATGCGGTCGGCGGTCAGCGTGCCCTGCACCACCACGCGGCAGGTGGCGGGATCGATCCTGAACCAGCCGCGCGTCGCGGTCGCCGCCTTGTCGTCGATGCCGATCGCGGCCTCGACGACATAGGACATGCGGTTGCAGATCTTGAGGTCGGCAAAGGCCGGCGCGGAGGAGAACAGGAACGAGACGGCCGCGGCGGGCAGCGTCATCAGGAAGCGGGTGAGGGAGGAGCGGTGGGGTGGCCTCGTTCTCTGCCCGTCATGCCCGGCCTTGTGCCGGGCATCCACGTTCTTGGCGCGGGACAAAAGATCGTGGATGGCCGGGACAAGCCCGGCCATGACGCCGTTCTTTGTTCGCTCGCGCCTCACTTATGTATCAGCGTCCCCGTGCCCTGGTTGGTGAACAGCTCGAGCAGCACCGCGTGCTGCATCTTGCCGTCGATGATGACGACGCCCTCGACGCCCTGCTCGAGCGCGTAGATACAGGTCTCGACTTTCGGGATCATGCCGCCGGAGATGGTGCCGTCCGCGATCAGCTTGCGCGCGTCCTTGACCGAGAGCTGCGGGATCAGCTTCTTCGACTTGTCGAGCACGCCCGGCACGTCGGTGAGCAGCAGGAGGCGCTTTGCCTTCAGCGCGCCGGCCACGGCGCCGGCAAAGGTGTCGGCGTTGACGTTGAGCGTCTGGCCTTCCTTCGAGGTCGCGAGCGGCGCGAGCACCGGGATCAGCTCGTAGCCGATCAGCTGGTTGAGCAGCGTCAGGTCGACCTTCTCGGGGTCGCCGACGAAGCCGAGATCGATCGCCTTCTCGATGTTCGAACCCGGATCGACGATCGTGCGCGTCGTTTTCGACGCCTTCACCATATTGGCGTCCTTGCCCGAGAGTCCCACGGCCTTGCCGCCGGCTTCGTTGATGTAGCCGACGATCTGCTTGTTGACCGAGCCGGCCAGCACCATCTCGACGATCTCGATGGTCGCCGCATCGGTGATGCGCAGGCCGGCGGCGAATTCCGACACGATGCCGAGGCGCTTGAGCATGGTCGCGATCTGCGGCCCGCCGCCATGCACGACCACCGGGTTGATCGCGGTCTGCTCCAGCAGCACGATGTCGCGGGCAAAGTTCTTCGCGGTCTCCTCGTCGCCCATGGCATGGCCGCCATATTTGATGACGATGGTTTCCTCGTCATACTGCTGCATGTGCGGCAGCGCTTCGGACAGGATGCGGGCCTGGTCGAGCGGGGAGATGTCGGTCATGAGGCGGATCTCGCTGGCGGGACTGTCGGGCCGCGTTCTATCCGATTGGCGGGGGCAGCGCAAAGCGATGTTCTTTCCCTCTCCCACAACGGGAGAAGGAAGAGGGCCTACTTCCGTGCCACCACCGCCGCCAGCGTCACCGCCAGCCAGCCCAAGATCATCACCGTTCCGCCGGTCGGCGCCGCATAGGGAAACAGCGAGTGCCCGGCAAATTGCCGCAAGGTGAGATCGCCCGCGAACAGCGCCGCGCCGGCTACGAAGCCGGCCGCGGCGATGAGGCCAATTCCGCCGTGCAGAAGGCCGCGCGCGAGCAATCCGATCACCGCAAGTATGGCAGTTGCATGAAACAGCAGCATGGCGCTCGCCGACGCAAGCCGGCTGGCGTCGCCGCCATGGGCGGAAGCGGCGGCCAGCGCGACGCCGGCGGCGCCCATCAAACCGGCAAGCCCAAGCAACAGGCGGTGCGCGGCCATCACGTGCTCCGCTCTTCCAGCAGCTTCGCCATCGCGGCGCGCAGCTCGGCCATGCCGGTCGCGCTCCGCGACGAGGTCGCGAGCACGTTCGGGAACGCGGCCGGATGCTTGGCCAGCGCGGCCTCGGTCTCGGCAATGCGCGATTGCAGCTCGGAGGCCTTCACCTGGTCGGCCTTGGTCAGCACGATCTGGTAGCTCACGGCGGAGCGGTCGAGCGTCCCAAGGATCTCGAGATCGACGTCCTTCAACCCGTGCCGCGCGTCGATCAGCACATAGACGCGCGCGAGGCTGGCGCGGCCCAGCAGGAATTTGTGAATGAGCTCGGTCCAGGACGCGACCTGGCTCTTCGGCGCCTTGGCATAGCCATAGCCGGGCATGTCGACGAGGCGCAGGTCGGTCTTCCCGGGGACCTCGAAGAAGATCAGCTCTTGCGTGCGGCCCGGCGTGTGCGAGGTGCGCGCCAGCGCGTTGCGGCCGGTGAGCGCGTTGATCAGGCTCGACTTGCCGACATTGGAGCGGCCGGCAAAGGCGATCTCCAGCCCGTCCATCGGCGGCAGCGTCTGGATCGAGGGCGAGGCCCAGATGAACTGCCAGTCGCGCGCGAACAGCTTTCGCCCGGCCTCGATCAGTCGCTCGTCGGTCTTGTCGTTCATGCGAGCGGTCTATCCTCTCGTCATGGCCGGGCTTGTCCCGGCCATCCACGTCTAGCCACGCAGCACGCTTCCAAAACGTGGATGCCCGGGACAAGCCCGGGCATGACGACTTGGAAGCATTGTGCCCGCATGACTGGGGCACTTGCCGGACGGCTACGTCGCCTTCTTCGCGAACGTTGCCTTGAGATTGTCGAACAGCTCCACCTTCACGCCGTTGCGGCGCATGATGAAGCTCTGCTGGAGCACCGAGAGCGTGTTGTTCCAGGCCCAGTAGATCACGAGGCCCGCCGGGAAGCCCGCCAGCATGAAGGTGAAGATCAGCGGCATCCAGTTGAAGATCAGCTGCTGGGTCGGATCCGGCGGCGTCGGGTTCAGCTTCATCTGGAACCACATCGTGATGCCCATGATGATCGGCCAGATGCCGAGCGCGAGGTAGTGGCCGAACACCGGAATCGTGGTCGGATCGAACGGGATCAGCCCGAACAGGTTGAACAGATTGGTCGGATCCGGCGCGGAGAGGTCCTTGATCCAGCCGTAGAACGGCGCGTGCCGCATCTCGATGGTGACGAACAGCACCTTGTAGAGCGAGAAGAACACCGGGATCTGGATCACCACGGGAAGACAGCCGGCGACCGGATTGATCTTCTCCTTGCGGTAGATCTCCATCATCTCCTGCTGCTGCTTCACCTTGTCATCGGGGTAGCGCTCTTTCAGCGCCTGAAGCTGCGGCTGGATCGACTTCATCTTCGCCATCGAGGCATAGGACTTGTTCGCCAGCGGGAAGAACAAGAGCTTCACGATCACGGTCACGAGCAGGATCGAGATGCCGAAATTGCCGAAGAAGCGGTAGAAGAAGTCGAGGCCGAGGAACATCGGCTTGGTGATGAAATAGAACCAGCCCCAGTCGATCAACAGGTCGAAATGGTTGAGGCTGAGTTCCTTGTTGTAGCCGCCGTGGCCGGCGAGCGGGAAGTTGATGCCGACGACGCCGGCTTCCTTGGCGCCGGCAAACAGGCGCGCATTCGCCGTCGCACTGCCACCGATCGCGACGGTGACGGGATCGAGCAGATAGTCGGTCTGGTAGGTGTGGACGTTGCCGCTCGGGTTCGACGAGAAGCGCGCCTGAAGCTGGGCGCTGGTGTCCGGCAGCAGCGCCGAGGCCCAGTACTTGTCGGTCATGCCGAGCCAGCCATTGGTGGCCTTGAAGTTCACCGTCTTGGCTTCGTCGATCTTCTTGTAGGCGTATTCCTGCAGGCCATCGAGATAGCCGATCAGGCCTTCATGCAGGATGTAGTAGCCGGAGACCTGCGGGGTGCCGTGGCGCGAGATCAGCGCGAACGGATAGAGCGTGACCGGCGCGTTGCCGACATTGCTCACCTCGTCCTTGATGGTGAAGAGATAGTGGTCGTCGACCGAGATGGTGCGGCGGAAGGTGAGGCCCTCGCCATTGTCCCATTTCAGCACCGCCGGCGTCGTCGGCGTCAGGCTGCCGCTGCCGTCCTGCTGCCAGACGGTCTGCGCGTCCGGCAGCTTGGCCGTCACGCCCGTGGCGGGCACCCAGCCGAACTCGGCGTAATAGGGCTCCGCGGTGCCCGAGGGCGAATACAGGATGATCGGCGGCGACTTCGGATCGACCGTTTCGCGATACTGCACCAGCGCGAGATCGTCGATGCGGCCGCCCTTCAGCGAGATGCTGCCGGCGATCCGCGGCGTGTCGATCTTCACGCGCGGGCTGGCCGCAATCGCGGTGTCGCGGGCGACGACCGGCTGGGCCTGCTGGTTCGCTGCCGGCGTCGACGGCTGCGCGGCGCCGCCGGATTGCGGCGTGGTGCCCGGCGTTGCGGAGGCCGTCGGCTGCGGCGTGGTCTTCTGGAGCTCGGCCTGCTGCTGCTGGGCGCGCTGCTTCTCCATCGCCGGCACGTTGTAGAAATACTGCCAGGCGATCAGCACGAGGCCCGATAGAATGACGGCGAGGATGGTATTGCGATTGTCGGTCATCATCTAATGTCTCGTCATCAATCCGGTTTGCGGCTGGCAGCAGGAGCGGTGCCGGGCCCAATGCACTCGGTTCTTGGGCCGCGTCCCTTTGACTGTCCCTTGTGAGATCCCGTGTGAGATCCCTTGGCCGTATGCCGCGCGGGCTTCGAGAACGCTATGCGTAGATCGTCGAGCATGGTGGCGAAGGGGCGCGAGAGCGCGTCCCTTCGGCCGACCAGTACATAGTCATGATGGGGCTGCATTGACACCGGATCGAGCCGCTTCACCAGTTCGCGAAGCCGGCGCCGGATGCGATTGCGCTCGGGGGCGTTGCCGTTCTTTTTGGTGACGGTGAAGCCTACTCGGATCGGGCCACCGTCGTCGCGAGGGCGGCTTTGCAGGACGAATGCGGGACTATTCACCCGCGCGCCATTGGCAACGGCGAGGAAATCCGCCCGCTGCCTCAGCCGATCCATGATGAAATCCCAAAAAGGGGGTCTGGCTCAGGCGCTCAGACGCTTGCGGCCGCGGGCGCGGCGGGCGGCGAGAACCTTGCGGCCGCCGGCAGTGGCGAGACGGGCACGGAAACCGTGACGGCGCTTGCGCACCAGTTTGCTGGGTTGATAAGTCCGCTTCACGGGTTTTTCTCCGCTGACCGGGCAATTTGCCTGTGGAATTGATGGTAAAGTCCGGAAGATGCGGCCCAAAACGGGCCCTTTTTCGGCCCCAAGAGAGCCGCTCCCGGCGTTACACCGGGTCATCGCGGACAATTCGCGCGGCTTATATGCGAGCGCCCCCTTTTCGTCAACGCCACAAGAGCGCAGGATCGCGGTGAATATCGCTGTTTGTGCGGGGTTTTTAATCGTTGAGGTAGCGACTCGCCGTATCAGCGCTTACATCCCACCTTGGGAGATTAGCGATCCGTAATTTGACCGGACCGGGGGCGGGCCGCATCCTTCCTCCGCCAGATCGTTCACCGGCCAAGTCAGTAAGGACGAATTTCGTGGCAGCGACAGACCTCCAGCCGATCCAGGATACGGATCAGGGGGACCCGCCGGCGATCCGGCCGCGTGGGCCTGCCGGGCTTGGGCTGTCGGGCAAGCTGCTGCTGCTCACCGTCCCCCTGGTGATGATCGCGGCCGTCCTGCTCTACGTGCCCGCCATCGCCAACTTCTGGGTCAACCGGCTGAACGACCGCGTGGCCGCGGCCAACACGGCGGCGCTGGTGCTCGACGCCGCGCCGCTCGGCATGGTTCCCGATTCGCTGTCGCGCGAGATCCTGAAAAGCATCAATGCCCGCGCCGTCGCCATCAAGATGGGCCAGCAGCGCCGGCTGCTCGCCAGCGACAATCTGCCCGCCGCGATCGAGCACGACGTTGACCTCCGCGACATGACCGTGTGGGAGGCGATCACCGGCTCGTTCCAGATGATGCTGGAGACCGGCAATCAGGCCATCCGCATCGTCGGCCCCGGTGTCGGCAATGCCCAGTTCGTCGAGATCGTGACCGACGAATTGCCGCTGCGGCAGTCGATGTACCGCTTCTCCCGCAATGTCGTCGTGGTCGCGCTGATCATCGGGGTGCTGACCGCGGGCCTCGTCTATCTCGCGCTCCACTATCTCTTCGTGCGGCCGATGCGGCGGCTGACCGCGAGCCTGGTCGGCTTCCACGAAAACCCCGAGAGCTCGGCGCGGATCATCGTGCCGAGCCAGCGCAGCGACGAGATCGGGGTCGCCGAACGCGAATTGTCGGACATGCAGCGCGATTTGATGTCGATGCTGCATCAGAAGAGCCGGCTTGCCGCACTCGGCCTCGCCGTCTCCAAGATCAATCACGATCTGCGCAATTTGCTGGCTTCGGCGCAGCTTCTGTCGGACCAGCTCGCCAGCGTGCCGGATCCGCGGGTGCAGCGCTTTGCGCCCAAGCTCGTGCGCTCGCTCGAGCGCGCCATCGCCTTCTGCCAGTCGACGTTGTCCTACGGCCGTGCCCAGGAGGCCTCGCCCGACCGCCGCATGATCCTGATCGAGCCTGTCGTGCTGGAAGTGCGCGAGACCGCTGGCCTTGCCAGCGATGCCTCGATCGCCTGGGTCGCCGCGATCGAGCGCGGGCTCGCGGTCGATGCCGACCCCGACCAGCTGTTCCGCGTGCTGCTCAACCTCGTCCGCAACGCCGCCCAGGCGCTGGAAAGCCATTCCTCCGGCGACGGTGGCGCGCAGCAGATCCGGATCACGGGCAAGCGCGAGGGCGCCGTCGCCATCCTGGAGGTCTCCGACACCGGCCCCGGCGTCCCCCAGAAGACCCGCGACCATTTGTTCGAGGCGTTCCAGACCTCCGGCCGCCCCGGCGGCAGCGGGCTTGGTTTGGCCATCGCCGCCGAGCTCGTCCGCGCCCATGGCGGCGACATCCACCTGGTCGAAGGCACCATCGGCGCCACCTTCCGGATCGTCATCCCCGACCGCCCGGTGGAACTGCTCTCCATCCGCAACGAGCGGGCGCGGGCGTAGTCGGCCAGCGGCCGACAGCCTCTCGTCATTCCGGGGCGACCCGAAGGGTCGGGCCCGGAATCCATAACCCCTGCTGGTGGTTATGGATTCCGGGCTCGCGACTTTGTCGCGCCCCGGAATGACGGCCAGGGAGGTGGAAATACGCGAAAATCTCCCCATCCCGGACCTTGCCAACCGCGACAAGAGCGGTTAGTCAGAGCGCTCTTTCGCACCCCCTCCGGCTCCGCCGGGGGCTGCGTGCGGGCCATGCCCGCTATCGCTGTTTGCGAAAACGCGCCCGTAGCTCAGCTGGATAGAGCATCAGACTACGAATCTGAGGGTCGGACGTTCGAATCGTTCCGGGCGCGCCATTTCGGTAGTAAGTTGTCCCATGCGTACTATCGATCGTCTGTTCTCCTGCCTCGTCCTGTTTCTAGCAATCGCAGCCGTCCCGGTCCTTCCCGCGCGCGCGGCCGAAACCTGCCCGTTCATCAGCGCGCAGGAGCTCGCCGGCGCGATGCCGGCGCTCAAATGGTCGCTGATTTCAAATCAGGACGGCCGCGGCTGCATCTACCAGGCCGGCCGCGGCGACACGATGATGTTGAGCGTGTTCCGCAATCCCGACAAGGACCGCGCCAGGGAATTGTATGCGACCTTCGTCAAGACGCTCGGCGAGCGCATGCCGCTGAACGCGGTGTCCGGGATCGGCGAGGAAGGCCAGGGCGGGACGAGCGCCGCCGGCGCGCAGCGCCAGGAGGCCTCGGTCGTCGCCTTGTCCGGCGATTACATTCTGCAGATCAGCGTCTATCCGATCGGCCGGCGTGCCGACGATGCGCTGCTCGGACCGATCACCGAAGCTGCGCGCGTTGCCATCGGGAAGGTGAGCAAGAGCAGCGAGCGGTTCGGCAATTGCGAGTGGCTCACGGCCGCGGATGCCGACGGCTTTCTCGACAAGGGCACGCTGACGGTCCAGCGGACTGGCGCGGGCAGCTGCATGATGTTCGATCGCGAGGCCAACACCATGACCGTCGCGGTGATCGCGATCTCGCGCGACACCGTCGTCAGCATGATGAAGCGCACGGGCCCGTGCAAACACGTGGCGATACCCGAGCTCGGCAGTGAAGCGTTCGGCGAGCATTCCTGCACCAAGGGCAACGGCAACGCCGTCAACATCTATGTCTGGAAGAACGGCAGGCAGGCTTCGATCCTGTTCGCGCCGGTCAAGCCGCATCCGGAGTCCGGCTCGGTCGAGCGCCTGAAGGCGGTCGCCGGGCGAGTCTATGGAAAACTGTAACGGCGCCGCGTGACTTAGAAACGCGGAATTGCTCAGGGCTGACCGCGGCTTCGGATCGGAATTCTTGCCGCAACGTCTGGCCGGTTTTCCTCGAGCCAGGCCATTGCCTCCGGTCCATCGACGAGACACGCGAAGGTTTCCCAGGCTGGATCCTCGATCGTGTCGGGTTGCAGGCGCTTCGCCGCATATTCAACGAGGTCGTGCAGGCCTTCGTATCCTCGTCGGCGCTCGAGGGAGTCCGCAATCGCCGTGCTGGCCCAGCCTCGTTGAGCCAAATCGACAATGCTCGGAGCGTTCGCCTCGCTGAACCATGGTGTGGCATCGAACTCGAGGCAGCGGATGTTATCGGCGGTATGGCACGTTGCGTGGATCATCGGGTCCCTCCGTTCACCGGCTAACAATCCTGCCCCCGACATTGCGGACTCGCGGGCGCTGTTGCGCGCCCGTCAGGCTTTGACAAGGTCCCCCAGCAAGTTCGCGGCCACCATGAGCTTGGCGAGCGTCAGGCCACCGGCGGCGATCTCCTCGACCGCGCGGCGGATGCGCGTCGCCTCGGGATGAGCCGCAAGCCAGGTCTCCACAGCCTGCTGACCGGATTGGCCGGTTGCCAGCATATCCGCGGTCAGGCGCCTTTCGGCTGCCGCGATCAGTTCGACGGCGCGGTCGATGGCCAGGCGTTCGAAATGATCGCTGGCCGGCACGCTGCGCGCGGCGGCGATGATGCGGTCGAGACGGAAATTGGCTTCGGCGGCAAAGAACGTCGCAGTGGCATCGCGGATGCTGCGGCTGGTGCGCTCGGCGACCGTCACGATATCAGGCGCCGAGACCAGGGCGTCGAGGTCCGCCAATTCGCCGGCGAGGCCGATCGGGACGCCGGCATCGGTCAGGTCCTGCCGACGCTTGCCGCGCGCGGCTTGCAGGTCCGGCGGCAGGGCGTTGTCGAGGGAGGCCGCGATCTCGCGGACGGCAGGGCCGAATCGGGCGTTGATCGCGCTCAGCCCAGCCTTGAAATCGACATTGCGCACATACCAGACCATGCGGGAGAGCAGGAGATCCTGGATCGCCGCGTAGAGGCTGAGCTGCAACTGCCCGTCGATACGTGTGTCGAGCGCGTCGATCGCGTCATTGAGTCGCCTGAGCTCGTAGATCGCGTCCACCGCCACCTGCGCCATGACGATGGTCGAGATATCGGCGTCGGTCTCGTCGGTCAGGCGCACGATGCAGGCCGGGCCCCCGCGGTTGATCACGGCATTGACGAGACTGGTCGCGATGATCTCGCGTCGGAGGCGATGGAGCTTGACCGCGGTCGGGAATCTGTCGAGAACCTCGCGCGGAAAATAAAGGGACAGTCTGCGGGCGAGATAAGGATCGTCAGGCACGCCGGTGAGGAGCAGGTCTTCGTAGAGTGTCAGCTTGGCGTAGGCGAGCAATACGGCAAGCTCCGGCCGTGTCAGGGCTTGGCCGCGCCTCGTGCGCTCGGTGATGGCGGCGTCGTCGGGCAGGAATTCCACGGCACGGCTGAGCAGGCTGCGCTGCTCGAGCGACTGCATCAGGCGGGTGAGGAAGCCGGTCTCGGCCACGCCCTTGCGTTCGGCAAGCGAGAGCGCCAGCGTCTGGAGGTAGTTGTTGCGCAGCACCAGCGTGCCGACTTCGTCGGTCATCGCCGCGAGCAGGGTGTTGCGGTCAGCTGGGCTGAGGCGTCCCTCGCGCTCGGGGCGCGCCAATGCGATCTTGATGTTGACCTCGACGTCGGACGTATTCACGCCGGCCGAATTGTCGATCGCGTCGGTGTTGAGCCTGACGCCCTTCTGCGCCGCTTCGATGCGGCCGCGCTGGGTCACGCCAAGATTGGCGCCTTCGCCGATCACCCTGGCGCGAACCTCGGTCCCGGTGATGCGGATCGGATCATTGGCGCGGTCGCCGGCCTGATCGTCGCTCTCCGCCGATGCCCGGATGTAGGTGCCGATGCCGCCGAACCACAGCAAGTCCGCGCGCGCCTTCAGGATCGCCGTCATCACCTCGAACGGTGTGGCCTGCTCCTTGTCGAGATCGAGCAGGGTGCGCACTTCCGGTGCCAGCGGGATCGCCTTGAGCGTGCGCGAGAACACGCCGCCGCCCTGCGAGATCAGCGTCTTGTTGTAGTCCTGCCAGCTCGATCGCGGCAGGTCGAACAGGCGCTTGCGTTCGGCGAAGCTGATCGAGGGATCGGGCGAGGGATCGATGAAGATGTCGCGGTGATCGAATGCCGCGACGAGCTTTGTCGCCGGCGAGAGCAGCATGCCGTTGCCGAAAACGTCGCCGGACATGTCGCCGACGCCGACCACGGTGAAAGGCATGGTCTGAATGTCGGTGCCGAGCTCGCGGAAGTGGCGCTTGACCGCTTCCCAAGCGCCGCGCGCCGTGATCCCCATCTTCTTGTGGTCGTAGCCCTGGCTGCCGCCAGAGGCGAAGGCATCGCCGAGCCAATGGTTCTTCTCGGCCGAAATCGCATTGGCGATGTCGGAGAAGGTGGCGGTGCCCTTGTCGGCGGCGACGACGAGGTAGGGGTCGTCGCCGTCATGCCGCACGGTCAAGTCGGGCGGCACGACGACGTCGCCGTCGAGATTGTCGGTGAGTTCGAGCAGCGAGCGAACGAAGATGCGATAGGCTTCGGTGCCCTCCGCGAGCCACGCCTCGCGATCGGAGGGCGGCGGCAGGCGCTTGGGCACGAAGCCGCCCTTGGCGCCGACCGGCACGATCACGGCGTTCTTGACCTGCTGCGCTTTCACCAGGCCGAGGATCTCGGTGCGGAAATCCTGCGGCCGATCGGACCAGCGCAAGCCACCGCGCGCAACCTTGCCGAAGCGCAGGTGAATGCCTTCGACGCGGGTTGAATAGACGAAAATCTCATAGAGTGGTCGGGGAGGGGGCAGGTCCTCGATCTTGCGCGCGTCGAACTTGAAGGAGATCACCGGACGCGGATGTCCGTCCCGGCCGACCTGCCATAAATTGGTGCGGATGGTCGACTGCACCAGATTGGTGAAGCGGCGCAGGATGCGGTCTTCATCGAGCGAGGCGACGGATTTGAGCTGCTCCTCGATCTCGGCAAGCAGAGTTGTCTCGCGCGCCGAACGCTCGCGATCGGTAAGGACGAGGCGCGGATCGCGGCGGGCCTGGAACAGCGCGACGAGGTTGGCTGTGATCGCGGCGTTCTTGCGCAAGGTCTCCCACATATAGTCCTGGGTGAACGGAGCGCGGATCTGGTGCAAATAGCGCGACAGCGCCCGGATGGTCGAGACTTCCCGCCAGCCCAGGGCCGTGCGCAGGATCAGGGCGTTGTATCCGTCGGATTCGGCGCGATCGGTGACCACCGCCATGATTGAGGCTTCCAGGCGATGGCTGAATTCCCGGCTGATCTCGATCGGCTGGCCGTCGCTGGTCTCGATCGTCATGTCGTGCAGCCATACCGGCTCGGGCCTGTTGCCGGGCACGATCTGATAGGTGCGTTCGTCGACCACGCGCAGGCCGTGATTTTCGATCACCGGCACGCGATAAGACAATGACAGCGGCGCGGCATCCGAGAACACCTTCAGGCCGAAGCGCCTGGGATCGTCCTCCTCGAAGCGGTGAACCGAAATCGTCACCGGGCGGGCTGGCGTGAGCTTCTCGATGGTGGCGATATCGGCGATCGCCTGTTCCGCCGTGGACACTTCGGTATAGCCGCCGGTAAAGGCCTGGGCATAGCGATTGGCGAGCATGCGCGCCCGCATGCCATCGGTCGACGCAGCCAGCGCGGCCTTCAGCTTGTCGGCCCAGGTCGCGGCAATGGCGCTGATCCCGGCTTCCAGCGCGGCGCGCTCGACGGCGGGAGTCTTACCTTCATAGCGTCCGATGATGTAGTGGACGCGCGCCAATGCTCCTTCGGGGAAGGATACGTAGGAGGCCGACAGCGTCCCCTTGTAGCTCTGCGACAGGAAGGCGCCGACGCGCGTGCGCACGTCGGTGTCGTATTTGTCGCGCGGAATGAAGACGAGGATGGAGACGAAGCGATCGAACTTGTCGACCCGGGCCAGCGCCCGGACGCGGGGGCGCTCATAGAGGATCAAAATCTCCATGACGAAATTGAAGAGGGTGTCGACATCGACCTGGAAGAGTTCGTCGCGCGGATATTCCTCGAGCATATGCATCAAGGCCTTGCCCGAATGGCTGTTCGGGTCGAAGCCGGCGCGCTGGAGCACCCGTGTCACCTTGTGGCGGACATGGGGGATCTGTCGTGCCGAGCGCGTATACGCGCCCGAGGTGAACAGCCCGACGACACGCAATTCGCCCTCGAGCCGGCCGTCGGGCGCATAGAGCTTGATGCCGACATAATCCATCCGGATGCGGCGATGAACCCGGCTGCTCACATTGGCCTTGATGACGATCAGCAGGGTCGGCTCGCGCATGAACTCGCGAATTTCCGGCGTCATCACCACCATTTCGTTGCCGCGGCGCAGGACCTTCGCATCGGGATCGCGGAGGATGCCGAGGCCCTCGGCGGTCGTGATGTCATCCGACACGTCGCTCTCGGGCGAGAAGCGATATTCGCGCACGCCGAGAAAGGTGAAATTGTCCGCACACAGCCATTGCAGGAACTGGTTGGCCTCGGCGACCTCGTCGATCGGCAGCGGCGGCGGATTGGACGAGAAAGTCTTGATCGCGTCCTCGACCCGGTCGCGCATGGCGCGCCAGTCGACGACGCAGGCGCGCACGTCGCTCAACGTCCTGGTGAGGCCGTCAATCAGCCTGTCGCGGTCAGCGTCGGCGTCCAGGCGGGTGATGTGGAGGTGAATCAGGCTCTCGCGCGCGCCCTTTGCTCCCTCCGGGAGGGCTTCACCGTAGAAGTGCAGCAGCTTGCCCTGGTCATCGCGCTCCACCGCGATGATGGGGTGAGCGACGAGGGTGACTTCGATGCCCTGCTCGGCGATTTCAGCCATGGTGGAATCGAACAGGAAGGGCATGTTGTCGTTGAGAATTTCGAGCACGGAAATCTCGCGCCCATCCGGCATCACCGGATTGACGATGCGGATATCGGCGCGACCGGCCGTGCGCCGCTGCACGTGCTCCCAGGCTTGCTCGGCCAGGAGGGCAAGCGAGGAGGCATCGTAGTTGGCGAGATCCTCGCTATTGGTGTAGCCGAACAGAAGCTCGGCAAAGGTCCGGGGGGCCTTGCCCGGCTGCACGCTTTCCGCCGCGTCGTGGATCAGAGTTGCCCGGGCCTTGTCGTCGCGCCATGCCATAGCGTCCTCCATATCCCGGCCGACGAACCGCAAATGCGGTCAGGCGTTGTTTTTGGAGTGCGTCTCTTCGCGCGCCATCGTCTCGACCGTATTTCGATCGCGTCGGTCTTGCGGCCTTCACGATACTAGCATCCCGAAGCCGCCATGGCGCGCAGAGTTATGAGGCGTGCTTAAGGCCGAAGGCGGCGGCGAGGATCGCTGCGCCGTGAGCACTTGCAAAATCACAAGGAGTTTCAATCGTGTAGGAGTTCGTGGTTTTGTTCCCGATGGCGCGCCATTTCGGTATAAAACTGGCAAGCCGAAACCCGCCGTTTTTGCGATTGTGGCGGACACCTGCCTGCGGCGATCTTGGTGATCGCAATCAAATAGAATGGGCTCGCCGGTCGCCAATCGCGCGGCCTCACGGCGCTGGCCGCTGCAGCCCGTTGGCAATGAAGGCAGCAGTAGCGTCGGCCGAGTTCAAATATTGGACGAAAGCGTTGGCGGGCGCGGAGTTCTCAGCCGCGGCAGAAACCATCGCGGTGTAAGTGGTGACGTTCTGTAGAGGCGATGGCAGCACGCCTGCAAATTCCACCGCTTGAACGGTGACGATGTTGGGTACGGTGATGACGGTCAGATCGGCATCGCCGCGCGCCACGGCTTCGACCGGATTTCCGCTGACCGTCTTGAGCTTCGTCTGCATCTGCGGGCCGATGCCGAGACGGTCGATCAAGCTGAGGAAGTATTTTCCACTGGCGCTGTCCGCGCCGTAGGCGGCGGAATTGGTCGCCAGCAAGGATCGTCGCAGCGCATCGGGTGAGCTGATGTCGGGTCTCGGGAGCCCTTTGCGGACGGCGACGCCGACCAGGGCGACAGCGAGATCGGTTCGGGAGGCGCGCGCGGCCTTTCCCTCCTTGATGAGGTCGTCGACCGCGGCGGGCAACAGCAGAGCGACGTCGAATGCCGCGCCGCCATCGATCTCACGCTTCAGCGCTGCGACGGCCGCGTAAGTGAACTTGAGCGTGTGCCGGGTCGATCCCTCGAACTTCGGGCCCAGATGATCCAATACGGGCTTCAAGGACGGCGTACTGAACACGACGATCTCATCGGCCGCCGCAGGTGATGGACCAAGGTAAGCCGCGCTGACGATGAGTGCGGCTACGATCGATTTCCTCATGGCTCTTCCAATACCCTGCCTTGCATTTGCGCTGGAGGTTAGCAAGGCGCAGGCGTAGCCTGAAGCTCTCATTTGTCACTGATGCGTAGCAATTTAGGTACGTCAGATGAATTGGCCGGATCGCATCGGGCAGCGCTTGTCGCCGCGCGATTTACACGTATTCCTCGTTGTCGCCGCAGAGCTCAACATGGCAAAAGCCGCGCAGCGCTTGTCGGTTTCACGCCCCGTCGTCTCGCGCACCATCGCGGGTCTCGAGCGTACGCTTGGCGTGCCATTGTTCGACCGGCTTTCCCGCGGCAGCGAGCTTACCGGATACGGGATTGCCCTTTCGAAGCATGCCGCTGCCGTGTTCGACGAACTGCGCCGCAGCGTCGAAGCAATCGAAGCGATGGCAAAGCCGGGCACCGGCGAGGTGCGTATCGCGGCTAGCGAGATCTGGGCGGCGGGTCTCGTCCCCGCAGCAATCGAGCGTGTAGCGCAGCGGCATCCCCACCTGCAATTCCATGTCGAGGCCATCACGCCGTCCACACTTCAGGCTTATCTCCGCGAGCGGCGGGGCGAGCTGGCCGTCACCCGGCTCATCCGCGGCACGCCGGAGTCAGATATCGAAGTCGAGGACCTCTACCACGAGCGGCTTGTCGTCGTGGCGGGCGCTGGAAACCCTTGGATCGCCCGTCGCAATCTGCGACTGCGTCAGTTGCTCGGCGAGCCTTGGATCATCTCGCCGTTCGAGCTCGACGAAAGCTCGCCCCTCATGAAGGCATGCGCCGCCGAAGGCCTCTCGCCGCCCACGAACCGGATTCTCAGCAATTCCTTCAATCTCCGAGCGGGCCTGCTCCTTGGCGGTCGCTTCCTGACTCTCGTTCCCGGCTCCGTGCTCGCGTTCCAACCCTGGCGTGCCCTCCTGAAACCACTTCGGGTCGAGCTGCCGAGGTGGGAGTTCCCGACTGCCGTCTTCAAACTGAAGGACCGAACCTTGAGTGCCGGCACGGGGGCGTTTCTGAGCGCCCTTCGCGTGGAGGCCAAGCGGTTCTGAAAATGGCGGATCAAACCTGCATGCCGTCATCGGCAATGGGCAATGGCGCGCCATTCATCATCAGGCATTCATGCGCTCTTCGGCCGAAACGCGACGACGGATCCGGCCGGCTCTTCCTCGCCCATCGCCGCCTCGATCGCCTTCGCAAGTGCGGCCTGGTCGAACGGCTTTGCCAGGCGCGGCAGGCTGGATCGGGCGTCGCTGGGGAGGTCCGCGTATCCCGTGCTGAGGAGGATGACCGTCTCCGGGCGCTCCGCAGCGATGGCGCCGGCGAGCTGCAGGCCGGTCATGCCGGGCATGGCATAGTCGGTCACGACCAGGTCGACGGTGCGCGTGCGGCGGAGCAAAGCCAGTGCCTCATCGCCCGAGAGCGCCTCGACCACGATGTGCCCGAGATCCTCCAGCATCGCCGCGGTGTTCTCGAGCACCAGGAGGTCGTCGTCGACGACGAGCACGGAAAGCTGCCGGCTGGCCCGGGCTACGGGTGCCGGAGCCGCCGTGCGCGGGTCTGGCACCGCGGTCGCCTCGGCGATCGGCAGCCAGATGTCGGCCGTCGTGCCCTCTCCGGGACGGCTCTTCAGGACGAGCCTGCCGCCGGACTGCTCGGCAAGTCCGTGGACCATCGACAGGCCGAGCCCGGTGCCTTTGCCGACGCCCTTGGTCGTGAAGAACGGCTCCTGGGCGTGCTTGAGAATCTCCTCGCTCATGCCGCAGCCGGTGTCGCTCACCGAGAGCACGACATAACCGCTGCCCGAAAGGCCGCCTTCGCCCAGCTCCTCGCGCGCGGCGATGGTGATCAGGCCGCCGTCCGGCATCGCATCACGCGCGTTCACCGCGAGGTTGAGGATCGCCAATTCGAGCTGGTTGGCATCGACCTTCACCTTCGGCAGATGCATCGGGAACCGCGTCTCGACACCAATTCCGGCCTCGAATTTCAGCAATGACGCCATGCCGCGCACCAGCTCGCCGACATCGACGACCGCCGGCTTGAGGTGCTGCTTGCGCGCGAAAGCGAGCATGCGCTGGGTCAGGGAGGCGCCGCGCGCCGCGCCTTGCATCGCGTTCTCCACCAGGCGCTCGATCTTCGGATCGCCCGTCGGCAGGCGCTTCTTCAAAAGCTCGAGGCTGCCGAGAACGGCCGCCAGCAGGTTGTTGAAGTCGTGGGCCACGCCGCCGGTGAGCTGGCCGATGGTCTCCATCTTCTGCGACATCATCAGTGCTTCGCGCGCGCGATCCAGCGCTTCCTGCGCCCGTCTCCGTTCGCTGACGTCGCGCACGATCTTGGCAAAGCCGGCGATTGCGCCGCTTTCGTTCCGGACCGCGACGATCGTTGCCTCCGCCCAGAAGCGGCTGCCGTCCTTGCGCACCCGCCAGCCTTCGATGGCGGACTTCCCCTCCCGCTCGGCTTCGACGAGCGCGCGCGCGGGCGTCTCGGCCGCACAATCTTCCTCGGTGTGAAAAATGGCGTAGCTCGTCCCGACGATGTCGTCGCCATAGCCCATCAGCCGGCGCGCGCCGAGATTCCAGTTGCCCACGCGCCCGTCCGGATCGAGCATGAAGATCGCGTGGTCGACGATACCTTCGACGAGCAGCCGAAAGCGTTCTTCGCTGCGCCTCAGCGCGTCGGCCTCGCGTTGGGCGCGCTCCGCCGATACCCTGTCATAGACGGCCGCCGCGATCCCGATGCTCAGGATCATGATGGTGATGCCGGCGAGCAGGAACGCGAGCGGCGCCTGACCGACGCCGAGATGTCCTGCCTGCCGGGCCATGGTGCTCGTCGGCACGAACATGGCGCCTTCCATCGCGGCGTAATGCATGCCGGAGATCGCAAGGCCCATCACCAGGCCCGCGAACAGCCGCTGCACCGCGTTGGTGTTGCGAAAGGCGAGCCAGAGCGCCACGATCGAGGCGCTGATCGCGATCAGGATCGAGACCACGACCCAGCGGGGATCATATTGGATGAGGGCCGCCATCCGCATCGCGGCCATGCCGGTATAGTGCATGCCGGAGATGCCAAGTCCCATCGCGAAGCCGGATGCGAGCAGCACCTGCGGGCGTCGTCCGACAACGGCAAAGGCGGCAGCGGCGACGACAATCGGAATGACCAGCGAGAGCAGAGTCAGGAATGGATCGTAGGAGATCTCGATCCCGGGCAGGCTGAAGGCCAGCATGCCGACGAAATGCATCGACCAGATGCCGCCGCCCATGGCGATCGCCGCGGCGACCAGCCAGGATCGGCGGGCCCTTCCCGAAGCTGCTCGCATCCGGGTCGCCAGGTCCAGCGCCGTATAGGAGGCGAGGGCCGCGATCAGAATCGATAACGCGACCAGAACGGGATCGTGAAACGCCGCATGATGATGCATTTCGGCCAACACTAGCCGGGCTTGCGTTCGGGTTTACGCATGAAGTCCTCCCCCGACACCGAGATCGTCCGCGGCACCAAGGCGTCCACGAAGTTCGAATCGGCCGCCATGGTGCACGCAATCGTGCGTTGCCGCCACTCTGTCATCGGGGCGATTCCGCGGGAACCATCCGTCATGCCGGCAGCAGACCGGCCGCGCGGTAGCTGTCGATCAAGGCGTCGTAGAGCGAGAGATCCGACCGGCTCCGCGCAAGGAGCTGGGCGCCGGCGATGGCGGCGAAGATCGCGCGGGCCCGCCGATCGCTCTCCTTGGAACCGGCCGGCGCCGAAGCGGACAGAACCTTGCTCAGCCAGGCGACATTCACATCGGCAAAGGCCTGCACCTCCCGCTTCACCGCGTCCGGCAGGTCGTCATGCTCGGCAGCCATGAAGCTGCACAGGCACATGCGGTTGCCGTTTTCGAGCGCCCTGCGAAAGATTTCGGGATAGCGGTGCAGGCAGCGCAGGGGATCGGGGGTTTCGGCCAGCATGGCTTCGAGCGCCGCCGCGGTGTCCTCCCAGTAGCGTCTGGCGACTGCCGCGCCGAGATCGGCCTTGCTCGGAAAGTGATAGTGGATGCTGGCGGCCTTGATTCCGACTTCAGCGGCGAGGTCGCGGAAGTTCAGGCCGCCATAGCCGTGCGCCTGTGCGGTGCGTTTGGCCACCGCCAGGATGGCTTCCCGCGCGTTGGAACTCATGTCGGCATCTCACCGCTTCGTTATCTACCAAGTGACAGATAGGCTTTGACCGCAGGGTTTTGAAGGCTATAGTTGCCTACCAAGTGGCAGGTAGATAAAGCAAAGAGGTTCAGCGATGAAGATCCACGATTGGGCCACCGGCCCTTATCCGGCCCGCGTCCGCATTGCCATCGCCGAGAAGAATCTGCGGCCGCGCGTCACATTCGTGTCGGTCAACCTGCGCAAGGGCGAGCACAAGAAACCCGAGTTCCTCGCCAAGAACTACTCGGGCACGCTGCCGGTGCTCGAGCTCGAGGACGGCACCTTCATCGGCGAATGCACCGCCATCACCGAATATCTCGACGCGCTCGACGGTGCGCCCGTGCTCACCGGCAGGACGCCGCGCGAGAAGGGCGTGATCCACATGATGAACAAGCGCGCCGAGCTGGAGCTGCTCGACGCCATCAGTGTGTACTTTCATCACGCAACGCCCGGGCTTGGGCCCGAGGTCGAGATCTATCAGAACGCCGAGTGGGGCCTGCGTCAGCGCGACAAGGCCTTCAGAGGCATGCACTACTTCGACGGCATTCTGAAACAGCAGCCGTTCGTCGCCGGCGAGGCCTTCTCGATGGCCGACATCGCGGTCATCGGCGGCTTGATCTTTGCGGAGCTCCTGAAGCTGCCGGTGCCTGCGGAGTGCGGGGCTCTTCGGGCCTGGTACGCCCGGATGCAGGAGCGCCCCAGCGTCAAGAACCGGGTGACGATGTCGGAGCCGGCCGAAACGTCCGCCTGACATCACGGCCGCGCCGCCGCGAACGCCTGTCGAAGCAGGTGGGTTCGAACTTGTCGCATCGATCAAGCTCTCAGTCGATGCGGCGGAGCAATCGATCCCTGACCGGCCGACGTCTGTCGTGCGCATTTGCACGTTGTGGACGGCGTCGCTGCACGATCATTGATCTGAAACAATGACGACCTTCAGGCACACATGCTAGGGCGAGTCGCTGGTCACGACGCTGGGCTCCCCAGGCCGGTCAAGACAATCTCAGCGCGTGTTGGAATCCGAGGGCTCAATGGGACGACTATTGAATATTGTGACGCCACTGCATACCGCGACCAAGCGCGACTACATGGGCCGCATGAACGACGACAAGATCGGCTGCTCGCTGAAGGCGCGGGAATACGAAGCCGATTACTGGGATGGCGATCGTCGCTTCGGCTATGGCGGCTACCGCTTCATCGAAGGGCGCTGGGCGCCGGTCGCCAAGGCGCTGATCGAGACCTATGGCCTGAAGGATGGCTCCAGCGTGCTCGACGTCGGCTGCGGCAAGGGCTTCCTGCTGTACGAGATGCAGAAGATCCTGCCGGGCTTGAAGGTGGTCGGCTTCGATATCTCCAAGCACGGTCTTGCGAATTCGCACGAGCAGGTGAGGCCGTATTTGTTCGATTATCGCGCCCAGGACGTCTATCCCTATGGCGACGACAGTTTCGACCTCGTCATCTCGCTCGGCACGCTGCACAATCTCAGGCTCTACGAGCTCGATGCCGCGCTCAAGGAGATCGAGCGGGTCGGGAAGAACAAATACGTCATGGTCGAGGGCTATCGGAACGTTGCCGAACTGCACAACCTCGAATGCTGGGCGCTGACGGCGGAGTCCATCCTGCACACCTCGGAATGGATCTGGCTCTACGGAAAGCTCGGCTACACGGGCGATTACGAATTCATCTATTTCGAGTGACCGGGCGCAGCTCATGGATATCAAGACTGCCAAGGCTGCGATTCTCGTCGAATCGGGCAAGCCGCTGATCATCGACGAGTTCACCCTGCCTGATACGCTCGAGCACGGCCAGGTGCTTGCGCACGTGCACACGTCGAGCATCTGCGGCGCACAGATCAACGAGATCGACGCCGTCAAGGGCGTCGACAAGTTTCTGCCGCACCTCTTGGGGCACGAAGCGCTGGCGACCATCGTCGAAACCGGACCAGGCGTCGTCTCCTGCAAGCAGGGCGACACCGTCGTCATGCATTGGCGGCCGGGCAAGGGCGTCCAGTCCAATACGCCGGTCTATTCCTGGCGCGGCAAGCGCCTCAACGCGGGCTGGGTCACCACCTTCAATGAATACGCCGTGGTGTCGGAAAATCGCGTCACGCCCGTTCCCGCCTCGATCGATCGCAGCAGCGCGCCGCTGCTCGGCTGCGCGGTGACCACCGCGCTCGGCGTCGTCAACAACGACGCGCAGATCGCCATCGGCGAAGCCGTCGTCGTGTTCGGCGTCGGCGGCGTCGGGCTGAACATCGTGCAATTTGCCGCGATGGTCGGCGCCTGGCCTGTCATTGCGATCGACCGCCTCGACAACAAGCTCGAGATGGCCCGGCAGTTCGGCGCCACCCACACCATCAATTCCGAGACGGTGAAGGATGTGGCCGCCGAGGTTCGGTCCATCACGGGGGCCGACGGACCCGACAAGGTCGTCGAGACCACCGGCGTCAAGAACTTGATCGAGCTCGCCTACGAGATCACGGCGAAGAAAGGCCGCTGCATCCTTGTCGGTGTTCCCCGCGAGAAGGCCGAAATCTATACGCTGCCGCTGCACTTCGAGAAGGTGCTGAAGGGCTCGGAAGGCGGGCAATGCCAGCCCGCGCGCGATATCCCACGTCTGGTTCGTCTGAGCGATGCCGGCAAGGTGAGCTACCGCGGCATCGTGACCGACGAGTTCGCGCTCGACGACATCAACGACGCGCTGGATCTGATGCGCAGCGGCAAGTCGGGGCGAATCCTCCTCAACATCAGCTGAGCGCTGCGGCACTGCCGGCGGGCGAAAGCGGCATTGAAGTCCCGGAACGTTACGACGACGTTTACCAATCATCGCAAGCAAATCGTAGCGGTGTCTTGGTATAGGGCGAGCGACCCGGTGGGAATCATGTCGCTGCTCTACGTCCCGACGATCTACGTGCTGATGCTGGCAGTCATGGTGCTGCTCGGCGGGCTGACGTTTTTCGCGTGGCTGCAAAACCGCGCGGTACGTGCCCTTGCCTGGTGGGGCGGCGCGGTGCTGGTGATGGCGGCCGCGCTCGGCCTGCTCTGCCTGCGGGGGGTGATCCCGGACGTCTATTCGGTCGATGTCGCCTATATGGTGCTGTTCACCGCCTGTGCGCTGATGCTGGAGGGAGCACGTTGCTTCGAAGGCAGGCGCCCGAGTCCCGCCCTCCTGCTCGCCGGCGCGGTGACGTGGATCGCGGCCTGCCAGACCCCGGCGCTGTACGAGTCCGCCACGGCGCGCATGATCATCGTGTCGGCCGCGATCGGTCTCTATTCGCTCGGCTGTGCCTATGTGCTGTGGACCGGCCGCGCCGAGCCCCTGCTGTCGCGCTGGCCGCTGATCGTGCTCACCGCGTTCGGCGGCGGCCTGTTTCTCGTTCGCGTTCCGCTCGCATTGATGCGCCCGCTCGCAGCAGTGCCGGTCACGAGCTTCGAGGCGCTCCAGTCGTTCTGGTTCGCGATCGTGAGCTCCTTCACCCTGCTCTTCGTCATCGCCATCAACTACCTGTTTCTCGCGCTCACCAAGGAGCGGAGCGAGCTCGCGCACAAGCGCACCGCGATGACGGACGCACTGACCGGCCTCGCCAACCGCCGCGCCTTCTTGGAATTGGGCGAGCAACGCCTGAAGGCGCCCGCGAACGGGACGGTCGCGTTCCTGCTGTTCGATCTCGACTTCTTCAAGGCCATCAACGACAACCATGGCCATGCGATGGGCGACCGCGTGCTGCGGCTGTTCGCGCAGACACTGTCCGCCAACCTGCCGCGCGGCGGCTTTGCGGGTCGGCTCGGGGGCGAGGAGTTCGCCGCCATCGTCAGCGGGCCCGACCGTCAGGCGGCGATTGCGGCTGCCGAGCGCGTGCGCGACAGTTTTGCCGCGGCGGCGCGGGCCGTGGACGGCGTCCCGGTCGCAGCCACGGTCAGCATCGGATTGGCGCATGCGGAGAGTGAGCCCGCCGGCATCGAGGTGCTCTGCGAGCGCGCCGACAAGGCGCTCTACACGGCGAAGGCGCTTGGCCGCAATCGGGTCGAGGTCGCCGTCAACGAACGTGTTCCGCTCGTGCCCGACGCGCCCGACCGTCTGGTCCCGGCCTCCGAACACGCGCGAGGCGCAACGAAACGGGCGGCAGCCTGATTTCGGTTGAAGATCGATCGCGGCGGCTCGCGCCGTCGGCGCAGCCGGCAAGATCACCTGTAATCTGCTTCACAGGCAAATGCGGCCAATTGCGCTAGATCGGCTTGGGCCCCGCCGACGAGCGGCCCAACCCGGAGCTGGCGATGATGGCTGCACTGGCAAGGGCGATATCCCGTGCGACGGGAACCAACGTCGCGGTCGAAACTCTGAAAGTCATCATGATGTTCGCGGCAGCGGGTGCGCTGCTCTCCGTCGTAGCGGTGATGATCTACAGGCAGGCGCTGAAGGCCGCTCTATTCTGAGAACGTGCGGGCAAGGCGCGCTTCGTCTCCCGTCCCAGGGCTCGTGTTCGCGCGCAGGACGCGCCGGACATCATCGAATTGTCACCGCTTTGTCATTTGCGCTCTATCGATTGCTGCTCCTTTCGCCGCGCATCGTGGAGGCTGATATGCATCTGACTGAGACAATTTCGCCCGACCGCCGGTCGATTCTGAAGGGCCTCGCGGCCGCGACCCTGGCACCGCTCGCGGCGCCGGCGATGGCGGCCGAGGGCCTCTCGCCGCCGACCGGTTCGGCCGTCGCGGCCGCCACCGACAATGCCTATTGGGCGGACGTGAAGCGGCTCTATGCCGTGACGCCTGATGTCGTCAATTTCGAGAACGGCTATTGGGGCATCATGACCGAGCCCGTGAGGCGCGAGTTCATCCGCCAGTCCGACATGATCAACTATCAGAACACCTATTATGCCCGGCAGCGCGCGGGTGCGGATTTCGAGGCGGTGCGTACCAAAGTGGCGGAGGCGGTCGGCGCGGCGCCCGAGGAGATCGCGCTCACCCGCGGCGCGACCGAAGCGTTGCAGCTCCTCATCGGCGGCTACAACAGGCTGAAGCCTGGCGACGGCGTGCTCTATGCCGACCTCGACTATGATTCGATGCAGTATGCGATGAACGCGCTTAGGGCGCGCCGCGGTGTCGACGTGGTCAAGTTCGATGTGCCCGAGCCCGCCACCCGCCGGGCGGTGCTCGACGCCTACGCCCGTGCGATCGAGACGAATCCGAAGACAAAGCTCCTGCTCCTGACCCATGTCAGCCATCGCACCGGCCTCGTCATGCCGGTCGCCGAGATCGCCCGCATGGCAAAGGCGAAGGGCATCGACACCATCGTCGACGCCGCGCATTCGTGGGGACAGATCGACTTCCGGGTCGGCGAGCTCGAGGCCGATTTCGTTGGCTTCAATCTGCACAAATGGATCGGCGCGCCGCTCGGTGTGGGCTTTCTCTACATCAGCAAGGACCGCCTCGCCGACATCGACCGTGACATGGGCGACGAGGACTTTGCGGAGACCGATATCCGCTCGCGGGTTCATACCGGCACGGTCAATTTCGCCACGGTGCTGACGGTGCCGACGGCCGTGGCGCTGCATCAGCGGATCGGCGCCGCGGCCAAGCAAGCCCGCCTGCGCCATCTGCGCGACTATTGGGTGAGCCGCGCCCGAGGATTCAAGGACATCGAGATCCTGACGCCGGATGAAGCCGGCTCATATGGCGCGATCACGTCCTTTCGCCTCGCCGGCAAGACCAGCAAGGCCGACAACGAGGCTATCGTGGCGAAGCTCCGGGACAGCCACAGGGTCATGACGGTGCGCCGGGCCGGCGTCGCCAAGGGCCAATGCATCCGTGTGACGCCGGCGCTCTTCACCGACGAGGCCGATCTCGACCGCCTCGTCGAGGCGCTGGCCGTCATCACCGGTACGAAGACGGGGTGAGCTTGAGGGCGGGCGCCCGCCTCCGATCGTCTCAATGCCACCCGAGCGCTGACGCCCTGCTGATGCTGACCGAAGGCATCTACGTCACCGGCCAGCAGTCCGAAGACGGCCCGCGCAGTCGGCGCTTGCGGCGGCGAAGCTGTTGATCGAGGCGGGTGTGAAGGAGGTGATGCAGGGCCAACGCCGCGGCAGGCGCGGCATCGCTGCGCCCGGCGTCCATCGGGAAGTCCACAATGCGCCGCAAGTGCGTGCTCTTACGCGGCCGTACTGTCGATCGAACGGCGGATCTCCCGCTGCACTTCCGCGCTCGATAGAAACAGATCGTGATTGATGATGCTCCAGCCTTCCTGGGAAGCATCGACCACGCGCACGCCGAGCCGCTGGATGACAGCCTTCTCGGCGGCGCCGACCCTGGTCATTCCACCCGCGATTTGTCCCGACAGAGCCAGAGCGCGATCGTTCGTCGCGGCGATCACGGTGATCTTACCGGCAAGCGGACCGATGCGGTGGATCGCCGACGTGAACACGTCCATGTCGATGTCGGGTGCGGCAAACACGACCGTCCCGATCCTGCTCGTGACAGTGTCGCCGTATCGCGCATAGAGCTGACGCAGGCTCTCGAGCGTCAGCATGGTCCCCATGCTGTGCGCAACGATGTGCACGCGGCCGCCGCCTGACGTCGACACGAGGGAAGAGAGCACGCGTTCGAAATCGTCGCGGGACCACATCGCACTGTCCCGGTCATAGGCATAGTCGAACAATCCTGCCTTGGAGGGCCAGGAGAACACCATGGTCCGGCCGCGGAACTTGATCCCATCGGAGAGATGGGCGGCGTCGAGCGCGGCCGTCTCGAATGTCTGCTTGAAGCCGTGCACATAGATCAGCACGTCTCCTCCCGCGCCGCCCTGCGCAAGGAGATCGCCAATTTCGGCTTGCACCGGTTCGACCTGATCAAGGCGCCAATCGCCCAGTCCGACCGAGGCGAGGGAAAGTCGGCTCTCGTCCGGCGCCACCAGCCTTGCCCGCGCGACCGTCATTGCGGTCGCGCGCTCCGGCCCGAACCAGGGTTTCGTGCGGCCGCCCTTCACGGGCTTTCGCGTGGTGGCGACGAGCAGTGTGGGATCACCGGAAAGGGACGACGCGTCGTAGCGCGCGCCGGTCGCGCCCAAGCCTGCGCATCCGCCCAGCGCGAGAATACTGCCTGCCGAGACAAGCCCGCGCAGGAGCGCGCGGCGCGAAAGGGAATGATGAGAGTCGCGTTGTAGAAGCTGTCGGACGATCACACGGAACCTTTGGGAACTATGCCCACCATAGCGCCGCCCCGCCTAGCTCCCTGAATGACAATGGGGGCGAGAAGACGGCGGAGCAGCGTCCTGGCAGGTCGCGTGTCGAGCGATGCGACGAAGTTCCAACGCCTGGGTGGCGGTTGCCCATCAATGATGGGCCGACACGCCCTTGGCGCATTGGGTCAACAGATCAATGGTGGCGAATTGGCCGACATGTGGTGCACGGCTTTCGCCATATCTCTCAGCGCCAGCCGAGCGCAGGCGCAACGTGTGTCAGGATCGCCTCAATCGCATGCGCGCAATAGGCGACGCCGAGCTGGTTGGGGATCGTCAGCAGCAACGTATCGGCCTCGGCGATCGCCTCGTCCTGCCGCAGCTGCTCGATCAGCACATCAGGTTCGGCAGCATAGGAGCGGCCGAAGATCGCCCGCGTCTGCGGGTCGATGAAGCCGATCTGGTCTTCGCCTCCGCGCTCACCACCGAAATAGGCGCGGTCGCGATCGTTCATCAGCGCGAAGATGCTGCGGCTGACCGACACGCGCGGCTCGCGGGTGTGGCCGGCCTCTTTCCACGCGGCGCGAAAGCTGCGGATCTGCGCGGCCTGCTGCACGTGGAAGGCTTCGCCGGTCTCGTCGTTCTTCAGCGTCGAGCTCTGCAGGTTCATGCCGAGCTTCGCCGCCCAGACCGCGGTGGCATTGGAGCCGGCGCCCCACCAGATCCGCTCGCGCAGGCCCTGCGCATGCGGCTCGAGGCGCAGCAGCCCCGGTGGGTTCGGAAACATCGGCTGCGGATTGGGTTCGGCAAAACCTTCGCCGCGCAACAGGTCCAAAAAGACCTCCGCGTGGCGCCGGCCCATGTCGGCGTCGCTCTGGCCGTCGGCCGGGCGATAACCGAAATAGCGCCAGCCGTCGATCACCTGCTCCGGCGAGCCGCGGCTGATGCCGAGCTGGAGCCGCCCGCCGGCGATGAGATCGGCGGAGCCGGCATCCTCCACCATGTAGAGCGGATTCTCGTAGCGCATGTCGATCACGGCGGTGCCGATCTCGATCTTGCTGGTCCTGGCGCCGACGGCGGCCAGAAGCGGAAAGGGCGAGGCGAGCTGGCGCGCGAAATGATGCACGCGGAAATAGGCGCCATCCGCGCCGAGCTGTTCCGCCGCGACGGCCAGCTCGATGGATTGCAGCAGCGTGTCCGCCGCGGAGCGGGTCTGCGATTGCGGCGAGGGCGTCCAGTGTCCGAAGGACAGAAATCCGATCTTTTTCATCCGGGCAACATATGGATGATCGGAAGGGTTTGCGAGACGTCGATCGGAGGAAAGATGGCAATACGGGGTGTGTACCCGCAAGCCCTCTTTGGGGAAAGCAGATTAGGCGCGGTTTGGACTGCTGCCCGACAGCGGGCCACGAACTCAGATCGCTCAACTTCAATCGGCCACGCCGGGAAGTGTCCTCAGATGTCGCAACCGGTCAAATTCAATGCCTTGCGCAAGCCACCAAACGCCTTGAGCCGACAGGGCTCCGCATTGCTTGCGGCCTTTGAGCGCTGGAAGTTGGCAGTTCGCTTGACAACGGGTGCCTTCGGCTTGGGACGTCCAGCGGTCGCGATCTTTTTCGGATTATGCCGATGACGGACGATCGGCTCCGGCTCGGACGAGCCGATATGGGCGTCTTCTGGCGGAGCAACGCGGTCTTCCACCGAAGCAGTCTGTGTCGGCATCGCGCTGCTCACGGCGGCAACGTCGAGGCGGTCAGCCTTCGCCAGGGCGTCGTGTGAAGCAGAAGTGCCGGCGTCTTGCTCGGCAAGCGGCTGCACGATCGCGGCCGCGCGACGCGGTGGCGCTCTCAGCTCCATTGCCGACAGCATTCCTACACTCAACAGGATGAGGAGGCCCAACAACGCCATTCTCAGCATAATGCGCCTCTGACCCAGATTCGTGCCCCTGAAAATTCTCCGCGCCAATGAGGCAACTTGTCGACGGCTGCCGACTTGCGACGAATCATTTGCCGACAGGGTTAACGTCGGTGATGCCCCCGCACGTGCCGATAATGCCGCCGCTCGTGTCGGCTTCCGCGAGCAGACCGTACTTGGTCACGCGAAAATGGTCCGTCAGTGGCCCCCGAGCCGAGCGCCACGAGAGCGATCGTCATGTCTGCTGTTTGAGGGAGGCCGGACACCGCATGACCGATTGGACGACCGCTGCTTTTGACCCCTAGCGGACTCGCTTGTTTTCTACCGGCAAATCGACGAGCCGACTTGTTGCAAGCTCTTTCGTAGGCAGAGAGTTGCCTGATACCATCCGCAACGCGTTGGGCTGTGTGGATGCGATAAGAAAACTCCGGGGTCGCCGCATGAAAGACGTCGAAATCGTTTCGGAAGACCAATGGCACGCTGATTGGCGGCAGGAACGCCGGTTGACGCTGCTGTTTGAACCGTCGATCAAGGAGGATGCCTGGTGTGGACCCCTCGTCGAAGAGTTCTGGTTGCCCCATTGGCAGAATCGGCTCGATTTCGTCACACAGGCCGCTGATTTCTGTGCTGACGAAGACGAGTATAGATTGAGGGACCTGGACAATATCGTAATCCAGCGACGTGGGGGGAATGCCGAGTTGGAAGGCAGCGCCTTCGATCTCCGCGAGCTCAACGAGGCCCGAGAGCTTGGACTGCAGCACTATTCGAGCCATACCCCGGTCTTCGCCGATATCCGCCTCACCGCAATCACATTCGATCATCTCAGGGAACAGTTGCAAGCCGCTGTAATCGACAAACCCGAAGCGGATCGCGTGCTCTTGGCGTGCGGTTTTATGGCCGGCGACGTAGCCATTCCGCGTCCGCGGCCCGTCAAGCCACATCAGAAGCTTTCCAACACGATCTCTATCGCCCGGAAGACGCCGCGCATCTGGTTCGAAATCGCTCGCGCCAGTGAGACGAAATCGCGCTGGGTTCCGCTTGAAATGAAAACCCTCGGACGCTGGATGGCGATTGAGCGGTAAGGAGCGCCTGAACGGTCCACGAAACCACCCGCCTCGGATCATCCCAAACGGGTCGGAGAGGCAGGTCCGTTGTTGGCCCTTTGCCGATTCGCAGGGGCGTACTGGCCATGTCTGGTTTTGAAGGCAGAACGGACACCGCCTCATTCGCGGGCTAAGGGATCATGTCTGCACGTCCCGGCGGGTCCGGCTTTGCATGAATGCGCACCGTGTCGACGAAGCCGTGACGTCTCAGGCGTAGGCCACCCAGCCGCGGAAGGTGAATCCGGTGTAGAACAGGGTCGGCTCGGAGAAGCCAGCGTCACGCAGAATTGCCTCATCCTGCGCGGGCGTGAGGATCTCCAGATGGTTCGTGACGGCGTCGCGCGCAGCCGCCGCCTTCTCCGGCTCGACGCCGGATGCTGCCAGGAACGCCGAATATCGCGACAGCCAAAGCGGCCGCTCATCGTCGCCATCGGGGATGCTGAAATGAGCCACCACGAAGGGCGCGGCCGGCTTGAGACGGCGGCGGATTTCGGAGGCGATGCGACGCCGTTCCGCGACATCGACGAAGTGCAGGGTCAACAGGCACGTGGCGCCGTCGAATGGCCCCTCCGGGGCATCGTCGACATAGCCTCGGTGAAGATGCGCGCGCGAAGCCAGTGGGCCCAGTGTTTGCCGCGCGAGATCGAGCATCGCCGCCGAGGGGTCCACACCGTCAAAGGTCCAGCGCGGCTGCGCCTGCGCGAAAGCCCTCAACTCCAGGCCGCCTCCGGCACCGAGGGCGAGGATTCGCGCATCGTCACGCGCGCGCTCGGCCAGCAGGATCGCCGTCATGGACAGCATGGAATTGTAGCCGGGAACGAACCGCGGTGGTCCCTCGGTATATTTCGCCACCGCCTGCGGATCGGAGAACGCGTTCTGGTTGTCGGTCACGATGTCGTCCTGCTGAAGGGAGCCGATTACGCGTGATGCGCGCTCATGCCTTGATGCTTTCGCGCCCCGAGGCGCTTGCGCAGATCGTCGCCCAGCATGGCCAGCGTCACCTCGCCAAAGCGCGACAACAGCAGCACCTCCGCATCGCCGAAGGCCCGGTCGAGCGCGGCATTGACGGCCTGCTCGACAAGACAACCCGGCGCTTCCGTCCGATGGCCCATGGCCAGAAGCGGGGGATTGCCGAGTGCGATGTAGACGTCGCGCAGCGTCACCTTCGAAAGGTCGCAGGCGAGCGTCCAGCCGCCGCCATGTCCCTTCTCGGAGCGGACATAGCCGAGGTCCCTAAGGCCCGCCATGATGCGGCGGATCACCACCGGATTGGTGTCCATCGCCTTCGCCAGCGTCTCGGACGTGAAGGGACCGGGCTGCTGCGCCATGTGCAGCAGGACGTGGAGCACGCCGGACAATCGGCTGTCTCTTTTCATGTAACTTTATATGTTGCATGATGGCGAAAAGGTCAACTGATTTCTCTCGAAGCAAGGATGATCTGTCCCGCTATCTGTCAGGCCGGAAGACGGGTTCGAACACCGTTGCAGCATGATCCTCGCGCGTCGAACAGGCGCGCAACAGCCTGCGCGCGGGCCGCGGTGTGACGCTCGAGGATATCGATAGGAGCGGTTGGGGACGATCCATCCAATCCGCCGATGATGCTATCTTGCGCCTGTGTTGCCCGACGGTGCAACGACCTTTTGCCCGACGGGTCGATCTCTTCGCAATGCGCTTAAGCCATTGATCCCGCTCATGCCGGCTACTGTGCATGGGGTTGTTTTCGACATTTTTGTTTGACGGCGCGAAAGAAGCGGGCCGTACTGCGTCTCGCGAGTTCGTCGTTGTCCGCCTCGCCAGGCGTGCGCAACGCCTGACACCCGTCATGTCGGGCGAAGCATGCTGATCCGCGATCAAACGGTCGGGCTCCGTTGCATCCGCAGCGACAAGGCTGGCTGCCAGCCGGGACGCGCCTGGCGTGCGGCATCGTCGAACGTCACCTGGCGACCTTGCTCGTCGCAAAGCACCTGGATTTCGATCTCATCGAAGACGAATTGCTTGATCGGATTCAGCCGGCCGACGACCGGCTTCGCGATCTGCCACGGGTCAGCGCCGCCGCGCGGCATCGGAAATTCGAAGGGCTGCGACGGAATGCGAAGCAGAATCCAGCCTTGCCACGAATCCTGATCACCGAGCTCAGGCTTTCGCACGTCGCCGACATAGTTCAGATAGGCCTGGTAGGCGTCCCTTTGCAACGACACCGTCACGCGGAAACCGGTAAAGTCGATCTCCGCATGCATCTGGTTGTCGTAGACCAGGGCCTCGCTGACGTCCACGCGGCCGATCGAAGAGCTGTCGTCGTCGGGCTCGAACGACAGGAACCTGTCTGCACACGAGAGATCGTACGGGAGGCGCTCAGGCCGAGGCGAGCGATGCGATATCACCTGGTCCAGGCCGTCGCAAAAGCCGAGGTCCTTGATGTTGGCCCGATCGGGGTTGAAGAAAAGCCCCTCTCGGTTCCAATGGACCATCCCGTCGAGACGACCGATCACGATCAGCGAAGACATGGGTGATCGTCCCTCACGATGAATGACGAGCGCTGTGCGGCGCGGGCTCACTTCCTGATCGGCACGCCCTTGGTCGTGAACCGCTGCATCTTGCCGCCCGGCCGAACCGGGCGCCGCGTGCCGGCGGCCTTGCCGGTGCCGGGCGGCTGGTGCGCGGGGACCAGCTGGTCGGGACGGGAGCCGATCAGGTCGGCGCGGCCCATCGCCTTCAGCGCCTCGCGCAGCACCGGCCAGTTGTCGGGGTCGTGATAGCGCAGGAACGCCTTGTGCAGGCGGCGCTGTCGCAGGCCCTTGATCGCCTCGACCTTGTCGCTGCCGCCGTGGCGCACGCCGCGCAGCGGGTTGACGCCGGTGTGGTACATCGCCGTTGCGGTCGCCATCGGCGAGGGCAGGAAGGTCTGCACCTGGTCGGCGCGATAGCGGTTCTTCTTGAGCCACAGCGCGAGGTTCATCATGTCCTCGTCGGTCGTGCCCGGATGCGCCGCGATGAAATAGGGGATCAGGTAATATTTCTTGCCGGCCTGCTCGGCGGCGGCGTCGAACATCCGCTTGAACTGGTTGTAGGCGCCGATGCCCGGCTTCATCATCTTGTCGAGCGGGCCGCGCTCGGTGTGTTCGGGGGCGATCTTCAGATAGCCGCCGACGTGATGGGTGACGAGCTCCTTGATGTATTCGGGGCTCTCAACCGCGAGGTCGTAGCGCACGCCGGAGGCGACCATCACCTTCTTGATGCCCTTGGTCTCGCGTACCTTGCGATAGAGCCGGATCAGATCGTCATGCGAGGTGTTGAGGTTCGGGCAGATCTCCGGGAAGACGCAGGACGGCCGCCGGCACGCCGCCTCGACCTTTGGGTCCTTGCACGCCATCCGGTACATGTTGGCGGTGGGGCCGCCGATGTCGGAGATCACGCCGGTGAAGCCCGGCGTCTTGTCGCGGATCTTCTCGATCTCGCGCAGGATCGAGCCTTCCGAGCGGTTCTGGATGATGCGGCCTTCATGCTCGGTGATCGAGCAGAAGGTGCAGCCGCCGAAGCAGCCGCGCATGATCGTCACCGAGAACTTGATCATGTCCCAGGCAGGGATCTTCGCATCGCCATAGGACGGATGCGGCGCGCGCGCATACGGCAGGTCGTAGACCGCGTCCATCTCGTCGCTGGTCAGCGGGATCGGCGGCGGGTTGAGCCAGAGATCGCGGTCGCCGTGACGCTGCACCAGCGGCCGCGCATTGCCGGGATTGCTCTCCCGGTGCAGCACGCGCGAGGCGCGCGCATAGGCCTCGCGGTCCTGCTCGACCTGCTCCAGCGCCGGCAGCCGGATCACGGTCGCGCCCTTTTGGCGCGATGCGCCCTCGTCGGCGGAATCGAGATCGTCGGCGTGCAGCTCGGAATAGTCCTCGGGCACGCGGCGAAACAGCGCGACGCCCCTGATGTCGTCGAGCTCGCGCGGCGCTTCGCCTGCGGCAAGACGGTTGGCCACCTCGACGACGGCGCGCTCGGCATTGCCGTAGAGCAGCAGGTCCGCCTTGGCGTCGGCCAGCACCGAGCGGCGCACCTTGTCGGACCAGTAGTCGTAATGCGCGATCCGGCGCAGCGATGCTTCGATGCCGCCGAGCACGACCGGCACGTCCTTGAACGCCTCGCGGCAGCGCTGGGCATAGACGATGGTGCAGCGGTCCGGCCGCTTGCCACCTTCGCCGCCCGCCGTATAGGCGTCGTCATGGCGCAGGCGGCGGTCCGCGGTGTAGCGGTTCACCATGGAATCCATGTTGCCGCCGGTGACGCCGAAGAACACCTTTGGCTTGCCTAACGCCCTAAACGGCTCGGCCGAGTGCCAGTCCGGCTGCGCGATGATGCCAACCCGAAAACCCTGCGCCTCCAGCAGCCGGCCGATGATCGCCATGCCAAAGCTTGGATGGTCGACATAGGCGTCCCCGGTCACCAGCACGATGTCGCAGGCATCCCAGCCGAGCGCGTCCATCTCGGCGCGGCTCATGGGCAGGAACGGCGCCGGCTTGCGCGGGCGGGCCTGGGCCATCAGGGGTTTTTCGGCAGCGATGATCTGGATGTCCATGGGGCCTACGCATAGGACTCCGGCGGCGCGAATACAACCGATCGATGGGCCGTCTTCGCCGATTCCGGTTCCCGCGTGGCGCGTAATTCAGCAACGCCAATCGCGCGCGGGGCCACGTCGCCAGACTGTGACACGGTCCACATACGGGCCGATACGCGCCGCGTCATCCTCCTCCCGGCTTCAAGGGAGAGATCCATGTTACTGGTCGATGCGCTGCTGATCCTGGCGATGTTGTTTTTCCTGCTTCTGCCGATCACCGATCGCAGGACGGTGCGGATGAGGCTCTGCATGTTCTGCGCGCTGCTCGCGGTGTTCTCGCTCTCCATCACCCGCACCCCCGTTGTGCCGGTGTTGCTCGCGAGCACCGCCTCGTCCTCCGGAGCACTGCGCGTGCCGCACATGGTCGTCAGCGAGCCGTCGTCCGGGCTCTCACCGCGGCCCGCATCGGATCTGCGCCTGCTTCATGGGCAAGGAAACCTCTGACGGCGGTCAGCCAGAGCCAACAGTTCCATCGGCTCCGCGTTGTGGTTCATTTGCAGGAACCAATCGCCCCCCGCGAACATTCTGACCTAGGCACCGGAGCGAGCTCTGCTCGCGCGCGCCTCGGACCATCCAGGCGCCAGTGCCCGCAACCGGATTTTTGCCTTGATGCTCGCTTCGGGGTGATGGGGGACTTGTGAGTACGGTCATAGAGAACTTGCTGGCGCGGAAGCAGAAGCTCGTAGAGGAACTCGAGATAGCGCAAACCGTCGAGGACCGCGACAGGATCGAGCATCAGCTCGAGCAGATCAACACTGCGCTGGATTTCCTGGACAGGCCGGGTCCGGAGGACGAGCGGTAGAACCGCTCAGTCTACCTTCGCCTCGACTTTCAAGGCCTTGGCGTAGACCACGCTCGAATTGGTGATGTGCGTGGTCATCAGCGCTTCGAACGCGGTATGCTTGCCGCGCGCGAACAGATCGAGCAGCCTGCGGTGCTCGTCGAAGGACGAGCGGGTCCGCACGTCGATCGGCGAGGTCAGGTTGGTGCGCAGCGCGGCGACGCGGCCGGAGACGAGCTGGTAGGATTCGACGAGGTAGCGGTTGCCGCAATGGGCGAACAGCGCCTCGTGAAAAGCGGCATCGGCGCGGCCATAGGCGATGTTGTCGCGTGCCGCAATCGCCGGCTCCATCGCCGCGATCGCGGCGCTCATCGTCGCGACCGCACCGTCACGATCATAACGGAAGGCGAGCTCGGCGGCCTTGGGCTCGAGCGCGATCCTGAAGGTGCAGAGCGCAGTGATGTCCTCGTCGCTCGGGGTGAAGACAAAACTGCCGACCTGCGGGCGGATCACCACGAGGCCCTGCGCCTGCAACTGGCCCATCGCCTCGCGCACCGGCGTCCGGCTGACGCCGAAGGAATTCGCCACCATCTCCTCGGAGATCGCAGCGCCGAGCGCGAACTCGCCGTCGATGATGGCCTGGCGCAGCCGCTGCATCACCCGCTGCGACAGCGACTTCGGCGTATCGAGCTTGAGCGATCGCATTGCTCTCTCAGATCACCTTGCCGGGATTGAGCAGATGATCGGGATCGAGCGCGGCCTTCAGCGTCCGCATCAGCGCGATCTCGGCCTCGCTCCTGGCATGACCAAGCCACTTCTTCTTCAGCGTACCGATGCCGTGCTCGGCGGAGACGCTGCCGCCCATCTCGCGCACGAGACCATAGATGATCGTGTCCATCTCCTCCTTCGGCTGCTGCGCGACCGTGAGGCCCGTGACCCAGGACACGAGGTGCAGATTGCCGTCGCCGATATGGCCGTAATAGACGCTCTCGCAGCCCTTGATGCCGTCGGCGAGCGCGGCCTTGCAGCGCGTGACGAACTCGTCCATCCGCGCCACGGCGAGGCCGATGTCATAGGAGATGTGCGGACCCAGCACTTGGCCGAACTCGGCGCAGATGTCGCGCACCCGCCAGAAGGCTTGCGTCTGTGCCAGCGATTGCGCCACCGCGGCATCGGCCAGCAGCCCGCGCTCCATCAACTCTTCGAGCCAGGCCTGGAAGCGCGGCGCATCCAGGCTCTCGTCGGTGCCCTGCGCCTCCACCAGCACGTAGAGACCATGGCCTGCGGCGACCGGCGGCTTCACGCCGGCGCGCGTCGTGATCACGTCCCAATAGTCCGGCCACATCACCTCGAACGCCGACAGCAGCGGGCCGAGCCCGCTGCGCGCGGCATCGAGCAGTGCGATCACCGCGGCATAGTCCTTCAAGGCGCACAGCGCGGCCATGGTCGAGCGCGGCTTCGGGAACAGCTTCAGCACCACGCGGGTGATGATGCCGAGCGTGCCTTCCGAGCCGATGAAGAGATGCTTCAGGTCGTAGCCCGCATTGTTCTTCATCAGCTTGTTGAGATTGGTGATGATGGTGCCATCCGGCAGCACCACTTCGAGACCGAGCACCAGCTCGCGCGTCATGCCGTAGCGGATCACGCGATTGCCGCCGGCATTGGTGGAGAGATTGCCGCCGATCGCGCAGGAGCCGCGCGAGCCGAGGTCGAGCGGAAAGAAGAAGCCGGCCTCATCCGCGGCCTTCTGGATCGTCTCCAGCGGCGTGCCCGCCTTCACCGTCATCGTCGCGGACGCGCGATCGATCTCCTCGATGCCGGTCATGCGCTCCAGCGAGATCGCGACCCAGCCTGCTTCAGGCGAGGCGCCACGGCACAGCCCGGTCAGTCCGCCCTGCGGCACGAACGGCAGATGCGCCTGGCGGCAGGCCAGAATCGCGTCCGCAACGCCTTGCGCATCGAGCGGACGGATCACCGCGCGCGGCGTTTGCGGCAGGCTCGCGCTCCAGTCGTTGCAATTGCGCGCCGGCACGTCAGCGCCGATCAGCACGGCGGCTGCGCCGAGCTTGTCGCGCAAGGCGCCGAGCAATTGGTCGGGGCGCTCCACGGGGGTCACCATGTCCATGCAAGACCTCCTCAAAATCCGGCCGCGTCTGTCGCGCGCCTGCTGCAACAGGGATTTGCGTCCGTCTTGTATGTAAGGTACAAGGTGAAAAGTAAAGCAAAAACGAGGCCTCGCTAAGCGCAGAAGATCATTAGGAATCAGTGGCTTAGTCCGAGACCGCAGCAAAGGGTGGTGTGATGACGGAGGCGATTCGCGGGTTCTGGGTGGCGTCGGCGACGCCGCTGGCGACCGACAGTGGTGTGGATCACGGCCGCCTCGCCGCCCACGCCAGGCAGCTCTTCAGCAAAGGCGTCGACGGCGTCGTGCTGTTCGGCACAACCGGCGAAGGCACCTCCTTCAACGTCGCCGAACGCGTCGCGACCATCGAGGCCGTGCTCAAGGCCGGCGTCGCGCCGGAGCGCATCGGAATCGGCGGCGGCTTCCCCGCCATCAGCGACAGCATCGCGTTGACGCGCGCCGTGCTCGGCCTCGGCCTGCGCCATGTGCTGCTGTTGCCGCCTTACTTCGACCGCAGCGTCACGCCCGAGGGCATCGAGGATGCCTTCGCTGCGATTATCGATGGCGTTGCCGACGATCGCCTGCGTGCCTCGCTCTATCACATCCCGCAGGTCTCCGGCGTCGCGATCCCGACCACGGTCGCCGCAAGCTTGCGCAAGCGTTACGGCAAGCTGGTTGCAGGCCTGAAGGACTCCAGCGGCGACTTCAAGCAGTTCGAGGCGTTCCGCGCAGCCAGCCCCGAGCTCGCCATCACCGTCGGCAACGAAGCCGACATCGCCCGCGCCATCGCCGCCGGCGGTGCCGGCACCATCTGCGGCATGGCCAATATCGCGCCGGAGCTGGTCAAGGCGATGATCGACGGCAAGGACGTCGAAGCGCGCATGCAAGCGGCGATCGACATCGTGGTGAAGACGCCATCCTTCCTCGCAACGCTGAAGGCCATTCTCGCCGCGCAGACCGGCGATGCCGCGTGGCTGCGCGTGCGCCCGCCGCTCCGGGCCTTGTCCGACGGCACCGCGCTCAAGCGGAAGCTCGACGAGCTGACGAGCCCTGCCATCGCGTGAAATCTCGCGACGTCGCGACAAGCCGCCGCGAATTTCGCGCGCAGCGTGTCGCGATCAGCGCGAGAACAATCCATGATTGCCGTTTCGCGTCAATCTGCGCTTAGAACCATTCAACTCTAGAGCGATTCAATTCCGCCTACGGTTCTCTTCACCCGTAACGGCTGTTAGACGCGCCAGCATCAATGCTGTGTCTGACTTGGAAGTGAATCGAAAGTGCGTGCTCATCTGGATGGCCGCGTCAGCGGTCATCGAATTCGTGCCGGCGGGAGTCGTGCAGGTCTTCTCATCGGAGCAGCCGTGCTGCTCGCCGAATGCCCCTCCAACACGACGAGCGCGCAGGCGCAATCGGCGCTACCACCGGTGACGGTGGAGGCGCCGGCGCAGCGGCCGAAACCGGCGCGCGCATCGGAGCAGTCCTCACGCCGCACCCAGGCCGCCGCGCGCAATCGCAATCCCGCGCCGGCAGCGCCGACGCCGTCGGAGCGCGCCGCCGCGGAGGCCGCCGCGCAGCAAGCCGCCAAGCTCGGCTACCGTGCGATGCCGAGCGCGACGACGCTGCGTTCGGGCGCATCGCCGCTCGACACCTCGCAGTCCGTCAACGTCGTGCCCGCGCAGGTCCTGAAGGACCAGTTGCCGCGCAACATCGACGATGCGCTGGTCAACATCAGCGGGATCACCCAGACCAACACGCTCGCCGGCACCCAGGACGCCGTGATCCGCCGCGGCTTCGGTGACAATCGCGACGGCTCGATCATGCGTAACGGCATGCCGCTGGTGCAGGGCCGCAGTCTGAACGCCGCGGTCGAGAGCGTCGAGGTGCTGAAGGGACCGGCCTCGCTGCTCTATGGCATCATGGATCCCGGCGGCATCGTCAACACGATCAGCAAGCGTCCGGAGCTCTACCAGCACGGCTCGGTCACGCTGCTCGGCTCGACCTATGCGAACAATCGCAACGGTGCTGACGGCACGCTCGACATCACCGGTCCGATCGGCGACGGCGGCCTCGCCTATCGCTTCATCGGCTACGGGGTCAGTGAGGACTATTGGCGCAATTTCGGCCGCCACCGGGAAATGCTGGTGAACCCGTCGCTTGCCTGGTACGGCGACACCACGACGGTCCAGCTCACCTATGAGCACCGCGAATTCATCTATCCGTTCGACCGCGGCACGGCCTTCGTCGACGGCGCTCCGCTGGCGATCCCGAAGACGCGCCGGCTCGACGAGCCCTTCAACAACATGTGGGGCACCTCCGACCTGGTGCAGGCCTCGGTCGAGCAGAAGCTCGACGACAATTGGAAGGTCACGGCGGCCTACAGCTACAACACCGAGACCTTCAGCGCCAATCAGCTTCGCATCACCGGCGTCAACGCCAAGACCGGCGTCGAGACCCGCAGCAACGACGGCACCCGGAACTCGCTGAGCAACGCCAGTTACGGCACCGCGTATCTGCAAGGTGACGTCTGGGTGGGCGGCTTCCGCAACGAGATCCTGTTCGGGGGCGAGGCGCTGTATCGCACGATCGACCGCCACGACCTGATTCGCCAGGCGACCCCGAGCTTTAACTTCTACAACCCGGTCTACGGACTGATTACGCCGGGCACGACCGTGTCGGCAACCGACAGCGAGCAGACCGACAAGCTCGGCACCCGCGGCTTCTTCGCCCAGGACACGTTCCATCTGACCAACTGGCTGTCCGTGGTTGGCGGCGTGCGCTGGATGGAATACGAGCAGCTCGCCGGAAAAGGCCGGCCTCTCTTCGTCACGAACACCAATCTGGCGGGCGACAAGGTGCTGCCGCTCGGCGGCGTCATCTTCAAGCTGAACGATCAGCTCTCGTATTACGTGAGCTATACGCAGTCGCTGAAGCCGACCTCGACGATTGCGCTTTTCACCGGTGCTCCCGTCGGCTTCGTCGTCGACTCCACCATTGCGCCCGAAGAGGGAACCCAATGGGAAACCGGCCTGAAGTTCGACGTCAACAAGCGGCTGTCGGGCACCCTGGCGGTCTACGACATCGAGAAGAAGAACGTGTTGGTGCGGGATGATCTCGGCAACAACAACATCGCAATACGGACGTCTGCGAAGGCTCGGTCGCGCGGCGTTGAGTTGGACGTGACGGGCAAGCTGACGGACCATTGGAGCATGATCGGTAGTTACGGCTATACCGATGCACGCCTGATCAACGATCCCGTCAACGGCAACGCCAAGCTGCTGAACGCCGCGATGAACACGGCCTCGCTCTATCTCGTCTACGATTTCGTCGACGCGCTTCCGGGACGTCTGCGGCTCGGCGGTGGTGCGCGGTATGTCGGCGACCGGCCCGGCGACTCCGCCAACAATTTCTTTCTGCCGGCCTATACCGTCGCCGACATCTTTGCGACCTACGACACGAAAATCGACAATCTGCCGGTGACTTATCAGTTCAACGTCAAGAACCTGTTCGACAAGCTCTACTATACGTCCAGCACCGGGAACGCTTTGAACGTCGCCATCGGCGATGCGCGGCGCGTGTCGTTGTCGGCGACGGTGAAGTTCTAGCCGTGGCAGCGCGGTTGGCCCACACCATCAAGGCCGTCCTGCTCCAGGTCCACTCCATCGCGGGCCTCGCCCTCGCGCTGCTGCTTGCCCTGATCGCGCTGACCGGCGCGATCATGAGTTTCGAGGACGAGATCGTCGACCATCTCAACGCCGGCATCATGCAGGTCGCGCCGCGCACCGCGCCGGCGCTGATTCCGGACGAACTGGTCGCGCGGCTGAAGGCGGCGCAGGATTTCGGCAAGGTCTCGGCCCTCACGCTATCGAGCGATCCGGCCGCGGCGGTGCGTGTCCGCTTCGGCCGCGACGAGCAGGGTGGGCGGCCGGCTTCACTCTATGTCGATCCCTATGACGCACGTGTGCTGGGCTCGCCGCGCGGCGAAGAGTTTTTCGCGACCGTGCGGAGGCTGCATCGCTGGCTGCTGATTCCCGGCGATGCCAAGGGCTGGGGCCGTCAGATCACCGGCGTCGCCGCGCTCGGCCTGATCGCCATGCTGGTCTCGGGCCTGGTGCTGCGCTGGCCGCGCCGCGCCGGCAGCGTGAAGATGTGGCTGAAGCCGAATCTCGGGCTCAGCGGCCGCGGGCTGCACCGGTCGCTGCATGCCGTCATCGGCACCTGGGTCCTGCCGATCTATCTGGTGATGACGCTGACCGGACTGTGGTACTCGTTCGACTGGTACAAGGACGGTGTCGTCTGGCTGCTGTCGCGCCCGGAGGTCGTCGCCGCGAAAATGCAGCCCAAGATGTCCGCAAAGGCGACGCGCGTGGCGACCGCTTCCGAGCCGGCCCAGCCGATCGGATTCGACCGTGCTTGGGCGACGTTCCGGCGCGAGGAGGGTGACCGCTTCGCCAGGGCCTTGCTGACCCTGCCGGCCGGCCCCGGCACAGCGATCCGGATCCGGTCGTGGGGGAAGGGCTCCACGCTCGATACCACGCGCGACGAATTCCGCATCGATGCCGTCACGGGTCAACTGGTCTCGGCGGAGCGTTACGCCGACAAGACGCTCGGCGAGAAGATCATCGCCAACGTGCTCGACATCCATCGCGGCGCGGTCCTCGGCTGGCCCGGCAAGCTCGCGTTCATGATCGCCGCAGCCCTGATGCCGCTGTTCTCGGTCACCGGCATCCTGCTCTACCTGTCGCGCCGCAAGCTGCGACGCCCCGCGCAGCCGCCGCTCGGGCGTCTCGTCCCGGGTGAGTGATCCGACAAGCCGCTGTTCAAATCCGCCTGGATCGAGCCACGATATTTGCTCGACACGTCACTTCGGCTGCATGTTCCGTTCACCAATGATGACGTCGTTGTTGACGGCGTAGACAAAGCAGCCGCCATCCCTGCCATTTCGCGTGGGATCGCTGTTGCATTTTGCAAGTGCGGAGGCCTGGGCATCCTTCAAGCTCGCATCGCCCGCCGAGATGAACAGCTTCCCCCAGGGGTGGATGGCCATCGCTTTCGGCTCCATGGCCCTATCGTAATTCTGCACGTCGGGGCGCTGTCGCGTCACCCGCCGGATGATCGGAATCTGGGACAGATCATACTTGCCCGCATAATGCAGACGCGGCATGTCCCGCGCTGTCAGTTCACCCTCCGCGACGATCTCCTCGTTCACCGCTAGCAGGGCGCACGGCTTGCCATAGCGCAACTGGCACGCTTCCAGTGAGCGCTCGCCGGTGGCCGACGCGTCCTCGTGTTCACAGGACCGAAAATAGCTCGCGCTGATGAGCTCCACGGCCTGCCCCTTGTTGGGCTTGCAGGCGACGTAGTCCTTGATCAGCGTGTCGCGGACATAGCCGAACACGGTCGGCGTCGTCGCTGCGATGATCGACGCCATCGCCCGCTCGAATTGGGACTTGCGCTCCGCATTGGTCAGCGCGGCCATGGCCGCACCCGGAAGCACCAGAAACACCACCAGGAATTTTATGGTTCGCATGCTGCCCCTCCCCCACGTGCGAATCGGAACTTTACCCGCCCCGCGCCCGCGGACAACATGCTTCTTTTCAGCAGCTCCTTGGGATTGCACGCCGCAGAGTGGGAGGGCATGCCCTCGTCGGGCTGGTCAAGCGGTCCGCAATCGGCCAAAAGCGCCCTGTCCAAACTTCGAAGGCTGCATGTCCGATGACGATCCCGACCGTCACCCCCGCCGATATCCGCGGTGCGCTGCTGCTCCGCGAGGAGATCGCGCTGCTCGATCTCAGATACGAGGCCGCGTTCGCCACCGGTCATCCCTTGTTCGCTGCCAACATGGCCGCGAACCGGATTGCGGTCGAAGCCGAGGTGAGACTGCCGCGCAAGGACGTGCCGGTCGTGCTCTATGATGACGGCGAGGGGCTGGTCGCGGCCGGAGCGGAACGCCTGGCTGCGCTCGGCTACAGCAATGTCCGCGCGCTCGATGGCGGGCTGAAGGCCTGGCGCGATGCGGGCTATCAGGTGTTCGAGGACGTCAACTCCTATTCGAAAGCGTTCGGCGAGCTGGTCGAGGCGCGGCGGCACACGCCGTCATTCAGCGCTGACGAGGTCGCCAAGCTTATTGCGGACAAGGCCAACATCGCCATCCTCGACGTCCGCCGCTTCGACGAATATGCGACCATGAACATTCCGGGCTCGGTCAGCGTACCCGGCGCGGAGCTGGTGCTGCGGGCAGGCCAGGCCGCGCCCGATCCCGACACCACCATCATCGTCAATTGCGCCGGCCGCACCCGTTCGATCATCGGCACCCAGTCGCTGATCAATGCCGGCGTGCCCAACAAGGTGCGGGCGCTGCGCAACGGCACCATCGGCTGGACGCTGGCGCGGCATGCGCTCGACCATGGCGCCGACCGGCGCGGGGCAATCGGACCGTTCGAAGGCGGTCCGGCCAATGCCCGCGACGTCGCCTATCGCGCCGGCGTTCGCCACATCGGCGCAGGCGAGGCGGCGGCGCTCGCGGCGCAGACCGATCGCACGCTCTACCGCTTCGACGTGCGCGATGCGGAGGAATATGCGGCGGGGCATCTGCCGGGTTTCCGTCACTATCCCGGCGGTCAGCTCGTCCAGGAGACCGACATGGCCGCGCCGGTGCGCGGCGCGCGCATCCTCCTGACCGACGACAAGGGCGTGCGCGCCGACATGACGGCGTCCTGGCTCGCGCAGATGGGCTGGGAGGTGTACGTGCTCGAGGGCGGCTATGACGACGCGGTGGAGGTCGGTCCGCCGCTCGTGCTGCCGAAGCCGGACCCGGCGCACCGCTACCGCCGGCCCTATGAGGGGACCGATGTCGCCGAAGGTGCGATGCAGGCCTATCTCGATTGGGAATACGGCCTCGTCGAGCAGCTCCGCCGCGACGGCACGCATGGGTTTTATGTGATTTAGATCCGTCACGATGCTGGGAAAATCTTTCCGTCGTCCTGGACAAGCGAGCGTTGGCAACGCGTAGCGTTGTCCAATAGCGAGCGCTGATCCAGGACCCATTACCCCAGGATTGGGTTTGGCGAAGGCTCGCGGTTAAGCTCTCGCGCCACAACTGCTCCCTGGGGTAATGGGTCCTGGCTTTCGCCAGGACGACATTGAAGGGGGCAGTCAGGGCCCTCTCGCCCTCCCCGCCATCTTGTTCCCGTATCCAAACCCTATTGTGCTGCGCCTCGTCCGCGGTCTATGAGCTGCGGCAAAGCCGCCATTCATGGAGATACTATGCCAGCCCCAGGCCAAAGCCCTGAGCGGAGCGCGAAGGCGCTGCTGCTCGAAGGCGTCAATGACAGTGCCGTGGACCTGTTCCGGAGCGCGGGCTTCACCAATGTCGAGCGTCTGACCAAGGCGCTGGACGGCGAGGCGCTGCGCCAGGCGCTCAAGGGCGTGTCGTTGCTCGGCATCCGCTCGCGCACCCAGATTACCGACGACGTGCTGGCGGCCTCCGATCAGCTCCTTGCGGTCGGCTGCTTCAGCGTCGGCACCAACCAGGTCGACCTGCTGGCGGCGCGCAAGCGCGGTATTCCCGTGTTCAACGCGCCGTTCTCAAACACGCGCAGCGTCGCCGAGCTCGTGATCGGCGAGATCGTGATGCTGCTGCGGCAGATCTTTCCGCGCTCGGTGTCGGCACACGGGGGCGGCTGGGACAAGTCGGCGGCCGGCAGCCGCGAGGTGCGCGGCCGCACCCTCGGCATCGTCGGCTACGGCAATATCGGCTCGCAGCTCTCGACCCTGGCCGAGGCCATGGGCATGCGCGTGATCTATTACGATCGCACCGACAAGCTCCGCCACGGCAATACCGAGCCGGTCGAGAAGCTCGAAGAGCTCTTGGCGCAGAGCGACGTGGTCAGCCTGCACGTGCCGGAGACGCCGGAGACCGCCGGCATGATCGGCGAGAGGGAGCTGCGCACGATGAAGCCGGGCTCGTTCTTCATCAACAACAGCCGCGGCACCGTGGTCGACCTCGATGCGCTCGCGGGCGCCTTGCGTGATGGGCATATCGCCGGCGCCGCGATCGACGTCTTCCCGGTCGAGCCGTCCTCGAATTCGGAACGCTTCAAAAGCCCGGTGCAGGGCCTCAACAACGTCATCCTGACCCCGCATGTCGGCGGCTCGACCGAGGAGGCGCAAGAGCGCATCGGTGGGGAAGTCGCGCGAAAACTGGTCGATTATTTCATCACGGGATCGACCATGGGCGCGGTGAATTTCCCGGAGGTGCAACTGCATCTGCGCCCCTCCGGCGCGCGCTTCAGCCATGTCCATCGCAACGTGCCGGGCATGTTGCGGCGTCTGAACGAGGTCTTCCTCCAGCGCGACATCAACATTGCCGCGCAATATCTGGAGACCGCCGGCGACCTCGGCTACGTCGTGCTCGACGCCGATCTCGGCGGCCAGGATTCGGGCGAACTGCTCCAGCAGATCCGCGCCCTCGACGGTACGGTGGGCGCAAGGCTGGTATTCGAGCACTGAACGCCCCCACGTTCCGGTTGCATCTTGTGGCAACTGCTCTCACACTGCGGTCGAATGCGACGTGTTCCTAATCACGTCGCATTTGAGCTTCAGTTGCGTGAGTGTCCGCCATGGAACGCGACGCCGTACTGATTGATCTCGCGCTGCAGGGCGGCGGTTCGCACGGCGCCTTCTCCTGGGGCGTGCTCGACCGCCTCCTGGAAGAGAAATGGCTGGAGATCGCCGCGATCTCCGGAACCTCCGCAGGCGCTATGAATGCGGCGGTGCTGGCGGACGGCTGGACGGCCGGCGGCGCCGAGGGCGCCCGCGGTGCGCTCGAACAATACTGGCGCCGCGTCTCCAGGGCCGCGGCTTTCAGTCCGCTCCAACGCTCGCCGCTCGACCGGCTGATGGGGCGCTGGACCCTCGATACGTCGCCCTTCTACATCCTCACCGACCTGATGTCGCGCGTACTGTCGCCCTACGACCTCAATCCCACGGGCTACAATCCGCTGCGCGCGGTGCTGGCCGAGAGCATCGATTTCGAACGCCTCATGCGCTCGCCGATCCAGCTGTTCATCACCGCGACGCGGGTGCGCACCGGACGCGGCCGTATCTTCCGCAATGCGGAGATCACGGCGGATGTGCTGCTGGCATCCGCCTGCCTGCCGACCATGTTCCGTGCCATCGAGATCGACGGCGAGCCCTATTGGGACGGCGGCTTCGCCGGCAACCCGACAATCACGCCGCTGGTTCGCGAGAGCGACGCGCACGACACCATCCTGGTCCAGATCAATCCGACCGAGCGGCTGGAGGAACCGCGGACAGCGGCTGAAATCCTCAACAGGCTGAACGAAATCTCGTTCAACTCGCCGTTGATGAAGGAACTGCGCATGATCGCGCTGCTGCGCCAGGCGGCCGACCCCGGCAGCGGCGAGGGCGCGCGCTGGGCGAAGATGCGGACGCACCGGATCAAGAGCGACATGCTGGCGAAGTTCGGCGCGTCCTCGAAACTCAATGCGGAATGGGAATTCGTCTCGATGCTGCGCGCCGAGGGGCGCATGGCCGCGGACGCGTTTCTCGCCGAGCATGGTGCCGACATCGGTCGGCAATCGACCGCCGATCTCGACGTCCTCCTGACGGAGTGCTGAGACATGGGTCTTCTCGGCCTCCTCGTCGGGCTCGGCCTGCTTGTCCTGTTTGCCTTTCGCGGCTGGAGCGTGCTTCTGCTCGCGCCGTTCGCGGCACTCGTTGCTGCCCTGTTCGGCGGCGAACCGTTGCTTGCGAACCTGACCCAGGTGTTCATGGTGAATGCGGCGGGATTTCTGGCGCAGTTCTTCCTGATCTTCCTGCTTGGCGCTGTCTTCGGCAAGTTGATGGATGACAGCGGCGCGGTGACGTCGGTCGCCGGCTTCATGGCGGAGCGCCTTGGCGAGCGGCGCGTGATCCTGGCGGTCGTTCTCGCCGGCGCGCTGGTCACCTATGGCGGCGTGAGCCTGTTCGTCGCGTTCTTCGTCATCGTTCCCATGGCCCGTTCTCTGTTTCGCGCGGCTTCGATTCCGCGTCGTTTGATCCCGGCCGCGATCGTGCTGGGAACGTCGACCTTCACGATGTCGGCCCTGCCGGGCACGCCGTCGATCCAGAATGCGATCCCGATGCCGTTCTTCGGGACGACGCCGTTCGCCGCCCCGGGCCTCGGCATCATTGCCTCCCTCATCATGCTTGGCGCGGGATTGTGGTGGCTGCATCGCGCCGAGGCAGCAGCCCGCCGCGCCGGAGAAGGCTATGGCGACGATGCCGACGGCCTGATCGAGCAGGCCGCCGCCGACGAACTCGTGCGCGAGCGCGCAACGACCGCGCGCGAGTTCGATCCGGCCGAACTACGACACGGTCATCGCAGCGACCGGCCTTCGCCCGTGCTGAACGCCATCGCGCCGCTGGCCGTCGTCGTCACCGTGAATCTGGTGATGTCGCTCGTGGTGCTGCCGCGGCTCGATGTCAGCTATCTCGCCGAGCAGCGTTTTGGCGAAACGTCGCTCGCGGCCGTCGCGGGCGTGTGGTCGGTCGCGGTTGCGCTGGCGGCGGCCATCGTCACGACCATCGCGCTGAACCGGGCCCGCCTGCCGGCGCTTCGCCGGACCATGGACGCCGGGGCCAATGCGTCGGTCCTGCCTGCGTTCAGCGTCGCCAGCCTCGTCGGATTCGGTGCAGTCGTCGCCTCGCTGCCGGCGTTCACGATCGTGCGCGACTGGGTGCTGGCGATCGAGGGCGGACCGCTGGTCTCGCTCGCCGTCGCGACCAACATCCTGGCCGCGTTGACCGGGTCGGCATCGGGCGGGCTGACCATCGCCCTCGACGCCCTCGGCCAGACCTATGTCGCGCTTGCCGCGCGCACCGGCATCGACCCCGCGCTGATGCATCGCGTGGCGGTGATCGGCTCGGGAACGCTGGACATCCTGCCGCACAACGGCGCGGTGGTCAGCCTGCTCGCGATCTGTGGCCTGACGCATCGCGACAGCTATTTCGACATCGTCATGGTGGGCATCGTGACCTCGCTCCTGGCGCTGGTGGCCGTGATCGCCCTGGGCAGTGTGCTGGGATCGTTCTGAGCTGAACTGCGGCGTGAGCGATTGACGGGCGGACGAAGGTTGCATTCAATGCGGCCAACTGTCAGGTTGAACGAGAACAGAAAAAGCCGGGTGGAGACGATGACGCTGACAAGGGCGAAGCTGTGCGCATGGCTCGTGGGCACGGCGGCCGCAATGAGCGCGAGCAGCGCGTCGGCGGTGACGCTGGCAGAGGATGCAGACACGGTCTGCAAGGGTCTCGTCGGCGACGCTGATGCCGTGAAGATCGATGCCGCGACGTTGCAGGCGCCGTCGCAACGCGCCATTGCCGAGCGCGGCCCGACGCCATCGGGGCGGATCACGCCCGCCAATCCCGGCTTCTGCAAGGTGCTCGGCCATATCGATCCCGTCGATCCCAAGGCGCCGCCGATCAAGTTCCAGGTCAACCTTCCGGTCGAATGGAACGGGCGGTCGGTGCAATATGGCGGCGGCGGCTTCAACGGCGTGCTGATCACCGGCCTTTCGTTGCCGCCGGCCTATCCGTTCGACAAGCCGTCGCCGCTCGCGCGCGGCTTCGTCACCTACGGCACCGATTCCGGCCATGAGTCCAAGCCGGGCGAGCCGCCGCAGGTGTTCGCGCTCAACGACGAGGCGTTCGAGAACTTCGCTCATCGTGCCTACAAGAAGGTTCGCGACGTTGCCGTCGCGCTGATGCAGCGCGCCTACGGCAAGAAGCCCGAGAAGATGTACTTCATGGGCTCATCCGAGGGCGGTCGCGAAGGCCTCACCATGGCGCAGCGTTACCCCGACGATTTCGACGGCATTTTCGCCCGCGTGCCCGTCATCAACTGGGTCGGCCTGCAGCATGCCGGCACGCGTTCGGGCCTCGTGACCATGGGTGACGGCTGGATCAACCCGGCGCAGGTGAAGCTCGTCGGCGATGCCGTGCGGGCTGCTTGCGACAAGGCCGACGGCTCCAACGATGCGCTGGTGCAGGATCCCGTATCTTGCAAGGCGGCCTTCAAGGTCGAGACGCTGCGCTGCGCCAGCGGGAAGACGGGCGATCAGTGTCTCACCGAGGCGCAGATCAAGGCGGTCAACACGCTGCATGCGACCTACAAATTCCCGTTCGCACTCGCCAACGGTCTCGACGACTATCCGGGCTGGGGCGTGTCGGGCGAAGACACGCCCGCGATCGGTCCGACCGGCGGCTGGGTCGCGTGGTGGCTCGGCACCGCGCCGCCCGCACAGCCGCCTGCGCCCAACAACGGCATCGCCTGGATTTACGGCGCTGGCGGCATTCAATACGTGTTCGCGCGCGATCCCAAGCTCGACGTCACTACCTACAAGGTGGAGGAGCACAAGGCGCGGCTGCTCGAAGTCTCGAACCTCATGGACTCGACTAATCCCGACCTCAGTCGCTTTCGCGAGCGCAAGGGCAAGCTGATCATCCTTGAGCACATGGCCGACTATGCGCAAAGCCCCTATGCCGGCATCCGCTATTTCGAGAGCGTCGAGCGCAAGCTCGGCAAGGCCGAGACGGCCGAATTCGCGCGGCTCTACACCGCGCCCGGCGTGGACCATGTCGGCTCCGGCGCGCCCGCCAATGTCGACATGCTGAGCGCGCTGGTCGACTGGGTCGAGAAGGGCAAGGCGCCCGGTGACCTTGAGGTTGCCGAGCAGAAGGTCGAGGCGCCGTCATTTGCCGTGTTGCGCGCGATGCCGCTGTGCCGCTGGCCGGCTTGGCCGCGTTACAAGGCGGGGCCAGTGACGGAAGCGTCGAGCTTTACCTGCGCGCAGTGACCCCTCACCTCTCCCCGCTTGCGGGGAGAGGTCGGATCGCGCTTGCGATCCGGGTGAGGGGGTACAGGTCTCTCGATGGATCTCACGTGTGGAGAGAGCCCCTCACCCCTCTCCCCGTAAGAACGGGGAGAGGGAGAAGAAGAGCCTAATGCGCCGGCCCACCCGCCGCCTTCACCCTTCGCGTCAGCAGCACCGCGATGGCGGCGAGCACCAGCACGACGCCGATCACCGCGAAGGCGTCGGAATAGCCCATCACCAACGCCTGGCGCCTCACCGTCTTGCCGAGCGCGATGATGGCCTGCTCGCGCGCGGCATGGGGGTCGGGCACGCCGTGCGCGATGAAGTAGTCCGTCATCTGCGCAATGCGGCTGCGGACCTCCTCGCGGCCGAGCGTGACCGACTGGCCGATGATGTTGGAGTGGAATTGCTCGCGCTTGGTGATGATGGTGGCGAGCGTCGCCGTGCCGATCGCACCGCCGAGGTTGCGGAACATGTTGCTGATGCCGGAGGCTGCGGCTGCGTCCTGCGGCGCGATGCCGCCCGTCAGCACCGAGGTCAGCGGCGTCAGCACCATGGCCTGTCCCACGGCGCGCACGATGTTCGGGATCCAGAGCTGGTCGCCGGCATAGTCAGGTGACATCGCCGTGTTCATGAAGCAGCTATAGGCGAAGATCAGAAGTCCGGTGATCGCGATGTAGCGCGTGTCGAAGCGCTGCATCAGCTTCGGGATCAGCGGGATCAGCACGAGCTGCGGCAGGCCGGTCCAGGCCAGCACATTGCCGATCTGCTCGGCATTGTAGCCCTGCGCCTGGCCGAGATAGGCCGGCAGGATGTAGACCGAGCCGAACAGCGCGAAGCCGACCATGGTCATCGCGACCGTGCCGAAGCCGAAATTGCGCTGCGTGAGGAGGCGCAGCCGGATCAGCGGCTTCTCGATCGTGAGCTCGATCGCGACGAACAGCATCAGGCTGACGGCCGCGATCACCGCGAGCTTGACGATGAAGGGCGAGGAGAACCAGTCGTCCTTGTTGCCTTCCTCGAGCACGGCCTGCAGCGCCGACAGCCCGATCGCCATGGTGACGATGCCGGCCCAGTCGCCCTCCTTCAGGAGGCCGAGCTGCATCTTCTGCTTTTCCAGCGTCAGATAGAGCGCCGCCACCATCACCGCGGTCGGGATCACGTTGACGAAGAAGATGGTGCGCCAGCCGTAGGTTTCGGTGAGATAGCCGCCGATGGTCGGGCCGATCGCCGGGGCAAAGGTGACGGACAGCGCGAAGATCGCGAGCCCCACCGGCTGCTGTGGCTTCGGCAGCTTGGTCAGCACCAGCGTGAACGCCATCGGGATCAGCACGCCGCCGGCAAAGCCTTGCAGGCCGCGCATCGCGATCATCGACGGCAGATCGTGGGTGAAGGCGCAGGCAACGGAGAAGGCGGCGAACAGCGCCGCGCTCGCCAGCATGTAGCGGCGGAACGAGAACACGCGGCTCAAATAGTCGGTCAGCGGGATCACGATGATCTCGCCGATCAGATACGACGTCGAGATCCAGGAGCCGTTGTCCGCGCCGGTGCCGATGCCGCCCTCGATGTTGAGCAGCGAGGCGTTGGTGATCTGGATGTTCAGGATCGCCATGAACGAGCCGATCATGGCGGCGAGCACGGCAATCCAGGTCGCGGCGCTCGCGCGGTTCGGATCGGCGATTATGCGTTCAGGCGTCGCGGCCGGTGTTGCTTGCGTCGAAATTGAGAGGCTGTTTGACATGGCACGACCCTCCGGAGACGAGCTTCGCTTTGGGCGCGGCGGCCGCATTCGCGGTCGGCGCGGTCGAACGTGTTGCAATGGTCGGGATCACGGACATGCCGGGCCGCAGCGAAATCGCGGGGCCATGCGCGGCATCGAGCGCGATCCTGACCGGGATACGCTGCACCACCTTGGTGAAATTGCCGGTGGCGTTGTCGGGCGGCAGCAGCGCAAATTCCTGGCCGCTGGCCGGTGCGATGGAATCGACGCGGCCGTGCACGATTTGGCCCGGGAACATGTCGACCTCGATGTCGACGGCCTGTCCCGCCTGCACGTGGGTGAGCTGCGTCTCCTTGAAATTGGCGACGACATAGGCGCCATCAGTCGGCACGATCGACATCAGCTGCGTCCCGGCCTGCACGAACTGGCCGACGCGCAAGGAACGGTTGCCGACGACGCCGTCGATCGGCGAGACGATCGTGGTGTAGCCGAGGTTGAGCTCCGCCTGCTGCTGGATCGCCGCCGCGCGCGCGGCGGCGGCGTTGGCTTGCACGATCTCGGCCTTGAGCAGATCGACCTGCTTCTGTGCGGAGATGAGGTTGGCGTTGTCGCGCGCGATCGCGGCGTCCGCGCCGGCATCGCGAGCCTGCGCCTGCTGCGCATTCTGCACGCTGCCATAACCGGTTGCGGCAAGGTTGGTGTAGCGCGTGTTCTCCTGGCTTGCGAACGTCTTCGCGGCCGTGTCGACATCGATGGTCGCCTTGGCCGCCGCGATCACCGCCTGCTGGACCTCGAGTTGCGCCTCCTTGCTTGCCACCGTGGCACTTGCGGCGGCGACATCGGCGCGGGCCTGGTCGAGCGCGACGCGGAAGTCGCGATCGTCGATTCGGGCCAGCACCTGGCCGGCCTTCACATGCTCGTTATCGGCGACCAGAACGCGGTTGAGATAGCCACTGACCTTCGGCGCGATCGTGGTGTTGTCGGCTTTCACATAGGCGTCATCGGTGGAGACGAGGTACTGGCCGACGGTCCAGTAGTCGTAGCCGTACCAGCTCGCCCCGGTCAGTGCGACGATCGCGGCGCCCACGAGCAACGCTTTGCGAAGATTGAGCTTTTGTCGGTGGATTCGGGTTGGCGCGGCGGGCAGGACGCCCTCCAGCGCGGTTGCCGGAAGCGCGGTCTGGGCGGCGGCAGTCGGGGTGGTGTGGACGGTCATGGCCGGCTCCCCTGAATTAGGAAACTTGATAATTTCCAAAATGGGACTAGCTTCGGAATTGTCAATGGAATGACAGGCATCATGTAAAGACATGGCTCGAGCAAAATCGGAAAGTGAATGCCGCCCGCGTGGACGGCCGCAACTGCGCAGCGACGAAGAGACCAGGCAGATCGTCCTCGACGCCGCGCGGCAGGCCTTTGCCGGTGACGGCTATGCGGCGACCAGCACCGAGGAGCTGGCGCGCCGCGCCGGCATGTCGACCAAGACGCTGTATCGTCTGTTCCCCGGCAAGGCCGCGCTGTTCGAGGCGATGTGCGCCGACAGACTCGAGCGGCTGCTCTCCGCGGTCGATCTCCAGGCCGGCGACGAGGTCGACCTCGAAAAGGGCCTGCGTGCCGCGCTGCTGGCCTGTGCGGATCTTGCGCTCGATCCGGAGGTCGTGGCGTTGCAGCGCATGGTGCTGCAGGAGTCGGCCGCATTCCCGGAGCTTGCCGCGAACTTCTACAAGAACGGCATCTCCCGCACCGTCACGGCGCTCGCGGGCTGGCTGCGCGCCCAGGTGAAGAAGAAGCGCATAGCGCTCGATGACGTCGACGAGGCCGCCGGCATGCTGATCGGCATGGTCGCATCGGCGCCGCAGCGTGCGGCGATCTATGGCGGGGTGGCGTTGCCGTCACGCAAGGACATCGAGCGCCGCGTCAAGACCTGCGCGGCGCTGTTTCTGGACGGCTGTCGCGCTGCATAAGCCCGGCAGCCGCCCTTTGACAATCCGGTCGGTCTCGGCTATCTATTTCGTATGCGAAATAATGACGGCGCGGCGAGGCATCACCGGCTGATCTACCTGCTCAACGTCGCACAACGCCGGCTGCAGCGCTGGATGGCCGCGCAGTCCGAGAGCGAGGTGACGCCGGCGCAGGCGGGGCTGTTGTTCATTCTCGGCAGGCAGGACGGCGTCCTGATGGGAGAGGCAGGCGCGGCGCTCGATATGGGGCCGGCCGGCATTTCGGGGCTCGTCGACCGCACCGCAGCCGCAAGGCTGATCGAGCGGCGGGCCGATCGCGAGGACGGACGCGCCTGGCGCGTGTGGCTGACGCCGAAGGGGCGTACCGCGCTGGCCCAAGCGAAAACCTCGGCCGCGGAGATCAACGCGGCGCTGACGGAGGGATTTACCAGCGCGGAGATCGACATCGTCGCGCGCTGGCTGGCGAGCATTCAGGACAAGTTTCCAAGAGACCCTGCAAGAGATCCAGAGGAATAAGAGGAGAGCCCGATGACCGAGCATGTCCGGATCGAGAACAACGGTGGAATTCTCACGCTCACGCTGGCGCGCCCCGACAAGAAGAACGCGCTGACGGATGCGATGTACGGCAAGCTCGCCGATACCATCGAATCCGCCGAGTTCGATCCGTCCGCCCGGGTGATCCTGATCCGCGGCGAGGGCGACATGTTCACCGCCGGCAACGATGTCGGCGAGTTCGCAGCCGTCGCGAGCGGCAAGTCGGAAGGAAGCCGCAACGTCATACGCTTCATCCAGTCGCTGGCCCGTTGCACCCGGCCGCTGGTTGCGGCCGTGCAGGGCCGCGCCGTCGGCGTCGGCACCACGATGCTGTTGCACTGCGACCTCGTCGTGCTCGCCGACAACGCGCAATTGTCCACGCCCTTCGTCAGCCTCGCGCTGGTGCCGGAGGCCGCCTCCAGCCTGCTGATGCCGGCGCGCATCGGCTATGCGCGCGCCTACGAGATGTTCGCACTCGGCGAGACGGTGCCGGCGAAGGCTGCGCTGGAATGGGGGCTCGCCAACCGCGTTGTGCCGCTCGACAAGCTCGACGCCGAGGCCCTAGCGCTGGCGCAGCGGCTCGCCCGCCAGCCGGCCGGCGCGCTCACCGCGACCAAGAAGCTGATGCGCAACGGCGAGGCGCTGGTCGCGCAGATGCAGGCGGAAGGTGAGCACTTTGCCCAGCGCCTGCGCACCGCCGAGGCGCGCGAGGCCTTCACGGCGTTCGCCGAGCGCCGTCCGCCGGATTTCACGAAAGTCGGGTAAAGAGCGGCGGGCCGCCCGAATGGGTGCAGGCGGGACCGCCTCAAATCGACTAAAACCTTAACGGAACATTGGCAGGTTGCGATGCAGGGTGGCCACTCGTGAAGAGTAGGCCCCTTGACCCCATGGCAATGTTTAAGAAATCGGTAAGCTCGCTTCTTCTGACCTTGATGGCCCTGCTTGCGGCCGGCGCGCTGGCCAGCACGGCGATCCAGATGGTCGGGGCCTTCGGCCGCTACAGCGACAGCCTTGAAACCGCGCGCCTTGCCGCCGCCGACAAGGCGATCTTCCAGGGTGTGCTGTCCTTGCGAAACAATCGCGGCGATGCCCAGAGTGCCATTCTTGGCGAGGACGATCCCAAGGCAAAGCTCGCCGAAGCCGAGAAGGCCGAGCAGGGCGGCTATGAAGGGATCAGCGCCGCGCTCGCGACCATCGATTTCGCCCGCCGCGATGAACTCGCGAACACGCTGAAGCAGCGTTGGAACGAGGCGGCGCCGCAGTTCCAGCTGTTTTACGACGAAGCCAAGCGTCCGCGCGCCGAGCGCAAGATCGAGCGGACCAATTCCTGGTATGATGCCGTCACCAAGGTCATCGATACCGCGAACCTCGCCTCCACCGCGGTCTCGAACCGCGCCTGGATGAACGATCCCTATATCGCCCGCATGATCCAGGTCCGCCGCTTCGCCTGGCAGGTGCGTGACCGTTATGGCATCCATTGTTCGTCCCTTCGCTCGAACGTCAACAGCAGCAAGCCGCTCGACGACGCTCAGAAGCGGTCGCTGGCGCAATGGGATGGCACGATCGCCTCTGGCTGGGCGGGCATGGCAGAGCTGCTGGCCGCGCCCGATGTGACGGCGGAGCTGGTTACGGCGGCGTCGGACGCGAAGGCCAAGACCGACGGCGCCCTGAAGCAGATCGGTGATCTCACCAGGAATTTCGACGGTAGCGGCAAACCTGCGATGGCCGCTTCGGAATGGAACACGTTTTGCCAGTCGCCGTTCCCGCTCATTGTCGGGGTCGCAACCAAGGCGCTCGACCAGTCGATCTCGCGTGCCGAGACCGTGCAGGCCAAGGCGCTCACCAATCTCGTCGTGCAGTCGCTCGCGTTCCTGATCGCGCTCGCCGTGACCATGGCCGGCGTCTATGTGGTACGCAATCGCCTCATGCGCCCGGTGCGCGCCATTCTGGATGCCATCGCCCGCATTGGCGCGCGCGATTATGCGACACCGGTTCCGCAATCCCGGTATCCCGACGAGTTCGGCACCATGGCGGCCGCGCTCGAAAGCCTGCGCGAGAGCGCCGCGACCGCGGAGCGTCTCGGTCAGGAGCGTGAATCGCAGCAGGCGCTCCAGCTTGCCCGCTCCGGCACCGTCGATGCCGCCTGCCGCAGCTTTGACGATACCGTGCAGGCCGTCATCCACAGCGTTGCGGCGTCGGCCAGGGAGCTCGACGCGACGGCGACCGACGTGCGTACGCTGGTCTCGGAATCCAGCAGCCAGACCGCGGCGGTTGCCTCCTCCGCCGAGCAGGCCACCAACAATCTCGAAACTATCGCGGCCGCGACCGAGGAGCTCTCCGCGTCCGTCGGCGAGATTTCGGCGCAGGTGCAGTCGAGCGCACGCGAGGCCCGCGAGGCCGTCTCGCAGGCCGAGCGGACCAACGCCACGGTCGAGATCCTCGACCAGACTGCAAGCCGTATCGGCGAGGTCGTCAAGATGATCAACGCCATCGCCGGCCAGACCAACCTCCTGGCGCTGAACGCCACCATCGAGGCCGCGCGCGCGGGCGAGGCCGGCCGCGGCTTCGCCGTGGTCGCCGGCGAGGTCAAGAGTCTCGCGGCGCAGACCGCAACGGCCACCGAAGAGATCTCCCGCCAGGTCGAGGAGATCCAGGGCGCGACGGGGCAGGCCGTGACCGCCATCCGCTCGATCGGCGGCGCCATCAGCGGCATCGACGAGAAGATGACCGCAATCGCGGCCGCCGTCGAACAGCAGCGGGCGGCCACCACGGAGATTTCGCGCAACTTCCAGCAGGCGGCGCAAGGCACCCGCGAGGTCACCGACACCATCGGCAGTGTTGCCAAGCTCAATCAGGAAACCGGCAACGCCGGCACGGTGCTGTCGGACTCCGTGAAGAAGATGTCGGCAGACGCCGACCGTCTCCGCGTCGCGGTCGAAGGTTTCCTCGGCGCGGTGAAGACCGCGTAACTTTCACAGCCCTGTTCCAGGGAAACGTGGATCGGCATTGCCGCCGATCCACGCCCCCGCTACATCTGTCGTGCCGCGCGAGTGCGGCGGTAGATGTGCGAGAATATCAGGGATGGAGAGTTCGATGCCGGTCACGCCACACCACAAGGCCCAGCGCCCCTATCGCGGGGTGTTCCCGGTCGCGCCCACCATCTTTGACGAGCGCGGCGAGCTCGACCTCGAGGGCCAGCGCCGCTGCATCGATTTCATGATCGACGCCGGCTCGCACGGCATCTGCATCCTCGCCAATTTCTCCGAGCAGTTCGTGCTCACCGATGCCGAACGGGAAACCGTGATGCACGCGGTGCTTGAGCACGTCGCCGGACGGGTTCCCGTGATTGTCACCACGACCCATTTCAGCTCGGCCGTCTGTACGGCGCGCAGCAAGCAGGCCGAAGCCGCCGGTGCCGCCATGGTGATGGTCATGCCGCCCTATCACGGCGCGACCTTCCGGGTTCCCGAGAAAGGTATCGTCGAATTCTTCAGGGTGCTCTCGGGCGCGATCAACATTCCCATCATGATCCAGGACGCGCCGGTGGCGGGCACGCCGCTGTCGGTCGAGCTGCTCGCCCGGCTGGCGCGCGACTTCGCCAACATCCGCTATTTCAAGATCGAGGTGCCGGGCGCCGCTGCAAAGCTCCGCAGCCTGATCGAGGCGGGCGGCAAGGATATCGAAGGCCCGTGGGACGGCGAGGAGGCGATCACGCTGATGGCCGATCTCGACGCCGGCGCCACCGGCGCCATGACCGGCGGCGGCTATCCCGACGGCATCCGCCAGATCATCGATCCCTATTTCGCCGGCAAGCGCGAGGAAGCGAAAGCCGCCTATGAGCGCTGGCTGCCGCTGATCAACTACGAGAACCGCCAATGCGGCCTGATCGCCTGCAAGGCCATGATGCAGGCCGGCGGCGTGATCAAATCGGACGCCGTGCGCCATCCGCTCCAGCCGCTGCATCCCGCGACGCGCGCGGGGCTCCTGGAGCTGGCAAAGGAGCGCAATGCGCTGGCGCTGCGGTGGGGCAAGTAGCGGCCAATCCCCCAGTCGTCGTCCCGGCGAAGGCCGGGACCCATACCGCGTGATCTATCGGTGAACGTGGGTGTTGGTACCGCGGGAAGACTTTTCACTACTTGCCTTCGCCAAACTTCTCCCTGTGGTTATGGGTCCCGGCCTTCGCCGGGACGACACCTTGCCTGATCCCGCCGGCTTCCATCTGCCCGAAGGCGTCGAATTAGCGCGGCTCGGGCCGTTTCCCGCAGCCCGGCGATGACGTATTGTACGCTCGCCAACCAAGCCCGCGGAGCATATCAGGACATCGCATAACAGCTCTTCATTATGCCGCTATCCCGAGCCAGGTTGGCGCGAACCGACAGAACAGGGAGGCAGTGCCATGACGATGAGGCCGGATCCCACCTTTCACGCATCGCCCAAGCTTGCGATGGAAGCACCTGCGGAGAACTTTGCCTATACGTTGCTGCTCAGTCCGGATTTCTCAAAACCGGATGCTCTCGCGGTCATCGACGTCAAGCCGGGATCGCCGACCTATAGCCAAATCGTCCACACCGTGACGATGCCCAACAAGGGCGACGAGTTTCATCACTTCGGCTGGAATGCCTGCTCGTCCGCCTTGTCGCCGCTCGCCGGACACGCCTTCATCGAGCGGCGCTATCTCATCATCCCCGGGCTGCGCTCGTCGCGGATCTACATCATCGATACCAAGCCCGATCCGACCAAAGCCAAGATCCACAAGATCATCGAACCGGAGGAAGTCTTCAAGAAGACCGGCTACTCGCGGCCGCACACCATCCATTGCGGGCCGGACGGCATTTACGTGAGCACGCTGGGCGGCGGCGGCAAGGACGGCACCAACGGACCTCCAGGCGTCTTCATCATGGATTGCGAGACGTTCGAGGTCCTTGGACGATGGGAGATCGATCGTGGCCCGCAGACATTGCATTATGACTTCTGGTGGAATCTGCCGCGCGATTACATGGTGACGAGTGAATGGGGGTTGCCGCCGCAGTTCGAGAACGGGATCGTGCCGGAAGATCTGCTGTCGAACAAATATGGCCACCGGCTCCACTTCTGGGACCTTCACGCCCGTCGCAACGTTCAAACCATCGACCTCGGCGCCAATCATCAGATGGCGCTGGAAGTGCGGCCCGCGCACGATCCGGTTCGCGAATACGGCTTTGCTGGCGTCGTGGTCGACACTACCAACCTCGAAGGATCGATTTGGACCTGGTGGCGCGAGGGCGGAAAATTCCATGCGGAGAAGACGGCAACGATTCCGCCCGAGCCCGCGGAAAAGGAAAAGCTGCCGCCACTGCTGCAGGGCTTTGGCGCCGTGCCGCCGCTGGTGACCGACATCGACCTGTCGATGGATGACCGGTTTCTCTACGTGGCATGCTGGGGCACGGGTGAAATGCGCCAGTACGACGTGAGTGATCCGCGAAAGCCGAAGCTTGCGGGCTCGGTTCACATCGGCGGCATCGCGCGTCGCACCCCTCATCCGAACGGCAAGGCATTTGCGGCAGGTCCGCAGATGGTCGAGATCAGCCGCGACGGCAGGCGCGTGTACTGGACCAATTCGCTCTATTCCACCTGGGACAACCAGTTCTATCCCGACGGGGTTCCGGGTGTGGAAGTCATGGCCAATGCTGGTCGCGACGGCGGCCTCGAGCTCGCCAAGGACTATTTCGTGAGCTTCCCCGACGGATATCGTGCGCACCAGATCAGGCTGGAGGGCGGCGATTGTTCGACGGACTCCTTTTGCTACCCGTCGGTCTAGATGGGGGGCACGCGAGCCCGGCGCTTGGCTGGCTCTGGCTCGCTCTTGTTGCGAGCGGTCTCTACCACGGGGTCAACCCGGGAATGGGATGGCCGCTCGCCGTTTCGGCCGGGCTCATGGACAAGAGCCCGCGCGCGCTTTTTCGTGCGTTGTGGGCTCTGGCGGCCGGACATCTCCTGGCGACACTTCTCGTGCTGCTGCCATTCGCGTTCCTGCTCGTGCTGGCCGAGTGGCAGCGTTCGATCCAGCTCGGCGCGAGCCTTCTCGTCATCGGCTTCGGTATCTATCGGCTGATCGAGCGGCGCCATCCACGCACGCTGGCACGAATTCCGCCAACGCAATTGGCGCTCTGGTCATTTGCCGTCGCCATTGCTCACGGCGCCGCCTTGATGCTGGTGCCAATCTATCTCGGGATCTGCCAGGCCTTCGAGCTCGATGCCGGCCATGAGGCGGCGGGCGCGCTGATGAAGGCAAGTCTCGGGATGGCGGTGCTGGTGTCTCTGGTGCACGTTGCCGCCATGGTCAGCGCCGGCGGATGCCTGGCGTGGCTGGTCTACCGCTATCTGGGATTGAGGTTCGTCTCGCGAAGCTGGTTCAATCTGGATGCAGTCTGGGCGACCAGTCTCGTTCTGGTTGGCGCGGTCGCGCTCGGCTTCAATCTTGCGAGCTGGCGCTGAGCTTTACCGCGGCAAGGCCCACTCGCCGATGATGCGGAATCGCGCCCTGGTCTCGTCCTGCTTGAACAGGGCGAGGCGGTCGATCGCCAGCGTGTCGAGACGAAGCGACGCGAACCGCGTCCGCAACATCTCCAGGATCGGGCCGCGGCGTTGTGCATCCAGCCGGCCGGTCAGGGTCATGTGGAAGCGGAATTCTTCCATCACGTAGGGGTAACCCCAGCGGTCGAGATAATCGCGCTGCCGCTCGGTGAGTTTGTCGGGCTTCCGCCGCGCGCGATCTTCCGCAGTAAGGGCCGCGCGGAAGGAATCGAATTCATGGGCGCAATCGGCGGCAAATTGCTGAAGCGCATCGACCGGCTCGGCCGGAATGACGGCAATGAAGCCGCTGATGGTGTCGATGACAGGGCGGATCGCGGGGATCGGCCGTGCCTTTTCGGCGAATGTCGCGCAGGCTGCCATAAGCTCCGCCTCGGTGCTGCCGGGCGCGAGCGCCATCGGCGCCTTCAGCGTGGCATGAAAGCCGTATTTGCGGGGATCGGCACTCACGTCGCGCCAGTCCGGTGCAACGTGCAGCGCCTCGGGCGGAAACGGCACCTCGTTGCCGGTGTAGGCGTCATAGCCGAGCAGCCCGGCGCCGAAGCGGGAGAGGGCGCTGTCGGCGCCGGCGGCAAAATAGATCGCGTAGCGGGGAATCATTGCCCGAGCATAACCGGTTTATGCCGCGACGACAGCCTCGCGCGGCGCTGCCGCCGCGCTGAGCAGTCGTGTCGCATCGGTAAGATGCACGAGCTTTCCGCCTGCGACCACCGCGACCAGCCGCGGCCGCAGCGGCACGGTGTCGTCGACCAGCAGGATGTCGGCGCGGCGTCCTGCGGCGAGGATGCCGCGATCGGCAAGGCCGGTGGCGCGCGCCGGCCCCGCGGAGACCAGGCTCCAGGCCTCCGTCAGCGGCAACACGCCATCGGCGGCGAGGCGGAACGCGGCGAGCAGCTGTGCGGGATAGTAATAATCCGACGCCAGCACCGAGCAGAGCCCTTTTGCAATCATGTCGGATGCCCTGGTCCAGCCGGTGTGGCTGCCGCCACGCACGACGTTCGGCGCGCCATAGACGATGGCATCGCCATGGCTCGCCGCCGCCCGCGCCGTCTCCTCGTTGATCGGAAACTCGGCGATCATTGCGCCGAGCTCGCGAAACTCCTGGCGCATCGCGGGTGTCGCATCGTCATGCGAGAGCATCCGCACGTCCGCCGCGCGGGCAGCCGCCGCGAGCCGCGAAACGGAGGCCGGAACGTCGGCGGCGCGCGAGATCACGCGGTCGACCAGCCTGTCAAAATCCTCGCTGGACAAGCCGGTGCGCTCCACCATGCGGTTGCGCTTGCGCGGCTTGGCCATGTCGGCGACGGTGCCGTCCATGTGGTCGTTGAAGGCGAACAGGTCGACGCGCCCCTCGGCGAGCCATTGGGCGATCTCGGTTTCGGCATCGAGATTGTAGGTCTCGTGCCGCAGATGGAAGCGGGTGTCGGCGGCAAATTGCGGACGCTGCCGCTCGATCGCCTCCATCAGGCCGCGCGCATTGTCGGCGCTGCGCAGGCCCGGCTCCCACGAGCAGGTCGTGGCGTGAAACACGGTGGTGATGCCGTTGCTGATCGCCTGGCGGTCACTGTCGGCGAGCGCGACGTCGATCGGGAAGTCCACGCCGGCGCGCGGCATCATCTGCCGCTCGAAGGCATCGCCATGCAGATCGACGATTCCCGGCAGCACCAGCAGATTGCGTGCGTCGATCGCGAGCCGAGCCCGGCCGCGGGAGGCGTCGACCTGTGCGATGTCCGTTCCGGACACGCCGAGTGAAGCCTCGACCAACTCGGTGCCGATCAGGGCCCGGCCGCCCTCGAGGAAAATGTCTGTCACGCGACCGCGCTTCGTTTATTGGCAGGGGAGTGTGCCCGTGCTTCATACGTGGAGAGAAAATCTTCAATCCCCAGCTTGCGGAAATCGGGCAGCGCTTCACGCAATTTGTCGTGATCCCAGTCCCACCAGGCGAGCCGTGCAAGCCGTCCGGCGATCTCTTCCGAGAAGCGGCGCCGCACGATGCGCGCGGGATTGCCGGCGACGATGGTGTAGGCCGGCACGTCCTTGGTGACGATGGCGCCGGCCGCGATCACCGCGCCGGTGCCGATGTTGCGGCCCGGCAGCACGATCGCGCCATGGCCGATCCAGACGTCGTGGCCGATATGGACGTGATGCTGGCGCCGCCAGTCGAAGAAATCGGTGTCGTCACTCTCGCCTTCGAAATAGGCGCTGGAACGGTAGGTAAAGTGCGCCTGTGTCGCGCGATGCATCGGATGATTGCCGGGGTTGATGCGCGTCATTGCCGCGATCGAGCAGAATTTTCCGATGGTCGCGTAGGTGATCTGGGAATCGTTCACGACATAGGAGTAATCGCCCATGCTGACTTCATGGAGGATCGTGCGCGCGCCGACCTCGGTATAGGCACCGAGCCTGGTCTCATGCAGCTTGGCCGAGGGATCGATGGTCGGGTGGACTGAAAGGGCTTTGTCGGCCATGTTGCATCCAAAGCGCGAGGGCGGGCGTTCCTCTTCGAGCGGCTCGATGACAATGTCATGACGCAGCGATGACAGGGGATGAGGTGTGTTGGATCGCCGCACCGCAACCTGCATGTCACACAAGTGTCAAGCGTCGGCGTTAGCGGTGGGTCCCAGCTACTCTGGAGCCCTGCATGCTGGTGGTTGAAGGTCTGACGTGCCGCTTTGGCGCAAAAGCCGCGGTGGACGACGCTTCGTTTCAAATTTCCCCCGGCGGATTCGTCGGCGTGATCGGACGATCCGGCGCCGGCAAGTCGACCTTGCTCCGGACCATCAACCGCCTCGTGACGCCGACGCAGGGACGCATCCTGTTCGACGGCATCGACGTCACCGCGCTGCGCGGCAAGGAGCTGCGGCAGTGGCGGGCGCGCTCGGCGATGATCTTTCAGCAATTCAACCTCGTCGGCCGGCTCGATGTTCTCACCAACGTCCTGATGGGGCGCCTCGCGACGATGCCGGCCTGGCGCTCGTTGGCGCAGGTCTGGCCCGAGCAGGACAAGGCGCTGGCGATGTCGGCGCTCGAGCAGTTCGACATCGCCGCGCTCGCCGCCCAGCGCGCCGACCAGCTCTCCGGCGGCCAGCAGCAGCGCGTCGCGATCGCCCGCGCGCTGGTGCAGCAGCCCGACATCATCCTCGCCGACGAGCCGATCGCTTCGCTCGACCCGCGCAACACCAAGATCGTGATGGATGCGCTGCTGCGCATCAACAAGCATTTCGGCATCACCGTGATCTGCAACCTGCATTCGCTCGACCTGGCGCGCAGCTATTGCGACCGCCTGATCGGCATGGCGCAGGGCCGTGTGGTGTTCGATGGCGCGCCGTCTGCGCTGACCGATCACGTCGCGCGCGAACTTTACGACCTCGAAGCCACCGACGTCATGGGCGGCACGCCGGTGCCGGCGCCCGAAGGCATTCCGGCGCTCGGAACGGCGGCCGCCGCCTGAGCCGCATCGCTTCTGTAGTTGCCAGTTTTTGCGTCAACCGACCCCAACCGATGAAGAGGGTATCATGATCACTCGCAGATTACTTCTTGCCGGCGCCGCTGCGCTCGCGTTCACGACTTCAGCCTCCGCCGACGACTGGAAAGCCAAATATCCCGAGCTGACCTTCGCGGTCATTCCGGCGGAAAACGCCTCGGGCGTTACCGAACGCTGGGCGCCGTTCATGAGCTATCTCTCCAAGGAATTGGGCGTGAAGGTCACGCTGCGCATCGCCAACGACTACGCCGCCGTGATCGAAGGCCAACGCGCCGGCAATATCCATATCGCCAGCTACGGCTCGGCCTCGTTCGCCCGCGCCCGCCTGACCGGCGTCAAGACCGACGCCTTTGCCAACGACATCAACGCCGACGGCTCGACCGGCTACTATTCGGTGTTCTTCGTCAAGGCGAACAGCCCCTACAAGAGTGTCGATCAGCTCAAGGGCAAGAACCTCGGCCTCGTCGACCCGAATTCGACGTCCGGCAACAACGTGCCGCGCTTCGAGCTCGACAAGATGGGCATCGCGGATGCCGACACCTATTTCAGCAAGGTCGTCTTCACCGGCAGCCATGAGAACGCGATCCTGGCGCTGGCGCAGGGCACGGTCGACGTTGCGGCCAACCAGTGGACCAGCGACGACGATTCGACGCTGGCGCAGATGCTGACCAAGGGCATGCTGAAGAATGCCGACGGCTCGCCGATGAAGAAGGACGATTTCCGCATCATCCACAAGTCGGCGCCGATCATCAACGGCCCCTATGCCTATAATTCGGACCTGCCTGATGACGCCAAGGCGGCGATCGCGAAGGCGTTCTTCGACGCGCCGGCCAAGGACAAGGCGGCCTTCGACCGCCTCCAGGACGGCCAGAAGAAGGGTTTTCATCCCGCCACCACCAAGGACTGGGATGGCACGATCGAGCTGATCAAGTTCGTCGATGCACTGCGTAAGAAGAAGGCGTCCTGAGTTTCGGGACGAGCTACTTGAGCCGGGTCGATGGACCCGGCTCTTTCTCTTTGATCGGCCACTTTTCCTGGACAGATGACCGTCGCGGTTTCGATCCTGCCTGAGCAGCAACTGGCTGCGCTGAACGCCGCTTATCATCAGGCGGTCGCGCGCAGGCGGCTCCGTCTCTTGCTCGGAGTTGTGGTGTTCGCCGCCGCGCTGCTTCTTGCCGCGATCGGCGCCGAAGTTAACCTGCGTACGTTCTTCACCTATTTCGGCAACTTCGTCAGCTATTTCGATCGCATCCTCACGCTCGACAATGGCCAGCGGGTCTGGACCGATGTCGGCGAGTGGCTGTGGGGCTGGCGCAAATGGCTGAGGATGCTGGGTGAGACGCTGCTGATCAGCTATGTCGGCACGCTGGTCGGCGCGACCTTCGCCTTCGTCCTGAACTTCTTCGCGGCGGAAAACACCTCGCCCGCGCCCTGGCTGCGCTTTACGGTGCGGCGCCTGCTCGAGTTCGCCCGCACCGTCCCGGGCATCGTCTTCGCGCTGATCTTCGTGATCGCCTTCGGGCTCGGGCCGATGGCCGGCGTGCTGGCGATCGCGATCCATTCCACCGGCGCACTCGGAAAGCTGTTCTCCGAGATCGTCGAGAATGCCGACATGAAGCCGGTCGAGGGCATCCGCTCCACCGGCGCAAGCTGGCTGTCGTGCATGCGCTTTGCCGTCGTGCCGCAGGTGACCGCGGGCTACGCCAGCTACGCGCTGCTGCGCTTCGAGATCAATGTTCGCGAAGCCTCCGTGATGGGCTTTGTCGGTGCCGGCGGCATCGGCCAGGAGCTTGTCGTCGCGATCCGCAAATTCTACTATTCGGACGTCAGCGCCATCCTGCTCACCATCATCGTCACCGTCTTCGTCATCGACATCACCACCGGCTGGCTGCGCGGCCGCCTGTTCGGCAAGGAGGCGCGGACGTGACGCAGCGGCGAGAGGTCGACACCGCGCAGCTTCGCGCGCGCTATCCCGACGTGTTCGACCGGCCCGCTTCGGCGCGGCTCGCAATGCCGGCGATGATCGTCGCGGCGTTCGCGATCCTGATCTACGGCCTCGTGGATCTCGACTTCTCGCCGTCGCGCTTCCTCGCCGGCCTCAGCCAGCTCGGCTGGATCAGCCTGATGATGATCCCGCCCGATCCCGGCACCTCGCTGCCGATCTATCTGAAGGCGCTCGGCGAGACGCTGTCGATCGCCCTGCTCGGCACGACGCTCGCGGCGGTGTTCGCGCTGCCGGTCAGCCTGCTCGCCGCCCGCAACGTCGTGCCGTCGAACATCCTGCGCTTTCCGATCCGCCGTTTCCTGGATTCGATCCGCGGCGTCGACACGCTGATCTGGGCGCTGGTGTGGATCAACGTGGTCGGGCTCGGCCCCTTCGCCGGCGTGCTCGCCATCGCGGTGTCGGATTTCGGCGCGTTCGGAAAGCTGTTCTCGGAGGCGATCGAGGGCGCCGACCAGAAGCAGGTCGAGGGCATCCGCGCCTCCGGCGGCAGTGCGCTGCACGAGATCCGCTTCGGCCTGTTGCCGCAGGTCCTGCCCGTGATTGCCGGCCAGGTGCTCTATTTCATCGAGTCCAACACCCGCTCGGCCACCATCATCGGCATCGTCGGCGCCGGCGGCATCGGCCTCCAGCTCGCCGAGCAGATCCGCGTGCTGGAATGGCAGAGGGTATCGTTCCTGATCCTGATGATCCTGGTCGCGGTCGCCGCGATCGATTTCATCTCGGGCAAGCTCCGTTTCGCCATCATCGGAAGGCGCGCGGTCGCTTAGGTTGTTCTCTATCCCTTCGCCTCTTGTGGGAGAGGGCGCACTGTCAATGCTGCGCGAGATGTCTACTCCATCCCCGCGCGCCGCAATCCTTCCAGATAATGCTCGCGGTCCCGCTCCAGCAGCATCGGCAGCTCGCTTGTGATCCAGGCGAGCGAGATGCCGGGCTGGGCGCGGCGCAAGCCTTCCAGCGCGGACGCGGCAAGGGCCGGATCACCCAACATGCCGGCGGCCGCCGTCAGCACGCGATGTGCGCCGACGAAATCGGCGCGCTGCCGCATCGATTCGCGCGCCATCTGCATGCTTGCCTCGTAATTGCGGCCGATGAACTGGGCGTAGGCGGCGACCCCGCAATAGATCGCCGCAAGCGGATCGCGCGGGCTCAGCCGCAGCGCGCGGCGCGCGGCGGCATCGCCGTCCTGCCATCGTCCCGCGTAGCACAGCGTGACGCCATAGAAGGCGTGCGCCATCGCGAAATTCGGGTTGAGCCTCAAGGCCAGCTCGAACTCCGCCAGCGCGTCGTCGAAGCGGCGGCGGAACAGGTAGGTATAGGCGAGGCCGTGATGGGCCCAGGCGTCCTCGCGATCGGCCTCCACCGCCGCAAGCGCCGCGCGTTCGGCGACCGGTACGGTCGCGGCCATGTCGGCCCAGCCCATATGCGCGCCGAAGATATGGCTGGTCGCGAGCAGGCCCAGCGCCTTGCCATAAGCGGGATCGATCGCGACGGCCTTCTCGAGCAGCCCTTGCGCGGCCGCATTGTCCTCGCGGGTGATGCGCCAGTAATGCGACAATGCGCGCATCACGAGGTCCCAGGCATCCAGGCTGCCCGGCGGCTTCTGCCCGGCGCGAAAGCTCTCGGCCGTATAGAGCTGCGGCTCGATCGCGGCGACGATCGCCTCGGTGATGTCGTCCTGCACGGCGAAGATGTCGGCAAGCTCGCGGTCGTAGCGTTCGGCCCAGAGATGGCTGCCGGTCGAGACGTCGTTGAGCTGGGCCGAGATGCGCACGCGCTCGCCGCTCCGCCGCACGCTGCCTTCGACCACGTAGCGCACGCCGAGCTCGCGCGCGACCTCGTGGATGTGCACGGCGCGGCCCTTGTAGACGAAGGAGGAATTGCGCGCGACGACGAAGAACCAGCGCAGCTTCGACAGCGCGGTGATGATGTCCTCGCTGATGCCGTCGGAGAAATAGTCCTGCTCGCGGTCACCGCTCATATTGGTGAAGGGCAGCACGGCGATGGCGGGCCGCTCGGGCAGCGCGAGCGCCGTCTGCGGCGCCTGTATCCACCGGCCGGGCTCCGGCATGGCCGCTGCGAGCTTGGTCTCGACATCGCCGACGAAGCGAAATCCCTTGCGCGCGATGGTGCGGATCAGCGCCTGGCTCGCGCCGCTGTCGCCGACCGCCTTGCGTGCCGCATTGATCCGGCTGGTCAGGGTGGATTCGGAGACGCTGCGCCCGTGCCAGATCTTGTCGATCAGCTCGTCCTTGCTTACCACCCGGTCGCGGTTTTCCATGAGATGGACGACGAGGTCGAAAACCTGCGGTTCCACGGAAATGGGAACCTGCTCGCGGCTCAGCTCGCGCCGGTCGGTGTCGAGAAGGTGATCCCGGAACAGGAACTGCACGTCGAAAACTCAGACCTCACAACGACATCGGACAATGATGAAATCAAATCCATTTCGACTCGAAGTCTGTGAGTCCGTCGAAGGGCCCGCCCGGTTCACCACAATCGCGTGATGGCAGCCATGCGGATTTCGAGGAGGAATACAACCTGAAAGAGAATGTAGCGCCTCTGGTCAGATTGTCGCGGTCTGAACCCCTGTTTCTCCTTTGGCACAATTGATCGCCGTCATCCCCGCGCAACGGCGAAGCCGTTGTCGCTGGAGGCGCCGGAGCGCAGCGGAGGCCTCGAAGGACGGACGACCCGGCTGCATCCCGGCCGTTCATCCTTCGAGGCTCCGCGTGCGCTGCTTCGCATCGCGCGCTTCGCACCTCAGGATGACGGTTCGAATAGCAACGCAGCCCGCATGTCACTGTGCCCATGCAGGCCACAACTGCAGAATCATTACGGGCAGGGATGGCGCCTGCCGTCATTGCGAACGCATCGAAGCAATCCGGAATCGTTCCGCGGCGGCAGCTTGGATTGCTTCGTCGCAAGAGCTCCTCGCAATGACGGCGTTGAGGCCGCGTGAGATATCTCCCCGACGTCGTCCTGGCGAAGGCCAGGACCCATACCGCGGAATCTATCGATTGGGGGCGGTAGGAGTCCCGCACATGGAGTCTTCGCCAATTGCTTCCTGGGGTAATCGCGACGAGCGCAGGGCGCTCGCGCGGAGGTCCTGGCTTTCGCCGGGACGACATCGAGTGTGTGTCGAACAGTGAATGTCGATTGCTCCGCTTGATATCCCGCGTAAGCTGCCGACACACAAGACAACAGCCACGAAGAAACGCCCATGCCCGCTTTTCACGCCTCGACCACCGTGCTCGACTCCATGCTGTTCCGTGACGCCTTCGGCACGCCGCAGATGCGGGAGGTGTTTTCCGATGTCGCGCTGGTTGCGCGCTATGCCGAGGTCGAGGTGGCGCTGGCGAAGGCGGAGGCCAAATGCGGGGTGATCCCGCAGGATGCCGCCGACCAGATCGCGGCACGGACCGACGTCGCCGCGCTCGATTTCGACCTGTTGCGGCAGGAGACCGACATCGTCGGCTATCCGATCCTCCCCTTGGTGCACCAGATGGTGAAGCAATGCGGCGATGCCGGCCGCTACGTGCATTGGGGCGCGACCACGCAGGACATCATGGATACCGCCGTGGTGCTGCAATTGCGTGCTGCCCTCGAGATCGTCGAGCGCGACATTGCGGAGCTGCGAAAGATTCTCGCCGATCTCTCCAAGCGCCATCGCGACACGCCGATGGCGGGGCGCACCCACCTCCAGCAGGCGCTGCCGGTCACCTTCGGCTACAAGACCGCGATCTGGCTCGCGATGTTCGACCGTCACGCCGAGCGTCTGGCGCAATTGAAGCCCCGCGTGCTGGTCGGCCAGTTCGCCGGCGCCGCCGGCACGCTGGCTTCGCTCGGCGACAAGGGCTTTGAGGTGCAGGAGGCGCTCTGCACCGAGCTGAAGCTCGGCGTTCCCGCCTCGACCTGGCACGTCGCCCGCGACGGCTTCGCCGAGGCCGTGAACTTCCTCGCGCTCGTCACCGGCTCTCTCGGCAAGATCGCGCTCGACATCATGATCATGGCCTCGACCGAGTTCGCCGAAGTCTACGAGCCCTTCGTCAAGGGCCGCGGCGCCTCCTCGACCATGCCGCAGAAGCGCAACCCGATCTCCTCGGAACTGATGCTGGCGGCGTCCAAGGCGGTGCGCCAGCATGCGGGCCTGATGCTGGATGCGATGGTGCAGGATTTCGAGCGCGCCACCGGCCCCTGGCACGCCGAATGGATGGCGATCCCCGAGAGTTTCGTGCTGACCGCCGGGGCGCTGTACCAGGCGAAGTTCGCGCTCGCGGGCCTCATCGTCGACGAGGCGAAGATGAACGACAATCTCGCCATCAGCCGGGGCCTGATTGTGGCCGAAGCGGTCATGATGGGGCTTGCGCCGCAGATCGGGCGGCAGGAGGCGCATGACGTGGTCTATGACGCCTGCCGGCTCGCCAACGAGAAGGGTTTGACGCTGGCGGACGCGCTCTCGTCCGACTCGCGCGTCTCTGCCAGAATCGACCGCGCCACGATCGACGCGCTCACTTCACCGAAAAATTACCTAGGCCTTGCTCCCGCCATGGTCGACCGGGTGCTGAAATCGGCAACGCGTTGAAAACCAAGATGCGTGAAACTGCGTATCTTTCCCACCTCGCAAGACGCTCGCATACTTGTGTCTCGCGATGCTAGACTTAGATTGAACGAGAGACTTTCGGCAGAGGACCCGGCATGACCGATCAACGCATCACCTCCACTCCCATCGATCCCGCGAAACTCGACCGGCTGGCCGAGGTGGCGGTGAAGGTGGGCCTGGGCTTGCGGCCGGGACAGGATCTGCTCCTGACGGCGCCCGCGATTGCGCTGCCGCTGGTGCGGCGGATCGCCGTGCATGCCTACAAGGCCGGCGCCGGTATCGTGACGCCGATCCTGTCGGACGAGGAGATGACGCTGGCGCGTTACCGCCACGGTCACGACAACAGTTTCGATCGCGCCGCCGGCTGGCTCTATGAAGGCATGGCCAAGGCATTCTCCGACAACACCGCGCGGCTCGCCATCGTCGGCGACAATCCGATGCTGCTGTCGGGCGAAGATCCGTCCAAGGTGGCGCGCGCCAGCAAGGCCAACTCGATGGCCTATCAGCCGGCACTGGAAAAGATCGTCAATTTCGACACCAACTGGAACATCATCGCCTATCCGAGCCCGTCCTGGGCCAAGCAGGTATTCCCCAACGATCCCGAAGACATTGCGATCGGCAAGCTCGCGGATGCGATCTTTGCGGCCTCCCGCGTCGATCGCGAGGACGCGATGGCCAATTGGGCGAGCCACAATGCGGTGCTGCGTGAACGCACCAACTGGCTCAACGGCCAGTGTTTCCGCGCCTTACAGTACTCGGGACCTGGCACCGACCTCACCATCGGGCTTGCCGACGGCCATGAATGGGAGGGCGGCGCTTCTCTGTCCAAGAACGGTATCAGCTGCAACGCCAACATCCCGACCGAAGAGGTCTTCACCACGCCGCATTGCCGCCGCGTCTATGGTCATGTCGTAAGCTCGAAGCCGCTGTCCTACCAGGGCACGCTGATCGACAACATCGCGGTGCGCTTCGAGGACGGCAAGATCGTCGACGCGAAGGCCTCGCGCGGCGCCGAGGTGCTGAACAAGGTGCTCGACACCGACGAGGGCGCGCGCCGTCTCGGCGAGGTGGCGCTGGTGCCGCATTCCTCGCCGATCTCGCAGAGCGGGCTGTTGTTCTACAACACGCTGTTCGACGAGAACGCGGCCTCGCACATCGCGCTCGGCCAGTGCTACTCGAAATGCTTCGTCAACGGTGCCCAGCTCACGCCGCAGCAGATCGCCGCGCAAGGCGGCAACCAGAGCCTGATCCATATCGACTGGATGATCGGCTCGGCCGAGACCGACATCGACGGCATCCTCGCCGACGGCAGCAAGGTGCCGGTGTTCCGCAAGGGCGAGTGGGCGAAGTAAGGCGTCTTGCGGTCCATCCTTCGAGACGCCCGCCGCCGGCGGGCTCCTCAGGATGAGGTCGCGTTTCGCGGCGAGATTCTAGACCCTCATGGTGAGAAGCGCCGCCCTACGGCGCGTCTCGAACCATGAAGGCCGAGCACGTACCCTCAAAGCCCCTCACGCCGCCGCGTTGCGCAGCATCGGGTTGTTGTCGATGCTGAAGCGGTTGAAAAGCGTCGTGAACGGGCTGCCGTCGGTGGCCCGCACGATGGCATCGGAAGCAGCCACCGCCTCGTAGAGCGCACCGACCGGATCGTCCGGCTCGGGCAGGTCGAGGGCCTTGCGGATTTCCTCGCGGGCCTCGTTGACCTCGTCCTCGTCGTCGAGGGTCGCCTCCAGCGCATCCGCCGCGCGCCGCATCTCTGCGAGGTCGCCGCCCGTGGAGAATTTGAGGATGTCGAGCCAGTAGGGGCGGGCGACGACGAGCTGGATGAAGGTCTCGAACGTAGCAGCGATAATTCCTGCGCGGCCCTCCGATGACACGTAGAGCACATTCTGCGACGGCAGCAGCACGAACGCGCCGCCGGAGCCGTCACTGCCGATCTGGCGGGGGCTTTCGATGCCGTCGACGGTGAACCAGGGCTCCTCGTCCGGCGTGAAGGAGATATCAAGGCCCCCGAGCCGGGCCACGACCTGGCTGTTGGCTGTCAGAACCTCGGGCGTGAGGGGCATCAGCACGGCTCCTTTCCGTCACTTCGCGCATTTTGTCGCACCCTGGAAAAGATGGGTTCATGTGCACGAATTTGCAGGGGAATCGCCGCGTTAGCTGCTTCGCACATGCAACTTGCGGCTGATTGTCGAGGCCTGCGTAAGAAAGAATTAAAAGCCGATCACTAGCGTTGCTAACATCATTGGAAACAATCCGGGCCCCAACCTGGGGCCAAACCTATTTTTTCCCTGAGGAAACAGATGTCGCGCGCAATGATTGAAATCGGCAGTAGCAATGTGGATCTCGAGCTGCGGCCGATCGAGCCGTCCTGGATCATCGAGGGCAATCCGGTGTCGCGCTCGCACATCCTGTCCACCAGCGCGGACGGTACCGCCTCGACCATCATCTGGTCCTGCACCGAAGGGCGCTTCAACTGGTACTACGACATCGACGAGACGATCATGATCATGGAAGGATCGATCGTGCTCGAAAGCGACGGCATGCCGCCGAAGCGCTACGGCCCCGGCGACGTCATCTTCTTCCGCGACGGCGCGCATGCCAAATGGCATGTCGAAGGCCACGTCAAGAAGATCGCCTTCTGCCGCAAGACCAATCCGGTCATGATCGGCTTCCTGATCCGCGTCGTCAACAAGCTCAAGCGGATGTTCGTCTCCACCGGCGAGCGCCGTCCCGCCTCGCTGATGGGTGCCGGCTAGCGCCTGGCCGGACAACAACGTTTCAAGGACGCTTCCCAGCGGCCACGACGAAGAGGGGTCGGGATCAACATCCCGGCCCCTCTTCTCGTCATGACGGCAAATCTTGTCATGACGGCAAGTCGAGCCGGTAGACATCGGTCGCGGTCTGCGAGAACAGCGCGGTCTTCTCGGCCTCGCTCAGCGGCGCCGCGATGCGCTTGAAGGCGTTGAAGATCACCTGGTAGCTGCACTGGCCCTTGTCCGGCGGAAAATTGCTCTCGAACATCGCGCGTCTTGCGCCGAACGCCTCGATGCAGGTCTCGACATAGGGCCGCCAGGCCGCGGCAAGCTCCTCGGATGACGGCGGCCTCTCGCGCAGATGGAAATCGTAGCCCAGCAGGCACATCGCGAGGCCGCCGAGCTTCACCACCACGTTCTCGCATTTGGCGATCTCGCGGATCGAGGCGCGCCATTGCGGAAACACCTCCTCGCGCCGCCCTGCAAAGCGGCCGACGCCGGCCGGACCGCCGCAATGGTCGAGCACGATCTTGGTGTCGGGGAAGGCGCGTGCGAGCTCGGTCAGCTCGCCGATCTGCGGATGGAACAGCCAGGCATCGAAGCTGAGGTTCAGCGGCGCCAGGCAGGCAAAACCCTTGCGGAAGGTCGGATCCTGCAGCAGTCCCTTCGGCCGGTTCGCATACATGCCGGCGACGACAGGATCCTGGTCCCAGGCCGAGGAATGCCGGATGCCGCGGAAACGGCCGTTGCCCGCCGCGATCTCGGCTTCCAGCACCGGCCTGGCGGCGTCGCCCAGCAGCAGGTTCGCATGGCTGACGATGCCGGCGCAGATCGCCGCCGTGCCGTAAGCACCGCTTGCGCTCATCGCGGCGACGCCGTTGGCGAACTCGACTTCGCCGACGGGCCGGAACGCCTCGGGCCCGTGCGCGCGATACATCGAGCGGCAGTCGACATAGACGGTGGCGATGATGTTGTGGCCGGAGCCGATGTCGGCCGCCATCTCCTCGATCAGGTAGCGGTGCCCGCGATTCCAGAGATGGTGATGGGGATCGACGATCGGCCGCGAGGGATCGATGATCTCCTCCTGATGCAGCGCGAGCCAGTCCTCGCGCGGCTCGACGAATAGCCCGCTCGTGTTGGCGGGTAGACCACTTGCAGCCATCGGCGTTCGCTCCCGTTTTGTTTTTATGCCGGGAGCCTAGCATCTCGTCTGTGCGTACAGCAGCGCGCGCCGCGCAACCTCGCCCTTCATCGCGAGCACAACGGCGCGGTCGTCAGCCCTTGCGCCGCTTCGCCCTCACATCGACCACCAGCCGCCAGTCAGACGCCGCGGCCGGCTTGACCTCGCCGAGCCAATGGAAGGCGTCGCCGGTGATCTCCGTAAAACTCCAGCGCGTCAGGTCGCCGGACTCGGTGGTGCCTTCCTGCACGATGTCATCGCCATTTGGGCGGCCGATCTGCTGGCGGAACACGCTGCGGCCGGGATCGAACCAGGAGATCCGCCACGCGGATATGGAGGGGTCATAGACCCGCAGCGTCGTGCCGTACCAGTTGCCGGCGATCGGAAAGGCCGGGCTGCCGGTGCGACGTGGAATGATCCAGACGTCCTGGACCGCGCGGCCTTCCAGCACCCAGCCGAAATGGATTTCGCCGGGGGCGACGTGTTTCGTTCCATCGGGGCCGCGGGCGGTGATCTCGGCATCCCAGTCCCCGACGAAGCGGCCGTAAAGCTGGAGCGCTGTGGCGTGCTCGGGGTTTGGTCCATCCGCGTGCAACAATCGCGCAAAGTCGGTCATGTCGATCTCCTGTTGCGGGGAGATCAGCACCAAAGCGCGACAGCCGGCTTGGAGAAAATTGCGCCTCAGACGCCGTCGAGGATGATCACCGTCGGCTTCGACGGCAGCGCATCGCGCGACATCCGGAAGGAGCGCTCGAGGCGCCGGTCGATCTCGAACTGCTGGCCGATCCGGCGCATGAAATCGTCGAGCGGGGTGGCGAAACGGTGCATCGGCAGCACCACGGAGGAGCGCAGCCGTTTGGTGATCTCGGAGATGCCGTCCAGCGACATGGTGTAGGTGCCGTCGATCGGTACCATCACGATGTCGAGCCGCCCGATCTGGGCGAAATGGCTGTCGTCGAGCTTGTGGTGGAGGTGGCCGAGATGGCCGATGCAGAGGCCGGCGACCTCGAAGATGAAGATCGAATTGCCGTCGCGGATCATGTCGGTGCCGGCATCGTCGCCGAAATAGCGGCGGATGTCGGTCGTGACGTTGCGGACGAAGGTGTCGCCGATGCGTTCCGACACGATGGCCGGCTTGCCGTCCTCGCTCCAGCCATGCAGCACATGGGGAATGCGCTTGTCGGGGAAGAGCGTGTAGTGGGTACTGTGGGCCCGGTTCATGGTGGCCACATCGGGCAGCCGGCCGACCTGATAGGCGCCGCTATAGTCGGTCGCGATGCGCAAGCCGCCGGGCGTGTCGATGGTGTAGGTGGAATGGCCGGCATAGGTGATCTCGACCTCGGCCGCGCCAGTCGCCTGCCGGAAGGCGACCGGCACGGCGCGCGGCGCGGTGTTGGCCATCGCCAGGCACTCGCTGCGTTGCGGCTGCTGCTGGGCGAAGGTAGGCGAGAGGAACGCGCCGAACAGCGCCAGAGCCGCCGAAACAAGTCGCCACATATCCGTCCCCGATGACTTCAGGGGAAAGTCTAGCGTGCAATGCAGCGCGAGGCCAATGGGCTGCGATCAACAGCGCGTCAGTGTCGCACCCTCACTCCCGCCGCGGGCTGAATTTCCAGGTGATGGCGACGAGGCTCGCGGTGATCAGGCCACTGATGAGGCCGGCGAGGGGCAGCGCGGCGGTCGCGGCCCAGCCGATCGAGGAGAAGGCTTCGGCGAAGGTCGCAAGCCGCGAGGAGGTCTGGCGGCGGCGGAATTGGCTGCGCCGGGCCTGCACCCGGAACCAGAGCTGGATCGCGGTCGCGGAGGCCGCGCTGATGATGATCGCAACGGCACTGACCGCAGCCTGGATCGGCGAGGCAAACGCCAGCGCCGCGACCAGCGGGCAGAAGATGGCCGCGATCGCGATCAGCACCACCTCGATCTTGGCGCGGATGACGCTGGACGGCGTCAGCGGCGCGGTCGCGACCAGGTCGGGGGCGTCCTCGCCCGAGATCGTCAGCCAGGCCAGCCCGCCGGCGAGCTGTCCCGCCGCCATCACGATCACAGGCGAGATCAGCGTCAGTGCGGCAGAGCGGTCGGCGAAGCTGCGCCAGAGCAGCAGCGCCGGCGGCACCAGATAGAGCAGCTGCATCAGGGTCTGCGAGATCAGCCAGGGATCGCGCCAGAGCAGCGAAAATTCCTTGCGGCGCAGCGCCTGTTGCCGCGATCCGCCGCGGAACGGCCGCTGCTTCGCGCGTCGGCGGCCGGACGTGCCGTACGCCGCGGCATCGATCGCGGTGTCGGCAAAGCGGCCCGAGAAGATCGCCATGACGCTGCCCAGCAGCACCAGCCCGAGCGCGAGAAGCAGGAGCAGTGCCTCGCTGTCACCCATGACTGCCCGCGCCGGCCACCACCAGATACTGTCGAGGTCGGGGGCGTGTTCGGCAAAGGTGCCGGAGGTCAGGATGGTGATGCGCGACAGCGTGCCATAGGACATGATCGCGGCGACCTGGAGCGCGATCACGAAGCCGGCGCCGATGATGGCGGCGAGGATCTGCGCCACGAAGCGCGTCCGCGCCGGGCCGATCAGGCGAAACAGCAGGATGGTGACGGCAATCGCGATCGCCGCAGCCGACAGGCCCATCGCGACCACGACGCCGAACGCCGCAAGCCAGCGCGGTCCGCCGCCGATCACCAGCACGTCGATGAAGGGTGTCGAGAACAACAGCGCCAGCACCGTGACGGCGAGCGCGATCGCGGCGATGCGCACCGAGAACAGGTTGGCCAGCGTCGCCGGCGAGGACATGATCAGATCGAGATCGGCGCGGGCATAAAACACCCGCGTCACCGATTCGATCGCCTGCGACAGCATCAAGGTCCAGGCCAGAAAGATCGTTGCCGTGATCACGATCAGCGAGGATTTGTCGAGCGGCAGTTGCAGGTCGGCGAGGCGGCCGATCACCGCCCAGGCCGGCACGTGCAGGAGCGCTGCGAAGAGAAGCAGGCCGATGACGGCGGCGCGCGTCCGCTTGCGCCGGCCGCCGGTCATCACGGCGAGCCATTCGCGCCAGGCAAGCCGGAGCTCGTGGCGGGCAAACCAGGACAGCGCAGTCGCCGAGCTCATGCGGCTTCCTGGAGCGTCACCAGCGCGATGAAGAGATCTTCCAGGCTGGTGTCGGCATGGCCGTTCTGCTGGCGCAGCTCGGTGAGCGTGCCTTCGGCGACCAGGCGGCCCGAGGCGATCACGCCGATGCGGTCGGCCATGCGCTCGGCAACCTCGAGAATATGCGTGGTCATGATCACGGTGCAGCCGGCGCGGACGCGCTCGCTCAGGAGGCCCTTCACGTGGCGGGCGGAGACGGCATCCAGCCCCGTCAGCGGCTCGTCGAGGATGATGAGGCGGGGATCGTGCACCAGCGCGCCGGCCAGCGCCACCTTCTGGCGCATGCCCTTGGAAAAGCCCTCGCAGCGTTCGTGCCGGTGCGCCTCGAGCCCGAGCGAGCCGAGCAGCCCCTCGGCGACCGGTTCCGAGACGGATGGCGCGATGCCCCAGAGCCCGGCGACGAATTCGAGATATTCGAGCGGGGTGAGCTTGTCATAGATCATCGGCTCGTCGGACACCCATGCCATCACCTGCTTGGCGGCGACGGGGTTTTCCAGCGCATCGATGCCGAAGATCGAGACCGCGCCGGCGTCGGGCCGCAAGAGGCCCGCAACCATGCGCAAAGTGGTGGTCTTGCCGGCGCCGTTGGGGCCGACCAGGGCGTAGAATTCACCGGCGTGAATTGTGAGGTCGAGGCCATCGACCGCCAGACGGTCAAAACGCTTCGTTAACCCTCGGACTTCGAGCGCCGAGCTGTCCGGCTTCATGACGGCCACACCATCCGGTTTTGCATCGCCCGCGACCATGACCTGAAGATGTTTCGGCACGGTGAATCGCATTGCCGCAAATTCCGTCATCCGTCTTGGACTAAAGGCAAGTCACCGTTTGTTGACAGCGCTTGGCGGTTCAGGCTGAATTGGCGCCGGGACAAATGGCGCGAGCGCAGCGAAACGACTGCGTAGCGACTGAACACAAGATGCGACGAGGCGATCGAAGAACCGCCGGTTGCGTCAGGAGGAAGCGCGGCGATGCTGGATTTCGTTCAGCAGCTGGTCAGCGGTGTTGCGCTCGGCTGCGTCTACGGCCTGATCGCGCTCGGGTTCGTGCTGGTCTACAAGGCGACCGAGGTCGTCAATTTCGCCCAGGGTGATCTGATGATGCTGGGCGGCTTCTTCGCCTTCACCTTCATCGGCATGATGGGCCTGAACTACTGGATCGGCTTCGCCGGTGCGGTGGCCGCGATGGCGCTGTTCGGCATGCTGGCCGAACGCGTGGTGGTGCGGCCGATCCTCGGCTATCCGCAATTCTCCATCATCATGGCGACCATCGGGCTCGGCTACTTCCTGCGCTCGATCGCCGGCATGATCTGGGGCACCGACGATCTGAAGATCGAGACGCCGTTCAGCCAGGGCGTGCTGCGGATCGGCTCGCTGGTGCTCGCCTATGACAAGCTCTCGGTGATCGCGGCGACGATGATCCTGTGCACGCTGCTCTGGCTGTTCTTCAACAAGACCACGCTCGGCACCGCGATGCGCGCCAGTTCCGAGAACATGCTGGCGGCCTATTACATGGGCATTCCGGTCAAGCGCGTGGTGTCGATCGTCTGGGCGATCAGCGCGGCGGTCGCGACCTGCGCCGGCGTGCTGCTGGCGCCGATCACCTTCATCCACTCCAATGTCGGCCTCGTGCTCGGCCTCAAGGCGTTTCCCGCCGCTGTCCTCGGCGGCTTCGGCTCGATCCCCGGCGCGGTGGTCGGCGGCGTCCTGATCGGCGTGATCGAGAGCATGGCCGGCTTCTATCTGGCCGAGGGCTGGAAGGACGCCGCGCCCTACATCGTGTTGCTCGCCGTGCTCCTGCTCAAGCCCGAAGGCCTGTTCGGCCTTCACGTCCGCAAGAAGGTCTGAACGCCATGCGCTTCCTGTTCAAGACCGACTACGAGGACGACATCAAGCTGTTTCCGCATTCGGGCTATTTCGTCTCCTACGGCATCCTGCTCGCGCTGCTGCTGATCGCGCCTTACGTGCTCTCCAGCTATCTGATGAGCCAGCTCGTCTTCGTCTGCATCTATGCAACCGTCGGCGTGGCGCTGCTGATCCTGACCGGGTTCACCGGCCAGGCCTCGCTCGGGCACGCGGCGTTCCTCGCGATCGGCGCCTACACGGCGGCCTATCTGCAGAAATACAACGTGCCGTTCCCGGTCTACTTCCTCGCCGCAGGCCTTCTGACCGGCATCATCGGCGCGATGGTCGGCTTTCCCGCGCTGCGGCTCCAGGGCATCTATCTCGTCATCGCCACCATCTCCTTTGCCCTGATCGTCGAGGAGGTCCTGGCGCGCTGGGAGAGCGTCACCAACGGCAATGAGGGCATGCGGGTCAAGACGCTGTCGCTGCTCGGCGTCGCGGTGCCGCGCGACAGCCCGACCTTCTATTTCCTGTGTCTCGCCGTGCTGGTGCTGACCATCGTCGGCACGCTCAATCTCCTGCGCTCGCCGACGGGCCGCGCCTTCGTCGCGATCCGCGACAGCGAGACCGCGGCGCGCAGCATGGGCGTCAACGTCGCGCTCTACAAGGTGAAGTCCTTTGCGATCTCGGCGGCGATCACCGGCTTTGCCGGTGTCTTGTTCGCGCACAAGCTCTCCTTCATCTCGCCGGAGATGTTCACGCTCCAGCTCTCGATCGAGTTCATCATCGTGATCCTGATCGGCGGCAGCTTCAGCCTGCACGGCGCCGTGCTGGGCGCGATCTTCATCGTGATGATCGACCCGTTCCTGACCTATCTGAAGGACGACATGCCCGGCATCATCGCCGGCATTGCCGCCGCTTTCGGCGCCGGCACGCAAGGAGCGGCCGACGTCCAGTCCAGGGTCGCAGCCTTCGCCTCGCTCAACGGGCTGAAGGGCGCGATCTACGGCATCATCATCGTGCTGTTCGTGCTGTTCGAGCCGCTCGGGCTCTACGGCCGCTGGCTCAAGATCAAGCTCTTCTTCCAGCTTTTCCCGCTCTACAAGCGCGCCACCTTCAAGCGGCAGAAGATCTACGTGAAGTCGGAGCGAAACCGATGAGCTATTTTCGTGCCGAGAATCTGTCGCTGCATTTCGGGGGCCTCAAGGCCGTCGATGCGGTGTCGTTCGCGGTGGAGAAGGGCGAGATCCTCTCGATCATCGGTCCCAACGGCGCCGGCAAGAGCTCGATCTTCAACCTGATCTCGCGCATCTACCGGCCGACCTCGGGTCGCATCTTCTTCGAGGACCAGGACATCACCGAGCAGCCGCCTTACGATATCGCAAGACTCGGCATCGCCCGCACCTTCCAGAACATCGAGCTGTTCGAGAATGCGACCGTGCTGTCCAACCTCCTGGTCGGACGCCACCGCCATTCCACCACGCAGCTCTGGCAGGAGCTTCTATTCCTGCCCAGCGTGCGCGCCAACGAGAAAATGCATCGCCGCCGGGTCGAGCAGGTCATCGAGTTCCTCGACCTCGAACCCTACCGCGACAAGCTGATCTCGGGCCTTCCTTACGGCGTGCGCAAGGTGATCGAGCTGGCGCGGGCGCTGTGTTCGGAGCCGAAGCTGATCCTGCTCGACGAGCCGTCCTCGGGCCTCAATGTCGAGGAGACCGACGACATGTCGTTCTGGATCCGCGACATGAAGAACGAGCTCGGCGTCACCGTGCTGATGGTCGAGCACGACATGTCGCTGGTCAACCGCGTCTCCGATCGCGTCATCGCGCTGAACTATGGTCGGGTGCTGGCGATGGGCTCGCCGGCTGAAGTGCAGCAGCACCCTGATGTCGTCGCCGCGTATCTGGGAGCCTGATGCGATGGATGCCGCGGTGACACCAGACATCATCCTGAAGCTCTCCAACATCGAGAGCTATTACGGGCCGATCATGGCGATCCGCGGCATCTCGCTGGAGGTGCCGCGCGGCCGCATCGTGACGCTGCTCGGCGCCAACGGCGCCGGCAAGACCACGGTGCTGAAGACGATCTCCGGCATTCTCGATCCGCAGAAGGGCACGATCGAGTTCATGGGCAAGCCGATCCAGCGCATGGAGGCCGACCGGATCGTGCGGCTGGGCCTCAGCCACGTGCCGGAGGGGCGCGAGGTGTTCCCGTTCCTCTCCGTGCGCGAGAACCTGATGATGGGCGCCTATCCGCGCAAGGACCGTGGCGGCGTCGCGGAGGATCTGGAGCGCGTCTACGGCTATTTCCCGCGGCTGAAGGAGCGCATCGATCAGCCGGCCGGCCAGCTCTCCGGCGGCGAGCAGCAGATGCTCGCGATCGGCCGCGCGCTGATGAACCGGCCGACCTTGCTGCTGCTCGACGAACCCTCGCTCGGCCTGTCGCCGCTGCTGGTGAAGGAGATCTTCACCATCATCCGCCGGGTCAACGAGGAGCAGGGCATGTCGATCCTGCTGGTCGAGCAGAACGCCAAGGTGGCGCTGGAGACGGCGCATTACGGCTATGTGCTGGAGATCGGCCGGATCGTGATGAACGACACCTGCGACCGCTTGATGCATTCCCAGGACATCCAGGAATTCTACCTTGGTGCCAAGGAAGCGGGCGCGCGAGGCGAGCGGCGCTGGAAAAAGAAGAAGACGTGGCGTTAGAAGACTTGGCGCTAGAAGACTCGGCGAAGGAAGTTTTGGCGTTAAAGCAGGAATTGGCGTTAAATGAGATTGCCCGTCCGCAAGACATAGACCGCCGGCAAGGCAGGCAGCGGAGGGGAAAGCGACAAGGAGGAGACGCGCATGGCCCGACCGGCGGTGCTGACGGTCGCTGATACGATCGCGAAAAGCTTCTTGCGCGCCGCGGAGACGCGGGGCGACAAGCCGGCGATCCGCGAGAAGAAGTTCGGCATCTGGCAGCCGACGAGCTGGCGCGGGTGGCTGGAGATCTCGAAGGAGATCGCCTACGCGCTTCGCGCGATCGGTTTCCTGCCCGGCGACGTCGCCTCCATCATCGCCAATGCCGTGCCGGAATGGGTCTATGCCGACATGGGCATCCTGTGCGCCGGCGGCGTCTCCTCCGGAATCTATCCGACCGATGCCTCGTCCCAAGTCGAGTATCTCGTCAACGATTCCGGCACGAAGGTGATCTTCGCCGAGGACGAGGAGCAGCTCGACAAGATCCTCACCTGCCGCTCAAGCTGCCCGTCCCTGCAAAGGATCGTCGTGTTCGACATGGAGGGACTCAGCGGCTTCTCCGACGACATGGTGATGTCGCTCGACGAGTTTCGCGCGCTCGGGCGCAACCATATGGTCGAGCGCGAGGCACTGTGGCAGGAGATGGTCGACAGCCGCAGCCCGAGCGATCTCGCGGTCCTTGTCTATACGTCCGGCACGACCGGTCCCCCCAAGGGCGCGATGCACGCCAACCGCAGCGTCACGCACCAGATGCGGCATGCCAACGACTTCATCCCGGCGCGGGAGAACGAAGACCGGCTGATCTTCCTGCCGCTCTGCCATGTCGCCGAGCGGATCGGCGGCTATTACATCTCGGTCGCGCTCGGCTCCGTGATGAATTTTGCCGAAAGCCCGGAGACGGTGCCGGACAATCTACGCGAGGTGCAGCCGACCATCTTCCTCGCGGTGCCGCGCATCTGGGAAAAATTCTATTCCGCCATCACCATCGCGCTGAAGGATGCGACACCGCTCCAGCAATGGGTCTATCGCCGTGCCATCGGGGTCGGCTACCGCATGGTCGATTGCCGGATCGAGGGCAGGACGCCGCCGCTGTCGCTGCGCATTGCCAACCGTCTCGCCTATCGCATCGCATTCCGCAACATCCGCCGCATGATCGGGCTCGACCGCTGCCGCATCGCCTTCACCGGCGCGGCGCCGATCGCCCCGGAATTGATCCGCTGGTATCTCGCGCTCGGCATCGACATGCACGAGGTCTACGGCCAGACCGAGAATTGCGGCGTCGCCACCATGATGCCGGCGACGCGGATCAAGCTCGGCTCGGTCGGCACCGCCGTGTCCTGGGGCGAGGTCGCGCTGTCGCCCGACGGCGAGATCCTGATCAAGGGTGACTTCCTGTTCATGGGCTACCTGAACCAGCCGGAGAAGACCGCCGAGACCATCGATCAACGCGGCTGGTTGCACACCGGTGACGTCGGCACCATCGACAATGAAGGCTTCGTCCGCATCACCGACCGGATGAAGGACATCATCATCACCTCAGGCGGCAAGAACATCACGCCGTCCGAGATCGAGAACCAGCTCAAATTCTCGCCCTACATCTCGGATGCCGTGGTGATCGGCGACAAGCGGCCGTATCTCACCTGCCTCGTCATGATCGACCAGGAGAATGTCGAGAAGTTCGCCCAGGACCACGACATCCCCTTCACCAATTATGCGAGCCTGTGCCGGGCGACGGAGATCCAGGACCTGATCTGGCGCGAGATCGAGCAGGTCAACGGCAATTTCGCCCGCGTCGAGAGCATCAAGAGGTTCTATCTGATCGAGCGCCAGCTGACGCCCGAGGACGAGGAGCTGACGCCGACCATGAAGCTGAAGCGCGGCTTCGTGAATAAGCGCTACGCCGCCGAGATCGAGGCGATGTATCGCGAGCGTGCGGTGGCGTGAGGCGCCTGGCCGGAAGGCCGCGCGCCGGAGACGTTGAGATCAGCGAAGGAGCGATGGCCACGCCCTTCGCAAAACACGGGCCAGGGAGAGGAGACGTCAATGTCGAAATCGTTCAGGGCGTTCGGCCTTGCGGTGAGCGCAGTCGTGCTCACGCATCTGCCGGCCGCAGCGCAAACCAAGGTCACCAACGAGGGTATCTCGGCATCCGAGATCGTCATCGGCACGCACCAGGACCTGTCGGGTCCGATCAAGGGCTGGGGCGTTCCGGTCGCAAACGGCATGAAGATGGCGACCGAGGAGATCAATGCGTCCGGCGGGATCAACGGCCGCAAGATCCGGCTGGTCGTCGAGGACAGCGGCTATGATCCGAAAAAGGCCGTGCTGGCGTCGCAAAAACTGATCGAGCGCGACAAGATCTTCGCGATGGTGGGACCGATGGGATCACCGACGGTACTCGCCGCGCAGGACATCCTCTTCGACGCCGGCGTATTGCAGCTTTTCCCGCTGACGGCGGCCGAATTCACCTTCAAGTTCGATCCGGCCAAGCCGCAGGAGCGGCTGAAGTTCAACAATTTGCTGCCATACGTCGAGAGCACGCGGGCCGCGCTGAAATACATGGTGGAGTGGAAGGGCTTCAAGAAGGCCTGCATCATGCATCAGGACGACGAGTACGGTAAGAACGTGCTCGACGGCTTCAATCAGCAGCTCACCGCCATGAAGGCGCAGCCGGCTTCGGTCACGAGCTACAAGCGCGGCGCCTCCGATTTCAGTGCGCAGATCGCCAAGATGAAGTCCGATGGCTGCGACCTCGTCGTGCTCGGCACCGTGCTCCGCGAGACCATTGGGGCGATGAGCGAAGCCAAGAAGCTCGGCTGGGACGTCACCTTCCTCGGTGCCACCCCGACCAACGTGATGGAGGTTCCGGCGCTGGGCAAGGAGGCCGTCGAGGGGCTCTATGCCGCCAGCGGCTTCGAGATTCCCTATGAGGACACCGCCAAGGGCAAGGTGAAGGATTGGCTCGTCAACTATAAGAAGATGTTCAACGCCGACGCCAACACGCAGGCCATCATCGGCTACAATGCGATGATGACGTTTGCGTTCTACGCGAACAAGGCGGGCAAGGATCTGACGGGCCAGAAGATGCTGGACTCGCTCGAGTCGGGCGACAAATTCCTCGACATCTTCAACTCGCCCCCGACGAAGTTCTCCAAGACCGACCATCTCGCCAACACCATCACCCAGGTGCAGCAGGTCAAGGGCGGCCGCTGGGTGCTGGTGAAGGACAATCTGATGTTTTGATACTTCTTCGCCTCTCCCCGCGTGCGGGGAGAGGCCGGAATTTGCGGAAGCAAATTCCGGGTGAGGGGGAGTCTCCGCGAGCCCGTCTTTCACCGTCTTTGCGGAAGCTGCCCCTCACCCCAACCCTCTCCCCGCGAAGAGCGGGGAGAGGAGAAGAAAGACCTACGATCCCCCGCCCGCGGTACCCGAATTCACCGGTGCCAGCTCGTCTTCTCGGCAGCGCCAGCCGTCGGCGGCTTTCACGAAGGCGAAGGTGCGCTGGATCCTGAGGCGGCGCGTGACGTTGAAGGCATCCGCGGAGCGCTCTTTGTTGCCGGCGGCTCCCGGCTGCGGACGACCCGTCCTGGCGTCCCAGCAGGTGCCGGTGCAGGCGGAGGCGACCTTGCTGCACGTGGTGAAGGGCGCCAGCACGACCATTTCGATCTCGCCCGTGACCTGCGCCTCCTGGTCGGCCACCTGGCTGTCGATCGCGTAGACGCGGTTGATGCGCAGGAAATTGCCGCACGAATTGGCCGCGTGAATCCGCGCAGCGCAGAAGTCGACGGCGTCGGTGTCGGGCGACCGGGCCGCGACCTGCCGGCCGAACACCTTCTTCGGATCACCCCTGGCGGCGCGGATCTCGTCGGTCTTGTGCGTCAGGTTGTCGGCAAGACAGCTTTCCGCGGATTCGAGCTCTTGCAGCGGCACGTTCTCCTTGCCGACGAGATTGCATCTGCGGTCGCGCTCTCGCGTCCACCGGCCGTATTCGGCGAAGGCAAAGCGGGCCGCGGTCGGGTCCAGTTTGCCGATCAGGCCGAGCACCTGGCTATTCAACTCGGTCTCGGCAAGCGCCAGCGACGGGTCGGCGCAGATCAGCGCGCCCGCCGCGGTGTTGGCCGCGAGACAGTCGAAATCCGGATCGCGCAGGATCGCGGCACGCTCCTCGGTCACCTTGAGAAGGCACGCCCTGACCCGGTCGACCTCGTCGGCGCGGACCCGGGTCTCGCCGACGATGCCGCAGCCGAGGTTGCGCTGACGGATCCAGATGGCGTTTTCCTCGATCGCCGGCAGGCGATCGGGCAGGCGGGCGAGCCGTGCCTCGATTGCCGTGCTCAGCTTCTCGGCGGCGGCAGCAAGCTCGGCGTCACCGCAGAACAATTGATTGCCGGGGTCGCGAATCTGCTGGCAGTTGTTCTTGGCGAACAGCGGCAGCTTGTCGGCGATGGAGCGGTCGGATGGGCCGGATTGCGCGAACGCGGGTGCCGCGAGCGTCAGCAGCGCAAGCACAATCAGTCCGATGAACCGCATTCCGGTCGCCCCCCGCCTTGCCGGAGGCATGCTAGCGTCCCGGATCGCGCGGTGGAATGGGTTTGTGGGAGAGGTCTATCGGGTTACAGGAAAATCAATGCGCCTCGGCGGGAGCCATCGACAGCCGCACCGGCTCGTCGACATATTTCATCACGGCCGACTGGTAGAGCACGAACAGTGGCTGGTAGGTGCGCGCGTCGTCGTCCTCGACCATCGCCATGCGGCGGTTGTCGAGCATCAGCCAGTGGCCGTCGAGCTTTGCCGCGGCAACCGCATGCTCCTCGCCGGCGCGGGTGTCGCGCACCACGACGATGCGGAGGTCCTCGGTGGCCACGCCGGCGAGCCGCAGCGCGGCCAGCTTGGCGATGGCGTAGTCTTCGCAGTCGCCGGCGCCGCGCTCGAAGGTTGCAAGCGGCGAGCTCCAGACGTCGTCGACGCCGTCATTGGCGGCCCGGATCGAGAGGTTGATGGCACGGTTGGTCTCGCCCAGCCGGGCGCGGCCGTCGCGGGCGCGGGCCTGGTCGACGATGGTGAGCAGCTTGAGTGCCGCAGGCGATGCGCAATTGTCCCGGTCGCCGTCGCACAGCGCGAGTTGCACCATGTCGTCGTCGAGCCTGGACTTCAGCGCGGACCATTTCTGCTGGAGGCTGCCGGACGAGATGGCAAAGGCGAATACGCCGAACGGTTCGGCGGATTTGCGCACGAGGACGCCGGCGCCCGGCGACAGCAGCGTGCCGGCGCGAAGCTCTGCGGCCGATCCGAGCAGGACCAATCCGCACAGGACAAGGATTGCGCGCCAGGCGCGCGAGCGAGCAGCGGTCTCCATCTGACATCCCCTTCCGGCTTCGCCAGGTCCCCCTCGACCTGGTCGTGCCGGGCTTTGTTGCTTTCGCGGAGATAGTGCGAGACGGGCGGTTCTGTTCTGCTTAACGCGGCCGGCAGGGGGCCCAAAACCGCGGGACAGGCTGAAACGGGTCTGCCCAAATTGCGTAAAATTTTACGAATCGGGGACTAGGAGGTGTCCGCTCGCCGCGAAATCGAACCAATTACAGGCAGAAGTTGTGGGCGCGCTGATTCTGTCGCCTATGGCTAACGGCCCGCTATTTCACGGGTTCTGTTAGTTGGGTCACAGATTTAGTTCCGTATTTCCCGCAGGATGCCACGGGGCCTCACGAAGAAAAGATGACATCAGTATCTGCCGCTTGATCTATACGGCAGTTTACTTGGGATGACTGGAAATGTGCGAAATTCGGTCGAATTCGACTTCAAGATACTGTAGCGAATACTTCGTCCCCTCTCTGGGGGCACTGCTCCTCGGTGGCTCCGGCCGGCAAGTGACGCGAAATCACACAAGCAATAGATGGTTTCGCTAATGATTTAGTAATGCTATGCAAGCTTAGGCGGATGATACTTACTTAAATTTTAACTCTTTTTACGGTGCCCGGTTGAATTACGCTGGCAAATTTGACGCCGCGATCTTCTTGGACAGCCAGGGTTCCCACTTGCCCGGCAATGTTCATGGCGATTCCTTTACCGCCAAGCCCTTCATCGCGAAGGCGCAGGGTCACGTGCCCGATGGCGCGTTCGTGGTTCCCGACCCCAACCTGATCTTCAACGGCGAGTTCAAGCGCGCCGGTCTCGACCTCGTGCTGTCCCATGAGGGACACGAGTTCGTCGTTCACGATTATTTCAGGGGCGACAAGCGCGCCGCGATCGCCTCGTCCGATGGTGCCCACCTCACCGGCGACATCGTCAGCGCGCTCACGGGCCATGTGCAATATGCGCAGGCTGCGCCCGGCGCCGCCGCGGCCCAGGTGATCGGCCACGTCACCAAACTCTCCGGCAGCGCGACCGCGGTCCGCAACGGCGTTTCGGTCATCCTGAACAACGGCGACAATGTCGAGAAGGGCGACGTCGTCTCGACCGGCGCCGATTCGACGCTCGGTATCACCTTCATCGACGGCACCGTGTTCGGCCTGTCCTCAAATGCGAGGATGGTGCTGAACGAGATGGTCTACGACCCCAACGGGTCGAACAACTCCTCGCTGCTCAGCCTGGTCGCGGGCACCATCACCTTCGTCGCCGGCGAGACCGCGAAGCACGGCGACATGAAGATCGACACGCCGGTCGCCACCATGGGCATCCGCGGCACGGCGGTGCTGACCCAGATCAACTTCGTCGTCCCTGCCGGTGGCGGCGATCCGCAGCCGCAGGCGAGCTTCCAGGTGCTGGTTGAGCCGAACGGCACGACGGGTTCCTACATCCTGTTCGACAAGGTCACGCTGCTGCCGATCGCGACGGTCAACCAGGCCGGCCAGATGATTCAGATCAGCGGCGGCAACGTCTCGATCTCCAATGCGCTGATGTCGCCGGACGTGCAGAAGCTGATCACGGACGTGTTCACGCTGAAGTTCACCGACACCAACACCAACACCAAGCTGACCTCCAACTTCACCGACACGATCACGCAAACCAGCCAGGATCTGGTGTTCAAGTCCGGGTCGGGTGCCGTCGTGATCGCGACATTCGTCAACCTCAATCCGCAGGGACCTGAGGCACCTGGCAATTCCACGCCGGCCGCCACCCGTATTCCCGGCCAGCCGCTGGCGCGAAGCCTCGATTCCGGCGGCAACGTGAAGACGGCGTTCGCGCTGACCGAGCGCGCGGACACCACCGGCGGCACGACGCCCGATACGATCTCCGGCCGGATCACTTTCGTCGATCAAAACCTCGGCGACCGGCCGACGGTGAAGGTGAGCCTCGCCGATGCGCCGAATTACGTCTACAAGAGCGCCGGCCAGCAGGACGTCACCGGCTCGCTCACCGCGCTTCAGAAGCAGGACATCGCCGCGACGCTGATCGAGATCAACGTCGCCGCCGACGGCGGCAACAACAACAATGGCTCGGCGGTCTGGACCTACACGATCCCCGACCACGTCTTCGACTTCCTCGCGGCCGGAGAAACGCTGACGCTGACCTACATGGTCCGCGTCGACACCAATTTCGCGGTGAACCCCGAGTCCGCGTTCATCCCGATCACCATCACGATCACGGGCACCAACGACAAGCCGGTGATCTCGACCAGCGTTCCGGTTATCACCTTCGAAGGCGGCACCAGCGTGCCGGGTGGTCCGCTCAGCAGCGATGTGCCGACGTCGGGCACGCTGGACTTCACCGACGTGGATCTCACCGACAAGCATACGGTGTCGGTGGCGTTGACCAGCGCGACCCTGCCTGATGGCAGCACCGTTCCGCCGGGGCCGCTTGCGGCGTTCCAGAGCGCGATGTCGGTCGCGATCGCGGCGGGCGCCGACAGCACCGGGGACGGCACCGGCACCATCAACTGGTCGCTGGCCGACCTTCCCGTCTACCTCGCCGACTTCATTCCGAAGGGCGAGGTGCTGACGCTGACCTACACCGTGACGCTCACGGATTCGCAAGGCGCCACCTCGCAGCAGACCATCACCGTCACGATCACGGGCACCGACGCGCCCGCGGTGGTGTGGATCGCGACCAACGGGGCCGGCGCGCCCTCCGGCGGCTTCTGGAAGGACGCGGCCAACTGGGAAACCGGCACCGTCCCGACCATCAATGACGACGTCATCGTCATCACCGATCAGCTGCATGGCTTGACGCCGTCCTATCCGGTGACGATCGACAGCGCGGCCTACGCCAAGTCGGTGACGATGAACGATTTCGGCGGCCCGCCGCCGAAGCTGATCAACCAGAGCTCGCTGACCATATCAGGCGCGCTCAACATGAGCGCGGACTCGATCCTCACCAATGCTGTGACCGGCACGATGTCGGTCGGCGGCAAGGCCGAGATCCTCGACACGAGCGTGCTGACCAATGCCGGCTATCTGACGCTCCAGGGCGGCGGTGATTTCGCCAGCGGCATCACGATCACCAATTCGGGCACGATCGAGCTGTCGGGCGGCACGCTGAACATGCTGGCCACGATCCACAATGCCGGCGGCACGCTGAAGGTCGATGCCGGCACGACGCTGATCGTCGATACCGCGACGGTCGACGGCGGCACTGTCACGATTCTGGGCACGCTGGAGCTCGACGGCACCAGCCTGATCGAAAACGGCGCGCTGAACAATTCCGGCACGGTCAACGTCAAGGGCACGGCCGAGTTCGCCCACGAGAGCGTCTCCAACACCTCCACCGGCACGATCAAGGTGCTGGCGAATGGCTGGCTGACCGTCGACCAGGGCTCCAGCGTCACCAACAACGGCGCGGTCACCGTCGATGCGAGCGGCAAGCTGACTGTCAACGGCGCCACGATCAGCGGTGCCGGCACGATCACCGGCAACGGCGAGATCGACCTGACCGGCAATGCCGTGCTGAGTGGCGGCAGCCTCAACAACAACGCGGTCATCAAGGTCAGCGGGGCGAGCAACGCGCTCCACCACGAGACGATCACCAATGCGACCACCGGCACGATCGAGGTGCAGGCGAACGGGGCGCTGACGATCGACCAAGGCTCGACCGTCGCCAACACCGGCAACATCACGGTCGATGCCACCGGCAAGCTGACCGTCAACGGCGCGACCATCAGCGGCGCCGGCACGATCACCGACAACGGCGAGATCGACCTGACCGGCAATGCCGTGCTGAGCGGCGGCATCCTGACCAACAACGCGACCTTCAAGGTCAGCGGGACCGGCAACGCGCTGGACCACGAGACGATCACCAATGCCGGCATCATCGAGGTGCTGGCGAACGGGGCGCTGGCGATCGACCAGGGCTCGACGGTCGATAATTCGAGCGGCAACGTTATCGTCGACGCCAATGCTGCGTTGACCCTGAACGACGTCACACTCAGCGGCGGCGCCATCAAGGGCGGCGGTGCCATCGACGTCACCGGCGCCAGCAGGATCGACGGCGGCGCCACGCTCAGCGTCACTGCGGTCACCGCGGATGCCGCGCTGACGCTGGATGGCGTCACCGTGTCCGGGACGGTGATCACTGACAATTCCAGCGTCGAGCTCGACAACACCGTCACGCTCAAGGACGGCGCCAGGATCCAGGGCGCGTCCGCGGCGTCCAAGGGTGCGGTCACCAACAACGGGACGCTCGAGATCGCCGGCGCTGCGACGCTGCTCAACGACGTCCTCACCAACACGGGCCACACCGTCAGGATCGACGATGGCCAGACGCTGACGCTGTCCGGCACCGAGATATCAGGCGGCACCATCGACAATTTCAGCGGTGCGCAGGGCGGCACGATCGACGTCACCGGCAACAGCCAGATCGACGGCAACGCAACCCTGAACAAGGGCACGGTTACGGTCGAAAACGGCGTCACGCTGACGCTCGACGATGCCACCGTCGCGGGAGCCACGATCGACAATGGCGGCACCGTCAAGGTCGATCCCAGCAAGAAGCTGACCCTGGCGGGGGCGAGCCTGACCGGCGGCGCTCTCTCGGTTTCGGGCACGCTGGATTCGTCTGGGGCGACCACGATCACCGATGCTGCCGTCACCAACAACGGCCTGATCGAAGCGGTTGGCGGCCTGCTGACGCTCGCCACCGTCACCTCGGCCACCGTCGCCAACGCCGGCACGCTTCAGGCCAATGGCGCCGAGCTCGACATCGACCATGAGGCCGTCACCAACACCGGCACGCTGGCCGCGATCAATGGCGGCACGCTGAAGCTGATCTCGATGACGGTGACCAACGACACCGGCGCGGTTTCGGTCGCGTCCGGCTCGACGCTCGATCTCGTCGGTGCAGTCATCGACGGCGGCACGTTGACGATCGCGGGCACGCTGGAATCGACCGGCACGAGCGCGATCAACAACGCCGATATCACCAATACCGGCACGATCACGGTCACCGGCGGCGCGCTGACGATCGATCCAGTGACGCTGCACACCATCACAAATCACGCGCTGATCCAGGTGAGCAACGGCGAACTCGACGTCTCCGGCGACCTGATCGTGAACACGGCCGATGTCGAGGCGATCAACCACGGCATCCTGAAGCTGGCCGATGTCACGATCACCAATGGCGGCGGGACGGTCACGGTCGACGCCACGTCGAAGCTGTACCTGTCCGGGGTCTCCTCGATCAACGGCGGGTATCTGACCAACGCCGGCAATCTCTACGGGGTCTCCGGCCTCAACACGATCTCGGCCGCGGTCACCAACACCGGCGCCATCGAGGTCCAGGCCGGAACGCTGAACCTCTCCGGCGGCCTCAGCGGCGCCGGCTCGTTGATCATCGACAACGGCGCGACGCTCGAGCTCGCGGGGGCGACGGCGCAAACCATTACGTTCGCTGGCGGCATCGATATGCTCCTGCTCGACAAGGTCGTCGGTCAGAGCTTTACCGGCACCATCGCCGGCCAGTCGACGAAGGCTGGCACCTTCACCGTCACCGGCGCGGCTGACATCACGACGTCGAGCGGGGATGCGCTCGACTTCACCGCGTCGGGCGGCACGCTCGCCGCGCCCGCCGACATCATTCTCACGCCCGCCGGTGCACTGACTGGTGCCGCCAAGGGCATTGTCGTCACGCAGAATGGCGCGGGCGATATCTCGCTGACGGCGACCGGCGACATTACCGGCCTTGCCGGCAACGGCATCACGCTGCGCGACGGCCCAACCGGCGACGGCGACATCACCGTGAACAACCTCACCGGCAAGGCGACGGGGACCGGTTTGGGGTCGGTCGGCCTGCTTGTCGAAAATCTCAACGCCGGCAACGACGGCAACATCACCATCAAGCAGCTCGGTGGTGCGGCGGGCGGCGCATATGGGATCGATGTCCATACCGAGGGCGATGGCGACGTCACGATCGATGCCGGCGGCAATGTCACGGGCAGCTCGATCTACGGTATCCGCTCGCGCAGCTACGGCTCGGGCAGCACGACCGTCACGACGGAGGCCGGCAGCGTCGTCACGTCGGGAAGCTCCGGCATCGTCGCAGTCAATCGCGCCGACGCACTCCTGGCCTCGGATCACAGCTCGATCACCGTCAACAACTACGGCACGGTCAGCTCCGGTGCGAGCCTCAATCAGAGCGGCAACGCGCCGGCAGGCCTCGAGGCCGGCTACCTCGGCGCGACGACCGGCTCTGCCGCCAATGCCAACGTCTATGGCAACGTCGTCGTCAACAACTACGGCAATGTCACGGCTGCGGGCGGCTACGGCATCCACGCCTACAATTACGGCAATGGCGACGTCACGGTGAACGACGGCGCCGGCACCACCGTCATCGGTGCCGACATCGGTATCCGCGCCCAGGCGCTGAACGGCGGCACCGGCAACATCACCGTCACGCTCGGTGCCAATGCCTCGGTGAAGAGCACGACCAGCTACGGCATTCTCGCCTATAGCATCGACCAGGGCGACATCAGCGTCACCCTGGCGAGCGGCGATAGCGTCACCTCGGGCAGCTCCGGCATCGTCGCGGTCAACTACGCAGCGGCGATCGCGAGCGGCGTGCACAGCACGATCTCCGTCGTGGCGCACGGCACCATCCATTCCGGCTCAGCGCTGAATGGTGATAGCACTACGCCGGGCGCGATCATCGCTGGCTACAAGCCGGGCGGCAACGGCGTCTTCTCGAGCGCCGTCACGGGCGACGTCACCGTCACGAGCGATGCGACCATCACCGCGGATGCCGGCTACGGCATCGAGGCGTTCACCTGGGGCGTCGGCAAGGTCACGGTCACGACCGGCGCGGGCTCATCGATCACCGCGGCGGGCACCGCGATCGGCACCTTCGATCACGGCGGCGGTGACGTCACAGTCACCAACAACGGCTCCGCCACCGGCGCCGTCGGCCTGTCCGCTTTTGCCGCGGGTGCAGGCGCCATCACCATTGTCAATAACGGCCATATCACCGGCACCAGCAGCGTCGGCATCGGTGTCAATCAGAACGGCGTCGTGCCGGGCGATCCGGTCGCGACCGGCTCGACGCACATCACCAACACCGGTTCGGTGGTGGGCGCGACCGGCTTTGCGGCGATCTACGTCCAGGAAAACACGACCGGCTCGGCGACGATCGACAATTCCGGCACCATCGGGCCTGCCATCGCCTCCAGCGTGACCTCGTCGACCTATGCCATCTTCGAGACCGGCGGCTCCATCACCATCAACAATACCGGCCACATCAACGGCAACATCTCGGTGGTGAGCGCGACCTTCAACAACAATGCGGGCGGCATCTGGACTGTCGCTGGCAGCAGCGTCTTCGGCAACGTGTCCTCGATCGTCAACGCCGGCGAAATCGATCTGCTCAATGGCGCCTCGATTTCGGTGAACGGAACGGGCATCAGCAATTCCGGCGACATCGACAGCTGGGGCACGGCGTCGATCACGGGTACCATCACCAACAGCCACCTCATCGAGGTCCACACCGGAACGCTGACACTGTTCGGCTCGTTGTCCGGCGCCGGCTCGGTCACGATCGACGCCAATGCGACGCTCGAGATCAAGAACCTGGCGTCGCAGACCGTTACCTTCGCGGGGGCCGGTGCCGAGCTTGAGATCGACACGACGACCTTCGGCGGTTCGATCGCCGGCTTTGCCGCCAACGAGAAGATCAATCTGTCGACCGTCACCTGGGACAGCGGGACCACGGCGACCTATGACGCCGTCACCGGCAATCTCGTCGTGAGCGATACCCACGGCCACAGCATCTCGCTCAAGCTGATCGGCAACTACAGCGACGCGCATTTCATCACCAGCAGCGACGGCGCCGGCGGCACCATCGTCGAGCTCGTCCCGGTCGATGAATGGACCAATCCTGCCGGCGGCGACTGGAACACGGCGTCGAACTGGAGCCTGGGCGTGCCGGCGGCCAGCTACGACGTGAAGCTGCTCGCCGGAGCCGAACCCTGCACCGTCGACAGCGCGGCCAACGTCACGATCCACGACCTCACCGTCGCCTCCGACGTGACGCTGCTGACCGAGCCCGGCACCGTGTTCACGGTGACGGGCGACGTCGTCGACAATGGTCTGATCGAGGCCGGCCCGTTCTCCGGAAACGACGTTTCGAACATCGACATCAAGGGCAACGTCAGCGGCACCGGAGCGATCGAGATTTCCAACAAGGCCGTCGTGGAGATCGAGGGCTCCGTGTCGGGGATCGTCGTCTACTACGACAACGGCCTGGGCACCCTGGTCTTGGACCATGCCAAGGATTTCCACGGGCTCATCTCGGGCTCTCCCGCCGGGGCTCCGCTGTCGTCCGGCAACGAGATCGACATGAAGGATCTCGCCTGGACGTCCTCGATGTCGGCGCAGGCCCAGTACAATTCGGACACGAACATCACGACCGTCGACTTCTACAACGGCGCGACCACCGTCACCCTGTCGTTCCTCGGCAGGGATCTGAATTGGCACCTTCAGAGCGACGGTCAAGGCGGCACCACCGTTTATGATCCGCTCGCCGACACGCCCATGACGATCGAGACCGGCGCGGTGCTGAACCTCAGCGAGGCTTCCGCACAGAGCGTGACCTTCGCCAACGGGACCGGAACCACCGGCACCTTCGCGATCGAACACGCCGCCGATTTCACCGGCGTCATCAACGGCTTTGCGGGTGACGGCACCACCGCCAATTCGGATCTCATCGACCTCAAGGACATCGGCTTCTCGAGCCTGACCGGGGTGACCTACACCGAAAACGCCGACCATCTGGGCGGTACCCTGACGCTGTCCGACGGGACCGAAACCGCGACCATCAAGTTTGCCGGGAGCTACAGCATCGACAGCTTCCATTTCGCCAGCGACGGCCACGGCGGCACGCTGGTCCTCGATCCGCCCACGGGACCCACCCTCGTCGGGACCGACGGGCAGGACCAGTTCGCCTTCACGAATTCGACGCTTCCGGTTCAGAGCACCGTCATCGATTTCGAGCTGGGCCAGGACAAGATCGACCTGCAGAAGTTTGCCAACATCCAGTCCTTCAGCGATCTCGGCATCACGCAACAGGGAGCCGACACGCTGGTCACGCTCGACGATCACCAGTCGATCCGCCTGAAGAATCTCGTGGCGAGCAGCCTGCACGCCAGCGATTTCATCGTCGCGAACCATGCCTGACGGTCATTCCCCCGGTTCGGCTGCGGCGCCTCGTCCGCGGCCGATTCCGGTATCAAAGACGTAGCTGATTGCGTATTGTCGCCCGAGTATCGGACGAAGGTGAGCTGCGGGAAATTCAGGCGATATGAAGCGTCTCAAAATCCTCCGGCGGTGGTTTGCGCGGAAGTTCGGCTTTGCGCGGCTGATGTGTCTGGCGCTGCTGGTCGTTTTCGCCGGCGCCCGGCTCTGGGATCCGCCGCCGATCCAGGAATTGCGGCTGCGCACCTTCGACATGTTCCAGCTGATCGATCCGCGCCACAAGACGGCGCGGCCGGTTACCATCGTCGACATCGACGACAAGAGCCTCGCCAGGCTCGGGCAGTGGCCGTGGCCGCGGACGCGGATCGCCGATTTGATCCAGAACCTCACCAGCAACGGCGCGGTTGCGATCGGTTTCGACGTGGTGTTCTCGGAGGCCGACCGGCTCAACCCGGATCTGGTCGCGAGCCAGATGCGCTATCTGGACGAGGCCACCCGCGCCAAGCTGCGCGAGCTGCCGAGCAACGATCAGATCCTCTCGGAAGCGATCAAGCGCTCGCGCGTGGTGCTGGGCGAGACCGGGCAGTCGGAGATCACCTCGGAGATCGACAAGACGCTTCCCTTCACAGGGGTGGCGACGGTCGGCGAGGAGAATGCCGAGAAGTTTCTGTTCGAATTCCCCGGCCTGTTGCGTAACGTGCCCGTGATCGAGAAGGTTGCCGCCGGTCGCGGCCTGTTCACGATCAGGACCGAGCGCGACGGCCTGATCCGCCGCGTGCCGATGGTGATGCGCGCCCAGGGCAACATCATGCCCTCGCTCAGCCTGGAAATCCTGCGGGTCATCACCAGCACGCCGACGCTACTGGTCCGGACCGACAAGTCCGGCGTGCGGTCCATCCGCCTCAAGGGCGTGGAGATCCCGACCGACAGGAACGGCCAGCTCTGGGTGCACTACGCCCGCTATGATCCCTCGATCTACGTCTCCGCGGCCGACGTGCTCGACAACACGGTGCCGCCGAGCAGGATCGCCGGCAAGCTGGTGCTGGTCGGCACCTCCGCGGTCGGGCTGAACGACATCAAGACCACCCCGGTATCCCGGGCGATGCCGGGTGTCGAGATCCACGCTCAGGTGCTGGAGAGCGTGCTCAGCGGCGCGGTGATCTCCCAGCCGAACTACGCGCTCGGCGTCGAGCTGCTCGCCGCGCTCGTCATCGGCCTGCTCGTCATCACCTTCACGCCGAATCTCGGCCCCGTGCGCCTGGTGCTCGCGGGTGCGATGTTCGCTGCCATCCTGGTCGGTGTGTCCTGGTTCTTCTACGCGCAGTACCGCTACCTCATCGATTTCACCTATCCGCTGCTGTCGACCACCGCGATCTATCTGACGCTGATCTTCGCCAGCTTCGTGCGCGAGCAGCGCCAGCGCGTGCAGATCCGCGGCATGTTCGCGCAGTACATGTCGCCGGTTCTGGTCGAGCAGCTGGCGCAGTCGCCGGAAAAGCTCGTGCTCGGCGGCGAGGAGCGCGAGATGACGATCATGTTCTCCGACGTGCGCGGCTTCACCACGATCTCGGAGAGCTACAAGCACGATCCGCAAGGCCTGATCACGCTGATGAACCGCTTCCTGACGCCGCTGACCGACGTGATCATCGATCAGAAGGGCTATATCGACAAGTACATGGGCGACGCCATCATGGCGTTCTGGAACGCGCCGCTCGACGATGCCGAGCACCAGGTCAACGCCTGCGAAGCCGCGATCCAGATGCTCGAGCAGATCGACGCAGTCAACAAGGAGCGCGAGCAGGAGGCCGCCGACGGCGGCCGCGTCTACATCCCGCTCAATGTCGGCATCGGCCTCAACACCGGCATCGGCGTGGTCGGCAACATGGGCTCCGACCTGAAGAAGAACTATTCGGTGCTCGGCGACAGCGTGAACCTGGCCTCGCGCCTGGAGGGACAGTCGAAGGAATACGGTTTCCCGATCATCGTCGGCTCCAGGACCGCGCTCGCCGCCAAGGACAAGTTCGCGATCCTCGAGCTCGACTTCATCATGGTCAAGGGCAAGACCGAGCCGGAGGTGATCTACGCCATCGCCGGCCGCGAGGATGTGATGCATTCCGGCGCTTTCCAGCGCCTGCGCAACGTCACCATCGAGATGCTCGGCTGCTACCGCAACCGCGACTGGCAGGGCGCGCTGGACGCCATCGAGCGCGGCCGACGCAGCGAGGACGCCGACACGCTGGAAAAGCTGTTCAAGCTTTACGAAATCCGCATCAAGGATTTCCAGATCAATCCGCCGGCGGAAGGCTGGAACGGGGCATATGCGCTGCTGACGAAGTAGCGGGGCTGACGTGTGGTTTGAAAGCCGCCACACACTCGCTGTCGTCCTGGCAAAAGCCAGAACCCATGACCCCAGGGAGAAGTTACGGCAGCTGAGCTGCCAACCACCAATCTTCGCCAAACGAAATTCGGTGGTTATGGGTCAGGACGACGGTGGCGTGTTTTGCGCGAGTGTGCCGCCTCACCAAAAGTGTCGTCCCGGCGCAGGCCGGGACCCATACTCCGAGGCGGAAGT
>NZ_FOQJ01000004.1:279755-632596 GCF_900113725.1 Bradyrhizobium sp. cf659
GTTGCGCGAGATCGGAGTGGGCTGTCTTCGCCAAACCCAATCCTGTGGTTATGGGTCCCGGCCTGCGCCGGGACGACAGTGTTAAGTGGAGCGGCCTACGTGGCCCTCACTCCACCCCGATCGTGGTCAGGTCCTGGAACCAGTGCTGCGCCTGGACGAATTGCTTCACCTTCGGCGACAGCGCATGCGGGTTGGTGTCGTGGACCACCCAGACCAGCGTGGCGTCGTCGACGATCAGCGCGTGGGCCTGGGCCAAGAGTTCGTCCTGCTTGGCGGCATCGAAGGTCTGCTTGGCCTCGTCGATCAAGGCGTCGACCTTCGGGTTCTTGTAGCCGCCCCAGTTGACGCCGACCGGCGCGATCTGGCCGGAATGGAAGAAGCGGACGATGGCGTAGAGCGGGTCTGAGGTGACATAGGCGATGTTGTTGGCGGTGATGCCGGCGTTCATCTCGTCGGCCGCGCCCTTGCGCCAATGCGTGTAGAGCGTCTCGAGCTCGACCACCTTGAAGTCGATCTCGATGCCGATTTCCTTGAAACTCTGCTGCAAGAACTCGTTCATCGGCAGCGACAGCATCTGGCCGGTGCCGCCCTGCGCGATGATGAAGGTGGTCTTGAGTGGCTTGGCCTTCGAGTAGCCGGCTTCCTCGACCAGCTTCTTCGCCGCCGCAGGATCGTATTTCAGCTCGAAGCTCGGCTTGCCGAACCACGGGCTCGACGGATCGACCTGGCCCTTGGCGGGTTTTGCCAGGCCGTTCATCAGGCCGACCACCGCTTCGCGATCGATCGCAAGGTTCAGCGCCTTGCGCAGGCGGATGTCGGTCCAGGGCGAGCCCGGCAGCACGCTCAGATGATAATTCCAGACATGCGGCGTGACGTTGTCGACGAGCTTCATGCCGGCCGCCTTGAGCTGCGGCACGGCGTCCGGCGCCGGCGTCTCGATCAGGTCAACCTGCCCGGCGAGCAGCGCGTTGGTGCGCGTCAGCGCTTCCGGCATCGGCACCAGCACCAGCTTGTCGACCTTGAGGATGCGCTTCTTGTTCCAGTAGTCCGGATTCTTGGTCAGCTCCGCAAGCTCGCGCGGCACCAGCTTGGTCAATTTGAACGGGCCGGTGCCGGAGGGCTGGCTGGCGAACTTGTCCCAGTCCTTGCCGAGCTTCTCGTACTGCGCGGGGCTCGACACCAGGAACCACAGCATCTGATAGGGAAAGAAGGAATCGACCGTCTTGGTGGTGATCTCCACGGTGGAATCGTCGATCTTGGCGTAGCTCGCGACGGACGGCAGTCGCGTCTTCACCTGCGCGCTCTGCCGCTTGTCGAATTGCGGCGCCTTGTCGTTGAGCACCTTGTCGAGATTCCAGATCACGGCGTCGGCGTTGAATTCGCTGCCGTCGTGAAACTTCACGCCCTTGCGAAGCGTGAAGCGCCATTTGGTCTTGTCGGCATCGTCCACCTTCCATTCGGTCGCGAGCCCCGGCACCAGCTTGCCGGGACGATCGGCGACGTCCATCTCCCAGGCGACGAGCGGATCGTAGATCGTGTAGGCCGTGAACTGATAGGCGCCGGCGCCGCGATCGGGCTGGCCGGTGGTCAGCGGAATGTCCGCCATCGAGATGCCGTAGCGCACCACCGTTTCGGCGCGTGCCGAGATTGCGGAAGCCGCCAGCGCAAGCACGGCGAGACAGGTCGACAGACGAATACGCATGGCCCAAAGCTCCAGGGAGGATCTGGGGCCAAACTTGCAATCTTGATGCCAGAATAGGCAGCGCGCCGATTTCGCCCGTGCGTCATCACAAGGACTTGTCGTCGCAGGAGCAATTTGCAGAAAAAGTATCTCCTTGGCATAGCCATTGCATACGATTGCATCAAAATTAATCATCGGAAGCCGGAAAAGGACTGAGGCGATGCTTATCAAGAAGAACAAGACCCGCGCGGCGCTGATCGCGTTGGTGGCGCTCGGCAGTGCCGCCGCCTGGCCGCGCGTGGCCAGCGCGGAGACGGTGCTGCGCATCGGCATGACTGCTGCCGATATTCCGCGCACGCTGGGTCAGCCCGATCAGGGCTTTGAAGGCAACCGCTTCACCGGCCTCACCATGTATGATGCGCTGACCGGCTGGGACCTGTCTTCCGCCGACAAGCCGAGCGTGGTGATCCCCGGCCTTGCGACCGAGTGGAAGGTCGATGATGCCGACAAGACCAAATGGACCTTCAAGCTGCGCCCCGGCGTCACCTTCCATGACGGCTCGCCGTTCAATGCGGATGCCGTGGTTTGGAACGTCGAGAAGGTGCTGAAGCAGGATGCGCCGCAGTTCGACGCCAGCCAGGTCGGCGTCACCGCCTCGCGCATGCCGACGCTGGCCTCCGCGAAGAAGATCGACGACATGACGGTCGAGCTCACCACCAAGGAGCCCGACAGCTTCCTGCCGATCAATCTCACCAACCTCTTCATGGCGAGCCCGGCGAAGTGGCAGCATTTCTATGACAAGGCGGAAGGTGCTGACGCCAAGGCGAAGTCGCAGGCCGCCTGGACCGCCTTCGCCAAGGACGCCGCGGGCACCGGCCCCTGGAAGATGGCGAGCTTCACCCCGCGCGAGCGGCTCGAGCTGGTCAAGAACGCGAGCTATTGGGACAAGGCACGCGTGCCCAAGGTCGACAAGATGGTGCTGTTGCCGATGCCGGAGGCGAACGCCCGCACCGCCGCGCTGCTCTCCGGTCAGGTCGATTGGGTCGAGGCGCCGGCGCCGGATGCGCTGCCCGAGCTCAAGCAGCGCGGCTTCAAGCTCTACGCCAACGAGCAGCCGCATGTCTGGCCCTGGCAGTTCTCGCGCACCGAAGGCTCGCCCTGGAACGACATCCGCGTGCGCAAGGCCGCTAACCTCTGCGTCGATCGCGAAGGCCTCAAGGACGGACTGCTCGCCGGCCTGATGGTGCCCGCGACCGGCACCTTCGAGCCCGGCCATCCCTGGCGCGGCAAGCCGAGCTTCGAGATCAAGTATGACAAGGCGGCCGCGCAAAAGCTGATGCAGGAGGCGGGCTTTGGTCCAGCCAAGAAGCTGACGGTGAAGATCCAGACTTCGGCGTCCGGCTCGGGCCAGATGCAGCCGCTGCCGATGAACGAATATCTCCAGCAGGCCCTCGCCGAATGCTATTTCGACGTGAAGCTCGACGTCATCGAGTGGAATACGCTGTTCACCAACTGGCGCCGCGGCGCCAAGGATCCCAGCGCCAACGGCTCGAACGCGACCAACGTCACCTACGCGGCGATGGACCCGTTCTTCGCGCTGGTGCGCTTCCTGCAATCGAGCATGGCGCCGCCGGTCTCGAACAATTGGGGTTTCATCAACGATTCCAAGTTCGACGAGCTGGTCAAGAAGGCGCGCCAGACCTTCGACCCCGCCGCGCGTGATGCCGCGCTCGCCGAGCTGCACGCAGCCTCCGTCGACGACGCAGCCTTCCTCTACGTCGCCCACGACGTCGGCCCGCGCGCCATGAGCCCGAAGGTGACCGGCGTCGTGCAGCCGAAGAGCTGGTTCATCGACTTCTCGCTGGTGTCGATGCAGTAGTTCGCGCCACACGCACGGTGCACCCTCTCCCCTTGTGGGAGAGGGTGGCTTCGCGAAGCGAAGCCGGGTGAGGGGTTCTCTCCGCGGATGCGGACCTCTCAATCGATGCAATGTCGTCCGCGGAAACAACCCCTCATCCGGCGCTTGCGCGCCACCTTCTCCCACAAGGGGAGAAGGAAGAAAGAACCAACCGTGCTTGCCTATACCGCCAGACGCATCGTCTATGTCATCCCGATCGTCATCAGCGTGGCGCTGGTGTGCTTTCTGCTCGTGCACATCACGCCGGGCGATCCGCTCGTTGCCGTGCTGCCGGCCGACGCCTCGCAGGAGCTCGCGGCGCAGCTGCGCGCCGCCTACGGCTTCGACCGGCCGCTGCCGGTGCAGTTCGGGCTTTGGCTGCTCCGTGCCCTTCATGGCGATCTCGGCAATTCCATCGCGACGGGGCGCCCTGTGCTCGCCGAGGTCATGCGCGCGGTCGGCAACACCGTCACGCTCGCGATTGCCGCCGCCATCATCGGCTTCACCATGGGCATCCTGCTCGGCCTGATCGCCGGCTATTTCCGCGAGACCTGGATCGACAAGGTCGCGACCTCCTTTGCCATCGCCGGCGTCTCGGTGCCGCATTACTGGCTCGGCATGGTGCTGGTCATCATCTTCTCGGTCCAGCTGAACTGGCTGCCCGCGGTCGGCGCCGGGCCCAACGGCTCCAACTCCTGGGCGTGGGACTGGGCGCATCTGAAATATCTCGTGCTGCCGGCGATCACGACCTCGGTGATCCCGATGGGCATCGTCACCCGCACGGTGCGCGCGCTCACCGGCGACATCCTCTCGCAGGATTTCGTCGAGGCGTTGCGCGCAAAGGGCCTGCACGAAACCGGCGTGTTCCGTCACGTCATCAAGAACGCCGCGCCCACCGCGCTCGCGGTGATGGGGCTCCAGCTCGGCTACATGCTCGGTGGCTCGATCCTGATCGAGACCGTGTTCTCCTGGCCGGGCTCGGGCTTCCTGCTCAATTCGGCGATCTTCCAGCGCGACCTGCCGCTGCTCCAGGGCACGATCCTGGTCCTGGCGCTGTTCTTCGTCTTCCTCAATTTGCTGGTCGACATCGCGCAAGCCGCGATCGACCCGCGCATCAAGCGGGGCTAGCCGATGAGCGAGCTTCCGTTGTCTGCCACCAGCGATGCCGCGCTCCAGGCCGCGCCGGCGACCAAGGCGCGCGGCTATTGGGCGACGGTCGGCCGCCGCATCATGCGCGACAAGGTCAGCATGGCTTGCGCGCTGGTGCTGCTGCTGATCTTCCTGTCAGCGATCCTCGCGCCGTGGCTGGGTCTGGAAGATCCTTACAAGGGCTCGATGATCCGGCGCCTGCGCCACATCGGCACAACGGGCTACCCGCTCGGCACCGACGAGCTCGGCCGCGACATGCTGGCGCGGCTGATCTATGGCGGGCGGCTGTCGCTGGTCATCGGCATCCTGCCCGTCATCCTTGCCTTCTGCATCGGCACCTCGCTCGGCCTCGTCGCCGGCTACGTCGGCGGCAAGCTCAATACCGCGATCATGCGCACGGTGGACGTGTTCTACGCCTTTCCGTCGGTGCTGCTCGCCATCGCCATCTCCGGCGCGCTCGGGGCCGGCATCCTCAACTCCATCGTGGCGTTGACCATCGTGTTCGTGCCGCAGATCACCCGCGTCGCGGAAAGCGTCACCACCGGCGTGCGCAACATGGATTTCGTCGAGGCCGCGCGCGCCTCGGGTGCCGGAGCCTTCACCATCATGCGCGTGCATATCCTCGGCAACGTGCTGGGCGCCATCTTCGTCTATGCCACCAGCCTGATCTCGGTCTCGATGATCCTGGCCGCCGGCCTCTCCTTCCTCGGCCTCGGCACCAAGCCGCCGGAGCCGGAATGGGGGCTGATGCTGAACACGCTGCGTACCGCGATCTACATCAATCCCTGGGTCGCCGCGCTTCCCGGCGCGATGATCTTCGCGGTCTCGATCTGCTTCAACCTGCTCTCGGACGGCCTGCGTAGCGCCATGGACATCAGGAATTAGGCCATGAGCGAAACCAGCACTTCCGTCGCAATGCTCGAGCCGGTCGAGGACCGCGGCGGCGTCGCGCAGCCGCTGCTCCAGGTCAACGGCCTGACGAAGCACTTCCCCGTCCGTGGCGGATTGTTCGCCGCGAAACGCACCGTGCGCGCGGTGGACAACGTCTCCTTCTCCGTCGCCAAGGGCGAGACCGTCGGCATCGTCGGCGAGTCCGGCTGCGGCAAGTCGACCACCGCGCGCCTCCTGATGCATCTGATGCCGCGCGATGACGGCGACATCATCTATGACGGCATGACCGTCGGCCAGGCGCTGTCGCTGCGCGAGCTGCGCCGCGGCATGCAGATGGTGTTCCAGGATTCCTACGCCTCGCTCAATCCACGCCTGACGATCGAGGAATCCATCGCCTTCGGCCCGAAGGTCCACGGCATGGCCGACGGCACGGCACGCGCGCTGGCGCGCGAGCTGCTCGGCAAGGTCGGCCTGCGCCCGGAAAACTTCGCCAATCGCTATCCGCACGAGATTTCCGGCGGTCAGCGCCAGCGCGTCAACATCGCGCGGGCGCTGGCGCTGTCGCCGCGGCTGGTGATTTTGGACGAAGCCGTCTCCGCGCTCGACAAATCCGTCGAGGCGCAGGTGCTGAATCTTCTCGCCGATCTCAAGCGCGAGTTCGGCCTGACCTATCTCTTCATCAGCCACGACCTCAACGTGGTCCGCTACATCAGCGATCGCGTGCTGGTGATGTATCTCGGCGAGGTCGTCGAGCTCGGTCCGGTCGACCAGGTCTGGGATAGCCCTGCGCATCCCTATACGCGCGCGCTTCTTGCGGCGATGCCGTCCTCGGATCCTGACAGGCGTACGGAAAAGCCGCCGATCACCGGCGATCCGCCCAATCCGATCGATCCGCCCTCGGGCTGCCGCTTCCACACGCGCTGCGCGTTTGCGGAGCCGCTCTGCGCAAATGCCGCACCAAAGCTCACGGCGGTCGATACAATGGGCCACGAGGCCGCGTGCTACATGGCCATTCCGGGTTCAGGCCATAGCCGCGCGTCCGCAGGGGATATCGCATGACGAGACCGACACCAAAAGAGATCAAGCCCATGGCGCAGATCGCCGGCGTTCCCGTGGATGACGAGATCGCAACGCGCATCTCCAACTCCATCGGACCCGCCTTCGAAGGCTTCGCCGCCATTGCCGGCACGCTGCCGTTCGACCTCGAGCCGGCTTCTTACGTGCTCGCGCAGACGCAGAAGGTGTCGAAATGAGTACCGAACCTGCATTGATGACGCTCACCGAGGTCGCGCGTGCGATCGCGATGAAGCAGGTGTCCTCCCATGAGGTGACGCGCGCGCTGCTGCACCGCATCGCGCAGTGGCAGCCGCATCTCAACGCCTTCATGTCGATCGAGGCGGAGGCCGCGCTGAAGGCGGCCGAGGCCGCCGATGCCGAGCTGGCCAAGGATGACGTGCGCGGGCCGCTGCATGGCGTGCCGCTCGCGCACAAGGACATGTATTACGACGCCGGCAAGGTCTCGACCTGCGGCTCGCTGATCCGCCGCGATTTCGTCGCGACGACGACCTCCACCGCCCTGCAGCGGCTGAAGGATGCCGGCCAGGTCCGGCTCGGCACGTTGCACCTCGCCGAATTCGCCTATGGCCCGACCGGCCACAACGCCCATTACGGTCCGGTGTGCAATCCCTGGAACGTCGCGCATATCACCGGCGGCTCGTCCTCGGGCTCCGGCTCGGCGGTTGCCGCGCGCCTGACCTATGCGGCGCTGGGCTCCGACACCGGCGGCTCGATCCGCATGCCCGCGCATTTCTGCGGCGTCACCGGGCTCAAGACCACCTGGAGCCGCGTCAGCCGCGCCGGCGCGATGCCGCTGTCGCAATCGCTCGACACGGTCGGCCCGCTCGCCCGCACCGCCGAGGACTGTGCGCTGCTGCTGGCGCTGATGGCCGGCCCCGATCCCGAGGATTCGACCGCGAGCCACGAGCCGCTGTCTGACTATGTCGGCGCGACCAAGGGTTCGCTGAAGGGCCTCAAGATCGGCGTACCCGCGTCCTTCTACGTCGACGATCTCGACGGCGAGGTCGCGCGCGTGCTCGACGAGACCATCGCGGTGCTCAAGCGCGAGGGCGCCGACATCGTCAAGGTCGAGCTGCCGGACCAGCGGCAACTGTCTTCGGCGAGCCAGCTCGTGCTCGCGGCGGAAGCCGCCGCCTTCCACAAGCGCTGGATGATCGAGCGCCCGCAGGATTATGGCCCTCAGGTGCTGATGCGGCTTCAGAACGGGCTTGCTGTGCCCGCCATCACCTATCTCGAGGCGATGCGCTGGCGTGGCCCGGCGCTCGCGGCGCACAACGCCGCAACCGCCGGCGTCGATGCGGTGATCGCGCCTGCGTCGCCCGTGCCGGCGCCGACGATCGAGGAGAGCGACGTCGGCGGCGGGCCGAACGCGCCGGCGCTGTTGCAGCGGCTGACGCTGTTCACCCGTCCGGTGAATTTCCTCGGCCTGCCGTCGCTGACCGTGCCGTCCGGCTTCACCAAGAGCGGCCTGCCTGTTGGCATGCAGCTGATCGGCCGCTCCTTCGATGAAGCGACCCTGCTCACCATCGGCGCGGCGTTCCAGCGCGTCACCGACTATCACGACAGGTTGCCGAAATTGCCGTCATGACAAAGCTCGTCGAGATCTCAGGCCTCAACATCCGTTTCACCGGCGAGCGCACGGTCTATGCCGTGAACGATCTCAGCCTCTCGCTGGGAGACGGCGAGGTGCTGGGCCTGCTCGGCGAGTCCGGTTCGGGCAAGAGCGTGACCTTGCGCGCGCTGATGCGGCTGCTGCCGAAGAAGCGCACGCAGATCTCCGGCCGCGTCAATGTTCTGGGGCGCGACGTTCTCGCCATGAACGACGAGGAGCTCTCGTCGTTCCGCGGCCAGACCGTGTCGATGATCTTTCAGGAGCCCGCGCTCGCGCTCGATCCGGTCTACACTATCGGCGCGCAGATCGCCGAAAGCGTCGTGCGTCACGAAGGCAAGAGTCATGCGGAGGGCAGGGCACGCGCGCTCGAAATGCTCGAAGTCGTGCGCATTCCCTCGGCCAGGCGCCGGCTAGACGCCTATCCGCACGAGATGTCCGGCGGCATGCGCCAGCGCGCGATGATCGCGCTGGCCCTCGCCTGTCGTCCCAAGATATTGCTCGCGGACGAGCCGACCACGGCGCTCGATGCCACCGTGCAGATCCAGATCCTGTTGCTGCTGCGCGAGTTGCAACGCGAGTTCGGCATGTCCGTCATTTTCGTCACCCACGACATCGGCGTCGCCATCGAGATCTGCGACCGCGTCGCGGTGATGTATGCCGGCCAGATCGTGGAGCAGGGAACCTTGCGTGACATCGTCCGCACGCCGGTGCACCCCTATGCCAAGGGCCTGCTCGCCTCCACCATCCACGGCGCCAAGCGTGGCGCCCGCCTCGAAACCATCCCCGGCACCCCGCCGTCGCTGGCCGAAAAGCCCCACAATTGCTCCTTCGCCCCCCGCTGCCCCGCCGCCCAGCCGCGCTGCCTGGAGCAGCTGCCTGCGAATGTGGAGGTGGGACCGGGCCGGGCGGCAAGGTGCGTGCTGGCGGAGCCGCTCACCGTCGATCTGAAGTAGGGTTGCTTTCGACTTTCTTGCCTGCGCCTGGGCAATCGGGGCGGGCGACCACCATTCAGACCCCATTCATCCCGGTTCCGGTTCCATGGCCCCGTTCACGGAGAGGGACCTCACTTATGTACATTTCCAACGAAGGCCTGCTCGTCATCCTGTTCGTCGGCTTGGTTGCCGGCTGGCTGGCCGGCAAGGTGGTGCGGGGAGCCGGTTTCGGCATCATCGGCGACATCGTGATCGGCATCGCCGGCGCGTTTGTGGCCAGCTTCTTGTTCCCAAAGCTCGGTATTCGCATCGGCACCGGGCTCGTGTCGGAGATCGTCTATTCCGCCATCGGCGCGGTCATCCTGCTGCTCGTGGTGCGGCTGGTGCGCGGCGGCGGCCGGTTCTAGCGGCCCCAGGGTTCAGTTGACCAAACTTTCGACCTCTCCCCGCCTGGGGAGAGGTGACATGTCTGCAAGAAAAAGCCGCAAGCCTGTGAGATTCCGGACTTGCGCGCCGGGCCATCAGGGGGTGATGTGCCCCCACAGGGGGATCGGGTTGATTCAGCCGCGTTGGACAAGGGACGAAAACGCGATGTTAATCCGGGTCAATTACTCCTGAAATTGCCATTGAAATCAGGGGCTTTGCCCCTTACCCGAAAGAGATCAGACTGATGGCAGCCGTCCCTGGCGTTCGCCGTTCGGAGCTCGCTGACGCGCTGCGCGCTTGTCGCACGGCGTTCGTCGGCGTTGGCCTGATGAGCTGCATGATCAACCTGCTCTATCTGACCGGGTCGATCTTCATGCTGGAGGTCTACGACCGGGTGCTGCCGAGCCGCAGCATTCCGACGCTGGTCGGCCTGATCATCCTTGCCAGCTTCCTCTACATGGCGCAGGGCGTGCTCGACATGATCCGCAACCGGATCCTGGGGCGGATCGGCACCTCGCTCGACGAAGCCCTGAACAAGCGCGTGTTCGACACCGTCGTGCGCCTGCCGCTGCTGGTCGGCAACCGCAACGAGGGCCTCCAGCCGCTGCGCGACCTCGACAATGTCCGCTCCTTCCTCGGCGGCATGGGACCGAGCGCGTTCTTCGACCTGCCCTGGCTGCCGCTCTATCTCGCCATCTGCTTCGCCTTCCACGTCATGATCGGCGTGACCGCCCTGGTCGGCGCCATCATCCTGGTCGGGCTGACGGTGGTCACCGAGTTCATGTCCCGCCAGCCGGCGAAGGAGGCGATGGGGCTTGCGGCCCAGCGCAACGATCTCGCCGCCTCCAGCCGTCGCAATGCCGAAGTGATGGTGTCGATGGGCATGACCAGCCGGATGAACCAGCGCTGGAGCGAGGCCAACGAAAAATATCTCGCCGGCAATCAGCGTGCGAGCGACGTCGCCGGCGGCCTCGGCGCGATCGCCAAGGTGCTGCGCATGATGCTGCAATCCGCCGTGCTCGCGGTCGGCGCCTATCTCGTCATCCACCAGGAGGCGACCGCCGGCATCATCATCGCCGGCTCGATCCTGTCGGCCCGCGCGCTGGCGCCGGTCGATCTCGCCATCGCGCATTGGAAATCCTTCGTCGCGGCACGCCAGAGCTGGCAGCGCTTGACCCGCCTGCTGGAGCAGATGCCGGCGCAGACGATGCCGACCCAGTTGCAGGCGCCCACCAGCCGGCTCTCGGTCGAGGGCGTCGCCATGGTGCCGCCGGGCGATCAGCGCCTCATCGTGCAGGACATCACCTTCGCGCTCGCCGCCGGCAACGGTCTCGGCGTGATCGGGCCGAGCGGCTCCGGCAAATCCTCGCTGATCCGTGCGCTGGTCGGTGTCTGGCAGCCGGTGCGCGGCAAGGTGCGGCTCGACGGCGCCGCGCTCGACCAATGGTCCTCCGACATGCTCGGTCGCCACATCGGCTATCTGCCGCAGGACGTGGAACTGTTCGGCGGCACCATCGCGCAGAACATCAGCCGCTTCGATCCCGAGGCCGTCTCCGACGCCATCATCGCCGCGGCCAAGGAGGCCGGCGTGCACGAGATGATCATCAAGATGCGTGAGGGCTACAACACGCAGGTCGGCGAGCAGGGCGCCGCGCTCTCCGCAGGCCAGGCGCAGCGCGTGGCGCTGGCGCGCGCGCTCTACGGCAATCCGTTCCTGATCGTGCTCGACGAGCCCAACTCCAATCTCGACACCGAAGGCGACGAGGCGCTGACCCGCGCCATCCGCGCCGCCCGCGAGCGTGGCGCCATCGTCGTCGTGGTGGCGCACCGGCCCATCGGCGTCGAGGCGGTCGACCAGATCCTGGTGCTGCGCGACGGCCGCATGCAGGCCTTCGGCCCGAAGGAGCAGGTGCTCGCCCAGGTGCTCCAGCCGCGCGTGACGCCGCCGGCACCGATCAAGATCGTCAGCGAGGGCGGAGCCAAGGCATGAGCACGATGGCGATCGGCGGCACGAAGCCCGCCGCCAGGAAGACCGTGCGGGACTCCATCAGGTTTCACCTGATGCTCGGGCTCGGGATCGTGCTGGTTCTGGTCGTCGGCCTCGGCGGCTGGGCCTCCACCGTGCTGATCTCGGGCGCGCTGATCGCGCCGGGCCAGATCGTGGTCGAATCCAACGTCAAGAAGGTGCAGCACCCGACCGGCGGCGTGGTCGGCGAGCTGCGCGCCCGCGACGGCGACGTGGTCAAGGCCGGCGACATCGTGGTGCGGCTCGACGACACCGTCACCAAGGCCAACCTCGCCATCGTCACCAAGAATCTCGACGCCGCACAGGTGCGCGCGGCGCGGCTCCAGGCCGAGCAGCGCGGTGTCGACAGGATCGAATTCCCGCAATCGCTGCTCGATCGCAGCAACGACCCCGACGTCAAGACGCTGCTCTCCGCCGAAACCAAGTTGTTCGACGTCCGCGTCAACGGCCGCGCCGGCCAGAAGGCGCAGCTTCGCGAGCGCATCCAGCAGCTCAACGAGGAGATCGAGGGTCTCTCCGCGCAGGAACGGGCCAAGGACAAGGAAATCTCGCTGGTGCAGCAGGAGCTCACCGGCGTCCGCGATCTCTACGAGAAGCACCTGGTGCAGATCTCGCGCCTGACCACGCTCGAGCGCGACAGCGCCCGCCTCAACGGTGAGCGCGCGCAGTACATCGCCTCGCGGGCGCAGGCCAAGGGCAAGATCACCGAGACCGAGCTCCAGATCATCCAGGTCGACAAGGACATGGTGAGCGAGGTCTCCAAGGATCTGCGCGAGACCAACGACAAGATCGGCGAGCTGATCGAGCGCAAGGTCGCTGCCGAAGACCAGCTGCGCCGCGTCGATATCCGTGCGCCGCAGGACGGCATGGTGCTGCAATCGACCGTGCATACCGTGGGCGGCGTCATCACCGCCGGCGACGCGCTGATGCTGATCGTGCCGCAGGCCGACGATCTTCAGGTCGAGGCCAAGGTCAATCCGGTCGATATCGACAAGCTCCAGATCGGCCAGAAGACGCTGCTGCGCCTGTCCGCTTTCAACCAGCGCACCACGCCCGAGCTCAACGGCGTCGTCAGCCGCGTCTCGCCCGACGTCACCACCGACCAGCGCACCGGCCAGAGCTACTACACCATCCGCGTCTCGTTGCCGGCGGAAGAGATCGCCCGCCTCGGCGACTCCAGGATCATCCCCGGCATGCCGGTGGAAGCCTTCGTCCAGACCGGCGACCGCACCATGCTGTCCTATTTGATGAAGCCGCTGCACGACCAGTTCATGCGGGCGTTCCGGGAGAAGTGATGCGCCGCGGCGCGTCATCCCGCGAGCGCGTGCTGCACACCCGCTGTCATCGCCCGGCTTGACCGGGCGATCCAGTATTCATTGGCCGCTGTGATTGAACCGCGACGTCGCGGCGTACTGGACGTCCCGGTCAAGCCGGGGCATGACAGCGGTGCGCCTGATGCGCAAGCCGCCCTGCGCTGACGACTCCCATCGTTCTTGCTATAGTTCGACCCAAGCCCCTGCAACCCGGCGTTCGAACCATGCAATCCCCGCCCTCCATCGCCACCGAATCCTTCTCCGACGCGTCCGCGGCCGTCGCCCGGCTCGAAGAGATCTACGAACGCAACACGAAGTTCCTGCGCGACCGGTTCGAGGCCTATGTCAACGGCGAAGCGATCACGACGCGGGCGCGGGCCTACTATCCCTTTGTCCGCCTCACCACCGCGACGTATGCGCGGCTGGATTCGCGTCTCTCCTACGGCTTCGTCGCCGGCCCCGGCGTGCACGAGACCAGCGTCACGCGGCCGGATCTGTTCCGCGCCTATCTGACCGAACAGATCGGGCTGCTGATCCAGAACCACGGCGTGCCCGTGGAGATCGGCGAGTCGGCCGAGCCGATCCCGATTCACTTCGCCTATCGCCGCGACATCAACATCGAGGCCGCCATCACCACCGGCGAGAATTCCCTTGTGGCGCGATCGCTGCGGGACGCGTTCGACGTCCCCGATCTCGCCACCATGGACGATTCGATCGCCGACGGCACCTTCGAGCTCCAGCCGGGGGCGCCCGAGCCGCTGTCCCTGTTTCGGGCCGCCCGCGTCGATTACTCGCTGCGGCGGCTCTATCACTACACCGGCACCGATCCCGAGCACTTCCAGAACTTCGTGATCTTCACCAACTACCAGTTCTACGTCGATGCCTTCGCGCAGCTCTGCCAGCAGCGGCTTCAGTCCGGCGAGGCCGGCCTCGAGGCCTTCATCGCGCCCGGCAATGTGATCACGCGGAGCGGCGGCGCGACGACCGGGGACGCGCCGACACGCACGCCGCAGATGCCGGCCTTCCATCTGGTCGAGCCCGGCTACCGCGGCATCACGCTGATCAATATCGGCACCGGTCCATCCAATGCCCGCAACGTCACCGACCATGTCGCGGTGCTGCGCCCGCACGCCTGGCTGATGCTCGGCCATTGCGCGGGTTTGCGCAACACGCAGCGGCTCGGTGACTACGTGCTCGCCCATGGTTACGTGCGCGAGGACCATGTGCTCGACCGCGAACTGCCGCTCTGGGTGCCGATCCCGGCGCTCGCCGAGATGCAGGTCGCGCTCGAGGAGGCGGTCGAGGACGTCACGGGCCTCGAAGGCTTCGAGCTCAAGCGCCTGATGCGCACGGGCACGGTCGCGAGCGTGGACAACCGCAACTGGGAGATCTCCGGGCCTGGGGTGATCCGCCGCATGTCGCAATCGCGCGCGGTCGCACTCGACATGGAATCGGCCGCGATCGCCGCCAATGGTTACCGCTTCCGCGTCCCCTACGGCACGCTGCTCTGCGTCTCCGACAAGCCGCTGCACGGCGAGATCAAGCTCGCGGGCATGGCCAGCGAATTCTACCGCCGCCGCGTCGGCCAGCATCTCGAGATCGGCCTGAAGGCGCTGGAGCAGATCAAGCAGCAGGAGTCGGAGCGCCTGCATTCGCGAAAGCTGAGAAGCTTTGCCGAGGTGGCATTCCAGTAAAGGACAACAGAACTGTCGTACGAACGCTGACGTCTCCGTGAGCACTGCGTCACGGAATATCGAAGCCAACGCAGGGTTATCAATTCGTCCGGGGCCGCTTGGATGGAGACAGGAGACAGAAATGATCGAAACGATGATCAGGTTCGTTGCGCTGGGAACGTTTGCGGCAGTGCTGGCGTCCCCGGCATATGCTGCAGGAGGCGGCGGTGGCGGTGGCGGAGGTGGCGGCATGGATCCTTTTGCGAGCACCTATTCAGCGCCGAGCACGGCCCAACCGACCTATCCGAAGCGCTCGGGAACGAAGGCCACGCAGAAGAACAAAAAGCCCAACAACCAGTCGAGCATCGGCGATCCCGCATTCGCGGCCGGCTACCGCGTGGCCTATGACACGATCTACGAGCGCAACGACTATGCGGCCGCGATCGCGCAACTGAAATCGCTTGGACATGACGACCATCCGAACGTCGCCAACCTCATCGGCTACTCCTACCGCAAGCTCGGTGACTACGAGCAGTCGCAGGTCTGGTACGAGCGCGCATTGAAGGCCGATCCGAACCACGTGCTGACGTGGCAGTATTATGGACTGTGGCAGCTCGAGCGGGGCAACCGCGAGCAAGCGCTCTATCACCTCGGCCGGATCGCATCCATCTGCGGGACCGATTGCGAGGAGTACCGATCGCTGGCCGCGGCACTCGATAAGCCGACCGGCACGGCGTTCGCCTACTGAAGGTGGCGAGTCGCCGTCTCATAGCGCCGCGCTGGTTGATAGGCTCCGTATGACTGCCATGTCCCCTGGCGCGGATGGTGACAACGCGCCAGATTTTCAGCATTGTCCCGTTCGGGGGCGCGAACGGGACAATTGGATGCCGCTGACGCGCGACAAAATCATTGGTCATGATCTCGAACGGCTGGCCTTTCGCTTTACCATGCTGAACGACGGCGAGGTCGTGCAGTGTCAGATCAGCGACGCCGCTATGGACGAGCTCGCGGGCATGCAGGGCACCGAAAGCAGCGCGCGGCAGGCGCAGTTCCTGTCGCTGCGCGAGACCATCGAGCGGATCGCGTCAGACCTCTACGACGAAGCCCCGCGGTTTCAGGGATATGTGGTGCGGATCTTCATGCGGCATTTGGGGCGCTAGGCACCGTGCCTCCCCAACGTCGTCCTGGCGAAAGCCAGGACCCATTACCACCATCGAATGTTGCTGGAAGAAGCTGTGGCCCCGCCGACCGCAACAATTTCCATTCGGGATTATGGGTCCTGGCTTTCGCCAGGACGACACCGAATGTAAGGCGGCGCCGCTCTCTCTCGTCCGCAGACGATGATGCGGCTACTCCGATAGCTTCCTCAGCAGCAACCTCAGCGCCGTCGCCGCGAACACCTGCATGTTCGCAAACCGGTCGCTGCTGCCCGTCTCCAGCGTCATCACCTCTACCGCGGGGCCTGCGACCGCCATGCAGCTATGGCCGGCGTCGTCGCCGTAGCGGTTGCCGGTGGGGCCGGCGGCGCCGGTTTCGGACAGGCCCCAGTCGCAATTGAAGCGGCTGCGCATCTGTTCGGCGAGGAGCTTCGCGTAGGGCTCCGACGAGGAGCGAAGACCCTTCATGCCGTCATCCGAAATATCCATCAGCACGCGCCTGGCATCGCGGGTGTAGACCACGGCGCCACCGACGAAATAGGCGGATGCACCAGGCACCGCGAGCAGGCTGGCCGAGATCAGGCCGCCGGTCGAGGATTCCGCCACCGCGATGGTCTGTTTGCGCGCGATCAACTGGGCCGCGACCTGTTCCGCAATGCCGACGAGCTCTTTCATCCCTTTAACCTCTCATTGCCTCGCAACCGAGCTCAGCCTTCCTAGCATAAGCTGGCTGCCTTGGCCGAGTTGCGGGCGACGGTCAGGCCTGCTTGAATAGCGCACAAGGCGGAGCGGCCAGGCCGCTCGCAAGACGACGTGACGAGGAAACGTGAAGGAGACGTGATGGCGTCCCTGATTGCCGGCGGGGTGGATTGCGATGTGCATCCGGCCGTGCCGCATCTGACCAGCCTGCTGCCGTACCTGAACGACTATTGGCGCGATCAGGTAACGACGCGCGGCATGGTCGACCTGATCTCGCAATCCTACCCGCCGAACTCGCCGATCGTGGCACGTCCCGACTGGCGTCCCGAGAGCGGCAAGCCGGGCGAAAGCCTGGAGGCCATGCAGCGCCATGTGCTCGATCCCTTTCAGCTCAAGCATGCCATTTGCAATCCGCTCTACGGCGTGCAGATGGTGTTTTCCGAGGACATGCAGGCTGCGTTCTGCCGCGCGCTGAACGACTGGCTGGTGAAGGAATGGCTCGATCGTGACAAGCGGCTGCGCGGCTCGATCGTGATCCCCACGCAAAGCGTCGAGAAGGCCGTCGCCGAGATCGAACGCTGCGCGCAGGACCGGCGCTTCGTGCAGGTCTTGATGCTGGTCATGGGCGACACGCTGCTCGGCAAGCGCGTGCTATGGCCGATCTACGAGGCCGCGGAACGGCTGGACCTCGCGGTCGGCATCCATGCCGGTTCCACCTATCACAATCCGCCGACCGCAGTGGGCTGGGGTTCCTACCACATCGAGGATTATGTCGGTCAGGCCCAGGCGTTCCAGACCCAGCTCACCAGCGTGATCGTCGAGGGTGTGTTCGCCAAATATCCGCGGCTGAAAATGGTGATGCTGGAGTCCGGTGTCTCCTGGATCTCCCCTTATCTCTGGCGGCTTCACAAATTCTGGCGCGGGGTGCGGATGGAGACGCCCTGGGTCGATCGCGCGCCGCTGGAACTTGTGCGCAGCAACATCCGCTTCTCGTTACAGCCATTTGATGCACCGCCGGAACCCGAGACATTAATTCGCCTGTTTGATCATATGCAGTCGGACGAATTGGTCCTATTCTCCACGGACTATCCACACTGGCAGTTCGACGGCCAGGACGCGCTGCCCCAGGGCCTCACCCCCGATCTCGTGCGCAAGATCATGATCGACAATCCGCATGCGACCTATCCCCGCCTGACTTAGCCGCTGCCAGAGGAGGCAAGGCGATGAATATTCAATTCCGCGAAAGCACCGAAGCCGCTTCCCCCCTGACGACCAAGACCGCGATTGCGGATTGCGACATCCATCCGGCCCGCGCCACCCGCACCGAGCTCTATCCCTATCTCGCCAAACGCTGGCAGCATCATCTCGAAGTCTACGGCGTGCACGCCTATCAGGGCATGATGGAAGGCCCGCCCTATCCGAAGGCCCAGCCCAACGCCTCGCGCCGCGACGCCTATCCGCCGGAAGGCGGGCCGCAGGGCTCCTCGCTCTCCTTCATGCAGAAGCAGTTGCTCGACCCCAACAACGTGCAGCTGGGCGTGCTCAATCCTCTCAACACCGGGCAGGGCATCCGCAATCACGAGCTCTCGGCCGCTTTGTGCTCGGCGATCAACGACTGGCAGATCGACAAATGGACCAGCAGGGACAAACGGCTGAAAGCGTCCATCGTCGTCGGCAATGAGGACGGGCTGTCGGCCGCCGCCGAAATCCGCGAGCGCGCCGGGGACAAGAATTTCGTTCAGGTGCTGCTGCTCAGCCGCAACGTCGAGCCGCTCGGCCAGCGCCGCTATTGGCCGATCTATCAGGCCGCGGAAGAGGCCGGCCTTCCCGTCGGCGTCCATGCCTTCGGCTTCGGCGGCAACCCGATCACGCCGTCGGGCTGGCCTTCCTATTACATTGAGGAAATGGTCGGGCATTCGCAGTGCCAGCAATCGGCGCTGGCCAGTCTCGTTTTGGAAGGCGTGTTCGAGCGCTTCCCGAAGCTGAAGATGGTGATGATCGAGGCCGGCTTCGGCTGGGCACCGTCGCTTGCGTGGCGACTGGACAAGGCCTGGCAGCGGCTCAGGAGCGAAGTGCCGCACGTGAAGCGTCCGCCGTCGGAATATATCCGCGAGCAAGTGTGGTGGACCACGCAGCCGATGGAGGATCCGGAGCGGCGCGAGGATCTGTTCGACGTCATCAAGTGGATCGGCTGGGACCGCCTGCTGTTCGCGACCGACTATCCGCATTGGGACTACGACGAGCCGTCGCGTGTTCTGCCTGCGGGCGTCAGCGAAGCCAACCGCGAGGCGTTTTACCTGGGCAATGCCCGGACTCTCTACGGGATTGATGATGGCGCGTCATGTCATCGCGCCAGTGGATGAGCTTCCGCCCGGCACGCGAAAATTCCTGGAGATCGACGGGCGTCCGATCGCGGTCTTCAACATCAAGGGCGAATATTTCGGCCTGATGAACCGCTGCCCGCATCAGGGCGCGGCGCTGTGCGAGGGCCCGCTGATCGGGCTCGCGCAATCGAGCGATCCCGGCGAGATCGAATACACCAAGCTTGGCGAGATCATCCGCTGTCCCTGGCACGGCTGGGAGTTCGACATCCGCACCGGCCAGTCCTATTGCGACCCCCGCCGCTTCCGCGTGAAGGCCTATCCGGCCCATGTCGAGCCGGGCGCGAGCGTGGTGAAGGGGCCGTATGTCGCCGAGACTGTCACGGTGAAGGTCGAGAGCGATTACGTGGTGGTGGAGCTGTAGGCCCCCACTGTCATTCCGGGGCGATGCGAAGCATCGAGCTATGATGCGCAATGGCGCATCAGAGAATCCATCGTGCGACAGGAATGCTGGGAGAAATGGATTCCGGGTTCGCCTCTTCGAGGCGCCCCGGAATGACACTGAGCTAGTGCCCCGCAACCGGCTCCGCCACCGCATCATATGTCGGCACCGCCTTGCCGCCGCTGCGATACACCGTCGAGGCCGCGATGATGCCGAGCAGGGCGGCGAACATCAGCCAGAAGCCGGGCGAGGCCTTGTCGCCGGTCCGCTCGATCAGCCAGGTCGAGGCGAGCGGCGTGAAGGTGCCGAACAGCGCGGCGGCGAGCGCGAAGGCGAGCGAGAAGCAGGTGGTGCGGACATGCGCCGGCACGATCTCGACGAGGGCGCCGAGCATGGTGCCGCTGTAGACGCCGAAATAGAACGAGAACATCATCTCGACCGCGAGCAGCTTGCCGAAGGTCGGCGCGGCCACCAGCCAGTGCAGCGCCGGGTAGGCGGTGACGAGCGCGAGGCAGGCGATGGTGATCAGCACCGGCTTGCGGCCGATGCGATCGGACAGCGCGCCACCGACCGGATTCCAGAAGAAGTTGGTCACGGCGACCAGCAGCGTCACGAGCAGCGCGTCCTGCGTCGACAGCTTCAGCACCGTTTTGCCGAAGGTCGGCGTGTACACCGTGACGAAGTAGAACGTCGTCGTGGTCAGGATCGCGATCATCATGCCGAGGATCACGATGCGCCAGTTGGCGAGCGCGGAGGCGAACACCTCGCTCGCCGTCGGATGCTTCTTCATGGCGAGGAAGGCCGGTGTCTCCTCGAGCGTGCGCCGCAGGACGAAGATCAGGGGAATGATCAGGCAGCCGACGAAGAAGGGAATGCGCCAGCCCCAGGCGGCCACCGTGTCGGCCGGCATCACCTCGGAGAGGAGATAGCCGAGGATCGAGGCCACGAAGATCGCGACCTGCTGGCTCGACGACTGGAACGAGGTGTAGAAGCCGCGATTGCCGGGCGTGGAGATTTCGGCGAGATACACCGACACGCCGCCGAGCTCGACGCCGGCGGAGAAGCCTTGCAGCAGGCGGCCGATCAGCACGATGACCGGCGCCGCGATGCCGATGGTCGCGTAGTTCGGGCAGAACGCGATCACGACGGTGCCGATGGCCATGATGCCGAGCGTGACGATCAGGCCCTGGCGGCGGCCGATGCGGTCGATGTAGGCCCCGAGCACGATCGCGCCGACGGGCCGCATCAATGCGCCGAGCCAGAACACGCCGAAGGTGTTGAGCAGCGAGGCCGTCTCGTTGGTGGAGGGGAAGAACGCCTTGCCGATGGCGGCCGCATAGAAGCCGAACAGGAAGAAGTCGAACTGCTCGAGGAAATTGCCGGATGTGGCGCGCAGGATCGCGCCGATGCGCGATTTGATCTCGGGCGGATTGGTTGCTGGTCCAGCCATGACGGAACTCCCTGGGACGTGGCCGGACCGGAACTCAGCGTCACGGCAAGGCGACAGATTGATGCTGCGACAATCTGTCTTACCCCTTGCCGCGCAGGGCGCGGCGGGTCAATCGGTTTTCCAGAGGAAGCTGATGATTTTTCAGGCTTTATTTTGCGTCGCAGCAACGATCCATTGACGGAACGCGGCGAGCTTTGGCGCCTCGCGGCGCCCCTCCGGCGCGACCAGATAGAAACCCGCATCGGCCGGCAGCGCGATCTTGAAGGGGACGACGAGCCGGCCCTTGGCGATGTCGTCCTGCACGTAGGACGTCCGCCCCATCGCCACGCCGATGCCGTCGATCGCAGCCTGGATGGTCATGAAGATCATGTCGAAGGTGATGCCGGGCTGCTTGGCGATATCGGCCGGCAGGCCTGCCGCCGTCAGCCACAGCCGCCAGTCGTCGCTGTTGGCGTTGGAGGTGTGCAGCAGCGGATGATTTCGCAGATCCTCCGGACGCTGTAGCGGCTTGTCGCCGCGCAGCAGCGACGGACTGCACACCGGAAACAGCTCGTCCGCCATCAGCCAGTCGGCACGCAGGCCCGGCCACTGGCCGCGGCCATAGCGGATTGCGGCATCGACATCGTCGCGCTGGAAGTCGACGAGGCTGGTCGACGTGGTGATGCGGACGTCGATGCCGGGATGCTGCTCCTGGAAATCGGTCAGCCGCGGCAGCAGCCATTTTGCCGCAAGCGAGGCCAGCGTCGAGAGGGTCAGCACCTTGTCGTCGTCCCTGCGCAGCAGGCGGTCGGTGGCGAGGCGGAGGTCGTTGAAGGCGGCGCGAACCCCCGGCAGGTAGTCACGCGCCTCCGGCGTCAGCGCCAGCGCGCGGTTTTGCCGAATGAACAGGCGGATGCCGAGCTCCTCCTCCAATCGCCGGATCTGATGGCTGATCGCGGTCTGCGTCACGTTCAGCTCCGTCGCCGCCAGCGTGAAGCTGAGATGGCGCGCGGCGGCCTCAAAGGCCCGCAATCCGTTCAGGGAGGGCAATCTGGCAGTCATTTGGCAGCAGGATACATGACGTTATTTCATGCGAAGAGGTACAAATTGTCGTTTGTCGCAATGCGATGGAGCGCAGATATTAGCCGTCAACTTAGCTCTAGGAGCTGAAAATGTCTACCTTGACCCAGAATTCGATGACAAATCATCATGCGCCAGGCCTGATCCAGCAGATCGGCGAGACGCTCCATGTCTGGCACGAGCGCTACCGGACCCGCCGCGAGCTGACCAACTGGACGGCCCGCGACCTGCAGGACGTCGGCCTGTCCTGGTCCGACATCGCCTATGAGGCCGACAAACCCTTCTGGCGGGCCTGATTGGCCGCCAGGCCGGCGCCGCCTGATCACAGGGGCGCCGGCGGTCCCCTTTCCCAGGGCACGTGTCATGAGCATCCTTCGCCTCGAAGACCTGAAGCAATATTCGGACGTGCTGCGCACGCGGGACGGCGAGGCGCTCAACGTTCGCTTCGTCGAGCCGCGCGACACCGAGGAGCTTCAGCACTATTTCCGCGCGCTCTCGACCCGCTCCCGCTACAACCGCTTCTTCGGCGCGATCAGCGAATTGCCGAAGGGCCTGTTGCACGACTTCCTCCAGGTCGGCGAGCGCGAGCGCTTCACGATCGTCGCGACCAAGATGGTCGACGGCTTCGAGACCATCGTCGCTGAAGCGCGCTACGCGTTGCATGCCGAGACCGCGACGCTCGAATTCGGCCTCTCGGTCGACGACCGCTGGCAGGGCCACGGCATCGCCACCGCGCTCATGAGGAATCTCGAATGCCGCGCGGCCGCGCTGGGCGCCGAGCACATGTTCGGTGACACGCTGCGCTCCAACGAGACCATGATCTCGCTCGCCCGCAAATCCAGATTTGCCTTCGTCAATCATCCCGATGACTGGAAGCTGGTGCGCTTCGACAAGGAGATCGTGGTCGCACCGAAGGACATTCCCTGCGCGAGCTGGCGTCTCGCCGCCCTTTCCCGTCAGGCCGACAGCCCCTCAGCCTCGGCCTGACACGACTGCAAGCCCGGCTCTCTCATCCAGAGCCGGGCATTTTTTTGCCTCACTCAAGCGCCGTCGTTGGTGAAGTCGGTGGAGGTCGCGACCGACCGCCAGCCCGCCAGCTCCTGCGCGACGAACGCGTTTTTCGCCTCGATCCGCTCCACGGTGTCGCTGCCGAGCGGCAGGCGCAGCGGCGGGTTCCTGGCCTCGACCAGCTTGAGGAAGGCCTGCGCCAGCTTGCGCGGGTCGCCGCGCTGGCCACCATTGACGTCGGCCGCATGGGCGCGGGTCTTGCCGACGCTTTCGCGATAGTCGTCGATCACTTGCGCGGTGCGCGACAGCGAGCTGTCGTCGAGGAAGTCGGTGCGGAAGAAGCCGGGCTCGACCACGGTCACCTTGATGCCGAGCGGAGCGACTTCGCCGACCAGCGCCTCGCTGATTCCCTCGACCGCGAACTTGGTCGCCCCGTAGACGCCCCAGCCGGGATAGCCGGCGTAGCCGCCGACCGACGAGATGTTGACGATATGGCCCGACCGCTGGCGGCGCATATGCGGCAGCACCGCGCGGGTGACGCTGAGCAGGCCGAATACGTTCGTGCCGAACAGCTTTTGCGTTTCCGCGTCGCTGGCTTCCTCGATCGCGCCGAGCAGGCCGTATCCGGCGTTGTTGACCAGGATGTCGATGCGGCCGAAGCGCTTCACAGCCTGGCCCGCCGCCTCATGCGCCTCGGCTTCGCTGGTGACGTCGAGCCGCGTCGCCAGCAACCGCTCGTGACTGCCGAGGCGGGCGGTGACCGTGGAAGGATCGCGCGCGGTCGCGACGACGGCATCGCCGGCCTTCAAGGCTGCTTCGGCGATCAACGCGCCAAATCCGCGGGACGCTCCTGTGATGAACCAGACACGCATGATGTTGCCCTCTCCATTCTGGCCCGGCGATGGCCGAAGCCGATGGGCAAGGTGTAGCGACTCGCCATAGCTGAGATAATCCGCTATGTATTATGCAAGCTACTGAGTAAAATTCATCAATGCGGATCGACCCGTCCGACCTCGCGACCTTCCTCGCCATCGCCCGCCACCGCAGTTTTCGCGCGGCGGCGACCGAGCTTGGCGTTACGCCGTCGGCGCTGTCCCACGCCTTGCGCAATATCGAGGAGCGGCTGGGCTTGCGCCTCGTCAACCGTACCACCCGCAGCGTCGCGCTCACCAAGGCCGGCGAGCGGCTGTTCGCCCGCATCACGCCGGCCTTCCGCGACATCGACGACGCGCTCGAGGACCTCAATAATTTTCGCGGCAAGCCCGCCGGCGCGCTGCGCCTCACCGCCGCGCGCCAGTCGGCACAGCTCGTGCTGCTGCCGATCGTGACGCGCTTCCTGAAATCATTCCCTGACGTCAACGTCGAGATCGTCATCAACGATGCGCTGATCGACATGGTCGCGGCCGGCTTCGACGCCGGTGTGCGCTTCGGCGAGACCATTGCCGCCGACATGATCGCGGTGCCGATCGGCCCGCGGCATCGTTTTGCCGTGGTCGGCTCACCCGCCTTCTTCAAGGCGCACAAGCAGCCAGCCACGCCGCGCGACCTGAAAGGCCTGCCTTGCATTCGCTACCGCTTCACCTCAGGCGCGCTCTATCACTGGGAGTTCGAGCGCGGCGGCATCGAGCTCACCATCGACGTCACCGGACCGCTGACGATGAACGACCAGGATCTGATGGTCGATGCCGCGCTCGATGGTGCTGGCCTCGCCTATGTGTTCGAAGCGCAGGTAGAGGCACTATTGGCAAAACGCCAGCTGGTCCGCGTGCTCGCCGACTGGTGCCCGGCCTATCCCGGCTTCTTCCTGTACTACCCAAGCCGCCGCCAATTGCCGGCAGCGCTGCGGGCGTTCGTGGATTTCGCGCGGGCGGCTGCTACGTAGACACCGTGTCTCCCCGGCGTCGTCCCGGCGAAAGCCAGGACGACACCGCGTGTGTGGCACCGCCGCGACGCCCTACTTCCCCGTGAACACCGCCTTGCGCTTCTCGATGAAGGCCTGCACCGCCTCCTTGTGATCGGCGGTCGTGGTGAGGCGGATCAGCCGTTCGGCCTCGTGGTCGCGGGCGGTCTCGAAATCGAACTGGATGGCCTCGTCGAGATTGTCCTTCATGTAGCGCAGCGCCAGGCGCGGGCCTTCGGCGAGGGATTTGGCCAGCGCGAAGGCCTCGGCTTGCAGTCGGTCGTCGGGCACGACGCGGTTGACGAGGCCGATGGCTTCACAACGCGCGGCATCGACCCTGTCGCCGGTGAACATCAGCTCGCGCGCCCGCGCGGTGCCGACCAGCCGCGTCAACAGCCAGGCGATGCCGTAATCGCCACTCAGCGCGATGCGGGCATAGCCGGTGGCGACGAAGGCCGATTGCGCGGCGATGCGGATGTCGCAGGCCATGGCGATGGCAAGCCCCGCGCCGACCGCCGGCCCCGGCAGCGCGGCGATCGTGGGCTTGCGCACCGACACCAGTGCGCCGGTGAGCAGCCGCTGCCGCTCCTGGAGATCGGTGATGCGATCCTCCAGCGACATCTCCAGCTTCTTCGGATCGCGATGCGCACCCATGCCCTTGACGTTGCCGCCGGCGCAGAACGCTTCGCCCGCGCCGGTAATCAGCAGCGCGCCGACCTTGGGATCTTCGGCGCAGGTGCGGATCATCGTGCGCAGCGCCGGCGTCAGCGTATCCGACAGCGAATTGCGCGCCTCCGGCCGGTTCAGCGTGATCACCGCGACGCGGTCGCGGATGACGCAGAGGAGTTCGTTTGTGCCGGTGTCGACGGTGGTGTCCGTGGTCATGTCGCTCCCCGTTCATTGTTGTCATTCCGGGGCGATGCGAAGCATCGAACCCGGAATCTCGAGATTCCGGGTTCGGCTCTTCGAGCCGCCCCGGAATGACAAACTCAACTCAAAACTTCTCCACCCACGGCCGCAGCTCCAGCTCCCAGCTCCAGGCGCTGCGCGGCTGCTGCAACACGTTCCAGTAGCTCTCCGCGATCGCGTCGGGATCGAGCATTGAATCCGGATTGTCGGCTGCTTCCGTCCGTGCCGCGCTCCTGATGCCGCCGTCGATCACGAAATGCGCGACATGGATGCCCTGCGGCGACAATTCGCGCGCCAGGCTCTGGGCGAGACCGCGCAGCGCGAACTTGCCCATCGCGAAGGAAGCGGACTGCGCATAGCCCTTGACGCTGGCCGAAGCGCCGGTGAACAGGATCGCGCCGTGCCTGTTTGGCAGCATGCGCTTTGCCGCCTGCTGCGCCACCAGGAAACCGCCATAGGCGCTGATCGCGATCGCCTGCGCGACATCGGCCGGGACGAGGTCGACGAACGGTCCCCGGGTGCGGCCGCTGGCGTTGTAGACGACGAGATCGGGCGTGCCGATCTCGCGCTCGACGAGGCCGAACAGGCGCTCGACCTCATCCGGCTCGGTCGCGTTGCAGGCATAGGCTCTTGCACCGGTCTCGGTGCAGAGCGCGCCCAGCTTCTCGATCTTCCGCGCGGCAAGCGCCACGCGAATGCCTTGTGTGGACAGCAGCCGCGCCAGCGAGGCGCTCAGGCCTTCGCCGGCGCCGACGATGAGCGCGATCTTGTATTTCGGGTGTTCCATGGCGTGATCTCTCGGAGACGGGAAGCCGCTGATCTATGCATCCGCCGTGCGGACAACCAGCCGGGGTGCAGGCCCGGCCGATCACAATTCCGCAGAGCGAATTGCTCCTTCACGGCGATCATGCCTCCCTGACAATTTGCGGCTTTATCCGGCTTCCTGGCTGGAGCATGATCGACATCATCCCAAGCGGCAAGTGCTAAGAAATGCCGGCGGGCGGAAACGAAGAGGACGATCATGCACAAGCCGGTCATAGCGCAGCCGAAAAATGCCGCGGCCGCACCATCCGGCCTGCTGGCGCCCGATACCACAGGCATGAATTTCTACCGTGCCGATCCGGCGCTGACGGATCTCTTGCGCATCCATCTGCCGGAGATGCTGTTCCGTCACATCGAGCCGCATCTCGACCGCCTTGGTGAGCTCGCCGGCGGTCATCTCGACGACTGCGCGCGCCTCGCCGACCGGCACACGCCGGTGCTGCACCAGCGCGACAAGTTCGGCCGCGACATGCAGTGGATCGAATACCACCCGGCCTATCGCGAACTGGAGAAGGCTGCCTTCGGCGAGTTCGGCATCCACGCACTGTCGATCCGCAAGGGCATCATGGGCTGGCCGGACAAATATCCTGTCGTGGCGAAACACGCCTTCACCTTCCTGTTCAACCAGACCGAATTCGGCATGGGCTGTCCGATCAACGTCACCGACGGCTGCGCAAAACTCTTGGCGAACTTTGGCAGCGAGGCGTTGAAGGCGAAATATCTGGATGGTCTGACGCAGACCGACATGGGCAAGCTGACCCAGGGCGGCCAGTTCATGACCGAGAAGGAGGGCGGCTCCGACGTCGGCACGCTGGCCACGCGCGCGGTGCAGGAGGGTGACCATTGGCGCCTCTACGGCGAAAAATGGTTCTGCTCGAATGCCGATGCCAAGGTCGTGATGCTGCTGGCGCGTCCCGAAGGCGCCGGCCCCGGCACGCGCGGCGTCGGCCTGTTCCTGATGCCGCGTTTCCTCGACGACGGCTCGCAGAACCACTACCGGATCGTGCGTCTGAAGGACAAGCTCGGCACGCGCTCGATGGCGTCAGGGGAGATCAAGCTCGAAGGCGCGATCGCCTACGCCGTCGGCAAGCTCGACCGCGGCTTCGTGCAGATGGCCGAGATGGTGAATTCGTCGCGGCTCTCCAACGGCGTCAAATCCACCGCGCTGATGCGCCGCGCCTATCACGACGCCATGACGGTCGCGAAGAACCGCGTGGTGTTCGGCAGCCGCATCATCGATCTGCCGCTCGGCCGGCGGCAGATGCTAAAGATCATGCTGCCGGTCGAGCAGGCGCTGTCGATGAGCTTCCTCACTGCGGACGCGCTCGACCGGGCCGAGGCGGGCAGCCAGGATGCGGCGGCGCTGCTGCGTATCCTCACCCCGACATTGAAGTTCCGCGCCACGCGCGATGCACGCAAGGTCTGCGGCGATGCGCTCGAGATGCGTGGCGGCATCGGCTATATCGAGGAATTCGCCACGGCCCGCCTGCTGCGCGACGCCCATCTCGGCTCGGTCTGGGAAGGCACCGGCAACATCGTCGCGATCGATGCGCTCCGGCGCGCGGTCGGCCGTCACGGCGCCGAATCTGCGCTGGCCGCGGATCTGCATGCCCGGCTCGACGACAGCGCCTCGGTGCCGCAGGCCTGGTGCGACCGCCTGCGCGGCCTCACCGATCGCGCGGTCGGTTTCGCGCGCGAGGTTGCGGGGAAATCCGAGAACGAGGCTGACGCGCGCCGCGCCACCAGCCTGCTCTATCACGTCGCAAGTGCGGTCGCGCTCGCCTGGGAGTCGCATCGCATCCACGCTATGCGCGGCGATGCGCGCCGGCTGCTGCTGTCGCGGCTCGTGATCGATCACCGGGTCTCGCCGAACGATCCGTTCCGGCTGACGGAAAATGCCGAGCAAGCGAAGATCGCCGAGCTTCTGCTTGGCGAGCGCGTGGCTGGGATGAGCGAGGTTGGCGAACTGGTTCTGGCAGCGTAGGCTGCGCCCGCGTTCAAAGCAAAAAAAGCGACAGGGAGTGCTCGATGAAGGCCGCCGTCCTCTATGAAGTCAACAAGCCGCTGGTCATCGAGGATGTCAGCCTGCCGAAGCCGGGCCCGCGCGAGGTCTTGATCCGCACATCGGTCGCCGGCCTCTGCCATTCCGACCTGCACTTCATGGAAGGCCTTTATCCGCATCCGCTGCCCGCGGTGCTCGGGCATGAATCCGCCGGCGTGGTCGAGCAGGTCGGCTCCGACGTAACTTACGTGAAGCCGGGCGACCACGTCGTCACCTGCCTGTCGGTGTTCTGCGGCACCTGCGACAACTGCACCACCGGCCGCACCGTGCTCTGCACCGATACCACGGTGAAGCTGCTGCCGGGCGTCTCCGACCGCATGCAATGGTCGCGCTCCGAGAAGCTGCATCAGTTCCTCAATCTCTCGTCCTTCGCCGAGCAGATGCTGGTGCACGAGAACGCGATCGTCAAAATCAGGAAGGAGATGCCGCTTGATCTTGCCGCGCTGATCGGCTGCGGCGTCATCACCGGCTACGGCGCGGTGGTGAACACGGCGAAGGTGACGGCCGGCGAGACCGTCGCGGTGATCGGCTGCGGCGGCGTCGGCATGGCCGCGATCAACGGCGCGCAGATCGCCGGCGCCGGCCGCATCATCGCCATCGACACCAACCCGGCCAAGCTCCAGCTCGCGACCAAGCTGGGCGCGACCGACATCATCAATCCCGCCGACGGCGACGTCGTGAAGCAGGTGCGCGATCTCACCAATGGCGGCGTGCATCACTCCTTCGAGGTGCTCGGCCGCAAGGAAACGGCGGAGCAGGCGTTTGGCATGCTCGCCTCCGGCGGCACCGCCACCATCGTCGGCATGATCCCGTTCGGCCAGAAGATCGAGCTGCACGGCTTCGACTTCCTCCGCGAACGCAAGATCCAGGGCTCGTCCATGGGCTCGAACCATTTCCGCGTCGACATGCCGCGCCTGGTCGATTTCTACCTGCGCGGCCGGCTGCACCTGGAGGACTGGATCTCGGCCAAGCTGAAGCTGTCGGAGATCAACGAGGGTTTTGCCAACATGAAGGCGGGCAAGACGCTGCGGAGCGTGATCGTGTTTGATAGCTGATTGCTTCACCTCTCCCCGCTCTTTGCGGGGAGAGGTCGGATCGCCCCCGGCGATGCGTAGCATCGTCCGGCGCGATCCGGGTGAGGGGCCGTGCGCGACGGTGCCTTACGATTGGCCTCTCCGACTCCTCGAATGATCGGTCGGCAACTACCGGACTCGTAGTCGGCAGTGTGCCATGCCCCTCACCCGCCGCCTGCGCTACGCTCCGGCGTCGACCTCTCCCCGCATTGCGGGGAGAGGTGAAATCCTCACCGCGACACGTGCGCCGACACCGCGAGCCATCTGCCGTTCTTCTTCGTCCAGCAATCGGTGTAGCGGCCCGTCGCCTGCTGGCCGTCTCCCGTGGTGTAGCTTGTCGTCGCGTGGATGATGGCGAAGTCGCCCATGATGCGGATGATGACGTCGTGCTCCCTGAGGTTCCGGATCGCGATCGGCCGCGCCGTCTGTTCCAGGAAGGCGGCGCGGTCGACCAATGTCTTGTCGGGATTGGAGCAATAGAACTCCGGCGCCAGGATCTCGTCGAACCGCTTGACGTCGCAGTTCTGCACGGAGGCGACGTAGTCGCGGTTGAGCGCGGTGAGCTCTTCCATGTCCTGGCTCATGGCGTTCCTCTCCTTCTTGTCATTCCGGAGCGCGCGTCGCGCGAAGCGCGACGTTATTTTGCTCCGTCATTGCGAGGAGCCCTTGCGACGAAGCAACCCAGAATTTCTCCGTCGCGGCAGTCTGGATTGCTTCGCGTCGCTCGCAATGACGAGAGAGACTAATCATCGAACAATGGCGGCGGTGTGAAGCCGCCGAACTCGCGCTCGATCAGTTCGGCGAGCCTCAAGGGCGTGCGATCCTCGAGGAAGGGGCCGATGATCTGGACGCCGACCGGCAGCCCGTTTTTCGACAGTCCCAGCGGAACGGCCGTTGCCGGCAGGCCCGGAAGCGTCGCAATGCCGGGCCAGGCGAGCTGGTCGGAATAAGGATAGTCCGTGCCGTCGATGTCGATTCTTCGCAGGCGCTGCTCCGGCGAATGATCATGCGGAAAGGCCGGCGTCGGCATGATCGGGCAGATCACCGCGTCGAAGTTCTTGAACAGCGCGCGCCATTGCGCGCGCAGGCCGGCGCGGGTGCCGGCGTCGAGCACCCAGGCGCGGTGGCTTGCGGTAATGCCGCGCAGTCGTTCCGCGCCGAGGCTCCGGTCATCTGGCGACAGTTGGCTCGCTCGTGCCCGCGAATCCGCCAGCTCGTCGGGCAGGAAGAACGCGCCGAGGAAGCCCAGCAGCATGCGCATGTAAAGCCGCGACGTCTCCGCGAAGTCCGGAAGCAGCGCGCTCTCGCGCGCGACCGTCACGCCGGCCTTCGTGAGGTCGGTGGCGAGCTTGTCGATCGCGCCGCGCACGTCCCGGTCAGTCGGCAGCAGCGGATGGCTCTCGATCACCAGGACACGAAAATCGCGCAGCGACTGATGCCGCGCAACAGGCAAATCGAGTTTGTAGGCGACGCCGGCATCGAGCGGATCCGGTCCGGCCATGACGTCGAGCAGCAAGGAAAGATCCGCTGCCGTGCGCGCCATCGGACCGATGACGGCGAGGTCGCCTTCGCGCGGAATGGCCGGAAACGGCGGCGGAGTCTCGCCGCGCGCTGCGCAGAGATTGATGGTCGGCTTGTGAGCGAAGATGCCGCAATGAAATGCCGGCACACGCAGGGAGCCGCCGATATCGGAGCCGGTGGCGAGCGCGCAATAGCCTGCGGCGAGGGCTGCCGAAGATCCCCCGGACGATCCACCCGGCGTGCGGCCGAGATCATAGGGGTTGTTCGTGGTGCCGTAGATGTCGTTGTAGCTCTGCCAGTCGCCGAGGCCGACCGGGACGTTGGTCTTGCCGAGGATCACGCCGCCGGCCTGCTTGATGCGTACCACCGGTAGCGCGTCTTCGACAGGCTTGAAATCCTTCTGCGGAACGAAGCCCCAGGTCGTCGGCAGGCCGGCGATGTTGAACGATTCCTTGATCGTCAAGGGCAGGCCGAGCAGCGGCTTGCGCTCGCCGCGCGCCAATGCGGCGTCCGCCTCGCGCGCCGCACCGAGCGCGCGATCGAAATCGCGCACGCAGACCGCGTTGATCTTGCCGTCGTGCCGTTCGATGCGGTCGATCGCGTCCTGCGCGAGCTCGACCGCGGAGACTTTCTTCGCGGTCAGCGCGGCCGACAGCTCGACCGCGCTTTTGAAGCTCCATTCGGATTTGGCCACGGCGCTTCTCCCGCTCTGGTTGTTGGAGGATGATGCGCAGTTTGGCCGAACACCGCAACCGCCGTTTGATCGCGATTGATATGTCTCGCCGGTGGTCATCGGGGCGGCCCAACAACAATTTCGGTGTCATCGCCCGGCTTGGCCGGGCGATCCAGTGTTCCAGAGGCCCGCGTTTGAGAGCTCGCTCTCGCCATATCCGCTGCGGCGTACTGGATCGCCCGCCTTCGCGGGCGATGACAGCGAGTGTGAGGTCGTTACGCCGCCCCGATCAATATCCCCACCGCGAGCACGATGGCGCCGCCGAGCACGATCTGGAACACGGCCTGGAGGAACGGCGTGTCCATGTAGCGCGAGCGGATGAAGGCGATCGCCCATAGCTCGAAGAACACGACGATTCCGGCGATCGCGGTTGCGATCCAGAACGCATTGGCCCAGCTGTCGGGCACCAGATAGGGCGCGGTATGGCCGAGCCCGCCGAGCGTCGTCATCAAGCCGCAGGTGAGACCGCGCAGCCACGGCGAGCCGCGCCCCGTGAGCGATCCGTCGTCGGACAGCGCTTCCGCAAATCCCATGCTGATGCCGGCGCCGATCGAGGCGGCGAGGCCCACCAGAAACGTCTGCCAGTTCTGGTGGGTGGCAAACGCGGCGGCAAACAGCGGCGCCAGCGTCGAGACCGATCCGTCCATCAAGCCGGCAAGGCCCGGCTGCACATATTGCAGCACGAACATGCGGCGGTTGGTGCGATCTTCCTCCGCGCGCACATCGGGGCTGAGGATCTGGCCCGCCAGCTTTGCGGCCATCTCTTCGTGGCCTTTCTCGGCTTCGGCGAGATCGCCGAGCAAACGGCGCACGCCGACATCCTGCGCCTGTTCGGCGGCCTTCACGTAAAAGCGCTCGGCCTGCATTTCCATGGTCTCGACTTCCCTGCGGATGGTGTCGAGCGACAGGTTCTTGGTGAGCCAGACCGGGCGGCGACGCAGGAAGCCTTTGACGTCCTCGCGGCGGATGGGAGGCAGGTGCGGACCGAAGCGCTGCTCGTACATTTCCAGCAGCATGTGACGATGTCCGCGCTCTTCCTCGGCCATCTGCTCGAAGATCTTGGCCGAATCCGGATAACGCTCCCTCAGATCCTCGGCGAAGGTCATGTAGATGCGGCTGTCCTCCTCCTCGGAGGAGATCGCGACCGCAAGCACCTCGCGCTCGGTCAGATCGGCAAAATTCTTCACGACGGCCCTGTCCCACTAGTTTAGAATGGTTCTAAATTATATAGGCCGCCGTGGTTCCCGGGTCAAATCAGCCGGCGCGGGCTTCAGTCAGTAAGTCTTGGCAAGGAAGTCGAGCAGCAAGCGGCTCACCTCGGCCGGCTGCTCCTGCTGCACCCAATGGCCGGCGCCGTCGACGAGATGGCAGCCGAGCATCCTGGTGCACGCGCTTTTCTGCATCGCCTCGAACACGCCGGGGCGCTGATAAGTGCCCCAATCCTGCTTGCCGGAGATGAAGCAGGAGGGCACGTCGATGCTGCGGCCCGAGAACAGCTGCAACTCGTTGTTGAAGGCGGCCGACGTGCCGCAGCGATACCATTGCAGCCCGCCCTGGAAACCGGTGCGGCCATATTCGGCGCTGTAATAGGCGAGCGCGTTGTCCGGCAGCCATTGATTGGCGGCGATCGCCGCCGGCGAGGGCATCTCCTTGGCGACCGTCTCCGCCATGGTCTCGTTCAGGTCCATCACATAATAGGTCGGCAGCTTTGCCAGCTCACCTGCCGACCACGATTTGAGCGGGTAGGGCTTGTTGTCGGTCCAGTCCGCGCTCTTGTGATGGTAATAGGCGCGCAGGAAATCATGCACGCCTTGCGGTGCGTGATGCATGTCGGCGTTCGCGGTGCGCGTCGAATAGTACCATTGATAGTGGATTCGCGGACGCAGCAGGGCCGCGAGCTCGCGATGCACGGGATCTTCGGCCAAAATCTGCGCCGGCGCATCGACCGTGTTGAACGGCAGCGGCGGTGGTCCGCCGAACGGCGCGCTCATCATCACGACCGAGCGGAACACATCGGGCCGGATCAGCGCGCACCAGGATGCGACCGGGCTGCCGAAATCATGCCCGATCAGATCGACCTGCTTGTAGCCGAACGCCGACACCAGCCCCAGCGCGTCACGCACCAGGTTGAACAGACGGAATGGCGCGAGGTCGCCGTCATAGTCCGCGGTCCATCCCGTGGTGCGGCCATAGCCGCGCTGGTCCGGCGCGATCACGTGATAGCCGGCGGCGGCGAGCGCCGGCATCACCTTGCGCCAGGAGAAGGCGAGCTCGGGAAAGCCGTGCAGCAGCAGGATGCAGGGGCGGCCCTTGGTCTCGAAGCCGGCCTCGAGCACATGCATGCGCAAGCCGTTGATGCCGTCGACATAGCGCGAGCGGATGCCGGCGGGCAGGGGGACGTCGGGGAGCGCTGTCATCGTTTCCTCCACTTGGGTGGAATCGTAGGGTGGGTTAGCCGAAGGCGTAACCCACCTCTTCTGTCTCTGCAGAACTTAAAGAGGTGGGTTACGCTCAGCGACTGCGCTTTGCGCAGCCGCAGAGCTAACCCACCCTACGGCATCTCGTTAAACCGCCGCGCAGACGAACGCGTTGCCCTTGCGCCTGATCTTCCCGACCGACGGGGAGGGGAAGTGCGCGGTGCAGCACAGCGTGTCGGTGTCGCAATAGCGTTCCAGGAAGCTGCGGCGCGTCGTTGCCGCCCTGGCCGGGTCGACGTCGAACTTGATCGACAGCTCCGGATAGAGCGTCTGCAACGGCGAGTGCATGAGATCGCCGGAGAACACGGCATCGTCCTTGCCGCGGCCCATCGTAACAGCGATATGGCCCGGCGTGTGGCCGGGTGTCGGCAGGATGCGGACGTGATCGCCGATCTGGTGGTCGTTGCCGACGAGTTCGTGGCGCTTCGCCTCGACCACCGGCAGCACACTGTCCACGAAAGGCGGGATCTCAGTCTTCGCGTTCTGAGCCGACCAATGGTCGAACTCCTGCTTGGCGAAGACGTAGCGCGCCTTGGGGAAGGTCGGCACCCAGCGGCCGTTCTCGAGCCGCGTGTTCCAGCCGACGTGATCGACGTGGAGATGCGTGCACATCACGAAGTCGATGTCGCCAGGCGGGAATCCGGCGGCGCCCAGCGCGCGCAGATAGGTGTCGTCGGCCTTCATGTTCCATTTCGGCCGCTGCGGCCGCGGCTTGTCGTTGCCGATGCAGCTGTCGATCAGAATGGTGTGGTGCGGCGTCTTCACCACATAGGACTGGAAGCACAGCAGCAGCACATCCTGCTCATCCAGCGCCTTGGCCTGCCGCATCCATGCCCGGTTCTCGGCCAGCACCTCGGGTGTCAGTCCCGGCAGCATCTCCATCGCCGGGACGAACGAGGTTTCCTGCTCGATGACGCGATGGATGGTGAGGTCGCCGACGGTGAATTTCAGGCTCATGAGAGCTCCCACGGATTATGCGGCCGGCGGCACCGAGATCTTCACGGAGGGCCGCTCCAGCATCTTCTGGTGGAAGGCGTCGAGTTTCGGATAGGCCTTGCGCCAGCCGCAATCGGCGAAGCGGAAATCGGCATAGCCGAGCACGCAGACGAGGCCGATCTGCGAAATGTCGAAAGGACCGTTCAGGACATCGGGCATGTTCTCGAAGCGCGCCATGCCGGTCCAGGCCCGGTTCCAGTGGTCGTCCGACCACGCCTGCCATTGCAAGCCCTGCGGCCGCACCATTCTCTCGTAGCGGCACAGCAGCATGGAATCGAGCATGCCGTTGGTCAGGGAGTGATTGGTCTTGGCCTTCCAGCGCCGCGGGCCGTAATCCGGGATCAGGCTGCCGCCGGCCATCTCGTTGAGATATTCGACGATGACGTAGGAATCCAGGATCACGTCGCCGTCATTGGTGATCAGCACCGGCAGCTTCTTCAGCGGCGTGATGCGCGAATAGTCCTCGTTGGCCGTGCCCGGCGCGACGGTTGCGGGCGTCAGCTCGATCTTGTCGATCAGCCCAAGCTCGATCGCGGCGATGCGCACCTTGCGGGCGAAGGGCGAGGCGGCGGAGAAGGAGAGTTTCATGCGGACAATTCCCTGCGGTCGATCTTGTACGAACAGCGTCTCCACCGTCATGGTCGGGCTTGACCCGGCCATCCACGCGCTTCCGCGCGGCTAGACTGTGAGACGTGGATGCCCGGGACATCTTGTGAGAAGACGCGCTTCGCGCTGCTGCCCGGGCATGACGACGAGAAGTGTACGGATTGCGGCTCACGCCGCAATAATCTCCTGCCGCTGCTCGCCAAGGCCTTCGATGCCGAGCGTCACGACGTCGCCGACATTGAGGAAGGTCGGCGGCTTCATGCCGAGGCCGACGCCGGGCGGAGTGCCCGTGGTGATGATGTCGCCCGGCAGCAGCGTCATGAACTGCGAGACATAGGAGATGCACTGGGCCATGGAGAAGATCATGGTCTTGGTCGAGCCGGTCTGGCGGCGCTGGCCGTTGACGTCGAGCCACATCGACAGGTTCTGCACGTCCTTGATCTCGTCCTTGGTGGCGAGCCACGGGCCGACCGGGCCAAACGTGTCGTGCGACTTGCCCTTGGTCCACTGGCCGAGGCGCTCGGTCTGGAAGTTGCGTTCGGAGACGTCGTTGCAGACGCAATAGCCGGCCACGTAGTTCAGCGCATCGGCTTCCGAGACGTACTTGGCGCGGGTGCCGATGATCGCGGCGATTTCGACTTCCCAGTCGAGCTTGGTCGAGCCGCGCGGCTTCTCGACCGCGTCGTTGGGGCCGGAGAGCGAGGTGTTCGCCTTCATGAAGATGATCGGCTCGGTCGGGATCGCAGCGCCGGTTTCCTTGGCGTGGTCGCTGTAGTTGAGGCCGATGGCGACGAATTTCGAGATGCCGGTGACCGGCGCGCCGAACCGCGGCTTGCCCGAGACGGCGGGCAGCGAGGCGGGGTCGAGCGCGGCGAGCTTCTTCAGGCTTTCCGGCGAATAGGCCTCGCCGGTCAGGTCCTTCACATGCGCCGACAGGTCGCGCAACTGGCCGGATTTGTCGATCAGGCCGGGCTTTTCCGCACCCTTTTCGCCGTAACGAACAAGCTTCATTCTCGTTTCTCCCTGGAGATGGACCGATCGGTTAAATAGCTTCATGGAACAGGGCGGCGGGAAATTCAACCGCTCAAAGCGGGGCGCATTGCAGGCTTCTGGATTCGGTGGGTGGCGGTCAGTCTCGTGTCCCGGACGCGACGCAGCGCGAAGCGATGCGGCGCAGAGCCGGGACCCAGATTGTGGCCACATGGGCCCCGGCTCTGCAGCGCATCACTTCGTGCTGCGCAGCGTCCGGGGCACGAGACCTAGGTCAGCGCCACGAACCTGAACGCATCCCCGTCCCGCCTGATGTGTCCGGCCGAGTAATGCCCGCCGATCACCAGCGTCGGGGTGTCGGCAAAGCGCGAGAACACCTTGTGCCGCGTTGCCGCCGATTGGGCGGGATCGGTATCGACGATCGAGCACCAGTCGAGATGCGCCATCTGGCAGGGGTGATGGGCGACGTCACCGGTGAGCAGCCCCTGTTCACCGCCGGACTCGATCAGGACGCTCATGTGCCCGGGGCTGTGGCCGGGGGTCGGGATCACGCTGATCTCCTCGCAGAGCCGGTGATCGCCTGGGATCAGCTCGACCTGGCCGGCATCGGCGACCGGCTTCACGGAATCGTTGAACACCGCAACCTTGTCCGGCTCGGCCGTATAATCGCGCCAATACTCATATTCGGTCTTGCCGAACACATAGCGTGCCTTCGGGAAGGTCGGCACCCATTTGCCATCGACCAGTCGCGTATTCCAGCCGACATGGTCGACATGAAGATGCGTGCACAGCACGGTGTCGATGCTGTCAGGGGCAAATCCCACTGCCGTCATGGTCTCCAGAAACGGCGTGCTGCGGTTATTCCAGACCGGGACGCCGCGGCCCTGCTTGTCGTTGCCGAGACCGGTGTCGACCACGATGCGGCGCGTCGGCGTCTCCACCACCAGCGAGTGGATCGACATCTTCAGCCGGCCCTCGTCGGTGGCGAAATGCGGGATCAGCCAGGGCAGCTTCCGGATTTCATCGTTGGTCGCGGCCGGCAGGATGAAGCGGGTCGAGCCGACTGTCTCCATCTCGACGAGTTTCGTGATCTTGACCTTGCCCACCTTCCACGACATCCGGCGTGTCCCCATGTTCTTGCTTTGCGCCGAAACATGCGGGTTTCCGCCATGAAGCGCAATGGATCATCTGATGGCGCGCCGCGTTATCGCTGGAACCCAGGACAAGCCGGAGGGAAGACGATGCCAGAGCTTGCAATTTCCGCCGAGAAGGTCGCTTTCATCATCGAGAAGGCCCGCGAATTCGACGTCAAGGAAGCTGCATCCGATCCGGACTCGGGCTCGAACCCGTCCGACGATGACGACATCGACGTTCTGGAAGACACGGCGTCCGATCCGGTCGCAAGCGAGTTGACCGGCTTCATCGGGGCGCTGAACGAGGACGAGCAGCTCGACCTCGTGACGCTGATGTGGCTCGGCCGCGGCGACGGCTCCGTCGACGAGTGGGACGACCTGCGCGCCCGCGCCGCCGAGGCCCGCGCCGAATACAAGGCGCCCCGGCGCGAAGCTGTGCAATATCTACTGGGTGAGCCGATGCTGGGCGATCTGTTGGCCGACGGTCTCGACGAACTCGGCGTCGACTGGACCGATGAGCGGCTCACCGCCGATTCCTCCGGTCCCAGCGAACGGGACGAGGATGAAGCGACGAAACGGCGGTGAGTGGCGTGGGCCTTGCGGTGAGCAGGGATGATGGGGCTCTGACGTCTCCACATCGTCATGGCCGGGCTTGACCCGGCCATCCACGTCTTACCTGGCCGAACGTGGATGCCCGGGACCCGGCTTCGCCAAAAGGCTTCGCCGGGCTACTCGGTGGTGGGCCGGCGAAGCTTTAGCGAAGACGGCAAGCCCGGGCATGACGATCTTCTGCGGATGACGTTGTTGCGGAGGCGATGGGGGGCTTACAGCGTGCCCGGGAACGCGCCGCCGTCGAGCAGGATGTTCTGCCCGGTGATGAAGCCGGCCTTGGCGCCGCACAGGAAGGCGCAGGCATAGCCGAACTCGTCGGGCTGGCCGAAGCGGCCGGCGGGGTTGAGCTTGGCGCGCTCGGTCAGGATCTGCTCCGGCGTGACGCCGCGCTTGTCGGCCTCGGCCTTCGCGGTGCCGGTCAGGCGATCGGTCTCGAACGGGCCCGGCAGCAGGCCGTTGATGGTGACGTTGTTGATCACGGTCTTGCGCGATAGGCCGGCGATGAAGCCGGTGAGGCCGGCGCGCGCGCCGTTGGACAGGCCGAGGATGTCGATCGGCGCCTTCACCGCGGCCGAGGTGATGTTGACGATGCGGCCGAACTTGCGCGCCATCATGCCGTCGACGGTCGCCTTGATCAGCTCGATCGGGGTCAGCATGTTGGCGTCGATCGCCTTGATCCAGTCGTCGCGGGTCCAGTTGCGGAAATCGCCGGGCGGCGGGCCGCCGGCATTGTTGATCAGGATGTCGGGCTCCGGGCAGGCCTTCAGTACGGCCTCGCGGCCCGCCGGCGTCGTGATGTCGCCGACGATCTCGGTGACCGTGACGGCCGGATAGAGTTTGCGGATGTCGTCGGCGGTCTTCTTCAGGGCTTCGGCGCCGCGCGCGGTCAGCGTGACGTGAACACCGGCTTCGGCCAGCGAGACGGCGCAGGCGCGGCCGAGGCCCTTGCTGGATGCGCAGACGATGGCGCGGCGACCTTTGATCCCAAGATCCACAGTTTAACTCCCGTAATGTCAGGCAGGTTTTGGATGGGCGGCACTCTAGCCAACTGTGGTGCCGCTGATAAGGGACCGGCTCGCACCAAAATGCATGCGCATCCGCGCGGCGATGCAAATGTGCAGGCATGATCCGGAAAAGTGGGTGGCGGTTTTCCGAAAAGATCATGCCCAAACGACAAGGCGCGATCTTATCGCGCTTCAGATCCGCCGCTCCTGTTTGAGGCGGTCGATCGCAGCGGCGGCCTCCGGCGGCAATGTCTTGAAGCCCATCTGCCCGACCGCCGAGAACAGCGGCCGCAGACGCGAGTCGGCGAGGAAGGGCGGCTGGCGGTTGGCCGGCACGATCTGGTCGAACACCAGCACCAGCGTGGTGGCGACGAGGCCGACCCTGACGGCGCCGAGCGCGGCGCCGCCGAGGCGGTCGCCGATCCCGGCCTCGCCGATGGTGTCGTTCAGCGCGATACGGCCGATATGGCCGAACAACATGCCGACCACCACGAAGATGCCGAAGAACCAGACCCAGTTCTGGAGCAGCGGCGAATTCGGATTGCTGGTGATCTGCGGCGCGATCAGCGGCATCAGCGCGACCGCGATGGGCGCGGCGAGCAGATAGGCGAGGATGGTCATGGCGCTGCGCAGCAGGCCGGTCCTGAATCCGAAGCCGATGGCGATGGCGAGCGCCGCATAGACCGCGAGATCGAAACTGTTCATGAGCAAGGCCCTGCACCGGTGGAACGAATGAACGCCGAACCGATCATTCCAGTTTCAGATCGCTAAAATCGTCTGTATTTTTGGCTCCAGAAGCTCAGGGGTCATGTCCAAGGACATCGTCATGTCAGGCCTATTCGACGTCAGTAAAGAAACCATCCTTGTCACCGGTGCCAGCCAGGGGCTGGGGCGGCAGTTTGCCCGGGTGCTGGCGGCGCATGGCGCGGCCGTCGCGCTTGCGGCACGGCAAACGGACAAGTTGAAGAATCTGGAACAGGAGATCCGCGGCAACGGCGGCCGCGCCGCCGCCGTCGCGCTCGACGTCACCGACACCGCATCCATCGCGAAGGCCGTCGATGCGACGGAGGCCGCGCTCGGTCCCGTCACGGTGCTGATCAACAATGCCGGCATCGCCATCGAGAAGCTTGCGACCGAGCAGACCGAGGCCGATTGGGACGCGGTGATCGGCGCCAATCTCAAGGGCGCCTATTTCCTCGCGACGGAAGTCGCGCGGCGCATGATCGCGCGCAAGCAGGAAGGCAACATCGTCAACATCGCCTCCGTGCTCGGCACCGGCGTCTTGAAAGCGGTGTCGCCCTACGCGATCTCCAAGGCCGGCATCATCCAGGCGACGAAAGCGATGGCGCTGGAGCTCGCGGGGCAGAACATCCGCATCAACGCGCTGGCGCCCGGCTATATCGACACGGAAATGAACCACGCCTTCTGGTCGACGCCGGCGGGCGAGCGTTTGGCAAAACGCATCCCCCAGCGCCGCGTCGGCGCCGAGTCCGATCTCGACGGCGCAATCCTGCTGCTGGCCTCGAAGGCCTCGCGCTACATGACGGGGAGCGTGGTGACCGTGGATGGCGGGTTCTTGTTGAATTGATTGTGTCTTCGCCTCTCCCCGCTTGCGGGGAGAGGCCGGAATTTGCGCAGCAAATTCCGGGTGAGGGGGAGTCTCCGCAAGTTCAATTGTCACCGTCCTCGTGGAGACTCCCCCTCACCCCGACCCTCTCCCCGCAAGCGGGGAGAGGGAGAAGAGTCACCGCATCTCCCCCCGGATCATATCCGCCGCCTTCTCCCCGATCATGATCGTCGGCGCGTTCGTGTTGCCGCCGATCAGCGTCGGCATGATCGAGGCGTCGACGACGCGCAAGGCCTCGATGCCGTGCACCTTCAATTGCGGATCGACCACGGCCATCGCGTCCGCGCCCATCTTGCAGGTGCCGACGGGGTGATAGACGGTGTCGACGCGATTGCGCAGGATGGCGCGAATATCGTCGTCCGTTCTCACGTCGGACGTGAACATGTCCTTTTTCTGCAACGCGCGCATCGCAGGCGTCTCCATCAGCCGTCGCGTGGTCTTAAAGCCCGCGACCATCGTCTCGAGATCCTCCGCCTCGCCCAAAAAATTCGGATCGATCATGGGTGCTGCGAGCGGATCGGCGCTCTTCAGCCAGACGCTGCCGCGGCTCTTCGGTCGCAACAGGCAGACATGGCATGAGAAGCCCGCTTCCTTATGCTTCTTGCGGCCGTGGTCGTCGAGCATCGCGATGATGAAGTGCAGTTGAATGTCCGGCACGTCGAGGTGGGCTTGCGTCTTCAGGAAGCCGCCACACTCGGCGAAATTGGTGGTCATCAGGCCGCGTCGCTCGCGGCGGTACCGCTGGATCGCGCGCAGGAGGGATGGCAGCCGGCCGAGTGACGAGTGAACGAAGTGCGGATAGTCGGAGGCGTAGACGAACACGAAATCCGGATGGTCCTGCAGATTGCGCCCGACGCCCGGCAGGTGATGCACGACGCCGATGCCGTGCGCGGCAAGCGCATCGCCGTCGCCGACGCCCGATAGCATCAGCAACTGCGGTGACTGGAAGGCGCCGGCGGCGAGGATCACCTCGCGGCGGGCGCGCAGCTGCTTCAGCTCCTTGCCCTGCCGGTACTCGACGCCCACTGCGCGCCTGCCTTCGAACAAGATGCGCGTGGCATGCGCCTGCGTCTCGACGCGCAGATTCGCGCGTTTGTCCATGTGGGGATCCACATAGGCACGCGCCGCGCTCCAGCGCTCGCCATTGCGCTGCGTCACCTGGTAGCTGCCGAGCCCTTCATGGTCCTCGGCATTGAAGTCCTCGCGGATGCGGAACTGCGCCTCGCGCGCAGCCTGATGGAAGACGTCATGGATCGGATTGTCCGAGCGCAGCTTGTTGACATGCAGCGGACCGCCCTTGCCATGATATTCGCCGTCGAAATCGGCGTTGTTCTCCGAGCGCTTGAAGTAGGGCAGCACATCCGCATACGACCAGCCGGAATTGCCGAGCGCGGCCCAGTGGTCGTAGTCCCATTTGTTGCCGCGGATGTAGACCATCGCGTTGATCGCCGAAGAACCGCCGAGGCCCTTGCCGCGCGGTTGATAGCCGATGCGGCCGTTCAATCCCTTCTGCGGCACAGTATCGAAGGCCCAGTTGGCCGCGCGGTATGGCAAGGCGAGCCCGAATGGCGTGGTGATCCGCCAATTGTCGTTCCGTCCGCCCGCATCGAGCAGCGCCACGGACGTCGCCGCATCCTCCGACAGCCGCCCCGCTACCGCGCAGCCGCCGGAGCCCGCGCCCACGACGACGAAATCGAATGTGTCAGTCACTGTTGTTTCCCCCTTTGAGAGTCTTCTTGTTGGTCGTCATTCCGGGGCGCGACGAAGTCGCGAGCCCGGAATCCATCCCACCACCATTGATGCGGACAAATGGATTCCGGGCTCGCGCTGCGCGCGCCCCGGAATGACGGATAGCTACGACATGAACCGCATCAACTTCTCCAGCCGCGCGATCTTGCCGCCATAGGGCGGGTAGAGGTCGGCGAGGCGGTTGAATTTCGAGCGGTAGAACACCGGCTTCAGCTTGCTGAACGTCTTGAAGCCCCACTCGCCGTGATAGGCGCCGCTGCCGGATGCGCCGACGCCGCCCATCGGCTGGTTGATTTGCGCGAAGTGAAACAGGCAGTCGTTGACGGTGACGCCGCCGGAGACGGTGCGCGACAGCACCGCGTCGCGCGCATCGCGGTCCTTGCCGAACCAGTACAGCGCGAGCGGCCGGTCGCGGCGGTTGACGAAGGCGATCGCATCTGCCGGCTCGCGATAGCCCAGCACCGGCAGCACCGGCCCAAAGATCTCCTCCTGCATGACCGCCATGTCTTCGGTGGCACTGAGGATCAGCGTCGGCGGGAATTTGCGGTGCGCCTTCCAGTTGGGATCGTCGGCCTTTGCCGGTTGCAGGATCTTTGCGCCGCGCTGGGCGGCATCGGCGACGAGTTCCTCCAGCCGCGCGTAGTGCCGGTCGGAGATGACGGAGGTGTAGTCCTTGTTCGAGGGATCGGTGCCGAACATGCGCCGCATCTGCGCGCGTACCTTCTCGGCGAAGGCCTGCAACGAGTGCTCCGGCACCAGCACGTAATCCGGCGCGATGCAGGTCTGCCCGGCATTGAGCAGCTTGCCGTAGGCGATGCGCTCGGCCGCCTCCTCGAGATCGGCGGAGGCGTCGATGATCGCTGGTGACTTGCCGCCGAGCTCGAGCGTGACAGGCGTGAGATTGCGTCCCGCGGCCTCCGCGACCAGCCGCCCGACCCGGGTCGAGCCGGTGAACACCAGATGATCGAAGGGAAGCGACGCAAAGGCCTTGGCGATCTCGTCCTCGACGCCGGTGACGAGCAGTTCGGTCGGATCGAACCTCTCCGCAACCGTCTCTTTCAGCAGCGCCGAGAAGTGGGGGACCAGCTCGCTCGGCTTGATGATGACCAGGTTGCCGGCGGCGATGGCGCCGATCGCGGGCGCGAGCGTCAGCTGGAGCGGATAATTCCAGGGCGCGATGATGCCGACGACGCCGAGCGGCTGCGGCATCAGCCGGTTGCGCGCGGGCAGGAATTGCAGCGCGGTGGCGATGCGCTGCGGCGCCATCCAGCTCTTCAGGTGCTTCGTGGCATGCCGGATCTCGCTGTAGACCATCATGGTCTCGGCGATGGTGGTCTCGACCGCCGAGCGGTGGCCGAAATCGGCCGAGATCGCCAGCCGGAAGCGCTCCTCATTGTCGGCGACGACGGCGCGCAATCGCGCCAGCCGGTCGAGCCGCCCGGCCAGATCAGCGGCCGGCTCGGCCCGCGACCGCGCGACCATGGCGTGGAAGGCGTCTTCGAGGCCCCGGAGCGGGGCGCTCGTCAGGGATCGGTCCAAAGATCGGTCGAAGATCTGGTCCCTGATCTGGCCCATGGCGTTCCTCCCCAAAATGGCGTTTCGCCTTTGGTTTTGTTGCCGCAAGCTGGTCCTTTGCGGAACTTCTGGCAAGAGTGCGGCTGGCGGGCCGGAATCCGGTCCATCTGCCTGTCATAAAGTCGAAAAAAACGTCCCCGCAGCCCTTTCCAAAGGCAGCCCGGGTTGGTACATACCCCCCGCACCCGACGGGCTTTGCCCCGGGGTTGTCTTCCAAGGAAGCCTTTGGGACGGACGAAGCAAGCCACGCGAACAGCGTCGGCCTTACCTCATCGTCCCCGGCATTTTGACGAAGGCGCGCAACGGTTTAACGCGGGGTGGAGCAGCCCGGTAGCTCGTCAGGCTCATAACCTGAAGGTCATAGGTTCAAATCCTATCCCCGCAACCAAATTCGGACTTCACCGGTTCCGATACGAAAATGGCCCGCATCAAGCGGGCCATTTTTGTTTGACCAGCGCTCCGTGTGGAAACATCGGCCATACCTTGAGCAAGCGCGATCGAAATGTCCTCAGTCCGGAAAGCTCAGGATCATTTTCAACAGTTTCGGAAACCGCGCGTTGATGTCCTCCTCGCGCAGGACGTTGCGGTGCTGGACGCCTTGCTTTGACGTCCGGATCAGGCCGGCCTCCCGCAGAATGCGAAAATGGTTCGACAGGGTCGACTTCGCCATATCAGGGCAAGGCGCAGCCTCGGTGCACGACATGCAATCCTTCTGCGCGGCCAGACTCTTGACGATACGCAGCCGCATGGGATCGGCGAGGGCGCCGAGCACTCCGGCCAGCGTAATCTCATCCCGCGCCGGGTGAACGAACTGCACCATGCCCAAAATATAGCATGCCCCTTGAATTCATTCAATAGTTTAATAGTATTGAACTATTGAATATCGGCATCCCGCCGAACAACGGAAGACATGCGATGACCAAGAGACTCGAAGGCAAAGTTGCGCTCGTGACCGGCGCATCCAAAGGCATTGGTGCCGAAATCTCCGCCCGGCTTGCGGCTGAGGGTGCGGCGGTTGCCGTCAATTACAGCTCCAGCAAGCAGGCCGCCGACCGCGTGGTCGCCGCCATCATCGCCAAGGGGGGTAAAGCCGTCGCGGTCCATGGCAACCTCGCCGACGCCAAGGACGTGAAGAGCGTCGTCGCGGAGACCGTCAAGGCGTTCGGTGCGATCGACATCCTCGTCAACAACGCGGGCGTCTACGAATTCGCGCCGCTCGAGGCCATCACGCCCGAGCATTTCCACAGGCATTTCGACCTCAACGTGCTCGGCCTTCTCCTGGTCTCGGGTGAAGCGTCGAAGCACTTCAACGCCAACGGCGGAAGCATCATCAACATCAGCTCCGGCGTATCGACGATCGCGCCGGCAAACACCGCCGTCTACACCGCGACGAAGGCATCGGTGGATGCGATTTCTGCCGTGCTGGCGAAGGAGCTGGCGCCGCGCAAGATCCGCGTCAACGCCGTCAATCCGGGCATGATCGCCACCGAAGGCGTCGTGTCGGCCGGCCTGCACGAGGGCGACATGCGCAACTGGATCGAATCCGCCACCCCGCTTGGCCGCATCGGCAAGGTCGAGGAGATCGCTGCCGCGGTGGCCTTCTTCGCATCGGACGAGGCGTCCTACGTCACCGGCGAGACACTTCACGTCACCGGCGGCCTTCGCTAACAAGTAGGTGCTCTGGCGGCGCGACGTCGCTGAAGGCCAAGTTCGGACGTCGCAGCTTCTGATGAGTAAATGGCCCGCATGATGCGGGCCATTTTTGTTTTGGCGACAGGCGAGCGTCAGAAATGGAGGATGGGTTTGTTGTCCGCCCCAACCAGGCTCGACGGCGCCTCGCCGAACACCAGCCCCTCCGGCTGAAACTTGATCGTCTTCCCGCCCTCGACGAACTCCGCGAAATTCCGCGGCGTGGCCGAGTGCACGCCGTTGGTCAGGAAGTCGTCGATCTCATAGCAGGTGTCCGGCTTGCCGCCGGAGCCTTCGCCCAGGAACTTCTGGAAATTCTGGCTGGTCACCTTCGCCTTCTTGCGCGCCGACCAGTTGGTGTAGCGGCGGTAGAGCTTTGGCATGATCACCGGGCCCTTGTCGGTCGCGAGCACGTCGGTCTCGTTCCTTTTTGGCTCGCGCAGGTCGAAGTCGAACGCGGGAATGGTCCTGGCGAGATGTTTCCAGACCAGCAGCTTCTTCGTTCGCGCGGTTTTGGCGAGGGCGAGGAAGGCCTTGATCTCGTCGTCGTTCATCGAGGAGTAGAACGTCGGATAGGCAAAGCCCTGCTCGACCAGCCAGTGGTTGATGTCGACCGTCCGGTTCGCGACCGTCACCTCGATGTCGCCGACCAGCCGTCCATAAGTGTCGAACACCTCGTTCGGCGCATCGACATGGGTGAACACCCGGCAGGCCAGCGTCGGTCCGCCGCCACGGCTGAGGAAATCATGCAGCGCCTTGCTCGACGTCGCGCCGAGGAATTGCCGGTAGGGGTGCGTGACCTCGTGATAGGCCTGCCGCTTGGCATCCGTCAGGCCCTTCTTCTCGGCGGGCGACAGCGGCGACGGCTGGTAGTGCAGCTCCGGCGCGTCGATGCCCTGGAGGCGAACGGTCAGCTTGCCGTTCTTGATCGGCGCCGTGTTGGTTCGGCCCTTGACCTTGGCGTTGTCGAAGACATGGGTCGGCTGGAATGGCGAGGTGTCGTTCTTGCGAAAGCGGATCGCATCGGGCGCGACGGCCACCACGACCTTGGTGGTGTCAGCATCCGACCGGCCCTCCGGCCAGAACTGGCTGACCTCGATGGTGCCTTCGACCTCCAGCAGTCCCACGGGCATCGGCCGCTCCTGTCAACGGGCGCGACGGTCGCCTCAAGCAGGCGACTCGCGCGCGCAGCTGGAAGGAGCAGATCATCTTCGTGCGACAGGCCCATGACGGGGCGCGGCCGCGAGGGTGCGAGACAGTGCGGCGCGGCCTTCGAGCCGAGCGGGCGAGGGCATGATTGGTTCGTCGTGCAACGTATGCTGTGGTGACGACGGACCATCTTCGATTGGTGCGAAAACGACCGCGCCTGGTCCCGCCCGGAATCAGGATCTGTACGGACAGACCATCGTCAGGTGGAGCAGCGTCGGCGCCTGGTCCTCACCGTTGTCGTACTCCCACTCCAGCCGGATTTCGTGCCGGTCGGCATAGGCGTCGCTCGCTGCGTGGGTGATGATGTTCGTCTTCATCGGGATCGGCGGCTCGGAATTGAAGCATTTCCGCACGCAGGCATCGAGCAGCGCGCATCGCGTCAGCGGGATCACGCCAGACTCGTCCTTGGACAGCGGGACCGTATTCAGCTGCGTGGTGAGGTCGACGCGAGCCCGTCCCTTCTCCTTGTGCCAGTACGCCGCGCTCCCGTCCGGCCATTTGTCTGCGGGCGTCAAGATCAGATGGTACTGGCCGTACTCCAGGGTCGGCAGGTGGATGTCCGGCGACGCCTTGAGGATGTCCACGCTCCTCTTCATGTTTTCCAGAGGGAAATAATTGTCGTTCATCAAATCTTTGAATGAAGCCCCGGTGTAAGTTCTCGACCCCATCGCCTTTTCCCTCAATATGTCCTTGGCTTTGCGAAAATACATACAGCTCCACGACGCCGGTTAGTTTTGCCAACCTGGCCTCGCCGGAATATATGCCCCATCTTTGCTGGGATTTGCGTACGCTACCACTCAGGACTGTGTTTCGTCCAGATCGCCAACCGCACCGTGCCCCGCTAAACGGCGATGGGCAAGTCCGATTGCTAAGCGGTTCTTGATTGGTATTCTTACCACGAGTTGCTCGCGGGCGCTGGACGACAGCGACGCCGCGATCCTTGAAGGCGCAGGAATGCATTGCTTCGCGTGTCAGTCGGCGATTGATCCCGACGATAGCTGGTGCTCCAAGTGTGGGGCGGCGGTACGTCGGCGTGCTGATCCCGACAGCGAGCGGCGGTTTGTGACAATTCTCCGAGCCGACGTCATCGACTCCACAGGGCTTGTTGCCGAACTGGAGCCGGAGGAAGCCGTCTCACGCCTGGAGCCTGCGCTGGCGGCCATGAGGGGCGCGGTACGCCAGTTTGGCGGCATCGTCAGCAAGGAGTTGGGGGACGGCTTGGCCGCGGTCTTTGGTGCCCCGATCGCCGACGACAACCATGCGCCGCTGGCCTGCCATGCGGCCATCGAGCTTGTCCGGCGTGTTGGCCGTCTTGGCGATCCCGGACTTCAGGTTCGGGTCGGCCTCCATTCGGGGCACGTCGTCGCCTATATGGTCGCCAGCGAGTTTTCCAAGGTCTACGAGATCGGAGGAGCCGCTCAGCATCTTGCCGCGCGGCTGGAGGCAGCGGCCGAGGCCAATCAGATCTACGTGTCGGAAGCCTGCCAGAAACTCGCGGATGGACATGTCCGATTCGAATCCTTGGGTCTCAAGGTGCTGCGCGGATTCAACGAGCCGCTGCCGGTCTACCGTGTCGTCGGAGCGAGCGACCTTTCAAGCTGGCGGGTGCGACGAGCCCGGAGCGTTTCGCGGTTTGTCGATCGCACGACCGAGCGGGCCCTGTTGGGACGTGCCGCGGAGAGGTCTAGTGCAAGCCGGCAGACGGTCCTTCTGATCGGCGATGCAGGCATCGGAAAATCGCGGCTCGCGCATGAGTTCGCCCAGGAGCTCAAGGCCGATGGCTGGCGGTTGATTGACGCCGAGTGCAGCCCGAACCTTCAGGGCGTGCCGTTCAGCGCGCTCAAGCGCACTATACTTTCGATCTCCGAAGTTACCGCCAGAGATTCGGATAGTCTGGTCGACATCCGAAAGGAGTTGCAGGCAATCCATCAGCTCGCGATCGATTCCATATTGGATATTCCGGTCGTGGATCCTCGCTGGAGTGAGTTGGAGCCTTACGCACGCGCGCGTGCCATTTCCGATGCAAGTTGCGCCATCGTTCAAAGCTTGGCCTTTCAACAGCGTACGGTTCTTCTCATCGAGGACCTGCACTGGATCGACCGAGCCAGCGATGCGGTTGTTGCTGCAATCGCGTCGTTACAGAGTCCCAACCTGATAGTTTTTCTCACGAGCAGGCCGAACGGCATGCCCGAGTGGATCGCGCGCTGCCATGCGGAAGTGATTGCAATGCGCCCCCTGGATGACGATTCGGGATTGGCCATGTTGGCCGATATGCTCGGACCGTCGGCGACGAACACCGATTTGAAGAACCGTATCATCTCTCACACGGCCAACGTTCCCCTGTTTCTCGAGGAAGTCTGCCGTGGACTGAAAGATAGTGGCACGCTTCGCGGTCAGTGGGGTGACCTTGCGCTCGTTCGACCCATTGACGAGCTCGGCATCCCCACCAGCATTCAGGGGGTGATTGCGGCGCGGCTCGATCGTGTCTCAAGGCAGGAGCGCTCGGTTCTCCAAATAGCGGCGGCGCTGGGGCCGCGCTCAAGCGTGATGATGCTGCGGAACGTCGCCGCGCTGCCCGAAGACGTTCTCCAGGATTGCCTTGGAGCGCTCGACCGAGCCGAGCTCCTCGTCAGGATCGATAGTGAACTTGAGGACTCGATCGAGTTCCAGCACGAGATGGTCCGCCAAGTGACCTACGAGTCGATGGTCGAAAAGGTGCGCGAAAATATACATGCGCGAATTCTTGCGGCCTTCGAAAGCGACGAGACATGGAGCGACGGTCCTGACACGCTTTGCTACCACGCAATGCGCGCGAAGGATTGGCTGAAAGCGTTCGGGTACGGGAGGGGGGCCGCGCAGAAATGTCTTGTGCGCTCGGCATATGCCGATGCGGTCGACTATTTCGGGATCGCGATGAGTTCGCTCGACAAAACGCCGATGACTCCTTCGCGGGAGGCAGATGCAATTGACCTCCGGATGGAGGCGCGAATGGCATTCATCTGGTCCGGTCAGGTTGCCGAGTGGATCGATCTCGGAAAAGAGGCCGAACGCAGGTCTAGTGAAATTGACGACATCGGAAGAAAGGTCGCCGCCATGACCGTCATGGCGGGCGGACAGAATTTCTACGGAACGCCAACTGAAGCGGTTGCGCTCGGCCAGGAGGTCGTTGGCCTCGCCGAGAAGTCAGGCAACCCCGGTTGGCGCAACCTTGCACAATACAATCTGGGACAGGCCTATTTTCTCGCCGGTCGATATCGCGAAGCGGAGCAGACGTTGGCGCGAGGCCGCGCTAATCTCATGGGGCCGGAGGCAAGCGCGCCCTTCGGAACGCCTCCAAAATACACACTCCTCCTCTGCTGCATGATGAAGAGCTTCACCCACACCGTGATGGGCGAGCTCGATGCGGCCGAACAGCTCCAGCAGCAGGCCGCCGCGATCGCGGAGGAGACGGGCCGTCCCTATGACCGCGTTGCCGCCGCCTCTAGCGGCGGGTGGCTGAAGCTGGGGCGGAACGATCCGGCGGCGGCCGCGGCCATCCTCGAGGACGGCTTCGTCCTCGCGCAGAAGCACGGCATCCGGCTGTTCGTGCCGGTGCTCGCCTGTCATCTCGGCATCGCCTATCTCGAGCAGGGGCTGTTCGACCGGGCGCGCGGCATGCTCGGCGAGGCGCGCGAGGAGGCGAAGGCGGTCGGCTACACCTCGGCGGTGCTGCGCAGCTCGATCTACCTGGCGCTGGCCACCTCCCGGCTCGGCGACGTCCAGGCCGCGCAGAACATGCTGCGCGAGGCGCGCAACACCGCCCGGCAGCAGGGGTTTGCCGGCCTCGAGGCCGAGGCCCTGTTCGGCGAAGCCGTGGTGACGCCGCCCGCGGGCGAAGCGAACAAGGCCGCGATCCTTGCCGCCCTCCGTGCGGCGATCGCGATCGCCTCCGACAGCGGCGCGCTGCCGCTGAAGCAGAAGGCGGAGGCGATGCTGAACGAGATGCTCGCCCGGGGCGGCGAGCTCACCTGATCTGGCCGGTCAATCCGCTTGGCGTGCGATCGTACCGTCGGTGGCGATTGTCAGCCCCGATGGGTCATTTTATTTATTAGATAAAACAAAGACTTAGTCTGCTGCTTCTACTGTGCATGGGGTTGTTTTCAATGTTTTTGTGAGCCGGCCGCCGCTTCGGCGCGGCCCGGCGGCGGTCCCGCCGCCCGTGATGACGAAGTCTCTTGCGCGGACATCTGGGTCGGTTACCGTTGGCGGTCAGCTAGCCGCAGGGCCAGATGATCTTTTGATGCAGATTTTTTAGCATTCCATTTTGCCGGCGCCGCCATGGCGCGACGCCCACCGGAAGAGGCGGGGCCATGATCACACGGGACCAGTCGGCACTCCTGGCGCCGATCGAGCGCGACCTGCGGCTCGATCTCTTCCGCGGCATCGGCCTGTGGATGATCTTCCTCGACCACATCCCGCATGACGTCGTGGCCTGGCTGACGCTGCGCAATTACGGCTTCAGCGACGCCGCCGAGTTCTTCGTCTTCATCTCCGGCTACCTCGTCGGCTGGATCTATGGGCCGATCATCGCGGGCGGCTGGTTTCTGGCCGCGCTCAAGCGGCTGTGGCGGCGCGCCGTCGAGATGTACGTCGCCCACATCATGCTGTTCCTGCTGTTCACGGCGCAGATCGCGCGCACCGCGCGCCGCTTCGACAATCCGATGTACGAGCACGAGTTCAACGTGTTCAATTTCCTGTCGCATCCGGACGAGCTGATCGGCCAGGCGATCCTGCTGAAATACAAGCCGGTCAATCTCGACGTGCTGCCGCTCTACATCGCGCTGGTGTTCGTTGCACCCTTCATCGTCTGGTGCCTGGTGCGGCGGCCGAACCTGACGCTTGCGGCGTCCGTGGTGCTCTATGTGCTGTCGCGCTGGTTCAACTGGAACATCGCCTCCTATCCGCCCGGCACGACCTGGTACTTCAACCCGTTCTGCTGGCAGCTGATGTTCGTGTTCGCGGCCTGGTGCGGCATCGGCCAGATCGGGAAGATCGAGAAATGGGTGTGGTCGAGGGCGGCGATGGCGCTCGCGGCGGCCTGGCTCGTCTTCGCGCTCCTGATCGTGATGACCTGGCACGTGCCCGCGCTCGAGGCCCTGATCCCGAAATGGATGATCAAGGCGATCTACCCGATCGACAAGACCGATCTCGACATGCTGCGCTTCACCCACTTCCTGGCGCTGGCGATCTGGGTCACCCATTTCATCTCGCGCAAATGGCGGTCGCTGCACAGACCCTGGCTGCGCCCCGTCATCCTCTGCGGCCAGCATTCGCTGCCGATCTTCTGCTTGGGGGTGTTCCTGTCGTTCTCCGCGCACTGGATCCTGACGCAATACACCAAGGGCGTCTGGGAGCAGCTCGCCGTCTCCGTCGTCGGCATCGTCATCATGATCGGCGCCGCCTGGCTGCTCGATCGTGCCGAACGCGTGCCCAGCCTGTTCGTGAAGGTGACGGAGGTCGAGGATCCCGAGCCCGCAGTCGAAATCGCTCCGGCCACGGCCGCCACCCCCGCGAGCCGTTGAAAGCATCGTGGCGCCAGCCCGCCATCTCACGGAGAGATCCAACGGAGAGGTTCATGTCCAGACGTTTGTTGACGATCGCCGGCGCTCTCCTGTTCCTGGTCTGTGGCGCCTCCGCGCAGGCACCGTCGCCGGAGGCGATGAATGCGGCACGCAAGCTGGTGGTCACGTTGAAGATCGCGGATCAATACCGCGTATTGCTGCCGCAGCTCCTGCTCAAGCTCAGGCCCGTGGTCGCCCAGGACAGGCCGGAGATCGAGCGTGACTATGATGCGCTGACGGCGCCTGGCTCCGAGATCTACGCTCCGTTCGTCACCTCGATGATCGATCAGATCGCGGCTCTCTACGCCGCCAGCTTCACCGTCGATGAGCTGCGCCAGATCGAGGCGTTCTACGCCCAGCCGGCCGGACGGAAGTTTCTGGAGAAGTCGGACGCGTTGGCGCAAGCGAGCATGCAGATCGGCCAGGACGTCAGCCAGAAGGCGGCCGACGAGCTCAAGCAGCGCCTGATCGAGGCGCTGCGGCAGAAGGGGCACAAGCTCTGAGGCAGGCGGTGCGCGGCCGCGTCGTGCCTAGGCCAGAAACGCGCGAAACCGGCGCTGTGCGATCAGGAAGAAGACGACGCCGATCAACGCGAGCGCGACGAGCTGCGGCCAGACGGACTCCAGCCCCGCGCCGCGGAACAGGATCGCCTGCGCGAGCATCACGAAATGCGTGTTGGGCGCCGCCAGCATGATGTCCTGAACGAATTGCGGCATGCTCTCCCGCGGCGTCATGCTGCCCGACAGGGTTTGCAGCGGCAGCAGGATCATGATCAGCAGCAGCCCGAACTGCGGCATCGATCCGGCGACGGTGGCGAGGAAGATGCCCATGCTGGTGGTGGCGAACAGCTGTAGCGCCGCGCCGACGAGGAACAGCGCCACCGAGCCGTCGATGGTGACCGCCAGCCATCCCTTGACCACGAAGACGATCGACAAGGCGGAGGCGATCAGCACCACCGCTCCCATCGACCAGACCTTGCTCACCATGATCTCCAATGGCGTGACCGGCATCACCAGCAGGTGCTCGATCGTGCCGTGCTCGCGCTCGCGGATCAGCGCCGCGCCGGTGAGGATGATCGAGAGCATGGTGATCGAGGTGATGACATGGTCGATGGCGCCGAACCACGATTTCTTCAGTTCCGGGTTGAACCGCGCCCGCAGCGCCAGCTCGATCGGCGCGGCCTGCGCATTGCGCGTGTGCGCCAGAAATTCGGCGATCTCCGCGCTGACGATCTGCTCGACATAGCCGCCGCCGTTGAAGGCCTGCGAGATGCGCGTGGCATCGACGTTGAGCTGGATCGTCGGCGACTTCCGCGCCAGCAGGTCGCGCTGGAAGTCCGGCGGGATGTCGAGCGCGAAGGTGTCGAGGCCCGCGTCCATCCGCCGGTCCATCTCGTATTGCGAGATCAGGCGCGGCTCGGAAAAGTAGGGCGGCGTGAACGCCATCTCGATGCGGGTCGAGACCGGCGAATGGTCTTCGTCGACGATGGCGATCGCGGCGCGGTTCAACGTCTCCGGCATTGCCTTGGCGCCGCTATAGACCGCCAGCGTGAAGGAGTAGACGATGAGCACGAGCAGCATCGGGTCGCGCACGAGGCCGCGCAATTCCTTGATGCCGAGCTGAAGCACGTTGTCGATGCGCATGGTCAGCGGGCCTGTTTCTTCAGCAGCATTGCGCCGGCTGCCACCAGCACCGGGATCATGATGGCGAGCGCCAGGAGATCGTTGTGGAGGGTCTCGAAACCGAGGCCCTTGGAGAAGGTGCCGCGCGAGATCGTGACGAAATAGGTGGTGGGATAGAGCCGCCCGACCAGCGCGCCCAGTCCCTGGAGCGATGAAACCGGATCGATCAGTCCGGAATACTGGATGGCCGGGACCAGCGTGATCAGGACCGTGCCGAACAGCGCCGCGATCTGGCTGTTCATGAAGGCCGAGATCACCAGCCCCATGCCGGTCGTGGTGGTGACATAGAGCAAGGCGGCGAGCGCATAGGTCGGAAAACTGCCGGTGAAGGGCACGCCGAAGACGGCGAGCGCGAAGCCGACGAGGAGCAGGAAGTTGCCGAAGGCCAGCACGACATAGGGCAGCTGCGTGCCGAGCAGGAATTCCAGCCGCGTCACCGGTGTCACGTAGAAATTGACGATCGAGCCGAGCTCCTTCTCGCGCACCACCGCGAGCGCGGCGAGCACCGCCGGAATCATGATCAGGAGCAGCGGGATGATTCCGGGCGCCATGGCGACGACGCTCCTGACGTCGGGATTGTAGCGGTAGCGCAGCTGAAGCTGGTAGGAGCCGGCGATCGCCGCCTCGCCGTAGAGCTCGCGGCCCTTCTGGGCGAGCCACGTGGCGTGGATCGCCTGCGCATAGGAGCGCAGCGTCTCCGCACGCGTCGGATTGGCGCCGTCAACCCAGGCGCCGATCTCGACATGGCGGCCGCGGCTGACGTCGCGGCCGAAGCCCGGCGGCAGCTCGATGGCGAGGCCGATCTCGCCGGCGCGCATGCGGCGGTCGAGATCGGCGTAATCGGTGATCGGTGATTTCTCGGTGAAATAGCGCGACCCTGCGATCTGGAGACTGTAGTCGCGGCTGATCGCGCTGTCGTCGCGATCGAGCACGGCAAAGGTCAGGTTCTCGACGTCCATGCTGATGCCGTAGCCGAGCACGAACAGCAGCAGCACGCTGCCGAGGATCGCGAGCGTGGCACGGATCGGATCGCGGCGCAGCTCGAGCGCCTCGCGCCGGGAATAGGCCAGCATGCGGGTCGGATTGAACGTCGCGCTGCGCTTGCGCGGCGGCGCGGCGGTCGCGGCCGGCGCGGGCGATGCGGCCGCAGGCGGGCCGGCCGCATCCGCCGTATCGGCGATCGCCTCTTCGAGGCAGGCGATGAAGGCCTGCTCCAGCGTGGCGGTGCCGCGTGCGGCCACGATCGCGGCAGGCGTGTCCGACGTCAGCACCTTGCCCGCATGCATCAGCGAGATCCGGTCGCAGCGCTCGGCCTCGTTCATGAAATGGGTCGAGACGAAGATGGTGACGTTGTCCTTGCGCGAGAGCTCGGCGAGAATCTGCCAGAAGCGGTCGCGAGCGACGGGATCGACCCCGGAGGTCGGCTCGTCGAGAATGAGGATGTCCGGCGCATGGATCATGGCGACCGCCAGCGACAGGCGCTGCCGCAGGCCGAGCGGCAACCCATCGGGCAGAGCGTCGGCCACCTCGGCAAGATCGAACCGGGTGATCATCTCGCGGATGCGCGCGGCGATGGTCTCCGCCGGCAGCTCGAACAGCCGCGCATGCAGATCGAGATTCTGGGTGACCGTCAGCTCCGAATAGAGCGAGAAGCCCTGCGACATGTAGCCGATGCGGCGGCGCACGGACATGTCGCCGGCATCGATCGGATTGCCGAACAGTCGTGCATTGCCTTCGCTCACGGGCAACAGGCCGGTGAGCATCTTCATGGTCGTGGTCTTGCCGCACCCGTTCGAGCCGAGGAAGCCGAAGATCTCGCCCTTCCTGATGCGGAAGCTCACATCGTCAACGGCGACGAAGTCGTTGAACCGCCGGGTCAGGTGGTCCGCCTCGATCGCGATCTCGTCATGGTCCGCGCTGCGCGGCGGAATGACGACGCCGGTGTAATTGCCGCGATCTGCCTCCGGCAAGAGACGGATGAACGCGTCGTCGAGCGTGTCGGCACCGGTCTGACGCTTGAGCGCGGCGGGCGTTCCCGTCGCCAGCACGCGGCCGGCGTTCATCGCGATCAGGAAGTCGAATTGCGCGGCCTCCTCCATATAGGCGGTCGAGACGATCACGCTCATGCCGGGCCGGCTGTTGCGGATCGAGGCGATCAGCTCCCAGAACTGGCGCCGCGACAAGGGATCGACGCCCGTCGTCGGCTCGTCGAGGATCAGCAGCTCGGGATCGTGGATCAGGGCGCAGCACAGGCCCACCTTCTGCTTCATGCCGCCGGAGAGCTTTGCGGCCGGGCGGTCGGCGAAAGGGGTGAGTCCGGTGTCGCGCAGAAGGCTTGCGATCCGTCTGCTCCGCTCCGCCTTGTCGTGCCCGAACAGGCTGCCGAAGAAGTCGATGTTCTCGAACACCGACAGCGTCGGATACAGATTCTTGCCGAGCCCCTGCGGCATATAGGCGATATCAGGACAGACCGTGCGGCGATGGCGCGAACTCGCCATGTCGCCGCCGAGCACGTGGATGCGTCCCTCTTGGATCTCGCGCGCGCCGGCGACCAGCGCGAGCAGGCTGGATTTGCCGACGCCATCGGGTCCGATCAATCCGATCATGCCGCCGGATGGCAGGTCGAGCGTGATGCCATCCAGTGCGCGGGTCTTGCCGTAGCTCAGGCCCACGCCTTCGAGATGCACCACGCTGCCGGGCCCGGCCGTTGCGTCGGCTGCGGCAGTCGCGCTCATCGGGTCAGCTTGATCTTGAGATTGTCGGGCCATTGCGCGGCCGGATCGAGCTGTACATAGGCCATGCCGGGCAGGCCGGTCTTCACATGCTCGATGTGCTGGCGCAGCAGCTCGGGCGCGATATGCGCCTTGATGCGGAACATCAGCTTCTGGCGTTCCTCCTCAGTCTCGACGGTCTTGGGCGTGAATTGCGCGACGTCGGCGACGAAGGTGGCCTTGGCGGGGATCACGTATTGCGGGATGGCGTCGAGCACGAGGCGGACCTCGGCGCCGATCGCGACGCGGCCGGCATCCGCTGTCGGCAGGAAGAACGTCATGTAGACGTCGCCGAGATCGACCATGTTGAGGACGCGGCCGCCGGCCGCGAGCACCTCGCCCGGCTGCGAGACGCGATACTGCACGCGGCCTTCGCGCGGCGCCTTCAGCACGCTGTCGTCGAGGTCGGCGTTGATGCTTTCGATCGCGGCCTTGGCGGCGTCAACCGAGGCGCCGGCATCGATCACCATGGCGCGGGCGGAGCTGATCGCGGCCTCGGAGGCTGCGACCTGGGCCTGGGCAGCGGCAAGTGCCGCCTTGGCGGTTGCGTTGGCGGAGCGGTCGTCGTCCAGCACCTGTTGCGACACCGTATTCGTCCTGATCAATTGCTCGGAGCGATCGAGCTTGCGGCTGGTGGTGTCGAGCTGCGCGATGCGCTGGTCGACCACGGCCTCCGCAGCCTTGCGCTCGGCCTCGCGCTGGTTCACCAGGCTCTTCGCGGTCTCGACATTGATGGACGCGCGCTGGAGCTGCGCTTCGGCCTGGCGGCGCTGCGCCTGCAATTGCTCGGTGTCCATCCGCGCCAGAACCTGGCCGGCGTTCACGAAATCACCTTCATTGACCAGGATCTCGCGAATCCGGCCCGGCGTCTTGGTGGCGATGTCGATCTCGACCGCTTCAATGCGGCCGTTGCCGCGGGCGAAGCCTGCCGGCAGCGTGTTGGAATCGCGGTGCTGCCAGTAGTAATAGCCGCCGCCCGCGAGGAGGATGGCGATCGCGGCGACGACGCGACCCGGAGTGAAGTTCATCTGTTCACAACGCCGCGCCGCGGCGCCCACATGTTGAGACACGAACGCCCGGCCGCTACGGATGCCTCCGAGGTGGAAGCCGCGCAGCCGAGGCTGGCCCAACATTGCCGCGATTTTTGCAGCGCAGCTTGATGCAGATCAGATTGCGCGACCGTTGCCTCTGCCCAAGGTTCAGGCAGTCGACTGGCCTGATGCGCTCCGGCGGCGCCTAGTGGATGGCCGCGTACATGATCCTTTCCTCAGTCGCGTCCAGCGCGGAGAATTCCTCCACGACCTTGCCCTGGCGTGAGACCAGGATTCGGTCGGAGAGAGCCATGATCTCGGGTAAATAGGACGAGATGACCACGACGGCCTTGCCCTCGTCGGCGAGCTGGTTGATCAGCTCGTGGATCTCGACGATGGCGCCGACGTCGACGCCGCGGGTCGGCTCGTCGAAGATGATCAGATCGGGCTCCTGCACCAGCGATTTGGCGATCACGACCTTCTGCTGATTGCCGCCGGACAGCTCGACCACCCTGCCGTGGTCGCCGATGGCGCGAACCCTGAGCTTCTCGATCCAGGTCTTGCCGATGCTGTCGGTCTCCCGCCGCGACAGCATCATGCGGCCCTTGGGAAACTTTGACAGAAGTCCGAGATAGATGTTGCGCGCGATCGAAGATGTCTCGAAGAAACCCTCGACCTTGCGATCCTCGGTGACATAGGCGATGCCGGCCTTGACCGCCGGCGCCGGCACCCGGTAGCGCACCGGCTTGTCGTGCAGCAGGATCTCGCCGCCGTGGAAGAAGTCGCGCTTCAGCACGCCGGAGACGATCTTGAACGTCTCGGTGCGGCCGGCCCCGACGAGGCCGAACACGCCGGTGATCTGCCCTGCGAACACCGACAGCGAATTGTTCTTCACCATCGGCGCCATTTTCAGGTTCTGCACCGTGAGCACGCGCGCGCCGGCCGGCCGCACGCTGCGCTTGCGCGCGCCGTAGAGCGTGTTCGACAGGTCGCGGCCGACCATGGCCTGTACGATCGCGGCACGGTCGAACTTGGCGGCGTCGTCGGTCACGACATGCTTGCCGTCGCGCAGGACCGTGATGCGGTCGGCGAGCAGCAAGGCCTCTTCCAGGGCATGCGAGATGAAGACGATCGAGACTCCGCGTTTTTTGAGGTCGCGGACGAGGTCGAAGAAGTATTTCTTCTCCTCCGGCGTCAGCGACGCGGTCGGCTCGTCGAAGATGATGACCTTGGCGCGATGCAGGACCGCGCGGGCGATCTCCACCATCTGCTTCTTGGCAGCTCCAAGGCCGCTCACGGTGGCGGTCGGCGTGACGTCGAAATTGAGCGATTGCAGGAACTGCTGCGCAGCGATGTAGATGCCGCGCAGGCGGTTGTAGAACTTCTCCTGCCCGAGAAACAGGTTCTGCGCCACCGTCATGGTCGGCACCAGGCTGTTCTCCTGGAACACCATGGCGATGCCGAGATTGCGCGCCTCCAGCGGCGTCCTCGGTGCGACGTCCGCGCCGTCGATCGTCATGGCGCCCGAGGTCAGCGTCACCACGCCGGCCATGACTTTGGTGAGCGTCGATTTGCCGGCGCCGTTCTCGCCGACCAGGGCGTGGATCTCGCCGCGGCGCAGGTCGAAGTCGACCCCGTCGATGGCAGGCACGCCGGCGTAGAGTTTTGTCGCCTTGCGCAGCGAGAGCATGACGTCGCTCATTGGCAAAACTCCTCGGCAAGGCCGGCCAGCGGCAGTCGCAGGACGCGGCCTGGCCCCTTGGCGATCAGGACGAGGTCGTCGCCCATCTCGATGGCGGCAACGATGCCGTGATTGACGCCGTCAACCCGGCTGTGCAGCGAATAGAGCGGCTGGCCATCGGCGTTGAGGCGGATGACGAGCCCGTAGGACCGCGGCGGCGCCCACGGCTTGATGACGCCCATGGTCTTGATGTGCGCACCCTGCATCGGCTCCTTGAACGAGATGCCGGAGCGCAGGCGTGGCGCGACCCAGTAGGCCGGATCGATCTCGGCCATCATGCGGCGCCGGTAGGCCGGCTCGCGCAACACGAACTCGATGAGCTGGGTGCGCGCGGTGAAGGCGGTGAGCCAGTAGCCGCCACCTGAGGCTTTCGTCAGTCGCGACGGATAGACGGGCAGGTGGGCGAGCACGATCCGCGGCGATGCGCCGGGCGTCACCAGAACGAGGCGGTGGCGCCAGCTCTCGCTGATCAGCACGCCGTTGCCGTGCGCACAGGCGCCGAAGGCATGACCGAGCCCCTGGGCCAGCGGCGTCACGGATTTGCTGCCGGGATCCAGCCTGAACACGCGGCCGCTCCGGTTGAGCTCCATCAGGTCGCGCGCCCAGTCGTCGACGCCGCATGTCGCCGAGCCGTCCGTCGCAATCAACGTGTTGTCGCCCGCCGGCGCGAGCGCGTTGACGGCATTGAAGGCGGCGTCGGCAAACGTCGCGCCTGGCTGTTCGGCCGCAGGGCTTGCGTAAAGACGCACCTCGCGTCCCCCGAGCGCCACGGCAAGGCCGCCACCGGGAAGGACACACAATGCCGAGATCGGTCGATCGAAGGTGCGGACTTGCGAGGCCGAGCCGCCATTCAGGCACATCAGCCGCTGACCGTCCGCGATGAAGAGGTTGCGGCCGTCGGTGGCGAGGTCCTCCGGCGCCTCGCACGTCAGCAAGGTGTCGGCGGATTCCAGCTTCTGGTTCGGCTTCAACGCGCCGTCGAAGGACGGCACGGTGATGGTGGCGTCGCCGCGCCCGAGAAAGCGGTTGGCGAATTCCCTGACGGCCGCGATCACGACAGCTTCCCCCACCGCTTGTCATACTGCACGAAGTTCGGATCGGCGTTGTCGAGCTTGTAGCGGCCGATCCGGTTGTTGAGGATGCCGCCCAGATAGAGATAGCCGCGATGCTCGCGCATCGAGGTGATCATCGGGTGGTTCTCGCCGTGCAGATCCCAGAACGATTCGACGATCTTGCCCTGCTCGTTGAACTTGACCACGCAGCCGGTGTTGATGTTCGGGAACAGCCATTCGTCGACCGGCACGCGCTTGGCCATGCGGCGCCGGAAGCCGGGCATCTTCCAGGCGAGGTCGAGCGAGGGACTGCGCATGCCGACCAGCGCCAGCCAGTAATTGCCGTCGGAGGCGAGGTTGATGTTATCGGGGTAGCCGGGGAGGTTGTCCATCACCACCTCGACCGCGCCCTTCTTCGGTCCTGCGAACCAATAGCGCTTGATCGAGCAGCCGAAGGTCTCGGCGAACAGGATCGACTGGCCGTCGCTGGCCACGCAGATGCCGTTGGGGAATTTGAGGCCGCGCAGCTCGGTGCGCGTCGCGCCCGTCTTGATGTCGTAGGAGATGATGCGGCCGTTGCCGCGTGCCTCGAGGCCGTCGATCGGCCATTCGTCCATCTCGTAGCGCACGGTCGCCTCCGAGAAGAAGATGAGGCCGTCGTCGGTGATGTCGAGGTCGTCGGCGAGCCGCAGGCGGCTGTCGTCGTTGACCGAACGCATGCTGCGGTTCGTCTCGTCGGTCGCCTTTTCCACGGTGCCATCAGGCTTGATGCGATAGAGCCCCATGCCGCCGATGCACACATAGAGATTGTCTTGCCGATCGAAGGCCATGCCGAGCGGTTGGCCGCCGATATGGGCAAACACTTCCATCTTCTGATAGTCGGGGGCGAGGAAGCGGATGATGTCGCCGTGGCGCGAGCCCGCATAGAGGTTGTCGTGGCGATCGAGAATGACGTCCTCCGGCGCCTCGATGCGACCGAGGCCGATCGACTCGACGTTACGCAGCTTGTCGTTCTGCTCGAACGGGCCGCCTTGCCCGATCTCGGTCGGGGGAGGCGGCGGCAGCGCGTGATAGGTGGGCGCGACATAGACCTTGCTGATGATGCGGGTGCGGTTCTTCTGCCAGCGGATGTCGACCATTGCGGCGACGAGCAGGATGCCGGCGAGCGCCATCCGGTTGACGCCGCCGCGCGCGTTCATGGTCGTCAGGCCATTGGTGATCAGGAGCACGATCAGGACCCCGACCGCGGATTTGGCGACCGAGCCCTTGCCGCCGCCGAGCGTGATGCCGCCCAGCACGGTCGCGGTCAGCACGATCACCTCGAGGCCGACGCCGATGTCGCCGCCGACGGTGCCGAGCCGGGACGCGAAGAACAGCGCGCCGATGCTGGTCAGCACGCCGCTTGCGACGTAGCAGAGCGCGATCGTGCGACGGACGGGAATGCCGGAATTGTACGCCGAGCGGCGCGAGCCGCCGATCGCGGTGATGTGCCAGCCCGGCCGCAGCCGCGTCATGAAGATATGGCCGAAGATGGCGATGACGACATAGACCAGCGCCACGGTCGGGATGCCGAAGATGCTGCCGCCGCCGATGAAATCCCAGGACGGGATGTCGGGGAAGGCGGACGCGATGGCGTTGGAGTAACGTTGGATCAGAAGGTCGTAGGCCGAGCGGTAGATGATCAGGGTGATCAGCGTGGTGATGAAGGCGCGCAGCCGCAGATATCCGATCAGGACGCCGTTGACGGCGCCGAGCAGTGCACCGCAGAGCAGCGTTGCGGCCACCACCGCCGGGACCGGCCAGCCCAGCACGTCGAGCAGATAGAGCGCGCAGAAATCCGTCAGGGCGAAGATCGAGCCGACGGACAGATCGATGCCGCCGACGATGACGACCAGCGCCAGCCCGAGCGCGATGAAGCCGATCTCTCCGGCCTGGCGCGCGGTGTCGGCGAGGCTCGCCGGCGACAGGAAGTTATCGATGGACCGACTGAGCGCGAGGCCGACGATCAGGAGCAGGATGACCGGGATGGCCGTCTCGGTCCATCGCTTGGACAGGATTTCGCCGAGCAGATGATCGGGCCAGTAGCGGTAACGCAGGCTTGTCAGGGTGTCGCGCATCGGCATTCCAGCTCGGCATGGAAGATGTTGGGAGCGAGGTCCCTTGGGCTGCACAGCCCAAGAGACCTCGAGCGTCAGCGTCGAACTATTTCTTGAGGTCGCCGAGATTCCAGCAGGCCGTCTGGCTGTCGGCATTCTCCTTGGTGATCGGAATCAGCGTGGTGTATTCCGAGCCCTTGACGGAGCCGGGCTTGATGCCCGACGACAGCAGCCACTTGATGGTGCCTGCCATCTGTGCCGCCTGGGTCGGCACGTCGTAGCTCATGTTGAGATCGAACGCGCCCGTCTTCACCAGCTCGCACGCGCCCTTGCGTTCGCCGCCGCCCGAGGTGGCCAGGAATACCTTGCCGGTGAGACCGGCTTCCTTCACGGCCGCCGCCGTGCCGATATCCATGCCGTCCCAGAAGCCGACGATGCCGCAGAGATCGGGATTCTGCTTCAGCACCGTTTGCGTGATCGCCTTGGCCTTGGCGGCGTCCCAATCGGCGGCCTGGCTCGACACCACCTTGATCTCGGGATGCTTGGCGAGCACGTTCTCGACGCCTTTGAGCGTATAGGCGCTGGCGGCCGCCGACAGCGCGCCCTGGATGATCGCGATCTTGTTCGACTTGCCCTCGCAGGCCTTGACCACGCCTTCGGTCTGGCGTTCACCGATCTCGACCCAGTTGGCACCGACGAAGGCGGAGCTCCGATAGGCAGAGCCCATGTTGATCTGGATGACGTAGATGCCTTCGTTCTCGGCGCGCTGGAGCAATTTGGCATAGGTCTGCACGTCCGGATTGTGCACCACCATCACCGCCGGCTTCTCCGTGATGAGGGAGGTGACCGCCTGCGCGCCGGCATTGGTGTTCCAGTTGGCATCGCGGATCACGAACTTGACGCCGTACGGCTCGAGCTCCTTCTTCAGGCCGGCATACCAGCCCTCGGTGAGGTCGAAGTTCATCGCGACCGGAACATAGGCCACGGTCTTGCCGGCCAAGGCTTCCTTGAACGGCTTCTGGAACGGCTCGTCGAGGCCCTGCTGGGCCAAAGCCGGTGCGGTCATGGCCGCAAGGCCCAGTGCGGCAACGATGGCCTTTGTCGGGCTGCCGAGATGCTTCATTGCTTCCTCCTTGGTTGTGGTTGTCGTCGTTATTTGTTGGGTCGGTCAGATATCGCCCTGTTGCGCCGTCTCCTCGTTGCGCGGATTCAGGAAGGAATCGGTGATGACGGCGAGGAGAAGCACCACGCCCTTGATGAGATTCTGTCCGGCGTAGGAGATGTCCATGATGGTCATGCCATTGAGCATCGTGCCGATCAGGAGCGTGCCGATCACGATGTTCAGGACGCCGCCGCGACCGCCCGACAGCCCGATGCCGCCGAGCACGACGACCAGAATGACGTCGTAGATGAGCGTGGAGTTGAAGATGCGGGTCGGCATCGAGTTGACGGATGCGGCCATCACGAGGCCGGCGAAGCAGCCGATCAGGGCGGCGATCACATATTGCAGGACGATGATCGGGCGGGAGGGAATGCCGGTGACGCGCGCGGCGAAAGGGTTGTCGCCGATCGCGTAGATATAGGCGCCCCAGCGCGTCTGGCGCAGCAGGAAGGCCACCACGATGCAGGCGATCGCGAACATGATGATCGACGTCGGGATGCCGAGGATCGTGCCCTGTCCGAGCCGCTCGAAGCCGTCCATGCCGGAGCTCCACTGTACGACGTCGAGCTGGAACAATACGGCCTGCCCGAGACCGGCGAGGAGCAAGCCGGTCGCAAGCGTCGCGAACAACGAAGGAACCTCGGCGTAGGCGATCAGCCAGCCGTTGACGAGACCGAAGGCAACCGTCAGCAGCACGGCGGTCAAAAGCGAGGCCGGCAGCGAGTGGCCGTTCTGCACCATCTGCAAGACCAGCCCCGGCGGTACCGCAAGCGCCGCGATCAGCGAGATGTCGATGCCGCGTCCGATCACGACGATCGCCATGGCAAGGCCGAGGATGCCGAGCACGGAGACGTTCTGGAGCAGCGTCAGCATGTTCTCCGGCGAGAGAAAGCCGCGCAGGAAGATCGAGAACACGAGGAACAGCAGCGCGAAGACGGCGAAGACGATCTCTTGCTGATTGAACCGGAAACGCTTCATCGCCTGGTCCTTCCTGCGGACTATGGGTGCGCCAGCTGCTTTGGCCTCAGGCCTGCCCTGCCGGACGTTCGCCCGTTGGCGCGGCCGCCGCTCGACAAGGCGGCGCCCACGAAGCTGCCGACACCATCGATGTATCCGTCGATCGACGTGCCGCGTTTGCGGTACTTGGCGCGCTTGACGTACCAGTCCTGGAGCAGCGGCTTGATCAACGACGCCGTGAGCCCGACATGGTCGATCGTGAAGGCGCCGCTGGCGACGCCCTGCCTGAGGACGTCGGCGATGATCTTTTCGGTCATGGCTTCCATGTCGATCGCGCGCTGACGTTCCGCCGGCGGAAAGGACTTCGCCTCCATGAAGGCGAAGACGAACCAGGGCTGCATCGCCTCGCTCATGCGGATGTGGGTTGCGATGATCCAGTCGAGGTGCTTGTGGGCGTCATTCCTGACGTCGTCGGGAGGCGCCGTCAGCACCTCGGTCGCCGTTGCCGCGACCTCGCCGAGGATCATCGACAGGAGCCTGGGCTTGCTGTCGATATACGTATAGAGGCCGCCCATGCTGAGGCCGGAGGCTTCCGCGAGCTGGCGCAGCGTCGTGGCGTGAAAGCCCTGCTTGTTGGAGAGCGTGAGGGTTGCACCGATGATGCGCGCGAGATTTGCGACGGCGAGACGTGGCTTCTGGACGCGGATGGAGTCGCGGTGACGCTCCAGAATGCGCGTGCACAGCGCTTCCGTCGAGAACGCGTTCGTCCAAGGTCGTCGGCGCGCGAGCTTCACGCTGCCTCCCCAAATTTCTTCCCGGATCTTTGGCGTTGTTGTTGATCCAGGCGTGGGCTTTACACCCTTGTCGTCATTCCTAGCGCAGAGAGTGGCCGTCGGGAAAGTGGGCGGCCGAGAATTTTCTGAGAGAGCGCTCGCTCGTTTTTTTGCGTGCAATGCAATGTCGTGGACCCGCCCCGCAACGGAAGGCAGGTCCACGACGAGCGCAAGGCGTTACTTCAGCAGCGGGCAGCCGCCATCCTTCAGGGGCCGGAAGGCCTGGTCGGCCGGGACTTCGGCGAGCAGCTTGTAGTAGTCCCACGGGCCCTTGGATTCCTCGGGCTTCTTCACCTGGAACAGGTACATGCTGTGGACCATGCGGCCGTCCTCGCGCAGCGTGCCATTGTCGGTGAAGGCATCCTTCACCGGCAGCTCGCGCATCTTGGCCATCACGGTCTTGGTGTCCTTGGTGCCGGCGGCCTGCACGGCCTTGAGGTAATGCAGCGTCGCGCTGTAGGTCGCGGCCTGGTTCATCGTCGGCATGCGCTTGACGCGCTCCAGGAAACGCTTGCCGAAGGCACGGGTCTTGTCGTTGAGGTCCCAGTAATAGGCCTCCGTGATGATCAGCCCCTGCGCGAGCTTCAGCCCCAGGCTGTGCACGTCGGAGATGAACATCACGATCGCCGCCAGGTTCTGGCCGCCGGCGACGATGCCGAACTCGCCGGCCTGCTTGATCGCGTTGATGGTGTCGCCGCCGCCATTGGCAAGCCCGATGATCTTGGCCTTGGAGGCCTGGGCCTGGAGCAGGAAGGACGAGAAGTCCGCCGTGTTGAGCGGATGCTTGACGCTGCCGAGCACCTTGCCGCCGGCGGCCTTCACGACGTCGCCGGTGTCGCGCTCGACCGAATGGCCGAACACGTAGTCGGCGGTGAGGAAGAACCAGGTGTCGCCGCCGTTCTTGACGATGGCGCTGCCGACGGTGTGGGCGTTGGCATAGGTGTCGTAGGTCCAGTGCGCGGTGTAGGGCGAGCAGGACTTGCCGGTGATGTCGGAGCTCGCCGCATCCGTCACGATCATGATCTTCTCGTACTGCTTCGACAGCTCCATCACCGCGAGCGCGGTGGCCGAGGTCGGCAGGTCGATGATCATGTCGACGCCCTCGGTCTCCCACCATTTGCGGGCGATGGTGGAGGCGATGTCGGGCTTGTTGAGCACGTCGGCCGAGACCATGTCGATCGGCTTGCCGAACATCTGCCCGCCAAAATCCTCGATGGCCATCCTGGTGGCCTCGACGTTCCCCATGCCACCGATGTCGGAATAGACCGAGGAGAAGTCGGAGAGCACGCCGATCTTGAGCGGGGTCTGCTGGGCGGAAGCGGGGACGATCAGGGCAGCCGACAGCAGGCCGGCCGCAGACACGAGTGCTGCGATAGGTCTCATGGATACGTTTCCTCTTCTGCGGGGACTATCCTGTCCCTTTGTCCGACAAAGTTAGGGGCGGGTTCCGCAGGAGTCAATTTGTTGCATCTGCGGCATCTATGACGCAGTTTGACGCGTTCCTGAGACGTCCCTATAGTTTGTCGGACAATCGCCATTGGAGGCCAGATTGCCTTTAGCGCCACTGTTCCGTCCGATCGATGTCGCGCCGGCCTATCAGAAGGTCGCCGACGCCATCGAGCGCGAGATCGTCAATGGCCGCATCAAGCCGGGCGACCCCATCGGCACCGAGCACGATTTGGTGCGGCAGTTCGGCGTCAACCGCTCGACCATTCGCGAGGGCATTCGCGTGCTGGAGGAGGGCGGGCTGATCAGCCGCGATTCTTCGCGCCGCCTGCACGCCTGCCTGCCGCGCTACACCAAGCTTGCGAGCCGTCTCAGCCGCGCGCTGGTGCTGCACGAGGTGACCTTCCGCGAGCTCTACGAGGCTTCGATGACGCTGGAGGTCGCCAGCATCGAGGGCGCGGTGGAGCGGGCGACCGACGAGAACATCGCCGAGCTCACCGACAATCTCGCGCGCAGCGAGGCGGTGGTCGGCGATCCCGCGGCGCTCGCCGAATGCGATGCCGAATTCCACGTGCTGGTCGCCAAGGCCTCGCAGAACCGCGTGCTCCAACTCGCGCGCGAGCCCGCGGCGCAACTGTTCTATCCGACCACCGAGATGATCGTGACGGGCGTGGCCGAAGGCGGCCCGCGCCTCGTCGCCGCGCACCGACATCTGATCGATGCGATCCGCCGCCGCGACCGCGAGGCCGGCGTGCTCTGGACCCGCCGGCACTTGCAGGACTGGCGGCGCGGCTTCGAGAAGATCGCCTCGCTCGATCGGTCGGTCGAGCACATGTACATGGAGCACGCGCAGGCGGCCCGGCGCAGATAGCGCCGCGAAGATTCAGTAATCAACAAACAAAGACATCAAACGGAGGGACACATGACCGGCGACATCGCAGCCACCATCTCGAAGGCGCGCGAGCATTCCATCGGCGATCTCCTGCGCCGTTCGGCGGGCCGCGATCCGAACAAGCTCGCAGTGAGCTGCGGCAGCGTGAGCTGGACGTTCGCCGAGATGGACGCGATCTGCAACCGGCTCGGCCGCGGCCTGCTTGGCCTCGGCGTCAAGAAGGGCGATCGCCTCGCCGTGCTCTCGCGCAACTCGCACGCCTTTGCCGCGCTGCGCTTCGCGGTGGCGCGAATCGGCGCGGTGTTGGTGCCGATCAACTTCATGCTCAATCCGGACGAGATCAATTTCATCCTGAAGAGCTCCGGCGCAAAGCTGCTCGCGACCGGACCTGATTTCGTCGAGCCCGCGCGTGCCGCCTCGGCCAAGGACTGTGCGGTCGAGAAGATGATCTGGCTGCCGGGCGAGGATCCCGCCACCGCGCCGGCCGGCCTCACCACCTTCGACGATCTGCTTCATGCCGACGGCTCGTTCCTGGAGGCGTCGGTCGACAGCCGCGACCTCGCGCAGATCGTCTACACCAGCGGCACGGAGTCGCTGCCCAAGGGCGCGATGCTGACCCACGAAGCGGTGATGTGGCAATATGTCAGCTGCATCATCGACGGCGGCATGAGCGTGGACGACAAGTTCGTGCATGCGCTGCCGCTCTATCATTGTGCCCAGCTCGACGTGTTCCTGGGACCGCAAGTCTATCTCGGCGCCTCCGGCGTGATCACGGGCAAGCCGACCGCCGACAACATCCTGGCGCTGATCCAGGCGCACAGGATCACGTCCTTCTTCGCGCCGCCGACGATCTGGATTGCGATGCTGCGCTCGCCCAATTTCGACAAGACCGACCTATCGACGCTGCAGAAGGGTTATTACGGCGCCTCGATCATGCCGGTGGAAGTCCTGCTCGAGTTGCAGCGCCGCCTGCCCGCCGTAAAATTCTGGAATTTCTACGGCCAGACCGAGATCGCGCCGCTCGCGACCGTGCTGCGCCCCGAGGACCAGCTGCGCAAGGCCGGCTCGGCCGGCAAGCCGGTGCTGAACGTCGAGACGCGTGTGGTCAACACCTCGATGGAGGACGTCAAGGTCGGCGAGGTCGGCGAGATCGTGCACCGCTCGCCGCACCTCCTGTCCGGCTATTACAACGATCCCGTCAAGACCGCAGCGGCGTTCTCCGGCGGCTGGTTTCACTCCGGCGATCTCGCCACCGTCGATGAAGAGGGCCACATCACCGTGGTCGACCGCGTCAAGGACATGATCAAGACCGGCGGCGAGAATGTCGCGAGCCGCGAGGTCGAGGAGATGGTCTATCGCATCCCGGCAGTCTCCGAGGTTGCCGTCGTCGGGCTGCCCGATCCGCGTTGGATCGAGGCGGTCACCGCGATCGTCGTGGTCAAGAGCGGCGAGAAGCTCGACGAGGAGTCCGTGATCAAGCACTGCGCCGGCCAGATGGCGCATTTCAAGGTGCCCAAGCGGGTCATCTTCGTCGACGCGCTGCCCAAGAACCCGAGCGGCAAGCTGCTCAAGCGCGAGCTGCGCCAGCGTTTCGTCGGCGGCGAGACGCTCGACAAGGCGATCCAGAAGAATTTCGGGACGTGAGGGCGGGCGAAGTGGTGACACCCCGGCTCGGCTTGAACAGTCGTCGCGGCAGCATCGCGGCGGCGTCTAGCCGACGTCGCCGGCCAGCTTCCTGACATCGTCCGGTGTCCGTCCGAAGCGGCGGCGAAACGCGCGATGGAAGTAGGAGACGTCGTGAAATCCGGCAAGATGCGCGATCTCGATGATCTTGCGCGTGCGCAAATTTGGATTTCGAAGCAGCCGCTCGGCGCGCAGCAATCGCTGCTCCAGCACGAACCCACTATAGGTGATGCCGGCCTGCTCGAACAGCAACTGGATCGTGCGCGGGCTGATCCGGTGCGCGGCTGAAAGGACGGTGAGCGACAGCGCGGGGTTGTCCAGCTGCGCCAGGATGTCGGATTTGAGGGTTTCGAAACGCGCCGCCGCAAGGCCGCGCATGCGCGCTTCCTCGGCGACATCGCCGCGCGCGCCGATCATCAGCACGGCGAGGTCGAACAAATGCTGGGAGACCGCGTCGAGCTCCGCGGGCGCGAGCTTGTCGGCATAAGCATGCGCGAGATCGTAATATCGCAGGAACATCGACGTGATCGGATTGGCGCCGGGGATCGACTGCGCGATCAGGTCCTCGGCATTCGGGCACGCGCGCAGCAGCGCCTTGCGCGGCAGCAGCGCGGTCTGGAAATTGCCATGCGTGACCTGCGTGATGCAGGCGTCCTTGATCGAGGGGTCGCCGATCGTGATGTCGCCGGCGGCGATCTCCAGCGGGCGTTTTCCCATGGCCCCGCTCAACGCCGAATTGGGCGACATCGTAATCACCAATTCGTCGTTCGTCCCCAATGACACGAAAGACATCGGCGTGCCGAACGAGGCGGAGAGTCTGAGGCGGGGAAGAATGGCCGGCGCAATGGTCCGGTGAACGCGTCCTTCCCCGACCGGCACGAAATCGACGTTCGCCACCTGGCGGCAAAACTGCTCGCGCCATCTTTCATAGTCCTGGCCGTTCGGGTCGCCATCGAACGAGAGTTGAGGCTGGGTCATCGATCGAAAAGGAAAAGTTCGTTGCGATATGTCGCAGGTTGTATCTTCGGACCGATGCGCCGCAAGCGGCAAAAGCGCCGGATTGCGTGATAAGCCACTCGCGATGACGCGTTGAGACCGCGACCAGGTGCCGCAGCCTGGCGTGCCCGGATCGCAAAAGCAGTTGGCGCCGTGACCTCCGCCCGGCGGCTGGCCTCAATACTTCTTCACCGCAGCCCCGAACGCGAGCCACAGCGCCATCGAAGCGAGGCCGAAGCCGCCGAGCAGCAGGAAGGTCGGGCCGTAGCCGATCCACTCCGCGATCCAGCCGCCGAGCGCGGGGCTCAGGCTTGCGCCGACGCCCTGCACGGTGATCACGGCGCCCTGGCCGAGATTGATGCGGCCGGTGCCGTTGAGCGAGCGGGCGACCATGCCGGGGACGGCAACCGTCTGGAGCCCGGTGCCGATGCCGTCGAGCACCTGCATCGGCACGACGCCCCACCATCCCGTGACGAAGAAGGCGAGCACGCCGCGGACCGGCAGGAACATGAAGGAGACGAGAATAATCGGCCAATAATTGCGCTTGCTTGCCGCCTGCATCGCGATCAGCGACGTCACGATCATCACGCCCTGCGCGATCACGACGGTGGTCGCGACGAAGCTCGGACCGTTGGCCTGGCCCTCGGCCACCGCCGCAAGTCCATAGAGCGGCACGATGGCGGCGTTGCCGAGGTGGAACAGAGCGAGCGCCAGGGCCAGCACGAGCAGCGGCCTGTGCTTGAGCAGCATCGTGAGCGCGTCAGGCGCGCTGTCCGGATCGTCCTCCTTGCTGCCGCGCGCGGCGCGATCGTCGATCGTTTTCGCCGGGATCATCAGCACGCAGGCGATCGCGATGGCCCCGAACAGGGCCGCCAGCGCGAACACGGAGACATAACCGAATCTGTAGCCGAGATAGCCCGACAGTGCGGCGCCCACCATGTTGCCGGCATGGTTGAACGCCTGATTGCGGCCGTTCAGCGCATTGAAGCCCTTCTGCCTGGCGATGCCGAGCGTGATGCCTGTTACCGCCGGCACGATGGCGGCGCTCGCGATCGATTGCGCGACCTGCGAGAAGGTCACCGCCCAGAAATTCTGCGAGACCAGGATGATCGCGGATGCGAGAACGACGCAGATGCCGGGAATGACGACCCACAGGCGCTTGTTGCGGCTGGAATCGATGAAGCCGCCGATCGGCGTCGTGATCAGCATGCCCGCGACATTGCCGATCGTCATGGCGGTGCCGATCAACCCGCTCGCCCAGCCGCGTTCCTGGAGGAATACGCCGACGAACGGCCCAATGCCCGACTGCATGTCGGCCATGAAGAAGTTGAGTGCAAACAGCGGCCAGATGCGGGGTGGGGAGGGGCGAGATGTCATCGAGACGCTGAACGTGTTCCTGCCGATCGATGGGATCTCGCGCAAACCTGATCGTGATGACCGGCCAATTGCGCCGGCGTGGACCAGAACGTAACCTGCGTTGACAACGTTGGTTCCTCTCCACCTGCGTCCGCGGGGCAATGTCACTTCACTCCGTCCCGGCCTCTTTCGGATCCTGGCCATGCCCCTCTGGACCTGCGAAACCTGCGGCGCGCAATTCCCGGCCAGCGGAGATCCGCCCGAATCCTGTCCGGTCTGCGAGGACGAGCGGCAATTCGTCGGCTGGAAAGGGCAAACCTTCCTCACCCGCGAGGCGTTGGCGGAACGCCACCGCGTCGTCTGGCGCGACGATCTCGGCCTGACCGGCCTCTCGCTCGAGCCGAGCTTCGCCATCGGCCAGCGCGCCTTGCTCGTGCCGCTCGCAGACGGTTGCATGATATGGGATTGCGTGCCGTTGGCGACGCCGGAGGCGATCGCGCATGTGCGCTCGCTCGGCGGGCTGAAGGCGATCGCGATCTCGCATCCGCATTATTATGGCGCGCTCGCCGATTGGAGCGAGGCTTTCGGCGGTATCCCGGTTTATCTGCACGCGGATGACCGCGAATGGGTGACGCGACCGCACGCGTCGATCGTGCACTGGACCGACGACAGCCATCGCATCTCCGACGACGTGGTGCTGCTGCGCAGCGGCGGCCATTTCGCCGGTGCGACCATGTTGCACTGGCGGCAGGGTGCGGACGGCAAGGGGGCACTGCTCACCGGCGACATCGCGCAGGTGACGATGGACCGCCGCTTCGTCAGCTTCATGTACTCCTATCCGAACTACATGCCGCTTAATGCCGCCGCGGTGCGGCGGATTGCTGGCGTAGTCGAGCCGTTCGCCTTCGACCGCATCTACGGCGCCTGGTGGGGGCGCAACATCGCCACCGGGGCCAAGGCCGCATTCGCGGCGTCTGTCGCGCGCTATCTGGCGGCCATCGCCTGAGCCGGCGAGCCAACCAGATTTATCTTGCCGCCTGTTAATATATGTACTATTTGTACAGTTATTAAGCGTGGCGCAATGATGCGTGAACGGCCCGGCATGATCGATGCATCGCCATTTCCGCGGCGCGTTCTGCGGCCGCATGAGCGGAGTTGAACGCATGACGGCGCAGGGCGACTACGAGATCTTCGAGGCCGGCGACGTCACGCTCCAGTCCGGGGCCATCTTCCCCTCGATGAAGCTCGCCTACAAGACTTACGGCGCGCTGAGCCCGGCCAAAGACAACGTCATCCTCTACCCGACCTCGTTCAGCGCGCAGCATTACGACACCGAATGGCTGATCGGGCCCGGCGGCGTGCTCGATCCCGAACGCTACTTCGTCATCATCCCGAATCTGTTCGGCAACGGCCTGTCGTCCTCGCCGTCGAATACGGCTGGCCCGTTCCCTGAGCTCACCTATCACGACGCGATCGCGGTCCAGCATCGTCTCCTCACCGGGCGCTTCGGCATCGCGAAGCTCGCGCTGGTCTATGGCTGGTCGATGGGCGGCATGCAGGCCTATCACTGGGCCGCCTCTCATCCCGAGATGGTCGAGCGCGCCGCGGTGGTCTGCGGCAGTGCGCGCTGTGCGCCTTATAATTATGTTTTCCTCGAAAGCGTGAAGGCCGCGCTGACCGGCGATCCCGCCTTCCGTGACGGCCGTTTCGTCGAGAAGCCCACCGTCGGCTATCGGGCCATGGGGCGCGTCTATGCCGGCTGGGCGATGTCGCACGGCTTCTATCGCGAAGAGCTCTGGCGCGAGGCCGGTTTCACCTCGCTCGAGGACTATCTCGTCCGTGGGTGGGACGCGACGTTCGCGCGGCGCGATGCCAACGACCTGCTGGCGCAGATCGGCATCTGGCAGAGCGGCGACATCAGCCGCTGCGGCGCATTCGGCGGCGATCTCGATCGGGCTCTCGCCGCGATCAAGGCGCACATGCTGTTGATGCCGGGCGCCACCGATCGCTATTTCGACGTCCGCGACAACGAGGACGAGCTCGGCCGGCTGGCCAACGCAAAATCGGCGGTGCTGCATCCGATCCCGTCGCTCCACGGCCATCGCGCCGGCAACCCCGTCAACAATCCGCGCGACCAGGCCTTCCTCAAGGCCGAGATCGCAGAGCTTCTCAGCAAGTAAGGCAGGCCCCGATCATGACTGACGCAACCGTTTCAGAGCCGAGCCACCGCCTGAAGCCGCTCACGCCGGCGATGCTGCGTGAATTGTCCGAGCGCTCCAATCTCAGGGGGGCCGCGAAAAGCCTCAGCCATTACGGCCTGGTCGTGCTGGTCGGCGCGCTGGTCTGGAAGGTCTCTTCAGCCTGGGGCGTGTTGTGGGCGCTGCCGCTGATGGCGGTGCAGGGCTATCTCGTCGCCTTCCTGTTCATGGCGCTGCACGAGACCGCGCACAAGACCGCGTTCAGGAGCCGTGGCCTCAATCTCGCCGTCGGCTATCCCTCGGCCTTCATCATCGGACAGCCTTACGAATATTACTGCCTGTTTCACTGGGACCATCACCGCTACACCCAGGATCCGGACAAGGATCCGGAGCTGATCGTCGGCGTGAAGCCGAAATCCGATACGCAGCTTGCGCTCGCCTATAGCGGCCTGCTTCAGGTCGCCGGCCGTCTCCGGCTGATGCTTGGCCATGCCGTCACCGGCAAGGTCACGGTGCCCTGGATTCCCGAAAACAAGCGCGCCATCATCGTGCGCGAGGCGCGCGCCTATGCTGTGCTCTATGCGCTGCTGCTCGCGCTCTCGCTATGGTTCTCCTCAGCGCTGCTGCTCTGGGTCTGGATCGTGCCGCTTGTCATCGGGCAGTTCTTCCTGCGGCCCTATCTCTATGCCGAGCACACCGGCTGCGACCGCACCCGCAGCGCCTTCCAGAACACGCGCACCACCTACACCGCCGCGATCGTCAAATGGTTCGCGTGGAATATGCCCTACCACGTCGAGCATCACGCCTATCCCTCGATACCCTTCCACGCTTTGCCGAAGCTGAACGAGATCGTCGACGGCGAGATCGTCTATCGCGGCCGCGGCTACATCGCGACGACGCGCGAGACCTGGGCCTGGTTTCGCCGCCAGCGGCAGGCCGGCTAGGCAAATGCAAAACCCCGATCGCGGAACGACCGGGGTTTTGTCGACGGCGCGAGGTATCAGTAGATCCCGTAGGCGCAGACATTCACGACGCGAACGCGCAGGCCGTGGCGGGTCTGGACGACGCGCTCCTGGTAGCAGTTGTTGACGCCGGTGTTGACGTAGATTCCGCCGAAGCCCCAGCCGGGACCCCAGTGATGGTGGAAGCCGTGGGCCGAAGCGGCGGTGGGGGCGAGGGCGGCAACGCCGAGCGAGCCGGCAGCGATCAGACCGAGTGCAAGCTTACGAAACATCTTCATTCTCCAGTATGGCGCAAGGCCGTTGTTGTGTCCCTGCATCTCCGTCGGGGCGAAATGCGAATGCGTTCACGGCGCGGGCCGAGAATCGTGTTTCAGGATTGTTTCGTCGGCTGCGGCAAGCTGCGCCGCCGTCATGCTTTCCGCGCCGCGCGATAGCGCGTGGCCATTGCCTGCGTCAGCTCGGCCATCTTCTCGCGGAGATCGGCGGGTTCCAGCACCTCGGCCTCGGGACCGAGCCGCAGCAATTCGGCCGCGGCGTGCCATGACGTCTTGCCGGTCGGCACTCTGGCGATACGCCAGCCGTCCGCGTCGGCCGCGTCTTCAATCTGCGTGCGCGCCTTGACGTAAGGCTGGCTCAACGCGTCGAGCAGCTTGACGCCGAACGGCGACAGCCGCACGACCGCGACATTGGGATGCATCTCGGCCTCGAGGCGCAGCGTCGCGGCCTGCCAATAGGCGGCGAGATCGAAATCGCCGGGACGATTGAAGCGATCGTCGAGCGCCGTGCAATCGAGCACGCGCGCGACGCGATAAGTGCGCACGCTGCCGTCGACCTGCCCTGCGAGATACCAGCTGCCGCCCTTCAGCACGAGCCCGAGCGGCGCCACGCGGCGCTGCTTTTCGGCGCGCCAGCTCTGGTAGCGGATCTTGATCAGCGTCCCGCGCAGGGCCGCGCCGGCGATGGTGCGCAGATGCTTTGGTTCTTCCGCCTCGCCGAACCAGCCGGGGGCGTCGAGATGAAAGCGCTCCTGCATCCGCCCGGCGTCCTCGCGCAGATTGGCGGGCAGCGCCGCCATCAGCTTGTTCTGCGCGGCGATCATCGCTGCATCCAGCCCGAGCGCTGCCGCAGGGCCGGGCAACCCGGTCAGGAACAGCGCTTCCGCCTCGTTCTGCGACAGGCCGTTCAGCCGCACGCGGTAGCCGTCGAGCAGGCGATAGCCGCCCTCCGCGCCGCGGTCGGCATAGATAGGGACGCCTGATGCCGCGAGCGCGTCGATGTCACGATAGATCGTGCGCACCGACACCTCGCAGGCTTCCGCGAGCTCAGGCGCGGTGACCTGCCCCCTGGCCTGGAGGGTGGTGAGGATCGACAGCATCCGGCTCGCGCGCATGATCCCTTAAACCATACCTGACACAGGATGTCAGGTATGGGCCGCTACAAGGTGCGCACCGCCAGACGGCGCCCGAGGAGACCTGCCATGACCGATCCGAACCGCATCACGCTGTATTATTCGCCGCAAAGCCGCGCCACCGGCACGCGGGTGCTGCTGGAGGAACTGGGGGCTCCCTACGAGCTCCATGTCCTCAACATGAAGGCCGGCGAGCAGCGTAAGCCCGCCTATCTCGCCATCAATCCGCTCGGCAAGGTGCCGGCGATTCGCCATCGCGAGGCGCTGGTGACCGAACAGGTCGCGATCACCATCTATCTCGCGGATCTGTTTCCGCAGGCCGGGCTGACGCCCGCGTTGAACGATCCGCTGCGCGGCCCTTATCTGCGCTGGATCGCCTATTACGGCGCGTCGTTCGAGCCGGCCCTGATCGACAAGTTCATGCAGCGTGAGCCGGCGCCGATCACGCAATCGCCCTATGCCGATTACGACACCATGCTCGGCGCGCTCGAGGCGCAGCTGTCGAAGGGCCCGTATCTGCTCGGCGAGCGCATGACGGCCGCCGACGTCCTGTGGGGCGTCGCGTTCAGCTGGACCATGATGTTTGGCATCGTGCCGAAAAAGGATGTATTCGTTCGCTATGCCGAGCGCATGACCTCGCGTCCCGCGTTCCAGCGGATCAATGCCGCCGACGATGAGATGGCGGCGCAGCATGCCGCGGCTGCTGGTGGTTGAATGAACCAGGGTTGCAGATGATGAAGCCGATGCACACGACCAACTGCTTCAACACCTTCATCCAGGTGGCTGAAGACTGTCCCGCGCGTACTGGCGAGGAGCCGCCGCTCCGCGCGGGGAAGCCGACGGTGGCGTGCCTGCAATACGGGATGATCGCCAAGACGCCCTACAAATACACATCCGACGACGTGATCTTCGCGACGTCTGCGCCGGGACGCGAGCTCGACGTGAAGGCGACGAAAACGGAGAAGCATGCGGCCCGCGAAGCGTTCTTTTCCCGGGGGCAGGCGTGCATGAGGGCGTCGAGCCTGGGCAAGCGCTTCGGCTGGGGCGTTCATGCCGACAGTGAGGGCCGGATCGCGATCTACGCCATCGACAGCAAACGCTACCAGACGCTCGTCCGCGATCCCAAGCTCACGCAGGTGCGCGCGATGCGGTCGAAGCGAGCCTGATCAGAATTTTGGCGCTCGCTTCTCCCCGAACGCCTTGATGCCTTCCTTGATCTCGTCGCCGCGCATGCTGTCGCGGTGGCGCTGGTCGGCGGCGGCTTCGTCCAATTCACCGCGGGCGAATTCGTTGATGGCGCGCTTCATGCCGCGCATTGCCTGCGGCGCGTTGCCGGCGAGGATGTTGGCGAGCTTGTCGACCTCCTCGTCGAGAGTCTCCTCCGGCACCATGGCGGTGAGATAGCCGATCCGGAGCATCTCCGGCGCGCTGATCTTCTGCGCGGTCAAAAACAGCCTTTTCGCATTGTCGACGCCGAGCCGCGTCACGTAGCGCTTGATGCCGCTCCTGTAATAGTGCAGTCCGAGCCGCGCCGCCGGCATGAACATCTCCGCGGTGTCGACGCCGATGCGGAAATCGCAGGCGAGCGCGAGGTCGGTCGAGCCGCCATAGACGCCGCCATTGAGCCGGCAGATCGTCGGCACGCCGAGATCCTCCAGCCGGTTGACGACCACCTCGAAGGCGGAGCCCGCGCTCTGCTGCTCGCTTGCGCTCACCGCGCGCTCGGCGACCGAATTCAGATCATAGCCCGCCGAGAAGGCGCGCCCGGTTCCGGTCAGCACCAGCACGCGGATCGCGGGATCGGCCTCGATCCGGTCGAACAGTTTGACGAGCTCGCCGAGATCTTCCGCCTGGAGCCGGTTGAGATGCTTGGGACGGTTGAGGCGGATGGTGGCGCGTGCGCCGTCGATGTCGAGCACAGGGCGGCTGGCCGCCTCGGCGGTATCGGACATTCTTGTCTCCGTTTACTTGTTTTCGAGCGTGCGCCGTTTCGCCTCGGCGTCGATGGTCTCGGCGAGATCCGGATGCCGCGCCATCAGCACGCGGAAATCGACGAGGTCGAGCACCAGGAGCCGCGACACCTTCGTGGTCGAGACATTGGCGCCGCGCATGTTGTTGCCGAGCAGCGCCATCTCACCGAAGAAGGCGCCTTCGCCGAGCTGCACCTTCTTGCCCGGCAGGTCGACCTCGACCTCACCTGCGGCGATGAAATACATGCAGTCGCCCTGTGCGCCCTTGCGGATGATCATGGTGCGCGCCGGCAGCTCCATGGTGCGCAGCATGTGGGTGACGTCGGCGATGGCCGCCGGTCCAAGCGCTGCGAAGAACGGCACCTTGCTGACGGATTCCCAGGTCTTGAGGAAATTGTCGCGCCGGGTCTCCGCGGCAAAGCCGGTTGCCAGGATACCGGTCCAGAGGCCGAACACGCCAAGGCCGGAGATCATCACCAGCGCCGCCACCATGCGCCCCAGAGGCGTCACCGGCACGACGTCGCCATAGCCGGTCGTCGTCAAGGTCACCACCGCCCACCACAGCGCTGCCGGCACGCTGCCGAAGGTCTGCGGCTGCACGTCCCGCTCCAGGAAATATTCGGCGACGGAGGCGAGGAAAACCACCATCAGGAAGATCACGAGCACGCTGACCAGCGGTCCCGATTCCAGCACCAGGACGCGGCGGAGCTGGCGCAGGCCCGGAATGCCGGGCACCACCTTCAGCACCCAGAGCACGCTGAGCAGCCAGGCCGTCCGGAGCTCGACGCCGAGCATCAGCGCGACCGGCACGGCCAGCGCTCCGATCGCATCGACGATGCCGGCGGAGGAGGACATGTACAGCGCAAGGCGCTCGGTTCGCCTCATGTGGCGCAGCCGGACGACCCATTCGAACACGAAATAGGCGAGGCAGGCCCAGAGCAGGGCATCGACCCAGCGGGGCGCCGTCTCATAGGCCGGGTTGACCGTCAGCAGCACCATGCTGAGCACGCCGACGCCGACCGCCACATAGGCCGCCTTGGTCATGTTGCGGCCGGCCGTGGCGGCCACGAACTGGGCCAGTGCGGAGATCAGCGGCTTGGACATGCGGGAAGGCGGCTCGGTGGTGACTTTTGCGGTCCCGGCTGGGACTTCGCTGCCAAAGTGCCCGCCCGGGCCGAGGCCGTCAACGACGGGCGCGGGCCGCGGCAAATGGGGGAGACGAAGGCGGGGTGCGGGAGCCGGCCGAGCCGCTACCTGAAATGTGGCGGCTCGTCGTAGCCGCGGCGGCTGCTGAAGAACAGCAGGACCATCAGGCCGACGCCGACGATGACGGAAAATCCCGCCCCCAGCGCGAGGGCCACAGAGCCTTCCGTCGGGATCGGCTCGCCTTCGACCGCCATCGCGAAATAAGCGAAATAACCAACCGCTGCCAGCATTCCCAGGAGGCAGATCACGAGGAGCGTACGCAAGGCGCGTTCTCCGGTTGTATCCGGAACCAACGGTTGCGGATGGGGAGGGTTCCAGAGTGCCGGCCGTTGATCCACCAGCAAGGCTTCCGCCAGCCCCGCCCTGAGGGCGCCCGCCCGGCGGATCAAGCGCTCTGCGCGGTCTTGACCACCACGACGTTGCTGTCGTCGTGCTGCGGAGAGCCGGCATCGTGGGCGGTCTTGTCGATCTCGCCGGCACGGCGTTTCAAGTAGTCGCGACGCATCCCGATCTCGTCGCGGACGAATTCGTAGCCGAGCTTGAAGGTGTCGAGGCCGTCGGTACTGATCGTGCCGTCCCGGAGGCCGATGACCGCGCCGCGCAGGATGCCTTCCAGCTCGTCCTGGAGACATTCGAGCTGATCCAGCGAGTGGGCGTGCTCGATGCGCTCGCCGATGTCGAGGATGGCGGTGGAGAGCTCGCTGGCCTTCTCCGGCGCGATCCGGGTGATCTTGGCGTAGATCGCGGCGAAGATCGAGCCGATGACGCTGAGCGCGGCGGCGCCGAGATACATCAGGTCGCTGTATTTATCCATGAACGACTTGGTGTCGTCGTTGATGTAATCGGCCGCGCCCTGATGCGCCATCACATAGGCGTCCTTCTCGACGGAGGCCGGCTCGATCCTGCTGGCGAAGCCGCTGTCGAGCCCGAGGGCGGACTTGTTCTCGTAGACGGTTCGCGCCAGTTCGCCCGCCGTGGTCGCCGACATCCTGGATTGCGCGACCAGCAGCCATTCGAGCCCGATCGTTTCGAGATCGTCGTCGGGAATTTCAGGCGAGGCCGACAGCGTGCCGGCCGTCAGCGTCTCGTCGGAAATGCCGGGGAATTTGCGTGCCAGCGCCTTGGTCTCGTCGATTGCGTTGAGCGTGAAGCCGCCGCGTTTGGCGATCTGCTCATAGGCCTTGTCCCGCACCGCTTTCGAGGTGTGGACGATGGCGATCACCGCACCGAAGCCGTTTCCCGGCGCAAGCACCTTGTCGAGCGTTGCACCCTGCGGCGCCATCTGGACCTTCGCGGCGTCCGGACCGTCGGGGATGTCGAGGATGCTGCGGACGAAGGCGAGCGAGGATTCGTTCTCGGCGAGGACTGCGACCTTCTTCTTCTTCAGCTCGGCAAGCGACTTGATCTTCTTGTTGCCGGGTCCGAGCAGGAGCACGAGATCGTGCTCGAGGATCGCGAGCGTGCGCGCCCGCAGCGGCACCTTGGCGTCGGTGCGCAGCACCGCGAGATCGGCCTGCTTGCGGTCGAACTGGGCGAGCGCCTTGGTATTGTCAGGGTTGTTGACGATCTTGATGCGGAACCGCGAGGCGTTGTTCTTCAGGAGTGCGGCGAGCTTGGCCGCGAACAGCGCCTCGTCGCTGTTGGGTGCGCCGACGGCAAAGGTCAGCGTCTCCGAATTGTGCACCAGCATGCGGCCGGCCCAGACGGTGGCAAGCGACAGCAGCAGGGTCAGCACGACGTACAGCAGAACTTGCTGCTGATTGGTCTTGATCACCTTGGGGCGCCGGGGCGGCGGTTCGACCGACGATGTGGTCGGGCCTTCAGTACTCATGGCAGCACTCTGGCCTTATTCTCTGTCTCGGGGGGCTCGCGGATTTGATCGCTGCGTGCGCCCTGTAATTCGTAAACGCCTGAAAAAAGAACGATATTCTCTACCGACAATGATAGCGCTAAGGTCGCGGAATGCAAATTTCGAGCCGAAGGTAACCTTACTCAACGCCAGCGCGGCGATTGGTCATCCTATCACCAGTTAGCCACAGTTGGCGATTTTCCGGTTCCCCCCGGCTGCATTCCGCTGCGGGAGGTGTCATAAATCAGAGGTCCCGGCGATTTGACCGGCCCAAGAAGAAGTTGCGCTGAACGCTCCAATCTTTCTTGTCACGTCAATGAGGGCGTCAGTTTTGTCGTTTCCACCCATGTCATCGGCGGTTCCGGTTGAGGCGCTCATTGGCTGGATGTTGTTGCTTACGTTCAAGCACATCATCGCTGATTTCGTCCTCCAGACCGCCTGGATGGCACATGGCAAGGACCAGAAGCACGGCTGGGCCCTGCCGCTCCTGGTGCATTGCCTGATTCACCTTGCGGTTGCGCTGCCGCTGATCCTGATCGTCGCGCCGAAATTCTGGTTCGTGGCGCTGATCGATTTCGTGATCCACATCACGATCGACCGGGCCAAGGGCTTCGTCTCGGCCAATTTCAGTGTCGACCTTGCACATCCCTGGTTCTGGACCCTGATCGGCGTCGACCAGGCGCTCCATCACCTGACCGGCTTCGGCCTCTCCATCTTCATGGCGGCGAACTGAGGCGGGTGGCCTCGGCGCAGGTCATCGCCTATCGGCATCCACAGGCCGTCGTCATGCCCGGTCTTGTCCCGGGCATCCACGGTCTTCGTGCCACGTGGTCAGACGTGGATGGCCGGGACATGGGCGAGCGGAAGCGACGCCGTCCTTCGGACGGCTATGCCCGGGCATGACGCCGGATAGGCCTGGTGATCACCTCCCAGATTATGCGCGGCTGCCCACGCGGGCCCCCTTCCGGCGTCCTGATTCGCGGCTTGCGCGCAAGCACCCCGGGTGACTACCGCCCCGGGTGGTTAACCTTTCGTTAGAGAATTGCGCTGCATCTTCCCACACGAGGGAGAACTGCAATGTTTTCAAGCCGCGATGCCTTTGAAAGCGATTTCTGCCCGGTCCGCGACGAGCTCCTTGGCGAGATGTATCGCGCCAGCGAGAGCGGGCTGCCGAGGCTGGTTGAGAGTGTTTCCCCTGACGCACGCGCGAAGCTGGCGCTGTTCTGCTATCGCCGCAGCCATTTGCATTCGCTGGCGGTCGCGATCGCAGGCAGCTGTAGCGAGCGCGACCTGATCGAGAACGGCGGCCGTGTCGGCTCGACGCTCTACGCGCTGTCACGCGAACGCGTCGCCAAATCCTCGCCGTCGCTGTCGGGAGGCCGCAAGCCGATCACGCTGTCGACCAAGCCGCTCTCGGTGCTTGCGCCGCTCGATGACGAGCTCGACGACGAGATCAGCGAAGCCGTCCCCGCTTAAGAGTTCGCGATCATCGGCAGCCCGAACTTCCGCCGCGCCATCGCGCATTCGGCATCGCCCGGCATGCAGGTGCGGCAAACCTCCGGCCGCACGGCGTAGATGCCGCAGGCGGTCTCTTTGCCGATCTCCCCACGCAATGCCGAGCAGCGGTCGCCTTCGCAGCGCATGCCGGACTGCCGCGCATTGACGAGCGCCTCCGGGATCGCCGCAAGCTCCTCGTCGCTCTCGATCGAGAACCGCGGCCAGTTCTCCGAGTAGCCGCAGCAGGCGCCGCAGCTCTGGCAGCAGCTCGACAGGTCGATGGGGGATGTTTCGTCCATCGTCGTCACGTGTCCTTTGGCGGGCCCCAGACCAGGCTTTGCCGCCATCTTGCGCGCAGCACGTCGCGCCGCTCCGGATATTTCTCGTCGAGATAGGTCGCGTCCACGACGCGGTCGGTGCGGAAGCTGCGGAAGTCGCTGCGCAGCTCGCACCAGGCCGCGAGCAGGCGCACCGCTTCGAGATAACCGACCGAGATCGGCCAGATCATGCGCTCGCTGGGGCGGCCCTGCTCGTCGCGATAGCGCAGCATGATCTTCTTGCCTTCGTGGATCTGGGTGCGCGTGCGCGCCATGTCGAGGCGGTCCGGCTCCCTGTTCCAGCTCGGCCGCGCGCGGCTCGCGGGCTCCAGCACGAAGGGGCGCAGGCGCTCAGGCACGGTGTCGGCGATCTTGGCCATCAGATCTTCGGCCGCGCGCGCCAGTGTGGAATCGGCATGGCCGGCGACCCATTGCGCGCCCAGCACCGCCGCCTCGATCTCGTCGGGTGTCAGCATCAGGGGCGGCAGGTCAAAACCCTTTTCCAGGATGTAGCCCATGCCGGCCTCGCCGCGGATCGGCACGCGCTGGCCGATCAGCGTCGCGATGTCGCGATAGATCGTGCGCTTCGAGGTCTCGAGCTCGGCCGCGATGGCATCCGCCGTCAGCGGCTTACGCGTGCGCCTCAGCACCTGGATGATCTGAAACAGCCGGTCGGCGCGTCTCATGACAATTCTCTTTCCAAATTCCTGACCGCGGCCCGCTTAAAATCCGGCGCGTGGATGCTGACAGGATGTTGGCAGCAGGGGGGTTCTATACCGGGACAACACATCGACTGAAGAGGATTTGTCCATGATCGTCCCAACCCATTTCGGCTCGGCCGGTCCGCTGTGGCGGGCGCAGGCCATGCTGCACGCTTTGGCCTTCAGCCGGCTCATGTTTTTCGATCTCACCGTCGTCGGCCTCCGCGTTTCGCTCGCGACCATGGTGACACGTTCGCTGATCCAGGCTGCGGACGCGCTGGTCCGCCACGTCATGGGCCGCGCCTGGCGAGGGGCCCGTTTCGCAGAAGATATCACGGCTGCTGCCACCATGGTGGCAGCAGCCCGTCATTAGGTTCCGTCAACTTTCGCAGGTTCAGGAGAGCTCGCATGATCACGCTTTACGGCTTTGGCACCGGCTTCGGCCTGCCGGAAATCAGCCCCTTCGTCACCAAGACGGAGGTGCAGCTCAAGATGGCGGGACTGCCCTACCGGAAGGAGCGCGCGATGCCGCCCGCTTCGCCCAAGGGGCAGCTGCCGTTCATCGACGACGGCGGCGAGGCGGTGGCCGATTCCACCTTCATCCGCGCCCATATCGAGCGCCGCTACGGCTTCGATTTCGACGCCGGCCTGTCGCTGGCCGAGCGCGCGCAGGCCTGGGCGTTCGAGCGCATGATCGAGCATCACGTCTATTGGGCGCTGGTCGGCGCGCGCTGGGTCGATCCGGTCAATTTCGCCAAGGGCCCGTCGCATTTCTTCGACGGCGCGCCGGAACACAATCGCGAAAAATTGCGCGAGGATGCGCAATTCCGTGTCGCCGAGAACTATCTGCTCTCCGGCCTTGGCCGTCACGCGCCCGACGACGACGTCGATCTCGCCGTGCGCTCGCTGTTCGCGCTTTCGGTGCAGCTCGGCGACAAGTCCTATCTGATGGGCAACAAGCCCTGCGGTGTCGATGCCACCGCCTTTGGCATGCTCGCCGGAATCCTGTCGCCGTTCTTCGAATCCGGCTTGCGGCAGCGGGCCGAGGGCTTCCCGAACCTCACCGCCTATGTCGACCGCATGATGGACACTTACTATCCGGAGTTCGCCTGGACGCCGCTGCGGCAGGCGGCTTAGCGTCCGTCTATTGCCGGCGTGTGGGGCACTGAGCTTCCACATCGTCATGGCCGGGCGTGTCTCGGCCATCCACGCCTTGCGGCAGGGTCCAAAGAACGTGGATGCCCGGGACAAGCCCGGGCATGACGACCAGAGAGTCTGGAACTGAAAACAAAAGAGCCGGCCCGTTGGGCCGGCTCTCGTCGTCTCAAAACTCGCGTCGCGCTTACTTCACCAGCGTGTACTTGCCGTTCTTCACCGTGAGCAGGATGCGCGAGCGCTCGTCGAGGCCGTAGCGGTCCTTTTCGGTGAAGTTGTAGACGCCTTGGCTCGCCGCCAGCTCCTTCTCCGACAGCAGCGCCTGGCGGATGGCTTCGCGGAATTCCGGCGTGCCGGGCTTGGCCGTCTTCAGCGCGGTCGGGATGATGCGCTTCAGGATCTCGAAGGCATCATAGGAATGGCCGGCGAACTGGCTGCGGCTGTTCGGGCCGTACTTGCCTTCATAGGCCGAGTTGAGCGCAAGGCCCGGCTTCTTGGTGGCGGCTTCGTCCGGCTGGTCCTCGGGATCCATCACGGGGCCCGAGGCCATCAGCACGCCTTCGGCCGCTTTGCCGGCGATGCGGATGAAGTCCATGCTGGCCGCGCCATGGGTCTGGTAGATCAGGCCCTGATAGCCGCGCTCGCGCAGCTCGGTCTGCGGCAGCGCGGCAGCGGTGCCGGAGGCGCCGACCAGGATCGCGTCGGGATTGGCGGCGACGAGCTTGAGCACCTGTCCGGTCACCGAGGTGTCGGGACGGGCGAAGCGCTCCTCGTCGGCGATGGTCATGCCCATCGGCACGGCCTGCGCCTTCAAATCGTTGAACCAGAGGTCGCCGTAGGAATCGGAGTAGCCGATATAGCCGAGGGTCTTCACACCCTTCGACTTCATGTGATCGTACAGCACCTTGCCCACGATCGGGATCGGCTGCGGCATCGCCACCGACCACTTCATGCGTTCCGGCGTGATCGGGAACGGCGCGAGGCCGAAATGCGGAATGCCGGCTTCATTGGCGACGTTGGAGACCGCGATGGTCGGCGGCGTCAGCGCCGAGCCCATGATGATGTCGGCCTTGGATTCCGTCACGAAGCGGCGGGCATTGGTGGTCGCGGTGGTGGGATCGCCGCCGTCGTCGAGCACGATCACCTTCAGCGGCACACCGCCGATCTCCTTCGGCACGAATTCCAGCGCGTTGCGCTCGGGAATGCCGAGGGCGGCGCCCGGGCCGGTCGTGGTGGTGGTGATGCCGATGGTGATTTCGCTGGTCTGGGCCAGCGCGGGCAGGGCCGGCAGGGCAAGCGTCGCCGCGGCGATGGCGGCGGTCAGGTAAAAGCGTTTCATCTATTATTCCTCCCTTGACGTGTTTCTTTGAAAGCAGAAATCGGGGGGTAATTCAGCCCCCTCTTTTGGTGATGCGGCGATTTAGCTCCCCGTGAACTTGGTCACCATTTCCGCCGGAAACGGTGCCGATTTCAGCTTCTCCGGATTGGCCGGGTCGCGGCCGACCAGGACGCGGGTCTCGAATGCCTCGATCGCGAGCGCGTCACCCTTGTAGACGTTGTGCTTCACCTCGAAGCTCGAGCGCTTGATGCTTTCGATCTTCGTCTCGATGGTGATCCAGTCGCCATAGGTCGAGGGGATGTAGAACTTGGCCCGCGTGTCGACCATGGGGATACCGACCAGGCCGTATTTGTGGACCAGGTCCTGTTTCGAGAAGCCGGCGACCTCGAACAGGGTCGAGGTCGAATCGTCGAACATCGCGAAATAGCGCGGGTAGTAGACGATGTTGGCGGGGTCGCAATCGCCCCACTGGATCTGTACGTCGCGCCGGTTCACGAACATCGAGCGCGCCTTATTTCGGCGCCATGCGCAGCGAGCCGTCGAGGCGCACCACCTCGCCATTCAGGTACGAATTCTCGACCATGTGCAGCGCGAGTGCGGCGAACTCGTCGGCGTTGCCGAGCCGGCGCGGGAAGGGGATCGCGGCCGCGAGCGAGTCCTGGGCTTCCTGCGGCAGGTTGGCGAGCAGCGGGGTGAGGAACAGGCCGGGCGCGATCGTCAGCACGCGGACGCCGAACTGTGCGAGCTCGCGCGCGATCGGCAGCGTCATGCCGACGATGCCGCCCTTCGAGGCCGAATAGGCCGACTGCCCGATCTGGCCGTCATAGGCGGCGACGGAGGCGGTGTTGATGATGACGCCGCGCTCGCCGGTCGCCTGCGGCTCGAGCTTGGACATCTCGGTCGCGGCGAGGCGCAGCATGTTGAAGGTGCCGATCAAATTGACCTTGATCACCTTGTCGAAATCGGCGAGCGCCATCGGGCCGTCGCGGCCGACGACGCGCTTGGCAACGCCGATGCCGGCGCAATTGACCAGCACGCGCGCCGGGCCGTGGGCCTTGGTCGCCTGCGCGATCGCCGCTTCAGCGGAGGCGGCATCGGAGACGTCGCAAGTCACGGCGACGCCCTTGATCTCGGCGGCAACGGTCTCGGCGAGCTTGGCATTGAGGTCGCACACCGCGACCTTGGCGCCCTGCGCCGCCAGTTTTCGCGCGGTCGCCGCGCCCAGCCCCGATGCACCGCCGGTAACGATGGCTGCCTGATCCTTCAACAACATGGCGTTCTCCTTCGATCGTTCTCAGATGCGGCCGGATCGACCGATCTGCTCCCTCGCCCTGTTCTTACGGGGAGAGGGTTGGGGTGAGGGGCTGCTTCCGCGAATACCGTGAGAGTGAGACTCGCGGAGAGTCCCCCTCACCCGAATTTGCGCTTTGCGCAAATTCGACCTCTCCCCGCAAGCGGGGAGAGGTGAAGGAAGCACCGACTGGTTCATTCCAATTGTCATCTCAGGCGACCGATATCACACGGTCCGATGGATTGGCAGCGTAGAGCTCCTCGATCAGGTCGCCGCGATGTTCCAGCACCGCACGCTGGTTGATCGAACCCTTGTCGGTGACCTCGCCCTTGTCGATCGAGAGCGGCGTGTCCATCAGGATCGCGCGCGTGATCCGCGTCGAGGAGCCGGTGGCCGAGCCGAGGAAACTGGTCAGGCGCTCGCGAAAGGCCTCGCGCACCAGCCGGTCGCGCGTCGCGACGACGAGATCGTCGGCCGGCAGCGTCGGGTTGACCAGCCGGCAGCCGTCGAGGTCGAGCACGACCAGCGCGGAGACCTCGTCGCGGTTGATGCCGGCGATGACGACGTCGCGCACCAGCGGTGCGCAGGCCGCGACGAAGCGCGCGCGCAGGGGGCCGACGCTGACCCAGGTGCCGCTGCCGAGCTTGAAATCCTCGCTGACGCGGCCGTCGAAATCGAAGCCGGCGTTGAGATCATCGGGATCGGCGGGCTTGAGCGCGTCGCCCATCTTGTAAAATCCTTCCTCGTCGAAGGATTTTGCGGTGATGTCCGCCTGGCGCCAGTAGCCGGGCATCACGTTCGGTCCCTTGGCGCGGACCTCAAGCTTACCGTTGTTCGGCACCAACTTGGCGTCGTTGCCGGACACGGGGAGGCCGACATGGCCGGAGCGGCTGGTGCGCGGATTGACCGACATGAAGAACGGTGCGGTCTCGGTCGCGCCAAGGCCGGTCAGCATCGGCACGCGATATCCCTTTTCTTTCACCGCGAGCTCGTCGAGGCTGTTCCAGACGAACGGCGACAGCGCCGCACCCGAGAAGAACATCGCGTGCAGCCGGTCGAAGAATTTTGCGCGCAGGCCCTGGTCGTCGCGCAGGTATGGCAGCAGCGATTCGTAGCCCTTGGGCACGTTGAAATAGACCGTCGGCGAAATCTCCTGGAGATTGCGCACGGTCTCCTCGATGCCGCCGGGCATCGGCTTGCCGGCGTCCAGATACATCGAGCCGCCATTGTAGAGCGTCAGGCCGATATTGTGGTTGCCGCCGAAGGTGTGATTCCAGGGCAGCCAGTCGATGATGACGGGCGGCTCGTCCTTGAGGAAGGCAAGCGTCTCGCGCAGCATCACCTGATTGGCGCAGATCATGCGCTGGGTGTTGATGACGGCCTTGGGATTGCCGGTCGAGCCCGACGTCAGCAGGAACTTCGCGATCGTGTCAGGACCGATCCTGCCGTGGACCTCGTCGAGATCGCCGCGGATCGGCGTCGCCATGAGATCGGCGAGCAGGGTGACGTCGCGGCCCGGCACGGTGCCCCAGGACGCTGCGATCTCGGTGCCGAGCGAGACATTGGCGGCAAGCGCGTCGGCGAACTTGTCGGCGTCCTCGGCGAAGACGAGGCCGGGCGTCAAGAGCTTCATCAGATAGGACAGCTTGCCGTAATCCTTCGACACCAGCGAATAGGCCGGCGACACCGGGCAGAACGGAACGCCGGCATAGAACGCGCCGAAAGCCAGAAGCGCATGGTCGATCGAATTGCCGGAGAGGATGACCACCGGCCGCTCCGTCGACAGGCCGCGCTGGATCAGCCCGGAGGCGATGTGCCGGCTCGCGGTGAGCAGCTCGGCATAGGTGATCTTGCGCCAGCCGCGGCCGCCTTCGCGCTCGGCCATGAAGACGCGGTCCGGCGTCGTCGCCGCCCAATGATGCAGGCGGTCGGTGATGCGGACGGGATAGTCGCCCAGCGGCTGCTTCGGCCGCAGGTAGATCGTCCCGTCCTCGCGCCGTTCGATATTGACGACGGGATCGCCGAACGAAATGGGCCGCAGCGGGAAAGTGCTTGCGCCGCGCTCCGTGCTGGAAGAGGACGGCTGTGCATTCATGACTTTGGCTTCACCTTGGCGGTCTTGTGCTCGAGGAATTCGCGGATCCTGCGCTTGGCTTCCTTGTCGCTCTGCGCGACCGTCGCCATCAGCGATTCCATCAACAGGCCGGTCTGCGGATTGGCCTCCGCGATCATCGGCAGTGCCTGGAGCACGGCGAAATTCGTCAGCAGCGCGTTGGAGGCGATCTTGGTCGCAAGCTCCAGCGCCTTGCCGAGCCCGTTGCCGGCTTCCGTGAGATATTGCGCAAAGCCGTAGGAGGCGCCTTCGGTCGCGCTATAGACGCGGCCGGTCAGCATCATGTCCATCATCCTGGCAACGCCGATCAGCCGCGGCAGCCGCACCGAGCCGCCGCCGCCGACGAAGATGCCGCGCTGCCCCTCCGGCAGCGCGAAATAGGTCGAGGGCTCGGCGACGCGGATATGGGCTGCGCAGGCGAGTTCCAGCCCGCCGCCGATCACGGCGCCCCTGAGCGCGGCGATCACGGGCACTCGGCTGTACTGGATGCGGTCGAACACCCGGTGCCACATCTGCGAATGGAGCAGGCCGCCGGTCGCGTCGTGATCCGTCAGTTCGGACAGGTCGAGACCGCTGGAGAAATGGTCGCCGATGCCGTGGATGACGACCGCGCCGATATCCTCGGGCAGGGACGCAAAACACTCGCCGATTTCCAGGATGATGCCGTCATTGAGCGCATTGCGCTTGGCCGGCCGGTTCAGGCCCACGGTCAGAACCCGGTCCGCCCTCTCGATCCTCAACAGCCCGGAGGCGCCCGCGTCAGCGGTCTCGGCGTTTCCCTGTGTCATTTGCGTCCTTATCAGAATAGTTATGTTGTATAACGAATTTCGCGCGAGTCAAGGTGGGGGCGGGTTTAGGGCGCCTCCGGATGTCCGCCAGAGAGGTCCGAAAGGAGCGATCAGGTGCGGAAGCTGGCGCTCCATACCCTATGTCGTCCCGGCGCAGGCCGGGACCCATAACCACAGGGAGCGGTTTGGCGAAGATTGGTCGTTCGGTACCCCTACTAACCGCAATCGATAGATTCCGCGGTATGGGTCCCGGCCTTCGCCGGGACGACGAGCAAAGCAAGCGGCTCACATCACCTGATGCACGTCGATCACCACGCGGTCCGCGTGGCGCGCGGCTGAAGCGACGAAAATGTGCTGCATCAGCCAGCGGTACTTCTCGTGCCCCGTCTCGAACTTCGGCACGGTGCGGAAATAGATCAGTTTCGGGTCGACTGCCTCGCCGCGCTTGAGCTTCTGCAACAGCTCGACCGGGCCGAAGCGGATGCCCTTGTTCTCGACATAGACGACGGCGCCGTCGTCGGCCTCGAAGGCGTATTTCGCCTCGAGGTCGATCAGCTCGTTGGGGCGGATGGTCTGGAAGTCGGCGCCGAAGGGGAGAACCTTGCCGTTGACAGCCCCCTTCACCTCGCCGCCGACGATCGGGATGATGCGGCGCACGCCGATCCCGGTCTCGCCGGCGGTGACGACGTCGCCGATGCGGGCGGTGATGGTGAAGACGTATTTGGTTTCGAGGGTGGGGGTAGTCATCACGTCATCTCCAATCTCTCGCAGTACGCCGCTGCTTTCCCTTCTCCCCTTGTGGGAGAAGGTGGCGCGAAGCGCCGGATGAGGGGTTGGCTCCGCAAATGCAGGTGTGCATGCGGAGACAGACCCCTCACCCGTCTCGCCGCTGCGCGGCGAGCCACCCTCTCCCACAAGGGGAGAGGGGGAATGCAGCTCGTCGCGCGTCTGACAATCAGTTCACCTCGTCAATGCGCCATCATCCGCGTCGGCAGCCACGTCGCCAGCAGCGGGAAGGCGATCAGGATCACCAGCCGCACCAGATCCGTCGCCACGAACGGGATCACGCCCTTGAAGATGGTGGAGAAGGAGACGTCCTTCACCACGCTCTTGATGACAAAGACGTTCATGCCGACCGGCGGATGGATCAGGCCGAGTTCGACCGTCATCACGATGATGACGCCGAACCAGATCGGGTCGAAGCCGAGATGCATGATGACGGGGAAGATGATCGGCACGGTGAGGATGATCATCGCCATGGCGTCCATCAGGCAGCCGAGCACGAGATACATCACCATGATCAGCGCCAGCACGCCGTAGGGGCCAAGGCCAAGGCCGGTGAGGAATTCCGTCACCTTCTGCGGGGTCTGCGTCACCGTGAGGAAATAGCCGAAGATCAGCGCGCCGATCAGCACGGTGAACACGGCGGCCGCGGTCCGCGTCGCCTGGAGCAGCGAGGCCAGAATCTTCTCGCGGTCGAGCCGGCCGGTCACGACGCCGATGATGAAGGCACCGGTGGCGCCGACGCCGCCGGCTTCCGTCGGCGTGAAGCGCGGCAGGAAGGGCAGGCCGTAAAGGCCGCCGATGACGAAGACGAACAGCAGGACCGGCGCCCAGATCTCCTTCAACCCGGCAAAGCGCTCGCGCCACGGCAGCACCTTGCCCTTGGGCAGGAAGTCCGGCCGGAAATATCCGATCAGGCCGATCGTGATCATGTACATGGTCATCGCCAGCAGGCCCGGAATGATGCCGGCGATGAAGAGTTTTCCGATGTCCTGCTCGGTGATGATGCCGTAGACCGCCAGCACGGTGGAGGGCGGCAGCATCGCGCCGAGCGTGCCGCCGGCCGCGATCACGCCGGTGGCGAACGACTGCGGATAGCCGAAGCGGCGCATTTCGGGGTAGGCGACGGCGGAGAAAGTCGCGGCGGTCGCTACCGAGGAGCCACAGATCGCGGCAAAGCCGCCGCAGGCGCCGACGGTGGCGATGCCGAGCCCGCCGCGCAAATGCCCGACAAAGCCGTTGGCGGCGCGGAACAGCTCGCGGCTCATGCCGGAATTGCTGACGAAGGAGCCCATCAGCAGGAACATCGGGATGACGCCGAACGTGTAGTCGGTGACCGTGCGCATCGAGGTCTGGCCGACCAGCTTCAGCGCCGCCGTTCCGCTGACAAGGTAAGAGAAGCCGCAGACGCCGACGAGGCCCATCGCCATGCCGACGGGCACGCGCAGCAGCATCAACGCAAACAGGGAAACGAAGCCGATTACGGCGACGGCATCGGTGCTCATGATTACTCCGTCGCCTTCAGCTTGGGATCGTGCATTTCTTCGGGATGGAAGATCAGCCGGTAGGTGCGGATCGCGATCAGCAGCACGGCCGAGACGTCGCCGATCCAGGCGACCGCGAAGAACGGCCAGGTCGGCATGTGCATGTCGAAGGTCTGGACGTTGTCGTTGTAGGTGCCGCGCACCTTGTCGAACAGGGTCCAGGTCTGCACCGTGACGACGAACAGCAGCACCAGGGTCGCGAACACGTCGATCCAGCGCTGGTAGCGCGGCCCGACATTGCCCCAGACCAGATCGACCGTGATGTGGGTGCCGCGATAGGAGGTCGCGGCGATGCCCCAGAAAATCAGGATGCCGAGCAGCATGCGGCCGATGTCGAAGCTGTCGGGGATCGAATAGTTCAGCGTGTTGCGCAGCAGCACCGACACGAAGATGTCGAGCGCGACGAGGCCGACGAAGCCGGCCGCGATCCATTCGATGGTGTCGATAAAGCGATCCATCCAGGCGCGCTTCATGGGTGTGTCCTACGTGATGTCATTCTGCTCTCGGCTCAAAAGGCGGTCGTTCGCCTCTCCCCGCGTGCGGGGAGAGGCCGGAATGCGCGCGTAAGCGCGGATTCCGGGTGAGGGGGACTCTCCGCGAGTCCAACTGTCACCATTTTTGCGGAAGCAGCCCCTCACCCCAACCCTCTCCCCGTAAGAACGGGGAGAGGGGGAAGAAGAGACCGCCAACGCGCTACTCCGCCAGCGCGTTGTACTTCTTCAGCGAGGCCTTCAGGTCCGCCAGCGCCGCGTCCGGATCGGCGCCGGCCTTCTTGGCGCCGTCGCTCCAGGTCTTGACCAGCGGCTCGGCGGCCTTCTTCCAGGCGGCGGTCTGCTCGGGGTTCAGCTTGTAGACTTCGTGGTCCGACTCCGCCTTCACCTTGGCGACGCCGGCATCCTCGAACTTGCCCCAGTGCTCGCCGACCACGCCGGCCATCTCGACCGAGCAGTTCTTGTCGATCGCGGCCTTCTGCTTGTCGGACATCGCGTTGTACTTGTCCTTGTTGATCACGAACACGAAGGTCGTGGTGTAGAGCGGCGCCTCCATGTCGTACTTGGTCACCTTGTCGATGCCGAACAACACGAGGGAGCCCCAGGGGAAGGTGACGCCGTCGGCGACGCCGCGCTCGATGATGTCGCGCACTTCGGGCGCGGAGGACTGCACATTGGTGCCGCCGAGCGAGGTGACGAAGTTCGCCATGGTGGCGTGCGCCGGGCGGATCTTCAGGCCCTTCACGTCTTCCGGCGCCACGATCTTCTTGGTGCGGGAGTGGAAGGACGAGGGCGAGTGGACGAAGGCGAGGCAGTATTTGACGTCCTTCATCTCCTTCTCGGCATATTTGCGATACCAGGCGTCCAGCCCCATCGAGCCGCCCTTGGCATCCGAGATCAGGAACGGCAATTCGCCGGCGCCGATGATCGGGAAGCGGCCGGGTTGGTAGCCGGGATTAACGTAGGTGACGTCGGCGATGCCGTCGCGCGCCATGTCGAAATGATCGAACGCCTTGCCGAGCTGCTGGGCCGGAAACACCTTGCCCTTGATGGTGCCGCCGGAATCCTTCTCGACCGCGGCCGCCCAGTCTTCCAGCGATTTCTGGAGGGGATGCGAAGCCGGCACCCAGTGCGAGATCTTCAAATCGAAGGTCTTGTCCTGCGCGAACGCGGGCGTCACGCTTGCTGCGAGCAACAAAGCCAGACAGGCTTTCCTCATCACACGTCTCTCCCTGGTTTTCGACGGCGGGCTTCGATGGCCCGGTCTCATTAATTAACATGTTATCTAATTGGCCGGTGCGTTCAAGCCGGAATTGGCGCGCGCCTTGTCGCGTCCTGTACGTCAGCCATGTTGCATCGATTTGTCGCCGTCGGCGGCGCCCGGCAGTCCCCTTTTGCCCAACCGTTATATGGTATAATTATCCTGCGCGTCGTGACGCGACAAGCGAGCCGCGACGAAAGCCTACAGGATCGGGAGGGGCAAGTATTGCGGACAAAAGTCGCAATCATCGGGGCCGGGCCGGCTGGATTGTTGCTTGGGCAACTGCTGCACGATTACGGCATCGACAACGTCATCCTGGAGCGGCAGAGCCCGGACTACGTGCTCGGCCGCATCCGCGCCGGCCTCCTGGAGGAGGGAACCGTCGCGCTGCTCGACCAGGTCGGCGCCGGCGTGCGGGCGCATGCCGAAGGCCTGGTGCATGAGGGCATCGAGCTCGCCTTTTCCGGCCGCCGTCATCGCATCGACATGAAGGCCGCGACCGGCAAGACGGTGATGATCTACGGCCAGACCGAAGTCACGCTCGACCTGATGAACGCGCGCAAGGCGGCCGGCCTCGATACGGTCTACGAGGCCAAGGACGTGCAGCCGCACGATTTCGACGGCACTCACCCGCGCGTAACCTGGGTCAAGGACGGCGCCACCCACGCGCTCGATTGCGACTTCATCGCCGGTTGCGACGGTTTCCACGGCGTCAGCCGCGCCAGTGTCCCGGCTCCGGCGATCGAGGAGTTCGAGCGGGTCTATCCGTTCGGCTGGCTCGGCATCCTCTCCGAGACGCCGCCGGTCAGCCCCGAACTGATCTACTCCAACCACGCCCGCGGCCTTGCGCTCTGCACCATGCGCTCGATGAAGCGCAGCCGCTACTATGTGCAGTGCTCGCTGGACGACCATGTCGACCAATGGCCGGACGACCGCTTCTGGGACGAATTGAAGCGCCGGCTCGACCAGGAGGCCGCCGACAGCCTCGTCACCGGTCCCTCGATCGAGAAGAGCATCGCCCCGTTGCGCAGCTTCGTCGCCGAGCCGATGCGCTTCGGCAGGATGTTCCTGTGCGGCGATGCCGCCCACATCGTGCCGCCGACCGGCGCCAAGGGATTGAACCTGGCGGCCAGCGACGCGCATTATCTGTCAAGCGCGCTGCGCGAATTCTACGACGAGAAGTCCAGCGCCGGAATCGATGCCTATTCCGCCAAGGCGCTGGCGCGCGTCTGGAAAGCCGTGCGCTTCTCCTGGTGGATGACCTCGATGCTGCACAAATTCCCTGATACCGGCACCATCGGCGCCCGCATCCAGCTCGCCGAGCTGGACTACGTCACGCAGTCACAGGCCGCGATGACCTCGCTCTCGGAGAATATGTGGGGCTGCCGTTCTAGGGAACGTGGCGGCCCCGCACACTCCGTCATTGCGAGCGTAGCGAAGCAATCCAGAGACCCTCCGAGGAGACAGTCTGGATTGCTTCGTCGCAAGAGCTCCTCGCAATGACAGCGGAGGCCATTTCAAACACCCGCGCAAATTCCGTTTAAAACTTTGTAGGCGGTGAAACCGTCATCAACATCGCGTTCAATGCTGGCAACCAGCAACGCGAGACAGCCATGACCTCCACCGACATTCCCGCCGGCTTCGAGCCGCATTTCCGTAAAGCGCCCCTCACCGATCCCTGGGAGCCGCTCTATTCGAAGAAGACCGACAAGGCCGTGATCATCGGCCTGCGCCTAGCCAAGCCGCACACCAACGCGCGCGGATTGATCCATGGCGGGCTGATCGCGGCGCTCGCCGATGCCGCCATGGGTTACAGCTGCGCACAGGCGACCGGCTGGACGACGTCCTTCGTGACGATCTCGTTGTCGGTCGACTTTGTCGGCGCCGCCGAGATCGGCCAATGGCTCGCAGTCGAGGGCGAGGCGATCAAGACCGGCAGCACGATCTGTTTCGCGCAGTGCCTGATCAAGGCCGACGACACCGTGATCGCGCGCGCCAGCGGGACGTTTCGGGTGGTGCCGAAGAAGGGGTGATGTCTCGTGCCCCGGACGCAGCGCAACGCTTCTTCAGCGGTGCGCTGCAGAGCCGGGGCCCATCCATCCGCAAGTTACTCTCTGGCTTTCTGGGTCCCGCTCTGCGCCGCTTCGCGGCGCGTCCGGGACACGAGAGCTTACCCGAACCGCCACTCCGCCGTCTCCACGACGAGATCGATGAACGCGCGCACCTTGGCCGAGAGCAGGCGCGAGGTCGGATAGACGACATGGATCGGCAGTGCCGGCTGCTCGTATTTCGCCAGCACGATTTTCAGCCGTCCGCGCTTGAGCCCCTCGGCGGCCTGGTAGGCCAGCACCCGCGTCACGCCGCCGCCGGCCTCGGCATATTGCAGCGCTGCGTCCGCGCTGTTGCTGATGAAACGGGGCGATGGCGTCACCTCGATGTCGCGGCCGTCGTGAGGGAAGCGCCACCCGGTGGCGGAGCCGAACTGGATGGTCTGGTGTGAGGCGAGCGCTTCCGGCGTCTTCGGCTCGCCATGGCGCTTCAGATAGCTGGGCGCGGCCACCACGATGCGCCGCATCTCGCCGACTTGGCGGGCCACCAGCGTGGAATCGGCGAGATGGCCGATCCGCACCGCCACGTCGACGGCGTCTTCCACGAGATTGACGAGATGGTCGGACAGCCGCAATTCGCCGGCGACCTCGGGATAGCGCTTGAGATAGGCGGTCATGACCGGCCCGACATGCAGCCGGCCGAAGCCGACCGGCGCCGACACCACCAGCCGCCCGCTCGGCCGGTTACGCTCTTCACGCGCCGAGCCGTCAGCCTCCTCGACATCGGCGAGGATGCGCCGGGCGCGTTCCAGGTAGCGCGTGCCGACGTCGGTCAGGGTCACCTGCCGCGTGGTCCGCTGCAACAGCCGGGCGCCGAGATGCTCTTCCAGTGCCGCGATCAGCCGCGTCACCGCCGAGGGCGACAGGTGCAGCTTGCGCGCCGCCGGCGCAAAGCCGCGCAGGTCGGCGACGGTGACGAAGACGTGCATGGCGTCCAGGCGGTCCATGGACATTATTGCATATATTGCAATGATGAAGTGTCAAGCCGGCTGATTGTTTTAAAAGCCGAAGGTCGCCATCTTAACGCTCGAAAGACGCAGATTTGCGCCGGAATTCCAGGAGAACTTCCGATGACGGCAACACACACCTACGCCAGCGACGTGGCGTTCACGCCGGCGGTGAAATCGATCCAGACCCGAAAGGGATCACGCGAAGGCTATGCGCAGGCCGAACAGCGCGGCTGGCGCACCGAGGTCGACGAGAACCTCGCAACGTTCCTCGCTGAAGCCAACAGCTTCTATTTCGCCACCGCCTCGGCGGACGGCCAGCCTTACATCCAGCACCGCGGCGGCCCGAAGGGCTTTTTGAAGGTGCTGGACAAACAGACGCTGGCTTTCACGGACTATGCCGGCAACCGGCAATACATCACGCAGGGAAACCTGTCCGAAAATCCCAAGGCCTACATCTTCGTGATGGACTACGCCCATCGCCGCCGGGTGAAGATCTGGGGCGAGGCGCGCGTGGTCGAGGACGATGATGCGCTGACGACGTCGCTGATGCCCAAAGGATACCGCGCGCGGCCCGAGCAGGTGATCCTGTTCAAGATCGCGGCCTGGGACACCAACTGCCTGCAGCACATTCCGCAGAAATTCGATGCGGCGGATGTCGCGGCTGCGCTGGCGGCGAGGGATCAGCGGATCGCCGAGCTGGAAGCGGAGGTGGCGGCGTTGAAGGGTGAGACGGCAGGGTGAGCGCTTCCCTTCGCCTCTCCCCGCGTGCGGGGAGAGGCCGGAGCGCATCGAAGATGCGATCCGGGTGAGGGGGAGTCTCCGCGAGTCGCCCTTTGTCGATTTAAAGGCCGCTCCGTCCAAACCGTCATTGCGAGCGCAGCGAAGCAATCCAGAGTCCCTCCGCGGAAAAATTCTGGATTGCTTCGCTGCGCTCGCAATGACGAGGAGGAGAGATCGCGAGTTCGGCTATCACCGTCTGCGCGGATGCCGCCCCTCACCCCAACCCTCTCAGCGCGAGCGAAGCTCGTCGCGACCCCGTAAGGACGGGGAGAGGGAGAGGAGATATCTACGGCACGCTCGCGCCTTCGTGCTGGAAGCCGAGATAGCTCGCCGCAACGCGTTCGTTCGCGGCGATGTCGCTGGCCTTGCCGCTGAGCACGAACTCGCCGAGCTCCATCACATAGGCCTGGTCCGCGATCTTGAGCGCGGCCTGCGCGTTCTGCTCGACCAGCAGCACCGAGACGCCGCTGGCGCGGAGCTCGGTGACGATGCGGAAAATATCGGCGACGATGATCGGGGCGAGGCCGAGGCTCGGTTCGTCCAGCATCAAGAGCTTCGGCTCGCCCATCAGCGCGCGGCCCATCGCGAGCATCTGCTGCTCGCCGCCGGAGAGCGTGCCGGCGAGCTGCTTGCGCCGCTCCTTCAGCCGCGGGAACAGCGTGTAGACCCGCTCCATCGAGGCTTTCGCCTTGCTCCGCTCGATGCGAAAGGCACCGAGCTCGAGATTGTCCTCGACATTCATGGTCACGAACAATTCGCGGTGCTCCGGGACGAGGCCGAGCCCCATCGCGACGCGGTCCTCGATGTCGAGCCGCGCGAGATCCTGCCCGGCAAAGGCGACGCGGCCCTTCAGCGGCAAGATGCCCATGATGGCGGACAGCAGCGTGGTCTTGCCGGCGCCGTTGGCGCCGACGATGGTGACGATCTGGTTCGCCCCGACCTCGAGCGAGACCGAGCGCACCGCCTCGACCTTGCCATAGGCGACATGCGCGTCGGTGACGGACAACAGCGCGCTCATGCCGCCACTCCGAGATAGGCCTTGATCACTTCGGGATTGGTCTTGATCGTGGCGGGCGTGCCCTCCGCGATCTTGGTGCCGAAATCGAGCACGACGATGCGGTCGGCGAGGTTCATCACGAAGCCCATGTCGTGCTCGACCAGCAGCACGCTCATGCCGCCGTCGCGCAATTCGCGCAGCAGCCTGGCAAGCTGCTGCTTCTCCATGTGGCGGAGGCCCGCGGCGGGCTCGTCGAGCAGCAGCAGCATCGGATCGACACAGAGCGCGCGCGCGATCTCGACGATGCGCTGCTGGCCGAGCGAGAGCGAACCTGCAAGCTGGTGCATCTGCTCGGTGAGGCCGACGCGCTCGATCTGGCGGGCGGCCTCGGCGAGCAGCTTTGCCTCGTCAGCACGGTCGAGCCGCAGCATCGAGGCGATCGGGCCAGAATGGCCGCGCAGATGCGCGCCGATCGCGACGTTCTCCAGCACGGTCATGTCGGGAACCAGCTTCACATGCTGGAAGGTGCGGGAGATGCCGAGCTTGACGATCTCCTGCGGCGGCGCGTTGTCGACCTTCTTGCCGAGCACCGAGATCGAGCCTGAGGTCGCCGATAGCACGCCGGTGATCAGGTTGAACGTCGTGCTCTTGCCGGCGCCGTTCGGCCCGATCAGCGCGACGATCTCGCGGGCCTGGACGTCGAAGGAGGCGTTGTTGACCGCGATCACGCCGCCGAATTGCTTGCGCGCCTTTTCGACCTGGAGCAGGACGCTGGCCTCGCCGGCCGAGCGGGTGCGCTGCTCCAGTTTCAGCGAGGTGTCCGGCTTCCTGCCACGGGTAGGCTCGGGCAGGAACGCCATCAGCCACGGCCAGAGGCCGCCGGGCGCGAGCTGGAGCAGTGCCACCAGCATGATGCCGAACACGATGGTCTCGACCTGGCCGGAGCCCGGCAGGATCAGCGGCAGATAGCTTTGCAGCACCTCTTTCAGGACCACGACGATCGCCGCGCCCAGCACGCCGCCCCAGACATAGCCGGCGCCGCCGACCACCGCGATGAAGAGATATTCGATGCCGGCCTGCGCGCCGAACGGCGTCGGGTTCACCGCGCGCTGGAGGTGCGCGTAGAGCCAGCCGGAGAGGCCGGCCAGCACCGCGGCGTGGATGAACACCAGCAGCTTTGCCCGCGGCGTGTGCACGCCGAACGCCTCGGCCGCGACATGGCCGCGCCGCAGCGCCCGGATGGCGCGGCCGGTGCGGGAGTCCAGCAGGTTCATCGTGAGCAGGGCCGAGAGGATCACGGCGACCCAGATCGCGTAATAGATCGAGCCGGGCGAGAGCATCTTGTACGAGCCGATCGACAGCGGCGGGATCGCCGAGATGCCGTCGTTGCGGCCCAAGAACTCCAGCTTGCTGAAGAGATAGAACAGGCCGAGCCCCCAGGCCAGCGTGCCGAGCGGCAGATAGTGGCCGGAGAGGCGGACGGTGACGAGGCCAAGCAGCACCGCCAGCGATCCGCTGACCACGAGCGACAACGGCAGCGTCAGCCAGGGCGACAGCCCGTAGCCCGTCGACAGCACCGCGGTGGTGTAGGCGCCGAAGCCGACGAAGGCGGCCTGGCCGAACGAGGTGAGGCCGCCGACGCCCGTCAGCAGCACGAGGCCCATCGCGACCAGGGCGGCAAGGCCGATATTGTCGAGCAGCACGATCCAGAACGGCGGCATGCCAGGTACAAACGGGATCGCCGCCATGACAAGCGCGAAGACGAGGATGGGAATCCGGCTCTGCATCTTAGCGTCAGTCCTTCTCTTCCTCGACCGCGGGCGCGGCGAGCGAGCGCAGCAGCAGCACGGGAATCAGCAGCATGAAGACGATCACTTCCTTGTAGTTGGAGGCGTAGAAGGACGAGAACGCCTCGACGATGCCGACGACCAGCGCCGCGACGGCGGTGAGGGGGTAGCTGACGAGGCCGCCGATGATCGCGGCGACGAAACCCTTCAGCCCGATCAGGAATCCGCTGTCGTAATAGAGCGTCGTGATCGGCACGATCATGATGCCCGACAGCGCGCCGATGACGGATGCCAGCAGGAAGGCGATCTGCCCGGACAGCGTGGTGCGGATGCCCGCCAGCCGCGCGCCGAGCCGGTTCACGGCGGTCGCGCGCAGCGCCTTGCCGTAGAGCGTCAGGCCGAAAAACAGCCAGAGCCCGACGATGAAGGCGATGGTGATGCCGTAGACGGTGATGCTCTGGCCGGTGAAGCGCAGCGCGCCGGCGGTGAAAGAGCCGGACAGCACGGCAGGTCCGCGCTGGCCTTCGGCGCCGAAGAACAGGAGGCCCAGTCCCTGCAGCGCGAGGTGGACGCCCACCGACGCGATCAGCAGCACCAGCACGGAGGTGTGCGCCAGCGGCTGGAACGCGATGCGGTAGAGATACAGACCGATCATCGCCACGATCACCAGCGACAGCGCGATGCAGATCGCCACCGGCGGCTTCTGGGCGGCGAAATGAACGGTGAGCGCCAGCACGATGCCGGGCAGCACGATATTGGTGAGGACGCTGCGCAGGATCAGCCGGCCATGCAGCGCCTTGCGGGCCACGAACAGGTCGAAGGCGAAGGCGCCGATGCCGAGGGCGAGCGCGAGTTTGGCCGTGCCCGGCATCTGGCCGGCGGCCAGCGAGGCATAGGTCAGCGCGCCATAGGTGACGAACTCGCCCTGGGGAATGAGGATCACGCGGGTGACGGCGAACACCAGCACCAGCGCGAGGCCGAGCAGCGCATAGATCGCGCCATTGGTGATGCCGTCCTGCAGCAGGAACAGCATGATAGTGGTGTTCAAGACCGGACGCTCCCCCTCAAAGATTAAGGACCGGTCTCCGCAATTGCGGTGGATGGTCCGCTCACAGCCATTGAAATGCGCTGACGATATTTGATATGGTCCATAACAATTATCAAATATAACTTCAAGGGTGGCGGGCGACCCGTCCCGAATTTAGCGGGATTACGAGCACGAGGCGATGACCGTTTCCAAAACCGCTGAAAAGTCCTCCGAAAAGCCTGCCGACACGGCCAAGGGCCGCAAGGACGCGGCCGAGGCCCAGGGGGCGGCCGAAGCCCTCCAGCTCGGGGAGCTCTCCGAACAGCTCGGCTACGTCCTGAAGCGGGCGCAGCTCAAGGTGTTCGAGAACTTTTTGCGCTGCATGGCCTCGCTCCAGCTCACGCCCGCGCAGTTCTCCGTGCTGCTGCTGGTCGAGAAGAACCCGGGGCGTAACCAGACCGAGATCGCCTCCACCCTCGGCATCCTGCGCCCGAATTTCGTGGCCATGCTCGACAATCTCGAAAGCCGCGACCTTTGCGCGCGGATCCGCTCCACCAACGACCGCCGCTCGCATATCCTGGTTCTGACCGACAAGGGCAAGGCCGTGCTGACGCGGGCGAAAAAGCTCGTCGCCACCAAGCACGAGGCGCGGCTCAACGACCTGCTCGGCCAGGCCAACCGCGAAGCCCTGATCGGGATGCTCGCGAAGATCGCCAACGAGTTTTGAGGGGGCTGGCCTCATTCTCCGCTGTCATCGCCCGCGAAGGCGGGCGATCCAGTACTCCGAGACGTTTGTGATCGAACCGACAGGCCGCGGCCTGCTGGATTCCCCGCCTTCGCGGGGAATGACAGTGATGTTGGGGCAGGCGCCTCAATCGACCAGGATCACCCTGATGTCGTTGACGTTGGTCAGCGTCGGGCCGGGCATCAGCAGATCGCCGGTCGCCTCGAAGAACGTCGTCGCGTCGTTGTTGTCGAGATAGGCCTGCGGCTGGAGCGCCAGCGCCTTCATCTTCGCAAACGTGGCCGCGTCGATCAGCGCGCCTGCGGGATCGGTGGGGTGGCCGGCGCCGCCATCGGCGCCGTCGGTGTCGCCCGCGAGCGCGGAGATGCCGGCCGTGTCCTTCAGCAGGGCGGCGAGCGCCAGCGCGTATTCCTGGTTCGGACCGCCGCGCCCCTGGCCGCGCACGGTGACCGTGAGCTCGCCGCCGGAGAGGATCGCAATGCGCTTGCCCTGCGCGCGCGCCTGCAACGCGAGTTCGGCATGACTGGCCGCGACCTCGCGCGCCTCGCCTTCGAGATCGGCGCCGAGATCGATCGTCTCGTAGCCGGCCTCTTTCGCGAGCTTCACCGCGGCGTCGAGCGACTGCTTGGGCCGCGCGATCAATTCGAACGACGCGCGCGCAAAGGCGGCATCACCAGGCTTGCAGCTTTCGTTGTTGGGATCGTCGAGCGCGCGGCGCACGGCATCGTCGATATCGAGCTTGTACCTGGCCACGATCGCGCGCGCATCCGCCAGCGTGGTCGGATCGGGCACGGTGGGGCCGGAGGCGATCGCGGAGGGATCGTCATGCGGCACGTCGGAGATCGCGAGCGTCACGATCTCGGCGGCGTTCCTGCCGGCGCGCGCCAGCCGGCCGCCCTTGATGCGCGACAGATGCTTGCGCACGACGTTCATCTCGCCGATCGGCGCGCCCGAGCGCAGCAGCGCCTTGTTGACCGCCTGCTTCTGCGCAAAGCTGATGCCGTCCACCGGCGCGATCCAGTTCGCCGAGCCGCCGCCGGTGAGCAGCACCAGAAGCAAATCGTCGGGCCCGGCCTCGCCCGCGAGCGCGAGCGTGTCGGCCGCGCCCTTGAGGCCGGCTTCATCGGGCACGGGATGACCGGCTTCGACCACGCGGATGCGGCGGGTCGGCACGCCGTAGCCGTGGCGCGTGGTGGCGATGCCGACGAGGCGCTCCGGCGCGAGCTTCAGCGCGTCGAGATAATGCCGCTCGGCGGCCGCGGCCATCGCGCCGGCGCCCTTGCCGGCGGCGAGGCAGATCACGCGTCCTTTGGGCGCCGGCCGCAGATGCGGCGCCAGAATTGTATTCGGATGCGCGGCGGCAACGGCGGCGTCGTAGAGCGCGCGGAGCAGGGGACGTCGGTCGGTCATGACGATGGCCTTGAGCAGACTGAAGCGATGGCGGCGAATTCGCCGTTCACCTGCCTACCGTATCATGCGCGAAAGCGTAAGCAGGGTTTACCATCATTCGATTGTGCAATCGCGTGATCATAATCGCCATGCAGCAAAAAGCCCCCCGCGAGCGGCTCGCGGGGGGCTTAGCGCAATTGGATCCTGCTGGCGGCTAGCCGCCGGCGTCGGCGCTGATCACGTCACCGAACAGCTCCCAGCGTTCGCCCTTGAACCTTTCGAGCTGGAGCTGGCTGATCGGCGCGAAGTCGTTCGGACCGGTGTTGATCTGGATGCCGGGCAGAAGCGCTTCGGTGCGGAAGTTCTTCAGGCTGGCGGCCTGCTTCATGATGTTCTCGCGCGTGAGATCGTCACCGCACTGCTTCAGGACCTGAACCACCGTCTGCGCCACGGCGAAGCCGACGATGGTGCCCTTGTCGAGCTTGTCGCCTTCCGGGAAGTACTTGGTCATGAAGGCGAGAAATTCCTTCATGCCGGCGTCATTGGTCCATGCCGGATCGGATACGTCCTTGAGATAGTCGGCCGAGATGATGTCCTGGCCGTTCTCGAAGCCGGCGGGCTTCATCACGCTGCCGACGGAGGCGGAGACGTTGTTGAGGAAGTGCAGCGGCTTCCAGCCGATCTCGGCGTTCTTCTTGATCGCCTGCGCGGCGAATTTCGGCGTCGTGATGTTCATGAACACGTCGGCGCCGGTCGATTTCAGCTTGACGATGTGGTTGTCGATGGTCGGCTCGGAGGTCTCATAGCTCTCCTCGATCACGATCATCGAGGCGGCCTTCGCGCCCAGGCCGTCCTTCAGGCCCTTGAGGTAGTCCTTGCCGTAATCGTCGTTCTGGTAGAGCACGGCGATCTTGGCGTCCGGCTTGTTCTTCATGAGCCACTTCGCATAGATCTGCGTCTCGCTCTGGTAGTTGGGCTGCCAGCCCATCGTCCAGGGGAAGTTCTGCGGATCGTTCCACTTGGTGGCGCCGGTGGCGACGAACAGTTGCGGCACCTTCTTCGAGTTCATGTATTTCTGGATCGCCGTGTTCGGCGGCGTGCCGAGCGAGTTGAAGACGAACAGGACCTCGTCGCTCTCGACCAGCTTGCGCGCCTGCTCGACCGTCTTCGGCGGCGAATACGCGTCGTCGTAGCTGATGTAGTTGATCTTGCGGCCGTTGATGCCGCCCTCTTCGTTGATCTTCTTGAAATAGGCGGCTTCGGTCCGCCCGATGATGCCGTAGGCGGAGGCCGGTCCGCTGTAGGGCATGATGTTGCCGATCTTGATCTCGGTGTCGGTCGCGCCGGTATCGTATTTTTTCTGGGCAAGTGCGGCACTGGTCGAGGCTGCGAAGACTGCGAGCGCAATGGACGCGGCCGCAAATTTGCCGGTGACAGCGGGCATTCCAATCTCCCTATTTTCTTGATGTGTGTGCGTCATTCTTTTTTTGGATTTCTTGGCGACGCGGCAGCAATTGAATACGATTTGCGTTGCAGCATCAAGAAAAAGCCCCTGCGACGACGTCGCAGGGACTGCTTCTTTAGTAGTCATCTCTTTTGGTAGTCGTCCTCAGCCGCTGACGTCACCGCTGAGGACGTCGCCGAACAGCTCCCAGCTTTCTCCCTTGAAGCGCATGAGCTGCAACTGGGACAGCGGAGCAAAGTCGGTGGGGCCCGTATTGGCCTTGATGCCCGGCAAGACGCCGGCGGGTTCGAAGTCCTTGATGCTGGCCGCCTGCTTCATGACGTTCGCACGCGTCAGATCGTCACCGCACGCCTTGAGCACGTGCACAAGGCCCTGGGCGACGATGTAACCGTACATCACCGCCGAATCCGCGCGGTTGGCTTCGGGATAGTATTTGTCGAGGAACTCGTTCCAGGCCTTCATCGCCGGATCGTCCTTCCACTGCGGATCGGTCGGATCCTTGTAGTAGTTCGAGGAGACGATGCCCTGCGAGGCCTCGAAGCCGGCCGGCTTCATCACGCTGCCGATCGAAACCGAGACGTTGTTGAGAAAGTGCGTCGGATGCCAGCCGATCTCGGCGTTCTTCTTGATCGCCTGGGCGGCGAATTTTGGCGTGGTGATGTTGAAGAAGACATCGGCGCCGGTTGCCTTCAGCGTCACGATGTGGGAGTCGATGGTTGGCTCGGATGTCTCGTAGCTCTCTTCGGCGACGATCATCGAAGCCGCCTTGGCGCCAAGCCCTTCCTTTATGCCCTTCAGGTAGTCTTTGCCGTAATCGTCGTTCTGATAGAGGATGGCAATCTTGGCGTTCGGCATCTTCTGCAGGATATACTTGGCGTAGATGCGTGCCTCGCTCTGGTAGTTGGGCTGCCAACCCATGGTCCAGGGGAAGTTCTGCGAATCGTTCCACTTGGTGGCGCCGGTAGCGACGAAGAGCTGCGGCACCTTCTTCGAGTTCATGTATTTCTGGATCGCGGAATTCGACGGCGTGCCCAGCGACTGGAAGATCAACAGCACCTCGTCGCTCTCGACGAGCTTGCGCGCCTGCTCGACCGCCTTCGGCGGCGAATAGGCGTCGTCATAGCTGATAAAGTTGATCTTGCGGCCGTTGATGCCGCCTTCCGCGTTGATCTTGCGGAAATAGGCTTCCTCGGTCCTGCCGATCACGCCGTAGGCGGAGGCCGGTCCGCTGTAGGGCATGATGTTGCCGATCTTGATCTCGGTGTCGGATGCGCCGGTGTCGTATTTCTTCTGTGCCGATGCTGCCGTGGACAAGGCGGCAGCAAGCAGGAGGGCAGCCGAGAAGGCCCCCAACCGCACATGCATTGCAAGCATCTTGATCTCCCTAGAACAGGTTTGAATGTGTCGATTGTTTTTGATTGGGAGCGATCGTTGCGCGCCGCTCCGTCGTACATTCAATACCCATCCGTCGCCGCCAGCAAGAAAAACGCCCCGCACAACTGTCGCAGGACGCGCAATCTATTTGAAGCGGTGCGGAATATTCCGGCGCGTGAGACTTCGCGCGCCGTTAACCAATTACGCTGAAGTTGCCTAGCGCAGAAGAAGCTATCTTGAATTGTTCTGCTTCATTGCCCGAGTTCGCTCGAGATGATGCCGCCGAACAGCTCCCATTTCCTGCCCTTGAACCGCATCATCTGGAGCTGTTCGATCGGGGCGAAATTGTCCGGTGCGGTGTTGATCCTGATGCCGGGCAGCAGCGTGTCGGGCGCGAAATCCTTCAGGCTGGCGGCCTGCTTCATGACGTTCTCGCGGGTGAGGTCGTCGCCGCACATGTGCAGCACCTTCACCATGGTCTGGGCCGCGGCGTAGCCGAACACCACGCCGGCATCGAGCTTGTTCGCCTTGGGATCGTATTGCGCGAGGAAGTCATAGAACTTCTTCATGCCGTCATCGGCGTTCCATTGCGGGTCCGAGCCGTCCTTGGTGTAGCTGGCCGACAGGATGCCTTGCGAGATTTCGAGTCCCGCCGGCTCCAGCACCCCGCCGACCGAGGCCGCGACGTTGGAGAGGATGTGGATCGGATGCCAGCTGATCTCGGCCGCTTTCTTGATCGCCTGGGCGGCGAATTTCGGCGTGGTGATGCTGATCAAGACGTCGGCGCCCGAGGCCTTCAGCTTCACCACATGCTCGTCGACCGCCGGCTCCGAGGTGTCGTAGGCCTCTTCCAGCACGATCATCGACGCGTTGGCCCCCAAGCCGCCCTTCAGCCCCTTCAGATAGTCCTTGCCGAAATCGTCGTTCTGATAGAGCACGCCGATCTTCGCGTCCGGCTTCTCCTTCATGATGTATTTGGCATAGATGCGCGCCTCGCTCGCGTAGCTCGGCTGCCAGCCCATGGTCCAGGGATATTGCCTGGGGTCATTCCACTTCGAGGCGCCGCTCGCCACGAACAATTGCGGCACCTTCTTCTCGTTCATGTATTTGCGGATCGCGCCGTTGGTCGAGGTGCCGAGCGAGCCGAAGATCAAGAGCACCCCGTCGCTCTCGACCAGCCTGCGCGCCTGCTCCACCGTCTTCGGCGGCGAATAGCCGTCGTCGTAGGAGATGAACTTGATCTTGCGGCCGTTGACGCCGCCCTCGGCGTTGATCTTGTTGAAATAGGCTTCCTCGGTCTTGCCGATCACGGCATAGGCGGAGGCCGGCCCGCTATAGGGCATGATGTTGCCGATCTTGATCTCGGTATCGGAAGCGCCGCTGTCGTATTTCTTTTGCGCCAGCACCGGGCCAGCCATCGCAGTGCACAACGCGAGTGCGGCCGAAATGGCCGCAACCTGAAAACGAACGGCAGTCATTGCTCTCCTACCCCGGGCTGGATTGGCGCCGCATTGAACAAGATTGACGCCCGACGTCAACAAAAAGCCCCCGCGAGCGATCGCGGGGGCTTCTTTGCGGCTGGACTATTGCGTCAGCGTGTCACTCGGAGGCGACGTCGCCGCTGATGATCTCGCCGAACAGTTCCCACCTCTCGCCCTTGAAGCGCTGCATCTGAAGCTGCGCGATCGGGGCGAAATCGGTGGCGCCGGTGTTGATCTTGACACCGGGCAACAGCGTGTCCGGTACAAAATCCTTCAGGCTCGCCGCCTGCTTCATCAGGTTGGCGCGGGTGAGATCGTCACCGCACATTTCCAGCGCCTTGGCGAGCGTCGACGCGGCGCCATAGCCGTAGACCATGCTGGTGTCGGACTTGTCGGCCCCCGGCATGTACTTGTCGACGAACTCGTTCCACTTCTTCATGCCGGGGTCGTTGCTCCACTGCGGATCCGTCGAGTCCTTGGCATAGGCTGCCGACAGCACGCCCTGCGCATTCTCGAAGCCGGCCGGCTTCATCACGCTGCCGACCGAGATCGACACGTTGGTGAGGATCTGGAGCGGCTTCCAGCTGAGCTCGGCGGTCTTCTTGATGGTCTGGGCCGCGAACTTCGGGGTCGCATAGATCAGCAGCACGTCGGGATTGGCGGCCTTGATCTTGACGATGTGGCCGTCGATCGACGGCTCGGACACCTCGTAGCTCTCCTCCATGATGATGGTCGACGCCGCCTTGGCGCCGAGCCCGTCCTTGGTGCCCTTGAGGTAGTCTTTGCCGAAATCGTCGTTCTGGTAGAGGATCGCGACCTTGGCGTCAGGCTTTTCCTTCGTCAGCCATTTCGCATAGATCTGCGCTTCGCTCTGGTAGGAGGGCTGCCAGCCCATGGTCCAGGGGAAGTTCTTCGGGTCGTTCCACTTGGTGGCGCCGGTCGCGACGAAGAGCTGCGGGATCTTCTTGGCGTTCAGGTATTTCTGGATCGCGCTGTTCGAAGGCGTGCCGAGCGGGTTGAACACGGCCAGCACTTCGTCGCTCTCGACCAGCTTGCGGACCTGCTCAACGGCCTTCGGCGGCGAATAGCCGTCGTCATAGGTGACGAAGTTGATCTTGCGGCCGTTGATGCCGCCCTTGTCGTTGATCATCTTGAAATAGGCTTCTTCGGTCTTGCCGATGATGCCATAGGCCGACGCCGGACCGCTGTACGGCATGATGTTGCCGATCTTGATCTCGGTATCGGACGCGCCGGCGTCGTATTTCTTCTGAGCGAGTGCTGCGCCGGAGCTGAGGGTCGCGACCGCCGTTACGAGTGCGGTGGTTCGCAGTATTCTTCCAAGAAACAATTTGGTCTCCTTACCTTATGAGGGTTTTCAGTTCTTCCTGAGCCTTCCGGCGAGCTGCTGGCCCAGGATTGCGACTTGCCTTGCGCCGTGCGGCACGAGGTAGATGACGGCGAACAGGAGCACGCCGAACACGGCGCCGGAGAGGCCCTTGGAGATGCCCTCCGCGATGTTCGGCACGAAGATGATGAAGGCGGCGCCGACGATCGAGCCGGGCAGCCAGCCCACGCCGCCGACGACCATGCCGAGGAACAGCGAGATCGCCAGCGTGATGGTGTAGCTGTCCGGCGCCACGAACTGCACCGCGATGGCGCCGAGCGAGCCGGCGACGCCGGTGATGGCGGCGGACACGCCGAAGGCCAGGGTCTTGTACAGCGCGACGTCGACGCCCATGGCGGAGGCCGCGATCTCGTTGTCGCGGATCGCCATGAAGGCGCGGCCCGAGCGGGAGCGCAGCAGGTTCACCGAGAAGATGTAGATCGCGATCACGACGATGAGCGTGAAGTAGTACAGCCACATGTCCTGCGACATCGGCAGGCCGAACGGCGCATCGGGCTTGGTGACGACGAGGCCCTGCACGCCGCCGGTCCAGTGCTCGAGGAAGTTCAGCTTCAACAGCTGTGGCATGGCGGTGGCGAGCGCAAAGGTCGCGAGCGCCAGATAGACGCCGGAGAGCCGCAGCGCCGGCTGGCCGAACAGGAAGCCGAAGCCGAAACAGACCACGCCGGCGACCGGCAGCGTCAGTGCGTAGTTGATGTTGAAGTGCTCCATCAGCACCGCGGTCGTATAGGCGCCGACGGCGTAGAAGGCGCTCTGGCCGAGCGAGAACTGGCCCGAGCCGCCGGTCAGGATGTTCAGCGCCAGCACCGCGAGCCCGTAGATCAGGAGCATCGTCATCTGGAAGATGATGAAGTTCTTGACGAAGACGGGTGCGATCAGCAGCGCGGCCAGCACCACCAGCGAGGTGCCGGTGCCCAGCGTCATGGCCCGCTTCGGAACGGCCTCGACCGCCTGGTGGCCTTCGGCGACGACTTCTTCTGCTGCGCTCATGATCAAACTCGCTTGACGATGTGCCGGCCGAACAGACCAGCGGGTTTGACGACCAGGACGGAGATGATCAGCGCGAGCGCGATCGGGAGTTTCAGCTCATTGCCGACGCCGGGGATGTAGGTGCCGGCGAGGTTCTCGAAGACGCCGACCAGGAAGCCGCCGACCACGGCGCCGAACGGGCTGGTCAGTCCGCCCAGCACCGCCGCGGCGAAGCCGTAGATCAGCACGCCGCCCATCATGTTGGGCTCCAGGAACACCACGGGCGCGATCAGCATGCCGGCGATCGAGCCGATCGCGGACGCCATGCCCCAGCCCAGCGCGATCATCCAGCTCGTGTTGATGCCGACCAGGCGCGCCGATTCAGGCACCGAGGCGGCCGCACGCATGGCAAGGCCGATCCGCGTGTACTGGAAGAAGAAATACAGGCCGAGCAGCAGCAGCACGGTGACGCCGATCATGCCGGCCTGGTGGGTCGAGATCAGCTGGCTGCCGAGGAACGGCGAGGAGCCGAACGGGGTCGGATATTGCTTGATGGTGAAGTCCCAGATCAGGCCGGCCGAGGAGTTGATGATCGCGAACAGCGCGATGAAGCCGGCGACGTTGGTCAGCACCGGCGCCTTCGCCAGCGGCTTGAACAGGATGCGTTCGATCGCGATGCCGCCGACGAAGGAGAGCGCCAGCGTGATGACGAAAGCGGCCCAGTAGGGGATGCCCCACTGCATCAGCTGCCAGGAGATGAAGGTCGAGAACATCGCCATCTCGCCCTGCGCGAAGTTGAGATGGTCGATGGCCTGGTAGATCATGACCACGGCGAGCGCCATGCAGGCGTAGATCGCGCCCGTGGCGATGCCGGCCAGGACCTGGTTGGTGAACAGCTCCATAGTGCCGGCTCCCTCAGTAACCCAGATAGGATTTGCGGATTTCTTCGTTGTTCGCGATGTCCTTGGCGTTGCCCGACATCACGATGCGGCCGGTCTCGATCACGTAGGCCTTGTCGGCGAGCTCGAGCGCGAGCTGGGCGTTCTGCTCGACCACCAGGATCGACACCTTGTCCTCGCGGTTGATCTTGCCGAGGATGCCGAACAGGTCGCGCACCACCAGCGGCGCGAGGCCGAAGGACGGCTCGTCCAGCAGCATCAGCCGCGGCCGCAGCATCAGCGCACGGGCGACCGCGAGCATCTGCTGCTCGCCGCCCGACAGCGTGCCGGCCTGCTGGGTGTGGCGCTGCTTCAGCACCGGGAAATGCGCATACATGCGCTCGATGTCGGAGACGATGCCGGCGCCGTCCTTGCGGGTGATCGCCCCGAACTGGAGGTTCTCCTCCACCGTCATGTTGGTGAAGGTGCCGCGGCCCTGCGGCACATGGGCGATGCCGAACCGCACGATGCTCTCGGTTGAGCGGTTGTTGAGCGGCTTGCCGTCGAACTCGATGCCGCCGGTCGAGCGCACCATGTTGCAGATCGCGCGCAGCGTGGTGGTCTTGCCGGCGCCGTTGGCCCCGAGCAGCGTCGTCAGCGAGCCCTCGTTGAGCGAGAAGGACAGGCCATGGAGCGCCTGGACCTGGCCGTAATAGGCGCGCAGGTCCTTGACGTTGAGCAGCGTCGTCATTGGTCCTTGCTCCCGAGATAGGCCTTGATGACGTCGGGGTCCGCCTGCACCTGGGCGGGCGTGCCTTCCGCGAGCTTCTTGCCGAAATTGAGCGCAACGACGTGGTCGGCGATCGACATCACGAGGCCCATGTGATGCTCGACCAGCAGCACGGTCATGTGGCGGTCGTCGCGGATGCGGCGAATGAGGTCGCCGAGCACGTAGACTTCCTCGTGGTTGAGGCCGCCGGCCGGCTCGTCGAGCAGCAGGATCTTCGGATCGGCCGCCAGCGCGCGCGCCAGCTCGACGCGCTTCTGGGTGCCGAAGGGCAGGCCGGACACCACGGTGTGGGCGACGTCCTCGAGGTCGAGATAGGCGAGGATCTCGTGCACCTTCTTGTTGACGTCGGTCTCGCTGCGGCGAATCCAGGCCAGGCGCAGCGAGTCGCTGATGATGTCGCTGGAGGTGCGGGCATGCGTGCCGACGCGGACATTGTCCATCACCGACAGGTTCGGAAACAGCGCCACGTTCTGGAAGGTGCGGCCGATGCCGATCTCGGCGATCCGGTGCGGCGGCCGCGACAGGATGCTCGCGCCCTCCATCAGGATGTCGCCGGACGACGGCTGGTAGAGCCGCGACAGGCAGTTGAAGAGCGTCGTCTTGCCGGCGCCGTTGGGGCCGATCAATCCGAGGATCTGGCCCTTGTGCATGTCGAAGGACACACCGTTGAGCGCAATGATGCCGCCGAACACGACGCTGACGTCGCGAACCGCGAGCAGGGGCGATGTCCCCTGCGCGAGCTGTGCCTGCGTCATCTCGTCTCGCCCGCGAATTTCAGTGGGCGGCGGGGCGATGCGAACCGCTCCCGATCATGACAAAGGCTATCTGAACCCCTCGGCCACACGCGCAACTTTTCCTCCTGATTTCAGCTTTTTGCTGACTTCTTTTTTGGAATGCGGCATCAGACCCCCGAGTGCCGCTTCGATGTTCCTTACCATCGCAAGCAGACGCGGTCCAATGTCGTTGATCAAACGCTCTTCCGTGAAGCGGAATGCGGGCGCGCCGCAATTGAATGCGTAAGGTCCGGTTCCATCGTTGAGCCTGAGCGCGACGCCGGCGGCGCCGATGTCGTCGTGCCAGTCGCCGACGGAAATCGCAAAGCCGTATTTCGCGACGGTCTCGCCGGAACGTTCGAGGCCATCGCGCATCTTCGGCCAGCGGCTGCCGTAATGTTCGCGCAGGACGCGCGACAGCTCGGCGCGATCGTCTTCAGCCAGCGCCCAGAAATAGGCGCGGCCCATCGCGCTGGTTGCGATCGGCACGCGGGAGCCGACGTCAAGTTGAACGCCGACCGTCTCGCTGCCGCGGCTCTGCCCGAAATAGATCATGCTGTGGCGGTCACGGCCCCCGATCGCGACCGCGCCGCCGGTCGCGCGCATCACTTCCTCGCGAAACGGTTCGGACAAATGTCGAACACCGAGATTGGACAGCGCCGCATACCCGAGCGCCATCGCGGCCGGCGCGAGCTGATATTTCTCGAAGCGGGGAACCGGCGTCAGATAACCGAGCTTCGTCAACGTATAGGTCAGGCGCGAAACGGTCGGCTTGGGCAGGTTGGTGCGGGCCGCGATCTCCTGGTTGCCGAGAAGGCCGTCGCTGGGTTGGAATGCGCGCAATACATCAAGTCCGCGGGAAAGCGCGACGACGAAATTCCGATCGGTCGCAGTCTTCTTTCCTGTACGCTTCATCCCTGATCTGCTTCTTGCGCGGAGTCGTTGACAACGTCCGTGCTTCAAAATAACCCTGCCGTCAAGATGCGGAATTAAATTCCGCACCGCGAAATCGAACAAAAGTAAATCCCCACCAAGGAGGGAAACCGTGAGCGAAGTGGTCAAGCTTGAGCGTCATGACGAAGTCGGGATCGTCACGGTCAACAGCCCTCCGGTCAATGCGCTGAGTGCCGCAGTCCGTGGTGGCATTTTGGAGTGCATCAAGGCCGCGGTCGCCGATCCCGCGATCAAGGGCATCGTGCTGACCTGCGCCGGCCGCACCTTCATCGCCGGTGCCGACATCACCGAATTCGGCAAGCCGCCGAAGCCGCCCGCCCTCAACGACGTGCTGTCCGAGATCGAGAGCTCGCCGAAGCCGGTCGTTGCCGCAATTCACGGCACCGCGCTCGGCGGCGGCCTCGAGGTCGCGCTGGCCTGCCATTTCCGCGTGGCGGTGAAGGAGGCCAAGCTCGGCCTGCCCGAAGTGAAGCTCGGTCTGCTGCCGGGCGCCGGCGGCACCCAGCGCCTGCCGCGCGCGGTCGGCCCCGAGCTCGCGGTCAAGATGATCGTCGGCGGCGATCCGATCGGTGCTGCGGAAGCGCTGAAGAGCGGCCTGATCGAGGAGATCGTCGAAGGTCCGGCCTCCGGCGGCGAAGCCTTCGTCCGCAAATTGCTCGCCGAGAAGCGTCCGCTGCGCCGCCTGCGCGACGACGATTCCAAGATCGCGGCCGCCAAGGCCGACCGCTCGATCTTCACCAATGCGGTTGCCGCCATGACCAAGAAGTCGCGCGGCCTGGAAGCGCCGTTCGCGGCCGCCGACGCGGTCGGCTACGCCATCGATCTTCCGTTCGACGAGGGCCTGAAGAAGGAGCGCGAGGGCTTCCTCAAGCTGGTCGCCAGCGACCAGTCCAAGGCGCAGCGCTACGCCTTCTTTGCCGAGCGCGAGGCCGCCAAGATTGCGGGCGTGCCGGAAGGCACCAAGTCGCGTCCCGTCAACCGTGTTGCCATTCTCGGCGCCGGCACCATGGGCGGCGGCATCGCGATGTCGTTTGCCAATGCCGGCGTTCCCGTCACCCTGATCGAGACCGGCGAGGAGCAGCTCAAGCGCGGCCTCGGCATCATGCAGAAGAACTGGGAAGCGACCGCGGCGCGCGGCGGCATCCCGGCCGATGCGCCCGCCAAGCGCATGGCGCTGATCACCGGCGTCGTCGGCATCGAGAACGTCGGTGATGCTGACCTGGTGATCGAAGCCGTGTTCGAGACCATGGCGGTGAAGAAGGAAGTGTTCGGCAAGCTCGACCAGTTCGTCAAGCCGGGCGCCGTGCTCGCCTCCAACACCTCGTATCTCAACATCGACGAGATCGCGAAGTCGACCAAGCGTCCGCAGGACGTGCTCGGCATGCACTTCTTCTCGCCGGCCAACGTCATGAAGCTGTGCGAGATCGTCCGCGCCGACAAGACCGCGCCGGATGCCCTCGTCACCGCTGTCACGATCGCGCGTAAAATCGCAAAGGTGCCGGCCGTGGTCGGCGTCTGCGACGGCTTCGTCGGCAACCGCATGCTGGCGCAGCGCGGCAAGCAGTCGGAAAAGCTGCTGTTCGAAGGCGCCTTGCCGCAGCAGGTCGACGCGGTCGTCACCAAGTTCGGCATGCCGATGGGGCCGTTCGCGATGGGCGACCTCGCCGGCCTCGACATCGGCTGGCGCTCGCGCAAGGATCGCGGCATCAAGTCGGAGATCGCGGACGCGCTCTGCGAAGCCGGCCGCTTCGGCCAGAAGACCGGCAAGGGCTACTACAAGTACGAAGCGGGCTCCCGTTCGGCGCTGCCCGATCCTGAAGTCGAGAAGCTGATCGACGAGACGCTTGCCCGTCTCGGCCGCAAGAAGCGCGTCGTCAGCGACGAGGAGATCCTCGAGCGCATGATGTATCCGATGATCAACGAGGGCGCGAAGATCCTCGAAGAGGGCATCGCGGCGCGCCCCTCCGACATCGACGTGGTCTGGCTCTACGGCTATGGCTGGCCGATCTATCGCGGCGGCCCGATGTTCTGGGCCGACACCGTCGGCCTCAAGCACATCGCCGATCGCCTGTCGTTCTACGCCAAGGAGACCAACGACCCCAGCCTCGAGCCCGCACCGCTGCTGAAGAAGCTCGCGGCGGAGGGCAAGACCTTCGCCTCGCTGGCGGCGGCGTCGAAAGCGGCGTGATGGGGGCTGTTGCCTCTATTGGGGTCATTCCGGGATGGCCCGTAGGGCCAGGCCCGGAATGCATTTCGCCTCTGAGTGTGCTGCCTGATGGATTCCGGGCTCGCGACTTCGTCGCGCCCCGGAATGACCACTGAGTGTGATGCAGAAAATGACCCATCCCGGCGAACAGTTTTATCCCGAGGGCGTGCGTTGGGACGACACCATCGTCCAGGGCACGCTGCCCGACCTGCTGTCGAAAGCCGCTGCCGATTTCGGCCCGCGCACCGCGCTGGAATTCCGCGATCGTCCGATCACCTACACCGAGCTCGCCGCGATGGCCGAGCGCGCGGCGGCGGCGTTCCTCCGCGCCGGCTGCGGCAAGAACACCTCCGTCGCGCTGTTCCTCGGCAACACGCCTGATCACCCCGTCAATTTCTTCGGCGCGCTGAAGGCAGGCAGCCGCGTTGCGCACCTTTCTCCGCTCGACGGCGAGATCGCGCTGACGCACAAGGTGTCCGACTCCGGCTCGCGCCTGCTGGTCACCTCCAACCTCGCCGCGCTGCTGCCGACGGCGCTGAAATTCCTGGAGAAGGGCCTGATCGACCGCCTCGTCGTCTGCGAGGACGATAATTGGGGCAAGGTCGGCACGCCGCAGGCGGCGATCCCCGACGATCCCCGCATCGTCACGTTCAAAGCCTTCGTCGAGGGCGCGGCCGCGCCGGCAGAATGGCCGAAAGTGACAGCCGACGACGTCGCCCTGCTGCAATATACCGGCGGCACCACCGGCCTGCCCAAAGGCGCGATGCTCACCCACGGCAACCTCACCTCAGCGGTGTCGATCTACGACGTCTGGGGCAAGCCGTCGCGCGCGACCCGCGGCGACGTCATCGAGCGCGTGATCTGCGTGCTGCCGCTGTTTCACATCTATGCGTTCACCGTCGTGCTGTTGTCCTCGCTCCGCCGCGGCAACCTGATCTCGCTGCACCAGCGTTTCGACGTCGAGGCCGTGATGCGCGACATCGAGGTCAAGCGCGCGACATACTTTCCGGGCGTGCCGACGATGTGGATCGCGATCGCGGCGTTGCCGGATCTCGACAAGCGCGATTTCTCCTCGCTCGCCACCATCGGCTCCGGCGGCGCGCCGCTGCCGGTGGAGATCGCCAGCTTCTTCGAGCGCAAGGTCGGCAAGAAGCTGCGCAGCGGCTGGGGCATGACCGAGACCTGCTCGCCCGGCACCGGCCATCCGCCGACAGGACCGGACAAGCCCGGCTCGATCGGCCTGATGCTGCCCGGCATCGAGCTCGACGTGGTGTCGCTGGACGATCCGACAAAAGTGCTGCCGCCGGGCGAGGTCGGCGAGATCCGCATCAAGGGCCCGAACGTCACCAAGGGATACTGGAACAAGCCCGAGGGATCCGCGGAGGCTTTCATCGACGGCCGCTTCCTCACCGGCGACATCGGTTATGTCGATACCGACGGCTATTTCTTTCTGGTCGACCGCAAGAAGGACATGATCATCTCCGGCGGCTTCAACGTCTATCCGCAGATGATCGAGCAGGCGATCTACACCATTCCCGGGGTGCACGAGGTGATCGTGCTCGGCATTCCCGACCAGTATCGCGGCGAGGCCGCCAAGGCCTTCATCAAGCTGAGGCCCGACGCCAAACCGTTCTCGCTCGACGAGCTGCGCACCCAGCTCGCCGGCAAGCTCGGCAAGCACGAATTGCCGGCCGAGGTCGCCTTCGTCGACGACCTGCCGCGCACGCCGGTCGGAAAGCTGTCGCGCCACGAATTGCGCCAGCAGCAGAAATCGTCACAATCCACCAAAACCGTATCAGGAGGTCGCTCTTGACCGACGCCGTCATCGTTTCCACCGCCCGCACGCCGATCGGCAAGGCCTATCGCGGCATGCTCAACGCCACCGAGGGCGCCACGCTGCTCGGCCACGCCATCGGCGAAGCCGTCGCCCGCGCCAAGGTCGATCCGAAGGAGGTCGAGGACGTCGTGATGGGCGCGGCCCTCCAGCAGGGCGCGACCGGCGGCAACATCGCGCGCAAGGCGCTGCTCCGTGCCGGCCTTCCCGTCACCGTCGCTGGCACCACCATCGACCGGCAATGCGCCTCGGGCCTCCAGGCCATCGCGCTCGCCGCGCGCTCGGTGATCTTCGACGGCGTCGAAATCGCAGTCGGCGGCGGCGGCGAGTCGATCTCGCTGGTGCAGAACGACAAGATGAACGGCTTCCACGCGCAAGATCCCGCGCTGCTCAAGATCAAGGGCGAGGTCTACATGCCCATGATCGACACGGCCGAAATCGTCGCCAAGCGCTACGGCATCTCGCGCGAGAAGCAGGACGAATATTCGCTGGAGAGCCAGCGCCGCACCGTGGCAGCGCAACAGGGCGGCAAGTTCAAGGACGAGCTCGTGCCGATCACCACCAAAATGGCGGTCACCGACAAGGCGACCGGCGAGGTCTCCTTCAAGGACGTCACGCTCTCGCAGGACGAGGGCCCGCGCCCCGAGACCACCGCTGAAGGCCTCGCCGGCCTCAAGCCCGTGCGCGGCGAAGGTTTTTCGATCACCGCCGGCAACGCCAGCCAGCTCTCGGACGGCGCCAGCGCCTCCGTCATCATGAGCGACAAGGAAGCGGCGAAGCGCGGCTTGCAGCCGCTCGGCATCTTCCGCGGCTTCGTCTCCGCCGGCTGCGAGCCGGACGAGATGGGCATCGGCCCGGTCTTCGCCGTGCCGCGCCTGCTCAAGCGCCACGGCCTCACCGTCGACGACATCGGCCTGTGGGAGCTGAACGAAGCCTTCGCGGTGCAGGTGCTGTATTGCCGCGACAAGCTCGGCATCGATCCCGAGAAGATCAACGTCGACGGCGGTGCGATCGCGGTCGGTCATCCCTACGGCATGTCCGGCGCGCGCCTGACCGGCCACGCCCTGATCGAAGGCCGCCGCCGCAAGGCCAAGTACGCGGTCGTCACCATGTGCGTCGGCGGCGGCATGGGCGCGGCGGGATTGTTCGAGGTGTTGCAGTAATTTTCTGTCGTCCTGGCCTAGTGCGCAATTGCGCACGGGAGCCAGGACCCATACTCCGCAGCAGGAGTGTGGCGGACAGACAGCAATTGCCTTCGCAAAACGAAGGCCGGTGGTAATGGGTCCTGGCTTTCGCCAGGACGACGGGGAAACAGGAGGATCCGATGGATCTCGCATTCACGAAAGAAGAGCAGGCGTTTCGCGAGGAAGTGCGGTCATTCTTCCGCGACAACGTGCCGCCGGACACGCGGCGCAAGCTGGTCGAGGGCCGTCACCTCTCGAAGGACGAAATGGTGGCGTGGTGGCGCATCCTCAACAAGAAGGGCTGGGGCGTCAGCCACTGGCCCAAGCAATATGGCGGCACCGGCTGGACATCCGTGCAGCACTACATCTTCAACGAGGAGCTGCAGTCCTATCCGGCGCCGCAGCCGCTCGCCTTCGGCGTCAGCATGGTCGGCCCCGTCATCTACACCTTCGGCAACGAGGAGCAGAAGAAGAAGTACCTGCCGCGCATTGCCAACGTCGACGATTGGTGGTGCCAGGGCTTCTCCGAGCCCGGCTCCGGCTCCGACCTCGCCTCGCTGAAGACGAAGGCCGAGCGCAAGGGCGACAAGTGGATCATCAACGGCCAGAAGACCTGGACGACGCTGGCCCAGCATGCCGACATGATCTTCTGCCTCTGCCGCACCGATCCCGGCGCCAAGAAGCAGATGGGCATCTCCTTCATCGTGTTCTCGATGAAGTCGAAGGGCGTCACCGTGCGCCCGATCCAGACCATCGACGGCGGCGTCGAGGTCAACGAAGTGTTCTTCGACGACGTCGAGGTTCCTGTCGAGAACCTGATCGGCGAGGAGAACAAGGGCTGGGATTACGCCAAATTCCTGCTCGGCAATGAGCGCACCGGCATCGCGCGGGTCGGCGTCTCCAAGGAGCGGCTGCGCCGCATCCGCGATCTCGCCTCCAAGGTCGAATCCGGCGGCAAGCCGATCATCCAGGACGCCGCCTTCCGCGACAAGCTAGCGGCGTGCGAGATCGAGCTGAAGGCGCTCGAGCTGACGCAGCTCCGCGTCGTCGCCGACGAAGGCAAGCACGGCAAGGGCAAGCCCAATCCGGCCTCGTCCGTGCTGAAGATCAAGGGCTCCGAAATCCAGCAGACCACCACCGAGCTCTTGATGGAAGTGATCGGCCCGTTCGCCGCGCCTTACGACGTGCACGGCGACGACGGCTCCAACGAAGCCATGGAGTGGACCGCCCAGATCGCGCCGAGCTACTTCAACAACCGCAAGGTCTCGATCTACGGCGGCTCCAACGAGATCCAGCGCAACATCATCGCCAAGGCGGTGCTGGGGCTGTGAGTCAACAATGACGGTGTCGTCCCCCGCGAAGGCGGGGGACCCAGTACGCCGCGGCGGTCGTGAGTACGGCAGGCGGCTGCGTTTACTGGATCCCCGCCCCAGTGCGCAATTGCGCACAAGGCGGGGATGACGTCTGAGGGTGAGGCGACGGCAGGGCAATTCCCGCCGATTTGGAGAGAAAAATGGATTTTGATCTGTCCGAGGAGCAGCGGCTTCTCAAGGAAAGCATCGACGGCCTGCTGACCGATTCCTACGATTTCGAGCAGCGCAAGAAGTACATGAAGGAGAAGGGCGGCTGGAGCCAGGCCGTCTGGGGCAAGCTCGCCGAGCAGGGCCTGCTCGGCCTGCCGTTCGCTGAGGCCGATGGCGGCTTCGGCGGCGGCGGCGTCGAGACCATGATCGTGATGGAAGCGCTCGGCAAGGCGCTGGTGCTCGAGCCCTATCTCGCAACCGTCGTGATCGGCGGCGGCTTCCTGCGCCATGCCGGCAGCGATGCGCAGAAGGCTGCGCACGTGCCTGGCATCATCGACGGCAGCAAAACGCTTGCGTTTGCCCAGCTCGAGAAGAACTCGCGCTACGATCTGTTCGATGTCTCGACGACCGCGAAGAAGAAGGGCGACGGCTGGATCATCGACGGCGAAAAGTTCGTCGTGCTCAACGGCGAGAACGCCGCCACGCTTCTCGTCACCGCGCGCACCAAGGGGGACCGCCGCGACAAGACCGGGATCGGCGTGTTCCTGGTGCCGGCGAATGCCAAGGGCGTCACCAGGAAATCGTACCCGACCCAGGACGGCCTGCACGCCGCCGACATCACCTTCACCGGTGTCGAGGTGGGCGCGGATGCCGCGATCGGCAATCCCGAGGATTCGCTCGCGCTGATCGAACGCGTCGTCGACGAAGCCCGCATCGCGCTTTGCGCCGAAGCGGTCGGGCTGATGGACGAGTCGCTCAAGACCACGGTCGAGTACATCAAGACGCGCAAGCAGTTCGGCGTCGCGATCGGCTCGTTCCAGTCGCTCCAGCACCGCGCCTCCGACATGTTCGTCGCGGCCGAGCAGGCGCGGTCGATGTCGATGTTCGCAACCATGGCGAGCGACTTCGAGAACGCCAAGGAGCGCTCCAACGCGATCGCCGCGGCCAAGGTGCAGATCGGCAAGTCGCTGAAATTCGTCGGCCAGCAGTCGATCCAGCTCCACGGCGGCATCGGCATGACCATGGAGGCGAAGATCGGCCACTACTTCAAGCGCCTGACCATGATCGAGAACACGTTCGGCGACACCGACTATCACCAGCGCCGCGTCGCAGACGCCGGCGGGTTGATCTAGTCGCCACCGCGCGCTTGGACGCATTGGAAGACCAAAGCGAAAGCCCCTGAGAGATCTCCGGGGCTTTCGTCGTTTGATCTTGCCCGTTCCACCACAGTCACCGCTGTCATGCCCGCGACCCGGCTACGCCAAGCTTCGCCGGGGTTGAGGTCCAGGGGCGCCGAAGCTTTAGCGTAGGCGGCAGGCGGGCATCCGGTACGCCGCGGCGGATGTGGCAGGAGCGCGCTTTCCAACGCCCGCCTCTGGGATGTCGGATCGCCCGGTCGAGCCGGGCGATGACACCTTCAGCGTGGCTCGACCTATCGGCTCACCGCCTCACGTCCTTGTTCGCATCCGCATCATGAAGCTGTCGTAGCTGAGCTCGGCGACCTGCATCCAGGCCAGCGATTCGTTCCGGAACGCGGACAGGCTCGTGTACATCTTGGCGAAGTGCGGGTTGGTCTTGGAGAGATCTGCGTAAATCTCGTTCGCGGCGGAGTAGCAGGCCTCCAGCACCTCCTGCGGGAACGGCTTCAGGATTGCGCCGGCCACCAGCAGGCGCTTCAGCGCCGGCGGGTTGACGTAATCGTATTTCCCGGTGACCCACGTGAAGGTATCGCGTGAGGCCATCTCGATCGCGGCCTGGTAGTGCTTGGGCAGCGTGTTCCACTTGTCGAGATTCATGATGTTGTGGCCCTGGCCGGTGCCTTCCCACCAGCCCGGATAGTAGTAGAATTTCGCGACCTTCACGAAGCCGAGCTTCTCGTCGTCATAGGGCCCGACCCATTCGGCCGCGTCGATCGTTCCCTTCTCCAGCGCCGGATAGATGTCGCCGCCCGCGATCTGCTGCGGTACGCCGCCGACCTTGGCGATGATGGTCCCGGCGAAGCCGCCGACGCGGAATTTGAGGCCCTTGAAATCCTCCATCGACTTGATCTCCTTCCGGAACCAGCCGCCCATCTGGGCGCCGGTCGAGCCGGTTGGAACGCCGATCGTGTTATGCTCCTTGAGGAGATTGTTGAGCAGGTCCTGCCCGCCGCCGAACAGCAGCCAGGAGATATGCGCGCGCGTATTCAGGCCGAACGGCAGCGACGTGCCGAAGGTGAAGGCCGGGTTCTTGCCCCAATAGTAATACAGCGCCGTATTGCCCATCTCGACGGTGCCGTTCGACACGGCGTCGAGCACCTGGAGGCCCGGGACGATCTCGCCGGCAGCGAACGGCTGGATCTGGAATTTGTTGTCGGTGACTTCGGCGACGCGCTTGCAGAAATATTCGCAGCCGCCATAGAGCGTGTCGAGTGCCTTCGGCCAGCTCGCGGCGAGCCGCCATTTCACCTCCGGCATCGATTGTGCGATCGCCGGCGCAGCAACGGCACTCGCGGCAAGGCCCAATCCGCCTGCCGTCAGGAATTTACGACGTTCCATGCATTTCCCCTCTGTGTGTTGTCGAGTCCTCGACGAGGGATCGCGGTCTTGTCGCCGCTTTTGTCTTCGCCGGTGGCCGACGTTCCTTGGCGTCCGAAATTCAAATTCGGATCGCGGTCAGGATGACCAAAGGGGGGTTGCAAAGCAAGCCCGCTTTGGTTGCGCTACCGGCGGAGCCGTTCAATGCTGCGCTGCGAAGGCGGCCTCCATGGCCTTGCGGATCTTCACCGTCTCGTTGTTGACGTCGAATTCGACGTCGCTCCAGCGCAAGATCTCGCCATGGGCGACGTCGTGCTTCAGCTTGAGTCGATGCGCCAGCCCGATCGGCAGCGCGCCGGCCTTGAGGCTCTCGGCCGCCGGCACCAGCTTGCCCCACACGGTGTAGCCGCCTTCGCCGTCCAGCATCTCACCGGCGCGCAGATTGCGTTTTGCCACCGCTGCGACGTCGCCGCGGAAGCCGTAGGGCTGGCCGGTCGGCTCGCCCCGCAACGCGGCCGACAGCACCGAGATGTTCAGCTCGAGCCCGATCAGGTGATAGGGCTTGTACATCGCAGCAAAGCGCCCGTTGGCGTCGGTCTTGAGGCCATACTGCTTGAAGCAGTCCGCGGCATAGTCGTTCGGGGCTTCCAGCACGACATAGACGCCCCAGCGCAGGTCGCGAAACACCGGCCGCCCGTCGCGTTCGAGCGAGGAGACGACTTCCACCACGCCGGAGCGCTCCAGCACGCCGCCGCGCGAGCGCGGCCGCATGATATGCGGCAGATCGTCGACGCCGCAGGGCGGAAACAGCAGTCCCTCCGCCGGCACGTCGAGGCCGCAGGCATTGGCGATCGCGGCCATCTCGATCGCCGATTTGGTGCCGTCGAGGAATGAGTTGAACATCTGCGGATTCATGCCGGCAGACTGCGCTTCGCCCGCGGTCAGGCCGTAATGCTGCCAGACGCCGTCCGGCGTCACGTCGTGATAGGCCGGCAGATATTTCGTGCCCTTGCCGGCGGCGACGACGCGAAAGCCGGTAGCGCGGGCCCAGTCGACCATCTCCGCCGTCAATGCCGGCTGGTCGCCATAGGCGAGCGAATAGACCACGCCCGCCTTGCGCGCTTCCTCGGCGAGCAGCGGGCCCGCCAGCACGTCCGCCTCGACATTCACCATCACGATATGCTTGCCCGCCGCGATCGCGGCGCGTGCGTGCCTGATGCCGACGGCCGGATTGCCGGTCGCTTCCACCACCACGTCCATTGCGCCGCCGGCAATCGCGCGTGCGCCGTCATCGGTGAAGACAGTCGCTGCGATGCGCGCCGTATCCCAGCCGACCGTGCGGCAGGCCTCGCGCGCCCGCTCGCGGTCGATGTCGACGATGATGGGCACCTCCAGCCCCGGCGTATGCGGCACCTGCGCCAGGAACATCGAGCCGAATTTGCCCGCGCCGATCAGCGCGACACGCACAGGCTTGCCGGCGGACGCACGGGCCTGGAGGAGGCGGAAGAGGTTCATGGGGTGTGTCCAGTACAACTATCGTGTCCCGGACGCGGTGCGGCGCGAAGTGCCGCTCCGCAGAGCCGGGACCCAGTGTGAGGGAATTCCGTGCGGCATGGGCCCCGGCTCTGCAGCGCATCGTCGAAGAGACGCTGCGCCGCGTCCGGGGCACGATACCTGTCTACTCCGCCGCCTGCCGCGGCGCACGTGCGAGCCGCAGCAGGGCGTCGTCGTCCACCGTCTTGATCGGCGCGAAATCGCGGTGGGCGATGTACTCGGGCCGCGTGGGGGTGCGGATGTAGTTCGAGACCGCGTTCAGCGTCAGGTACACGATCTTGCGCGGGTAGGGCGTGATGTTGCCGGCCGAGCCGTGCACGAGATTGCCGTGGAACATCAGCATGCCGCCGGGCTTGCCCGTTGGCGCGACGATGCCGCCCTGCTTGACGAGGCGCGTCACGGTGTCCTCATCCAGTGTCCACAGCGGGTAGGACGTGGTGGCAAGGTCATGCGAGGCTTCGAGATCGCCGGCGTTCTGGCTGCGCGGCACCAGCATCAGGGGGCCGTTGATCGGCATCACCTCGTCGAGGAAGATCGCGATGTTCATCGCGCGCGGCTCCGGCATGCCGTCGTCGCGCTTCCAGGTGCCGTAATCCTGGTGCCATTGCCAGACGTCGCCGGTGAAGGCCGATTTCGCATTGATCTTGAACTGGTGCATGTAGACAGGCTCGCCGAACAATTGCTCGACCGGGTCGATCATGCGCGGATGCGCGCCCAGGATGCGGAAGGCCTCGTTGTAGAGATGCGCGGCAAACGCCGTGCGCGGCGCGCCGCTCTTCTCGCGCCAGACCTCCGGCCGGTTGGCATCGTAAATGCCGACCGCCTCGCGAGCGAGCAGATCGACCTCCTCCTGGCTGAACAATTCGGGCAGGAACAGCCAGCCCTCGCGGTGGAAGAACTCCAATTGCTCCTGAGACAGTTTCATGGGCCGTTTCCTCCTGTTTTGATTTTTGTTCGTCGTTCCGGGGCGGTCCGCAGGACCGAACCCGGAACCTCGAGATTCCGGATCGCGCTTCGCGCGTCCGGAATGACGGCGCTTATTGCTACGCCGCCGCCTCGTCCGTCGCCCTCAATCTCTCCTCGGTCATCCGTCCCGCCGTCTGCGCATGCGCGAGTGCCGCCCGTTCGGCGGCATTCGCCTCGCCGGCGAGAATGTGTCCGGCGATCGTCGCATGCTCGGCCCAGGCGCTGCCGCGATAGTCGAGCTCCGACAGCACGGTCGCCATCGAGCGGCGCATATGCGGCCATTGCGGCGCGATCGTCTCCTCGATCACGGGATTGCCGGCGAGCTGGTAGATCGCACGATGAAAATCGACGTCGAGGGTGATGAGCTCGGCAAGCGACGTGTTGCGATCGATGCGGCGCCCGGCGGCGAGCGCCGCCTCGAGCCGCGCGCGTCCTGCCGCATCGCTTGCGGCGCGCATCGCGGCGAGCCTGGCGGCGAGTGCATCGAGGGCGCCGCGCACCTCGTAGAGCTGGCGAATGCGCGCGGGATCGAGCTGGGTGACCTCAAAGCCGCGCCGGCCGCTTTCGGCGACGAGGCCCTGCCGATGCAGCAGATGCAGCGCATGCGACACCGGCTGGCGCGACACGCCGAGCTTGTCGGCAAGCTCGTTCTGCCGGATGCGCTGGCCCGGCTGCAGCGTGCGATCGGAGATCGCCTCCAGGATGCGCGCATAGACCTGGTCGATCAGGTTCGGGAGCGGGTCGAGAGGGATCACGCCGGCGGCTCCGAAACAAGAGAAGGAATACGGAATTCCGTATTCGAAGCTACGCGGTATGGCAGAGGGCGTCAAGCGGTCCCGGGGGACGGTCGCCTCTAATTTTGGAGGTAGCCTAAGCCATTGATATCGCTAGGGCCGTCTACTGTGCATGGGGTTGTTTTCGCGAAAATGATTTGGCCCGGTTTGGCGCCTACTTTTTCTTGCCCTGCTCGATCAGCATCCGGCTCATCAGATAGAGCCGCGGCACGATCGAGTTGGTGTCGATGAATTCGTCGCGGGCGTGGTAGCCGAAGCCGGCGAGGCCGAAGCTCTCGACCACGACCGCCTTGCCGCTGCGGTTGGCGTAGCCGGCGTCGGTGGCCCCGCCGGTCATCTCGGCGATGTCGAGCTTGCGGTCGATCTCGGCATAGATCGCCTGGCCCATCTCGGCGAGTGCGCGGCCGCGATCGCTGGCGACGAAGGGCGGGCGACCCGGCGTGATCGTCACCGTCGTCTCGGTGTCGGGAACGAGCTTCTCTTTCAGCTTTGCGTCGAGCGCCGCCTGCAATTTGGCGACGCCGTCGGGGATGGTGAGGCGAATGTCGCCGCCGGCCTCGGCCTTCTCCGGGATCTGGTTGCGCACGGTGCCGGCCTGCGCGGTGGTCCAGTTGAGCTGCGTGCCGGGAATCGATTTGGCGACATCCCTGGTCTGCAGCAATTGGTGCCCGAGCTCGATCAGCGCATTGCGGCCGAGATCGGGGGCGGCACCCGCATGCGAGGCCCGGCCCTTCACTTCCATTTTCGCCGTCGCAGTGCCGCTGGCCCCGAGCAGCAGCCCGTCATTTTTGGCCACGGGCGCCGCCACCGTCGGCTCGCAGGAGAGCACGACGTCGTGCTGATCGGCGAGCTCAGCGATGATCTCGCCCGACCCGATCGAGCTGACCTCCTCATCCGGATTGAACGACACGGTGAGCGTCGCGTAGTCCTTCCAGCCGGCGTCCTTCAGGATCTTGAGTGCATGCAGCACCACGGCGATGCCGCCCTTGTCGTCGGCGATGCCGGGGCCATAGATGCGGTTGGCGTCGACACGGTACGGCTCGCTGCCGAGGATGCCGCGCTGATAGACCGTGTCCATAAGCGCGATCAGCATCAGCTTTCGCGTGCCTGAGCCCTGGAACGTCGCGATCACCATGTCGGCGCGCGTGCCCGCGGTGGTCTTGCGCCGCTCCGTGGTGGCGCCCAGCGCCTTCAGGCGGGCTTCCGTGAAGTCTGCCATCTTCTTCAGGCCTTCGGCGTCGCTGCTGCCGCTCTCGATCATCACCATGTCGCGCAAGGTCTCGATCAGCGGCGCCTTCTCCTGCTCTGCGGCGGCTTTCAGCTTCTCGTCGGCGGCGGCGAGCGCAGTCGTGGCGCCGGCGGCGAGGCTGAGCAGGGATAGTGCGAGCAGGGGAATGAGGCGGGATATCATGACTTGCGTCCTCTCGCGTCTTGAGCGCAGGCACCGCGCGCGATTGTGCGGAAAGCCTAGCATCCGGACAGGCGCGATGCCACGCCGGCCTAGCGCTCCAGCACCTCCACCTCGATCGCCGCGATCTCGTCTGCATCGGCCACCGCCTCGATCGCCGCGATCCGGTCGCCGCTGAAGGTCACGCGCAGCGCGATGCGCAATTGCCCGCCGAGGATGACCGCAACACCCATCTCGCCATCGACCAGCGCTGTGCGCGCGGCCTGGGCGCGGCCCTTGTAGAGCTGCGCGACCGCATCCGCGCCGCGGATCTCCGGCAGCGTACCGAGCCGCACCGCGGCCTCGTCGGCGCGAAAGACGACGTCGGGGTCGAGCACGGCAAGCAGCCCCTCGAAATTGCCTTCGCGCGAAGCTGCGAGGAAGGCATCGACGATCTTGCGTTGATGCGACAGGTCCGTCTCGGGCACCGGCGCACCCTGCACGCGCCGCCGCGCACGGCTGGCAAGCTGGCGCGAGGCATCGACGGAGCGCCCGACGATCGGCGCGATCTCCTCGAAGGGCACCGCGAACATGTCATGCAGCACGAAGGCGAGCCGCTCTGCCGGTTGCAAGGTTTCCAGCACGATCAGGAGTGCCGCACCGACGGAATCGGCCATCTCCGCGTCGCGCTCCCGCGTCTCGTCGACCGGCTCCGGCACATGCGGGCCCATCGGGTCCTCCCGGCGCGACTTCCGTGCGCGCAGCATGTCGAGACAGATGCGCGCGACCACGGTGGTCAGCCAGCCCCGCAAATTCGCGACATCGGACATATCGTAGCGGCTGACCCGCAGCCAGGCCTCCTGCACGGCATCGTCGACCTCGGCGCTGGAACCCAGCATCCGGTAGGCGACCGCGCGCAAATGGTCCCTGCTGGCCTCGAACTGTTGGCTGAGAAAATTGTCTTCAAAGTTTTTTTGGGTCATCGGTCACATTCCCTCATCGCGATCCGTCATGCCCATGACGAAGCCAATCCGGCCAATGTGACCGGAACCTTCGAAATTCGACAGATGGAGACGACAATGATGCACGCCCGCATGAATCACCCCGTCATGGTCCTGCCCGAGGCCATGAATGTCCTGCAATCTCTCGGCAATGTGACCAAACAGGGCCTGCCGGAAAAGCTCCTGGAACTGGTGCACCTGCGCGCCAGCCAGATCAATGGCTGCAGCGTCTGCGTCGACATGCACCCGAAGATCGCCCGCAAGGCTGGCGAGACCGACGAACGCCTGTTCGCCGTCTCGGCCTGGCGCGACACCCCCTATTTCACCGAAGCCGAGCGCGCCGCGCTGGCTCTGACCGAGGCGGTCACCCGTATCGCCGACCGTGAGGATCCGGTGCCCGACGCGATCTGGAACGAGGCCGCCAAGCATTTTGACGAGCGCGAACTCGCAACCCTGATCCTCTCGATCGCGACCATCAACGTCTGGAACCGCCTCAACGCGACGATCAAGATGCCGGTCGGCGTGTGGAAGGTGTGAAGGCTCTTCCTTCGCCTCTCCCCGCTTGCGGGGAGAGGCCGGAATTTGCATCGCAAATTCCGGGTGAGGGGGAGTCTCCCCGAGACTCGCTCTCACCGTCTGCGCGGAGGCTCCCCCTCACCCCACCCTCTCCCCGCAAGCGGGGCGAGGGGGATCAACGACGGTGCGTTCCTTACACTCGCCTACTCCGCCAGAAACCTGTTCACCACCTCGCCGAACTCCAGCGGCGCCTGCTCGAACATCCAGTGGCCGGCATTTTCGATCACCGCCGTCTTGGCTCCTGCGATGTGCTCCGCCAGCACGCGCCACATCACCGACAGGCTGCCGGTGGTGGCGCCGCCGCCGATCAGGAGCGTCGGCGTCCTGATCGCCTGCGCATCCGCGAGCGTATAGGGCCTGCGCTGCTCGTTGATCTGGCCGAGGAAGGTGATGGCGTTGTCGCGCAATTGCTGCTTCGCCGCCGCCGGCACGCGCCGCCACGAGCCGTCGCCTTCGATACCCTCGTAGAAGTTCTGCAGCGCGCCCTCGATGTCGCCGGCGCGGATCATCTCGACCGAGCGCGCCGTGCGCGTCGCCAGCGGCGGATGCGCGGGCGTGCCTTCAGGCGCCGGCAGGCTGGCGTCGAGATCGCCACCGGGCTCGGCCAGCACCAGCTTGCGCAACAGATCAGGCCGCGCCTGCGCCACACGAAAGGCGATGTGGCCGCCGCGCGAATGTCCCATCAGATCGACGGGTGCGGGCCTCACCTGCTCGATGAAGGCGATCATGTCAGAGACATGCTGCGCCATCTTGTAGTCGTCGCCGATGGCGTCCCAATGCTCGGGAAAGAAATGCCGCAGGCTGACCGAGATCACGCGATGGCTCTTCGACAGCGGGCCGAGCACCGAATACCAGGTGCGGAAATCCCCTAACGTGCCGTGCACGCAGACCAGCGGATCGCCTTCTCCGACCTCGAGATAGGCCATGTCGTAACCGTTGACGTGAAAGGTCTGCATGCTCAGCCCGCCAGAAAGTCCAGCACCACTTCGGAGTATTTTTGCGGCGCCTGCTCGAACATCGGATGCGTCGCGTTCGGGATGATCGCCGTCCTGGAATAAGGCACATGCGCGGCCAGCGCATGCAGCACCTTCGGCAGCAGGCCCTTGGTTCGCGCGCCCAGGATGAACAGCGTCGGCATTCTGATCTGCTCCGCATCCGCCTTCGAGAAGGGCGGGCGGTTATCGCGGACCTGGCCGATCAGCGTCATGGCGTTGTCGCGCAGGTTCTGCTTCACCATCGCCGGCAGCCGCGGCCAGGTGCCGGCGCCCTCCAGCGTGTCGACGAACACGGCGAGGCCGCCGTCGACGTCGCCGGCCGCGATCTTCGCCGCCGACGCCGTGAAGCGCGCCAGCAGCGGCGAGGGACCGCCGGCGTAATCGGGATCGAGGCTCGCATCGAGCTCGCCGCCGGGCTCGGCGAGGATCAGCCGCCGCAGCAGCTCCGGCCGCCGTTGCGCCACGCGGAAGCAGATGTGCCCGCCGCGGGAATGCCCCATCAGGTCGACCGGACCGAGGTCGAGTTTTTCGATGAAGGCGATGACGTCGTCGACGTGCTGGCCGATGGAATAGGTGTCGCCGTTGCCGTCCCACTGCTCGGGGAAGAAGTGCCGCAGGCTGACGGCAATCAGCCGGTGCCGTTGCGTCAGCGGCCCGAGCACGCAGCCCCAGATGCGGAAGTCCGAGAGCGAGCCATGCACGCAGACCAGCGGCGGGCCGCCTTTGGCTTCGCCCACGTCGAGATAGGGCATGTCGTATCCGTTGACGTGGAGGCTCTGCATTCTTGGCTCGCGAGAAGGGAAACGGAACTCCTGTGCAAGATTCCCGGAAACCGGGTGGATCGCAACTATTTCCAAGCCTAGATTTGGCCAGAGATCACATTGGGGGCATGCGACAAGGACGCAGCCAGGAACCAAGCCATGACCGACCAGCATTTTGCCCTGTTCGATACCCGGATCGGCCTCTGCGCCATCGCCTGGGGCCCGCGCGGCATCAACGGCACGCAGCTGCCGATGGGCGGCGAGCAGAAGATCCGCACCCGCATCAGCCAGCGCCACATCGATGCCAGTGAAGCCGAGCCGCCCGCCGAGGTGCAGCAGGCGATCGACCGGATCACAAATCTGCTCGCCGGCGAGCCGGATGACCTCACCGACATCCCGCTCGATCTCGACGGCGTGCCCGACTTCAACCGCGGCGTCTACGAGATCGCCCGTACCATCCCGCCCGGCAAGACCATCACCTATGGCGACATCGCCAAGCAGCTCGGCGGCGTCGAGCTGTCGCGCGATGTCGGCCAGGCGCTGGGCCGCAACCCGTGCCCGATCGTCGTGCCCTGCCATCGTGTACTGGCGGCCGGCAACAAGCCCGGCGGCTTCTCGGCCAACGGCGGCGTGGTGACGAAGCTGAAGATGCTCGAGATCGAAGGCGCGCTGGTGAACCACACACCGAGCCTGTTTGATTGAAGATGCCGTAACTTGCTCGGCGTCATGGCCGGGCTTGACCCGGCCATCCACGTCTTCCCTGCCGCACAAAGAACGTAGATGCCCGGGACAAGCCCGGGCATGACGGTGTTCGCAACGACTGCTCGGGCTAAATCTTCGCTGCCGTCTTCGGCCAGTACCGGTCGCGCAAATGCCGCTTCACCAGCTTGCCGGTTGGCGTGCGCGGCAGCTCGGCCTCGAAATCGATCGAGCGCGGGCACTTGATGGCGGAGAGGCGGCCCTTGCAGTAGGCGATCAGATCGGCCTCGAGCTCCTTGCCGGCGCGTTTGGGGTCGTGCGGCTGCACCACCGCCTTCACCTCCTCGCCCATCTCCTCGTTCGGCACGCCGAACACGGCGACGTCGGCGACCTCCGGGTGGGTGATGAGCACGTCCTCGGTCTCCTGCGGGTAGATGTTCACCCCGCCCGAGATGATCATGTAGGACTTGCGATCGGTGAGATAGAGAAAGCCGTCGTTGTCGAGATAGCCGACATCGCCGAGCGTCGACCAGCCCTTGGCGTTGTAGGCCTTCTTGGTCTTCTCGGGATCGTTGTGATAGGTGAAACCAGGCGCATCGGCGAAATAGACCGTGCCGATTTCGCCGGTCGGCTGCTCCTCGTCGTTCTCGTCGAGAATCCTGATCTTGCCGACCACGGCGCGACCGACGCTGCCGCGATGCTCCAGCCATTCTTTCGAATTGCACACGGTGACGCCGTTACCTTCCGAGCCGGCGTAATATTCGATCAGGATCGGTCCCCACCATTCGATCATTGCTGCCTTGACGTCGACCGGGCAGGGGGCGGCGGCGTGGATGGCGCCCTTGAGCGCCGAGACGTTGTACTTCGTGCGGACCTCGTCCGGCAGCTTCAGCATGCGCACGAACATGGTCGGCACGAGCTGCGATTGTGTGATCCTGTACTTCTCGACCAGCTTCAAGAACTCTTCGGCGTCAAAGCGCTCCATGATGATGGAGGTGCCGCCGAGCACGATCGCCATCATGTTGAAGCGCAGGGGAGCTGCGTGATAGAGCGGCGCGGGCGAGAGATACGTGCTCTCCGCGTTCATGCCGCACATGTCGGCGCAGAGCACGCGCAGGAAGGCGTTCGGCAGGTCGATCTTGTTGCCCTCGAACGCCTTCTTGATGCCCTTGGGCCGACCGGTGGTGCCGGACGAGTACAGCATGTCGTAGCCGGCGACCTCGTCGGCGATCGGTGTCGTCGGCTGTGCGATTGCTTCCTTGTCGTAGGAGCGGAATCCGGGCAGCGGCTCGTCGATCATGTAGAAGATCGGCTCGCCGGGCGTGCCCTTGATCAGGGCCTTGATCTGGTCGGCGCATTTCGGCGTGGTGATCACGACCTTGGCGCCGCAATCGGCGATGATGTAGTCGATCTCGTCCTGCTTCAGATAGCGGCTGATCGCGGTGTAATAGAGCCCGCTGCGCTGCGCGGCCCAGCAGATCTCCATGAAGGCGAGGCGGTTCTCCATCAACAGCGCGATGTGGTCGCCGGCCTTCAGGCCGAGCGAGCGGAACAGGTGTGCGCCCTGGTTCGAGAGCTCGTCGAGCTCGCGATAGGTGATCGCCTTGCCGGTGCCGGCCATCTGGTAGGCGATCTTGTTCGGCGTGGTGCGGGCGTGGATGGAGGGGTGGGTCATAAGTGTAGGTCCCAAGGCACACGAGATGTCGTCCCGGCGAAAGCCGGGACCCATAACCACAGGGCGTCGTTTGGCGGAGGTTCGTCGTTCGGTACTGCGACCAACCACAATCGATAGATTTCGCGGTATGGGTCCCGGCTTTCGCCGGGACGACACCGCTAGTGTGGCAGCAGCAGCTTACAGCCGCTCCACGATCGTCACATTGGCCATGCCGCCGCCTTCGCACATGGTCTGCAGGCCATAGCGCTTGCCACGTTGGTGCAGCGCGTGGACCAGCGTCGTCATCAGCTTGGTGCCGGAGCCGCCGAGCGGATGGCCGAGCGCGATGGCGCCGCCGTTGACGTTGAGCCGCTCCGGATCGGCGCCGGTGGATTTCAGCCAGGCGGTCGGCACCGAGGCGAAGGCCTCGTTGACCTCGAACAGGTCGATGTCGCCGATCGTCATGCCGGCCTTCTCCAGCGCGCGCTTGGTGGCGTGCAGCGGCGCATCCAGCATGATTACGGGATCGCCGCCCATCATGGTCATGTGATGGACGCGCGCGAGCGGCTTGACGCCGAGCTGCTTCAACCCGCGCTCGTTCACCACCATGACGCCGGAGGCGCCGTCGCAGATCTGGCTGGCGCTGGCCGCGGAGAGCTTGCCGTTCTCGGCGATCAGCTTGACGCCCTTGATGCCGTCGAGCGTGGCATCGAAGCGGATGCCCTCGTCGATGTGGTGGGTATCCTTGCTGCCGTCGGCGCGGGTGATCTCGAGCGGCATGATCTCCTTCTTGAAGTGACCGGCTTGCGTCGCCGCGATCGCGCGCTGATGGCTGTTGTAGGAATATTCGTCGAGCTCATCCTTGGAGAGGCCGTACTTCTCGGCCATCATCTCCGCGCCGGTGAACTGGCTGAACACGATGTGGGGGTACCTCGCTTCGATGCCCGGGCTCTTGTAATTGCCGAAGCCGTTCTTGGCCGGGAGTTGCGAGGACAGGCCCATCGGCACGCGCGTCATCGATTCCACGCCGGCGGCGATCACGACGTCCATCGCGCCGGACATCACGGCCTGGGCCGCGAAGTGCAGCGCCTGCTGCGAGGAGCCGCACTGGCGGTCGATCGAGGTGCCCGGCACGCTTTCCGGCAGCTTCGAGGCCATGATCGCATTGCGCGCGACGTTGTTGGACTGTTCGCCAACCTGCATCACGCAGCCCATGATCACGTCCTCGACCAGGGCCGGATCGACCTTGGTACGATCGACCAGCTCGTTCAGCACCTTGGCGGCGAGATCGGCCGGATGCCAGCCGGCGAGGCGGCCCCCCTTGCGCCCGCCGGCGGTACGCGCGGCGGCGACGATGTAAGCCTCGGCCATTTCGGTTTCTCCCTGAATTTTTCTGGATCGGGTTGGGTTGTCGGGGGCGGATTAAAAGGGCGCGACATCATTTAGTCAATCGATCAATTAACTCTTGTGATGAGACGCTGCTTGGGCTTATCTGCGCCCCGCTTCAAGCGGCGAGAACAGGGATCTCCGTGGCTACCAGCGTACCTAACAGGCCCCCCAGCGGAAAGAATTCCACGGCAGAGAAATTGCTCGTGGCCGCGAGCGAGCTGATGATCGAACGTTCCTCGATCGAGATTTCGCTCTCCGACATCGCCCAGAAGTCGGGCGCCAACGCCGCGCTGGTCAAATATCACTTCGGTAACAAGGACGGCCTGCTGTTGGCGCTGCTCGAGCGCGACGCGGGGACGGAGCTTTCCAACCTCGAATATCTGCTGGCCCAGCCGATCACGCCGACCGCGAAGCTGAAGTTGCATATCGGCGGCATCATTCGCGCCTATCACCGGTTCCCCTATATGAACCGGCTGATCCACTATCTCCTGCACGAAACCAATGCGGGCTCCGCCGACGAAGTCTCGAAATTCTTCGTCGCGCCGCTGCTGGATTTTCATCGCCGCCTGCTCGCCGAAGGCGTCGGCCGCGGCGAATTCCGCCAGACCGATCCGGTGCTGTTCTACACCAGCCTGATCGGTGCCTGCGATCATCTGTTCTTCGGCCGGCACGCGATGTCCCGCGCGACCGGCGTCGGCCCGGTCACCGATGAAGTCTGCCGGCAATACATCAAGCACATGGAAACGCTGATCTGCGGCGGCATCCTCACGCAAGCCGAGGAAGCTGCCGCGGCCGGATGATCCGGCCGAACTCGTCAAGTCCAGAGAAGAAACGCCCAAGGAAAGGTATTTGCGATGCAGCTGAAAGACGTAGCCGTTCTCATCACCGGCGGTGGTTCGGGCCTTGGTGCCGCGACCGCCCGCGCCATGGCCGCCAAGGGCGCCAGGATCGGCGTGATCGACCAGAGCAAGGAAAACGCCGAGAAGGTCGCGGCCGAAGTGAAGGGCGTCGCGCTTCATGCCGACGTCACCAGCGAGGAGCAGATCAAGGCGGCGATCGCGAAGGCGGAAGCCGCGCATGGCGTCGCCCGCGTGCTGATGAACTGTGCCGGCATCGGCGGCTCGCAGCGCATCGTCGGCCGCGACGGCGTCTATCCGCTGGAGAAGTTCGCGCGCATCATCAATGTCAACCTGATCGGCACCTTCAACTGCCTGCGGTTGTTCGCCGAGCGCCTCGTCACGATCGAGCCGATTGGGGAAGAGCGCGGCGTCATCATCAACACGGCGTCGGTCGCGGCCTATGAAGGTCAGATCGGCCAGATCGCCTATGCGGCTTCGAAGGGCGGCGTCGTCGGCCTCACGCTGCCGGCCGCGCGCGATTTCGCGAGCCAGAAGATCCGCGTCAATACGATCGCGCCCGGCCTGTTCCTGACGCCGCTGCTGATGGGCCTGAACGAGGAGGCCCGCAAGAGCCTTGGCGCCCAGGTGCCGCATCCCGCGCGGCTCGGCGACGCCAACGAATACGGCATGCTCGCGGTGCACATCGTCGAGAACCCGATGCTGAACGGCGAGACCATCCGCCTCGACGGCGCGATCCGCATGGCGCCGCGGTAAAGCTCTCTTCCCTTCTCCCCCTGTGGGAGAAGGTGGCGCGCGCAGCGCGACGGATGAGGGGTTCTCTCCGCGATCTCACCTGTGGAGGCAGACCCCTCACCCGAGCGAATGCGCGGCGAGCGACATACATGCCCTCTCCCACAAGGGGAGAGGGCGCAGTAATCGGCACCATCGTTGCGGATGAAGGAAGTCGCGCATGTCCCAACCGCTGCTGATCGAGCACAACGACGGCGTTGACCGGGTGACGCTGAATCGTCCCGACAGCCTCAACGCGCTCGATCCTGCGCTGATCGACGCGCTCAACACCTACTTCCAGGGCCTCCAGCGCAATCGCGACACGCGCGTCGTGGTGCTGAAAGGCGCCGGCAAGAATTTCTGCGCGGGCCTTGATCTCAAGAGCGCGATGGCCCGCCGCGCCGGGCAGCAGGAGCCGCCCGGCGTCACCGAATCCCTGGACTCGCAGCGGCGCATCGCCGACATCGTGATGCTGATGCGGCGCTGTCCACAGCCGATCCTGGCGCTGGTGCAGGGCGCGGCGGCCGGCGGCGGCTTTGCGCTGGCGCTTGCGGCCGACATCCGCATCGCGACGAAGTCGGCGCGGATGAACTGCGCCTTCATCAAGCTCGGCCTTGGCGGCTGCGACATCGGCACCAGCTATTTTCTGCCGCGCCTCGTCGGTGTCTCCGTCGCCTCCGAGCTGATCCTCACGGGGCGCTTCATCGGTGCCGAGCGGGCGCTCGCGGTCGGTCTCGTCTCCGAGGTCGTCGACGAAGACAAGCTCGATGACGCGGCCGAGCCTTACATCGATGCGATGATCACGGCCTCGCCGGTAGGTCTGCGCCTCTCGAAAGAGTGCCTAAACATGAGCGTCGATGCCGGATCGCTGGAAGCTGTTATCGCGATGGAAGACCGCAATCAGGTCCTGTGCAGCCGCTCCGAGGAATTTTCGGAAGGCATCAGGGCCTTCCTTGAGAAGCGAAAGCCTGTCTATATCAGGCGCTAACGACGAAGATCCGCAAAGGACAGTAATTCCGGGAGACGCAAAATGAGTGGTAGCGCGGCGGCGGTGATGACGAAGCCCGCCTTTCGCAAGGTCGAGTGGCTGGCACGCGACATCGACGTCGAGCGCCGCGGCGACGGCACGGTGGTGCTGAAGTCGCACATTCCGTTGCAATCTTACGAGAAGCACATCCCGGCCTCGCTCGCCAAATGGGCGAAGGAAGCACCCGAGCGCATCTGGCTCGCCCAGCGCGGCGGCCCGAACCGCGAATGGCGGAAGGTCTCGTACGGCGAAGCCAAGCGCACCGTGGATGCGCTGACGCAAGGCTTGCTCAATCTCGGTCTCGATGGCCACCCGGTCGCGATTCTCTCCGGCAATTCGATCGAGCATGCGCTGATGACGCAGGCCGCGATGCAGGCGCGCGTTCCGGCGGCTCCCGTGTCGCCGGCCTACTCGTTGATGAGTCATGATCACGTCAAGCTGAAATACCTGTTCGACCTGATCAAGCCGGCCGTGGTGATGGTGCAGGACGGGCCGACCTTCGAGAAGGCACTCAAAGCGCTCGATCTCACCGGCGTCACCGTGGTCCACGTCTTGCGTCCCTGCGACGGCATCGAGAGCGTCAGCTTTGCCGAGCTTGCGGCAACGCCGGTGACCGCCGCTGTCGCGGAGTCGATTGCCAAGATCACGCCCGACACCGTCGGCAAGCTGCTCTTCACCTCCGGTTCGACCGGCATGCCAAAAGCCGTCATCAACACGCAACGCATGATGTGCGCCAATGCCGCGATGATGATGCAGGTGCGGCCGCGCGACCCGGGCGGTCCGATCTCGACCATGCTGGACTGGATGCCGTGGAACCACACGATGGGCGGCAATGCGGCGTTCCATCCCATCCTGGTCGACGGCGGCACGCTCTATATCGACGACGGCCGGCCGATGCCGGGCCAGTTCGAGGAGACGCTGCGCAATCTGCGCGAGATCTCGCCGACCTATTACGCCAATGTGCCCGCCGGCTACGCCGCGCTCGCCGCCGCGATGGAGAAGGACGATGCGCTGTGCCGCTCCTTCTTCAAGAACCTGTCGATCATGGCCTATGGCGGCGCGCGGCTGCCTGACGATCTCTACGACCGCATGCAGGCCCTCGCGGTGAAGACCACCGGCGAGCGCATCGTGTTCTACACCGGTTGGGGCTCGACCGAGACCGCGCCGACCTCGACCGGCACCTATTGGGACACCGAGCGTGTCGGCCTGATCGGCCTGCCGTTCCCCGGCGTCGAATTGAAGATGGTGCCGTGCGGCTCGAAATACGAGCTGCGCCTGCGCGGCGTCAACGTCACGCCCGGCTATTTCGGCCAGCCGGAGCTGTCCAGGAAGATGTTCGACGAGGAAGGCTTCTACTGCATCGGCGACGCCGGCATCTTCGTCGACGACGCCGATCCGGTGAAGGGCATCATCTTCGCGGGGCGCGTCGTCGAAGACTTCAAGCTGACCACCGGCACGTTCGTCCATGTCGGCTCGCTCCGCACCGACGCCATCGCAGCAGCAACGCCCGTCGTGCATGACGCGCTGATCGCGGGGCAGGATCGCGCCTTCATCGGCCTGCTCGGCTGGCCGAACCTGCATGCCTGCCGCCAGCTTGTCGGCAATCCCGATCTCGGCTTTGAGCAGGCCGTGAAACATCCCGAGGTGATCGCCTGCTTCAGGCGCGGTCTAGAAGCGCACAACAGGGAGTGCGAAGGCGCCAGCAGCCGCATCATCGCGCGCGCCATGCTGATGGTCGAGCCGCCCTCGATCGACGGTAATGAGCTGACCGACAAGGGCTACATCAACCAGCGCGCCGGCCTGGAGCGTCGAGCTGTGCTGGTGGAACGGCTCTATGCGGACAAACCGGCTCAGGATGTGATCGTGCTGCGATGAAGCACTCCTCTCTCCATCGTCATTCCGGGCTCGCGACTTCGTCGCGCCCCGGAATGACGGCATCAATTCAAGCGACACAATAAGAAGGCAAGCCGCCATGAACTTCGACTTCTCCGACGACCAGAAGCAGCTCCGCGACCAGGCGCGCAAATTCCTCACCGAAAAATGCTCGCCCAAGGCGGTGCGCGTCGTGCTCGACGGCAAGGCACCCTACGACAAGGAACTCTGGAAGGGCCTCGCCGAGATGGGTTTTCTCGGCGTCGCAATCCCCGAGGAATTCGGCGGCGCGGGCGCCGGCCATCTCGAGCTTTGCGTGATTGCGGAAGAGATGGGCCGGGCCAACGCGCCGGTGCCGTTCTCCTCGACCGTTTATCTTGCCGCCGAAGCGCTGCTGATCGCCGGCAGCGACGCGCAGAAGAAGAAGTGGCTGCCGGCGATTGCCTCGGGCGAGGCGATCGGGACGCTGGCGCTGTTCGAGGGCAAGGGCAATCCGTCGCCGAAGGCCATCAAGCTGACTGCTGCGAATGGCGTGCTCAACGGCGTCAAGAAGCCTGTGGCCGATGGCGCGATCGCCGACTTCGCCGTCGTTGCAGCGCGTACGGGGTCGAGTGGGCGTGAGAGCGACATCTCGCTGTTCCTGGTCGATCTCAAGGGCGGCGGCGTCGAGGTGAAAAGCCTGACCAACCTTGATCCGACTCGTGGCCAGGCGGAGATCACTTTCAAGGACTGCAAGGCCGAGCCGCTGGGCGCGGCCGGCGAGGGCTGGAGCATCCTCACCCAGGTGCTCGACCGTGCCGCCGTGCTGTGCGCCTTCGAGCAGGTTGGCGGCTCCGACCGCGCGCTGGAGATGGGCCGCGACTACGCGCTCGACCGCATCGCCTTCGGCCGCCAGATCGGCTCGTTCCAGGCGGTGAAGCACATGCTCGCCGACATGTACGTCTCGGCGACGCTGGCGCGCTCCAACAGCTATTACGGCGCTTGGGCGCTTTCGACCAACGCATCCGAATTGCCGGAAGCCGCCGCCGCCGCGCGCATCAGCGCAACGCAGGCGTTCCAGCACTGCGCCAAGAACAATATCCAGGTGCACGGCGGCATGGGTTTCACCTGGGAGTTCGACTGCCACATGTACTACCGCCGGGCGAACGCGATGGCGCTGGCCCTCGGCAGCCTGTCCTATTGGGAAGATCAGTTGATCGACCGCATGCGGAAGAAGAACGCGGCTTGATAATGATCGTGTCCCGGACGCGGCGCGAAGCGCCGCAGAGCCGGGACCCAGGGGCCGCAATGGACCCCGGATCTGCAGCGCATCACTTCGTGCTGCGCAGCGTCCGGGGAACGAACCGAGAGACAAGACCATGAACTTCGACGACACCCCGCAGGAAGCCGAATTCCGCAGCCTGGCTCGCGGCTGGATCGCGGCGAACGCACCCAGGCAGTACGAGGATGAGCTGCGAAAATCCTCGCTGGGCCGCACCCAGCTCAAGAACGCTGACATCCTCGAGGTCGCCAAGGCCTGGCAGAAGAAGAAGGCCGACGCCGGCTGGGCCTGCCTGCACTGGCCGAAGGAGTATGGCGGCCGCGGTGCCTCGCCGATCGAGCGCGTGATCTGGCAGCAGGAAGAGGGCCCGTTCGGCCAGCTGTCCCGCATGTTCATCATCGGCCACGGCATGTGCGGGCCGACCATGATGGCGTTCGCGCGCGAAGAACATAAGCGCACCTATCTGCCGCCGCTCGCTTCCGGCGAAAAAGTCTGGTGCCAGCTGTTCTCCGAGCCCGCCGGCGGCTCGGATGTCGCTGGGTTGCGAACCCGCGCGGAAAAGGATGGCGACGACTGGATCATCAACGGCCAGAAGATCTGGACGTCGGGCGCGCATTATTCCGACTACGGCATCCTGCTCACCCGCACCGATCCGACCGTGCCCAAGCACAAGGGTCTCACCATGTTCTTCCTGGACATGAAGAGCCCGGGCGTCGAGGTGCGGCCGATCAAGCAGGCGAGCGGTGCTTCCGACTTCAACGAGGTCTATTTCACCAACGTGCGTATCCCCGACCATCAGCGTCTCGGCGAGGTCGGTGACGGCTGGAACGTCTCGCTGACCACGCTGATGAACGAGCGCAGCGCGATCGGCGCGGCCGTTTCGACCGGTTTCCCGGAGTTGTTCGAGTATTGCTCCAGCCTGATGCTCGACGACGGCCCGGCGATCGAGGATCGCGCGGTACGCTCGAAGCTGGCGAACTGGGCGGTGAAGGCGAGCGGGCTGAAGTACACCAGCATGCGCGCGATCTCGGCGTTGTCGAGGGGCGAGCGGCCGGGGCCGGAAAATTCGATCGGCAAGCTCGTTGCCGGATCGATGATCCAGGACGTTGCGACCTACGCGCTGGACTTGCAGGGCGCGAGCGGCGTCATCAGCGGCCCCGAGGATGCCGAACTCGCCGGCCGTTTCCAGGCCATGCTGCTGCGTGCGCCGGGCACCCGTGTCGAAGGCGGCACCGACGAGATCATGCGCAACATCATCGCCGAGCGGGTGCTGGGCCTGCCCGGCGACATCCGCGTCGACAAGGACGTGCCGTTCAACAAGATCCCGACGAAGGGAAGGAATTAGCCGTCATTCCGGGGCGGCTCGAAGAGCCGAACTACGATGTGCAATTGCACATCTGAGAATCTCGAGATGCGTAAGTAACCTCTGGATTCCGGGTTCGCGCGTTGCGCGCCCCGGAATGACTAGGAAAAGGAAGCCGCCATGAACTTCGACGATACCCCGCAGGAAGCCGCATTCCGCGAGACCGCGCGCAAATGGGTCGAGGCCAACGCGCCGAAGGAGTTTTTGGCAGAACTGTCAAAATCCTCGCTCGGCCGCATCCGGCTCGCCCAGCACGACATCGTCGATGTCGGCAAGGCCTGGCAGAAGAAGAAGGCGGAGGGCGGCTGGGCCTGCCTGCATTGGCCGAAGGAATATGGCGGCCGCGGCGCCACGCCGATCGAGCGCGTGATCTGGCAGCAGGAGGAGGGCGTCTACGGCAAGCTGACGCAGCCGTTCCAGATCGGCGAGGGCATGTGCGGGCCGACCGTGATGGCCTGGGGCAGTGAGGACGCCAAGCGCCGGTACTTGCCGAAGCTCGCCTCGGGCGAGGAGATCTGGTGCCAGCTGTTCTCCGAACCCTCGGCCGGCTCTGATGTCGCGGGCCTCCGCACGCGCGCGGAGAAGAAGGGCGACAATTGGGTCGTCAACGGCCAGAAGATCTGGACCTCGGGCGCGCATTATTCCGACTTCGGCCTTCTGATCGCGCGCACCGATCCGAACGTGCCCAAGCACAAGGGCCTCACCATGTTCTTCCTGGACATGAAGAGCCCGGGCGTCGAGGTGCGGCCGATCAAGCAGGCCAACGGCATGCAGGAGTTCAACGAGGTCTATTTCACCGACGTGGTGATCCCGGACAGCCAGCGTCTCGGTGCCGTCGGCGAGGGCTGGAGCGTGTCGCTGACCACGCTGATGAACGAGCGCATGTCGATCGGCGCGCGGCTTGCGACCGGTGTGCCAGAGATGTTCGAGTTCTGCGCGAACCTGATGCTCGAGGACGGCCTGGCCATCGACGATCCCGCGGTGCGCTCCAAGCTTGCGAGCTGGGCGGTGAAGTCGAGCGGGCTGAAATATACCAGCTACCGCGCGATCTCGGCGCTGTCGAAAGGCGAGCGGCCGGGCCCGGAGAATTCGATCGGCAAGCTGGTCTCGGGCATGATGCTCCAGGACATCGCGACCTACGCCATGGACCTCCAGGGCGCGGCCGGTGTTCTCACAGGCAGCGATGAGGAGACGGTGCAGGGCCAGTTCCAGCAGATGCTGCTGTCCTCGCCCTCGATGCGCATCGCCGGCGGCACCGACGAGATCCTGCGCAACATCATCGCGGAGCGCGTGCTCGGCCTGCCGGGCGACATCCGCGTCGACAAGGACGTGCCGTATAACAAGATCCCGACCAAGGGTAGATGAGAATTCCCGTGTCCCGGACGCGGTGCGGCGCGAAGTGCCGCTCCGCAGAGCCGGACCCCAGAGTGTCACAATGGGCCCCGGCTCTGCGCCGCATCACTTCGTGCTGCGTCGCGTCCGGGGCACGAAAGCGAGTTAGGCAATGGACGCAAAAGTCAGCCAGAACGACCGCATCGGCGTGCTCGAAGAGCTGCTCAACGAGCGCTACTCGGTGCGCGCCTTCCTGCCCAGGCAGGTCGATCGCGCCACCATCGAGCATGTGCTGAAGACCGCGCAGCGCACCGCGTCCTGGTGCAACAGCCAGCCCTGGCAGGTCATCATCGCCAGCGGCGAGGCCAAGGAGCGCTTTCGCCAGTCGATCTACAAGGAAGCCTCCGGCGGACTCGGCGACGATTACGATTTCACCCCGCCGCGCGAATATGTCGGCGTCTATCTCGATCGCCGCCGCGAAAGCGGGTTTCAGCTCTACAACACGCTCGGGATCCCTCGTGGCGACAAGATGGGCTACGCCAAGCAGGCGCTGGAGAACTACAATTTCTTTGGCGCGCCGCATGTCGCTGTCATCCACACCAACGAGCCGCTCGGCATCTACGGCGCGATCGATTGCGGCGCCTATGTCTCCAATTTCATGCTCGCCGCCCAGGCGCTCGGGCTCGGCACGATTCCGCAGGCGGCGCTGGCGCGGCACTCCGGCCTGATCCGTCGTCACTTCAATCTGCCCGATGACCGCCGCGTCGTTTGCGGCATCTCGTTCGGCTATGCCGACCATGCCCACAAGGTCAACAGCTACCGCACCTCGCGGGCGAGCGTCGCCGACACCGTGACCTTCGTGGACGAGTGATTTAGCGGCTCAAGTACCGTCAGACGCGCGCAAAGACGGCCGCGTGAACGGCCGCCTTTCCGTTTGTCGTCCGGGTCCGATGACGGCCTGCCGCTATCCGCCGCTGCCGCCGATCACGGCGCGCACGGTCTCGTCGGGCCCGAAATCCTCGGCGCCGTCGACATAGAGCAGCGCGGCGAGCTTCGAGCGTGCACGGTTGACCCGGCTCTTGATCGTGCCGACCGCACAGCCGCAGATCGAGGCTGCGTCCTCATAGGAGAAGCCGGAGGCGCCGACCAGGATCAGCGCTTCGCGCTGGTCTTGCGGAAGCTTCTCGAGCGCGGTGCGAAACTCCTCGAACTCGAGATGCGCGTTCTGCGAGGGCTGTGTCTTCAGCGTCTTCGCATAATTGCCCTCGGCGTCCTCGACCTCGCGCCGCCGCTTGCGATAGTCGGAGCGGAACAGGTTGCGCAGGATCGTGAACAGCCAGGCCGGCAGGTTGGAGCCGGGCTGGAATGAGTCGATGTTGGCAAGCGCACGCAACAGCGTTTCCTGCACCAGATCGTCGGCGCGGTCGGCGTTGCCGCTGAGCGAGATCGCGAACGCGCGCAGACTTGGCACGGCCGCGAGGATGTCGTTACGCAGGGAGTCCGTGAGAGGCATTAATCCCTCCCATTGTTGTTGTCGTTGGATCCGCCATCATTTTCCACGTGGGGTGTCGCTCCCGGCGCATCAAGCTTCTTGATCAGTTCAGCGAACCGATCCGGAACCCCCTGCCGGACGACGTCGTCGTACATGGCGCGGAGCTGATGCCCGATCCGGGATTGGATCTCCGGAGTGAGCCCTCCCTTGCCGGGGGTCGTGCTTTTGCTGGCTTGAGACTTGAGATCTTTCATGACCTGTTCCACGTTTCCCCGAGTTAAGTGACTGTAAAATCGAGAAGTTTTCTCAACCGGGAGCCGTTCCCTGGATAGGCACAATTCCAGGTTCGAGAAAAAGTTCCGCCGGCTACGGAACTTTTCTTGCCATGAGGCGTAGTCAGCCCCAGCAGGGGAACCCGGACCTCCCCTTGTGATGTCTCTAAAGTCTTCTCTTAAGGTCGGTCCGAAGATGAATGGAGTGGGGATGTCCCGTTCACAGCTTGTTGCTGAACACTTGCCGTTGTTGCGCCGGTATGCACGCGCCCTGACGGGCAGCCAGGCTTCCGGCGACGCCTATGTCGCAGCCATGTTGGAAGCCATGCTCGGGGATCCCGCCGTGCTCGACGAGAGCCATGGGCCGCGGGCCGGCCTGTTCCGGCTGTTCACCCAGATCTGGAATTCCGTCTCCGTCAACGACGCCGAGGTGACGCCCCTGCCGATGCCGCCGGAGCGGCGGCTGTCGAACATCACGCCGCTGCCGCGGCAGGCCTTCCTGCTGCTTTCGCTCGAGGGATTTTCCGAGGAGGAAGTCGCCTTCATCCTCGGCACCGACGTCGCCGAGACGCGGCGGCTTGCGGATGCCGCGGGACGCGAGATGGCGGCCGAGATCGCCACCGACGTGCTGATCATCGAGGACGAGACCTTCATTGCCATGGACCTCGAGAGCCTGGTGAAGAATCTCGGCCACAACGTCGTCGGCGTCGCGCGCACGCATGCCGATGCTGTGGCGCTGGCCAAGAACAGGCGGCCCGGCCTGATCCTCGCCGACATCCAGCTCGCCGACGGATCGTCGGGGCTCGATGCGGTCAACGAATTGCTGCGCACCTTTGAGGTGCCGGTGGTGTTCATCACCGCCTATCCGGAGCGCTTCCTCACCGGCGAGCGCCCCGAGCCGGCGTTCCTGATCTCGAAGCCGTTCCAGCCGGCGATGGTGTCGGCGGTGGCCAGCCAGGCGCTGTTCTTCCAGCGCAACTCGCGCAACCGCACGCCCAAGGCGCCGGCGGCGTAAGCAAGGCGCCAGCCGCCTGAGATTGGTTGACGATGATCTGATCCGGCGTACCGCAAGGTGCGCCGGATTTTTCTTGCGGCGATTTCTGGTCGCGATTTCCTGGGGCGCCTGCCCGCGCTTGACGGCCGTTGATTTCGCCGCTCATACCTGTGCGGCGGCCCCCCGCTGCGGCCCGCAACCGGAGATGTGCCCATGGACCAGCAACTCCTCGATCGCCTCGCCATCCGCGACCTCGTCGAAAACTGGGCGGTCTGGCGGGATGCCGGCGACTGGGAGCGGTTTGCGACCGTCTGGCATGACGAGGGCTGGATGTCCGCCACCTGGTTTCAGGGGCCTGCGCGCGATTTCATCCGCGTCAGCCAGGAGGGCTTTGCCAAGGGCGTGCGCATCCTGCATTTCCTCGGCGGCACCAGCATCGATTTGTCCGGCGAGCGCGCCATTGCGCAGACCAAGATGACGATCTCGCAGCGCGCGGGCGTGCACGATGTGCTCTGCGACGTCGTCTGCACCGGACGCTTCTACGATTTCCTGGAGAAGCGGCAGGGCCGTTGGGGCATCGTCCGCCGCCAGCCGATCTACGAGAAGGACCGGATCGACCCGGTCGACCCCGCCGCGACGCTCCGCCTTGACCAGACAGCGCTCGCCGCGTTGCCGGAAGGCTACCGCCATCTCGCCTACATGCAGGAGCTGATCGGCTACAAGGTCAAGCGCGACATGCCGGGCCTCACCGGCGCCGAGGTCGAGAAGCTCTATGGCGAGGGGCGGGCGTGGCTGGCGGGGAAAGCGAAATAAGCCCCGGACAAGAGTAAGGTGCGACTGGCTTTGTACCTGGCGGCTCCGCCGATACCTTGTTGCGCATCGTCGCCGATGAGCTCTCCAAGAAGCTTGGGCTGCCGATCATCGTTGCGGCAAAGCCGGGTGCGCAAACATTGCGGCAGATGCCACCACGCATCGCGATGATAACCTGTTGCCGTTGCGCAGAGGCTCCGAGAGTGGCCAGTGTAGGCGCGGAACGACAATGGAACTTTCGATGCGCTATGATCCACTTCTGACGCGGATTTCTCGCGCAAATCTTGAGTGCGCGTGGTCGCCGCAATTTTCGTCACGCTGCTGATAAATTCATCCAGCAATATTCGCGCGCGTATACGTCACGACTTTGTCAGCAGAAATCGCGCGAGGCACCGTTCAAAACCTTCATTGAAAAATGCGGTCTGCTTGACAGACATTTTCAGCTATCGCAGTTTTAGGTTGAATAGCCGTGGAATGATTTTGCTTTGCTTGTTTGCTTTTCCAAGCACCAAATGTGGAGCATTTATATGACAGCTATTCCTCCTGCCAGTGGCATCACCCTCCACAGCGGCGACACGATGGATGTCACTGGCGGCGCTTCCGTCGATAGCACGACGATCCAGGCTGGCGGCTTGCAGACGGTCGGCGGATCTTTCGCAACAAGCACCGCAACCCACACTGTCATCTATGGCGGAGAACAGGACGTCGTCTTTGATGGCGTCGCCAGCTATACGACCATTTACGCAGGCGGCATCCAGCGTGTCACCGGCGAATATGTCCATGAAGGTCCAACCCCCGGCAAGGCCGATCACACCACGATCAATGGCGGCGGCGAGCAGGACATCGACACGGGCACCGCAACGGCGACGACTGTCAATTCCGGCGGCCTCCAGAACGTGACGAATGGTGGCAGCGCCAGCGGCACCATCGTCAATTCCGGCGGTGTTCTCAGAGTTTCGGGTGAAACTGTCGAAACGGCGCCCGTGTATCCGGAGCCGGTTATCCAAAGCGTGGCGACCGCTGCAACCATCAACTATCAGGGTGAGTTCGACGTCACTGGCGGTGGGACCGCCGTGAACGCCATCGTCAACGGTGGCGTCATGACTGTCTCGGGATCGATACCGGATCCGTTCGCGAATGTTCCCGGCCAGCCGGCCGTCGACGCCAGCATGGCGACCGGCACTATCGTTGAAGGTTTTGGAACATTAACTGTGTCGGACGGAGCGATCGTATCGGGCACGATACTCCAGAACTTCGGCACGCTGAACGTTGATGCAGGCGGCACGGCAACCGGCACAATAATCAATTACGGAACGATGGTGCTGTCCGCCGGCGCGACGGCGATCAACACGACCGTCAATCAGTATGGCGGCCTCATTGTGCTTGGTAACGCCGATTTTTCGGGGACAGTCTTCAACGCCGGCAGCACTCTGCAGATCGGCGACGGCACGATTGAAAACGGATTTGTTGTCGCGAACAGCGTGACGCTGGCCGTCCTGGACGGTGGTGTGCTCAGTAACAGTGTCATTTCCGCAGGAGCAACGCTCATCGCTGAAGCTGGCGCGACGCTGGCCAACACAACCTTCCAGAGTGGCGCAACCTTTGTTGCCGACTATGGCTACACGGAAAACGGCTTCACCGTATCGAACGGCATCTTGTTCAAGGTGTTCGGTACGGCAACGAACACGACGATATCAGCGGGCGGTAAGCAGATCTTAGGCAACTACGATCTAGGGGCCGCCGCCAGCAACACCGTCATCAATGGCGGCGAACAGGATGTCGGGCTTGCGTCCACCGCGAGCTATACCACGATCAACACGGGCGGCATTCAACGTGTCGCCGGCATTTATCTGCACGATGCGCCGGGTCCAGGGCGGGCCGATCACACCACTGTCAACAATGGTGCCGAGCAGGACGTCGATACCGGCATCGTGACATCGACCACCGTCAATGCCGGCGGTGTCCAGAATCTCACCAATGGGGGCTTTGCCAGCGGCACCATCGTCAAGTCGGGCGGCGTCATCAATGCTTCGGGAGAGACTCTCTATCATTCTCCCGGGGGCCAATACAGCACCGTCATCAGAAGCGAAGTCGATTTTGCCGTTGTCGGCAGCGGCGGCCAATTGCACCTGTTCGGGGCGGGGATCGCCAAGAAAGCCACCATCAACGGTGGTGTGGTGACGGTTTCGGGATCCATTGCAGACCCCACGAACGACCCAAGCGCACCGGCACTCGACGCCAGCGCGGCGAGCGGGACAATCCTCAATTCAGGAAGCCTCTCCGTCTCGGACGGCGGCATCATCACCTCAACGACTCTGAACGGCGGCACGCTTGATGTGCTCGATCAGGGCACCGCGAACGCTTCGACAATTTATCATGGCGCCACAGAACTCGTCGAAGCGGGTGGCATTGTCGGCGCGACCACGATCGCCGGCGGCACGCTTGATCTCAAGGCGGGCGCGATTTCCGACGACGCGATCACTTTCTCCGGCCAAGGCACGCTCAAGATCGAGCAGAAGCTGGTTTCGGGCCTATTGACCTTTGCAAGCCAGATCAAAGGCATTGCGCTCGGCGACCAGATCGACCTTTCCGGGCTGTCCTATACGAGCGGCGCAACGGCGACTCTATCCGGCTCGAAGCTCACGGTCAGCAACGGTGCGGCGAGCGAGACTTTCACGCTGGCAGATAACTCGGTCACACGCTTCGGCATCGCGAAAGACAGCTCCGGCGGCATTCTGCTGACAGCGGCGGCCCTGCCGGCCATCGCTGGCGCCGTATCGGGACAAACGACCAGCAACGGAGCTGCGATCAATCCATTTGCGACCGTAACGATCACAGATCCAAACGTAGCAGCAACGGACAGTCTGATCATCACGCTCGCAGGCGCGGCTGGCATCCTGTCCGGGACAGGATTGATCTCGCTTGGAAACGGAACCTACGAGCTGGCAGCGACCGCCGCTGCCAACCTGACCGCCGAGTTGCACGCCCTCACCTTTGTGGCCTCGCCGCACGGGGACGGCAGCGCAACGACCACGTTCACTCTGAGCGACACAAGCAGCGCCGGCCTGGCCGTCAGCGACGCCAACACGTCCGTCACGGACACGCATCAAGCCGGCTCCACGACGATCGACGGCCCGGCCTCCGGTTATGCGATCATTCAGGGCACGACGGGCAACGACATCATCCACGCCTATGGCATGTTCAATACCATCCACGGCAATGGCGGGAGCGACACGATCTACGCCGGATTATACGGTACGGTTGATGTGCCGAGCGGCGACAGCACCGTCTATCTGCAGGGGATCGTCAACCACGTCACCGGCGGCAACGGCAATGTTACGGTAACGGGATCGACAGGCGCCACGACGATTGCGCTCGGCAATGGCAATGACATCATCGACGCCAGCGGATACGGGAACGTCATCACGCTGGGTAACGGCAACGATGTTGTCCATCCCGGTGACGGCGCAAGCCGGGTAACGGCTGGCAACGGCAACGACCGGGTGACGCTCTCCGGATATGGCAACACGGTCACGCTTGGGAATGGCAACGATGTCGTCGCGGGTGGAGATGGCGCCAACAGTGTCACTCTCGGTGATGGCAACAGCACCGTGAATCTCGGCGGGATGGGAAACCAGATCACCGTCGGCTCGGGAACAAACACGATCATAGCCGGCAGCGGATCGGACAACGTCGTTGCTGGCGCGGGGCACGATACAATCATCCTTGGCGGAACTGCCAATCACGTGATGCTCAACGGGTCCCAGGCAAATGTGACAAACCAGATTGGCCAAGACGTCATTACGGTCAATGGCGGATCAGACCAGTTTAACTTTGTCGGGTTTGGCAATCAGGTGATCATCAACGGCCCGGCCCATGTAGACATCCTCGATCACGGCACGGGTCTGACCGTCTCGATCAACTCCGGCAGCCAGGTCGATACGATTTCCGGATTTGGGAATGACGCGCTTGGCGTCGTCGATCTTGCGAACGGTGTAGGCAACTACCACTCCGTCGCCGACATCATGAGCGCGCTTAGGAGCGATGGACACGGCGGGACCCTGCTCGCGCTGGGGAGCGGTTCTAGCGCGGGGTCTATTGACTTCATTGATACCGCGATCAGCCAATTGCACGCATCGAATTTTATGATCGTGTAGAGGCTCAGCTTCCTTGCAACGCCCTTTACGAAAGCAGGAGCCGGACTCGTCGGCATGATCCCATCGCGGATGGCTCCGGTACCGGACAAAAGCGCGTTAATCCCGGTATTTGGTTCCATGGGGACGCTCTTGGGGCTTGTCCTCGCTGGCCGAGCCGGCCGCGCAGGATACGCACCCGCCGCTGATGCCAGCTTGATCTGTTTGGTATGGCCTTCAGGCCCGCCCTCATCGCGGCGGCGCCGGCTACATGGGAATGGGACTGCCGCAGCCCGACGCCCTGTCCTCCCGCCGAGCGGGTGAGCCGTTTAATGGTCGCATGCGCACCGTGCCAGTCCCATCCGCGACCGCAGGCTCTCGGCCAACTTGGTGAAACGGATGGTGGGGGGCAGACAAGAACTCGCAAAACCCCCGTATAAAAAAAAGTAAGGCGCGACTGGCATCACCACAGTCGCGCCCTACGTCGCCGGCTTATGGGGCAGGGGGGAATAGCCGGCTGTTGAGAAGACTCCCAGGCGCGGGAGTCGTTCCAGGGCTCCGGAAATATTTTTCGGGGCGCGACTTTTTTGCACACGGTTAAGTGATCGTGACTGCCGAGAACCCCCGCTCCTCCGGCCGCGTTGTTCCCGCGATCGCCATGGGGCGAGGGATCTACAGCCATGTCACAGATTCAAAAGGTATTTTTGGGCGCCGTCGCGATTGTCGCAACGCTCGGCGCGGTGCAGGTGCAACTGGCCTCCGGCCATGATCTGGCCGACCGCTGGCAGGCGGTCGCCGACAAGCCCGGCCATGACGTCAATCGGACCGGCAAGGCCGACCGGCTCGCCGAGATCAAGCCGGGTGCGGTTCCCACCCGCACCGTGTCGATGCGGTTGAACGACCTTGCCGATACCTCGGTGCTGCTGCGGGTCCCCGCGGTGATCGAGACCGGCAACGCCAAGCCGCCCGTGGCGCTCCAGAACCAGAACCAGAAGCAGGGCCGCAACAAGCCGACCATCGCCTGCGAGCCGATGGTCAGCTCCCTGACCGAGGTCGCCAAGCTGCTCCAGCCGGGCCGTTGCGTGACCTGATTGCCCCGGGCCGAGGGACAGGCGCCTCTGCTGCGGGCAGGGGGTGACTGCTCACGTCCTCTTGATCCGCTGTCTCATCGCGTTATATCCCGGCTTTCCCCTTTTGATTGATCGGGTAAACGCATGACGACGTCAGATACGGCTGTGCATACGCAGCCCTTCCAGGCCGAGGTTTCCGAACTGCTGCACCTCATGGTGCACTCCGTCTATTCGGAGACCGACATCTTCCTGCGCGAGCTCGTGTCCAACGCCTCGGATGCCTGCGACAAGCTGCGCTACGAGGCGATCGCCAGCCCCGCCCTGCTGGGCGAGGGCGACGCGCTCAAGATCCGGATCATCCCGAACAAGACGGCCGGCACGCTCACGATCGTCGATAACGGCATCGGCATGGAGCGGCAGGAGCTGATCGACCATCTCGGCACCATCGCGCGCTCCGGCACCAAGGCGTTCGTCTCGAAGCTGAAGGAGGCCAAGGACGGCCTCGGCCTGATCGGCCAGTTCGGCGTCGGCTTCTATTCCGCCTTCATGGTCGCCGAGAAGATCGTCGTCGTCAGCCGCCGCGCCGGCGAGAGCGACGTCTGGAGCTGGACGTCCTCCGGCGGCTCCGGCTTCGAGATCGCCCGGGCGAGCGACGAGGAAGCGGCGCGCGTCGTGCGCGGCACCGAGATCGTCCTGCACCTGAAGGACGACGCCAAGAAATATCTCGAGACCTACGAGATCGAGCGCATCGTCGGTGCCTATTCCGACAACATCCTGTTTCCCATCGAGCTCGTGCCGGAAGAGGGCGAGCCGCGCCAGATCAATTCGGCGAGCGCGCTGTGGCAGCGCTCGAAATCCGAGCTGACGGCGGAGGACTACAAGAAAGCCTATCAGCAGATCGCGTCCGCCTTCGACGATCCCGCGATGACGCTGCACTACCGTGCCGAGGGCCGCTACTCCTACGCCGTGCTGCTGTTCGCGCCCTCGACCAAGCCGTTCGACCTGTTCGAGCCGAACCGCAAGGGCCGGGTGAAGCTCTACGTCCGCCGCGTCTTCATCACCGACGATGCCGATCTCTTGCCGGGGTATTTGCGCTTCATCCGCGGCGTGGTCGACAGCGAGGATCTCCCCCTCAACATCTCCCGCGAGATGCTGCAGAACAATCCGCAGCTGGCCCAGATCCGCAAGGCCGTGGCGACACGCGTCGTGTCCGAGCTCGAAAGCCTCGCCGAGAAGGACGCGGAGAATTTTGCCAAGATCTGGGACGCCTTCGGTGCGGTTCTGAAGGAAGGCATTTACGAGGATTTCGAGCGCCGCGAGAAGCTGCTGGCGCTGTCGCGCTTCACCACGACGTCAGGCGAGAACCGGTCGCTGAAGCAGATCATCGCCGATTTCAAGCCGAACCAGACCGAGATCTATTATCTGGTCGGCGAGAGCATCGAGCGGCTGAAATCCAATCCGCGGCTGGAAGCCGCGACCGCGCGCGGCATCGAGGTGCTGCTGCTGTCCGATCCGGTCGATGCGTTCTGGACCTCGATGCCGACGGAGTTCGACGGCAAGCCGCTGAAGTCGCTGAGCCAGGGCGATCTCAACCTCGACCTGATCCCGCGCCTCGACGACAAGGACGAAGCGAAGAAGGACGAGCCCGAGGCGGATGAAGCCGCCACCATCGCCGTGATCAAGGCCGCGCTCGGCGAGCGCGTCAGCGACGTCAAGGCTTCGACGCGCCTCACGAGCTCCGCCTCCTGCCTCGTCGCCGACAGCCAGGGCCCGAGCCGCGAGCTCGAGCGCATCCTGGCGCAGCAGAACCGCGGCATGCGCACCAAGCCGATCCTCGAGATCAATCTGCGCCATCCCCTGGTCACCGCGATCACCAAGGCGCAGGCCGGCTCGAAGACGGTCGACGATCTCAGCCTGCTCCTGCTCGAGCAGGCGCAGATCCTGGATGGCGAATTGCCGGAAGATCCGGCGGCGTTTGCGGCGAGGCTGAACCGGCTGGTGCTGCAGGGGCTCGGCTAGCCGCTACGCGTCAGGCCGGGGCAAATCCCGGCCTGACGCCTGCGGGCTTGTGCAAGACAACCGACGAAACGGTCGCGTCCATACAGCGCACCGCGCTCACCTTGCCGTCATATGCCCTCAGGAACAGTCGCCTCCGGCGCGGTGTTATGCCATACGAGGTCGCCGGCATCAGAGTCGCCGGCGCTACCGATACGAGGATTTCTCCATGCGCCTGCCCTTCCTGACCCTCACCGCGATCTTCACGCTGCTGGGCGTAGCGGATGCCAGCGCGCAGAGATACGATCCGGCCTATCCCGTTTGCATGCACCGCTACACTGGCGGCGGCTTCGGCGGCGGGGGCGGTGACTATTTCGACTGCTCCTTCACCTCGTTGGAGCAATGCCGTGCCACGGCGTCAGGGCTCGCCGCGACGTGCGACGTCAATCCCTATTACGCCTTTAACGAGGCGCCGCCGCGCCGGCGCCACAAGAAGGTGCACTAGCGATCCGCACAGATCGCCCGATTGCGCAAGCCTGTCGGTGACGCGGCATCAGCCGCATCGTCGTCGATCTGCTATCGCAAGGATCACGCCGGGCCGCACGCCGATCCCATCGGCTCGGTAAAGGATGACTAGAGTTAATCGCGCACTAACCGGCTTTTACCTTGTCTCTTAACACCTGGGCAGGGCGCGCGGACTAAGCTGCCGGAACCAGCAGACACGTTCCGAAAGCATGAACGGCATGACCACTGGCGTCATCGAGCAACCGAAGGCCGCGCGCGCGCCATCGGCATCAAAGATCTGGCTGAAGGCGATCGAGCTCACCGCGCGGATCGAGACGCTGCCGGGCCGGCTGTTTGCCGACGTCATCGACGATTGGGCGCAGCGTCAGCCCGACCGCGTTGCGCTGGTCACGGATGACGCAACGCTCGACTACGAAGGTTTGTCGAAACGCATCAACCGCTACGCGCGCTGGGCGCGCTCGGTCGGCGTCGCCAAGGGGGACACTGTCGGCCTGATCATGCCGAACGGCGTCGATTATGTCGCCGCATGGCTCGGCATCAGCCGCGTCGGCGGTGTGGTCGCGCTAATCAATACTAAGCTCGTCGGGCAATCGCTCGCGCATTGCCTCGATGTCGCGAGGCCCCTGCACATCATCGTCGCGCACGACCTGGTGGAGACGCTGGAGAGTGCGAAGCCGCATCTGAAGACCGAGGCCAAGGTCTGGACCCATGGCGATGCCCGCAGCGAGCGTGCCATCGATGTCGCGCTTGCCGCGCTCGACGACGGCCCGCTTTTTCCCGACGAGCACGGCGACGTCACCATCGATGATCGCGCGCTGCTGATCTACACGTCCGGCACGACAGGCCTGCCCAAGGCCGCCAGCATCAGCCATCGCCGCATCCTCAATTGGGGCTTTTGGTTCGCCGGCCTCACTGGCGCCGGGCCACAGGATCGGCTCTACGATTGTCTGCCGCTATTCCACTCGGTCGGCGGCATCGTCGCGCCGTGCAGCATGCTGGCCGCCGGCGGCTCGGTGGTGATCGCGGACAAGTTCTCGGCCTCGAATTTCTGGCCCGACATCGTGCGGCACGACTGCACGCTATTCCAGTATATCGGCGAGCTCTGCCGCTATCTGCTCAAGGCGCCGCCGTCGGAATACGAGAACCGCCATCGGCTGCGGCTCGTCTGCGGCAATGGCCTGCGCGGCGACATCTGGGAGGACTTTCAGACCCGCTTCGCCATTCCCCGCATCCTCGAATTCTATGCGGCGACCGAAGGCAATTTCTCCCTGTTCAACGTCGAGGGCCAGCCGGGCGCGATCGGCCGCATCCCGCCGCTGCTCGCGCATCGTTTCCCTGCGAGTCTCGTCAAGCTCGACCCTGATAGCGGCGCGCCGTTGCGCAATGAACAGGGTCTTTGCGTTGCCTCCGCCCGCGGCGAGGCGGGCGAAGCCATCGGCCGCATCGGCACGGCGGACCAGGGCGGCGGCCGCTTCGAGGGCTACACCGACGCCGGCGAGACCGAGAAGAAGATCCTGCGCGACGTCTTCGCCAAGGGCGACGCCTGGTTCCGCACCGGCGATCTGATGCGGCTCGACGACAAGGGTTTCTTTCATTTCGTCGATCGCATCGGCGACACTTTTCGCTGGAAGGGCGAGAACGTCGCGACCTCGGAGGTCAACGACGCCGTGCGCGATTTTACCGGCGTCATCGACGCCACCACTTACGGCGTCAGCGTCCCCGGCACTGATGGCCGCGCCGGGATGAGCGCGATCGTCGTGAATGAGGGCTTTGACGTCGCGGCGTTACCTGCGCATCTCGCACGGCGCCTGCCGGCTTACGCCCGCCCGGTCTTCATCCGCATCTCACGCGAGCTCGATGCGACCGAGACGTTCAAGCAGAAGAAGGGCGAGCTCGCGCGCGAGGGATTTGACCCGGGCGCGATCTTCGATCCGCTGTTCATGCTCGATCCGAAGTCGGGCGCCTATGTCGCACTCGATTCCGGCGCCTATGCGCAGATCGCGGGTGGTACGATCAGGCTCTAGCGGAACCAAAATCCGGAGATAGGTCCAATTTTATCTGAATTGTCCAAGAAGCCATTTACTTCTGTCGGGTAAACAGACGGCCATGGGGAGGCGGTCATCAAGAACCGCCGCAAGACATCCGATCGATTAACAAAGCAAGAGGCAAGCCAGTCATGTCGGTGAGGTCCAAGGTCATTGAAGCGATCCAGCAGATCGCCAGGGAACAGCACGTCACGCTTCCCGCACTCTCGGACGATCTGTCCCTGCACGAGACGGGTTTCGACTCGCTCGCCTTCGCGATCCTCGTCGCTCGGCTCGAGGACGAGACCGGCGTCGATCCCTTCACCATTTCCGAGGACGCAGCGTTCCCCGCCACGGTCGGCGATTTCGTGCGGGCCTACGAAAATGTCCCCGCGTGAGATCTTTGCGCTTCGCGACCATCTCGGCGCGGAGCTGAAGGGCCGCACGCTGTCGGATGCGCACGATGTCGTGTCGCTGACCGACATCCTGTCGCGGACGGTCTTGGGCGGCCGCCTGCGCGAGCTGTCCGGCCGCGCCGTGCTGCTCAAATTGTCCGACCAGCTCCGGTCGGGTATTGCCATGATCGAGCTCGACGGTATCGCCCGCCGCATGCTGCTGTGTCCGCCCGATCTCAATCCGACCTATTTGGACGCGCTGATCGCGGATGCCGGGATCGATGCCGTCGTCACCGACGAGCCCGATCGCTGGGCTGAGACCGGCGTGCCGCTGGTCGTCACCGCGCAATTGCCGCTTCAAACCACCGCGCCCGCGCAGACCGAGCGCGCCACCGAATGGCTGATGCTCACTTCGGGCACGTCAGGCGTGCCGAAGATCGCCGGCCATACGCTGGAAGCGCTGACCGGCGCGATCGTCGCCGAAGGCCCCGCGCGTGGACCCGCGCCGGTCTGGGCGACGTTCTACGACATTCGCCGCTATGGCGGCCTCCAGATCTTCCTCCGCGCCGTTCTCTCCGGCGGCTCCATGGTGCTGTCGGATCCGCATGAGGCGCTCGCCGATCACGTCGCGCGGCTGAACGCGCGCGGCGTCTCTCACATCTCGGGTACGCCTTCGCACTGGCGCAAGCTTCTGATGAGCGGCTCGGCCGCGCAATTCGCGCCGGCTTACGTCCGTCTCTCCGGCGAGATCGCCGACCAGGCGGTGCTCGACGGCCTGAAGGCGGCGTTTCCCGATTCCTCCGTCGGCCATGCCTACGCCTCGACCGAGGCCGGCGTCGGCTTCGCCGTCAATGACGGGCTCGAAGGCTTTCCGGCCGACTATCTCGGCAACCGCAATGGCGTCGAGATGAAGGTCGTGGACGGCTCGCTGCGCATTCGCTCGACGCGTACCGCGCATGCCTATATCGGCCGCAACGCCGGCGCACTCACCGATGATGACGGATTTGTCGACAGCGGCGACATTGTCGAGCTGCGCGGCGACCGCTATTATTTCGTCGGCCGCCGCGGGGGCATCATCAATATCGGCGGGCTGAAGGTCCACCCCGAAGAGATCGAGGCGGTCATCAACCGCCATTCCGACGTGCGGATGTCGCGGGCCAAGTCGCGAAAGAGTCCGATCACCGGCGGCATTGTCGTCGCCGACGTGATCCTCGCCGACGGCACCGATCAGGCGCGCGTGAAGGAGATTCGCGACCAGATCCTGGATCAGTGCCGCGCCCAGCTCGCTTCCCACAAGGTGCCGGCGGTGATCCGCTTCGTCGAGGCACTTGATGTCACCCCGGCCGGCAAATTGGCGCGCACCGATGCATAATGTCCTCGTCACCGGCGGCAGCCGCGGTATCGGCCTTGCGATCGGCAAGCGTCTGGCCGGCGCCGGCTACAACGTGATCGCGGCGGCGCGGCGCGAGAGCGACGAGCTCAAGGCGGCGATCGCCGAGTCCGGGGGCCTTCTGCATTTCCGCGCCTGCGATCTCGCGGTGATCGACGCGATTCCCGCTTTCGCAAAGCTCATCCGTGACGAATTCGGCCCGATCTACGGCCTCGTCAACAATGTCGGCCTCGGCACCGAAGGCCTGCTCGCCACCATGCACAATTCCGAGATCGAGGCGCTGGTGCAGCTCAACGTGCTGTCGCCGATCATCCTCACCAAATATGTCGCGCGGCAGATGATGGCGGATGGCGCTGGCCGCATCATCAACATCTCCTCCATCATCGCGACCACCGGCTATAACGGCCTGTCCGTCTATGGCGCGACCAAGGCCGCCGCCACCGGCTTCACCCGCTCGCTCGCGCGCGAGGTCGGCAAGCTCGGCATCACCGTGAACGCGATCGCCCCTGGCTTCATCGACACCGAGCTGACCCACAATCTCTCCGACGAGGGACGCAAGCGCATCGCGGGCCGAAGTGCATTGCGCCGGCTGCCGGAAACGGAAGACGTCGCGCGCATGGTGGAATATCTGCTCGGCGAGGGCGGCCGCAACGTCACCGGCACCGTGTTCACGGTCGATGCCGGCAATACGGCGTAAAACGGAACCTCGCCGCCACAATTGCGTTGATTCTGCGCAATGACATTCCCCCGGATTTGGTCGTAAGATGCCCCGCAATCGATTGGGTTACGTCAATCGATCTGCCCCAATCGACAGGGAGCAGTGCATGACCATGCCAAACATGACCGCGTCAAATCAGGGCCGGACGGAGCAATCGCGCGCGAAGCCGGACGACGTCCGTTGCCCGCCGATGACGCATCAGAATTCCGGCGACCACGGTCACGAGATGTATCCGCAGCAATTCGTGCGCTTGGTCGGCTGCCATGACGCGTCTCACGACGCGTTGCGCAAGCGCGAGGATGAAAAGCTGCACTAGTCGGTCACGTCCGGTGCTTCGGCAAGTCAATCCGTTCATGTGAGAATTCCGGCGGCCCCTCGGTGAGGCGGCGGATGCGGCGCTCGCGTTCGTCCTCCGGCAATGCGGGATCGAGCAGCCCCTCGATCTCGTGCACCGCGAGCTCCTCGAGGCTGGTCGCGTCCGAGGCGACCGTGGACGCTGATGCCGGTGCGGCAGGCGCAATCCTCAGGCCGAACTCGACCAGCTTGCAGATCGCATCCGCGCGCGACAGTTGATGGGCCTCGGCCCAGGCATCGACGGCGGCGGTCAGCATCTCCGGCATTTTCACCGCACTGACCGCATCGAGCCCCGTACGTCGGCGTACCGGCGAGGTGGAGTCCTTGTTGCCAAAATCAGACACCCCGATCATCCCGCGCAGCCATTTCAGATAACTCAACCGTAAACGTCATTTGCGGCCGGCAGTTTGATGCCGATCAATGACGAACTGCGGCATTGCGGCGCGGTGCGATCTTGTTGTCCGCCTCCATTTCGGCCAATGATCGCGTCGGCCGGCGAACCCGGATCGATCCTGCCACGTATTTCTCCTGGACGCGTCCCAACCATTCGGCATCACCCGATGACATCAGGCGAATCCTTCTATGGCGGCATTCCCGTCTTCCGCGGCTTCACCAGCCTGATGGACCCCGCGCTCTATGCGCCGCTGCCGGACGACTGGAGCATCGGCGTCGCTGACATCGTCGATTCCACCAAGGCGATCGCGGCGCAGCGTTACAAGGCGGTCAACATGGCCGGCGCCGCCGTGATCGCGGCGGTGACCAATGTGCTGGAGGGACGTGAATTCCCCTTCGTGTTCGGCGGTGACGGCGCCAGCTTTGCGGTCGCGCCCGGCGATCTCGATCGCGCCCGCGACGCGCTGGCTGCGACCGCGACCTGGGTGCGGGAGGATCTCGATCTGACGATGCGCGTTGCGCTGGTGCCGGTGAGTGCCATCCGGGCGCAAGGTCTCGACGTACGCGTCGCCCGCTTCGGTCCGTCGGCGAACCTGTCCTATGCGATGTTCTCCGGCGGCGGGCTCGCCTGGGCCGACGCAGCGATGAAGCGCGGCGAGTTCGCGGTCGCTGAGGCGCCGGCCGGCGCGCAGCCGGATCTGTCCGGCCTGTCCTGCCGCTTCGAGGTGATTCCGGCCTCGCGCGGCCTGATCCTGTCGGTTCTGGTGATGCCGGTGCGTGGCGCGGACCCGCTGGCGTTCCGCAAGGTGATCGAGGACGTCATTCACCTCGTCGAGCGCAGCCCGGACGGCGCCCGTCCGGTGCCGCCGCAGGGGCCGCCGCTGAAATGGCCGCCGCAGGGGCTCGACTATGAAGCCCGCACCAAGCGCGGCGGCCCGCTGCTCGCGCGCCGCGCCGGCGTGCTGGCCTATACGCTGTTCGCCTATCTGATCATGCGCTTCGACATCAAGGTCGGCGGCTTCGTGCCCAGCCTCTACAAGCGTCAGGTGGTCGAGAACTCGGACTTCAGGAAATATGACGACGGCCTGCGCATGATCCTCGACTGCACGGCCGAGCTCGAGCGCGCCCTCAGCGATCGTCTCGCGGCTGCCGCGCGCGACGGCATCGTTCGCTACGGCCTCTACCAGCAGGACGCCGCGATGATGACCTGCTTCACGCCGTCGGCGTTGCGCAGCGACCACGTGCACTTCATCGACGGCGCGCGGGGCGGCTATGCCTCGGCGGCGACGGCCCTGAAGGCGATGATGGCGTGAAGCGCTAGCGTCCCGCGCGCGTCCAGGTCTCGCCGCCGCAGAGCGCGCCGACGCAGCCCTCGACCCGCAGCGAGTCTGCACCCGTGACCGTGACGCTGCTCGCATAGGTGCTGCCGTCGTCGGCATTGTAGATCTGGCCCGACCATTTGTTCGGGCCGGACGACTGCATGCCGCTGAACAACGGCAGGCCGATCATCGGGCGCCTCGCCAGCGCGGGATTGGGATTCTTGCTGTCGGTGGCGGGCTGGCCGGTCGCGGTGTCCGTGGGCTCGCGCAGCCAGACGATGACGCCGCAGATGCCGCCGCCGCATTTGCCGACCTTGACGCGGGCATCGCCGGCCTGCGTGAGCCAGGTCCCGTCGGCGCTTTGCGCTTGGGCGGTGGTCGCGCCAAGCAGCGCAGCCAGAAGGACGATGAGAGCAGCGAATCTGGTAATCATGGAGAGGCCCCGAAGTGGAGCGCCTCCATAGCAGCCCGGCGGGATAGTGCAACGCTGGATGGAATCACATTCCCGCGCTTATTTGCCTGCGCTCATTTGCCCCAGCGCGCGAAGGCGACAGAGGCCGCGGTCGACAATCCGAACACGACCATGGCGCCGCCGACCAGCGCGAACAAGGTCCAGGCCGGCGCCTGCGCCATCATGAGGCCGATGCCGCCGATCGCGACGATCAGAAGCCGCGCGGTGGAGGCCAGCACCGGTCCGCCGACGCGCGCCGCGCCCTGCGAAGAGAAGTACAGCGACACGCCCATGCCGAAGAACGCAAAGGCCGGGCCGGCCCAGTGGAAATAGCTGTGCGCGGCGGCGGTGACGCCGGGATCGGCCGTGAACAGCGACACCCACAACGCGGGATCGAGCGCGATGACGACGCCGATCAGGCCGACGGTGAGGCCGGACGCCGCGGCTGCGGTCCAGGCCACGCGCCGTGCGCGCTTCACATGTCCGGCGCCGATCGCCATGCCGACCATCGGCACCGAGGCGATGCCAAAGGCGAAGGTGATCGGAATCAGCAGAAATTCCAGCCGCGAGCCGATGCCGTAACCGGCCAGCATCTCGGTGCCGAACGTTGCCAGAATCTTCGTGAAGATCAGGATGGTGAGCACGGTCTGGAGCGGCGAGAGGCAGGCGACCGCGCCGACCCTGAGAATGTCCAGAAACATCGCGCGCTCAAAATGAAACGCGCGGAGATCCAGTGGCAGCCGGCTGCGGCCGGACAGGAGATACCAGAGGAAGAAGACCGCGGCGCAGCTGAATGCGATCAACTGGCCGGTGGCGACGCCCGGCATGCCGAATTGCTTCACGCCGAACAGGCCGAGCCCCAGCGTGCCGCCGAGCGCGATCTGGAGCACGCTCGCCCCGATCAGCGTCATCGAAGGCAGGCGCATGTCGCCGGTGCCGCGGATCACCGAGGCCAGCGTGTTGACGAGCCAGATCGCGACCGCGCCGGAGAACAGCACCTGCGAATAGCCGCTGGCTTCCTCGAGCACGCGCTCGCGGCCGCCGAGCAGCGTGAAGAACGAGCGGCCGAAGACGAGCATCATCACCGTGAAGAACAGCCCGCCGCAGAGGCCGATGATGGTGGCATGCAGCGCCAGCGTCGCGGCGCGGCCGCGATCCCCGGCGCCGAGCGCGCGGCTGATCGCGGATGAGACGCCGCCGCCCACCGCGCCCGCGCTCATCATCTGCGTCAGCATCGCGAACGGGAACACCAGCGCGATCGCGGCGAGCGGAATGGTGCCGAGCCGGCCGATATAGGAGGTCTCGGCGATCGCAACCAGTGTGCTGCCGACCATCGCGATCATGTTGGGGATCGCGAGCCGCAGCAGCGTCGGCAGGATCGGCGCCGTCAGCAGGCTGGCGATGGGGGAGGCGACCGGTGCACGCGGCGGGACGGCGTCTATGGGGGCGTCGATCGTCATGTTCACCGGGCGGAATATTGAATGATGATCGACATGCTACAAGGCGCGCGGCTGGCGCGCCAGCCGCGCCTCACGCAGGGCTCACCAGGGCAGGCCGCAGAGGTCGATCGTGCCCAGCGTCGGCGCGCGGACGATGTCGAACACGTAGGGCGCCATATGGGTGAAGCGGATCCGCCCCTCCGGCTGCTCGCAATAGACCTCGCCCGTGAAGGGTTGCCATTTGCGGGCCTCGTAGAACGCGACATTGTGCGGCTCGCAGAACAGCAGCGCGAAGCGGACCGCCTCGTTGGCCCGCATGGTGTGCACCGCCGCGTCGATCGCCATGGTCGCGTAGCCACGTCCGCGCCGGTCCTCGCGGGTGCAGACCCCGCCGATGCCGCCGATGTGAACCTTCTGTCCATTCCAGGTGACGGTGCGGAAGTAGATGCCGACGTGGCAGACGAGGCCGTCCTCGGGCGTCTCGATCAGCACGCGAAGGTCGGCATTGGCCCATTTGACGTGGCTCCACGACGGCTTCTCGGCGGCGTCGCGTCCCCAGACCGCGCTGAGCAGGGGCTGTGCGATCCGCCACGAAGCGTCGCCGTTCAGGATGTCGATCTCGATGCTCATTGCTTTCTCTTTCGCGTCTCCGCTTCGTGGTGCGTTCGTTCTGCCATAAGCGCTTCAAAGGCAATGATATTTTGCGGCGAACCGCCACGCCCGATCGGATATCCGCGTGCTGCGACGATTTTATGCAATCCGGCCAAGCGGCCGCATCGCGCCTTTTCGCAAATTGACGGTATTTAACGGCGACGGAACCTTCTATAAGGGGTGACCGTTAGAACGTTCCCCACCAGTTGCGGACAAGAACCCATGACCTTTACGCTGCCCCCACTCCCTTACGCCTATGACGCCCTCGGCCAGTTCATGTCGAAGGAGACGCTGGAATTCCACCACGACAAGCATCATCAGGCCTACGTCACCAACGGCAACAACGCGCTCAAGGGCACCGAATGGGAAGGCAAGTCCCTTGAGGAGATCGTCAAGGGCTCGTTCGGCAAGAACCCCGCGGTGTTCAACAATGCCGGCCAGCACTACAACCACATCCACTTCTGGAGCTGGATGAAGCCCAATGGCGGCGGCACCAAGCTGCCCGGCAAGCTCGAGAAGAAGATCAACGAGGATCTCGGCGGCTTCGAGAAGTTCAAGACCGACTTCCAGGCGGCCGGCGTCGGCCAGTTCGGCTCCGGCTGGTGCTGGCTCCAGGTCAAGAACGGCAAGCTCGAAATCTCCAAGACCCCGAACGGCGAGAATCCGCTGGTGCACGGCGCCACCCCGATCCTCGGCTGCGACGTCTGGGAGCACTCCTACTACATCGACTATCGCAACCGCCGTCCGGACTATCTCAAGGCGTTCGTCGAGAACCTCGTGAACTGGGAATACGTCGAGTCCCTGTTCGACAAGGCGTAATTGGAGTCATTCCGGGGCGCGCGAAGCGCGAGCCCGGAATCCATCGATCCACTCGGGCTGAGGCCCGATGGATTCCGGGCTCGCCGCTGCGCGCCGCCCCGGAATGACAGACAAGGCGGTCGCATGAGCGGCCGCCTTTTTGCTGTGCGGAATTGATTGAATCAGTCCTGCGTCATGCGCGCATCGATCTGTGATCGTACCGTTTGCATCGCATGGACGGCGCCCTTAATCAGAACGGGCATCACCATCGAGCCGACCCGAGCCCGTTGTCAGACCCTTTCCCGAAAGACCCGGCGCCTGCCGAGGACGCGGAATCCGAGCCGCGGCCGGGCCGTGTGCGTAAGCCGATCGGCTGGTCGACGATCATCATCGCGGCCCTGGTGGCGGTCAGCGCGGCGCTGGTCTGGCGGCGTGACGGCACCGACGGTGTTCTCGACATTCTCACCCACGACCTCTCGCTGTTCGGCGGCATCCTGCCGCGCGTGCTGGCCGGCTGCCTGCTCGGCGCCTTCATCTCCGAGATCCTGCCGCACGAAAGAGTCTCGCGCTCGCTCGGGCCGCAATCCGGCCTGAAGGGCCTTCTGATCGGCACCGCCTTCGGCGCGATCCTGCCCGGTGGGCCCTTCACCGCCTATCCGGTGGCGAGCGCGCTGCTGGCGGTCGGCGCCGATTTCGGCGCCACCATCGCCATGGTCGTGAGCTGGACCCTGATCGGCTATGGCCGGGCAGTCGCCTGGGAAATCCCGATCATGGGCACCGATTTCACGCTGTGGCGGATCGTGATCTCGCTGCCGCTGCCGGTGCTCGCAGGCGGCCTCGGCCGCTTCGTCTATGTCCGGCTCTATCCGAAGCGCGACAGCGACGAGGAGGCGAATTGAGCGCGGCGCTCCTGATCGACATCCTGCTGTGGGGCTCGGTGTTCGGCGTCGGCCTGATCGCCTTCCGCCGCGGGCCTCCGGTGTTCAAGGCCTCGCTGCGCGAAGGCTCGATGGACTTCATCAACATCGTGCCGCGGATCGCGCTGGGCGTGATCGGCTCGGGCTATATCGCCGCCATTATTCCGCAGGAGGTGATCACCGGCTGGCTCGGACCGGACAGCGGTTGGCTCGGGGTTGCGACCGCCGTGGTCGCCGGTGCCGCCACGCCCGGCGGCCCGGTGATCGGCTTTTCCATCGGCACGGTGGCGTTGAAGTCGGGCGGTGGGGTGCCGCAGGTGGTCGCCTATGTCGTCGCCTGGGCGCTGTTCGCCTTCCAGCGGGTGATCTTATGGGAAATCCCGTTCATGCCGGCCCGGTTCGTCTGGTTTCGCTGCGCCGTCTCGGTGCCGTTCCCGTTCGTGGCGGCCGCCATCGCGATGGTGATCGGCAAGCCCTGAGCCCGGCGTGGACAGGCGTAATGTTATAATATAACGTCCGGACATGGTTCCCGCCGCGTCCCACACCCACCATCACGACCATGCCCACGGCCATTCCCATAGCCATGGGCATTCGCACGGGCACGACCACACCCATGCCCACGTCCATGACGCAACCTCACCGCATCCGGCCCAGGCCGCGACCTGGTCGATCCTGCGCATGACCATGGCGGGCCGCCTTGGCGCGGCGGTCGCCGTTTGCGCCGTGCTCTGGGGCATCGTCTTTCTGGCGATGAGGTGACCATGGCGGCGCTGCATTTCCACAACGTCACGCTCGGCTACGACCGGCATCCGGCCGTGCATCATCTCAACGGCGAGGTCGCGCCAGGTGCGCTGGTCGCCGTGATCGGCCCGAACGGCGCCGGCAAATCGACCCTGCTGCGCGGCATCGTCGGCATCCTCAGGCCGCTCGACGGCAGCATCCATCTCGGCGGGCTCGACTCCCGTGATATCGCCTATCTGCCGCAGAGCGCGGAGATCGACCGCAGCTTCCCGATCTCGGTGTTCGACTTCATCGGCACCGGGCTGTGGCGCGGCAGCGGCCTGTTCGGCGGCATCGGCAAAGCCGCGCGCGAAAAAATCCTCCGCGCGATCGCGTCCGTCGGTCTCAATGGCTTCGAGAACCGCCCGATCGGCACGCTCTCGGGCGGGCAGATGCAGCGCGTGCTGTTCGCGCGCGTGCTGCTGCAGGATGCGCGGTTGATCGTGCTCGACGAGCCCTTCAACGCCATCGACAGCAAGACCACGACCGACCTGCTTGCGCTGGTGAAGCACTGGCATGGCGAGGGCCGCACCGTGCTCGCCGCGCTGCACGACATGGAGATGGTGCGCAGCCATTTCACCGAGACCCTGGTGCTGGCGCGGGGCCCTGTAGCCTGGGGCCCGACGGCGGAGGTGCTGACGCCGGAAAACCTCGTCGTCGCGATGCGGATGTGCGAGGCGTTCGACGACAGCGCCGCGGCCTGCGCGGCCGACGATGCCCGTTCGCGGGCGGCGTGACGCCCAATGCTCCATGACGCGCTGATCGGTCCGTTCACCGAATTCGAGTTCATGCGGCGGGCGCTTGCCGCCGTCATCGCGCTGTCGCTGGCGGGCGCGCCGATCGGCGTATTCCTGATGCTGCGGCGGATGAGCCTCGTTGGCGACGCCATGGCGCATGCGATCCTGCCCGGTGCCGCCGTCGGCTTCCTGCTCTCCGGCCTCAATCTGTTTGCGATGACGGCCGGCGGCCTGATCGCGGGGTTTGCGGTCGCGATCCTCGCCGGCGTGGTCGCGCGCTCGACCGGGCTGAAGGAGGACGCCTCGCTCGCGACCTTCTATCTGGCCTCGCTGGCGCTGGGGGTGACCATCGTCTCGATCAAGGGCACCAATATCGACCTGCTGCACGTGCTGTTCGGCAACATCCTTGCGATGGACGACCAGACGCTGCTGGTGGTCGCCTTCAACGCCACGGTGACGCTGCTGGTGCTGGCCGTGATCTACCGCCCGCTGGTGATCGAGAGTGTCGATCCGCTGTTTCTGCGCACCGTCAGCCGGGCCGGGGGACCTGCGCATCTCGCTTTCCTCGCGCTCGTCGTGGTCAACCTCGTCAACGGCTTTCAGGCGCTCGGCACGCTGCTCGCGGTAGGGCTGATGATCCTGCCGGCCGGCATCGCGCGATTCTGGTCGCGTGATCTCACGGTGATGATCTGCATCGCGGTCGTCGCTGCCGCGGTCTCGGGCTATGCCGGCCTCGTGCTGTCGTTCCAGACCCGCGTGCCGTCGGGCCCTGCGATCATTCTGGTCGCGACAGTGCTCTACATCGTCTCGGTGCTGTTCGGCCGCGTCGGCGGTATCGTCCGGCAGTTGTTTCCCGGCCGGCATCTGGAAGCGTGACGGCGATGCGCTTGCTTCCGCTCTTTGCCCTGCTGCTGATCGCCTCGCCGCTGCACGCCGCGGAACGGCTCAACGTCGTCGCCAGCTTCTCGATCCTCGGCGATTTCGTCCGCAACGTCGGCGGCGACCGGGTCAGCGTCACCACGCTGGTCGGCGCCGACAGCGACGTCCATGTCTATACGCCGGCGCCAAGCGATGCGAAGCGCATCGCGGACGCAAAGTTCGTTGTCGTCAATGGGCTCGGCCTCGAGGGCTGGCTGCCGCGCCTCGTGCAATCCTCCGGCAGCAAGGCAACGGTCGTCACCGCCAGCGCCGGCATCACGCCCCTGAAGCTCGGCTCGGCCGCAGATCCGCATGCCTGGCAGTCCGTTCCCAACGCCAAGGTCTACGTGACGGATATCGCCAACGCGCTGGCCGCGGCCGATCCTGATGACGCGGAGTTCTTCCGCGCCCAGGCCAAGGCCTATCTGGAAAGGCTCGAAACGCTCGACCGCGAGGTGCGCGAGGCGGTTGCGAAAATTCCGCCCGAGCGGCGCAAGGTGATCTCCACCCATGACGCCTTCGGCTATTTCGCCGCCGAATACGGTATCCGGTTCATCGCGCCGCTCGGCGTCTCCACCGAAACCGAGCCCAGCGCGCGGGACATCGCCGCCATCATTGGCCAGGTCAAGGCCCAGAAAATCCCGGCCGTTTTCCTGGAGAATATCAGCGACGACCGCCTGATCCGGCGGATCGCCGCCGAGACCGGCGCAAAGGTCGGCGGGACCTTGATTTCGGACGGTTTGACGGGTGAAAAGGGGCCTGCCCCCACTTACATTGACATGGTCAGGCACAATATAAAGGCCCTGACCAGCGCGCTTGACCACTAGGGCAGGGGCCACCCCGCCTCGCGTCGCGCGGAAAAGCCCGACCCCGGAGTAGTTATGTCTGAAGCGACCTCCCAGAAAATTCCCGTGACCGTTCTGACCGGCTATCTCGGTGCCGGCAAGACCACGCTTTTGAACCGCATCCTGTCGGAAAACCACGGCAAGAAATACGCCGTCATCGTCAACGAATTCGGCGAGATCGGCATCGACAACGACCTCATCATCGGTGCCGATGAGGAAGTGTTCGAGATGAACAATGGCTGCATCTGCTGCACCGTGCGCGGCGACCTCGTGCGCATCATGGACGGGCTGATGAAGCGCAAGGGCAAGTTCGACGCCATCATCGTCGAGACCACCGGCCTTGCCGATCCGGCGCCGGTGGCCCAGACCTTCTTCGTCGACGAGGACGTGCAGAAGAACGCGCGCCTCGATGCGGTGGTCACGGTCGCCGACGCCAAATGGCTGTCCGACCGTCTGAAGGACGCGCCCGAGGCCAAGAACCAGATCGCCTTTGCCGACGTCATCGTGCTGAACAAGACCGACCTCGTCACCAAGCCCGAGCTCGCCGAGGTCGAGGCCCGCATCCGCGCCATCAACCCCTATGCGAAACTCCACCGCACCGAGCGCTGCTCGGTGGCGCTGGCCGACGTGCTCGATCGCGGCGCCTTCGACCTCGACCGCATCCTCGACATCGAGCCGGACTTTTTGGAGGCCGACGATCATGACCACGACCATGATCATCACCATCATGGCCACGATCATAACCACCATGATCACGGCCACGGCCTGAAGCACTATCACGACGAGGACATGCAATCGCTGTCGCTCAAGACCGACAAGCCGCTCGATCCGAACATGTTCATGCCCTGGCTCCAGAACCTGGTGCAGGTGGAGGGCGGCAAGATCCTGCGCTCCAAGGGCATCCTCGCCTTCCACGACGACGACGACCGCTACGTCTTCCAGGGCGTCCACATGATGCTGGAGGGCGACCACCAGCGGAAATGGAAGGACGGCGAGCCGCGCGAGAGCCGCCTCGTCTTCATCGGCCGCGAATTGCCGGAAGAAGCCATCCGCAAGGGTTTTGAGAGCTGCATCGTCTCGTGATGAAAGAGTTTACGCCGGCCCCCGATTCCGCCTCGATCGTCTCCGTCACCGGCCGCGTCAAACCGGTCGCGCTCGGCATGGGCGTGACGTCGGTGCATTTCCTCGGTGACCGCGCCGCCTTCGTCGGCGGCGAGGAGAACGTCGCGCTCGTCGACAGCAAGGGCGAGATCACCACCGTTGCCGCGCACAGCGGCGGCATTCTCTCGACCGCGTCCGACGGCAAGCGCCTCATCATGGGAGGCGACGACGGCAAGGTCGTTGCGCTCGATGCCAAGGGCGAGGTGAAGCTGCTCGCCACCGACCCGAAGCGCCGCTGGATCGACGCGGTGGCGCTGCATGCGGACGGCGCTTTCGCCTGGTCGGCCGGCAAGACGGCGACCGTCAAGAGCGGCAAGACCGAGGAAAAGTCGATCGAGGTGCCCTCGACCGTTGGCGGCTTGGCGTTCGCGCCGAAGGGCCTGCGGCTCGCGATTGCGCATTACAACGGCGCGACGCTGTGGTTTCCGAACATGGCGGCGACGGCTGAATTCCTGCCCTGGGCCGGCTCGCATCACGCGGTCACCTTCAGCCCCGACAACAAATTCCTGGTCACCGCGATGCACGAGCCGGCGCTGCACGGCTGGCGGCTCGCCGACAACCGCCACATGCGCATGACCGGCTATCCCGGCCGCGTCCGCTCGATGTCCTGGAGCGCGGGCGGCAAGGCGCTGGCGACGTCGGGCGCCGACACCGTCATCCTGTGGCCGTTCGGCAGCAAGGACGGCCCGATGGGCAAGGAGCCCGCGATGCTCGCGCCGCTCCAGGCGCGCGTCTCGGTCGTCGCCTGTCATCCGAAGAACGACATCCTCGCCGCCGGCTACAGCGACGGCACCGTGCTTATGGTGCGGCTCGAGGATGGCGCCGAGATCCTGGTCCGCCGCAATGGCACCCCGCCGGTGGCGGCGCTCGCATGGAACGCCAAGGGCACGCTGCTGGCGTTTGCGGACGAAAATGGGGACGGCGGCCTGCTGGAGCTTTGATCTGTCATCGTTCCGGCCGTATAGGGGACCATGCGGTTTCTGACGACCTTCCAGCTTGCTGATTTCGCCGATACGCTGGTCAGCCTGTTCACGGCCTTCGTGCTGGGTACGCTGATCGGCGCCGAGCGGCAATACCGCCAGCGCACCGCGGGCCTGCGCACCAATGTGCTGGTCGCGGTCGGGGCTGCCGCCTTCGTCGATCTCGCCATGCACCTGACCGGCGCCGACGGCGCGGTCCGGGTGATCTCCTATGTCGTCTCCGGCATCGGCTTCCTGGGGGCGGGCGTCATCATGAAGCAGGGCATGGACGTGCGCGGGCTCAACACCGCGGCGACGCTGTGGGCCTCGGCCGCTGTCGGCTCCTGCGCCGGCGCCGACATGGTCGCGCAGGCGGCCGCGCTGACCGTGTTCGTGATTGCCGGCAACACCATGCTGCGCCCGCTGGTCAATGCCATCAACCGCATTCCGCTGAACGAGAAGACCTCGGAGGCGACCTACTATTTCAAGCTTGCGGTGGCGGCGGACGCCTTGCCCGACATGCGCGACCGGTTGGTCGAGAAGCTCGAGGCTGCAAAATATCCGGTGGCCGATATCGACGCGGTCGAGATCGGCGAGGATGTTCTGGAGATCGTCGCAAAGCTGGTTGCGACCGCGGTCGATCCGAACGAGCTGAACGCGGTGGCGACCGATCTCCAGCATTTGCCGGGCGTGCGCCACGCGACCTGGGAGGTCAGCACGACGGACTGAGCGCGGCGTTTTGGCGCGCGGAGGCGCGGTTCCCGCCTCGTCCGGCACGGAACCGCGGTCGGGCAACTTCGTTGATCCCCCGGACAAAGGCGGTGATCGACATGCCCGGCCAAAATGACAAGCGCAGACTGAAATTCGACCTGATGATCGCCTGCTCGCTGTTCGCAGTCGGCGTCGTGGTGTCAGGCCTGTCGCTGGCGCAGATCCGGGCACAGAGCCGGATGGAGCTGGCGCAGGCGACGGGGCCGCTCCAGGGCACGCCGTCCGACGATCAGGGCAAGACTCCGGCTGAATCAAAGCCCGGCGGCGATCGGCCGACCACGCCGGCGCCCGAGCCCGCGCGCCCCGATCCGCAAACGCAGGGCGCGGCCATCAAGCCGGCGCTGCCGCAGGCTCCCGCCGAGAAGATCGCGCCGCCGATCAGGGAGAAGTAGGAGGCAGCCGCGCTCCCAGCCGCGTACTCGGTGTCATCCCCCGCGAAGGCGGGGGATCCAGTATTCCAGAGACGGCGCGTGGATACGGAGAAGCTGCGGCGTACTGGATGCCCCGCCTTCGCGGGGCATGACAGTGGAGTGCGGGGCAGCGGCGTCCTGGAATGACGGGCGGAAGAAGCGCCCCTCACCGCACCAGAATATTCCGGAACTGCCAGGGATCGCTGGTATCAATATCTTCCGGAAACAGTCCCGGCCGATCCGTCAGCGGCGTCCAGTCGGTGTAGAAACCCTTCACCGGGCCGAGATACGGCAGCTGGATTTCCAGGAGACGATCGAAATCCATCTCGTCGGCTTCGACGATGCCCTCGTTCGGGTTTTCCAGCGCCCACACCATGCCGCCGAGCACGGCGGAGGTCACCTGCAGGCCGGTGGCGTTCTGATAGGGCGCGAGTTTGCGGGTCTCTTCGATGGAGAGCTGCGAGCCGTACCAATAGGCATTGTTGTCGTGGCCGAACAGCAGCACGCCGAGTTCGTCGATACCGTCGACGATTTCGTTCTCGTCGAGGATGTGGTGCTTTTCCTGCATCTTCGCGGCGCGGCCGAACATTTCATGCAGCGACAGCACGGCGTCGTCAGCCGGATGATAGGCGTAGTGGCAGGTCGGCCGATAGACCGCCGTGCCCGAGGCGTCACGCACCGTGAAGTAATCGGCAATCGAGATCGACTCGTTGTGGGTGACGAGGAAGCCGTATTGCGCGCCGCGGGTCGGGCACCAGGTGCGCACGCGGGTATTGGCGCCGGGCTGCATCAGATAGATGGCGGCGCCGCAGCCGGCTTCGTGGGTCCGCGCATTTTCGGGCATCCATTTTTCATGGGTGCCCCAACCGAGTTCGGACGGCTGCACGCCTTCCGACAGGAAACCTTCTACCGACCAGGTGTTGACGAAGACATCAGGCTCTTTCGGCTTCTTGGAGCGCTGGGTGTCGCGTTCGGCGATGTGGATGCCCTTGACGCCGGCCTGCCGCATCAAGTCTGCCCATTCGGCCTTGGTCTTCGGCTTGGGGGCATTGAGCTTCAGGTCGGCGGCGACATTGAGCAGCGCCTGCTTGACGAAGAAGGACACCATGCCGGGATTGGCGCCGCAGCAGGAGACGGCCGTCGTCGAGCCCGCGGGGCGTGCCTTCTTGGCGGCCAGCGTCACTTCGCGAAGGGCGTAGTTGGAGCGTGCCTCCGGGCCCTTCGACGAATCGAAATAGAAGCCGAGCCAGGGCTCGTTGACAGTGTCGATATAGAGAGCGCCAAGCTCGTTGCAGAGCTCCATGATGTCGGTGGAGCCGGTATCGACCGAGAGATTGACGCAGAAACCCTGGCCGCCGCCTTCCGTGAGCAGCGGGGTCAGCAAGTCGCGATAATTGTCCTTGGTCACGCCCTTCTGGATGAAGCGGACATTGTGCTTCTCGCAATGCGCCCTGCGGCCCTCGTCCTTGGGATCGATCACGGTGACGCGCGACTTGTCGTAGTCGAGATGCCGCTCGATCAGCGGCAGCGTGCCTTTGCCGATGGAGCCGAAGCCGACCATGACGATGGGGCCGGTGATCTTCGCGTAGATCTGCGAGGCAGGGCTCATGGGATGGTTTCTCCAGAAAGTGCTGGCGGACAAAATGGTGAGGGGTGGATCAGGCGCTGTGGCGCTTGGCGGTGACTTCGATCTCGACCTTCATCTCGGGCTTGGCGAGAGCGCTGACGACCAGCAAGGTCGCAGCCGGCCTGATATCGCCGAGAACCTCGCCGCAGACGGCGAAGTGGGCATCGATGTAGCTGGCGTCGGTGACGTAGTAGGTCGCACGGACGATATCGGCCATCTCGAATCCGCCCTCCTTCAGGGCGGCTTCGATGGTCTTGAAGCAGTTGCGTGACTGGCTCGTGACATCGGCCGGCATCGTCATCGTCGTGTAGTCATAGCCGGTGGTTCCCGCAACGAAGGCGAAATCGCCGTCGATCACGGCGCGGCTGTAGCCGGCGGTCTTCTCGAACGGGGAGCCGGTGGAGATCAGGCGACGGGACATGGTTTGGACCTCGGCTGAAAGAGGTGTTTCGCGGGGGTTAAAGGGCGTTTCCGGGGCCTGCGCAACCCCAAAGGAATAGAGTTCAGCACAGGCGCGGCCGGGCGTTGCCGTTCAATGCGGCTTCGGTCGTCGCCATCATGGCAATCCCTTAGGCCGCGTGCGCCTGGAGGGGGCGAACTACCCTCCGTTTGGGCAGGGCCGCGCCGGTCGGGACGATCGTCCCCTCGGCGCCATCCAGCGCACCGGCCTGGAATTCGATCGCCAGCAGACGGTCGCGCTCGAACGGGCCGGGCAGCATCAGTGCACCGGTCTTCTCTGCCGAGAAGCCGAAGCGGGCGTAGTAGGGGGCATCGCCGAGCAGGATCACGGCGGCATGCCCGCGCGCCCGGGCGGCGGCCAGCGCTTGTTGCATCAGCGCGGCGCCGATCCCGAGCTCGCGGCAGGCAGGGTCCACCGCCAGCGGTCCGAGGACCAGAGCGGGCCTGCCTCCGGCGCTGACGTGCCACAGCCGCACGGTTCCCACGAGTGTCCTCTCGCGCACAGCCGACAGGGCAAGGCCTGCGGCAGGTGCACGTCCGTCGCGCAGGCGCTGGCAGGTGCGGCCATGGCGGTTCTCGCCAAAGGAGGCATCGAGCAGCGCTTCACGGGCGGCGACGTCGGCAGCACGTTCCGCACGGATCGCGAACGGAGCGGCTTTCGAAGTGAGGACGATCTGTGGCTTCCGAAAAGCAGTCATGGCGCGTCAGTCCCCGCTTGAACCGACGTGCGATCAGCACGCCGGCTCAAGGCGTCGTCAGAAATCAGGAATGTGAGGGAGGAGCCGGCAAGCCGGCTCCCGGGTTCGTCAGGCCTCAGACAGAGAGGCGGGTCAGATGTGGCAAATTAGATGTGGTACGTCTTCAGCGGCGGGATGCCGTTGAATGCCACCGACGAGTAGGTCGACGTATAGGCCCCGGTGCCTTCGATCAGCACCTTGTCGCCGATCTCGAGCGTGACGGGGAGCGGATACGGGGTCTTCTCGTACAGCACGTCGGCGCTGTCGCAGGTCGGTCCCGCGAGCACGCACGGCGTCATGTCCGCGCCGTCATGGGCGGTGCGGATGGCGTAGCGGATCGACTCGTCCATGGTCTCGGCCAGACCACCGAACTTGCCGATGTCGAGATAGACCCAGCGCACCTCGTCCTCGTCGCTCTTCTTCGAGATGAGCACGACCTCGGATTCGATGACGCCGGCATTGCCCACCATGCCGCGGCCCGGCTCGATGATGGTCTCCGGGATCTGGTTGCCGAAGTGCTTGCGCAGCGCGCGGAAGATCGAGCGGCCGTAGGTCACGACCGGCGGCACGTCCTTCAGGTACTTGGTCGGGAAGCCGCCGCCCATGTTGACCATGGACAGGTTGATGCCGCGCTCGGCGCAGTCGCGGAAAACCTGCGAGGCCATCGCCAGCGCACGGTCCCACGCCTTCACCTTGCGCTGCTGCGAGCCGACATGGAAGGAGATGCCGCACGGCTCCAGGCCCAGGCGCTTGGCGACGTCGAGCACGTCGACGGCCATCTCCGGGTCGCAGCCGAACTTGCGCGACAGCGGCCATTCGGCGCCGGCGCAGTCGTAGAGGATGCGGCAGAACACCTTCGCGCCGGGAGCGGCACGGGCGATCTTCTCGACCTCGGCGGCGCAGTCGACCGCGAACAGCCGAATGCCGAGCGCGAAGGCGCGCGCGATGTCGCGCTCCTTCTTGATCGTGTTGCCGAAGGAGATGCGGTCGGGCGTAGCTCCGGCGGCCAGCGCCATCTCGATCTCGGCGACGGTCGCGGTGTCGAAGCAGGAGCCCATGGAGGCGAGCAGGGCCAGCACTTCCGGCGCCGGGTTCGCCTTGACGGCATAGAACACGCGGCTGTCGGGCAGCGCCTTGGCAAAGGTCTGGTAATTGTCGCGCACGACCTCGAGGTCGACGACGAGGCAAGGCTCGGTGTCCCGGCCCTCGCTGCGGCGGTTGCGCAGGAATTCCTGAATACGTTCGGTCATAGCACTCTCCCAAACGGCCCAGCGACGGGGATCCGTTCAAAAAATGACGTCGGATAAGAGTGCTCTGGCCGGATTGCGCGATGGAGGCGCAACGAAGCCAAAAGACTCAAACCAGACTGTGCTGCCGTGGATTGGTTGGGAATTTCCCGCCCGCACACCTGGCAATGAAGGACAAGCCTTTTCAGTAGCCCGCGCCGGCGTTGGACTGCCGGTAGAGACCAAAAAAGCCCGATCCGTCGTTGCTTTAAGTCGCGTCCCCCGTTGAGAGCGGGGTGCGCCGGTTCGCCTCCGGCTGCCAGTCACGGTTGCAAAGAGCGAAGTCACCTTCGACAAGGCATCTCTTTGAGAGAGATGCTGGACGCTTCGGGTTCGCTTCGTCTTCTCGACTTCCGCGCTTCCGAAGAGCCCCTCGGCTTCTTCACCCCTTGGCGGCTGTCCGGCCTCTTGTCCGGATACCTACCGACTGACACACGACCACAGGCACGTGCGAAATTGGGCAAGACCGCACATAAGCGTTTTGACTCTGCTTCGCAAGAATTTTTTTAGGCTGAGAACAGAATTGCCTAACATCTGCTTGCGCAGTGTGGCGCGAGCGACGCGGAAGATGAACGTGCGTTAAGTTTTCAAGCTTGCGCGCGTGTCTCTCGCGCGCGAGCGAGTGTCAGCCGCGCTTGGTGAAGGGCTCGACGCGCTGTGCTGCGCGGATGAACGCGGTCATCACCAGCACGCCGAGTGCGAACAGCACGGCCTGGAGGATGTGCGTGCCCTGATCGCCTAAACCGAACAGGATCGCGAGGGCCCAGCCGCCGGCAAAGGCCGCGCCGAGCACCTCCGCGCCGATCAGGATGGCGGCGCTGATGACGGTGATGACGCTGCGCCAGACGATCTGGCGGGAGGAGGAAGGCGCGTTCATGGGGCTCAGGGGTCCGTGTCTTCGAGGGCCGCAATCTCTCCGAAAAGGCGGGCGGGAGCAAGGCCAAATGGCCCAAAAAAGCCCCATCGCGTGCTATAGCTGGTCGCAACAAACCAGCTCGAAAACCGGGACTTGCGATGTCAGACCTCCGCCAAACTACGGACGCCGAGACCAACCCGCTGCTGAAGGCCTGGGTGACGCCGTTCGCGACCCCGCCCTTCGACGAGATCACGCCGGAGCACTTCCTCCCGGCCTTCGAGCAGGCCTTCGCCGACCATTCCGCCGAGATCGCGGCGATCACCAACGATCCGGCCGCGCCCGACTTCGCCAACACCATCACGGCGCTGGAGCGCTCCGGCAAGCTGCTGAGCAAGGTCGCGGCGGTGTTCTACGACCTCGTCTCGGCGCATTCCAACCCGGCCATCCTGGAGATCGACAAGGAGGTTTCCTTGCGGACGGCGCGGCACTGGAATCCGATCATGATGAACGCCGTGCTGTTCGGTCGCATCGCCCAGCTGCACGAGAACCGCGCCAATCTCAGTCTTTCGCCCGAACAGCTCCGCCTGCTGGAGCGCACCTATACCCGCTTCCACCGCTCCGGCGCCGGCCTCTCCGAGGAGGCCAAGACGCGGATGGCCGAGATCAACGAGAGGCTCGCCCAGCTCGGCACCAGCTTCAGCCATCACCTGCTCGGCGACGAGCAGGAATGGTTCATGGAGTTAGGGGAGGCCGACCGCCAGGGCCTGCCGGAGAGCTTCGTCGCCAGCGCCAAGGCCGCGGCGGAAGAGCGCGGCATGGCCGGCAAGGCCATCGTCACCCTGTCGCGCTCTTCGGTCGAGTCGTTCCTCAAGAGCTCGGCGCGGCGCGACCTGCGCGAGAAGGTCTACAAGGCCTTCATCGCGCGCGGCGACAACGGCAATGCCAACGACAACAATACGGCCATCGTCGAGATCCTGAAGCTGCGCGAGGAGAGCGCGAACCTGCTCGGCTACCCGACCTACGCCGCCTACCGGCTCGAGGACTCCATGGCCAAGACGCCGGAAGCGGTGCGGGGACTGCTCGAGCGGGTCTGGAAGCCGGCGCGCGCCCGAGCGCTCGCCGACCGCGACGAGATGCAAACGCTGATCTCGGCCGAGGGCGGTAATTTCAAGCTGGCGCCGTGGGACTGGCGCTTCTATGCCGAAAAGCTCCGCCTCCAGCGCGCCAATTTCGACGATGCCGCGATCAAGCCGTATCTCGCGCTCGACCACATGATCGCCGCCGCCTTCGACTGCGCCACGCGCCTGTTCGGCATCACCTTCGAGGAGCGCAAGGACGTGCCGGTCTGGCACCCGGACGTCCGGGTCTGGGAAGTGAAGGGCAGGGACGGCAAGCACAAGGCTCTGTTCTATGGCGACTACTTCGCCCGGCCGTCGAAGCGCTCCGGCGCCTGGATGACCTCGCTGCGCGACCAGCAGAAGCTCGACGGCGACGTCGCGCCGCTCATTCTCAATATCTGCAATTTTGCAAAGGGGGCCGGCGGCGAGCCCTCGCTGCTGTCGCCTGACGACGCCCGCACCCTGTTCCACGAATTCGGCCACGGCCTGCACGGCATGCTGTCCAACGTGACCTATCCGTCGCTGTCGGGTACCTCCGTGTTCACCGACTTCGTAGAGCTGCCGTCGCAGCTCTACGAGCACTGGCAGGAACGGCCCGAGGTGCTCCAGCAATTCGCCCGCCACTACCAGACCGGCGAGCCGCTGCCGGATGACCTGCTCCAGCGCTTCCTCGCCGCGCGAAAATTCAACCAGGGCTTTGCCACGGTCGAGTTCGTCTCCTCGGCGCTGGTGGACCTCGAATTCCACACCCAGCCGGCCGCCGCGGCCAGCGACGTGCGCGCCTTCGAGAAGAAGGAGCTCGAGAAGATCGGCATGCCCGAGGAGATCGCGCTGCGTCACCGGCCGACGCAATTCGGTCACATCTTCACCGGCGACCATTATGCCGCCAGCTATTACAGCTACATGTGGTCCGAGGTGATGGACGCCGACGCCTTCGGCGCGTTTGAGGAGGCTGGCAACATCTTCGATCCCGATGTCGCAAAACGCCTGCACGACGACATCTATTCGAGCGGCGGATCGGTCGATCCGGAAGCCGCCTATGAGGCCTTTCGCGGCCGCCCGCCGGAGCCCGACGCATTGCTCCGCCGCCGCGGCCTGCTCGACGCCCCGAAGGCGGCCTGATGGGCATGCGCGCCCTTCTCGGTCTGCTGCTCGCCGCCGCAATGGTGCTCGGAGCCGGCGCGGCGAGCGCGCATCCGCATGTCTGGATCACCGCGACCAGCGAGCTTCTTTATGCGGAGGACGGCAGCATCACCGGCGTCCGCCACGCCTGGACCTTTGACGACATGTTCTCGGCCTATGCGGTGCAGGGGCTCGAGAGCAAGACCAAGGGCGCCTATACGCGCGAGGAGCTCGGGCCGCTGGCGCAGACCAATGTCGAGTCGCTGAAGGAATACGCCTACTTCACCTTCGCGCGAGCGGACGGCAAGAAGGAGCGATTCCAGGAGCCGGTCGACTACTTCCTCGACTACAAGGATACGGTGCTGACCCTGCACTTCACGCTGCTGCTGAAGAACCCGGTCAAGCCCAAGCAACTGGTGCTCGAAGTGTTCGACCGTTCCTTCTTCATCGACTTCCAGATGGCCAAGGACAATCCGGTCAAGCTGGTCGGCGCGCCCGCCGGCTGCCAGATGAAGCTTGATCGTCCCAGCGACGGCACTGCGACCGCGCAGAAGCTCAACGAGCAGACCTTCATGAGCGGCGAGAACACCAATTTCGGCATGATGTTCGCCAACAAGATCACGGTGGATTGCCCTTGATCGGTCGTCTGCATTCTCCGCTTGTCCGCGGGCTTCTTGCCTGTGCCGCGGTTATCGTCGTGCTGGGCCTGGCCGATGCCGCGCTTCACGATCTCCTCGCGCAAAATCCGTTCGGCGCACCGAAATCCGCGCAGGCGGCCGAGCCCGAGGCCAGCGGCCTCATCGGCTGGCTGTTGGCAAAACAGTCGGAGTTCTACCGCCAGATGTCGGCGACCATCCGGGCCGCCAAGTCCGACGGCTCGGCGGTGTGGACGCTGCTCTTCATCTCGTTTGCCTATGGCATCTTCCATGCCGCGGGGCCCGGCCACGGCAAGGCGGTGATCGCCTCCTATCTCGTCGCCAACCGCGAAACCGCGCGGCGCGGCATCGCGCTGTCGTTTGCCTCGGCCCTGATGCAGTCGCTGGTCGCGATCCTGATCGTCGGCATCTCGGCCTGGGTGCTGAACGCGACGGCCAAGACCATGTGCAAGGCCGAAGGCGTGATCGAGATCGCGAGCTATGGCCTGATCGCGCTGTTCGGCCTGCGGCTGGTCTGGGTCAAGGGCGGCGCCTTCATCCGCGCGCTTCAGGTGGCCCAGCCGGTGCCGGCGATCGCGGGCGTGCCGCAGCACCATGATCACGGCCATCACCACCATCATGATGCGCACGATCATCATGACCACGATCACCATGATCATGGTCACGCCCACGTCCATCACGATCACGGGCACGACCACGTCCATGACGAGCATTGCGGCCATTCCCATGGCCCGGCGCCGAGCGAGCTCGCCGGTCCCGGTGGCTGGCGGCGCGGATTCGCCGCGATCCTGACCGTCGGCATCCGCCCCTGCTCGGGTGCGATCCTGGTGCTGGTGTTCGCGCTCGCCCAGGGCCTGTTCTGGGCCGGCATCGCCGCGACCTTCCTGATGGGGCTCGGCACCGCGATCACGGTCGCGGCCATTGCCGTCGTCGCCGTCTCCGCCAAGGACATCGCCGCCCGCCTGAGCGCAGGTCGCGACGGCGGCGGCGCGCTGTTCATGCGCGGCATCGAATTCAGCGCTGCCGGTCTCGTGCTGCTGTTCGGCGTCGGCCTGTTGTTCGGCTACATCGCGGCCGAACGGACGACGTGTTTTTGAGGCACGCTCTCGTGCCCCGGACGCAGCGCAGCGTCCCTTCGACGGTGCGCTGCAGAGCCGGGGCCCATCTTTCCATACTGTAGCTGTGGCCCGCTGGGTCCCGGCTCTGCGCCACAACGCTAAGGGCGTTGCAGCGCGTCCGGGACACGGCAACTCACACCGGCAAGAACCGCTTCAGCATCGGCATGAAGAAGATCCCGAGATTGATCGCAAAGCCGATGCTCCAGAGGATCGAGCGCAGCGTCGGGCGGTTGCCGAGATAGGTCAGCACGTAGGCGATCCGTACGATCAGGAACAGCACCGCGAGCTCGTCGATCAGCCGCTGCGGCGCGTCCCTGAATTCGGCGAGCAGCACCGCGAAGGCGAAGAACGGAAAGGTCTCGATGCCGTTCTGATGAGCGCCGAGCGCGCGCTGCGCGATGGCGTCCTCATAGAAGGCGGGATCGCGCGGCCGGGAATTGTCGAACCCGCGAAACCGGATCCATTTGATCGAGGCGATCGTCGCAAGATAGAGCAGCAGCGCTCCGAAAACGCACCATTCCGCGAGTGTCATCTTCCCTCCCCCGCTTAGGGAGACCCTAGCGAAACCGGGCTCATCTTGACAAGTTCGGTGCAACGCGCGACGCAACTGATCATGTCGACCGCCGCCCCCAACGAGACCACACAGCCAACCGTCGTGTCCGGCCAGAAGCGGGTCGGCGTGCTCCTGGTCAATCTCGGCACGCCCGATACGGCCGATGCGCCGGGCGTGCGGGTCTATCTCAAGGAATTCCTCTCGGACGCCCGGGTCATCGAGGACCAGGGCCTGATCTGGCAGTTCGTGCTGAACGGGATCATCCTGCGCAGCCGTCCCCGCACCAAGGCGCTCGACTACCAGAAGATCTGGAACAACGAGAAGAACGAGTCGCCGCTGAAGACCATCACGCGGTCGCAGAGCGACAAGCTCGCGGCCGCGCTGTCGGATCGCGATCACGTCGTCGTGGACTGGGCGATGCGCTACGGCAATCCTTCGATCAAGTCGGGCATCGACGCGCTGATCGCGGAGGGATGCGACCGCATCCTCGCCGTCCCGCTTTATCCGCAATATTCCGCCTCGACGTCGGCGACCGTCTGCGACGAGGTGTTCCGCGTGCTCGCCCGACTGCGTGCGCAGCCGACGCTGCGGGTGACGCCGCCGTACTATCAGGACGAGGCCTATATCGAGGCGCTCGCCGTCTCGATCGAGACGCATCTGGCAACCCTGCCGTTCAAGCCGGAGCTGATCGTCGCCTCCTTCCACGGCATGCCGAAATCCTATGTCGACAAGGGCGATCCCTATCAGGAGCATTGCATCGCCACGACCGAGGCGCTGCGCCGCCGGCTCGGCATGGACGCGTCAAAATTGCTGCTGACGTTCCAGTCGCGCTTCGGCAATGACGAGTGGCTCCAGCCCTACACCGACAAGACGATGGAGCGGCTCGCCAAAGAGGGCGTGCGGCGCATCGCGGTGGTGACGCCGGGCTTTGCCGCCGACTGCCTGGAGACGCTGGAGGAGATCGCGCAGGAGAATGCCGAGATCTTCAGGCACAATGGCGGCGAGCAGTTTTCCGCGATCCCCTGCCTCAACGACAGCGAACCCGGCATGGACGTGATCAGCACCCTGGTGCTGCGCGAGCTCCAGGGGTGGATATAATGAGCCTGGATTTGATGGGCCCCCCATGAACCGCCGCGAGGTGTTGGGGCTTCTTGGGATGATCGCGGCGCTGCCGTCCCCGGCACTGGCGCAGCAACCGACGCGGCGGCTCGGCGTACTCTCGGTCACGGCCGCCGACGATGCGATCGGGCAGACGCGCAGTGCCATCCTGGTCGAGGCGCTCGTCGGCCATGGCTGGAAAGAGCACGACAATCTCAGGATCGACTGGCGCAGCGGCGCCGGCGACCGGGCGCGGATCGCCGGGCTCGCCGACGAGCTGATCGCGCTCAAGCCCGACATCCTGCTCGCGGTCGGCACGCCCTCGGTCGAAGAGCTGCGCCGGCGCACCACGACGATCCCGATCGTGTTCGCCGTGGTGACCGATCCCGTCAGCCAGGGCTTTGTCCAGACCCTCGCCCATCCCGGCGGCAACATCACCGGCTTCACCGATTACGACGGCCCGCTGGCTGGCAAATGGCTGGAGATGCTGACGCAAGTGACGCCGAAAGTGTCCCGCGTCTTCGTCGTCTACAATCCCGCCACCGCGCCGTTCGCGCCCCTCATGCTGCGCACGATCGAGGACGCCGCACGGACGCTTCGTGTGACGGTAGAGACCGCCCCGGTCCATGACGCAGCCTCGATCGCGGCGCTGGCCTCGCGCAAGGACGGCGGCCTGCTGATCCTGCCGGACTTCTTCACCATGGCCAATCGCGCGCATCTGCTCGCGGCGATCGCCGAGGCGCGCGTGCCTGCGGTGTTCTGGAGTCGCACCTTCGTCGACGAGGGCGGGCTGATGTCCTACAGCACCGACAGCGCCGAGCAGCTCCGCCGCGCCGCCAGCTACATCGATCGCATCCTGAAGGGCGCGCGGCCCGCCGACCTGCCGGTGCAGAACCCCACCAAGTTCGAGCTCGCGGTCAACCTCAAGACCGCCAAGGCGCTTGGCGTCACCATTCCCCCAAGCCTGCTTGCAACAGCGAACGATGTCATCGAATAAGGTCGTCCGCGACGGACGAGAGGTCCGGATTCGTTAACTTTCGCCGCTAGGTCTGCGCCCGGACGCTTTCAAGAGCCTTTCGGAAATACATATCGTGACCGTTTCCCCCGGAGTGCGTCTTGTGCAGAATCGTCCGAATGCCGACGTGAATCGCGACCGCTGAACCGGTAGGGTCGCGATCCCGACCAATGACAGCGCGGGAAAGGGCTTTTTCCTGCCTTGGAGGACATATGAGCGGTTTCGACATTTTCGCGATTGTTCTGGTTTTGCTCGTCATCATCACGCTGATTGCCGGCGTGAAGACGGTGCCGCAGGGCTATGACTGGACCATCGAGCGGTTCGGAAAATACACCCAGACGCTGAGCCCCGGGCTCAACCTGATCGTGCCCTATTTCGATCGCGTCGGGCGCAAGATCAACATGATGGAGCAGGTGATCGACATTCCCGAGCAGGAGGTGATCACCAAGGACAACGCCACCGTGACGGTGGACGGCGTCGCCTTCTACCAGGTGTTCGACGCCGCCAAGGCGAGCTACGAGGTCTCCAACCTGACCCAGGCCATCACCGTCCTGACCATGACCAACATCCGCTCGGTGATGGGCGCGATGGATCTCGACCAGGTGCTGTCGCATCGCGACGAGATCAACGAGCGCCTGTTGCGCGTGGTCGATGCCGCGGTCTCGCCCTGGGGCCTGAAGGTCAACCGCATCGAGATCAAGGACATCGTGCCGCCCGCCGACCTTGTCGAGGCGATGGGCCGGCAGATGAAGGCCGAGCGCGTCAAGCGCGCCGACATTCTGGCCGCCGAAGGCCAGCGGCAGTCGGAGATCCTGCGCGCCGAGGGCGCCAAGCAGGGCCAGATCCTCCAGGCCGAGGGCCGCAAGGAAGCCGCGTTCCGCGACGCCGAGGCCCGCGAGCGGTCCGCCGAGGCCGAGGCCAAGGCGACGCAGATGGTCAGCGAAGCCATCGCCAAGGGCGATGTCGCGGCGCTGAACTATTTCATCGCCGACAAGTACATCAAGGCGTTCGGGCAACTGGCGGACTCGCCGAACCAGAAGGTCATCATGCTTCCGGTCGAGGCGATGAGCATGCTGGGCTCGCTCGCCGGCATCGGCGAGATCGCGAAAGCGACGTTCGGCGAGAGTGCGGCATCCGCCGCTGCCGCGGCGCGCCGTGGCGGCTCGGTGCCGTCGTCCGGCCCGATGCCGCCGGCGGTGCCGTAACGGGACCATGCGCATGCCCCGGACCCGGAGGGCCACGTTAGTGCAAAGTGGACACCGGTTTTCCGATAGGGGCATGCGCCACTTCAAAGAGGTCGTGTCATGACCGACATGTTCGTATCGCTCGGCACCTGGAACTGGCTGATCTTCGGCTTCATCCTGATGGGGCTGGAGGTGCTGGCGCCGGGCGTATTCCTGTTCTGGCTCGGGCTCGCCGCGCTGCTGGTCGGGCTGATCTCGTTCGCCGTCGCCGTGTCCTGGCAGGTGCAACTGGTGATGTTCGCGATCTTCGCCGCTGCCGCGGTGCCGGTGTGGCGCCGTCTCTCTCGGCCGAATCCGGATGCGAGCGGAAGCCCCTTTCTCAACAAACGCACCGAGGCGCTGCTCGGCCGCGAGTTCACGCTGGAGAAGCCGATCATCGACGGCAACGGCACCATGCGCATCGGCGACACGGTCTGGCGCGTCGCAGGTCCCGATACGCCGGCCGGGACGCGCGTGAAGGTGGTGCAGGTGGACGGCGTGAATCTGACGGTGGCGGTGGCGTGAGGACCCTTCGCCTCTCCCCGCTTGCGGGGAGAGGCCGGATTGCATCGTAGATGCAATCCGGGTGAGGGGGCTCTCCGCGAGTCGTCTCTCACCGTCTGCGCGGAGGCTCCCCCTCACCCCGACCCTCTCCCCGCAAGCGGGGAGAGGGGGAAGAGCTCTTCCACCTCTCCGCAAGCCGGTGCAGCGGCATGAACGTCTCGCACAGGTCCCGCCCGAGCGGCGTCAGCCTATAGCCTCCGCCTTCGCCGAGCTCCACGAACCCCGCCTCGCGCAAATCGTCCAGCCGCGCTTGCAGCACCGTCGGCGAGGCTTCGTCGCAGGCGGTGCGCAGGCTGCGGGAGGTGAGGGGGGCGTCGCGCAACTCCCACAGGATCCGCAAGGTCCAGCGCCGGCCGAGCAGGTCGAGCAGCGCCATGATCGGCCGTCCCGTGCGTGAGCCGCGGACGCTGCGTGTGGTCGAGCCGGCCTGTTTCGCCATCGTCGCCCTCTTGCATATTGCTACAGATAATGTAGCGTCGTGCTACGATAATTGTAGCAACGGAGGCGGCCGATGTCCCAGGTCACACCGCGCATTGCGCCGCTCGCGCCGCCTTATCCCCCGGAGATCCAGGCGCAGTTCGACCGCATCATGCGCGGCGCGCCGCCGCTGCTGCTGTTCCGGGTGATGGCGGGCCACAGCCGCGCCTGGGACAAGTTCCGCGCCGGCGGCCTGCTCGATCCCGGGCCGCTGTCGTTGCGTGAACGCGAGATCGTCATCGACCGCACCTGCGCGCTGAACAAATGCGAGTATGAATGGGGCGTGCATGTCGCGGTCTTTGCCGGTCCGGCGCGCCTCACCGAGGACGAGGTCCGCGCCACCGTAGAGGGCGATGCGACGTCGCCGTGCTGGTCACCGGGCGAACAGGCGCTGATCGCGGCCGTCGACGCGCTGCATCACCGGGCGACGTTCACCGATGCGGAATTCGCCGCGCTCGCGGCGCATTACGACGAGGCGCAGATTTTGGAGGTCATGCTGCTGTGCGGCTTCTATCGCACGGTGTCGTATCTGGCGAACGGCTTGAGGCTGCCGCTGGAAGCGAAGGCGGCGCGGTTTCCGTAGCTCCAGCCCCCGTCATTGCGAGCGCAGCGAAGCAATCCAGAGTCTTTCCGCGAAGGCAGTCTGGATTGCTTCGCTGCGCTCGCAATGACGGAGGAGAGGGGCGCGCCACACTTTCCTCGTCATTCTGGGGCGCGACGAAGTCGCGAGCCCGGAAGCCATCGCGCAGCAACCTCGGAGATGAATGGATTCCGGGCTCGCGCCAAGTGGCGCGCCCCGGAATGACGATAGGAGATGGCGTGCCTTACGCCACACCCGCCCGCAGCAGATCGTGCAGGTGCACGATGCCCACGACCTTGTCCGCCTCGGTCACCAGCAGCGTCGTGATCTTGCGGGTGTTCAGCACCTCGATCATCTCGGTGGCGAGCATCGAGGGCGGCACGGTCTTCGGCTGCCTGGTCATGATGTCGTCGACCGTGACCGTCAGCAGGTCGGGCCGCATGTGGCGGCGCAGATCGCCGTCGGTGATGATGCCGACGGCCTCATTGGCGTCATTGACGATGCAGACGCAGCCGAGGCCCTTGGCCGACATCTCGACCACGGCCTCCGACATCTCGGTGCCGAGCGGCTTGAGCGGGATCTCCGCGCCGGTGCGCATGTAGTCGCGAACGAATTTCAGCATCGCGCCGAGCTTGCCGCCGGGGTGAAAATGCGCGAACTCGAGCGCCGTGAAGCCGCGCCCTTCCAGCAGCGCGATCGCGAGCGCATCGCCGATCGCGGCCTGCATCAGGGTCGAGGTGGTCGGCGCCAGATTGTGCGGGCAGGCCTCGCGTGCCTTCGGCAGCTCGATCACGAGGTCGGCGGCCTGTCCGAGCGAGGACGCCGCGTTCGACGTCACCGCGATCATGGGGATCGCGAAGCGCGCCGAATAGTTCACGAGGTTCTTCATCTCCGGCTGCTCGCCGGACCAGGACAGCGCCATGATGACGTCGTCGGTGGTGATCATGCCGAGGTCGCCGTGGCCGGCTTCAGCGGTGTGAACGAAGAAGGCGGGCGTGCCGGTCGAGGCCAGCGTCGCCGCGATCTTGCGGCCCATATGGCCTGACTTGCCGAGCCCGGTGACGATGACGCGGCCCTTGGCCTGCCGGATCAGGTCGACCGCCTTGGCGAAGGTCGCACCCAGCGGGCCGCGCAGCGCGGCGGCGAGCGCGTTGATGCCGCCGCTCTCGGTCTCCAGCGTGCGGAGCGCGGATTCGACGCTTGCAGGGACGGGGCCGGATGATTGGGTCATCAGCGGTTTCGAACTCGGCATGTACAGGTCCAGGGAGGAGGGGCGATGGCCCATTGGCGTCTGCTTTAGCACGCCTCGGCGCATGAGGCGACGCGGCCGCCCCGCCCCTCAACTGGTCATTAACCATAATTGTTTTAACTCCATTAACGATGGTTTCTGCCAGCCGGCGGGGACAATCGCGAAAGTGTTTGATTTCGTTGGGGTAATACCATCGTGGGGTCGTCTCCAGGCACGGGCCGGAGCCAACGCGCGCATTTCCTGTGCGCGGCTTTGCCGTGTCTTGCGCTGACGGCCCTGCAAAGCGGCCCAGTGGCCGCCCAGAGCCTCACGCCCGACCTGTTCAATCCCAACCGCGGCGGTTTCGCCACGCCCGAGACGCTGCCGACGCGCCGCACGGCGGGCGTACCGCAGGCGCCTTCGGACGCGCTGCCGGCGCTGCCCGATCCCAACGCCGATCCGCGCAAGCGCCAGCAGGCGCCGGCGACCTCGCGCGTCGGCCAGGTCCCGACCTACGGTCTGCCAGCCGCCAACGGCGCCAGCGGCTCGGGTTACGACTCGCTCAACCGCAAGCGGCAGCAACCCAAGCTCTATCCCGGGCAGCCGAAGCCGAAGCGCCCGGTCGGCCCCGGCTCGCCGGTGCCGCCGACAACGCCGGACAGGACGCTCGGCCCGCCGCGCATCGCGCCGCCGCCGTCCGAGACCGCGCACAAGGTGCCGGTGCCGCCGGCGATGGCCGGCAACGTGCCCGGCCAGCCGCTGCGCCGCCGCCTCAAGGCCGATGACGACGCGTTCGGCGCGGTCGGCGATTATGCCGGCAGCTTCCTGATCAAGGGCGGGCTCGAGCTTTCCGCCGGCTATGACACCAACCCGGCGCGTCTGAACAAGCCGGTCGGCTCGCCGGTCTATGTCGTCGCGCCCGACCTCCTCGTGGTGTCCGACTGGGAGCGCCACGCGCTGGTCGCCGATTTGCGCGGCTCGTTCTCGGGCTACACCAACAACATGCCGGCGACGATCGACGGCTTTCCCTCGCCCTCGCCGGTCGAGATCAACCGCCCCGACTTCATCGGTCATGTCGACGGCCGCGTCGATGTCGACCGCGACCTCAAGCTGACCTCGCAGCTCCGCCTGCGGCTCGCCACCGACAATCCCGGCAGCCCGAACGTGCAGGCCGGCCTCCAGAAATATCCCGTCTACGCCACCTTTGGCACGACCGTCGGCTTCGACCAGACCTTCAACCGCTTCCAGGTCGCGGCCGGCGCCACCGTGGACCGCACCGCCTACACCGACTCCAAGCTCACCGACGGCTCGACCTCCAGCAACAATGATCGCGACTTCAACCAGTATGGCGGCGTCGGGCGCTTCTCCTACGAGCTGAAGCCGGGCCTGAAGCCGTTCGTCGAGATCCAGGGCGACACCCGCGTGCACGACCAGCCCGCCGACCGCAGCGGCTACTTCCGCGATTCAAACGGCGGCTATGGCAAGGTCGGCACGTCCTTCGAGTTCTCGCGCATCCTCACCGGCGAGGTCTCGGTCGGCTATTCCGCGCGCAACTATGTCGACCCGCGCCTCAGCCAGCTCTCGGGCTTCCTCACCTCGGGCTCGCTGATCTGGAACGCCAGCGGCCTCACCACGGTGAAATTCGTCACCGACACGCAGATCGCGGAGACCACGGTCGCCGGCTCCTCCGGCGTGCTGGTGCACACCTACGCCGCCGAAGTCGATCACGACTTCCGCCGCTGGCTCACCGCGGTCGGCAAGTTCACCTATGGCACCTACGACTACCAGGGCCAGAACCGCAACGACAAGACCTACTCGCTCGAAGGCAATCTGATCTACAAGCTCAACCGCAACGTCTGGATCAAGGGCACGCTGCGCCACGACATCCTGGATTCGAACCAGGCGGGCTCGAGCTCGCAGGGCACGGTGGTGATGCTGGGCGTGAGGTTGCAGAATTAGCCGCGCCGCGAGGGGTACTGGTGGCGCCAAGCCCTCAGCTGTCGTCCTGGCGAAAGCCAGGACCCATTACCCCAAGAGGTCGTGTGGCGAAGACTGGGCGTTCGGTACAGCGATCATCGGCCCATCGATAGATTCCGCGGTATGGGTCCTGGCTTTCGCCAGGACGACAGCGACTACCGCGGCAGATCCGTCTTCCCCATCAGGAACGTGTCGATCGACCGGGCACACAGCCGGCCCTCGCGGATCGCCCACACCACCAGCGACTGGCCGCGGCGCATGTCGCCGGCGGTGAACACGTTCGGGCGCGAGGTCTGGTAGTCCAAGGTGTTGGCCTTGACGTTGCCGCGCGGGTCGAGCTCGACCGAGAGCAGCTTCAAGAGGCCCTCGTGCACGGGGTGGACGAAGCCCATCGCGAGCAGGACGAGCTCGGCATCGAGCTCGAACTCGGTGCCGGCAATCGGCTTGAACTTGTCGTCGACGCGCACGCAGTGCAGCTTCTTGACTTGGCCGTTCTCGCCGGTGAACTTCTGGGTCAGCACGGCATATTCGCGGATCGCGCCTTCGGCCTGGCTGGAGGAGGTGCGCATCTTCAGCGGCCAGTTCGGCCAGGTCAGGCCCTTGTTCTCGCGCTCGGGCGGGGCGGGCATGATCTCGAGCTGGGTCACGGAGAGCGCGCCTTGGCGCAGCGAGGTGCCGATGCAGTCCGAGCCGGTGTCGCCGCCGCCGATGACGACGACGTGCTTGCCGCCGGCCAAAATCTCCTGGACGCCGTTCAGCGGCTCCTCGGAGACGCGGCGGTTCTGCTGCGGCAGGAAGTCCATGGCGTAGTGGATCCCAGCGAGATCGCGGCCGGGGATCGGCAGGTCGCGCGGGGCTTCGGCGCCGCCGGTGAGTGCGACGGCGTCATACTCGTTGAGCATCTCGCGCGGATCGACATTGCCGTCGGCGCCGACATGGCTGTTGTAGTGGAAGGTGACGCCTTCGCCTTCCATCTGCTTGACGCGGCGGTCGATGATGCCCTTCTCCATCTTGAAGTCGGGGATGCCGTAGCGCAGCAGGCCGCCAGCCTTGGCGAACTTCTCGAACAGGTGCACGTCGTGGCCGGCGCGTGCCAGTTGCTGCGCACAGGCCATGCCGGCCGGACCCGAGCCGATCACGGCGACCCTCTTGCCGGTCTTGACGGCGGCGACCTCGGGCTTCAGCCAGCCATTGTCCCAGGCGCGGTCGACGATCGCGCATTCGATGGTCTTGATGGTGACCGGGTTGTCGTCGATGTTGAGCGTGCAGGACGCTTCGCACGGCGCAGGACAGATGCGCCCCGTGAATTCCGGGAAATTGTTGGTCGAGTGCAGGTTGCGCGAGGCCTCTTCCCAATTGCCCTGATAGACGAGGTCGTTGAAATCAGGGATCTGGTTGTTGACCGGGCAGCCCGGCGTACCGGGCGCGACCGAGCCGGTGCCGTGGCAAAAGGGAATGCCGCAATTCATGCAGCGCGCGGCCTGGTCGCGCGTTTCCTTCTCGGTCAAGGGAACGACGAACTCGTTGAAATGCTTCACGCGCTCGGCGACCGGGGTGTACTTGCGGTCGTGCCGTTCGATTTCCAGAAAACCCGTGATCTTGCCCATTAAACCCGAAGTCCTGCCGCTTAGTCGTTTGTTCTCTCACTCCTCATCCTGAGGAGCGGCGCGCTCTTCGCGCCGCGTCTCGAAGGATAGAGGCCCGGATGGTGGTCTCATGGTTCGAGACGGCGCTACGCGCCTCCTCACCATGAGGCTTCTTTATTACGCCCCGATCGCGATTTTCGGCTCGGCGTCCGCGTTGGCCGCCATTTCGCGCAGCGCGCGCCGGTACTCGACCGGCATCACCTTGCGGAATTTGGGCAGCCAGTCCTTCCAATTGGCAAGGATGTCGGCGGCGCGCTTGGAGCCGGTCGCTTTGGCATGGCGCGTGATCAGGACGTGCAGCCGCTCGACGTCGGAGGCGAGCAGGTTCTTGAACACGTCGACCCGGCCATGGGCCTCGAGATCGCCGCTGGCGTGATACGTGTCGGCGTTGATCATCTCTTCCGACAGCACCGGCTCGAGCTCGACCATGGCCATGTTGCACAGCTTGTCGAAGTCGCCGGTCTCGTCCAGCACGTAGGCGATGCCGCCCGACATGCCGGCCGCGAAGTTGCGCCCGGTCTTGCCGAGCACGACCACGATGCCGCCGGTCATGTATTCGCAGCAATGATCGCCCGCGCCCTCGACCACGGCCACCGCGCCCGAATTGCGCACGGCAAAACGTTCGCCGGCGATGCCGCGGAAGTAGCACTCGCCCTGGATCGCGCCGTACATCACGGTGTTGCCGACGATGATGCTCTCTTCCGGCACGATTGCAGAGTTCTTCGGCGGCTTGACGATGATCTTGCCGCCCGAGAGGCCCTTGCCGACATAGTCGTTGCCTTCACCCTCGAGCTCGAAGGTGACGCCGTGGGCGAGCCACGCGCCGAAGGCCTGGCCGGCAGTGCCCTTGAGGCTGACATGGATGGTGTCATGCGGCAGGCCGGCATGGCCGTAGATCTTGGCGACCGCACCCGACAGCATCGCGCCCGCGGAGCGGTTGGTGCTGTTGATCGCGGCGTCGATCTTCACCGGCGCGCCGCGGTCGAGCGCGGGCGTCGCCTTCTCGATCAGCGTGCGGTCGAGCACCGCCTCCAGATGGTGGTTCTGGCGCTCGGAGTGATAGATCTTCTGGCCCTTCTCTTCCTTCTGCTTGACGAACAGCTTGGAGAAGTCGAGGCCCTTGGCCTTCCAGTGCGAGACCAGCTTGGTCTGGTCGAGCAGCTGAACCTGGCCGATCATCTCGTTGAAGGTGCGGAAGCCGAGCGAGGCCATGATCTCGCGGACCTCTTCCGCAACGAAGAAGAAGTAGTTGATCACGTGCTCGGGCTGGCCGGTGAAGCGCTTGCGCAGGACCGGATCCTGGGTCGCGACGCCGACCGGGCAGGTGTTGAGATGGCACTTGCGCATCATGATGCAGCCGGCCGCGATCAGCGGCGCGGTGGCAAAGCCGAACTCGTCGGCCCCCAGCAGCGCGCCGATCACGACGTCGCGGCCGGTGCGGAAGCCGCCGTCGACCTGGACCACGATGCGGCTGCGCAGCCGCTCGCGCACCAGCGTCTGGTGGGTTTCGGCAAGGCCGATCTCCCACGGCGAGCCGGCGTGCTTGATCGAGGTCAGCGGCGAAGCGCCGGTGCCGCCCTCGAAGCCCGCGATGGTGACGTGGTCGGCGCGCGCCTTGGCGACGCCCGCGGCCACCGTGCCGACGCCGATCTCCGAGACGAGCTTGACCGAGACGTCGCCCGTCGGGTTGACGTTCTTGAGGTCGTAGATGAGCTGCGCCAGGTCCTCGATCGAGTAGATGTCGTGGTGCGGCGGTGGTGAGATCAGGCCGACCCCCGGCGTCGAATGCCGCACCTTGGCGATGGTTGCGTCGACCTTGTGGCCGGGCAGCTGGCCGCCTTCGCCGGGCTTGGCGCCCTGCGCCATCTTGATCTGCATCATGTCGGAGTTGACGAGATACTCCGTGGTGACGCCGAAGCGGCCCGAGGCGACCTGCTTGATCGCCGAGCGCATGGAATCGCCGTTCGGCATCGGCTTGAAGCGGTCGGCTTCCTCGCCGCCTTCGCCGGTGTTCGACTTGCCGCCGATCCGGTTCATGGCGATCGCGAGTGTGGTGTGCGCCTCGCGCGAGATCGAGCCGAAGCTCATCGCACCGGTGGCGAAACGCTTGACGATGTCCTTGGCCGGCTCGACCTGGTCGAGCGGCACTGGCTTGCGCTTCTCTTCCTCGGCGCTCTTGATCCGGAACAGGCCGCGCAGCGTCAGCAGACGCTCGGACTGCTCGTTGAGGATCTTGGCGAAGGCGCGATAGCGCTCCAGCGAATTGCCGCGCGCGGCGTGCTGAAGCAGCCCGACCGACTCGGCGGTCCAGGCATGGTCCTCGCCGCGGCTGCGATAGGCATATTCGCCGCCGACGTCGAGCGCGGTCTTGTAGACCAGCGCCTCGCCGAACGCGTCGGCATGGCGTCGCACGGCTTCTTCCGCGATCTCGGCGAGACCGACGCCCTCGACGCGGGTATGAGTGCCGGCGAAGAACTTTCCGACGAAGTCCGCCTTGAGGCCGACCGCGTCGAAGATCTGCGCGCCGCAATAGGACTGGTAGGTCGAGATGCCCATCTTGGACATCACCTTCAGCAGGCCCTTGCCGATCGACTTGATGTAGCGCTTGACGATCTCGTAGTCGTCGAGCGAGCTGGGCAGGCGGTCCTTCATCGCGATGATGGTCTCGAACGCGAGGTAAGGATTGATCGCTTCCGCGCCATAGCCGGCGAGGCAGGCGAAGTGATGCACTTCGCGCGGCTCGCCGGATTCGACGACGAGACCGACCGAGGTGCGCAGTCCGACGCGGATCAGATGATGATGCACGGCGGCGCAGGCGAGCAGTGCCGGGATCGGCACCCGGTCGGTGCCGACCATGCGGTCGGACAGGATGATGATGTTGACGCCCTCGCGGACGGCGGCTTCCGCACGCGCGCAGAGCTCGTCGAGCACCTGGTCCATGCCGGCCGCGCCGAGACCGGCGTGGAAGGTGGTGTCCAGCGTGCGCGACTTGAAGTGCGACTCGGCCACGTCGGAGATCGAGCGGATCTTTTCGAGGTCCGCGTCGGTCAGGATCGGCTGGCGCGCTTCGAGGCGCTTGGTGGTGGCCAGGCCCTGCAGGTCGAACAGGTTCGGCCGCGGTCCGATGATCGAGACGAGGCTCATCACCAGCTCCTCGCGGATCGGGTCGATCGGCGGGTTGGTGACCTGCGCGAAGTTCTGCTTGAAGTAGGTGAACAGCGGCTTGGCCTTGGCCGACAGCGCCGAGATAGGCGTGTCGTTGCCCATCGAGCCCGCGGCTTCCTCGCCGGTGGCCGCCATCGGCGTCATCAGGATGGTGATGTCTTCCTGGCTGTAGCCGAACGCCTGCTGGCGATCGAGCAGCGACAGGTTGGAGCGCACGCCGGTGGTCGGAACCTTCGGTAGCTCTTCCAGCACGATCTGGGTCCGCTCCAGCCACTCCTTGTAGGGATGGCTCCTGGCGAGATCGGCCTTGATCTCGTCGTCGGGGATCAGGCGGCCCTGCTCGAGATCGACCAGCAGCATCTTGCCGGGCTGCAGACGCCACTTGGTGATGATCTGGTCCTCGGGAATCGTCAGCACGCCCATCTCGGACGCCATCACGATGCGGTCGTCCTTGGTCACGAGATAGCGCGCCGGCCGCAATCCGTTGCGGTCGAGCGTCGCGCCGATCTGGCGGCCGTCGGTGAAGGCGATCGCGGCGGGGCCGTCCCACGGCTCCATCAGCGCGGCATGATACTCGTAGAAGGCGCGGCGCGTCTCATCCATCAGCGGATTGCCGGCCCACGCCTCCGGGATCATCATCATGACGGCGTGCGGCAGCGAGTAGCCGCCCTGCACCAGGAATTCGAGTGCGTTGTCGAAGCAGGCGGTGTCGGACTGGCCTTCGTAGGAGATCGGCCAGAGCCGGTTGATGTCCTTGCCGTAGAGCTCGGAGCTCACCGAGGCCTGGCGCGCCGCCATCCAGTTGGTGTTGCCGCGCAGCGTGTTGATCTCGCCGTTGTGCGCGATCATGCGGTAGGGATGCGCCAGCGACCAGGCCGGGAAGGTGTTGGTCGAGAAGCGCTGATGCACCAGCGCCAGCGCGCTCTCGAAGTCCGCCTCGTGCAGGTCGGGATAGTACTTGCCGAGCTGGTCGGCGAGGAACATGCCCTTGTAGATCACGGTGCGGCAGGACATCGAGCAGGGGTAATAGCCCGCAAGGCCGCGGTCGCGGCGCTGGTAGATCGCCTGCGAGATCGACTTGCGCAGGATGTAGAGCCGGCGCTCGAAATCGTCCTCGGTCTTGGCGGTGCCGTTGCGGCCGATGAACACCTGCATGCAGGCGGGCTCGGTCGGCTTCACGGTGACGCCGAGCGAGGAATTGTCGGTCGGCACGTCGCGCCAGCCGAGCAGGGTCAGGCCCTCTTCCTTGATCTGGTCGGCGATGATGCTCTTGATGACGTTGCGCCAGGCGGTGTCGCGCGGCATGAACAGCGCGCCGATGGCGTATTCGCCGGGTTGCGGCAGCGCGAAGCCGAGCTCCTTGGCCTTGCGGCTGAAGAACGCGTGCGGGATCTGCACCAGGATGCCGGCGCCGTCACCGGCGCGCGGATCGGCGCCGACGGCGCCGCGATGCTCGAGGTTGCAGAGGATGCTCAGCGCGTCCGAGACGATCTCGCGCGACTTCTTGCCCTTGATGTTGGCGATGAAGCCGACGCCGCAGGAATCCTTTTCCAGGCTCGGATCGTAGAGGCCTTCGGCCGGCGGGCGCGAATTGTGTTCCTGAATCGGATCAGTCGTTTTCGAGGCGACCGTCGCCGACAGTTCTTCTGCCACGATGTTTGCGCGCTCGAATTGCGACCCGTTCATGTCCTCGTCCTCTCCATGCGGCAAGCTGTCTCACCGCCATCTTCGGCGCACCTTGGGCGTTCCGCGGCACCCGCCTCTGGGTCACCGCTCGTCCGCTGCGAGCCGCATTTTCTTAAATTCAGGCCAAGGCGTTCTACGTCCCCGTGAACGGCTTTGCCTGTTGCCTTCTTGGTGCTCGGAAGCACCGACTTTCGTTGCAATCCCTATGCCGGAACCGCAAGCAAAATTGAGACAGCTTTCCTGTCCTAACCATCACCTTGCCAAATTTTTGTCTATCACACAAGCGCGCGAAAGTCCCGATTCCCAAAGTGTCAATCATCGCTTTCCGCGCGGTGCGCGGCCCCGGTTTTGAAGCAAACGCGCCCTGATCCGGCCCCGCCGACGCCGAAATCCCGAATGAAGCTTCGGATCGACCCTTCGGAAGGCGCGCCACGCCGCAAGAAGCGAAAGAGCGCGATCCACCCGGGCCTGACAGGAGCGTGTCGACCATGAAGTTTTTCACAGGATGTGTGGCCGCCGCCGCGCTGGCGCTGGCCGTGACCGCGGCAGAGGCGCAAGTTCCAGCGAACGGTATTGCGGGAGGGGCTATGATCGCGGTGTCGGATTTCGACAGGCCCTATGCGCCGCCGGACGCTGTGCCGCCTCCACCGCCGCGATACGGCTATGGCTATGGCTACGAGGAGCGCGGCCCGGCGCCGGCGCTGTTGCCGGCCACCGAAGTCTATGCGGTGCTGCGCGACAACGGCTTCTCGCCGCTCGGCATCCCGCGCCTGCGCGGCAGCGTCTACACCATCGCGGTGATCGACCGCCGTGGCGACGACGGCCGGCTGGTGATCGACGCCCGCGACGGACGAATCCTGCGCTTCATGCCCGCCGCTGACGCCTACGGCATGGCCCCCACCTATGAGGAGCGCGCGGTCGCCCCTTACGGTCCGCAAAGCGCGCTGCCGCCGCCGACCGTGGTCCGCCGCGGCCCGCCGCGCCCGCCGGCGCCGATCCCGCGTGTCGCCAGTCGCACCGTGCCGCTGCCGAAGGCGGCTCCTCCGCGCGGCGAGGCGCCGGTCGCAGCCGTGAAGCCGGCCGAGCCCGCGGTGCCGCAGGCCCAGGCACCGCAGCCCCAACCTGCACAGCAGGCCGCGGCCGTGCAGGCCAAGCCCACCGAAGCCGCGCCGCAAGCCGCTGCGCCGACAGTGGGGCAGGCAAAGCCGGCGGGGACGATTCCGCCGATGCAGGACATGCCGGCCGCGCAGGGGCTGGAATAGCAAGCTCCTCGCACGGGTCGTTTGACGCGAGAGTGCGACCACGCCAACGGGTGTCGTCCTGGCGAAGGCCAGGACCCATACCGCGAGGTCTATCGATTTTGGGTGGTGTGAGTACCGAACGACGGGTCTTCGCCAAACCACTCCCTGGGGTAATGGGTCCTGGCTTTCGCCAGGACGACGATGGGGAGAGAGCGGAGCAAAACAAAAGGCGCCTGAGCACTCAGGCGCCTTTTGCATCAAGGCAGTCTGTCCTCAGCTTCGCCCATACCCCGCAGCTTCCAGGATCAGATTCGCCACTTCCTTCGGATGCGACACCAGCGAGAGGTGGCCGGCATCGAGCTCGATCGTCGTTGCGTTCATGCGCTTGGCGAGGAAGCGCTCGAGATCGGGATTGATGGTGTCGTCGTTCTTCGACACCGCGTACCAGCTTGGCTTGGCGTGCCATGCAGCTTCGGTGGTGCGGCCGGCGAAGATCGAGGCCGCGGTCGGCCATTGCACGGCATAGAGCTCCTTGGCCTGCTCCGGCTTCACGCCGTTGGCGAAATACTTCAGGAAGGCGTCTTCCGAGAGCTTGGTGTAGCCGTCGCGCTCGACGATGCCGGCGCGCACCGGGCCGGTCGGAAACTGCTTCGACAGCGCGACGAAATCCTCGTTCGCGTCGGGCGCGCGTGCGGCGACATAGACGAGGCCGGTGACCTTCGGGTCGGTGCCGACCTGGCTGATCACGGTGCCGCCCCAGGAATGCGCGACCAGCACGGTCGGCCCGTCCTGCTCGGCCAGTGCGCGCTTGGTCGCCTCGACGGAGTCCGCAAGCGAGGACAGCGGATTTTGCACGGCAGTCACGTGAAGGCCCGCTGCCTGGAGGATCGGGATCACCTCCGACCAGCTCGATCCGTCGGCCCAGGCGCCATGCACCAGCACGACGTTCTTGGCCTTCACGGTTTGTGGGGTTTGTGCGTGAGCGAGGCTGAGAGGGGCCGCCAGCAGGCTCGCGGCGACGAAAAGGCTGCGCCAAAGTGTCATGATCGTTCTCCGTCTTGTTTTGGGGTCGATGCCCAAAGGACGGAGCGCAAGGCGAGATCGTTACGCGTCCTCACCGTTCTGTGATGCGGTGCAAAAGAGTATCCGGTGTCGTCCTGGCGAAAGCCAGGACCCATTACCCCTGGGAGATATTTGGCGAAGACTCGTCGTTCGGTATCGCTACCGAGCACGATCGATAGACCTCGCGGTATGGGTCCTGGCTTTCGCCAGGACGACGCTGGGGGAGGGGCTTGGGCAAAACAAAAAAACGCCCCGGGGCACCGGGGCGTTTTCGCAACTCGGAAGTGGCGTGCGTGCGGTTTACGCGGCGACTTGCGCGGCCGAGTTCTCGATCACCTGCGCCTTGGGCGCGCCGCCGTTGATCGCGATCTGGCGCGGCTTCTTGGCTTCGGGAATCTCGCGCACGAGGTCGACGTGAAGCAGCCCGTTCTCGAGCGAGGCGTCCTTCACCTGCACGAAATCGGCAAGCTGGAAGGCGCGCTCGAAGGCACGCGCGGCGATGCCGCGGTAGAGCACTTCGGACTTCGAATTCTCGCCAGCGACTTTCTCGCCCTTGATCGTCAGCGTGTTTTCCTTCGCGACGATGGAGAGCTCATCCTTGGCAAAGCCCGAGACCGCAACGGTGATGCGGTAGGTGTTCTCGCCGGTGCGCTCGATGTTGTAGGGGGGATAACCGGGGCTGCCGTCCGAACCGGCCTGATCGAGCAGGTTGAAGAGGCGGTCGAAGCCGACGGTGGAACGATAGAAGGGGGTGAGATCGTAGGTACGCATGGTCAAGTCCTCCATTGAGCGACTGTTTGCTAACCCGCCCGCCAATCGGGCCGGGCTTTAGTCTGTGTGCAGCCTGATGTTCCGGTTCCGAAACACTGGTAGCGGCCTGCACCATGGTGATATGGGTTCAGGGACACTGCGTTCAAGAGGGCGGCACCAGCGCCTTTTCGGCGCTCCCGCCCCTTGATTTTCAGCATTTCTCGCCCAATGACGCTGATCTCGATTCCGTCCAATCCCGTTCCCGAAGACGTCGTCAGCGGCACCATCAAGACACCCGATGGCGCCGAGCTGCGCTTTGCGCGCTGGGCGCCGCCGGCGAACCGCAAGGGCACGGTCTGCGTCTTCACCGGACGCAGCGAGCAGATCGAGAAATATTTCGAGACCGTGCGCGACCTGCGCGACCGCGGCTTTGCGGTGGCGATGATCGACTGGCGCGGGCAGGGCCACTCCTCGCGCCGCCTGCGCGATCCGCGCAAGGGCTATGTGCGCGACTTCTCCGATTTCGAGATCGACGTCGAGACCTTCGTGCAGCAGGTGGTGCTGCCGGATTGCCCGCCGCCCTTCTTCGCGCTCGCCCACTCCATGGGCGGCACGGTGATGCTGCGCGTCGCGCATGCGGGCAAGCGCTGGTTCGACCGCATGGTGCTGTCGGCGCCGATGATCGACCTGCCCGGCCGCACCACCTCGTTGCCGGCGCGGGCGCTGCTGAAGACGATGCGCATGTTGGGGATGGGCGGCCGTTATGTTCCCGGCGGCAGCGACCACATCACCGGGCTCGATCCCTTCATCAACAATCCCCTGACCAGCGATCCCGTGCGTTATGCGCGCAATGCCGCGATCCTGGAGGAGGATCCGACGCTCGGACTGGCGTCACCGACGGTCGCCTGGGCCGATTCCGCCTTTCGGGCCATGCACACCTTCAAGGGCATGAGCTACCCCTCCGAGATCCGCCAGCCGATCCTGATGCTGGCGGCCTCCAGCGACACCGTGGTCTCGACCGCGGCGATCGAGGAGTTCGCCTACCATCTGCGCGCCGGCTCCCATCTCGTGATCGCCGGCTCGAAGCACGAGATCCTACAGGAGCAGGACCGCTACCGCTCCCAGTTCTGGGCCGCCTTCGACGCCTTCGTGCCGGGCACGCCGCTGTTCAAGTGAGGCGTAGCCGCAGCGACGGTGTGCTCCCTCGCCCCGCTTGCGGGGAGAGGGTTGGGGTGAGGGGGAGGCTCCGCGGGGGCGGTGACATTGGGACTCGCTGACAATCCCCATTCTCCGTCATTGCGAGCGCAGCGAAGCAATCCAGACTGTCCCCGCGGAAGGATTCTGGATTGCTTCGCTGCGCTCGCAATGACGGTGTGGATGAATTCCGACCTCTCCCCGCGTCCCCCTTCGCTGAAGTTTCAGCGGACGAGAGCGGGGGAGAGGTGAAGCGTAACTCACAGCGTCTTCAGATACTCGATCAGGTCGTAGCGCTCTTGCTCTTTGAGCACGCGGCCGATGGTGCCGTCCTTGCCGGGGCCCGGCGTGCCATCGAACGAGTGGCCGGCATTGCTGTTGCCGAAGATCTCGGCGCCATCAGACGCTCGCGTCGAGAAGCGCGACTGCCCGGTCTTGCAGCTCTCGCCGTCGGCGACCGCGAAGCCGACCTGCTTCGGATCGTAGTCGCGACCACCACCCATGCAGAACGATTTGGGGCGCTCGGCCGCGGGGCTCAGCATCCAGTAGAGCGAAGGCACCGATCCGTTGTGCAGGTAAGGCGCGGTGGCCCAGACGCCGTTGAGCGGGCGCGCGCGATACCAGGGCCGCGGCTCCTTCTTGTCGGGCGGCTGCGGACCGGGATTCGGGCAGTTCTTGCGCTCACCCCACCAGGCCTGCTGCACCTTCGGGGGGATCTTCGCATCGTCCATCGCCTTGCGGCTGACGATGTCGACGAGCACCATCAGCCCGAGCGAGTACGGCATGTCGGTCGACGAGATATCCGGCAGATTGCAGCTCCACCAGGCATTGAGATTCTGCGTGGGATCGAGCTTGAGAAACCCCGGGACCTGAACCGTCCTCGTCTCCAGCACGCTGGCCTGAGCGGGATCGGTCCCCATGCCTTTGACGCTTTTCTGGACCTCGTTCAGGAATTTGTCGTTGCCGATGGTCTCCCAGCGCGACGAGGACCAGATGCTCTGATCCGGAAACTCGGTGTCGAACACGGGATCGTTGACCGGCCCGAGATGGCATTCGGTGCAGATCTGCGCGTACAGCTTGCGGCCGTTCTTGACGCGCTCGCCATCGATCTTCCAGGCATTGTCGCCGAAGATGTCCGACGGCCATTTCGGCGATGTCAGTCCGGAGAGCTGCTTCTTCGGATAGGGTGCCGACCCCTTCAGCAGATCCTCGATCCAGTTCAGATTCTTGATATCCATCGACGAGCGGAACAGCCTGTCCTTGGGGCTATTGTCGGACAAATTGAGCAGCGCGGTCACGCCCAGCGCTTCGCCGGCGTTGCGGATCAGCGGCTGTTCGATGGAAGCGTCATATTGCGCGAATTTGAGCCAGGGCACGGTCCAGATCGGCGGGAAGCTGACCGGCGCGTCCTTGGCATGCAGATTCTTTTCGAAGCCGCTGAGGCCGCTGAGCGTCATGTCCTGGGAGAAGACCTGATTGCCGATGCGGTTGAGCGCGTCGAGACGGCCGTATCCTTCCTCCGTGTCCTGCTGCGGCTCATCCCGCTTCGTCTTCTCGTTGAACCTCGTCTTGCCGTCGATGGTTTTCGCGTAGGTCTTCTCCCAGTCGATCAGGAATGTGCTGATCGCACGCAGCTTCTGTTTCAGCGCATCGCGATCCGCATCGCTGGCGGAGGAGCCGAGCACACGGTCGGCGAAGCGCGTAAATCGACCCGGCACGATCAGCGTGTAGGCGATCGACAGGCCGGTCGTGACCTCGAGCTTCCTCAGGTCGGTCATCGCCGGGCCGCCGTCGAAACGGACGTCGATGCCTTTGTAGTGGATCTGGCCGGTGTGGCAGGCGGCGCAGGTCAGGCCGATCCGGTCCTCGCCGATCTGGCCGGTCGCAGGATCGGGTACGCCGGTCATGCGCGCAAAGCCGACGGGCAGGCCGTCGACGTTTTCAGCCTGGGTGCCCCAGTTGACCGGCGGATCCCACAGCCGCGCCGGCACCGGCTTCGTCTTGTCGTAGACGTTGGCGTAGCCGAACCGGCGCAGCGTGGCGTCGTCGGTGTTGATCGTCTGCGGGCTGGGGATGAAGCCGAAGCGCTGCAGATGGTCGCTGTCATGCAGCATCCCGGGCTTAGCGAAGAAATGAAGCCGCGGCTGCTCGAGCGCCATGAACCAGCTGTAGGGCACTGGGAAGGTCGCGGTGCCCTGGCTGGCGTGATGAAACCAGTGGCGGTCCTCCAGCGCCCAGTTTTGCTCAAGCCAGTACGCGGCCCGGGGTTCGACCTGCTCCGGCAATGGCGGCGCCACCAGGTCCCCGAGGATGCCGGGCAGCATCGGCTGGAATTGATCGGGAAAGCGCAGTGCCACGACGCCAAAGACGAGGAGCGCGGCGACGAGTCCGCCGGCAGCGCGCAATATCAGCGAGGGCGGGGTGACCGGCTGGCTGACGACCCGCTGGGTGATCCTGTCAGGGAATTTGCGCTCGTTGAACAACGTCCTCACCTCGGCCACGCTGAGATAGCGGTCATCGCCCTGACCCTTGCCCATGATCTTGAGCAGGATCGGCCATTCGAACTTCATCAGGATCGGGTAGTACCAGCGCGATTGATTGCCGGCGCGCTTGAGATTGTCGTCCATGAAGGTCTTGATTTGCGAGGCGTTGAGCCCGGTCTCGGTGCCGCCATCGGGATCGGCATAGGTGCCGCCGAAACTGGCGAGCCGCGCGATCTCGTCCTCGTTGACGCGCCCGTCGACGCCGAGGATGCGCGAGCCGGCACCGAGCTTGTCGAGCGGGCCGCCGCGTAGCGCATTGAGCTGTGCGCCCCAGAAGATGCTTTGCAGGATGTGACAGGCGCCGTTGGCGATCAGCGCGACGCCACGGGTCTGGATGCGGGCCGAGACCTTCTTCAGCCCAGCCTCGCCGCTTGCATTCGCGATGGTCTGCGACAGCGTCCGGAGAGGCACGGTGCCGCCGTCGACAAAACCTTCGCCGACGAGGCCGCGCAGGAAGGGACAGGGATTGTTCGGCGAGACCTGGATCGAGGGATTGAAGGGGGGCTTCGAGGCGGGGTCGTTCATGGCCCAAAATCCTGAAAACAGCGAATCGTGAAATGCAGACGCGCCGATCAAGCGCGAAAAGTCCTAACAAACCGACAGCAGGGTATACTACCTCAGCGTGTGACGAAGTGTGGCGGAATTCACTGTTGTGTCAATAAGAGCGGGTCGTGAAGCGGCCGCGGCCCGCCGGTCAGGACTCGGCGGCGCGTTTGACGTCGCTCTGGACGAGAGTCAGCTTGCCGAGCGGCACGCCCGCCTTGAGCAGCCCCTCGCGGTAATGGGCGAGGTCCTCGGGCCGCTTCCAGTGGAAATTGCGCAAATGGCGGTCGACGTTCAGGGTCGGGTAGTTGCCCATGAGCACGCGGGTGGCCTCGACGGCCTCGTCGGTCCGCTCCAATTGCGCCAGCGCCGCGGCACGGATCGCCAGCGCCTGCATGTGGTTCGGGTTGATGTAGAGCTGCTCGCGGGCCCACGACAGGGTCGCGTCATACTGCCCCAGCAGATAATGGCTGAACGCGTTCAGCGCGGCCCATTGGTAGCGCGGGTCGCTGTTGTCGCGCTGCGCGGCCATCGAAAACAGCTCGATCGCCTCGCGGTGCTCGCCGATGACGAAATGGCAGATGCCGAGCACGCCGCGCGCGCCCATGTCGTAGGGGTTGAGCGCGACCGCGCGCTTGGCGGCGTCCATCGCGGCCTCGTAATGCCCCTCCATCGCATGGGCCCAGGACAGAATCGAGAACGCAAAGGAGGAGCGCGGGTCGAGCCGGACGCTGGTTTCGGCGAGGTTCATCGCCTCGGCCCACATCTCCCGCGTGCCCTTGACCCAGCCGAACTGGATGCTCTGGATCTGGATCGTGGCAAGATAGGCGTGCGCGATCGCCAGGTTGGGATCGATCTCGATGGCCTCCCGGAACAGGTCGATGGCGGCGGCCAGGTCCTCCTTGGTCTGCCGGTAGTAATGCGACAGCCCCTTGAGGAAACGGTCCCACGCGGTCACGTCGGTCGAGAGCCGCGCCGGCGCCGAGGCCTCCGCACGAACGATCTCGGTGGCGATGGCGGCGGACAGGTTGGTGGTGATCTCGTCCTGCATCGCGAAGAAGTCGCCGATGTCGCGGTCGTAGCGCCCGGTCCAGAGCTGCTCGCCGGTCTCCGGCGCGATCAGCTCCGCGGTGACGCGGATCTTGGCTCCGGCGCGCCGCACCGAGCCCTGGATCAGGTAGGTGGCGTCGATCTCGCGCGCGATCAGCCGGGTGCTCGTGTTCTTGCCCTTGAAGGCGAAGGTCGAGTTGCGGCTCAGCACGCGATAGAAGGATTGCAGCGACAACGCGTGGATCAGATCCTCGGTGAGGCCGTCGGAGAAGTATTCGTCCTGGGCGTCGCTGAGATTGGCGAAGGGCAGCACGCCGACGATGGCGGTGCGGTACTGCTGCGAGAGGGTGGACGCCTCCCTCAGCGCGGGAACGAGCGCCGGGGCGCCCTCGGGCTTCCAGGTCCAGACCCCGACCGCATCCTTGATGTTCTTGAAGCGATGGTTGCCGGCATCGACCAGCGGCACGGTGAGATGCTTGCTCGCTTCGCGATAGGCCTTGGCCGAGATGGCGAAGCCACCGGGGCTCGCCACCGATTCCAGGCGGACGGCAATGTTGACGTCGTCACCGAACACCTCGTCCTCGTCGGCGATGACGTCGCCCATGTGGATGCCGAGCCGGAATTGCATGGCGCGGTCGGCCGGCAGGTGGTGGTTGCGCTCCGCCATCAGCGTCTGCATCGCGATCGCGGCCTCGGTGGCGCCGACGATCGAGGGGAATTCCAGCAGGAAGCCGTCGCCGGTGTTCTTCACGACGCGGCCGCCGTGATTGAGGATGATGGGGTGAATCGCGCTGCGATGGGCCTTGAAGGCGGCATGGGTACCGGCCTCGTCGCTGCCCATCATGCGCGAATAGCCGGCGACATCGGCGCAGACAATGGCGGCCAGACGTCTTTCCATAGCCCCGGAGCTCCAACGGACCGAGGACCGGCCACGGCGTGGCAGTCGCCTCGAATCCCGCATTTCAAGAACCCAGCCTTTATAGAACAGATGAGGCCGAGCGAAAGTATGATCCGCATTGCAAATTCGACGTAAATCCTAGGCAGTCCCGGCGGTGGACGGGGGCGGCCGAACCGACTAAGCCCGATCCCTTGAGACGGGGAGCGGGGCGGCGGGACACCTCACATGCTGGGCATTCACGAAATCTGGCTCTTCATCCTGTCGGGCGTGCTGCTCAACATCACGCCGGGACCGGACTCCGTCTACGTCATCGGCCGCAGCATGCAGATGGGCTGGCGGGGCGGGGCTGCCGCCGCCTTCGGCATCAGTTGCGGCTGCTTTTTCCACGTCGCGGGCGCGGCGATCGGGCTTTCGGCCCTGCTGATGGCCTCATCCACCGCCTTCTCGATCCTGAAGCTGGTCGGGGCGGCCTATCTGGTCGTAACGGGACTTCAGATGCTGTGGTCGCGGCCGGTGCTGGCATCGGCGATCGACGAGCCGGCGCGGAGCTCGCTGCGGCGGGTGTTCCTCCAGGGCGTCTTCACCAACGCGCTCAATCCCAAGGTCGCGCTGTTCTTCCTGGCCTTCCTGCCGCAATTCGTCGCAGCCGATTCACCGCACAAGCCGCTCGCCTTCCTGACGCTCGGGCTGATTTTCATCTGCACGGGAACGCTGTGGTGCCTGGTGCTGGCGGCGTTCGCGGCAAAGGCCGCACACCGCTTGCGGACCTCCGAGGGCGCGATCGCCTGGGTCAACCGCGCGCTCGGCGGCCTCTTCATCTATCTCGGCATCCGCGTCGCCATGCTGGAGACGCGGTAACTCATTCGAACGAATGATTGGTGCGGCTACAATCGGCCCGATAGAGGCCGCGCGAGGGAGGTTTCGATGGTTCGTGGAAGCTGTCTGTGCGGCACCGTGCGTTTCGAGATCGACAAGGTCCGCTCGCTGACCCACTGCCATTGCGCCAATTGCCGCAAGCTGACCGGGGCGGCATTTGCCACCTACGCCCATGTCGATGCCGACAAGTTCCGCTTTGTCGCGGGCGGGGACATGACGGTGGCTTACGAATCCGCGCCGGGCAGTTTCCGCCATCGCTGCAAGACCTGCGGCTGTCTGACGCCGGGCAAGGCGAGTTATTTGCCGACCGTCAGCATTCCCGCCGGCCTGCTCGATGACGATCCGGACGTCAGGCCCCGCCTCCACGTCTTCACCTCGTCGCGCGCGCCGTGGTGGACGATCCAGGACGATCTGCCCCAGCACGAAAAATGGGTGCCGGGTTACGCGCCGAAGTCGTAGATCTCGTTAGGCAAGCTCTTTCAGGAGCGCGCTGCCCGCGAGATAGAGGCCGAGCAGGATCATCGCGATCAGGAACCAGCGCCGAAACGCTTCCGCAGGCATCCGCGCCCGCACCGACTGGCCGATGAACATGCCGGCGAAGGCCATGGCGAGGCCCACGGCACCCGGCAGGGCATTGGCCGGCGTCAGCAAGCCGCCGGCGGTGAGGTTGAAGGCGAGCGCCAGCGTCGCGGTCGTGAAGAACACGCCGAGCGCCTGCACCAGCTCGTCCTTCTCCATGCCGATCGCCTGCATGAACGGCATCGAGGGGATCACCTGCACGCCGGTCGAGGCGGAGATCACGCCGGTGACGACGCCGACCACGCCGCCGACCCATTTCTCGTTCTCAGGCGCGACGCGGAACTGGAATTTGTTCAGGCCGATCACCGCGTAGATCACGAGCAGGGCGCCGAGCACGATCGTGCCATAGCGCGCATGCGGGCCGGTCAGCGCGCCGGCATTGAGCCAGCAGCCGATCACGGTGCCGATCATCAGCGGCCACAGCCGCCTGAGGATGTCGCGCAGATGAGGTCCGACGAAGGTCTGCCAGATGTTGGTGATGATGGCGGGCACGATGACGATGGCGATCGCGCGGCTCGGCGCCATGCTCACCGCGAGCAGGCCCATGGAGACGGTCGGCAGGCCGAGCCCGACCACGCCCTTGACGAATCCGGCGATCAGGAAGACGGCGGCGATGACAATGAGGAGAGGGTCGATCATGACCGGCACATTGACCGAAGCCGCGCCCGGGCACAATCTGGAGGTTACGGAGACAGCCTTCGCTATCGGCGAAGGCTAGGGTTGGAGGAATCCGGATGCGTTTCGATCTCGTCGATCTCCAGCTGTTCATCGCAGTCGCCGACCAGCGCAGCATCACCCGCGGTGCCGAGCGGTCGCATCTGGCGCTGGCCTCGGCCAGCGCGCGCATCAAGGGGCTCGAGGATGCGCTCGGCGTCGCGCTGCTCAAGCGCGGCCGCCGCGGCGTCGAATTGACCGCGGCCGGCGAGAGCCTGCTCGATCATGCGCGCCTCGTCATCCACCAGATCGACGCCATGCGCGGCGATCTCGCCGGTTTCGCCAGCGGCGTGCGCGCCAGCGTGCATTTCCTCGCCAACACCTCCGGCCTGTCGGAGCATCTGCCGAAGGCGCTGGCCGGCTTCCTGCGCGAGCATCGCGACGTCTCCGTCGACATCGAGGAGCGCGAGAGCACCGACATCGCGGCCGCGATCACCGCCGGCGCCGCCGATCTCGGCTTCGCCGCCGAGCACGCGCTGCCCGACCATATCGAGCGCTTCGTCTTCAGCGAGGACCGCCTGACACTGGTGACGTCCAGGCGCGGCCCGTTCGCCGGCCGCCGCCAGATCGATTTCCAGGAGGCGGGCGCGTGCGAGTTCGTCGGGCTCACCAGCGCCACCGCGCTCCAGGTTCATATTTCGAAGCACGCCGCCCGGCTCGGCATGCGGCCGCATTACCGCGCGCGCCTGCGCGATTTCGACGCGATCTGCCAGATGGTCGCCGCCGATGTCGGCGTCGCCCTGGTGCCCGAAGCCGCCGCCCGCCGCTGCGCCAAGCTGATGCCGCTCGCCATGGTCCGCCTGCGCGATGCCTTCGCCAACCGCAAACTCGTGATCTGCGCGCGAAGCTTCAAGACGCTGCCGCGCCCGGCCAAGATGCTGGTGGAGCATTTGCGGGCAGAGGCGGTGTGAGGGCGAGTGCTGATGTGAGCCTGCGGCGTGGCCGCGAACTCAACTGCGCTCCCTCCCCCGCAAGGGGGGACGGAACGCACCTACCTCGTGGCGGCGTCACGACTCAAGCCGTTGATCACTTCGCCGTCTCGACCCCGGCGTCCTTGATCACCTTCGTCCACTTCCTGGTCTCGTCCGCGATGAATTGGCGAAAATGCTCCGGCTCGTCGCCGATCAGCGTCGCGCCTTGTGCGGCGAGCTTGTCCTTCACGGCCGGATCCGCCATCCCCTTCGTCGCCAGACCATGCAGCGCGGCGACGATCTCCTTCGGCGTGCCCTTGGGCGCGACCATGCCGTACCAGTTCTCGATGCGAAGATCAGGAAAGCCCGCTTCCGCCGTGGTCGGCACCTCAGGCGCCGTCGGTGCGCGCTCGGCAGAGCCGACCGCGATCGGCCGCAAGGCGCCGGCCTTGACCTGCGGCAGCAGCACCGGAAGATCGAGGAACGTCATCTGCACCTGCTGGCCCAGCAGGTCGTTCACCGCGGGCGCGGCGCCGCGATAGGGCACATGCACGATGTCGATCCTGGCCGTCAGCTTGAACAATTCGCCGGCGAGATGCGGCAGGCTGCCGGGGCCGGAGGAGGCGAAGTTGAGCTTTCCCGGCTGCGCCTTGGCGAGCGCGATCAGCTCGCCGATGTCCTTGGCGGGCACGTTGGTGGCGACGACAAGCATTTCCGGCACGGTCGCAACCAGCGTCACCGGCGTGAGGTCGGTCAATGTGTCGTAGGCGACCCGCTCCATGCTCGGGCTGATCGCGAGCGCGCCGGCGCTGGAGATGGCGATGGTGTAGCCGTCGGGCGCGGCCTTCGCGACCGCGTCGGTGCCGAGCACGCCGCCTTGGCCGCCGCGGTTGTCGATCAGCACCGGCTGGCCCGATAGCTCGGACATGCGCTGGCCGATCACGCGCGCGATGATATCGTTGGGACCGCCGGCCGGGAACGGCACGATCAGCTTGATCGGCTTGGTTGGAAAATTCTGCGCCGAGGCGAGGGTGGGAAACAGAAGCAGGCTTGCGAGGACGAGCTTACGCCAGTTTTTCATACAAGCCCCTGAAGCATGGTCCGGAAAAGTGTGCAGCGGTTTTTCAAACGATGGGTCGTTCATCCATTGAGCAGTTTCATTGCTTCTTCGTGAACCCTGGCGTCGCCGGCCGCGATGATGCGGCCGCCGCCTTGGGCCGACTTGCCTTCCCAGGTGGTGACGACGCCGCCGGCGCCGGTCACGATCGGGATCAGGGCTGCGATGTCGTAGGGCTTCAGCTCGGTCTCGACCACGAGATCGACGTGGCCGGCCGCCAGCATGCAATAGGAGTAGCAGTCACCGCCATAGCGCGACAGCCGCGCGCCCTTCTCGATGCGGCCGAAAATGGCGCGGTCGCGCTCGTTCATCAGCAAGGGGCTGGTGGTGTAGGTCGTCGCCTCCGACAGCGACGCGCAGCGGCGGACCTGGAGCCGGCGCTCGCCGGAGGGGCCTTTATAATTGGCCGAGCCGTTGTCGCCGGAAAAACGCTCGCCGATGAAGGGCTGGTGCATCATGCCGAACACCGGCGCGCCCTTGTGCAGCAGCGCGATCAGCGTGCCCCAGATCGGGAACCCGCCGATGAAGGACTTGGTGCCGTCGATGGGATCGAGCACCCAGACATAGTCGGCGTCCTCGCCCTCATTGCCGAATTCCTCGCCGACGATGCCGTGCTGGGGGAAGTTGGCCTTGATCAGCCGCCGCATCACCGCCTCCGCGGCGCGGTCGGCTTCGGTGACGGGATCGAAATCCTTGGTCTTGCTCTTGTCGTCGATCGACAGCGAGGTGCGGAAGAACGGCAGGATGGTTTCGCCGGAGGCGGTGGCGAGCCGTCCGATGAAGGCTGAGAAGTCGATCACCGTCACGGCGCATCCTCAAAACGAAAGTCGGGTGAAGCTCGCATCTGCCTATCTCAATTCGCCTCTCGCGTGCAGCGCTGACTTGATTTGCACCCTGGTATTTTGGATGCGGAGGCCGGTTGCCTCATCCGAGCCATATGCTGGCCAAATATCGATCATTGAGTTGAAAACTTAGTTCCGAATATGCCTTGTTCGTATGCAAATGACGATCAACCCATTGAATTTCCTTATCAAAGAAACTGAATCTGGGTTTCTCTAGAAGCAACAGAGCCATGTGTGTTTTGCATGGGAAACGGCTCAAAAGCCCTTGCACTTTGTGCGGCGCGGCCGCATATTGTTGCGGTGCGGTAGCGCTTTGCGTTACCGCTGCCCTCCTTGGGCGTTTCCTCCCTAGACTTGGGCCGCTTCTTCATCAGAAGCGGCCCTTTTTTCTTTGGGCCGTCTGTTTCGATTCAGCTGCGCGAAAGCGCGAAGTGAAGATCCGGCGTCCGATACGAGCGCAGCTGTGTTCTGTCCTTGATTCGCGACGTCGTCGCGCGATGTCGGCTTGCGCCTATTCCGCCGCGGCCTGGAACGGGCCGAGATCGCCGAACGGAATCGTGCTCGCCAGCACGTCGGCGAGGACGCCGAAGTCGGTTGCCACTTGCGCGAAGCGCGGACTGCGCTCGCGCCGTCGCTCGTCCATGTAGATCGCGCGGTTGAGTTCGAGCTGCACCGCGTGAAGCCCGCTCGCCGGATTGCCGTAATGCTCGGTGATGAAGCCGCCGGCATAGGGCTTGTTGCGGCCGATCGAATAGCCGAGCCCGCCCATGGTCTCTTCGACCCGGTCGGGCAAGAGCGGCGTGCAGCTCGTGCCGTAGCGGTCGCCGATCACGATGTCGGGCCGGCGCGGCTCGTCTCTGCTGACGCCGACCGAGGGCATCGAGTGGCAGTCGACCAGCACCACGGTGCCGAACATCTGGTGCACCTTGTTGATCAACCGGCGCAGCGCGCGGTGGTAGGGCTTGTAGAGCGTCTCGATCCGCGCCAGCGCATCGTCGACCAGGATGCGGTCGCGATAGATCTCCTGGCCGTCGCCGACCACGCGCGGAATGGTGCCGAGGCCGCCTGCGACCCGCATCGAGCGGGTGTTGGCAAAGCTCGGCAGGCGCCCGGTGAACATGCGGGGGTCGAGCTCGTAGGGCTCGCGGTTGACGTCGACATAGGAGCGGGGAAAGTTGACCCGCACGGTCGGAAAGCCGCGGGCGCTGAGATGGCCGATCAGCTCGTCCATGAAGGAGTCTTCCGACCGCCGCAGCGTCGGCAGGTCGATCCTGGAGGCGCTGAGGAATTCGTCCGGATAGGTCGAGCCGGAATGGGGCGAGTTGAAGATGACCGGCGCGCGCCATTCGGCGGGCTCGACGATCTCGAAGGCTGGCGACATCTCGCCGTCAAACCGGGTCATCTTCTCAGGCTTCGTCCCTTATTCCCAGGCTTCGTCCCTTCACGCCACAAGATCCGCCCCGCAGGATCCTGCAAGGTCCGGCAAAGGCTTGAACGGATTGATTCGGCCGGTCGAGCGGCTCTTATGTGTCGTCATTGTCTGGAATCGCAACCATTCTGCCAAGCGAAAAGATGTGATCGGCGCTGGAACATGTCTTAACCGTGTGGGCAGCGGGGCGGGGATCGACTGGTCGGCTTCGATTGATTCGAGCCGCATTCCGGTTCACAAGGAGCCGGCAGCGCGAGCCGTCCAGGGTAAAGATTTTCACCCCAAATTTACCCTCTGTCGGGCTTAGTGACCTCTGCTGATATCCTCTGGGGATTCGACGTTTCCTGCCATGCCAAAGATCCTGCTCGCCGAAGACGACAACGACATGCGCCGTTTCCTGGTCAAGGCGCTGGAAAACGCCGGTTTTCAGGTCTCGTCCCATGACAACGGTATGGCCGCCTATCAGCGGCTCCGCGAAGAGCCGTTCGAGATGCTGCTGACCGACATCGTGATGCCGGAAATGGACGGAATCGAGCTCGCCCGCCGGGCCTCGGAACTCGACCCCGACATCAAGATCATGTTCATCACCGGCTTCGCCGCGGTCGCCCTGAACTCGGATTCGGACGCCCCCAAGAACGCCAAGGTGCTGTCCAAGCCCGTGCATCTGCGCGAATTGGTCAGCGAAGTGAACAAGATGCTGGCGGCCTAAATCGGCCCCCTTCCGTCCTTGCGCCGGGTCCCCTGAGCCGTTATAGGGACCCCACCGATGAAATGACCTCTAGGGCACGTAGCTCAGCGGGAGAGCACTACCTTGACATGGTAGGGGTCACAGGTTCGATCCCTGTCGTGCCCACCATCCTTCGCTCGCGATAGCCGAGAGAAGGATGCCGCGCCGAAGCCCAACGGGCGCAGGCGGGCTGCCGCCGCGAGCTTCGGCCAGGCGAGCCCAAACAATCCAACATTGCGAAGCGTGCGTGTAGCCCGGATGGAGCGCAGCTATTTCAGTTCCGTGTTCGCGACCGGCAGGACGGAGGCGACGGACCAGCCGTTCGCATCCCGCACGTAGGTCTGGCTGATCAGAAACGTATTCTGTTGGGGTGGCTTGCCGGGAAGGCCGCGCGTGAAGACGATGGGAACGAGGACCTGCATGACCTCGTTCGAGATCACGGCGACGCGGAATTTCGACATGTCGGGCTCGAGGTGCCAGGTGCCCTCGTAGTAGCCCTTGAAGCGGTCCGCGACCGCATCACGGCCTCTGGTTTCGATGCCTCTCGCAAACAGCAGCGTGCCGGGCGAATTCCACAGCATGGCCTTCACATCGTCCGCGTTGTGCGCATTCTGCGCGGCAATGAACTTCTCGAAGATGGCTCGCGCCTCCGCATCATCTGCCGCGGCCAGCGCCGGTCCGGCCGACCAGGCGGTCGCCGCGAGAAACAGCGCTGCAGCAACTGCCGCAAGACGACCGTGCCGCGCAAATCGTCGTAACCTGACGGTGTCTCGAGACACGATGGAAGGGGGCATGTTCATCTCTCCTTTGGATGACAATGATCATACCATTGATCGTCTCGACGGCTTTTCAGGATCGCGCGAGCGGCGGTCATTGTTGCATCACGGATGCGTTGGTTCAGGCCAGGTCCGATGCCGCGGAACGTGGCGCATCGTCGTCACACCGCCATCCGGCCCCGCTCACGTCAGCGGCAACAGATGATCCGGGATCGGGACTGGCGCTGCCGGCACGAGCGATGCGACGGAGACATGCGGCCAGGTCAGGCCGGCGAAATCCAGCATGACCTTCTGTGAATACTGGATCTGCGTCGTCGCCACCTTGACGTGGCCGCCCTTGAATCCCTTGTTGGGCACGAACGGGATCGCGGCGACGAAGCTCGGAACCAGCGGCACGCTGCCCCTCTGGCGCGGTTGCAGGATCACCGGCGGCGTTCCCGGCGGCAGGGCTGGCACGTCGATGTCGTAAATCACCGTCTCGATCCAGAACACCGCGTCCATCTGGAAGGCGTTGGCGTTCGCGCCATTGCCGCCCGGCGGCGGAACCGGCAAGCCCTGAAGGAACGCGATGTTCGAGGTGCCGCCGGCGAAGTTCGGCGCCTGCGGATGCGGGCCGGGCGAGGGGATGGCCGGCAAGGGGCCGCCGGACAGCGGCGTGCCGGGCTTCGTGGATGTCTCGATGACGATGGTCTGCGTGATGGTCTGATGCGCGATCTGATTGCGCAGCACCGTGTTCGGGTCGGTGATCATCGCCTGGGTGAGCTTGCCGGAGGCCATCAGTGCGGTCAGATCCTGAGGTAGCCTGCGGGTCGTCTTGTTGGCCGCGGTCTGATTTTGGAATGGGATCTTGTTGCCCGGATTGCCGCCGATGAACGGGGTGATGTCGATCGCTGCGATGGTCGGTTTGCCGGCGACCGGGGGTAGCGCGGTGCCTTGCGCAACGACCGTCGTTCCGTGCGGGATCGACGCCATGCGCGCAACGGTGAATGGCTCGTTCGGATGGGTGGTGGCGGGCACCGCCAGCCAGATGCCGGGTTCGAAGTGAATGCCCACGGGCGTTCCCGTGGTGATATCGTTGATGGTCTGGAGATAGGGCACGCCGTTGAGGAATGCATCTGCCTGCTGCAGCGAGCCGCGATTGGGAATCGAGCCGAGATTGTTCGAGAAGGACATCGTCTCGTCGGTGAGATTCAGCTCCAGCACGTTGTCGTCCGGGTCGGTGGTGTTGATCGGCCCCGGCATCGGCGTCGGCGTGATCTTGCTGTCGGGCCGGAAGATCGTATTGAACCCCTGTCCGGTGAAGGTGCCCGTGAAGGCCGACAGCGGACCGAGGATGGGCGGCAAGGTGATCGGCGGATGCGCGGCTCGGGCAGCTGCCGCCGCGGGGGGGTGCGCTGCGTCCCTGAACACATTGTCGACCTGGTGGATGGAGAAATTCGCGGTCTTGGTGAATGCACTGGTGAGTGATTTGGGCTCGTCCATGGTGATCCTCATGACGCTGCAATTGTCGATGCCGGCATTCCCCCGGGCCGGCTGTCCGGGCAGGTGAGTCTTGCGCTATTGCGCCTCGTGATCCCGCCCGATGCCGGGCATCACAACATCGTTCACGCGCGCTCATGCGCGCGTGCTGACTGAGAACATCGAGCGGCCTTACGTTGTTGGCCGGACCGGATGCTGAACGGGTCTGCGTGAATCGATCGTGATTTTCAACTTACGGTTCGGGGAAATGTGCGGTCGGGAAATGGGCGAGCGCTGCGAACTGAGCGAAGCATTGCTTCCTTCTCCGTGCTCGAAAATGAGATCGTCAAAATGGATGTCGGGCGCCTGGCCGGCTTCGGTTATGCTGGACTATCATACAACCTTAAGGTGGTCGCATATGTGTTCCAGGTCACAGGGCCAAAGAGTCGCAGCAACGAGAAGCGAGCGAGGCTGCCCATGAGCGTTTCCGTCATCGAACAGGCAAGAATCCAGGCGCAGGTGCTGGTGCCGCTGGTCAGGGCGCTCCAGGCCGAGCTCGGCGAGGCGCGCGCCAACGCGCTGGTGCGCAAGGCGCTCGGCGATCTCTATCGCGGCTTCGGCGAGGAATTCTGGAAGGCCAAGAACGAGAGCGATCTCGGCAAGGCCGTCTCGTCGGCGTTCAGGACCTATGCCCGCGACGATGCGCTCGCCTATGACGTGATCGAGCAGAGCCACGACGCCTTCGCGTTCGACGTCAAGCGATGCGCCTATGCCGAGTTCTACAAGGCGCTGGGCGAGCCGGAGCTCGGCTTTCTCCTGATCTGCACCGCGGACTTTGCGACCGCCGAAGGATTCGGCCCCGACGTCAGGCTCACGCGCACGCAGACGATCATGCAAGGCGCCGATCATTGCGATTTCCGCTACCGGCGCGATGACGGCGGGGCGCGATGAGAGGGGCGCCTCTCACGCAGTCCCGTCTCTTGCCCCCAGCAGCAAGCCCTTCAGTCCGCCCGGATAGAGGCTGGGCCCGCCCTCCACGTCGAGATCGGCGAGGTCGAACCAGCGCGCGACGATCTGCTCGCCGTTGTCCTCGCGGAAATCGATGCGGTCCTGGCCGTTGAACGCGCCGTCCGGAAATGCCACCTCGACGATGAACATCACCTCGTGCCCGATGGCGTCCTCGTGCGAAAAAATGTTCTCCATCATCAGCGGTTCGCCCGTGATGGTAATGTCGATGCCGAGCTCTTCGCGGAATTCCCGCACGAGCGCCGCCCGCCAGCTCTCGCCGAACTCGATCTCGCCGCCGAGCGGACGGACGCCCTTGATCCGGCCCGCATCGTCGCGAACCTCGGCCGCGAGCAGCCGCCCGTCACGCCAGTGCAGGCCGATCGCGACGACTCGGATGTGCGGGTGAGGGCGCCATGTGGTCATGGAGCATCGATAATCCGTGTCGCACCTGCGCGCAACGATGAACGCCTTCATCGCCTGGCGGCAGGACGGCCTGCTCGAGGCGATGGACCCGAAAGCTGCCGCGCGCTGACGCCTATCTATCGCCGTGCCATCGCAGCGCCGGGGCCGCAATGTCCGGCAGGTCCAGCAGATTGATCGCCCGGCAGGCGATCTGGTCGACGATCTCGCCCAGCGACTGCGGTTTCAGATAGAAGGCGGGCAGCGGTGGCGCGATGATGGCGCCGATCTCGGTTGCCTGCACCATCGCGCGCAGATGCCCGAGATGCAGCGGGCTCTCGCGCACCAGCAGCACCAGGCGCCGGCGTTCCTTGAGCTGCACGTCGGCGGCCCGCACCAGAAGATTGTCGAGCTGTCCGAAGGCAATGGCCGACAGCGTGCGGATCGAGCACGGCGCCACGATCATGCCGCTGACCGGAAACGAGCCGCTGGCGATGCTGGCGCCGATGTTCGACGGTGCGTGGTCGCGGAAGGCGAGGGCGCGCAGCCGCGGCAGCGCCTCGGCGCCGACCTCCTCCGTGAGCGTACGCTCCGCTGCCGGCGAGATCACCAGATGCACCGCACAGCGCGGATTCTCCGCCAGGCGCTCGACGATGCGCAGGCCGATGGCCGCGCCCGAGGCGCCGCTGATCCCGACGATCACGCCGTGCCGCTGGCTCATGCGGGCTCGCGCAGTTGCATCCCGCCGATCCCGCCGAGGCCGAGCGCCGGCCACATCGCATCGACCTTGGCGATTACGGCGAAATCCATCGCCAGCGGCTTGCCCCACGCCCGCTCCGTCTCCGGCGGCATCTTCGTGGTGGCGTCGATGCCGAGCTTGCCGCCGAGCCCGGATTTCGGCGAGGCGAAGTCGAGATAGTCGATCGGCGTGTCGGAGAGCGTCACGAGATCGCGCGAGCTGTCGCTCCGCGTCGCGACCGCCCACATCACGGCGCGCCAGTCGCGAATGTCGATGTCGTCGTCGACCACGATCAATAGCTTGGTGTAGTTGAACTGCGGCAGCATCGACCACAGGCCCAGCATCAGCCGTCGCGCCTGGCCGGGATAGCGCTTTTTGATCGATGCGATCGCGACCCGGTAGGAGCAGGTCTCTGGCGGCAGCCAGCAGTCGGTCACCTCGGGGAATTGCTGCCGGATCAGCGGCACGAAGAGCCGGTTCAACGCCTCGCCGATCCGGGACGGCTCGTCCGGCGCGCGGCCCGTGAAGGTCGACAGATAGACCGGCTGTTGCCGCGACGTGATGGCGGTGACGCGCAGCACCGGAAACGCCTCGACCGAATTGTAGTAGCCGGTGTGATCGCCATAGGGACCTTCGGCCGCCGTCTCGGTCGCCGAGACAAAGCCCTCGATGACGATCTCGGCCGCAGCAGGGACCTCGAGCGGAACGGTGAGGCAGGGCGTCAGCTCGGGCCGCTCGCCGCGCAGGATGCCGGCGAAGCGTAGCTCGGAGATCGTTTCGGGCAGCGGCAGCACGGCGGCGAGGATGGTCGCGGGGTCGGCGCCGATGACGATCGCGACCGGCATGTCGCGCCCCACGGCCTTCCATTGCTGATGATGCCGGGCGCCGCCGCGATGGGCGAGCCAGCGGACGATGGCGCGGTCGCGGCCGAGGATCTGCATGCGATAGACGCCGACATTCTCCTCCTGGTCCGCGGCCGGCGATTGCGGCGGCGCGGTGATGACCAGCGGCCAGGTGATCAAGGGGGCGGGCTCGCCCGGCCAGCAGATTTGCGCCGGCAGCCTTGTCAGATCGACGTCCTCGCCCATGGCGGCGCGATCCTGCACCGGCGCGGCTGCGCGCGAGCGTGGCCGGGTCGCGAGCGCGGCGCGCGCCAGCGGCAGCTTGCGCCAGGCATCGCGAACGCCGTGCGGGGGGCGCGGTGCGCGCAACTCGGCCAGCATCGCGCCGAGCTCTTCGAGCCTGTCGGGCGTGATGCCCATGCCCCACGCGGTTCGCTCCACCGTACCGAACAGATTGGTCAGGAGCGGCATTCCGGATGGAAGGCCGTCGGCCCTGATCGGCCGCTCGAACAATAGTGCCGGACCGTGCTCGCCGATGACGCGGCGGTGGATCTCCGTGATCTCGTGGACGACGGAGACCGGCTCGCGAATGCGTCGCAATTGTCCCTTGTTTTCGATGAAGCGCAGGAAGTCGGATAATTCGCGGAAGCGCGGAACGTCACGTTGCAAGCGGACAATCTCCTGAAAGGAACAGAAGCTAGCCGGAGCGATTTCGCTCCTCATTGTTCCGGCTCAAATACATCTGCGTAAAATCGGCTCAGAAGTGTCTCATGAGTCATTCCTCCGCCGTGTCGTCCGGCCCGTTGCCGACAATCCCGCCGCTTCTCGCGCTCGCGATACGTCCCCTGCCCCTGCTGCCGCTGCAAATCGTTCTCGGTGGATTCCTGGAGCGCATCCTGAAGCGCAACCCCGGCCTGCTCGACAGGCTCGGCGAGCATTGCCGTGCACGGTTCGGAATCAAGCCGACCGACCTGCCGTTCGCGTTCATCGTCGAGGCCGCGCCAGCGCGATTGTCGGTGGTGCGCGAATTGCCATCCGGCCTCGATGCCTGCGTCTCCGCCTCGCTCGCGAACCTGCTTGCCCTGGTCGAGGGCAGGGTCGATGGCGATGCGCTGATGTTCTCGCGCCAGCTCGGAATCGAGGGCGACATGGAGGCGGTGCTGGCCTTGCGCAACGCGATCGACGATGCGCGGCTCGATCTGGCCGCGGAGCTGGGTTCCCTGTTCGGTCCGCTGGGCGAGCCGGCCAGGCGTTCGTTCGAGCTCGCGCGGGACAGGCTGACCGGCGCGCCCCGGGAGCAGGGGTGATGGAGCTGATCTGTCCCGCCGGTACGCCGGCCGCCCTGCGGAGCGCCATCGATGCGGGCGCGGACGCCGTCTATTGCGGCTTCAATGACGAGACCAATGCGCGCAATTTTCCGGGGCTGAATTTCAGCCGCGACGAACTGCGCAAGGGGATCGCCTTTGCCCACGGACGTGGCGCGCGCATCCTCGTCGCCATCAATACCTTTCCGCGCGCCTCGTCCGTGGCACTCTGGCAACGGGCGGTGGACGATGCCGTCGATGCCGGTGCGGACGCGCTGATCGTCGCCGACATCGGCTTGATGGATTATGTCGCAAGGCGCCATCCGAACAAGCGCCTGCATGTCTCGGTGCAGGCGGCGGCCGCGAACCCCGACGCCATCGCCTTCTATGTCGAGACGTTCGGGGCGCGCCGCGTCGTGCTGCCGCGCGTGCTCAGCGTTTCGGAGATCGCCGAGATCACCCGCGAGACGACATGCGAGACCGAGGTGTTCGTGTTCGGCGGCCTCTGCGTGATGGCCGAAGGGCGCTGCTCCCTGTCGTCCTATGCCACCGGAAAATCGCCGAACATGCAGGGCGTCTGCTCGCCGGCAAGCCACGTGGCCTACGAGGAGACCGCGAAAGGAACGACGTCCCGGCTCGGCGGCTTCACCATCAACCGCTTCGCTCCGCAGGAGGCCGCGGGCTATCCGACCCTTTGCAAGGGGCGGTTCTCGACCGCGCTTGGTGACGGCTACATTTTCGAGGATCCGGTCAGCCTCGACGCCACGACGCTGCTCGGCGGATTGCGGAGCGCCGGCGTCGCCGCGCTGAAGATCGAGGGGCGCCAGCGCGGACGCGCCTATATCGAAAGCGTGGTCCGTCATTTCCGCCGTGCGCTCGATACGCTGGAGGATGGAAGCGAAGCCGACATCGTGAGCCTGAAGCCGTTCACCGAAGGCCAGGCCTCCACGCTCGGCGCCTATCGCAAGACATGGCGATAAACGGCGGCCCGCCATGAATGAAAGAAATCCCGATGCAGCTTAGTCTCGGCCCGGTCCTGTACAATTGGGCGCCGGAACGCTGGCGCGATTTCTACTTCCGGATCGCCGACGAGGCGCCGGTCGACGTCGTGTCCGTCGGCGAGATCGTGTGCTCGAAACGGTCTCCGTTCTTTACCGAGCATCTGCCAGTGGTGATCGAACGCCTCCAGCAGGCCGGCAAGCAGGTCCTCCTGGGTTCGCTGATCCTGGTGTCGCTGCGGCGCGAACGGCGTCAGACCGAAGAGCTCTGCGCCGCCGGCGACGCGCTGGTCGAGGTCAACGACCTCACTTGCCTGAGGTCGATCACGGGCCGGCCGCACGCGATCGGGCCCTACGTCAACATCTACAACGAGACCAGCGCTGCCTTTCACGTCCGGCAGGGCGCCGCGCGCATCTGCCTGCCGCCCGAACTGCCGATCTCGTCGGCGGCGGTGATCGCCGCGGCGCTCCCGGAGGCCGTGATCGAGATATTCGCTTTCGGCCGCGTGCCGCTGGCGATCGCGGCCCGCTGCTACCACGCGCGGCTGCACAAGCTCTCCAAGGACAATTGCCGCTTCGTCTGCGAGAAGGACCCGGATGGGCTCGCGCTGAAGACGCTGGACCAGCAGGATTTCCTGACCGTCAACGGCGTGCAGACCCTGTCGCATGCCTGCACCAATCTCATCGCCGACATCGGTGCGCTGCGCGAGGCCGGGATCGGCTCGCTGCGCCTGTCGCCGCAGGATTGCGACATGGTCGAAGTCGCGAAAGCCTTCCGCGACGTGCTCGACGGGCGCAGGTCGGCCGAAAACGGCGGCGGCCGACTGTCCGAGCTTTATCCCGGCGTCGCCTTTGCCAACGGCTTCCTGCGCGGCCAACCCGGTTTTTCCTTCGCGCGGGCGTAGAGCGTCTTCGTGCGAAGTGGATACCGGTTCGCGTCAAGAAAACGCGTCAAAATAATGAATCCAGAGCCCCGTCGGAACGGGGCCCTTGCCGGATCAGCTGACGAGATATTTCCTCACCGCCGCCTCGTCCCAAGCAATCCCGTTGCCGGGCTCCTCGTTCGGGAGCGCATAACCGTCCTTGATCGTCAGCCGCGTCGAAAGCACCGCGTCGGCCCAGTCGACATATTCCAGCCAGTGCGCGGTCGGCGTCACGCACAGCAGATGCGCGCTGACTTCCGAGAACAGATGGGTGGACATCTCGATGCCGGCGGCATGCGCGAGCGAGGCGGCGCGGAGCCAGCCGGTGACGCCGCCGATGCGCTGCACGTCCGGCATCACGTAGTCGCAGGCTTCGGCCGACAGCGCCGATTGCATCGCGAAGGCGCTGTCAAAGTTCTCGCCGATCTGGACCGGCGTGCGCAGCGCGTCCGCGATGCGGGCGCAGCCGGCGTAATCGTCGTGGCGGATCGGCTCCTCGATCCAGGTCAGCCCCTCGTCGTCGAGCATCTCGCCGCGGCGGATGGCTTCGGTGACCGTCAGCGCCTGGTTGTAGTCGCACATCAGCGTGATCCGGTCGCCGACGGCCTTTCGTACCGCGCGCACCACGGCGAGATCCTCCCGCGCATCGGGCCGGCCGACGCGGATCTTGGCGGCGTGAAAACCCTCGGCCAGCAGCTTGTGGGCCTCATCCACCGCTGCGCTCGCCGGCATGATGCCGAGCCCCTTCGAATTGTAGGCCTTGACCGGTTTCGGCGCGCCGCCGAGCAGCCTCGCCAGCGGCAGGCCTCTGCCGCGGGCCAGCGCGTCCCAGGCCGCCATGTCGATGCCGGATTGCGCCAGCCGCTGCAGGCCGGCGAGGCCCAGCAGCGTGAAGCGCTGGGTCAGCTTGCGCTCGATCTCGAACGGCAGCAGCTCGTCGCCGGCGAGCAGCTCCGACATTTCCGTGACCATCGCCGTCAGAGGCTTCAAGGCCGACGGCGTGATCGAGAACAGATAGGCGTGCCCGCGGGCGCCCTGGTCGGTCTCGCAGTCGATCAGCACCAGCGGCGCCTTGGCGACCGCGCCGGTCGAGGTCTGGAGCGGCAGGTTCATCGGCACGATCACGGGCCGCGCAATGAAGCGCTTGATGCGGACGGTCTCGGTCATGGGCACTGGCTCCCGATTTATCAACACAGGTTGATCCCGATCTTAAACCTTCGTGATGAAACGGAAAGACGCTTGGTGCGACCACCATAAAATGGGGTTGCGCGAGCCCGCATTTGTTGGCTCTGTGCCGCCGCGGGCTTTGCCGCAAATCGCGAGAGGTTTGCGACAAAAACGCACACAACGGAGCCACAGTGTGAAACAAGAGATCGCCGAAGAACAGCGCAAGAGCGGCGTCCTGACCGGTGCCGCGATCGCCTTCCTGCTGCTCGCGCTGCCGCTCGCGGTGTGGCTGGACCTGACCGAGCTGAGCAAGACGGCGCTGCGCCGGCAGGCCGCCGATCTCAATTCGGTGATCACGAGCGTGCGCAGCTATTACGCGACCAACGTGGTCGGGCGCATCATCGCCAATCCGAACGGCACGACCAGGGTGGTTCACAACTACGAATCCGTCCCCGGCGCGATCCCGATCCCGGCGACGCTGTCGCTGGAGCTCGGCCGGGTGATCGGCGCGCAGCAGGAGAACATCACCTACCGCTTCGTTTCGGACTTCCCGTTCCAGAACCGTGCGCCGCACCAGCTCGACAAGTTCGAGAAGGACGCGCTCGACGCGCTGCGCAGTGATCCCGAGCAGAAGATCATCGACACCGAGACCTCGCTGTTCAACGACAAGGTCCGCCTCGTCGCCCCCGTCACGATGGGCCCGGCCTGCGTGAGCTGCCACAACAGCCATCCCGAAAGCCCGAAGAAGGACTGGAAGGTCGGCGATATCAGGGGCATCCAGGAGGTGATCATCGCCCAGCCGATCGCCGCCAACATCTTCTCGTTCAAGTTCCTGCTGGCCTATTTCCTGATCGCCGCGGGCAGCGGCCTCTCGTTCCTCTCGCTTCAGCGCCGCCAGGCGAGCCGCATCAAGGGCATGAACAGGGAGCTCGAATCCGCCAACGACTTCCTCGCCTCGCTCTCGATGAAGATCTCGCGCTACATCCCGCCGCAGGTCTACAAGAGCATCTTCTCCGGTCAGAAGGACGTCACCATCCACACCGAGCGCAAGAAGCTCACGATCTTCTTTTCCGACATCCAGAACTTCACCGCGACCGCCGAGCGGCTTCAGCCCGAATTGCTGACCCAGCTCCTCAACGAATATTTCACCGAGATGTCGGCGATCGCCCACGAATATGGCGGCACCATCGACAAGTTCATCGGCGATGCCATGCTGATCTTCTTCGGCGACCCCGAGACCAGGGGCGACCGTGCCGACGCCGAGGCCTGCCTCCAGATGGCCTGGCGCATGCAGCAGCGGCTTGCCGAGCTCAACGCGAAATGGCGCGCCTCCGGCATCGAGCAGCCGTTCCGCTCGCGCATGGGCATCAATTCCGGCTATTGCAATGTCGGAAATTTCGGCAGCAGCGACCGCATGGACTACACCATCATCGGTGCCGAGGCGAACCTTGCCGCGCGCCTGCAATCGATCGCCGAGCCCGGCGGCATCGTGCTGAGCTACGAGACCTTTGCGCTGGTCAGCGACATCGTCCGCGCCCACGCGCTGCCGGCGATCACGATGAAGGGCATCAGCCGCGAGGTGATCCCCTATTCGGTCGACGCGCTGAACGATGCCGCGGCGGAGAAGAGCGGCATCATCACCGAGCGCGCGCCCGGCCTCGAGCTCTATCTCGATCCCGCAGTGGTGAAGTCAGGCGACGCCGCACGGGTGCGCTCGCTGCTGGAAAGCGCGCTGGCCTCGCTGAAGCCGGCGTGAGGTTCAGAGCTGATCACAGTCCGAGGCCTGGGGCACCGAAGTATCCGCACCGTCATGGCCGGGCTTGTCCCGGCCATCCACATCTTGCCACGCAGCACAAGGAACGTGGATGCCCGGGACAAGCCCGGGCATGACGGTTGCATCGGTTGCATTTGGATTGAATGTCACCGTGCCGCGCCCTCCGTGAAGGCGGTCTCGATCACCTCACCGAAGGGCTGCCAGGAGCGGCCGTCGAACTGGACCAGCCGCATCTGCTTGATCGGCAGATAGCTGTTGGGCGAGGTGCTCATCCTGATGTTGGGCAGCGCAACGGAGGGCTGATAACTCTTGAGCGAAGCCGCCTGACGCATGATGTTCTCGCGCGAGAGGTCGTCGCCACATTGCTTGAGCACCCTGGTCAGCGCCTCGGCCGCGGCGTAGCCATAGACGGCCGCGCTGTTGTTCGTACTTTCGATCTGATGGTACCGGTCCATGAAGGCGAACCAGTCCTTCATGGCGGGATCGTCTTTCCATGCGGGATCGCTCGGATCCTTCAGGAAGGCGGCCGAGATCACGCCGGCCGAATTTTCCAGGCCCGCCGGCGCCATCGCATTGGCGATCGAGGCGGAGGCATCGTTCACGATGAAGACCGGACGCCATTTGAGCGACGCCGCCAGCTTGATCACCTTGGACGCCGTCGACGGCACGCCGAGAAAGACGAAGATATCGGCGCCCGCGCGCTTCAGGATCGAGACGTGCCCTTCGAGATGCTCGTCGTTGATGTCGAAGGCGATGTCGACGAGGACGAGCCGGTTGAGGTCGCCGAGACCTTCCTGGATGCCCTTGTAGAGCATGCGCCCGAACTGGTCGTTCTGCCAGAGCACGACGATCTTCTTCCTGGGATAATAGGCCTGGATGTAGTTGGCGTAGATGCGCCCCTCCGACCGGAACGACGGCTGCCAGCCCATGGTCCAGGGAAACGCCTTGGCCTGGCTCAGCTCCTCGTCGCCAGTGGCGAGGAAGAGCTGCGGGATCTTCCTCTCGTTCAGATACCAGCGCGTGGCGATATTCCCGGGCGTGCCGAACGAGCCGAACATGAGATGGACGTCGTCCTTCTCCACCAGATTGCGGGTCAGCTCCAGCGCGGCCGCCGGATCGGAATTGTCGTCGCGGGTGATGAAACGGATCTTGCGTCCGTTGATGCCGCCGCGCGCGTTGATCATGTCGAAATAGGCGGCCTCCGCCGTGCCGATCGCGCCGAATTCCGCGAGCGGCCCCGAATACGGCATGACATTGCCGATGCGGATTTCCTCGTCGCTTGCCGGTTGTTCGGACCGTTGCTGGGACATCGCCCCGAGCGAAGCGAAGGCGATGGTCAAAACGAATAGCAGCCTGCCGGTGACGCGCATACTCGACACCTTGTCGTTGGCCCCCAACGAGGTCGGCTCAGTCCGCACCAAGGCGAGTTGATCTACGTCAAGCGTTTGTCAATCGTGTGGCTGGGTCGCCGGCTTTAAAGCAGCGTTGTCTGTCAGCCTCGAGAGAAAACGGCAGGCGTGCTGACGCGCCGAACGTGGCGGGCCGCTTGTGCAGCCGCGGACGAAGGTGTCGGCGTTGTCTTCTCAAAGTCCGCGAGAATGCTGGCGCTGAGCTCCGAGGCGGGGACCGGCCGGCCGAAGAAGAACCCCTGGGCCTGATCACCGTCGGCCGATTCGAGAAAAGCCGCCTGGTTGGCGGTTTCGACGCCTTCGACCGTCACTCGCATGTGCAACTCGCGTCCGAGCGCGATGATCGCTTTCACCACCGTCCCGACCTGACAATGGGAGCCGTCGAGGCCCTGCATGAAGCTTCGATCGATCTTGATTTTGTCGAACGGAAAGCGCCACAGATAACTGAAGCTCGAATAGCCGGCCCCGAAATCGTCCATCACTATGGCTACGCCCATCGCCTTGAGCGTCTGGAGCTGCGCCATGATCGTTTCGGTGTTGCCGAGCAGCAGGCTTTCGGTGATCTCCAATTCGAGCCGGTGCACCGCGAGGCCCGCCTCTTTCAGTGCGGCGGCGACGATGCCGCTGATGCTGCCCGCCACGAACTGCGCGGGCGACAGGTTCACCGCAACGGTCAGGTGTTCCGGCCAGGTCGCGGCGGTGCGGCATGCTTCCCGCAATACCCACGCCCCGATCTGGTCGATAAGCCGCAACTCCTCGGCGACGGGAATGAAGGTCAATGGCGGAATGAGCGTTCCGTCCGCCGCGGGCATACGGATCAGCGCTTCGAAGCCGACAAGGCGGCGCTGAGACATTTCGAAGAGCGGCTGGTAATGCAGTTCGAAGCGATCATTTAGCACCGCCTCGCGGATCGTCCTCTCGAGCTCGATCCGCGCTTGCAACGCAGTATCCATCTCGGGCAGGAAAAACCGGATGCAATTGCGTCCGGCTGCCTTGGCCGCGTACAGCGCCAGATCGGCGTTCTTGAGCAACTGCTCCGCGGTGGTGGCTTCCTCCGGCGCCAGGGCCACGCCGATGCTGGCGGTGGTGAGGATCTCGTGCTGCTTGAACTTCACCGGAGCATTTACAGCGGTGGCAAGATGGCGCGCAAACGACTCGGCCTGCGTCCTGCCGGCGACGTCATACTGCACGACGACGAACTCGTCCCCGCCGAGCCGGGCCACCACGTCGTCGATCCGGACCGTTGCACGCAGACGCTCCGCGATGGTCTTGAGCAGAAAATCGCCGCCGTCATGACCAAGCGTATCGTTGACCTCCTTGAAGCGGTCGACGTCGATGAAGTGCACGGCAAGGCTGCCGCCCCGCTTCGGCAAGTGAGCGAGAGCTCTCTCCAGTTTTTCGATCAGATGGGGACGATTGGTCAGTCCGGTCAACGCGTCATGGTGGGCGAGGAAACGGATGCGTCGGTCAGCCTGTTTCACCTTTGTTTCACGGTACCACGCAATCGCGGGAATGGAGAAGGCGAGGCCCGACAGCAGGCAAAGGAATATGGCCGCGGTCAGGAACGTATTGTGGACATTCTTGCGTTGCTCGGTTTCATCCACGTAGGCCGCAACGACCGCGGTGAGGCGACCATCGGTCTGGATCGGGACATAGGCGCGAGCGAAGAATGCCGGTCGGTCGGGCGAACTTCCCTCCCTGACGTCGACGATCGGACGACCGTCAATCACTGATCGCGCCGCATCGGGGCTGTATTCGGACAAGTCGACGAGCGCGATCTTCTCGCGAGTCGAAACGAGCTGGGAGTAGCCATTGCGGTTGAATATTTCGTAGTGAAAGACCTCGCCGGAATTTCGCGCCGACAGGAAGAACCTCAGACTCGCGGCTGAAGGCTGCTCGCCGCCGGCGATCTGCTCAAGATCGGTGACGCTGGCCGCCAGGAAACTCGCCCAGCTCTGTGCGGTCGACATCGCATCTTGGCGGAGAAGGTGATCGGTCGTGATCTTCAGGGTCATCCCGGTACCCGTCAACAGAATGGCGAGCGCAGCGACGATGGTGACGATGTTTCGCTGAGGCCAGATGTTGGCGAGCGACGGCATCCGCGGCTACCGGGTCGATCGCATTTTCGTGAGCTCGGTCCGGACCGTTTTCAGCAGTTCGGCATTGCGCTCACTTTTTGAAGCCCAATCATTCGCAATGGCTGCGAACACGGCATTTGCCGCATCTAGGTCCGACGACGAGGGCATGATCACTTGGCGCTTCGGATCGGATTTCAGTTCCCGCATAATGCTGTTTTCCACCGCTTCGTAGGTATCCATGAAGCGCGCGGCAGCCCACTCACCACTGTATTTGAGGATGATCGCCTGGGCCAATTCGGGCAGCCGATCGAACGTTTTTCGGTTCATCAAAACCATCAATGGCGCGCCGCTGATTCCAAGAAGGTAATGATAAGTTGCAACGCGTTTGATGCCATAGTCGACCAATGGAGACGGTGGCACGAGCGCGCCATCGATGCTGCCGTTGCCGATGGCTTCTGAGATCTTGGTGACCGCCAGAAACACGGGCTGCGCTCCGAGTTTTTCCAGCGCGGCGGCTTCGCCGGGATTATTGACGCGAATTCTCTTGCCCTTCAAATCATTCAGCGACGTGATCGGGATCTTGCTGTGGATCGTCTCCGGTTCGGTGACGTAGGCGCCGATCACGGTGTAGTCATCGTATCCTTGCAAAGCATTGGCGGCCACGAGCCGGGTGAACACGGCAACGGACTCCCGCATGCTCGTAAACAGACCGGGCATCTCGATGATTGCATTATCTGCGAACCGGTTGCGCGTCAGGCCTGTCACGACGTAGGCGATGTCGGCCGTACCATCGAGCACGAGCTGGGGCTGCTCAGCCGGATCCTTGCCGAGCACGCCGCTGAAATAGGTTTCGATTTCGATCAGGCCTCTTGCTTCGGCGTTGACCGCGTCGACAAATGGTCTGACCGCGGCGAGATAACTCGTCGAGCGGTCGGAGCTGGGGAAGGCCAATTTGAGCTTGACCGGTTCGGCGGCCGACGCCGAAATCAACACAACAGAGATCACCGCGCATCGCGCAAGCAACTTGAGCATCGGTTTTCCGATCGTGGCGGCGGCGCGTCACACAGTTGTGCGAACGCCGGTTTCCTCGGTCTCTAGCGAACCCCCCATAGATAGAAATGTTCCAGATAACTCTCCTAGATAGCATGCGGCGGTCCAGGCGGCGGCCAAATCGCGAATCGTGGTTTGAGGCGTGCTAACGCCGGCGAGACAATTGTCTGGGAGGCAACGCCCCGCTACGGCAGTCCCCGCGCCTCGAGCTGATGCACCAGTAGCAGCGTCGGCTCGGCGAGGCTGTCGCCGGAGCCGTCGAGGCCGAAGGCGGCGGCGATGCCGTCGCGGCTGCGCAGGATGGTGCCGCGCGGACAATGGCCGGCGCCGCAGAGCGTCTTCTTCAGGGTCTCGCCCTGTGCCACCAGCCCGGCGGAATCGTCCGCGGCCCAGGCCAGCACGATCGGCACGTCGACATTGAGGATGCCAGGGAAGACCGAGCGCTTGTCGTACTGGCTGGCGTCGCCGCCGAGATAGGCCTTCACGCTGTCGCTGGCGTCCTTGCCCGCACGGTAGATTCCGGACACCAGCACGACGCCCGCGACGTCGGCGCGGTCGGTCTGGAACTCGGGATGCGCCAGCAGAGTGGCGACGTGAAAGGCGCCGGCGCCATAGCCGACCGCGACGATCTCGCGGGCGTCGCCATTGAACAGGTCGATATTGCCGTGAACCCAGGACAGCGCCGCCGCCACGTCGGTCGCCCCGACGGGCCAGGTCGCCGATGGCGCGAGGCGATAGCTGACGCGCACCCCGATCATGTCGTTGCGCGCGGCAAAGCACATGGCCTGGTCCTGGATCTGGCGCGACAGCTCCGGCGCCGCATGGTCGCCCGTGAAGGTGTCGCCCGCCACGAACAGCAGCACCGGCCGCGGCGTATCCGCCTTGGTCGCGCTGGTGGCGACATCGAGCACATTGGCTTCGCTCTCGCCGTAGCGCAGGCCGCGCGCGAAGGTGACCTGCTCGCAGAGCCGCGCGGTGCCGCCGGCGGTGGTGTCGTTGTCGGTGAGCCCGACGCGGACGAGATCGGACGGCGCAGCCAGCCGCGTCGGGACCGGACCATGTGCGGAGGCTGTCGAGACGGTCAGTACAAGCAAAAATGCGAGATAATTCTTCATGATGGTGCCGGGCCTTGCGCGCTCATATTGGCTCGCTGTCGGGGCCTGTCTTTTCAATTCGCCTTATTAGTTGGCTGGTCTTGAGGCGATTTGACGGCACCTTCGGCTCTCAATTCCCCGGCTCGAATGTGCAATCCGCGCCGCTGCCGTCCTTCCGCCTGATCGCGTTGGGGTCGATCGTGCAGCTCAGCTTGGCGAGGCTCTCGAAATTCGATCCCGCCGCGCCGTCGGGCGGAACGCCGGCCAGCGCTTCGGTGGCGAAGATCTCGTTGGCGGTGGAGCCGTTCACGGTCTTCACCTTCTTGCCGAAGGTCACCTCGCAATTGCGAACGGTGATGTCGACATTGCCGGTGCGGCAGACGATCCGGTCGGCCGTCACGACGATGGCCTTCTTGTAGGGAATGTCGGCATTGGCGGCGAACAGCATCGCCACCGCCTTCTTCTCGGCACCGGTGAGATTCGGCGACAGCGGCGCGATCACGCCCGCGAGCGCCAGCGCCGTCGCGCCCGAGACCTTTGCGGGCGTGGCTGCGGAGGCGCCGGCGAGGTGGGACGTGGCGGCAAGAACAAGGGCGCAGGATAGGATCGATCGGCCGGATTTCATCCCTGCCTCCAAGAGTCCGAAAATGGGCACGAAATCTCAGGCGGCCTTCTTCCGTTTGACCGTTTTCTTCGCCTTCTTGGCCTTTTTCGCCGCCTTCTGGGCCGCCAGATACGCTTCCACCTTCTTGGAGGAATGGCCGGCTGCGGCCACGGCGGCCTTCAGCCTGGCCGGGGTGATCTTGAATTTCTTCGACCAGTAGCGGACCTCGTAGGCCTCGCCGAGCGCGATCCGGCTCTTGTCGGAGGCGCGGTGCTTCTGGAGCTTGATGTAGGCCTCGACCTTTTTGGCGGAGTGGCCGACCTTCTTGACGGCGTATTTCAGCTTGGCCGGCGTCACCTTGAACTTCTTCGACCAATAGGCGACTTCGTATTTCTCGGTGACCGCAATCAGGGTGCGATCGGCTCCGCCCCGCTTTGCCTTGTTGTCGGCCATGCTTCCCTCCTGCCGTGGACAGCGTCTAGTCTAGCATGCAACCGGATTTGGAAGGCAAGGCGCGGTGCGCGCGGGAATTGCGCGGCGGGGTCGTTTTGCACCGGTGTGTCAGAAGGTTGTGCGGCGCGACCCCGCCTCGCGCCGGAGCAGGCCTTCTACTGTGCATGGGGTTGTTTTCGCGTTTTTTATTCCTCGCATGTCCGTGATGGAACCTTATGGCGGCTGGTGCGACTTAATCCATAGACACGGGGAGAAACGTGCGAGGCTGTCATGGCAGAGAAGCATACCGCCGATCCGGCAGAGATCATGCGGGCGACCGGTCACCCTGAACTGGAATATGCCGCCGGCTGGACCATCGCTGGTCTCGTCACCATCGGCACCATCGTCGCCGCCTGGGTGTTCGCAATCTAGGCGACCGGAAACTGCAGCTCGAAGGCCGCGCCCTCGTCGGTCGGCTTCAGCCTCATCGAGCCGCCATGGCTCGCCATCACCGCGCGCGCGATTGCCAGCCCCATCCCGGTGCCGCCCTGGTCGCGGCGGGTGGTAAAGAAGGCGTCGAAGATCCTGTCGCGGTTCGGCGCCGAGATCGGCTCGCCGTCATTGCTCGCGGTCAGAAGCAGGGTCGTCCGCTCGTCCACCGCCTCCAGCCTGATTGACCTCGCCTTGTGCCGCACCGCGTTGTCGGCGAGATGCGACAGCACAATCAATGCCTTCTCGCCGGACATGCCGATCACCCGGTCGAGGCTGCCGCTGGCCGAGATTGAGCTTGCCGGAAACCGGCTCCTGAGGTCGGCGATGACGGGCGCAAGCTCGGTGCGCTCATTCTGCGGCAGGCTCTCGGCGCGGGCCAGCTCGCGCAGCCGCTGCGCCATCGCCTCCAGCCGCTGGGTGTCGGACAGGATGTTGGCGATGAACGTCGCCTGCTCGGCCGGTGTCAGGCTGCCAGCCTTGCCTTGAACCGAATCCTGCAGCAGCTCGGCCGCGCCCTTGATCGAGGTCAGCGGCGACTTCAGCTCGTGGGTGAGGTGGGCCGAGAACGTCGCGATATAGTCGGAGCGGCGCGCCAGCTGCTCGGCCATGCCGAGGAAGCTGTGCGAGAGCTGGGCGAACTCGCGCGTGCCGTAATGGCGGAGCGGCTGGAACGCCTCGCGGTCGCCGCGGCCGATCCGCGCGGCGCGGTCGATCAATTCGCGCATCGGCAGCGTGATGGTGCGCGAGAACACCAGCCCGATCGCGATCGTGCCGAGGATCACGGCAAGCCCGGCCAGCACGAACTTGGCCCGCTCCTGGTAGAGATGGTCGAAGATGTTGCTCGGCGTCCGCGTGGTGTAGATCACCCCCGCAACGCGGTTGTTGACGATGACCGGCATCGCCGAGAACACGTGCACGCCGAGGCCGCGGCTGAAGGAATAGATCGGCGGCGGCGGCTTGTCCGGCACGCGGTTGCGCAAGGTGGCGCGGTACTGCCCGTGCAGCGCGTCCGCGACCTCCTCGATATGGGCGAGCGACTGGCCGACCTCCTGCCGTCCGGCGATCACCACACCCTGCGGATCGAGGATGCGAAAGCCCGCCAGCGTCACCTTCTGGGTCTCGCGGATGATCGGCGTCAGCCTTGCGCCGATCTCGACATAGGCCGGCTGCGCCGGCCGGATTGCGGCTTGCGCATCGGGCCGCCGCCGCAACAAATCGTTGGCGGTCAGGTCAAGCGCGGGACGGATCGGCGTGACCTGGTCGCCGGGATCGGGCAGCACGCCCGGAGGCACCTCGGCGCCGAGCGTGAGGCCGCTATCGAGCCGCGCGGTGACCTCCTGCGCATAGATCGTCGCCAGCACGCGGCTTTGCGCGATCAGCTCGGCCTGGGTCTGGCGGATCAGCTGGTTGTCGTAGAGGCGGAAGAAGAACAGGCCGACCAGCGGCAGCACCGCGACGGTCGCCAGCACCGCGAAGATGACGAGCCCGAGCGACGGCCGCCATTTGTCGGGCGCCGCGCTCATGCCTGTTTCTCGCAGCGGCCGAGCTTGAAGCCGACGCCGTGGATGGTCTCGATCACGTTGTCGCAAGCCAGCGCCGCGAGCTTGGCGCGGATGTTGCGGATGTGGCTGTCGATGGTGCGGTCGGAGACCTGGATGTTGAGCTGATAGGCCGCCCGCATCAGCTGTTCGCGGTTGAACACCGAGGTCGGCCGGGTCAGGAACGCGCGCAAAATGCCGAACTCGATCGCGGTCAGCTTCAGCGGCGTGCCGGCGAAGGACGCGACATGCTGCTCGGGATCGATCAGCAGGCCGCCTTGCGCCAGCGCGCTCGGCCCGGCCTTGGCCTCGCCGTTGCGCGGGCTGAGGCGGCGCAGAATGACGTTGACCCGCGCCACCAGCTCGCGCGGGCTGAACGGTTTTGTCACGTAATCGTCGCCGCCGATCTCGAGGCCCAGGATGCGGTCGATCTCCTCGTCGCGCGCCGACAGGAACAGGATCGGCACGTCGGAGCTCTTGCGTATCTCGCGGCAGACGTCGAGGCCGTCGAACTCGGGCATGCCGATATCGAGCACGATCAGGTCGGGCTTGTCGGCGGCAAAGCGGGCGAGCGCCTCCTTGCCGTCGCGCGCCTCGATCACATCCATGCCGGCCTTCTTCAGCGCGACGCGGATGACCTCGCGGATATGGCCTTCGTCGTCGACGATGAGAATGCGATGCGCCAAGAAACTCTCCGCTCACCCTGCCGGCTGATTGCCGGGCTGGCTTTTGGCCAGAGCATCGAGCCGGCGCTGCAGCCGCCAGCTCCGAAAGCCCCAGGCCCGCCAGGCCATGTCCAGCCGCTGAGCTTCTACAAGCCGATCGCGGCGGCGCGCAAGGCAGTCGTCGCCCGGGCGATGGGCGATGACCTTGTCGAGCGCGGGCAGCGCCTGCGGTCCGAGTGTGAGGAGATAGTTGGCATCGATTGCCACGCCCTTGCCCGACATTTCACTGCTGTGCGTCAGATTGTAGTCTGCAATGAACGCATCGAAGTTCACCAGCGAGGCACTATAGAGCACGATTGTTAACGCGATCAGGTTGGCACTGACGAGCCACCGGTTGGACCGGTTGAGCGCGATGCGGGCCACGATCAGGACTAGCCCGAGCGCCACCAGCCCCATCCAGATGAAGGCCGCGATGCGCCAGTAGGTCAGCATGTAGATGCCGACGTAGAGATCGAGGCGGAGGATGGAGGAGGCGACCAGCAGCACGTTCTGCCCCACCCAGAGATAGACGAGCGGGCGAATCACTTTCGATTTCTCCACCGGTCCGCCCGGGCGCATTGCCACCAGCACGAAGGCAGCGGCGAGCAGGGCGGTCGCGATCAGCGGATAGGCGCCGCGATGGGCATAGGCCGCGTAGGTCAGGTTGGCCGGCAGCGCCACATGGCCCCAGAGATAGATGCCGTCGAGGATGGACTGTGCTGCGAACAGCAGGTTGAACAGGATCAGCGAGCGCAGAATCGCCGAGGGGCCCACGAACTCGGCCGGGACCAGGGGCGGGAGCGGCGGCGGCACCGGGCCATCGTCGACGGTCGTGGTGAGAACCTTCCTGCGCCGCCAGCGCACATGGATGAATGGCCAGACCAGCGCCGGCGTCAAAGTCCAGAACAGCACGCGCCAGACGCTGACATATTCGAAGATGAGTTTTGGATTGAGGAGCGACACCCACTGCTCGATCACCGGATTGGCCGCTGCGAACAGCGCGACGAACACCGCGCCGAGCGCCGCCGGCAGCAGCCAGAGCGCGATGCCGCGGGTGAAGGCCGACATGTTGAAGATCTGGAGCGCCTCGGGGAAGAACCTGAAGGGACCGAGCAGGACAAAGTTGCGCAGCGCGCGGGCGCGGTCGCCAAGTTCAGTCGTCTCCGGGTTGGTCGCGAGCAGCAGCGCAATCGTCAGCGACGTGACCAGGATCAGGAACGACAGCGTGTTGAGCTCCTCGACGGCGGGCATGAGGCCGAGCATGAAGATCGTGCCGCCGATCGCCGCGCGCCGAAAATCAAGTGCCTCATGGTTGAAGAGCACGGACGCGCAGCCGATCGCAACGGCAAAGAGCGTGAGAGGAAGTCCGATCCGCTCGCCATAGAACAGCCAGTCGGCGAGCGCGGCCAGCGCCAGCGCGAGGCCGACCTTGGCCGGAATCGAGGAATGCCTGATCGGCTGGATGTCCGCTGCGATCGTCGAAGCCAGGCTCGTCATGTCCGGAAGACCTCTCGTGATGGGTGACATCACGAAGTCTGAACGCTGCTTGTGCAGAAGGCGGGATCATCGTCTGCACGGTTTCAGGAGTCTTTTGCAGTTTTCGTGCAGGCGCGCTTTTGCCCCTCGCGCAGCGCAAATCGCCTTGTTAGGTGCGAAGCATTCATCACCTTCATGTGGCGCATCATGCAATTCCTCCGACGTATCGGTCTCATCCTGCTCTGGCTGACCGCGCCCCTCGTCGCATTCGCGGCCGCGAACAAGAACGATCCTTATCTGGTCCCGCTGCGCGGTGCCGGAAACATCGTGCTTGTCGCTGCAAGCATCGCGATCGTCATGCTTCTGCTTCGCAGAGGGCGGTGGCGCACCATGGCCGGCAAGCTTCTCGTCTTGCTCTGGTGCCTGCCGCCGCTGTTGATGTCGGCCGCACATCTGAAGTTCGAGCTGCGCAGGCACGATGTTCTGGCGACGAGTGCCGCCGAGGCGCGGCAGCTCGGGCCTCACTTCATGGTCGGCTACTCCTCTTTCCCCGAGATCGCGCGTCTTGCCGAGCAGGGCCTGATCGGCGGCGTCTACGTGACCCGGCACAACATCCGCGGCCGGACGGTCGAGACGCTGCGTGCCGAGATCGCGGCGCTCCAGGACAAGCGGCGGGCAGCTAGCCTGCCGCCGCTGGTCGTCGCCGCCGACCAGGAGGGCGGCATCGTCGGGCATCTCGCGCCGCCGCTGACGAAGGTGCCGGCATTGGCGACCCTCACCGGGCTCGCTCCCGACGACCAGCAGGCCAAAGCCGAAGAGTTTGGCCGTATCCACGGCCGCGAGCTCGCCGGCCTCGGCGTCAATCTCAATCTCGCGCCGGTGCTCGACCTCAAGCCGCCGGTCCGCCGCAATCGTTTCGACTTCCACACGCTGATCGGTCAACGGGCGATTGCGACCGATCCCGTCGTGGTCAGCACGATCGCGAACGCCTATGTGCGCGGGCTGGAGGAGTCCGGCGTCGGCGCCACGCTCAAGCATTTTCCCGGCATCGGGCGCGTGCGCACCGACACGCATCATTTCAGCGCCAATCTCGACACGCCGGTTAGGGAGCTGGAAGCAACCGACTGGCTCCCGTTCCGCGAGGTGCTGTCGCGTTCGCGCAGCGCGCTCATGGTCGGCCATGTCACGCTCACCGCCGTCGATCCCGATCGCGCCGCCTCGCACTCGAAGCGAGTCGTCCAGGGCATCATCCGCGACAGCTGGAATTACCAGGGCATGGTGATGACCGACGACCTCGTGATGGGCGCGATCTACCAGCACGACGTCTGCAAGGCCGTGATCGAGGCGATCAATGCCGGCGTCGATCTGCTGCTGGTCGCCTATGACGGTGCGCAGTTCTACCGGATCTTTGCCTGCGCGCTGGACGGATCGCGGCAAGGCAAGCTCGATGCGGCGATGCTGCGTGCGAGCGAGGCGCGGCTGGAAAGGGGCTTTCCGACCGAGCAGGCGCGAGGCCCCTCAGGCCTCGTCCGCGTCGTCGATCGGCACTAGCCCTTCGCGAACTGACGGTAGTCCGGCTCGCGGTGAAACCAGAACTCGTAGCCGGTGATGCCTTTCTGCATGGCGACGTCGTGGATCGGCTGGTTGAGCGGAATGACGGGAACGTCACGCATGCAGAGCGCGATGAAATCCTTCACGGCCTTGTCGTACTCGACCGCATCCGCGGTGAAGCGTGCCTTGTCGATCAGCGCGTCCATCTCCTTGTTTTGGTAGGAGGAGATGTTGAAGATCGAGTTGTTGCCGTGGAAATTCCAGTAGAAGTAATATTCGGGATAATCGAGCCAGCCGCTGAAGCGGTTGAGCGCGAGCGGCAGCTCCTTCTTGTTCAGCGTCGTGCGCCAGTTCGCGCCGGGGATTTTTTCGATCGACGCCTTGATGCCGATCTTGGCGAGGCTCTCCTGGATCAGGATCGCGGTCGGCTCGCCGACGGTCGCAGTACCGGTGTCGAGCGACAGCGTCGTTTCCAGCCCGGACTCGAGGCCGGCCTCTTTCATCAGGGCCTTGGCCTTGTCCAGATCGGTGACATAGGGAAACGGCTGCGGCCAGACCGGCTTTGAGACATCGGCCGCGCCGCCATACATGGGGACGGCGCGTCCGAAGAAGGCGCTGCTCTGGATCTGCTCGTAAGGCATCGCCCAGGCGATGGCCCGGCGCAGCCTGGCATTGTCGAACGGCGGCTTTGCCGTGTTCAGCGCGACGTACCACAGCGCGTTCGGGATCGGCACGCCTGATACCTTGACCTTGCCCTCCCTGATGATCTGCTCGAAATCGCGCGGCGCAAAGCCGCTGGAGATATCGGCATCGCCCCGCTCCAGCATGGCGCGCCGGGTGCCCGCGGAGGGGACGTCGCGTGCGATCACGCGCTTGACCTTCGGCAGTGGTCCGCTCTTCCAGTCGTCGAAGCGCGCCAGCACGGTCTCGCTGCCGGGCTTCCAGCTCTCGATCCTGTAGGCGCCGCCGCCGGCCTCGTTGGTCTTCAGCCAGGCCAGCGCCCACGGATCCTCAGGCGTTGCGTTCTTCTTGGCGAGTTCGGAGTTGATGATGAAGGGCACGACCACCGCGACGTTGAACAGCAGCATCTTGTCCTTGCGGACATAATCGATGCGGAAGGTGTGGTCGTCGACCACCACGAACTGCTCGGGCTTTTCCAGCGATCCCGCCGACATCTGAAAGGTCGGAAAGCCGCCGACCTTCACCGCGCGGTCGAACGACCATTTGACGTCCCTGGCCGTGACCGGCGTGCCGTCGTGGAATTTCGCGTCCTTGCGAAGCTTGAAGGTGCAGGACATGCCGTCGGCCGCAACCTCCCAGCTCTCGGCGAGCTCCGGCGCGAGCTTCTCGCGATCATAGGACACGGTCCCATCGGGCAGCGTCTTGGAGGCGTAGGTCAGCAGGCGATCGTAGCAATTCCAGGACAGGCCGTTCACGGTCTGGTTGGAGCCGACGCCCTGCATGTCGAGCGAATTCGGCCCCAGCTCCTGCACCACCAGCAGCGTCTCGCTGCGCCCCTGCGCCCGGGCGAAGCGTGGCGCGATCGCCGTCATTCCGGCGATGCCGAGGCCGCCGAGCACGACGCTGCGACGGTTCATGTCGGAAGATGATGCGCTCATCGCGGCCTCCTTGAGAGAAAGTTGCGATATAAAGAGGCAAAGCGCGTGCCATCAGCCGCGCTTCATGGCGTCGCAACCCGCGCGGATCGCGTGCTTAAGGCGTCACCGCTCCGCGTGCGACCGCGCGCGGGGTGGTCAGCTCTTTCCATGTCGAATTCGCCACATGCACGGGCGAGAAGGCGGGGCGTTCGATGTAGCGGCCATCGCCTGCCTCGGCGCGCAGGTCGCCATCCTTCCAGACAATGCTGCCGCGCGAGAGCGTCGCCGCCGGTCCGCCGGTGCAGGCAAAGCCTTCGAACACATTGTAGTCGATCCGGCTCATCTGCCGCTTTGCGCTGATGCGCTTTGTCGCCTTGGGGTCCCACACCACGATATCGGCATCCGAGCCCACGGCGACCGCGCCCTTGCGCGGATAGATGTTGAGGATGCGGGCGATGTTTGCCGAGGTCACCGCGACGAACTCTTCCTTCGTCAGCCGTCCCGTCGCGACGCCCGCGGTCCACAACAGCGCGAGGCGGTCTTCGAGGCCGCCGGTGCCGTTCGGAATCTTTCTGAAATCGCCGAGCCCGAACCGCTTCTGCTCCGTGGTGAAGGCGCAATGGTCGGTCGCGACCACCTGGAGCGAGCCGGCTTGCAGGCCGGCCCAAAGACTATCCTGGTGCGACTTGTCGCGGAACGGCGGCGACATCACGCGCTGCGCGGAGTGATCCCAGTCCTTGTTCTGGTACTCGCCGGCATCGAGCAGCAGATGCTGGATCAGCGGTTCGCCGTAGACGCGTTTTCCCGCCGCGCGCGCCCGCGCGATCGCCTCATGCGCCTCGCGGCAGCTCGTGTGCACGATATAGACCGGCGTGCCCGTCATGTCTGCGATCATGATGGCGCGGTTGGTGGCTTCGCCCTCGACTTCCGGCGGCCGCGAATAAGCGTGGCCCTCGGGACCGGTGACGCCGCGCGCGATCAGTGCCTCCTGCATCAGGGCGACGACGTCGCCGTTCTCCGCATGGACAACAGGCATGGCGCCGAGATGGGCGCAGCGCGCGAACGAGTTGTAGAGCTCGTCGTCGTTCACCATCAGCGCGCCCTTGTAGGCCATGAAGTGCTTGAAGGTGTTGATGCCGTAGGTTTTGACCACGGTCTCCATCTCGTCATAGATCTGCTTCGACCACGACGTCACCGCCATGTGGAATCCGTAGTCGGCCGCCGCCTTCTCGGATTTGTGCCGCCACTCCTGATAGGCCGCGAGCATCGACTGGCCGGGATCTGGCAGGCAGAAATCCACCACCATGGTGGTGCCGCCGGTCAGCGCCGCCTTCGTTCCCGATTCAAAATCGTCGGCGGTGACGGTGCCCATGAACGGCATTTCGAGATGGGTGTGCGGATCGATGCCGCCCGGGATGATGTAGGCGCCGCCGGCGTCGATGATCTCGGCACCCGTCGGCGCGTCGAGCGATGTCCCGACCGCGACGATGGTCTCGCCGTCGATCAGCACGTCCGCGCGGCGCGAATGATCGTGATTGACGACGGTGCCGCCGCGGATGAGGAGGGGCATGGGAGACTCCGGACAGAGGTGAGGGGACGGGGTGCCGTGAAGGCTAAGCGCGCTGCCCACGATGCGACAGGCGAAATTTTAGTCAGTCGCCGCCGACAATTTCGCTGCGGTTCTTCGGGCTCTACGCCGCGCGCGCGCGACCAGCCCGTCCAGCATCGCGCGCACGAGGCCCGCGATCTCGTTCCGCAGCGCCGGCAGCGGAACGGCGACCAGCTTCTGTTCCAGCCCCAGCGCCACCATGCCATGCACCGCCGAGAACAGGCTGCGCGCGGTGATGCCGAGTTCCTCGGGGCTGCGCTTGGGAAGCAGCAGCGCCAGCGGATGATAGATGTGGCGGAACAGCTGCATCTGGTCGTTGACGGACCAGTCGGGGACGGCCTTGTCGGCCTCCATGCGGTGCTCGAACAGCGCGCGCCAGAGCTCGAGATTTTCGGCGGCGAAATCGCAATAGGCAATCGCAATGCGGATCAGCGTCTCATGTGGCGAAGGATCACCCGCGCTTTCCGCTGCGCTGAGCGCCTCATCGAGGCGAAGCAGGGTGCGCGAACCGACACGCAGGATCAGTTCGTCCACGTCGGCGACGAGATTGTAGACCGCGCCATTGGCGCAGCCGATCTCGCGGGCCAGATCGCGGGTTTTCAGACCCGCCAACCCCCGCTCAGCGATCATCCGCTCGGCCGCCTGGATCAGGTCGGTCCGAAGTTTCGCTCGACGTTCCAAGGCCTTAGTCATCTGGAGTCAAATTCTTGAGCGTCGCTCATTTTTTTATTGAACGATGTTCAAGATTCCTGCTACAAAGCATGTGTGAGCAACGCTCATAAACAGGGAGCTGCAGATGTTCAAGACCGTCGTGACACTTTTCCGCGGCAGCGTGGCCGCCGCGGGCGAGGAACTGGAGGACCGTACGGCCCTGCTGATCCTCGACCAGCACATGCGCGATGCGGCTGCGGCCGTCGAGCGCAGCAAGCGGACGCTGGCGCTGGCGATCGCGCAGGACCAGCAGGAAGGCCGCAAGCTCGAGGCGACCGTCGCTCGCATCGCCGATCTAGAGACCCGCGCGGTGGCGGCGCTCGATGGCGGCCGCGAGGACCTCGCCAAGGAGGCAGCCGAAGCCATCGCGGGCCTCGAGGCCGACCGCGATGCGGCGATGACGGCCCGCGCGCTGTTCGCGACCGAGATCGCCCGGCTGAAGCGGCACGTTGCAAGCGCCCAGGCCCGCATCACCGAGCTCGATCGCGGCCGTCGCCTTGCCCGTGCCTCGGAAGCGGTGCGCTCGCTTCGCCGCAGCGGCATCGAGGCCGCACGTCCTTACGAATCCACGCTGCCGGAAGCGGAGAGCACCTTGAGGCGCCTGCGCGGGCGACAGATTGAGGCCCAGGCCGCCGACGATGCGCTGTTTGAGCTCGATGCGGCCACCGGTCCGCTTGCGACCGCCGAACGACTCGCCGAGCAGGGCTTCGGCCCCCGGCTCAAGACGACCGCGGACGATGTGCTGGCGCGGTTGAAGTCCAAGCGCACGCCGACTGCCTGAACTCAGATCCCATCATCATTCGAACCAACAGGAGACGACCATGAACCAGAACGGCCAGCCCCACAGCAACGCCTGGGTGACCTTCACTTACGTGTCCTTCGCGGCCTCCGCGTTCCTCGTCGCCGTCGGGATCTTCTTCCTGCCGATCGACCTCTGGATGAAGGGCTATCTCACCATGGGCATCGTGATGCTGATCCAGACCTGCATCACGCTGACCAAGACGGTGCGCGACAATCACGAGAGCGGCCGGCTGATGAACCGCATCGAGGATGCCAAGGCCGAGCGTCTGCTGATGGAGGTTTCCAAGGCGGCTTGAGGAGAAGTGCGCAACGGTTTGCAATCTGACGCGGTGGTGTCGGAGCATCCACCGCCCGACTGATCCGCATATCGCGCCTGCGAAATGCAACCGAGCCATGACGGATCGCGCGGGCGCGCGCCCTTGCGAAGCGATGGCGGCCGGAGCACTCTGCCCAGGCGGCGCACCAAGAACGCCGCCAATAAGGACCTGCTTACAAGATCTCGGCGAGGAAGCATCCATGGCGGTGACGCGGATCGACTGCGACATCCACCCGGCGGTTGGTGGCACGCGCACGACGCTGCTGCCCTATCTCAGCGATCACTGGAAAGAGCAGGTGGTGAGCCGGGCGATCGACGGGCTCGACCTCACCTCCTATCCGCCGGGCATGCCGCTTTCGGGCCGCGCCGACTGGCGGCCGGCCAATGGCGCCAAGCCGGGCTCCGATCTCGCCATGGTGCAGAAGGGCGCGTTCGACCAGTTGGGCGCGAGCCACGCCATCCTCAACGTGCTCTATGGTGCGCAGGCCGTGTTCGACGCCTACATGGCGGCGGACTTCTGCAAGGCGATCAACGACTGGATCGCCGCCGAATGGCTCGCGCGCGATTCCCGCCTGCGCGCCTCGATCGTCGTGCCGATGCAGGCGCCGGATCTCGCGATCGAGGAGATCGAGCGCCGCGCCGGCGACAATCGCTTCGTCTCCATCCTGGTGCTGGCGCAGGGCGAGACGCTGCTGGGCCGGCGGCATTTCTGGCCGGTCTATCAGCTCGCGGAGAAATACAAGCTGCCGCTCGCGATCCACGCCGGCACGCAATATCGTCAGGCGCCGAGCTCCGCCGGCTGGCCGTCGCATCGTTATGAATACTACTTCGTCGAGGCGCAGGCATTTCAGGCGCAGATCCTCAGCCTGATCTATGAGGGCGTGTTCGGCAAATACCCCGATCTCAAGGTCGTGCTGATGGAGTCGGGCGTGAGCTGGCTGCCGGCCTTCATGTGGCGGGCCAACAAGACCTGGCGCGGCGTGCGCGTCGAGGTGCCCTGGGTCGAGCGCGAGCCTGCATCGATCATCCGCGACAATTTCCGTGTCACCATGCAGCCGTTCGATGCACCTAGCGATGCGAAAAGCGTCGAGGAGATCATCGACCAGATCGGCTCCGACAAAATGTTCCTGTTCGCGTCCGACTACCCGCATTGGCAGTTCGACGGCGACGATCCGATCCCGCCCAACCTGCCGAAGAGCATCGTCGCGAAGATGTGCGTCGACAATCCGCTGGAGACGTTTCCGCGGTTGTCTTTGAATTAGATTCTGGAGGATCGCATGAGTGAGGTCATCGACCGTCCGTTGCGCGATGATGAAAAGCCTGCCGCGATGCGGCTGCGTATCGTCGATTGTGACGTCCATCCGAGCCTGCGCTCTACCGACGATCTCAACGAGTTCCTGCCAAAACGCTGGCAGCAGCATCTCAAGGAATACGGCAGCCATCTGCGCACGCCCTATCTGTTCACCACGCCCTATCCGCGGTCCTCGCCGCTGATCGCGCGGCGTGATGCCTGGCCGCCGACCGGTGGGCCGCCCGGCTCCGATCTTGATTTCATGCGCAAGCAGCATCTCGATCCGCTCGACGTCGAGTTCGGCATTCTCCAGGTGCTCGATCTCTTCATCTTCTCGCAGCAGAATCTCGAATTCGGGGCCGCGATCCAGCGTGCGATCAATGACTGGCAGCTGGCGTTCTGGACGCACCGCGATCCTCGCCTGAAGGCTTCGATCCTGGTCGGGCAGGACGGGACCGATCTTGCGATTGCCGAGATCGAGCGCTGCGCCAAGATCGGTGAATACATCCAGATCAACGTCTCGCCGCGGGCCAACGAGCCGCTCGGCCGCCGCCGCTACTGGCCGATCTACGAGCGCGCGCAGGCGCTGGATCTGCCGCTCGGCATCCATGTCGGCGGCTATGGCGGTCACGCGCCGACCGGCGGCGGCTGGCCGTCTTATTATGTCGAGGAGCACCAGTCGAACGCGCACACCATTGCCGCGCAGCTTGCGAGCCTCGTCATCGAGGGCGTGCCGGAGCGCTTTCCAAAACTGAAGATCGTCTTCATCGAGGGCGGCTTCGGCTGGATCCCCTCGGCGGTGTGGCGCATGGACCAGCATTTCGAGCGTTTCCGCAGCGAGGTGCCGCATCTCAAGCGCAAGCCGTCGGAATATGTCCGCGAGCACTTCTGGTTCACGACCCAGCCGATCGACGAGCCGGACGAGGCCCGGCACCTGCGCGCGCTGATCGAATGGGTCGGCATCGACCGGCTGTTGTTCTCGTCGGACTATCCGCACTGGGATTTTGACGATCCGCGCTTCGCCTTCAAGACGCCGCTGACCGAGGCCGAGCGGAAGAAGATCTTCAGCACCAATGCCCGCGCGGTCTACAAGTTCTGAAACCAGCATGGCCCGTCACATCGTCGCCCGCACCTCCGACATCCCGCCCGGCGGCAACAAGGTCGTCGACGTCGCGGGTCGCGACATCGTCGTGTTCCACGTCAACGGAGAGTTCTTTGCGCTTCTGAACCGCTGCCCGCACGAAGGTGCTCCGCTGGAGAAGGCGGCCTGCGTGGCGCGGCTGACCTCGCCCGAACCGGGCATCTATCAGCGGTCGCGCGTCGGCGAGATGCTGCGCTGTCCCTGGCACGGCTGGGAATTCGACATGCGCAACGGCCAGTCCTGGTTCGACTCGAAACGGGTCAAGATCAGGTCCTATCCGGTCGCCGTGGAACGCGGCGAGGAGTTGCAGAAAGGCCCGTATGTCGCCGAGACCTTTCCGGTGCATGTCGAGGACAGCTATGTGATTGTCGAGGTCTGAAGTCATACACCGTCATTCCGGGGCATTTGCGCAGCGAATGAACCCGGAATCTCGAGATTCCGGGTCTGGTCCTGCGGACCATCCCGGAATGACATGTTGATAGAGCCGCGATCACCATCACGGATTGTGATTTCGACGCAGGTGCGATAAGCCTCGCCCGCATTCATGGCGGAGATGAGCTTTGTCCAAACAATCCCTGCGAGAGGAGGCCGAGCGCCTGATCCGCGAATCGATGGAAAAGAAGACCATCGTCGTCAAGCAGGGCGATACCCGGATCGAGGCGGTCTGCGGCAAGTGCGGCGCCCCGAACCGGGTGCAGGCGCCAAAAGGCCAGACCCGCGTCAAGTTCGCCTGCAAGAATTGCGGGCACCAGCAAGAGACGCTGTAGGCCGCGGCGCCTAGCCGCCCTTCACGAACTTCGCGAACGCATCGGCGTAATCCGGGTGCCAGCGCGACAGCGGCGGGCGGTTCTCCACGATATCGCCGGCGGCCCAGAGCATGCGCTTTTCGTCGAGGGCGCGGGGCACGTCGTTGTCCGGGCACAGGATGTAGAAATCGCCGGCCTCGAGCCGCGCGATCATGAAGTCGACGGTCTGCTCGGGGGTCCAGGCTCCCGCCGGCTTCTCGGCGCGGCCCTTGGCGGTCAATCCCGTGAAGACGAAGCCGGGAATGAGCAGATGCGCTGTGATGTGGCAGTCTCGCGTGTTGCGCAGCTCATGCTGGAGCGCTTCCGTAAAGGCCTTCACGCCGGCTTTCGAGACATTGTAAGCGGGATCGCCGGGCGGCGTGGTGATACCCTGCTTCGAGCCGGTGTTGATGATGAGACCGGCCTTGCCGCGCCCGATCATGTTGGGCGCGAAGATGCGCGAGCCGTTGACGATGCCCCACATGTTGACGGCGATGATGCGCTGCCAATTATCGGGCTCGCCAAACAGCGTGCTGCCGGGCTGGATGCCCGCATTGTTCATGAGGATGTCGGTCCCGCCGAAATGCGCACCCACGGCGCGTTCCAGTTCCTTCACGCTTTCGGCGCGGCTGACATCGGCGACGAATGTCATCACATGTGTGGCGGCCGTGACGGATGACAGTTTTGTTGCGGCCTCGGTCAGTCGTGTCTGGTCGACGTCGGCGATGCACACCTTCATTCCCGCACGTGCGAAGGCCATGGCGGCGGCGAGGCCGATGCCGGATGCGCCCCCGGTGATTACGGCGACATTGTCCTTGGCGATGACAGGATGCGACATGGCTCATTCTCCGGGAAGGGGCGTCAAGTTCGGTCGAGCTATAACATGGCGTTCGCGCGACCCTGCACAAGTCGGCATGGGAGGTCTTCGTTCCACGCCGCCTTTACGCCCTTCCGGCACCGCTGTATTCTCTCTGACCTAACGATCCCGCCCAGATCGAACCCAATCAATCATCTGACAGGGAGTGCAGCCATGGCTGTGTCGCAGGCTATTCCGATCACGCGCCACCCGTTCGCCAATGGGTCCTACAAGCAGATGCTGATCGACGGAAAGTGGGTCGATGCCGCCTCCGGCAAGCGCTTCGAGACCCACAATCCCGCGACCGGCGAACTGCTCGCGACCGTTGCCGAGGGCGACAGGGAAGACATCGACCGTGCGGTCGCCGCCGCTCGCCGCGCCTTCGAAGGACCCTGGAGCAAGGTCAAGCCGTTCGAGCGGCAGAACCTGCTCCTGAAGCTTGCCGACCTCGTCGAGAAGAATTTCGACGAATTGTCGCAGCTCGACACGCTCGACATGGGCGCGCCGCTCAGCCGCACCCGCGCCTATCGCCTGCGCGCCGTCGGCATGCTGCGCTATTACGCCGGCCAGACCACCGCGATCCACGGCGAAACCATCGAGAACTCGCTGCCGGGCGAAATCTTCTCCTACACGCTCAAGGAGCCGATCGGCGTCGTCGGCGCCATCATCCCCTGGAACGGCCCGCTCACCGCGACGATCTGGAAGATCGGCCCCGCGATCGCGACCGGCTGCACCGTGGTGCTCAAGCCCGCCGAAGAGGCGCCGCTGACCTCGCTGCGCATCGCAGAGCTTGCGATGGAGGCGGGCATTCCGCCCGGCGTCGTCAACGTCGTGCCCGGCTATGGCGAGACTGCGGGCGCTGCGCTCGCCTCGCATCACGACGTCGACAAGGTCGCCTTCATCGGCTCGCATGTCACGGGACAGTCGATCATCCGCGCTTCGGCCGGCAACCTCAAGCGCGTCTCGCTCGAGCTCGGCGGCAAGTCGCCGGACATCGTGTTCGCGGATGCCGATCTCGATGCCGCCGTGCCCGGTGCCGCGATGGCGGTGTTTGCCAACTCCGGCCAGATCTGCAGCGCCGGCACGCGCCTGTTCGTCGAGCAGTCGATCTACGAGGAGTTTGTCGGCCGTGTCGCCGAGTTCGGCAAGAAGCTGCAGGTCGGCAACGGCCTCGATCCCAATGTGCAGATCGGCCCGCTCGTCTCCGAGCAGCAGCTCGAGCGCGTCACCGGCTATCTCGACATCGGCCAGAAGGAAGGCGCGCGGGCGCTCGCCGGCGGCGGCCGCGTCACCGAAGGCGCGCTGTCGAAGGGCTTCTTCGTCTCTCCGACCGTGTTCGCGGGCGTGCAGGATAATATGCGCATCGCGCAGGAGGAGATCTTTGGTCCCGTCATCTCCGCGATCGCGTTCAAGGACATGGACGAGCTGGTCAAGCGCGCCAACAACACCACGTTCGGCCTCGGCTCGGGCCTGTGGACGCGCGACGTCAGCAAGGCGCATGCGGTTGCGAAGAGCCTGCGCGCCGGCTCGGTGTGGGTGAACTGCTACCAGGCGATGGACCCGGCCGTGCCCTTCGGCGGCTACAAGATGAGCGGTTACGGCCGCGAATCCGGCAAGCAGCACGTCGAGGAGTATCTCAACGTGAAGGCCGTGTGGATCAAGACGGCGTAAGGTCTATTCCCTCCCGCGCGTTCCGCGGGAGGGAATATTTGCTTTTGCGGGGGCGGCATCTTTTCCGGTGACCGCCCTTCGCTATATGATCCGCATCCTTCCATAGCCACTTTGGGGCCAGCATGAAATTCCCGGCGTTGTTCAAACCGTTGCAGGTCGGTCCGTACAAGCTGGCGCATCGCGTCGCGATGGCGCCGCTCACGCGCATGCGCGCCGAGCGCGGCAGCTTTTCGCCGCGGCCGCTCAATGCCGAATATTACGGCCAGCGCGCCACGCAAGGCGGCCTGCTCATCGCCGAAGCCTCGCCGGTGCTCTCGCACGGCCGCGGCAATCCGGCAACGCCCGGCATCTATTCGGACGCCCAGATCGCCGGCTGGCGCGAGGTGGTCGATGCCGTGCATGCCAAGGGCGGCATCATCTTCCTCCAGCTCTGGCATGTCGGCCGCGTCTCGCATTCCTCCTTCCACGGTGGCGCGCTGCCGGTTTCGGCCTCGGCGATTGCGATCAAGGCCGAGGGCATGAAGGCGATGACGGCCGACGGCAAGATCGCCGACTACGAGTCGCCCCGCGCGCTGGAGACGGACGAGGTCAAGGGCATCGTCGAGGCCTTCAGGCAGGGCGCGAAGAATGCGCTCGCCGCCGGCTTCGACGGCGTCGAGATCCACGGCGCCAACGGCTATCTGCTCGAGCAGTTCCTGCAATCGCGCAGCAACCAGCGCACCGATCAATATGGCGGATCGATCGAGAACCGCGCGCGGCTTCTGCTCGAAGTCACGCAGGCCGCGATCGACGTCTGGGGGGCAGACCGCGTCGCCGTGCGGCTGTCGCCGCACGGCATCGCCAACGATTCCGGCGAGCCCGATCCGATGCCGCTCTACACCCATGTCGTGAAGGCGCTCGACAAGCTCGGTCTCGCCTATCTGCACTTCATCGAGCCGCGCTCCAGCGGCGCCGGCCGTGCCGACGTCCACTGGGAGAACGTGCCCTCGGCGATGGTGCTGTTCCGTCCGTTCTACAGCGGCGTGCTGATGACGGCCGGCGGCTTTACCGGCGAGACCGCGAATGCGGCAATCGCCGACGGCCACGCCGACATCATCGCCTTCGGCCGCATCTTCATCTCCAACCCCGATCTGCCGCGGCGCTTTGAGCACGATTATCCGATCACCCCCTACAATCGCGCGACGTTCTACGGCGGCGAGGAGAGGGGGTATACGGACTATCCGGCGTATGACGAGCTGACGCCGGCGTAGGCGTTCTCTTCCGTCATTCCGGGGCGCGACGACGTCGCGAGCCCGGAATCCATCGGGCCGCATGCCTGGAGGTGGGATGGATTCCGGGCTCGATGCTTCGCATCGCCCCGGAATGACGAGCTTGATTTGTTGCGCGACCGTCAACACAATTTCCGTCATTGTGAGCGTAGCGAAGCAAGCCAGAGTCTTTCCGTGGAGGCGGTCTGGATTGCTTCGCTACGCTGGCAATGACGATGAGGAAACATCATGGCCAAAGCCGCAGCCGCAGCAGGTATAGCCACCGGCCAATGCCTCTGCGGCAAGGTCACCTTCGAGATCGACGTTCCCGCGCGCTGGGCCTGGCATGATCATTCCGCCAGTAGCCGCCGCGCCCATGGCGCGGCTTACGCGACCTATGTCGGCAGCTGGAAGAAGCGCTTTCGCATCACCTCCGGCAAGACTGCGCTCACGCGCTACGAGGACAAGGCCACCAAGACCGCGCGCAGCTTTTGCTCGCATTGTGGCACGCCGATCGCCTACGAGCGCCCGCGGGGCCCGCACATGGTCAACATCCCGCGCGCCCTGTTCAAGGAGCGCACCGGCCGCCAGCCGCTCTATCACATCGCCATCGAGGAGCTCCAGGAATGGGCCTATACCGGCGAGCCGCTGGTGCCGCTGAAAGGCTTTCCCGGTGTGGTCTGGCAGCGCTCGAAAAAGAAGAAGCGCGCTAGCGGCGAGGATTTGTTCGAATTGGGACGGGATGAGATGTAGCTCCGCTCGTGCCCCGGACGCAGCGCAGCACCCCTTCGGTGATGCGCTGCTGAGCCGGGGCCCATCTGACAGCGGTGTCGGTGCACGATGGGTCCCGGCTCTGCGTCGCAACGCTACGCGCTGCGTCGCGTCCGGGACACGAGAGTGATCGGCGCGCGCCCACGCAACGCAGCCATGACCGCGCTTCCTTGCGCGGCTCCCGCGATTTCGGCCATCATGCCTCCGTCCTTGCGGCAACGCCCGCTTCTGGAGGAAACATGAAGAACAAGATCACCGGCCGCTCCGCTTTTCTCGCGCTGCTCAAGGACGAGGGCATTACCCACCTGTTCGGCAACCCCGGGACCACCGAGCTGCCGATCATGCATGCGCTGAAGGACCATCCTGACCTCACCTATGTGATGGCGATGCAGGAGAGCCTGGTGGTGGCGATCGCCGATGGCTACAGCCGCGCCTCCGGCAAGCTCGTCGCCTGCAACGTCCATGTCGCGCCCGGCCTCGGCAACGCCATGGGCTCGCTCTACAACGCCCAGTTCACGGGTACCCCGATGATCTTGACCGCGGGCCAGCAGGAGCAGGGCCACGGCCTGATGGAGCCGGTGCTGTACGGTCCGCTGGTGCGCATGGCCGAGCCGCTGGTGAAATGGGCCGTCGAGGTGACGCGGCTCGAGGATCTGCCGCGCATCGTGCGCCGGGCCGCCAAGGTCGCGATGACGCCGCCGACCGGGCCGGTGTTCATCTCGCTGCCCGGAGACATCCTCAACAGCGAAGCCGGCATCGATCTTGGCCGCTCCACCCGCATCGACGCGCGCACCAGACCGTCGGACGAAGCGCTGAAGGCCTTTGCCGCGCGGCTGCTCAAGGCCGAACGTCCTGTCATCGTCACCATGGACGAGGTGGTCAAGAGCGATGCGCTGAAGGAGGCGGCCGAACTCGCCGAGCTGCTCGGCGCTGCCGCCTATCAATCCTCGACCGCCTATGGCTCGCACTTCCTCTCGGAAAGCCTGAGCTTCGTCGGCACGCTGGCGCGCGTCCAGAAGGTCGCACGCGATACGCTCGCGCCCTACGATCTCCTGGTCGCGCTCGGCGGCGATCCAGTGCGCATGTCGGTCTATAGCGAAGTCGACCCGCTGCCGGACGGATTGCCGATTCTGCAGGTCGGCCTCGTCGACTGGGAGATCGCCAAGAATTTTGGCGCGGAGATTGCGCTGAAGGCGGACGTGAAGGAAACGCTGCGCGCGTTGATTCCGGTGTTGAAGGAGATCGGCGGTCCGGCACTGGCGCAACGCGCCAGCCAGCGTCTCGCCGAGCTCGCGCCGAAGAACTGGAGCGCGCGCCGCGCCGCTTTGGTCGAGCAGATCGGCAAGAGCGCGGGGCGCACGCCGATCGATCCCGACTATCTGGTGCTGCACATGGTAGAAGCCATGCCCGAGAACGCCATTCTCGTCGATGAAGGCCTCACCTCCAGCCGCCAGATCACGAACCTGCGTCCGCACCGCGATCGCTTCGGCTATCACGGCCTTGCCTCGGGCGGCATCGGCTGGGGCCTGCCGGCATCGGTTGGCGTCAGCATCGCCAATCCGGATCGTCCCGTGGTGTGCTTCTCCGGCGACGGCAGTGCGATGTATTCGATCCAGTCGCTGTGGACGGCGGCACATCACAAGCTGCCGCTCAACGTCGTCATCGCCAACAATGGCGGCTATCGCATCATCAAGCAGCGCCTGCTCGCCTTCCATGGCGACGACAATTATGTCGGCATGGATTTCGTCGACCCGCCGGTGGATTTCGCCGGGATCGCCAAGGCGCTGGGCTGCGAGGCGATCAAGATCAGCGACCCCCGCGAGCTGAAGGCGACGCTGTCGTCGGCGTTTGGCCGGCCCGGAACGAAGCTGATCGAGGTGATGGTGGACGGGAAGGTGTAGTCCGCCTACCGCCGTCGTGACGATGTAGAGGCACGATGCTTCCACATCGTCGTCCTGGCGAAAGCCAGGACCCATACCGCGTGATCTATCGAGTGCGGGTGGTGCTGATCCCGAACGGCCGGTCTTCGCCAAACTTCTTGTTGGGGTAATGGGTCCTGGCTTTCGCCAGGACGACGCCGGAGAGGGGGCTACCCCGTCTTCCCCACCCGATACCCCGCCGCCGGATGCGGCGCGCCGAGCCGCGCGCGGCCATCGCCGAACAGCTTCTCCCGCAATGTGCCTTTTGCGTACTCCGGCTTGTACCGTCCGCGCTTCGTCAGCTCCGGCACCAGCATGTCGGCGATGTCCTCGAAATCGCCGGGCGAGATCGCGAAGGCGACGTTGAGCCCGTCGACATCGGTCGCCTCGAACCATTGCTCGATCTTGTCCGCCACCATCTCGGGCGTGCCGACCACCACGGGGCCGGCGCCGCCGATGCCGACATGCTCAATGACGTCGCGCACGGTCCAGACCCGATCGGGGTCGGCGCGGGTGACGTTGTCCATCGCGCTGCGGCCGGCGTCGTTCTGGACGTGGCGGACCTGCTGGTCGAGGTCGTAGCCGGAGAAGTCGACACCGGTCCATCCCGACATCAGCGCCAGCGCGCCTTCGGGACTGATATGGCGGCGGTAGTCGGCGTATTTCTCCTTCGCCTCGGCTTCGGTCCGGCCGAGGATGATCGTCATCATCGAGAACATCAGGATCTCGGCCGGATTGCGGCCGAGCGCGGCGGCCTCTTGCCGGATCGCGGAGACGCGCGGTGCGATCACCTTGGCTGACGGTCCCGACATGAACACGCATTCGGCGTGACGCGCCGCGAACTGGCGGCCACGCGGCGAGGTGCCGGCCTGGTACAGCACGGGCGTGCGCTGCGGCGACGGTTCGCTGAGGTGAACGGTGTTGTTGATGCGGTAGTTCGCGCCCTCATGATTGACGCGATGAACCTTTGCGGGATCGGTAAAGATACCGCGCTTGCGATCGCGCAGCACGGCATCGTCCTCCCAGCTCCCTTCCCAGAGCTTGTAGACGACATCCATATATTCGTCGGCGATGTCGTAGCGGTCGTCATGCCCGGTCTGCTTGTCCTTGCCGGCGCCGCGGGCGGCGCTGTCGAGATAGCCGGTGACAACGTTCCAGCCGATCCGCCCCTCGGTGAGATGATCGAGCGTCGACATCCGCCGCGCGAAGGGGTAGGGCGGCTCGAAGGACAAATTGCTGGTGACGCCGAAACCGAGATTTTGTGTCACCGCCGCCATCGCCGAGAGCAGGAGCAGCGGCTCGTTCGACGGCGTCTGTGCTGCATTGCGCAAGGCTGCGTCAGGGCTGTTGCCATAGACGTCGTAGACGCCCAGCACGTCGGCCAGGAACAACCCGTCGAAGCGGCCGCGCTCCAGCGTCCTGGCAAGGTCGATCCAGTAGGGCAGGCGGTTATATTCGGCGGTGCGGTCGCGCGGATGGGTCCACAGGCCCGGCGACTGGTGTGCGACGCAATTCATCGCAAAGGCGTTGAGCCTGATCTGCTTGGCCATGATGATCCCCCGGCGCTCTGTACTGAGCGCTCTTCGAATGATAGACGTGCGCCACAACTTGGCGAAGTTCTTGCATATAACCGGGCCTTGGCAAGGCCAAAATCAGCGGTGCTGCCGCGCTTGGCAAGCCAATCTCAAGAGAGCAAGAACGAAATCACAAGAGAACTCGAAGAACTATCCAACTCCCCGCCACTTTCGAAGGGCAGCCTGTCTCGGGTAAGGTCCTTCGTCGCAAAATCTCGAAAACAAGTCATGACCAGAGCCGACGCCATCGCCCGTGCCCGTGAGGATTTCAAATCGGGCGCGTTCCTCGCCGAACTCGACCGCCGCGTCGCCTTCAAGACCGAAAGCCAGAATCCGTCGCGTGGCGCCGAGTTGCGTGCCTATCTGGAACAGGAGATGCAGCCGGCCTTCGCCGCGCTCGATTTTCAAAGCCGTATGGTCGAATCCCCCAGCGGCAAGGCGCCGTTCCTGTTCGCCGAGCATCACGAGAGCGCGTCCGCCCCGACCGTGCTGATTTACGGCCATGGCGACGTCGTCGACGGCATGGAAGGCGAATGGCGCGATGGCCGCGATCCCTGGCGCACGACGGTTGCGGGCACGCGCCTCTACGGCCGCGGCACCGCCGACAACAAGGGCCAGCACAGCATCAACATGGCGGCGCTCCGCGCGGTGCGCGAGGCCCGCGGCGGCAAGCTCGGCTTCAACGCCAAATTCATCGTCGAGATGGGTGAGGAGATAGGCTCGCCCGATCTCGGCAAGGTCTGCGATCTCAATCGCGATGCGCTCAAGGCCGATCTGTTCATGGCCTCCGACGGACCGCGCCTGTCGGCAGATCGCCCGACGCTCTTCCTCGGCTGCCGTGGCGGCATCCGTATCCATCTCGACGTGAATTTGCGCGATGGCGGCCATCATTCCGGCAATTGGGGCGGCGTGCTCGCCAATCCAGCGACCATTCTGGTCAACGCGATCTCGACGCTGGTCGATGGCCATGGCCGTCTCCAGCTCGATGCCCTGAAGCCGCCCCGGCTGACCAACCAGATCCGCAGCTATCTTGCCGATGTGCAGGTCGTCCCGACCGAGGACGAGCCGGCGCTGGCGGAGAACTGGGGCGAGGAGGGATTGTCAGCGGCCGAGCGGCTCTATGCCTGGAACACGCTCGAAGTGCTGGCGATGTCCTCGGGCAATATCGAGAAGCCGGCCAACGCCATTCCCGGTCATGCCAATGCCGTGCTGCAACTGCGCTTCGTCGTCGGCACGAAGATCGACGGCCTGATCGAGGCCGTCCGCGCGCATCTGGTCGAGAAGGGTTTCCCAATGGTCGAGGTGCGGGCCGCACAGAGCTTTGCGGCCTCACGTACTGATTTCGACAGCCCCTGGATCAAATGGGCGGCGGATTCGGTGCGAGAAACGACCGGCAAGGCGCCGGCTGTGCTGCCGAACTTCGGCGGCTCGCTGCCGAACGACGTATTTTCCGAGATCCTGGGCCTGCCGACGATCTGGGTCCCGCACTCCTATCCCGGATGCTCCCAGCATGCGCCCAATGAGCACATCCTGCTGCCATTGACCGAAGAGGCCTTGACGGTGATGGCCGGGCTGTTCTGGGATCTCGGGGAATTGCCCAGGCCGCTGACCTGAGCCTCTGACCTTGGGCCATTAACCTGGGCCGCAAGCCAGCCGAAAGTCACATTCTAATCCGGGCCGATTTGTGCTTGCATCCGGCCGCATTATCCTGAAAGGGGAACAAAAAAGTGAAGCATTTCCGTCACATCGGGCTCGCGCTCGCCGCGACCTTCGCCGTCAGCCAGGCCGGGGCCCAGGAGCTGACCGGCACGCTGAAGAACATCAAGGACACCGGCGCCATCACGCTGGGCTTCCGCGACTCCTCGATCCCGTTCTCCTACCTGGATGACAACCAGAAGCCCATCGGGTTCGCGATGGACATCTGCTACAAGATCGTCGACGCCGTGAAGAAGGAGCTCAAGCTCGACAAGCTCGAGGTCAAGCTCAACCCGGTCACCTCGGCGACGCGTATTCCGCTGATGGCCAACGGCACCATCGACCTCGAATGCGGCTCGACCACCAACAATGCCGAGCGCCAGAAGCAGGTCGCCTTCACCAACACCCACTTCCTGACCGCCAGCCGCTACGTGTTCAAGAAGTCGAGCGGCCTGAAGTCGATCGACGACCTCAAGGGCAAGACGGTGGTCTCGACCGCCGGCACCACCAATATCAAGCAGCTCACCGAAGCCAATGTTGCGAAGGGCCTCGGCGCCAACATCATCCCGGCCAAGGACCATGCTGAGTCCTTCCTGATGGTCGAGACTGATCGCGCGGTCGCCTTCGTGATGGACGACATCCTGCTCGCGAGCCTCGTTGCCGGCTCCAAGTCGCCGGACGACTACGTCATCTCCAAGGACGCGTTCTCCAAGCCCGAGCCCTACGGCATCATGCTGCGCAGGGACGACGCGCCGTTCAAGAAGGTGGTCGATGCGGCGACCGCCGCGCTCTACACCTCGGGCGAAGGCCAGAAGATCTATGAGAAGTGGTTCACCCAGAAGATTCCGCCGAAGGGCCTGAACCTCAATTCGCCGATCTCGGCCGAGCTGAAGAACGAGTTCGCCAAGCCGACGGACTCGCCGAACCCGGACGACTACAAGTAAGCTGAGTTGTTCGCCTCTCCCCGCTTGCGGGGAGAGGAAGCAAATTCCGGCCATTCTGGAGGGAGTGGCCGGACATTTGCATAGACGTTTACGACATCTATGATTGGCTCGTTCGCGCGGGGGACACGTGAACTACCACTGGAACTGGGGAATTTTCTTCGAGCCGAACCCGATGGGGACCGGCACCTATCTCGACATGCTGCTGTCGGGGCTGGCGCTGACCCTGAAGACGGCGGTTCTTGCCTGGATCATCGCGCTGGTCTTCGGCTCGCTGATCGGTGTCATGCGCACGCTGCCCTCCAGGGCGGCTTACTGGTTCGGCTTCTGCTGGGTCGAGTTCTTCCGCAACATGCCGCTGCTGGTGCAGCTGTTCCTGTGGTACTTCGTGCTGCCGGAATTGTTGCCGAAGGCGGCCGGCACTTGGCTGAAGCAACTGCCGAACGCACCGTTCTGGACCGCTGCGATCGGCGTCGGCCTCTTCATGTCGGCGCGTGTCGCCGTGCAATTGCAGGCCGGCATCGGCTCGTTGCCGCGCGGGCAGAAGATGGCCGCAACGGCGCTCGGCCTGACCACCGTGCAGGGCTATCGCTATGTGTTGCTGCCGATGGCGTTCCGCATCATCCTGCCGCCGCTGACCTCCGAGTTCCTCAACACCATCAAGAACACGGCGGTCGCCATCACCATCGGCCTGCTCGAGTTGACCGGACAGGCGCGCTCGATGCAGGAATTCTCGTTCCAGGTTTTCGAGGCCTTCACCGCAGCGACCCTGCTCTATCTCCTTGTCAACGCCGTCGTCGTGACCGCGATGCGCTTCCTCGAGCGCTACGTCGCGATCCCCGGCTACATCACGGGGAAATAGCGCCATGTTCGGTAATCTCGATTTCGACGTCATCCGCCGCGCGCTGCCCTATCTGTTCTACGAGGGCATGACGTTCACGGTGACCCTGACGGCGCTGGCCGGCTTCGGCGGCCTGGTCTTCGGCACTGCGATCGCCTTGATGCGACTGTCGGGCTTCAAGGTGCTCGGCCGCATCGCCGGCATCTATGTCGACTTCATGCGCTCGCTGCCGCTGGTGCTGGTCATCTTCTGGTTCTACTTCCTGGTGCCCTATATCGGGCAGTGGGTGACCGGCGCGTCGCGGCCGATCAGCGTCGGCGCGTTCGCCTCCTCGCTCATCACCTTCATCATGTTCGAGGCGGCGTACTTCTCCGAGATCATGCGCGCCGGCATCCAGTCGATCTCGCGCGGCCAGCCGGCCGCCGCCAACGCGCTCGGCCTGACCTACGCCCAGACCATGCGCTACGTCGTGCTGCCGCAGGCGTTCCGCAACATGCTGCCGGTGCTGCTGACGCAGACCATCGTGCTGTTCCAGGACACCTCGCTGGTCTACGTGCTCTCGATCCCGGACTTTCTGGGCGCGGCGAGCAAGGTCGCGCAGCGCGACGGCCGCCTGGTCGAGATGTACCTGTTTGCCGCCGTCGTCTACTTCACCATCTCCTGTGTTGCGTCCTTCGGCGTTCGTCGCCTCCAGGCGCGCATCGCCATCATTCGATAGAGCGTGTCGGTCATGATCGAAATCAGCCACGTCAACAAATGGTACAGCCCGACCTTCCAGGTGCTGACCGACTGCACCACCAGCGTCACCAAGGGTGAGGTGGTCGTGGTCTGCGGTCCCTCGGGTTCGGGCAAGTCGACGCTGATCAAATGCGTCAATGCGCTGGAGCCTTTCCAGGAGGGCGACATCAGCGTCGACGGCACCAAGGTCAACGATCCCAAGACCGATTTGCCGAAGCTGCGCTCGCGCGTCGGCATGGTGTTCCAGCACTTCGAGCTGTTTCCGCATCTCAAGATCATCGAGAATCTCTGCCTTGCCCAGCAGAAGGTGCTTGGCCGTCCCTACGACAAGGCGGTGAAGAAAGGCATGCAGTTGCTGGATCGCGTCGGCCTCAAGGAGCAGGCGCAGAAGTTTCCGGCGCAGCTCTCCGGCGGCCAGCAGCAGCGCGTTGCGATTGCGCGCGCGCTCGCGATGGATCCGATCGTCATGCTGTTCGACGAGCCGACCTCGGCGCTCGATCCTGAAATGGTCAGCGAGGTGCTCGACGTCATGGTCGATCTCGCCCGCGAGGGCATGACCATGATGGTCGTCACCCACGAGATGGGCTTTGCCCGCAAGGTCGCCAACCGCGTCATCTTCATGGATCGCGGCGAGATCGTCGAGGACGCGGCGAAGGAGGATTTCTTCGGCAAGCCGCGCAGCGACCGCGCGCAGAAGTTCCTGTCGAAGATTCTCTCCCACTGACCAGTCGTCATTCCGGGACGCGCCACTTGGCGCGGGCCCGGAATCCATCGGGCGGCAATACGGAAGGTGAAATGGATTCCGGGCTCATTCGCTTTGCGAATGCCCCCGGAATGACGGATCGAGGGTTTATCGGGCTCACCAAATCCCGTATACGGACAGCCAAATCCCCTTTTCCCGCCAGGAGACCTGCCTTGGACTCGATTGCCTACGTCAACGGCTCATTCGTCCCGCTCTCGGAAGCCAAGATCTCGGTCCTCGACCGCGGCTTCCTGTTCGCCGACGGCATCTACGAGGTCTCGGCCGTGCTGGACGGCAAGCTGGTCGACAACGCCTCGCACCTGGCGCGGCTGGAGCGTTCTGTCGGCGAGATCAGCTTGAGGCTGCCGGAGACGGTCGAGCGCATCACCGAGATCCAGAAGGAGCTCATTGCGCGCAACAAGCTCGAAAGCGGCCTGGTTTACCTCCAGGTGACGCGCGGCGCGGACAAGGGCCGCGATTTCCCGTTCCCCAAGGCTGAGGTCAAGTCGAGCCTGGTGATGTTCACTTCGGAAAAGGACATCATCAATGCTGCCTCGGCGAAGACCGGCATCAACGTGATCACCGTGCCCGACATCCGCTGGGAACGGCGTGACATCAAGAGCGTGGCGCTGCTGGCGCAGGTACTGGCGAAGCAGGCCGCGGCGGAAGCCGGCGCGGGCGAAGCCTGGATGCTGCAGGATGGGTACGTCACCGAGGGCGGGTCATCGTCGGCGTTCATCCTCACCAAGGACGACGTCATCGTCACCCGCAAGAACTCCAACGCGATCTTGCCGGGCTGTACCCGCAAGGCCGTCATCGCGCTCGCGGAAGAACGTCAGCTCCGCGTCGAGGAGCGGTCCTTCACGGTCGCCGAGGCGCTCGCCGCCAAGGAAGCTTTCATCACCTCGGCCTCGTCGTTCGTGCAGCCGGTGGTCGCAGTCGATGGCAAGACAATCGGCGAGGGCAAGCCCGGCCCGATGGCGACGCGTCTGCGCGAGATCTATGTGGAATTCGCCAAGGCGACGGCGGTTTAAGCCACACCCTCCACTGTCATCGCCCGCGAAGGCGGGCGATCCAGTACTCCGTGACGCCCGTGATTGAATCGAGAGGCTGCGGCGTACTGGATGCCCCGCCTTCGCGGGGCATGACAGCGGAGTGAGTCGCGGCAGCGTCGTGCCCCTCACGCCACCGACGCCTTCACCTTCACCGGATGCACCGCACGGAATGCGATCGCGATCCTGTTCCAGGCATTGATGGCCCCGATCAGCATCGTCAGGTTCACCGTCTCCGCGTCGGAGAATTGCGCGCGGACCTGCTCGTAGACGTCGTCGGGCGCATGCGTCTCGGAGATCAGCGTGACCGACTCGGTCCAGGCCAGCGCGGCGCGCTCGCGGTCGGTGTAGAGCGGGGATTCGCGCCAGGCGTTGAGCAGATAGATCCGCTGCTCGGTCTCGCCGCGCTTGCGGGCGTCCTCGGTGTGCATGTTGATGCAAAAGGCGCAGCCGTTGATCTGCGACGCCCGGATCTTGACGAGCTCGATCAGCGATTTTTCGAGGCCGGTCGACTGGATCTGCTCTTCCAGTGCCATCAGCGCTTTCATCGTGTCGGGGGCGGCCTGGTAGAAATTCATGCGGGGCTTCATGGTCGTTCTCCTTTTGCTGGGTTGACGTCAGTGGGCTCCACCGGCCGAGGTCTGGCCGGGCTTCTTCAGGAAGAGGACGGCGATCAGGGCCACGATCAGCGCCATGCCGAGCAGGTAGAAGGTGTCGCTGAAGGCCAGGATATAGGCCTGCTTCTGCACGATATGGCCGATTGCGACATAGGCACGATGCGACGCATCCGCACGGTCGAGAATGCCGTGATTGACGAAATATTGGGTGAGCTGTTCCAGCCGCGTGCGGGTGGCCTGCTCGAACACCGAGACCGACTGCATGAGTACGTTGGAGTGATACTGCTCGCGCTTGGTCAGCACGGTCTGGAGCAGCGCGATGCCGACGGCGCCGCCGAGATTGCGCATCATGTTGAACAGGCCGGAGGCTGAGCCCGCATTCTCGGGCTCGATGCCTGACGTTGCGACCGCCGACAGCGGGGCCATGACGAGCGCCTGTCCGATCGCGCGAACGATGTTGGGCCACAGCAGCTGGTCGGCGGCGTAGTCGTTGGTCATGTCGATGTTCATGAAGTTCGAGGCCGCGAACAGGACGAAGCCGACGCCGATGATGATCCGCGCGTCGAAGCGCTGCATCAGGCGCGGCACCAGCGGGATCAACACGAGCTGCGGCAGTCCGGTCCATGCCAGCACCATGCCGATCTGCTCGGCATTGTAGCCCTGGATGCGCGCCAGATATTGCGGCAGGATGAACACCGAGCCGTACAGCGCGATGCCGAGCAGGAAGTTCGCGAGCATGCCGAAGCCGAAATTGCGGCGCACCAGCAGGCGCAGGTTCAAGAGCGGCTTCTTCACGGTGAGCTCGATGATCAGGAAGGCAGCCAGCGCGACGGCCGCGATGACGGACAGCTTCACGATGAAAGGCGAGCCGAGCCAGTCGTCCTTGTTGCCTTCCTCCAGCACGGTCTGAAGCGCGGACAGGCCGATCGCCATGGTGATGATGCCGGCCCAGTCGCCGTCGCGCAACAGCGACAGGTTCATCGGCTTGGCGTCGAGCGCATACCAGAGCATGCCGACCATGATCGCGCCCGGCACGAGGTTGACATAGAAGATGTACTGCCAGCCGAAATTCTCGGTGAGATAGCCGCCGATGGTCGGGCCGATCGCGGGCGCGAACGTCGCCGACAGCGCGAACAGCGCAAGGCCCACCGGCTGCTTGCCGCGCGGCAGCAGCGTGATGATGAGCGTGAAGGCCATCGGGATCAGCACGCCGCCGGTAAAGCCTTGCACGGCGCGCAGCACGATCATCTGCGGCAGGTCCTGCGCCAGCGCGCATGCCGCGGACAAAAGCAGAAACAGGATCGCGTTGGTGAGGAGATAGATGCGGATCGAGAACACCTGGGCGAGCCAGCCCGACAGCGGGATCACCACGATCTCCGCGATCAGGTAGGAGGTCGAGATCCAGCCGCCGTCGTCGATGCCGGCGCCGATCGCGCCCTGGATGTCGGCGAGCGAGGCGTTGACGATCTGGATGTTCAGCACCGCCATGAAGGCGCCGAGCGTCGCGCCGATGACCGCGATCCAGGTCTTGGCCGACACGGCCGGAGTCGTGGGAGCCGCGGCGGGCGCGGGGAGGTTGGCGGCGGAAGCGGCGTTGACGGCCGGTTGGAGCGTGCTCATGGAAGCCTCGTCTCGGTTATGGAGACAGGATGCATTGGGCGGACGGTTTCGATAATCGGTGGAGTTCTGGAAAGATCATCCAGCAGAACTGGATGATCCAGCCGACATGCCGGCGTCACCCGCCGTTCGGGTGGAACGTATTGTCGGCGAGGCGCTTCGCCGTTTCGCGTTCGGCCAGCACCGCCTGCTTGGTGTCAACGGTCGGCACCGCCGACATGCCGGGCCGCAACAGGCCGGTCAGGCTGTGATCGTCGAGCATGATCTTCACCGGGACGCGCTGCACGATCTTGGTGAAATTGCCGGTGGCGTTGTCGGGCGGCAGCAGTGCGAATTCGAGCCCGCTGGCCGGCGACAGGCTGTCGACATGACCGCGCAGCGTCTGGCTGCGGAAGCTGTCGACGCGCAGCTCGACCGGCTGGCCGGGACGCACATGGGTGAGCTGCGTCTCCTTGAAGTTGGCGACCACATAGACTGCATCGAGCGGCACCACCGCCATCAATTGCGTGCCGGCCTGCACGTACTGGCCGACGCGCAAGCTACGGGCGCCGACCGTGCCGTCCACCGGTGCGGTGATCTCGGTATAGGACAGGTTCAGCTGCGCCTGGTCCGCGACGGCGCGGGCGCGTGCGAGCTGGGCTGTGGCCTGGGCGCGCTGGGTGGTGAGCACGTCGACCTTGCGCTGTGCCGCCAGAAGGCCCGATTTCGCGTGCTGCAATTGCGCGCTGCTGGCGCGCAGCGCTGCATCGGTCTGCTGTGCACGCTGGATCGTGCCGGAGCCCGACTTCATCAGATCGTCGTAGCGGGCGCGCTCCTCCTGGGCGAATTTCAGATTGGCGTCCGCAGCCGTGACGTCGGCCGTGCTCTGCTCGATGATCGGCTGTTGCAGTTCGAGCTGGGCATCGAGGTTGCGCACGGAGGCCTCCGCGGCGGCGACATCGGCGCGGGCCTGATCGAGCGCCGCCCTGAAGTCGCGATCGTCGATCCTGGCCAGCGCCTGGCCGGCTTTGACCTTTTCATTGTCGCCGACCAGGACCTTCGCGATGTAGCCGGAAACCTTCGGCGCGACGATCGTGGAGTCCGCCTTTACATAGGCGTCGTCGGTCGTCTCGAGATAACGGCCGCTGGTCCAGTAGTCGTGTCCGTAATAGGCGATCGCTGCCGTGCCCGCGAGGAGCGCGAGCACCAAGGCCGCGCGCCGGAGCTTGTTACGGACCGGCACACGCGGCGGCGCCTTGGAATAATCTTGAGTGATTTCAGTTGCTTGCTGAAAGTTTTCGGTGCGAGGCATCTCGGACATGACGGTCTCCTATCGGCTGGCAGGGACTATCGGTCTTTCCAGTTCGAGCGATAATCGGCGAAATGCTGGAAGGATTATCCACTAGGAGTGGATAGTCCGGGGCCTCGCCTGAGGTGGGTATGGTCTACCCAACCGGACGTGCGTCTGCCCCAGAGCGATTGCCGCGCCTGTCGAGCGATTGCTGCTAACCCACGTACCAATGCCGCAAGCGAGGTGATCTGATAGATAATCGGGGCGAATACCTTGAGATTATCGATCAAGAGCGGATAATCAGGCGGCATGGACCGATTGACCAGCCTCGAAGTCTTCAGCCGGGTGGTCGAGGCCGGCGGCTTCTCTGCAGCGGCCCGCAAGCTCAACATGTCGACCACCATGGTGAGCAATCACGTTCAGGCGCTGGAAGACCGGCTCGGGGTGAGGCTGCTTCAGCGCACCACGCGCAGGGTCAACCTCACCGAGATCGGCAAGGCTTATTACGACCGCTGCGTCCAGATCCTCGCCGATATCGAACAGGCCGACGATATCGCGAGCGAATTGCAGTCGGTCCCCCGCGGCACGTTGCGGGTCCACGTCGCCACGCACATGGTGCCGTTTGTCGCGCCCGTTGCGGCGAAACTGCTGTCGACCTATCCAGAGCTCAAGATCGATCTGCGCATGGGCGAAGCCGAGGTCGACCTCATCGAGGAAGGGTATGACGTTGCCCTGCGCATGACCACACCGCCGGATTCGAGTCTGATCGTCCGCAGTCTTGCCACCTGGCGCCACGTGCTGTGCTGCTCGCACGACTATCTCGAGAGGCATGGTCGCGTGCGGAAGCTCGATGAGCTCACCGCGCATAATTGCGGCCGTCACGTGAATTATCCCTACGGCGACGATTGGCGCTTCTTCGACCGCAAGGGCACGCCGGCATCGGTACGGATCTCCGGCAGCTTCATCACCAATAGCGGTGAGGCCTTGCGGGAGGTCGCGCTGGAAGGCGCTGCAGTCTGTCTGATGGCCGGGTTTCTCATTCGGGACGATCTCGAGGCCGGTCACCTCGTTCGGCTCCTGCCCGAGTATCGTCCTGTCGAGATGTCGATGAACGCGGTCTATCCGCACAAACATCATCTGTCGGCGAAGGTCAGAACCTTCATCGACATGCTGGTGCACCACAGCGCCGAGCAGCAGAAGCTGATCAATCCCTACTCATGACCGGCGCGGCGCCGGCAGCCGCCCGAATATCTTTTCAAGTGCCATCCCGATCGCGAGCAGGCGGCGATCGCTGCCTGCCGGGCCGTCCAGCTCGAGACCTACAGGCAATTTGCTAGTGGCGCCGAGCGCGATCGGAAGTTGGATGCCGGGAATGCCGGCATTGCTGCCGGGGTCGGTGTTCTGGATGAACAGGCCGAAATTCTCCAGACTGCTGGAGTCGGGATTGGAGGCAATGGCGACGCGCGGCGTGGTGGGGAAGGCGATAGCGTCGAGCTTATTCCCGGAAAACGTGTCGCTGTAGAGCGCCTGCAGCGCGGGCCGCGCTGTCCTGATCGCTGCGTCATAGATCGGCCTGGCGTCGAGCAGCGTGTTGTCGGGGGCGGGCAGTTTGCGCGGGATGACGAGGCCATCATAGGTGCCCTTCACGTCGGGGCTGGCGATCTCCTTTGCCAGCGCCTCGATGGTGAGGCCGGTTCCGGTGTGCGCGAGATAGGCGACCATGTCGTCATAGGCTTCGTACAGCGCGACGGGAAAGCCGACCTGGCCGTTGAGCCCGGCAAGCTGCGGCATTTCGATCTCGACCACCGTGACACCCTGTGCCTTCATTGCCGCGACGGCCGCCTGGAATGCTGTTTCGGTGTCGGCATCGAGATTGGCCAGCATCATCTCCACGATGCCGATGCGGACTTGCTTCAGGTCGGCCGGCACGACGTCGTCGCCACCCGCGATGACGCGGTCGAGCAGCGCGACATCGGCGATGGTCGCGGCCATCGGCCCTGCGGTGTCGCGGGTGTGCGAGATCGGCGCAATGCCCTCTTGCGGATAGCGGCCGACGGTCGGGCGCAGCGAGGCGCATCCGTTCAGCGCCGCCGGGACCCGGACCGATCCGCCCGTGTCCGTACCAAGCCCACCCGCGACGATCCGCGCCCCGAGCGCGGCACCCGTGCCTGACGAGGAGCCGCCCGCGATGAGCGCGCGATCATAGGCGTTGCGTACGCCGAACTCGGCGCCGGTCTTGAATGCGGTGTTGTAGCCGGAGATGCCGAAGGCGAGTTCGTGCATGCTGGTCTTGCCGATGATGATTGCGCCGGCGGCGCGCAGCCTTGCTGCGACCGGCGCATCGGTCTTCGGCACGTAATCCTTCAGCGCGGGCGTGCCGGCACTGCAGGGAAGCCCGGCCACCTCGATATTGTCCTTGATCACGATGGGAACGCCGCCGAGCGGCTTGCTCCTGTCGCCGCTTGCGTCGAATGCAGCCGAGGCCTTCAAGGCGCCCGCCTCGTCCAGGGTGACGAAGGCGTTGAGATCCGTGTTGGCCTTGGCGCGGGCAAGGGCTTCCGAAGTGAGCGCAGTGCTCGTGACTTTCCCGGCGCGAAGGTCGGCCGCGGCCTGGGTCAGGGTCAACTGGTCGAAATCCATGATGCGTCACCCGATTGCCGGGCTCCATCAGGGAGCCCTATTGAATTCGGGAGGCTGAAGCCTCGCTGGCATCACGTCAACCGTGGGCGCGCATCTTTGCTGGCGATGCCGCGATCACATCGGCGAGAAGCCGTTCGACCTCCGGCCTCACCTTGGCGACCGCGGTGTCCTTGACCGGGCCGTAGCCACGGATCTCCATCGGAGCCCTGGCGATCGCAATGAAATCGGGCAGGCGCGCCGCATCGAGTTGGCGGAGCATCCGTTCGATCACTCCCTCATACCAGGAGATCAGCTCCCGCTCGGCGCGCCGTTCGGCGGTGTAGCCGAACGGATCGAACGGCGTCCCGCGCAGCAGCTTGAGCCGCGCGAGCATGGCAAGCGGCATCTGGATCCACTGGCCGAAGGCGCGCTTGCGTGGACGGCCGCGGGCGTCGCGTTCGGAGCGCAGGAAGGGCGGCGCGAGGTGATACTGGACGCTAAAGCCGTCCTCGAACTCACGCTTCAACTCGTCGAGGAAGCCGCTCTGCATGTGCAGGCGCGCCACCTCGTACTCGTCCTTGTAGGCCATCAGCTTGAATAGCGCGCGTGCGACGGCCTCGGTCACCGCCTCGCTGTCCAGGTTGGCTTCGGCCTTGCGGACTCTTGCGACGATCGTCCGGTAGCGTGCCGCATAGGTCGCGTTCTGATAGGCGGTGAGGAAATCGGCGCGGCGGGCGATGAGCTGGTCGAGCGTCTCGACTTTGGGCGTCTCGTCCGCCTTCGGCAACAAGTCCGGATCGGCAGCGGCGATCCGGCCCCAGGCAAAGGCCTGCTTGTTGCGTTCGACCGTGACGCCGTTGAGCTCGATCGCGCGCAGCAGCGATTGCAGCGAGACAGGGATCAGTCCGTGCTGCCAGGCAAAGCCGAGCATGATGATGTTGGCATAGACGGCATCGCCGAGCAGCTGTTCGGCCAGAGCGTTGGCGTTGATGGTGTCGAGATTGTCGTTGCCGATGACCTGCCGGATCGCGCGCAGGCGGGCGGGCGAGGCGAGATCGGCGTCGCGGAAGCGGACGACGTCGCCGGTCGGCATCTCCGCCGTGTTGACGGCGGCGCGCGTACCGCGGCGATAGGTGCCGGACGCCTTTGGCGCCGAGCTGACGACGAGGTCGCAGCCGATCAGCGCGTCGGCGGCGCCCTGGTCGATGCGAACCTGGTGCAGCGCTTCGGGCGAGGCGGCAAGGCGGATATAGCTCAGCACCGGTCCGAACTTCTGCGCAAAGCCGGTGAAGTCGAGCACCGAGACGCCGCTTCGTTCGAGATGCGCGGCCATGCCGATCAGCGCGCCGACGGTGATCACGCCGGTGCCGCCGACGCCTGTTACCAGCAGGTCGTAGGGACGGTCGAGCGTGGCGGGAGCGGGCAGGGGAAGCGTAGCCGCGCGGCCGACCGCGTCGATCTCGCTCGCGCTCTTCTTCCGGCGCGTGGCGCCTTCGACGGTGACAAAGCTCGGGCAAAAGCCGTTGAGGCAGGAGAAATCCTTGTTGCAGGCCGACAGGTTGATTTGTCGCTTGCGGCCGAACGGCGTTTCCTTCGGCTCGACGCTGAGGCAGTTGGATTCGACCGAGCAGTCGCCGCAGCCCTCGCAGACGAGATCGTTGATGTAGGCAAAACGCTTGGGATCGGCCATCTGCCCGCGCTTGCGGCGGCGTCGCTTCTCGGTGGCGCAGGTCTGCTGGTAGATCAGGACGGAGACGCCGGTGATCTCGCGCAGCTCGCGCTGCACGGGGTCCATTTCCTCGCGCGGATGGATGGTCACGCCGATGGGCAGGTCCGCCGGCGAAAACTGCGCGGGATCGTCCGATACCAGCGCGATGCGTGCCACCCCTTCGGCCCGGACGCTATGCGCGATGGCATGGACGCTGATGGGGCCGTCGACCGGCTGGCCGCCGGTCATGGCGACGGCGTCGTTGAACAGGATCTTGTAAGTGATGTTGGCCTTGGCGGCGATCGCCTGCCGGATCGCCATCGAGCCCGAGTGGTAGTAGGTGCCTTCGCCGAGATTCTGGAAGATGTGCTTGTTGCCGGTGAATCTCGACGACGCCGCCCAGTTCACGCCCTCGCCGCCCATCTGGATCAGCGACGACGTCTCGCGGTCCATCCAGCTCGCCATGAAGTGGCAGCCGATGCCGGCCAGCGCCTTCGATCCCTCAGGCACCTTTGTCGATGTGTTGTGTGGGCAGCCCGAGCAGAAATAGGGCGTGCGTGTCGCGCCGCTGACGTTGATCGTGCGCGCGGCTTCAGGCATCAAGGCGGCCGCGCGTGCGGCGAGATTGAGGCCAGGAAACATCGGATCGAGCCGGCGGGCGAGCACGCCAGCCAGCGCACGCGGCGACAATTCGCCGATCCAGGAGATCAGCCGCGCCCCTTGCTCGTCGTGCTTGCCGACCATGCGCTCGGGCTTGGTGCCGGGATAGTCGTAGAAATATTCCTTGAACTGGCTCTCGATGATGCCGCGCTTTTCCTCGACGACGAGGATCTCGCGCTTGCCCTTCACGAAGTCCATCGCGTCATGCAGCGCCAGCGGCCAGACCATGCCGACCTTGTAAACGTCGATGCCGATGCTGCGGCAGGCCGCTTCGTCGAGGCCCATCAGCCGCAGCGCTTCCATCAGATCGAGATGCGCCTTGCCGGTGGTGACGATGCCGTATGTGGCACCCGGGATGTCGTAGATGTGGCGGTCGATCGGATTGGCCTTTGCGAAGGCATAGACCGCGTGCTTCTTCGCCTCCAGCCGCTCCTCGATCTGCGGGCCCGGCAGGTCGGGCCAGCGATAGTGCAGGCCGCCCGGCGGCGGCGTGAAGTCGGGCGTGCGGAAGGCGCGCGGCGGGCGCAGCGCGACGGATGCACCCGACTCCACGATCTCCGAGATCGCCTTGAAGCCGACCCACATGCCGGAGAAGCGGCTCAGCGCGTAGCCATATTCGCCGAACGCCAGATACTCGCCGACATCGGCCGGATGCAGCGTCGGCATGAACCAGCTCATGAAGGCGACGTCGGACTGGTGCGGCATCGACGACGACACGCAGCCATGGTCGTCGCCCGCGACCACCAGCACGCCGCCATGCGGCGAGGAGCCGTAGGCATTGCCGTGCTTGAGCGCATCGCCGGAGCGATCGACGCCGGGGCCCTTGCCGTACCAGAGCCCGAACACGCCATCGACCTCGCGCTCCGCTTGCGTCTCGACCTGTTGCGAGCCGAGCACGGCGGTTGCCGCGAGGTCCTCGTTCACGGCCGGGAGGAATTCGATGCGGTCCCGCTTGAGACGTTCCGGGATGCGCCACAGCTCGAGATCGATGCCGCCGAGCGGCGAGCCGCGATAGCCGGAGATGAAGCCGGCGGTGTTGAGACCGCGCATATGGTCGCGCTTCGCCTGGTCGAGCGCGATGCGGACGATGGCCTGCGTACCCGTGAGGAAGACGCGGCCCTCCTCGCGGTCGTAGCGGTCGGGGAGCTCGTAGCGGTCGAGTGACGGAATGGCGTCCATGGCGGACCTCGCGCGGCATGCTGCCGAATAACGGAAGGCTATGCCGGCGCGGCTGGTAGATCTTACCTATCTATCCCGCATATGATGTCAATACGGTAGATTTTTGCAATGGACCGCCAAATTTGGTAGATTTGATCCGATTGAGGGGGCTTCCATGATTGAAGAGCAGGACACGCGGATTCTCGCCCATCTCCAGAGGGACGGCCGTGCCACCAACCAGCAGCTCGCTGACGAGGTCGGCATGTCGACCTCGGCCTGCTGGCGCAGGGTGCGTGCTCTGGAAGAGAGTGGCGTCATCCGCGGCTATGCGGCGTTGGTCGCGCGCGAGCAGGCGGGCTTTGCGATGTCCGCCATCCTCCACGTCTCGCTGGAGCGGCACGACACCAAGTTCGTCGATGAGTTCGTCGCGCGAGTGACCACGCGGCGTGAGGTGCTGGAGTGTTTTGCGACCACGGGCGACGCCGACTATCATTTGCGCGTCGTCGTGCACGACATGGCGGCCTACAACAGGTTTCTCGACGAGTTCATGTTTCGCATACCCGGCATCCGCTACGTCCGCAGCAACGTGGTGCTGAAGGAGATCAAGACCGGCGTGGCGCTGCCGTTTTGATGCAACGACGGGACTCATACCGTCTCCGCCCGGCTGCGCCGGCGCAGCGACAGCACATGCAACAGGATCGAGCTGGGTACGACGAAGGCCGGGGTCAGCACGTTCGGAAAGGTATCGACGGCCATGCTCGGGCCATCCGGAACGATGAGCTGGAACGGGCCAGGCGACATCGCCATTCCCAGGGCGATCGCGATGGCGAAGTCTGCGAGGCCGAAGATATTCCAGAAGATCGCGCCTTTCCGCCCCTCGGCCGTCCCGGCCGCCAAGGCGATCGCCGCCGGCACCGCGAACAGTCCGGTCAGTACGTCGCCGGCTCCTGCCGGCAATGCCCAGACGCCCGGCAGCACCCCGCGCAGCCAGTAGGCGAGCCACTGACTGCCAAAGATGCGATAGACCTGAAGGGCGATGAGCCACGTCGTCGGCATCGCATCGAGCAATTGTCCGACCCGCTTCGATAGCGTCAGCACCGGAGTGCCGACGATCACTGGCAGCAGGATCGCCGCGGGAAGCAGCGGCAAGGAGGAGGCACCCGTGCGGAATGCACCATTGATGGCTGCCGTCCAGGCGAGGGCAGCCCAAAGCGTGAAGGGGACCATGACGATCAGCCAAGTCGCCCGGCGTTGCTCTGGCGTCAACGCGGTGTTTTCGAGCCCGAGCCACAGGCCGAGCGCAATGAGGCCATGGGCCAGCAGCCGGACGCCGAGGGCCGGAAAACCGCTCTCCGGAAGTGCGGGGAGCGAGTAGATCAGCCAAGTCCACAGGATCGTGAATAGAACGGTCCACATCAAGCCGAGCCGGATGGGAGGCTGGGCCGGGGCGGCAACGGAAGCAGCATCGCTGTTCATCGGCGTTCCTCCGAGAAAGGTCGGTTGCGGCGGACGCAGGAGATTGCGGCCAGCGGCCATGTCAGGCCGCTTTTTCTTCTGATCCGGGCTTCGCTAGAATCATGAAGACGAGAACATGGCTGACGAGCAGCAGCGGCACGTAGAGGGCTGGAATGTAAATGCCGGCGCCGAAGAGGCCGGGATCCTGGATTTTCGTCACGCCCATATAGTAGGCGTTCAAGAGATCCAGCGTGCCCCAGACGTTGAACGTCCAGACCACCGGAACGGCGATCGACCATCGCCAGGAAAGTGCTGCGATTGACGCGAGCGCGAGAGTGGCGGCAATGAGATCCCCCCATCCGACCTCGGCGGCGAAATTCGGGCTCAACTCCGGAGATACGAATCCCGTCACCATGAAATTCATGCCGAAGAACCTGAACGCGTTGAAGGCCGCGAGAAGTCTCAGGGCCTCATAGCGCGGCATGGCGCGGAGTGCCGGCCAGACGTAGATTGAAGCCACCACTGCGCTTGTCAGGAAAGCGCCGGCGACGCTGAGCACGAATGGAAGGTTGAAGCTTTGCGGCACGTTCGGATTCCCTTGTGGTGGCCTGTCCGGCCGGGTGCGGTCGGTTCGGCGTCGGCGGACGCTCAGGGTTTGGCCGTCAGCAGACCGAGCGGCATCAGCGGACCGACTGCGATGTAATCGTGGTCCATGAGCTCCTGCCGCGCGAGCGGCAGGCCATCCATGATCGCGTGTCCCTCGGCGACATCCCTGGCATTCAACAGGAATACGGCGCCCCGCCCGTCGGATCGCGAATACCATTCGCGAACCGTCCCGTTGAGATAGAGCTGCACCGTCTGCCTGATTTCATCGGGCATGACGGCCATGATCTGATCTCGGGTGACGCCCGCCTTGACGGTCAGGATGACCATGACCCCGCTTGTCGGCGACGCGGTCTGTGATTGGGCAAGTGAAGGATCGGCCATGGAGATTGCGCCTGTGAGTATGAGGGTGACTGCCAAGACGACGTTGCGGATTGTCTTCATCGATTTCATTTCTCCGATCGCGGCGGTTGCTGCGGCGGCACGGCTCATTTGCAATTTGGATGTAAAGCTGCTTTCCGCGAGTTACTATTCGCGATAATGTGCACGGGCTATGAAGCAGAACTTCACAGTCAGGCACGGTGCACTGGACGGCGTGGAGGCGTTCCTGAGTGTCGCCCAACATCGCAGTTTCCGCCGAGCGGCAGCTGAACTGGGGGTCACGCCATCGGCCATCAGTCAGGCCATACGCGCGCTCGAGGCGCGCGTTGGCGCCGCGCTCTTCATCCGCACGACCCGTAGTGTCGGTTTGACCGAAGCCGGCGAAAGATTCCTTGCGCGCGCCAGACCCGCCTTCGAGGAGCTCGTCGCCGCAAGCGGCGCGGCGCGCGAGCTCGGACAGCGACCGGCCGGGCTCCTGCGTCTCACCGTGCCGCGCTCCGTCGTGCCGATCCTGCTGGAGCCGCTGATTGCGTCGTTCTGCCGGGCATTTCCCGAGATTGAGGTGGAGCTTGCCGCAAGCGAAGAACTGGTCGACCTCGCCGCCAAAGGTTTTGACGCCGGCATCAGGTTGGGCCAGTTCATCGCCCCCGACATGGTCGCGGTGCGCCTGACGAATCCGCTACCGCTCATTATCCTCGGCAGCCCGGCTTACCTTGCCCGCCGCGGTCGGCCCGAGCGGCCAGACGATCTGCGCGAGCACGCGTGCCTGAGATTGCGACGATCGAACGGTGCGCTTGCGTCATGGTCGCTCGACGACAACGGTCGTTCGATCGAGATTGTGGTTGCGGGACCTTTCATCGCCAACGACTTTCCGACGATGCTCGGCGCCGCCGTCGAAGGTGTGGGTCTTGCGCAAGTGCCCGCACCGCTGGCCACCGGTGCCATGGCGGCGGGAAAGCTCGTTCCCGTCCTGGAGCAATTCGCGCCGATGACACCGGGCGTGTTCCTGTACTATCCCGGTCAACGACAAATCATGCCGAAGTTGCGGGCCTTTATCGATCATGTGAAGGGCCGCTCAGGCGGCACGAGCTGATCTACCGCTGCTCCCGCACGAACCGATTGCGCAGCGTGCCGATGCCGGTGATGTCGATCTCCACGACATCGCCATGCTTGATGTCCGGCGAGGCGCCGTCGGTGCCCATCCAGATCACGTCGCCCGGCCACAGCGTAAAGTATTTGGTCAGCTCGACCAGGAACGGGACTACGCCAAAAATCATGTCGTTGGTGTGGAAGCGGTTGGTCTCCTTGCCGTTGACCCTGACGATCGTCTGCATCCTGGCGAGATCGGCCTCGGTCTCGATCCACGGGCCCATCGGCTTGAACGTGTCGGCGTTCTTCGAGCGCCACAGGCTCCGGTCCGCCTTCTGCCAGCTGCGCTCGCTGACGTCGTTGCCGATGGTGTAGCCGAACACGCAATCCATCGCCTTCTGTTTGGTGAGGTGCTTGACCTTCTTGCCGATGACGACGACGAGCTCGCCCTCGTAGTGGATCTTGTCCGTCGCGAAAGAGGGGATCACGACCTCCTCGTCATGCGCGATCAGCGCGTTTTGCGCGCGATAGCCGATCTCGGGCCGGTCGGGCACGGCCGGCACCTCGCCGCGCTTGTCGGCGGCCTCCTTCAGGTGCTTCAAATAGTTGAGGCCAACGCAATAGAAGGTGCGCGGGATCAGCGGCAGCTCGATCTTGACGTCGCTAAGCGGATGCGTGTGCGAGGTGCGCTGCCATTCGCCGAAGGGATCGCCGTCGACTGCGATGACCTTGTCGCCTTCAACGATCCCCCAGGAGGTCTTGTCCGAGGCGGTGAATTTCAGCCAGCGCATGTGGTGTCCTCGTTGTTATTCCGCAGCATCGCGCGGCTGCACCTTCCAGGCACCGGCGGCAGGCCGCCTCAAGCCGAGGTTCTCCCGCAGCGTCTTGCCGCGATAGTCCTTCTGGAACAAGCCGCGGCGCTGCAATTCCGGCACGATATGGCGCACGAAATCGGCGTAGGAGCCGGGTACGTAGGTGGCCGCGATGACAAAGCCGTCGCAGCCGCGCTCGACGAACATTTCTTCGAGCTTGTCCGCGATCTCCTTGGGGCCGCCGACCATCGCGTCCTGCACCTGGCCGCGGCCGGAGAAGGCGACGAAATCGCGCGCGCTCGGATTGCTCTTGCCCGAATTCTTCAGCACGCCGTCGCGGATGCCCAAAATGCCCTGCATGCTCTTCAGCTCTTCCGTCGTCAGCGGCTCGTCGAGGTCCTTGGAAGCGAAGTCGTAATTGAGCGCTTCGGCGAGCAGCGACAGCGCGTCGATCTGGAGCGGCAGCTTGTTGATCAGCGCCATCTTGTCTTCGGCTTCGGTCTTGGTCGCGCCACAGACCGGCGTCGTCAGGTTGCAGAGAAACATCTGGTCGGGATCGCGGCCGGCTTTGGCGGCTTCGTTGCGCACGGCCGCATAACCCTCCTTGGCCGCGGCGAGGTTGCGCGCTGCGATGAAGATCACCTCGCCCCAGCGGCCGGCAAAGCGCTGGCCGCGGCCGGATGCGCCGGCCTGGATGATGACGGGATGGCCCTGTTGCGAGCGCGGCACGGTGAACGGCCCGCGCGACTTGAAGGCCGCTCCCTTGTGATCGAGCCGCTTCACCTTGGCCGCATCGGCAAAGCGACCGCTCGTCTTGTCCATGATGAGCGCGCCGTCCTCCCAGGTGTCCCAATGGCCGAGCACGACCTCCATGAACTCGTCGGCGCGGTCGTAGCGGGAATCATGTTCGGGATGGGAGTCCCGGCCCATGTTGAGCGCCTCGCCGTCGTTGAGCGAGGTGACGACGTTCCAGCCCGCGCGTCCGCCGGACATCAAATCGAGCGTTGCGAAGCGGCGCGCGACGTCGAACGGCTCGTAATAGGTGGTCGAGCAGGTCGCGCCAAGCCCGAGCTTGTCGGTGACCATGCCCATCGTGGTCAGCACGATCAGCGGATCCATCTTCACGCAGCGGATGCCGTATTCGACGGTGTGGGCGTGGTCGTTGCCGTAGCGGTCCGGCATCGCCAGGCGGTCGTCGAAGAAGGCCATGTGAAACTTGCCGGCTTCGAGGATCCTGGCGATCTCCTGATAGTAATCCGCCGACATCGAATCGTCGCGCGAGTCCGGATGCCGCCAGGAGCTCGGCAAATTGGTGCAGTTTTGCGCCTGGAGGAAGCCGACCAGTACCATCTGCCGCGTCATGCTGCTGTTCTCCGAATTCCGTCAGGAGAGATCAAGGACGGTGTCGAGACGGTACTCCCGCGCCAGCGTGCGCAGCTTCTCCCAGGTGGCATCCTCGACCTCGATGCCGTCACGCAGCCGCTGCTGCGCACGCACGCCTTCGATCTCGCCGGGATAGTAGACGCCCGTGCTGCCCTCGGAGGGCGGGGTCGATTTCAGATAGCGCGCGAACTCGGCGACCTCGCGCTTGAACTCCTTCAGCGGGCGGAACGCGGCGACGTTGAACACCGCCATGAAGCAGCCGTCATTGTGCCGCCCCGTGGGCTCGACGCCGAAGCCGAGGCCGGTGAGCAGGCCGCACAGCACCTCGACCATGGCAGCAAGCCCGCTGCCCTTGTAGCCCTCGGTGCCGCCGAGCGGCAGCAGCGCGCCGCCCTTGCGGTAGTGGGTCGGGTCGGTGGTGTGCCGTCCCTCGGCATCGATGATCCATCCCGCCGGGATCTGCTCGCCGCGGGCCACCGCGAGCTGGATTTTGCCGGCCGCGACCGCGGAGGTCGCCATGTCCAGGTAGAACGGCGCCTCGAGATCGGACGGCACCGCGATCGAGATCGGGTTGGTGCCGAGCCGCGCCTCCTTGCCACCGAACGGCGCCACGTGCTTCGGCGAGCGGCCGGAGTCCGCCGTTGCAATCCCGATCATGCCTTCGCGCATCGCCATCAGCGGATAAGCGGCGAGGCGGCCGACATGGCTCTGCCGGAACACGGTGCAGGCGGCGACATTCGCCGTCTTCGCCTTCTCGATCGTCAGCGCCATCGCCTTGGCGTTGACGTGGAAACCAAATCCCCAATGGCCGTCGATCACGGTGGTGGTCGGCGATTCCTGGACGATGGTCCATTTCGCACCGGGAACGATGTGCCCGGCCTTGATGCGGTCGATATAGGTGGGAACCGCGATCACACCGTGGGAGTCGTGGCCGGCGAGATTGGCGTTGACGCAGCCGGTCGCGACCGCATCGGCCTCTTCCTGAGAAGCGCCGGCTGCCTGGAGCAGTGCGGCGCTGATGCGCGCGAGGCGGTCGGCTCTGACGATCGGCATGGCGTTTCCCCGGTCATCGCCCTTGTCATGATTTCTGGCGGGCGGTTGTTGGGGGCCATCGTCTCAAAGCGCAGGACCGATATCAATCTCCCGTAAACCAATACAGGGCTGCAAATTCGTAAAGAGCGCGCGCCTTTGGTCGAAGATTCGTCCCGCGCGGCGGTATTTTCGATAGTTTGGCGGAGGTCGTTCGCAGCTCGTTCACTTTGATCGACGGTTTGCGGCGCGCAATAACGACCGTTTAGGCGATGGCCGTTCATAAAGTACCCGGGAAAATCAGGCAGAAATGCCCGGGAGCTGAGATCGTGCCGACGACACTCGCGCGCACCTTTGCGGCGTTGAGCGCCATCAACGAAGCGATCCTCTACGCGAAATCGCCGGACGAGCTGTACCAGAAGGTCTGCGACGCCGGGTTTTCGAGCGGGGACTTTTTGGCCGTGGCCGTGTTCCTGGTGGGACCGGACGGACGGCGGCTGCGCTTTGCGGCCGGCTGTGGCGACGACATCCCGCGGCTGCGCTCGATCGAGATCACTACGGACGCCGGCACACCCGAAGGATCGGGCGTCGGCGGCGAGGCATTTCGCGATCAGAAGCTGTGCGTCAGCAACGACTATCTGAACGATCCGCGCTCGCTGGCGTGGCGCGAGGGCGCCGCCAAGGCCCACATCGGCGCGGCCGCGGCGCTGCCGCTGCTCTGCAACGGCAAGAGTGTCGGCGTGCTGTACGTGACCCGCAGTGAAGCCGGCTCGCTGAACGAGCAGATGGTGTCGCTGTTCGAGCGCATGTCGGCCAATATCTCCTATGCCCTCGACAATTTCGCGCGTGAGACGGCGCGGCAGACCAGCGAGCGGGCGACGCGGCGGCTCAACCGCATGTTCGGCGCCATCAGCGCCACCAACGAGGCCATTCTCCGCGCCAAGACCGAGCAGGAGCTCTACCAGCTCGTATGCGATGCCTCCGTGCATGGCGGCAAGTCGCTTGCGACCATCATTCTCCTTCGCGAACCGGGCTCGCACTGGATGATTCCGGTCGCCTCCACGGGACAGAACCTCGAACTGGTCACCCAGGCGCGCTATTCGATCGACCCGGAAAATCCCTACGGCAAGGGCATCTCCGGCGAGGTGTTCCGGACGCAGAAGGCCATCGTCGAGGACGATCTCGCCAGCCGCACCCGGGGAACGCCGTGGGAGCAGGCCAACGTCAACACCGGTGTCGCCGCCTGCGTGGTCGCGCCGCTGATCAAGCACGGCGAAAGCGTCGGCGTGCTTTTGTCCTTCGTCAGCAGGTCGTGGGCCAAGGACGAGGAGGTCGTCGCGCTGCTCCTGCGCATGGCGGAGAACGTCTCGTTCGCGATCGAGAATTTCGGCCGGGAGGCCGACAAGGCCAGGATCGCCGCGGAAGAAGAGCGCCTGGCGCGCATGTATGCGGCGCTGAGCGCCACCAACGAGGCGATCCTGCGCGCGCGGACGCGGGCCGAGCTGTTCGATCTGGTCTGCGAGGCGACGGCGAAGGGCGCCAAGTTCACCTCGGTCACCATCGCGCTCGCCGACCATCGTGCCGAGCTGCTGCGCGTGGTCGCTTGCTATGGGCCGAACGCCGATCAGGTCCGCACCTTCAAGTTCTCCACCTCCGACCAGGTGCCCGAAGGGCGGGGATTGACAGGCTCCGCGTTCCGGACGCGCCTGCCCTCGGTCAGCAACGACGTCATGGACGACGATCGAATCAAGCCGTGGCAGGCCAGCGCCCGCCGCAACGGGATCGCCTCCTCCGCGGCGTTGCCGCTCTTGAATGGCGACCGGGTCGAGGGCGTGTTTCTGTTCAATTCTCCGGAGCGCGGCACCTTCACGCCCGAGTTCGTCGAGCTGTTGCGCAAGCTTCAGGCCAACGTCGCCTTCGCGCTGGAGAATTTCGATCGCGCCGATGAAAAGGCCAAGGCCGAAATCCAGCGAAATCGCCTGCGGGGCATGCTCGAGGCGCTGAGTGCGACCAACGAAGCGATCATGCGGGTGAAGACCCGCGCAGAATTGTTCGAAGTGGTCTGCGAAGCCGCGGTGCTCGGCGGCACCTTCTCCTCCGCAACCATCGCGCTGGTGGACGAAACCGGGCATTACCTCGACATCGCCATGACCAAGGGCGAGAGCTGCTACCAGGTCAAGTCGTGGCGGTTCTCGACGTCGGCAGGAGATCCGGAAGGCCGGGGGCTGACCGGGACCGCGTTCCGCACGCGCACCCCTTGTGTCACCAACGAGCTTCTCACCGACATCCGCACGGCGCATTGGCACCAGATCGCGCGCATTCAGGGCACGAAATCGGGGGCCTGCTTCCCGCTGCTCAGCAATGGCAGCAAGGCGGTCGGCGTGCTGCTGTTCCTCTCGGTTGACGAAGGCGCGTTCACGCCAGACCTGATCCAGCTGCTGGGGCGGCTTGCCGAGAACGTCTCGTTTGCGCTCGACAATTTCGATCGGGCCGAGGAAAAGGCCCGCACCGAGGTGCAGAAGGAGCGCCTGACGCGCATGTTCGCGGCGCTGAGCGCGACCAACGAGGCGATCATGCGGGCGAAGTCGCGCGCCGAGCTGTTCGACCTCGTCTGCCTCGCGGCATCGAACGGCGCCAAGTTCACCTCGACGACGATCGCGCTGGCCAGGGCCGACAGCGACCAGCTCGAGATCGTGGCCGCGGCCGGGCCGTCCGCCGAGACCACGCGCAACGTCCGCCTCTCGATCGACCCCGAGCGTCCCGAAGGGCGCGGGATGAGCGGAACGGCATTTCGCACACGGCAACCCTGCATCAGTAACGATTATCTCAACGATGACCGGGTCGCCGCCTTCCATGCCGTTGTTCGTAACGACCGTGCGCGATCAGGCGCGGCATTCCCGCTGATTGTGCACGACCAGGCCGTCGGCGTCATGATCTACATGTCGACCGAGCCCGACACTTTTACGGGCGAGTTCGTCGAACTGTTGCAGCGTCTTGCCGACAACGTCTCCTTCGCGATGGAGAATTTCGACCGCGCCGACGAGAAGAACCAGGCGGACGAGCGGATCGAGTATCTCGCCTCGCACGACAGCCTGACCAACCTGCCGAACCGCGAGACCTTCAACGGGCTGCTGCGCAAGGCGATCGACGCGGCGCAGCACAACGACCATCGCTTCGCGGTGCTGTTCATCGATCTCGACCGCTTCAAGGTCATCAACGATTCGCTCGGCCACGAGGCCGGCGACCTGCTCCTGCTCGAGGTCGCCGACCGCCTCCGCAACGCGCTGCGCGCAAGCGACGTGGTGGCGCGTCTTGGCGGCGACGAGTTCGTGGTAATCCTCGACCAGTGCGGCGAGATCGACGACGTCCAGCGGATCGCGACCGGATTGCTCGCGGCGCTCGCCGAGCCCATGGAGCTGGCCGGCCACGAGTGTCACACCACCGCCTCGATCGGCATCGCGATGTATCCGGCCAACGGCTCCGACGCGCAGACGCTGACCAAGAACGCCGACATGGCGATGTATCTCGCCAAGGAGGACGGCAAGAACGGCTACCGCTTCTTCTCCAAGGAGGTGAAGACGCAGTCGATCGAGCGGCTGTCGCTCGAAAGCGCGCTGCGCCGGGCGCTGGAGCGCGAGCAGTTTTCGCTGAACTACCAGCCCAAGGTCGACATGGAGACCGGCCAGATCACCGGCGTGGAAGCGCTGCTGCGCTGGGCCCATCCCGATCTCGGCAACGTCTCGCCGGCACAGTTCATTCCGCTCGCGGAAGAAACCGGGCTGATCGTGCCGATCGGCCGCTGGGTGCTGAACGAGGCCTGCGCGCAGGCGATGGCCTGGCAGCGCCGCGGCCTGCTGCCGCTGTCGATGGCGGTGAACCTGTCGCCGCGGCAGTTCGCCGACGAACATCTGCTGCAGGACGTCGACGAGGCGCTGGCCGCGTCCGGCATGTCGCCGGTGCTGCTCCAGCTGGAGGTCACCGAGAGCATGATGATGCGCAATGTCGGGCGCGCGCTCAAGGTGCTCGACGCCATCCAGAGTCGCGGCATTCGCCTTGCCATCGACGATTTCGGCACCGGCTATTCGTCGATGTCGCTGATGAAGCACTTCCCGATCGACACCATCAAGATCGACCGCTCCTTCGTGCGCGACCTGCCGCAGGATTCGGAAGACCAGGCGATCGCACAGGCGATCATCAGCATGGGCAAGGCGCTCGGCATGACCGTGGTCGCCGAGGGCGTCGAGAATGCCGAACAGGAAGCGTTCCTGCGCACCCATGGCTGCGACGAGATGCAGGGTTTTCTGATCTCGAAGCCGCTGCCGGCAAAGCAGATGGCGGAGTTGCTGCGGCCGATGGTTCTGCCGGTTGCGCCGCCGCTCCAGCCCGAGCCGGATCCGGCCGTCACCGAAGCTGCGGCGCTACGGCTGAAACGCGCTGTCGTCTGACGGCTGCGGGTGCAGCTCGCGGACCTCGTGATCCGTGCCTTCGGCCTTGCTCGGAAAATCCTGCGGTTCCGTCAGCGAGGTCTGCTCGACGAACAGCGCGAGGATCGTGCGCGCACCGTCGGCGAAGCTTGCGCCTTCATTCAAGCCGAGCTCGGAGCACCAGGCGGCGCTCATCGGCTCCTGGTCGTCGACCACCGCCATGGCAGGCCCCCACCACCAGGCAGGCGCAGGCGAGCGCTCGTCCTCGGGCACGACATGCCAGCGAACGAACTCATCCATCACGCGCTCGAACTCCAGGCGTGCAGCCTGATGCATGCGGTCGATACTCCCGGAATCCGCGCCCGACGACGGGCCGATGCGCGGATTTGATCGTGGCCTTGACGCTCGGAAAAAGTTGGCTCGCGCAAATTGGCCGAGCCATGCATGCCGACATCATCGTCGGCGATGCCTGAAATGCGGCCGTCAGCGATGCGCCGACGGCGGCGGCGAATAGCCATTCTAGCCGCTTGGAGGCACGGCAGGCAAGGTACGGGTGTTACGGTTGCCTAACGCGACCTGAATGGATGCGCCTTCTGGTGCCAGGCCCAGGCGGTGCGGATGACCGTTGGCAGGTCGGAGTGGCGCGGCACGAAGTTGAGAACTTTTCGTGCGGCGGAGGGGTCGGCGACCAGATAGGTGGGATCGCCGGCGCGGCGCGGCTTGACGGTGTGCGGCACCTCGCGCCCGGTCTCCTGCCTGATGGCGTTGAGGATCTCGCGCACCGAAAATCCGGAACCGGTGCCGAGATTGAAGCTGCCGCCGGCATGTCCCTGTTCCAGCAGCTTCAGCGCCGCGAGATGCGCGGCGGCGAGGTCGGTGACATGGATGTAGTCGCGGATCGCGGTGCCGTCGGGCGTGTCGTAGTCGTCGCCGAACACGGCGAAGTCGACATGGCCCTGGAGCGCCATCATGGCGCGCGGAATGAGATGGGTCTCGTTGTCGCGCAGTTCGCCGATGCCGCCGGCCGGATCGGCGCCGCTGGCGTTGAAATAGCGCAGGCAGAACGCGCCGAAGCCATAGGCCGCGCGATAGTCGGCGAGCATCCGCTCGATCATCCATTTCGACGCGCCATAGGGATTGATCGGCGCGCAGGGGAAGTCTTCCGGCAGCTCCTTGGAATCGGCGTTGCCGTAGACGGCGCCGGTCGAGGAGAACACGATGCGATGGCAACCGGCGTTGCGCATTGCCTGGAGCAGCGACAGCGTGCCCTGCACATTGTTGATGTAGTACTTCTGCGGGTCGGTCATGGATTCGCCGACGAGGCTCGCCGCCGCGAAATGCATCACCGCCGTGACCTTGTGATCGGCGAAGGCGCGCGCCAGCGCCGCGCCGTCGAGAAGGTCGCCGGTCACGAGGGGGCCGGCAACGAAGCTGCGATGACCTGTCGAGAGATTGTCATAAACGACGGGCTGATAGCCCGCGGCGGCCAGCGCGCGGCAGGCATGCGAGCCAATATAGCCCGCGCCCCCTGTGACGAGGACAGTCGGTCGGTCGGTCATGTCGTCTTCTACTCTTCTCTCAGCGGTTGAAGGGCCGTTTGCGGCTGAAGAGAAGATAGAGTGCGCGGGGGTTGGTGGTCAAATAGCGCCAGAACAGGCGGCGTGGCTCGAGCCAGGTGCGCCAGGCCCATTCGAGGCCGAATTTCTGCATCCATTGCGGCGCACGGGCGCGGCTGCCCGACAAAAAGTTGAAAAGGCCGCCCGATGTCTTGATTACGCCAACATTGGTCAGCAGCGGCGTGTATTCCTCCACGAATGCCTGCTCGCTGGGCACGCCGAGCGCGACCCACAGATAATCGGGTGCGAGCGCATTGATCTCCTCGATCTTCGCGCGCAGGGCCTCGCCGCGCAGATAGCCGTGGCTGTGTCCGACGATCTTCAGGTTTGGATACAGATTGCGGACATTCTCGACCGCCGCGGCGTTCTCGTCCTCGCTGGCGCCGAACATGTAGAACGTGCGGCCGACCGTTTCGGCCTTGCGCGCGACGACGTGGAACAGGTCCGTGGTCGCGACGCGCTCGGGCAGCGGGAACCAGGATTGCAGCTTCGAGGCCGCGACCAGGGGCTGGCCGTCGGCGTTGATCAGGTCGGCGCCGCGGAACAGGCGTTCGGTCTCCGGCTCGGTCGAGCAGCGCGCCAGCACCTCGCCATTGGCCGAGGTCAGGTGCAACGGACGGCCGATGCGATTGTCAGGATCGGTCGCCTCGATCATGAAGTCGGCGGTCGCTTCCAGGTCGAGCGCGGCCATGCGAAGGCCGCCGACGGTGATCCGCGGCACGTCGGCGGTTGCGGCCCGGCCGTCCAGATTGACGCGGCGCTCAAGCATATTGTCTGCCTCGCTGGCGCGCCTGGGTTGCGGGGGCGAGTTCGTCGAGCACGACGCCGACGAGCTTGCGCTCGGCGCGGCCGAGCGTGTTCAAGATCTCTTCCAGGCTGTCGTTGATGTCGAGGCTGGTCGGCAGCACCGCCACCAGTGCGTCGGCGTCGTCGAGCAGCTTGCGGCCGCCGGCCGGGAGCGGCATCGCGGGGCCGTCGAGGATCACGAGGTCATAGCCGCCGGCGGCGCGCGCCTGCGAAATCGCCTTGCGGATGGCATCAGTCGCCTTGCCGGCGTCGCCTTCGGCGGCCGGCAGCACCGAGATGCCGTTCACCGTCTTGATCTCGCGCGCGGCCTTGCTGCCGATCGAGAGCCAGCCGAGTGCGCTCGGCTCGCTCTTGCCGGGAAGGTTGATCTTGCTCGAGAGCGAGCGTGCCTGATGGTCGGCATCGATCATCAGGACGCGGGCACCGTCGCGCGCGGCCGCGAGCGCGAAATTCAGCGCGGTCACGCTGCGTCCGGTGGTCTCGCTGGCACCAACGAGCGCGATCACCGGCATCGCCTTGCCGCCGGCACGCCGGGCGACCGCGGCGCGCATGTCGCGCCAGGCATTGAGCAGCGTCGTCAGGGGAAAGCCGGGGCGCAGCGTCGGCCAGCCCAGCCGTGTCAGATCAACGCCGCCGCCGGTGGCGAGAATGGCACCCAGCGTGTGGATGACGTCGGCCTCCTGCAGGCGTGCGATCAGCGGCTTTTCGATCAGGGGCCTTTCGACCATCGCGGGCTGCAGCGATGGCGCGGCGAGTTCCGGCAGAGCCTGCGCGACTTCCGGGGTGCGCGATGCCTGCTGAGGCGGGGCACTCTCCGAAGTCCGGCTCGTCTCTGGAGCCCGCGGAGCTTGCGGCGCCGGCGTGCGTTCACGGCGGGCCGGCGTGGGTGCGCCAGCGAACAGGAGCTCGGCGGCGACGAACCAGCTCGAAGCCGCGAGCGCGCCGAAGATGAAGCCGATCATGGCGAACAGGCTCATCGCCGGCGGGAACGAGCGCCGCTGCGGCACGGTGGCCTCGCCGATGATGCGGGCGGCCGACGTGTTCAGGCTCTCCTGCTCCTCGGTCTCGCGCGAGCGCTTCAGGAAGGATTGATAGACGTCGCGGCTGGCATCGGCCTCGCGCTCCAGCTCGCGCAGGCGCACGGAGGCCTGGCTGAGCTGCACGCTCTGCCGCTTCTGCGCCTCCAGCGCCCGGTTGAGCGAGGCTTCAAAGTCGCGGGCGCGCGTCAGATCGTTCTTGGCCGACTGGGCGAAGCGATCGATCTCCTCGCTGATGGTCCGCTTGAGATCCTCGACCTGCTTCTCGGTCTGGCGCAGCGCCGGATGGCGCGGGCCGAGCTCGCCGGCCTGCTCCGCATATTTCTTGCGGGCATCGGCATATTGCGCGCGCAGGTTCGCGATGGTTGGCGATTGCAGCGCTTCCGAATTCGCGCCGGCATCGGCAGCGGTGCGCCGGCTCGCCTCGATCTGGTCGAGCCGGGCCTGCGCATCCATCGTCGCCGCGCGGGCCGCGGAAAGCCGCTGGTTGCTGGCGGAAAGCTGCTGGTCGCTGATCAGCGCGTCCTGGGTGCCGACGAAATTGTTCTGGGCCTTGTAGGTCGCAAGCGCAGTCTCGGCGTTGCGCAGCCGCTCGCGCAGCTCCTTGAGGCGGCCGGACAGGTCGCTGGTGGCGCGCCGGGCGGCCAGCGCCTGCGAATTGCGCGAATCCGCCAGATAGACGTTGGTCAGCGTGTTGGCGAGCATCGCAGCTTTCGCCGGATCGGTCGACCAGACCTCGATGTCGACGATGAAGCTCTTCTCGGTCTTGCGGATCGTGATGTGCCGGTTCAGCGCGTCGAGCGCCGCGAGCTGCACTTCCCTCGTCTCCGCGGTGGAGGGCGCGCGGGGCTGAAGCCCGATCAGGCCGAGCAGCGACGACATCAGGCTCCTGACGTCGCCGCCGCCGCCGAATTCGGGGTCCTTGTCGAGACCAGCCTGCTGGATCACCTGGAGCAGCACGCTGTTGGAGGTGATCAGGCGCGCCTGGCTTTCCACCACCATGGACATGCCGGAGACGTCCTGGGCGCGCGGCGTGAGTTCGCGGTCGACCAGCTGGAGTTCGCGCGGGTCGACATAGAGCTGGGCGGTGGCGGTGTAGCGGGGCGTCACGCTCTTGCCCACGGTGACGGCAAGCGTCGCGCCGAGCAGGGCTGCGGCCGCAATCGCGATCTTTCGCCGCCAAAGCAGGCTGACCAGCTCCAGCACGCTGAAGCCGGCCTCGGATCTCTGCTGCGGGGCTTCCGGTCTGGCTCGATCTATCGGCTGGTTATAGTCAAGCATGATCCCCAGCTTCCATTCCAACTGCCGCGGGCTGAGGGGGTACTCTTCGCTTCTTGCCACGCACCCGGGATATAGGTGCCCAATCAACGCAACAGGGAAAATTAACCATACGCATTGAGGGACTATTCACCGAAATGGCAAACAAAGCGTTTAAGCGCACGCCGTTGCTCAGCGCGTCACCGTGACACGCGCGATGTCGGGGTCCCCCAGAGATTAACGGTTCGTTACCGGGCGCAGCATGGCCGCGAGTCTCCGCCCGTCCTGCGATTGCCTGCGCCATGATCGTCAGCTTTTCCGCAGGATGACGTGATAATCGCCGCGGCGAACGTCGGTGCCGGGCGGGAGCACGGCGTTCAGCATTGCGGCGCCGGCATCGACCAGAGCTGCGAACAGCGGCTTGCGCCGGCGCATCTCGGGATAGCGCGGACTCTCGACCTCACGGCGGTAGATCATTTCGAGGCCATTGGCGGCCGCGAACGCTTCGAGCCGCGGCAACGTCACCAGCGGATGGAAGAAGGTCGGGAATGGCGGCTCGCCGGGCAGGCCGGCATCCTTGATGCCGCGGATGTGCCGGTAGAACCAGACGTGGAACCAGTGCGGCGAGTATTTGGTGACGACGCCGGACAGCGAGCGCGGATTGGGTGCGCCGATCAGGATCATCCCGCCGCGCTTGAGTGCGTCGCGAAAGTTCAGGAGGGCAGCGTCGACGTTGGGCAGATGCTCGATCACGTTGTAGCAGATCACGAGATCGAAGGTTTCGCGGCCGAAGGCGTAGGTCTGCACGTCGCCGAGGATGGCTTCGTCCGCGTAGGTGTTGTTGCGGACCTGGTCCTCGTCGATGTCGACGACGGTGACCCGGCTGCGGCTCGGGAATTCCGGCGGCAGAACGCTGCACGAGCCGCCGCCGGCTTCATAGATGGCGAGCCGGCCCTGCGGCAGTTCGCGGCGCAATACGTCGTGGACGGCGACTAGGCTGTCGCGGGCTTCGCCGGGGACCAGATCGTGCAGCGCCTGGGCTTGTGCGGTCGCCGCGGGGATTTGGATTGCCGTGGCTGTCGCGAAATCGATCGTGGCTGGCTTGTTCATATTTTCTGACCGCGCTTGTTCGACTCAAATTTACAGGAAAAATCTCGCATCCCCGAAGAGCAAAACTGATGCCGCGCCACTTCACCGGTCGCGGTGCTTACGGTCCGGTTAATGCGCATGGGCGTTAACTACAGCATCGTCCGTATCGCGCCGTCCGCGGAGGATGGACTGCGAATTGCAGTACCACGCGTGCATGGATTTGCAGGGAAAACACCCGAAAGCGGTTAAGCGCATGGCGGCAGGTCTGCATCGTCGAGAGATCCGCGGAATGGTGCCGTTTCGCGCCTCGATCCGGCTGTTCACTTTGGCACGCATCTGTCCCGTGGCACTGTGCCCTCACGGGACGGTACCGGCTCATGCGATTGACGCAGGGCTTTTTCAACATATCTCGGGCATCTAGAACGCCATGACGCTGATCCCGACAGACCTGTCCGCCAGCCGGCTCTCGGATGCCGTGCGCGATCCCAGCCGGGAGATCGCGGCGAGTTCTCGCGTCATCGACCTGTCGGTCGGCATTGTCGTCTGCATTCCCTGCTTCCGCCGCCCGCAGCATCTGCGGCTGACGCTGGAATCGCTGGCGAGCCAGCGAACCCCGCGTTCCTTCGCTGTCGTCATGGTGGAGAACGATGCCGCGCGGCGCGAGAGTGCGCCGGTTGCCGCGGAGTATCTCGCCGCCGGCCGGCTCCAGGGCATCTGCCTTGTCGAGCAGCGGCAGGGTAACTGTCAGGCGATCAACGCTGCGTTCGAGACGGCGCAGGCGCTGTTTCCCGCTGCGACCCGCTTCCTGATGATCGACGACGACGAGATCGCCTCGCCCGACTGGCTGGAGCTGATGGTTCGCACCGCGGAGGCGACCGGCGCCGACGTGGTCGGCGGGCCCGTGCTGCCCGTGTTCGACGACGACAGCCAGCCCTGGCTTTCGCGTCATCCCGCCTTCCGCCCCGCCTACGACTACAGCGGCGCGGTGCCGCTGATCTATGGCTGCGGCAATTGTCTGATCACGCGTGCGGCGTTCGACCGCCTCGGCAGTCCGGCCTTCGATCTGCGCTTCAATTTCCTCGGCGGCGGCGATTGCGACTTCTTCGTGCGTTGCCGCGATGCCGGCATGACATTCCACTGGACGACGGAGGCGGTCATCACCGAGACCGTGCCACAAAGCCGCACCAGTCTCGGCTGGATCGCAAAGCGCGGTGTGCGCATCGGCGCGATCAATTACCGTGTGCAGTACAAGACCGCGCAGGGCGTGGCGGCGCGGGTGCGGGTGTTTGCGCAGATGCTCGGCCGGCTGCCGCTGTCTTTAGTACGCGCGGTCCGCCTGCTGACGACGTCGAAGGCCGTCGTCGCGATGCATCCCGTGATGGTCGCACTCGGCTCCTTGCTGGCGGCGCTCGGCATCGAGCCGAAGCCCTATGAGGCCTCGAAGATCGTGTCCTGACGGCATGGTGGCGGGCTAGATGCCAAAGCAGGCGAGGGCGACCCTGAGCGCGGAGCGCGGCAGCGGGTTGAGCGAGCGGCGGCCGACCATCCCGAGATAGGTGAAGGCCTCGCGATATCTGCCGAAGCGGACCGCCTGCATCGCCGAATAGGTGACGAGATGGATCTCGGCCGCCTGCCGCAGCCGGGCTGCCGTGCCCTCGGGCAATCTCGCCAGGATCAGTCCGTCGTCGAAGACCCGCGCGATCGCGGGGAAGAAATCCTGCGGTGTCCGTATCGCCGCGTTCATGGTGTTGGCCGTGTGCAGGCGATAGTCGAGCAGAAGCTTTGGTGCGAACTCGAACTCGCCGATCGCGGCAAGGCGGCACCAGCAGTGCCAGTCCTCGCAATATCTGAGGGAGGTGTCGAAGCCGCCTATGGCGCGGAAGGCCTCCGCACGCGCGAGCGCGATGCCGCCATTGACGATGAAATTGCCGGCCGCGAGCCGCGTCAGCACGTCGCCGGAGGGCTTGCGGCGTCCTTTCAAGAGGTTGCGCCTGCCGATCTGCCGTCCCTCGCTATCGATCGTGTTGTAGTCGCCGTAGACGAGGACGGCGCGCGGAGCTCCGCGCGCTGCCGCCAGCAGTGCTGCCACCGCGCCGGGGCGCATGCGGTCGTCGGCATCGAGGAAGAGCAGCCACTCGCCGCTGGCATGCCGCGCGCCGAGATTGCGTGCGGCGGATACCCCGGCGGAATCGTTGGTCATCAGGCGCAGCCGCGGGTCGCGAATGGCGCGGACGATCGCAATGGTGTTGTCGGTCGAACCGTCGTCCACGACGATCACCTCGGTCACCTCGCCTTGCGCCAGTGCGCTGGCGAGGGTTTCGCCGACATAGGCTGCAACGTTCTTGGCGGGAATGACGACGGACACCGATGTGGTCGAGCCCACCGGCAGCGGAAGGCGCGCCGGCGTCGCCACGCGTGAGCTGACCGGTAAATCGAGAACGTCTTCGGCGGTGATCAAGCTGCGGCTCGTCTTTAAGAATCTGTTAACCAGGGCGCATCTGCAGACGCGATCGATCGCAACCTTGGCCGCCGCGGATGATACTCGCATTACGGCGAAATCGTTTCTCGGAAGGCCCGCGCGAGGCCGGTTTCGCAGAATAACGTTAAGCCGCCGGCATTAAGCCTGTGGCAAATTTGGAGGAGTGCGACAGCCGGTCCCATGCGAGAATGCGCATCCGGCTGCCGCGGATGGATTCCAGTGCCCGCAACGACATTCGACTACGATCCCGACGACATGGTCCTCAACCTCTTCTACGAGGACAAGGACGATCGCTGGTTTCCCGGCGACCGGCATCTGCGGCGCATGGCGCGCCGCATGCTGCTCGGCGAGCCGCGCATGAGCGGGCAGCTTCGCGTGTTCCTCAATCTCTGCGCAGGGCTCAATCGACTCGGCATCCGCTACCGCGTCAACGACTACGGCTACATCGCGCAACATCCCGAGGAGGTCGCCTGCATCATCGGTCGCACCTTCCTGCTCGACAAGTTCGCGTGGAAGAATCCGATCCTGCTCGGCGTCGCCGCCCACAATCATCCGCTCGACGACCCCGACCTGTTCAGGCGCCTGCCGGTGAAGAAGGTCGTGGTGCCCGGCCCGTGGTACGTCGACATGTACCGGCCGTATTGGCCCGACACGGAGGCCTGGCCCGTCGGCATCGATACGGATCTCTGGGCGCCGTCGCGCGCCTCGCAGAAGGCCGTCGACGTGCTGATCTACGACAAGGTCCACTGGGACCGCGAGCGCTATGCGCCGGAGTTGATCGAGCCTGTCCGCGCCCGGCTCCTCAAGGAGGGGCGCTCGTTCACGGAGCTGCGCTACGGCAGCTACAAGGAAGAGGACTATCAGGCCGCGCTGGCGCGTTCGCGCGCGATGATCTTCCTGTGCCAGAACGAAAGCCAGGGCATCGCCTATCAGCAGGCGTTGTCCTGCGGCGTGCCGGTGTTCGCCTGGGACCCTGGCGGGCCGTGGCGGGATCCCGATTATTATCCGCATCGGGTGAAGTTCGAGCCGGTGTCGTCGGTGCCGTACTGGGATCACCGTTGCGGCGCCAGGTTCGCCGACACCGCCGGGTTCGAGGCGGCATGGGACGATTTCTGGACCGGCTGCGCCGCTGACACGTTCGATCCGCGCGGCTTCGTGCTCGACAATCTCACGCTGGAACAGCGGGCGCTGCAATATTACGAGATCGCGCGAAGCGTGGCGCGGCAGCAGAAGGTGTCCGACGCATCCGGCCTGCTGGTTGACGGATGGTTAACGGGGACGGGCTAAGACTTGGCGCTTGCTTCCCCGGGTTCACTAGGCCGGCCTTGAGCCATGGATCGCAGCGCCGCTGACATGACCGACGTCGAGGCCCGATCGTTCGGCCACGTCCTGCGCGATGGGCTCGCCGGCCTGAATGCCGTGCTGGCGGCGCGCTGCCTCGTGGCGGTTGCGGCCCTGCTCCTCGTGCTGGTGACGCTCGATCCGTTTCCCGATTTGCGCAATCCCGATGTTACCGCCGTCGTCGGCGGGCGAATGGCGCTCACCTATATTTCCTGGGGCCTGCTGGCTGCGGTCGCGGTGCCGTTCGTCGCCGTCACGGATGCGCCCGCGCTGAAGAGCCTGGTGACCCCGCTGCATCTCTGCCTCGTCGGCTGGCTGTTGATCAACATCGTCTTCTCTGAGAGCCGCGGCGTTTCGATGCAGCGCTTCGTGCTCGCGGCCAGCGTGACGTCGCTCGCCGTTCTGTTGCCATTGCTGCCGCCGACGCAGCGCAGCTTCAACCTGTGCCTCGGTGCCGCCGCGCTCGTGCTGCTGGCGCTGTGCTATCTCGGCGTCTTCCTCGCGCCGCAATATTCCATGCACACGACGCTCGATGTCACCGAGCCGCAGCTCGCCGGCGACTGGCGCGGCAGTTTCGGCCACAAGAACGTCGCATCGCCGGTGATGACCATCCTGGTCTATGTCGGCATCTACCTCTGCGCCGCCGGGTCGTTCGTGATGGGACCGACGATCGCCGCGCTGGCCGGCATCTTCCTGATCTTCACCGGCGGCAAGACGTCATCGGTGCTGTGCCTTGCGATCTACGCCCTCGCCTCGCTGGTCTGTGTCACACCAAGCCTGTGGCTGAAGCGGCTCATTTGCTTCGTGCCGCTGATCGTGATGAACCTGCTGACGGTCGGCAGTGCCGTGAGCCCGTCGCTCGGCGCCATGACTCGGCTGCTTCCCCTCGATCCCACTTTCACCGGCCGTTCCGACATCTGGGAGTTCGCGCTCGCAGCCGTCGCCGAAAAGCCGATCATTGGCCACGGCTATGCGGCCTTCTGGGACGACGTGACGGCGCGGCAGACCGCCCAGGGCGCCGAATGGGCGACGTCCGCTGCGCATAGCCACAACAGCTATCTCGACCTCGCGGTCACCATCGGCCTGCCGGGCTTGCTGCTCGTCATCCTCGTCTTCGTGCTCGCGCCGCTCCACAATTTCCAGTCGGCCCAGGCTCACAACCGCAGCGCTGCGCTGGTAAAACTGTTCCTGACCGTGTGGCTGTTCGGCCTGTATTACGGGACCACCGAGACCTTCCTGCTCGAACGGCAGAATCCGATCTGGTTCATGTTCGCGCTTGCCGTGGCCGGTCTGCACTTCCTGGCCAGGTTCCAGTGCGTCGAGCAAACGGAACCGCGCGCGGACAGCTTGTCGCAGTCGGGACCGTCGTAGTGGCATAGGCTTAACGATATGCCGCGACGTCACTTGTGGTCTGCGGCAAACATAATCTATCTGGAAACACTCAGTAACTGCATGACCCGCGGATGACGTTTCTCAGCGTCCAGCAACCAGATGATCGGGTGTCCAGCACGTCGGGAATCGCGGTCGATTTCGTGCGTGACTGGCGGCAGGCCGCATTGCGCCTGAATGCCGGCCATCGCACCGCCTTCCAGCACGGTTACTGGCTCGGCGCCTGGTACGATGCGTTTCACGATCTCGCGCCGCTGATCGCCGTGATCTCCGATGCCGCGACCGGCCAGGACATCGCGGTGGTGCCGATGACCAGCCATGTCAGGCGCGGCATCCGCGTCGTCGAGTTCGCCGACCTCGGCGTCTCCGACAACAACGCGCCGATCCTGGCGCTCGATGCCGCGCTGGATGCGGCGGCGATGGTTGCGATCGGCCAGGCGCTGGTCGACGCGTTGCGTGCCTTGCCCGACCGCTTCGACCTGCTGCGCCTGAGGAAGATGCCGGCGCATGTCGGCGGCAAGCCGAACCCGCTGGTGTCGCTCGGCCGTATCGGATCCAGCTCGCTGAACGGCAATCTCGTGCTGACGGGCGACAACTATGACGACTATCAGGCCTCGATCAAGCGCATGCAGATGCCGCGCTGCTGGCGCGTGTTCAGCCGTCATGCCGGCGCGCGCTTCGAGATCGCCGCGGACGCCACGCGCGCGCATGAGCTGCTGGACGTGATGGATGCCCAGCAGCAGGCGCGCATGCGCAAGCTCGGCTCGCGGTTCGTCCTCAACGACGACACTCACGCCCGATTCTATCGCGAGGTCGCTCGCCAGGGTGTTGCGGATGGTTATGCCGTCGTCTCGGCGCTGGTGTGCGACGAGAGTGTCGTTGCCACCACGCTCGGCGTCAGGCATGGTGCGACCTATTTCCTGCTGCGCATCAGCCACGCCGGCGATTCATGGTCGAGCTGCTCGCCGGGGCTGCTCGTCACCGAGCGCACCATGGCGGCGCTGCATGCCGAGGGCGTGCGCCGTTTCGATCTCAGCATCGGCAACCAGGACTACAAGCGCCGCTTCGGCGCCGAGCCGGTGCCGTTGACCGACGTCAGCGTCGCGCTGTCCTGGCGCGGCGCGCCTTACGCGTGGCGCGACCATGCCGCGCAGGGCCTGCGCCGCCACCCCAGGCTCGCCGCCGTCGCGGCGCGGGCGATAGGCAAGGGCACGCGCTGACAGCGCCCCCTTTTCGCTCATCATTTCGAAAGGCCTGCGCAGAAGGCATCCAGCAACGCGCGACCCTGCGGCCAGTCGCCGAGCCCGCTCGACGCATTGATGTGGCCGAGGGCGCCCGGCACGATCAAGCCGGACTGCCAGGCGCGCGCCCGTCGCTGGGTCACCTCGAGCTCGCCATAGGGATCATTCGTGCTGGCGATGATGAGCGAGGGAAAGCGTAGCGTGCGGTCCGGGACCGGCTTGAACGAGGCGGCTTCCGAGGGGAAATTGGCGCCGTCCGGATCGGGGACCGCGACCAGAAACGCACCCGCAATCGCGGATGGGAAGCGAGCGGCCCAGTGCGCCACCAGCAGGCAGGCAAGGCTGTGTGCAACCAGCACAGGCGGCTTCGCGCGGTGCCCGACCGCTCGCTCCAGGGATTGCTTCCAGTCATGGAGGTCGGGCTGGTCCCAGCTCGCCGGCTGAAATCGTGTGAAGCGTGCGTCGGAGCGCTCCCAGTGTGTCTGCCAATGGGTGCTTCCGGAGCCGCCGAGACCGGGCAACGAGATGATGTCGTGCATGATCGTCCCATGATATCTGAGGTGACGTCGCAGTGTGACCGATCGTGGTCCTGCATCACATGGCAAGTCATCGGCGGAATCGACGGTCCGCCGATGATCTCAAGGCGGAATGGAGAATTTTGTTGGATCGCTTCGGGAGCATCGATGCCAAGGACTTGAAGATCCTGGAGGCGCTGCAAGCCAATGCGCGCGTGCCGTTGTCCGAGCTTGGCCGTTCCGTAGGGCTGTCCCAGCCGGCCGTCTCCGAACGCGTCAAGCGGCTCGAGGAAGCCGGGATCATCGAAGGCTACGGCGCCCGCATCAACCCGCGCGCGCTCGGGCTCGGCCTGATGGCGCTGGTGCGCCTGCGCACCTCGCATGAGCACATCAAGACCTGCCTCAAACGGTTCAGCGAGATTCCCCACATTGTCGAAGTCCATCGCGTGACCGGCGATGACTGCTTCGTGCTGAAGGTGCTGGTTCCGGCGCCGGAAGATCTCGAGACGATCGTGGATCGCATTGCCGGCTTCGGTGCTGTCACGACCTCGCTGGTGCTGCGGAGCGAACCGGCGCGGCCGATCGGCAAAGACCTTATCAGGAAGAAAGCCGAGCGCGGTTGAGGCGCGGCCTGCGCGATCGACAGGTCACGACGCCGTCACAAAGCCCTTGATTGCGCAGAACTTCCGATTATCGCGTGCGTTGTGTTATCGTCGCCTCCATTTCCCGGAGGCGACATGGAAGATCGTTCGGCAAAATATCGCGCATTCTATGCGCAGTTGATCTGCGCCGCGGCGAAGGCCGCGGATCCCCGCATCGAGGAGGCCTTTCGGACCGTGAGGCGCGAGCCTTTCGCCGGGCCCGGGCCGTGGTCGATCGCTCTCGGTGGCCACCCCTATGTCGTGACGCCCGATGATGATCCCGCGTTCCTCTATCAGAACACGCTGCTGGCGCTCGACAGTGCGCGAGGCCTCAATATCGGGATGCCCGGTGCGCACGCCTATTGGCTCGGCGGCTGCGCCGTGAAGGAAGGCGAGACCGTGATCCAGATCGGCGCGGGTAGCGGCTATTACACCGCGATCCTGGCGCATCTCGTCGGCCCCGGCGGCCGCGTCCATGCCTATGAGATCGACGAACGTCTGGCAGGGCTCGCGCGCGAAAATCTCAAGGACATCGCCCATGCGGATGTGCGCGACCGTTCGGGCATCGCGTCCGATCTGCCCAAAGCCGACGTGATCTATGTCTGCGCGGGTGCGGCGCAGCCGGCTGCGGAATGGCTCGATGCGCTGCGGCCCGGCGGGCGGCTGGTGTTTCCGCTCGCGCCCGAAGGCATGCTCGGCGGCATGCTGATGATCACGCGCCCGGACGACGGCGCGGTCTGGCCGGCGAAATTCCTCAGCCGTGCCCAGTTCATCGGCTGCGCGGGATTGCAGGATGCGGACGCCGGCCGGCGATTGGCCGACGCGTTCGCGAGAGGATGGGAAAGCGTGCAGTCTTTGCGGAGAGAAGGCGCCCCCGACGAGACATGCTGGTTCGCCGGTGAGGGCTGGTGGCTGTCGACGGCGGCTGCACCTGTCCTTACAGATCCGACGCCGTCCCACGCCGACATCACGCAGGCCTAGCGGGTCACACGCGCCTTACGACCGCGTGCACCCGGCGCACTGAAAGCGGCCGCGCGAGGCGCGGAACAGGCTGCGGCAATACCAGCGGCGCGCCAGCGCCTGCGCGGGCTTGCGGATCATCTGTGCTATCAACAAGAGTTCGAAAGCCATTCGTATCGCTTTTGGTCAAATATCCTGCCCACAGAGATGGGGGCGGCATCCCCGAATGAGAATGCCGCCCGCGTCGCATCAGCCATGCAGTCGATCGTAAAGCTCAACTGCGAGGCTCAGCCGTGCAGCTAGCCGTGCAGCTTCCTGGCGGTCTCCGCGATCTGGCGCCCCTGATAGCGCGCGCCGGCGAACTCGTTGGCGCTGGGCTGGCGGCTGCCGTCACCGCCGGTGATCGTGGTGGCGCCGTAGGGCGCGCCGCCGGTGACCTCGTCGAGCTTCATCTGGCCGGCGAAGCCGTAGTTCATGCCGACCACGACCATGCCGAAATGCAGGAGGTTGGTGATGATCGAGAACAGCGTCGTCTCCTGGCCGCCATGCTGGGTCGCGCTGGAGGTGAAGGCGCCGCCGACCTTGCCGTGCAGCGCGCCCTTGGCCCAGAGCCCGCCGGCCTGGTCCAAAAAGTTCGCCATCTGCGAGGACATACGGCCGAAGCGCGTGCCGGTGCCGACGATGATCGCGTCGTAATTGGTGAGGTCCTCGATCTTGGCGATCGGCGCGGCCTGATCGACCTTGTAGTAGGAGGCTTTCGCGACCTCGGCCGGAACCAGCTCGGGCACGCGCTTGACGTCGACGGTGACGCCGGCTTCGCGCGCGCCTTCGGCAACGGCATTGGCCATCGCTTCGATATGGCCGTAGGCGGAATAATACAGGACGAGAACTTTGGTCATGGTGGTCTCCGTTGAATGATGAGTTGTTCTGTTCGCCGTCGTTGCCGGGCTTGACCCGGCAACCCGTCGCTCTTCAACGACTCTGGCGAAGGCGATGGATGCCCGGCTCAAGGCCGGGCATGACGAGTTCGTGTGTGGCGCTTTACGCCGCGTCGACGAGCACGAGCTCTGAATCCTCCAGGGCCGTGATCTTCAGCCTGCTCTCGTCGCGGATCGCGGCGCCGTCGCGGGCGTTGACGCGCACGCCGTTGATCTCGACTGAGCCCGCCGCGGGCACCAGATAAAGATGCCGCGACTTCTGCGGCTCGTACTCCGCGCTCTCGCCGGCCTTCAGCGTGGTGGCGAGCACCCGGGCATCGGCGCGGATCGGCAGCGCGTCCGTGTCGTCCTCGAAACCGCTCGCGATGGTGACGAGCTTGCCGGTGCGGTCTGCCTTCGGGAACGGCTTCGAGCCCCAGGTCGGCTGTCCGCCGCGCGACGTCGGCTCGATCCAGATCTGGAAGATCCGGGTCTTGCTCGGCTCGAGATTGTATTCGGAATGGCGGATGCCGCTGCCGGCGCTCATCACCTGCACGTCGCCCGCCTCGGTGCGTCCCTCGTTGCCGAGGCTGTCCTGATGGGTGATCGCGCCTTCGCGCACATAGGTGATGATTTCCATGTTGGCGTGGGGATGGGCGGGAAAACCGGTGTTCGGCGCGATCTCGTCGTCGTTCCACACCCGCAAGGCACCGTGGCCCATGTTGTCCGGGTCGTAATGGCTTGCGAAGGAGAAATGATGCTTGGCCTTGAGCCAGCCGTGATCGGCGCCGCCGAGCTTCGCGAAAGGTCTGAGTTCGATCATGTGCGTAATTCCTTTGCGTAATTCCTTGGGTTGAGCGGGTGGCGCCTTGATCAGGCGCCGAACCCGCCGTCGACGTTGAGCACGGTGCCGGTGACGAAGGAGGCTTCCGGGCTTGCGAGGAAGACCACGCCGGCGGCGACTTCCTCGGGGCGGCCGAAGCGCTGGAGCGCGTGCTGCTTGCGCTGGGCTTCGGCGAAGCCGCGGTCGTCGTCCGGGTTCATGTCGGTGTTGATCGAGCCGGGCTGCACGACGTTGACGGTGATGCCGCGGGGGCCGAGGTCGCGTGCCACGCCCTTGGTGTAGCCGACCACGGCCGCCTTGGTGGCGACGTAGTCGGCAAGGCCGGGGAACGAGGCGCGGTCGGCCAGCATCGAGCCGACCGTGACGATGCGGCCGCCTTCGCCCATCAACTGCGAGACGGCGCGGATCGCCGCGATCACGCCGTGCACGTTGACCGAATCCTGGCGGGCGAGGGCGTCGGTGTCGGCATTGGCATCGTCGATCGCACCGCCCGCGGCGACGCCGGCATTGTTGACGAGAATGTCGAGATGGCCGAATTCCTTCGCGACGTCATTGACGAGCTTCGTGACGTCCTTGGCGGAAGCCTGGTCGGCCTTGAAGGCACGGGCCTTGACGCCCCTTGCCTTCAGCTCGGTGACGACCGCTTCAGCCTTATCGGGCGAGGCGACATAGCTGATGGCGACATCCGCGCCTTCATCGGCGAGTGCGCGGGCGGAGGCCGCGCCGATGCCGCGCGAGCCGCCGGTGACGAGGGCAACCTTGCCTGAGAGCTTCTTGGTCATTGGATTTCTCCATTCCGTGGGTTTGCGATTGACCCTTGGATAAGCCTTCGCCTGTGGTATAAAAATAGAAACTGTTGAAACGCATTGTTTCCCTAAATAGCCTGATTGGACCGGCCCCATGGCAAAACTCCCCGATTTCGAGGCGCTCGCGGTTTTCGCAAAAGTCGTGGAATTACGGTCGTTTGCGGGCGCCGCGAGCGAGCTCGCGATGTCCAAGGCGACGGTGTCGAAGGCCGTCACCCGGCTGGAGGAGCGGCTCGGCGCACGGCTGTTCAACCGCACCTCGCGCCGGCTCGCGCTGACCGATGCCGGGCACAAGCTGGCCGAGCGCGCCACGCGTCTGCTGGCCGACGGCGAGGCGGCGGAGAACGAGGCGCTGGCGCAGTCGGTGGCGCCGCGCGGGCTGGTGCGGCTCGCCGTGCCCATGACGTTCGGGATCAAGGCGGTGGCGCCGCTGCTGCCGGAGTTCTTCGAGACCTATCCTGAAGTCTCGGTCGATCTGCATCTGAGCGATGCGACCATCGACCTGATCGGCGAGGGCTTCGACATGGCGGTGCGGATCGCGCGGCTGCCGGATTCCTCGCTGATCGCACGGCAGCTGTTCACCATGCCGCGGTTCACGGTGGCGGCGCCGTCCTACCTCAAGCGCCACGGCCGCCCGACGCATCCGATGCATCTGGCCGAGCACAAATGCTTCAGCTACGCCTATCTCTCGACGCCCAATGTCTGGCACTACACCAATTCCGCCGGCGAGCAGGCGAGCGTGCGCCCGGGCGGGCAGCTTCGCGTCAACAACGGCGAAGCGGTGATGCCGGCGCTGATCGCCGGCCTCGGCATCGCCGAGCTTCCCGAATTCATCGTCGGCGAGGCCATCTCCTCCGGCGAGGTCGAGGTGATCCTGAAGGACTGGAAGCAGGCCGAAGGCGCCGTGCACCTGGTGACGCCGCCCGGCGGCCCACGCCCCGCGCGCGTCGAAGCGCTCGGCGATTTTCTCGCGGCAAAGCTGCCGGGCACCTGCAAGCGGCGGACGCGCGGAAAATCCAGGGCGGTGTGACTACGACACCTTCACGCCGTTGCTTGCGACAATTCGCAAGTTCGGCCTCAGCGTCTCTTCCAGCTCCGATTTCAATTCGTGGACGCGCGGATCCGTCGAGTGTGCCGCGCAGACTGCGTATTGGTGGACCGATTGTGCCAATGCGCGCCGCGCTTCCGGGGTTCGCGTCACCTCGGGCTTTGACAGCCGCAGCACGATCGCAGCGAGATTCACCAGCATCTCGTCCAACGCGACGTCAATGGTCCGAAGATTGCGCATCACTCACTCCCTGGGAGGGCAACAGCGAGCGAAGGGATGTGTTCCGAGCCGGACCCGACATGGTTAACACTTCGTAAACGTCTTGTTCTTGCCGATCGCCACGCTAGGCTAGCTGCGAAACAAAGAAAATCGAGGGGAGGGACCATCATGGATCGACGCGATCTCTTGCGCGCGGTTGCGGCATTGCCGTTGTTGCGGGCTGCGTCACCGGATCAGGCGTTCGCGCAGAGCTATCCGGCCCGCAACATCACCATGATCGTGCCGTTTCCGGCCGGCGGCCAGGCCGATCTCGCCGCGCGCCCCGTGGCCATGGCGCTGGAGCGGATCCTCGGCAAGCCCGTGATCGTCGACAACCGCGCCGGAGGCGGAGGTGGATCGGTCGGCAATGCCGCGGCGGCGCGCGCCGAGCCTGACGGTTACACGCTGCTGATGACCCTTTCGTCGCTCGCGGTGCTGCCGGAGGCCGACCGGCTGTTCGACCGTCCCGTCGCCTATGAAGTCTCGCAGTTCATGCCGATCGCGCGCGTGCTCGCCGATCCGACGCTGCTCGCGGTGCCGGTCTCGGCGCCATGGAAGACCGCGCAGGATTTCATCGAGGACGCGAAGAAGCGGCCGGGCCAGATCACCTATGGCTCGTCCGGACCGTACGGCACGCTGCACGTGGCGATGGAGATGTTTGCGAACAGCGCCGGCATCAAGTTGCTGCATGTGCCGTTCCGCGGCGCGGGTCCCGCGCTCACCGCGTTGCTCAGCGGCACCGTGCAGGCAATCGCGGCCGCGCCCGGCACGCTGAAGCCGCAAGTCGACGACGGCAAGCTGCGCGTGCTCGGTAATTGCGGTGCGCGACGCATCGCGAGCTTCCCCGACGTGCCGACCTTCCAGGAACTCGGCTACAAGGATGTCGAGATGTACATCTGGGCCGGGCTGTTTGCACAGAGCTCTCTTCCTGCGCCGATCGCGACCCGGCTGCGCGAGGCCATGGCGCAGGTGATGACGAGTCCGGAGGTTCTCAAAACCTTCGAGGCCTCCGGCAGTCTCGTCGCCTATCAGGACGCGCCGGAGTTCTCGCGTTTCGTCGCCGACGACAGTGCGCGCCTGATCACGGCGGTGAAGAAGATCGGCCGGGTGGAGTAGGGGGCCCCGCTCAGAATTCGCTGCGGACCGTGCCCCGCAGGGTGTGCCGGTCGAGACCCGGTGCGAACGCGCCCTCGTAGGAGGCCTTGAACGAGGTCGCGGCCGTGAGATCCCACCGGATCTCGGCACCGGTGAGTGCCGCCGTGCGGGCCCGTTCGACGCCCGTGATCGCGAGCGGAATGCCCGGCGCGCCGTCGAAGGCCGCGGTCATGGATGGCGCATTGCCGGAAAACTCGTGGCGTACGGCAAGTGTCGCGCCGAACTGCGCCGCGCGACCGTTCGGCATCATGGTGTCGTAAAGCGCCCGCAGACCGGCCGTGCCATAGGCGGTGTCGAAGCCGCCGGCTTGCACCACCTGATTCACGCCGGGGGCGCCGGTCTCGGAAAAACCGTTCTGGCGCGTCGAATACCAGTCGGCCTTGGCGAACGGCTCGGCTGTTACCCCCCGTCCGACGTCGAACGGCCGCGCGATGCCGAGCGTGGCGGCAAAGGTGTGGGCATGCGAGGAGCCGGTCGCGGTTTCTCCCAGGAACAAGATCGTGCGCGAGGATTCGAGCGCCGCGAAGGAATAGCTGATCGCGGATGCGAGATTGAATCCGCCACTCTCGCCACGCGCGTAGAAGCCGCCATGACCGGCATTGGCCTCGATGCTGTCGGCGCGGCCCGCCGTCCGCAGCTTGCCGGTCGAGGCGCCGACCGCGAGACCTGCGGTGAGGCCCGCCGTGCGCCACAGATCGACGCCGAGCGCGGCACCGCCGACGCTTGCATTTGTCCCGAAGGCGATGTCGGTCGCCGCCACCTTGTCCCAATTGCCGTAGCCGCCAAACCATACGCTCTGCGCGGGCGCGGCGCGGCGCGCGCCGAGCGCCTTGCCGATCGGGTCGGCCGGCACCTCGGCGTAGGAGGACACCGACATGCGCAAGGTCTCGCCGCGCGATTGCGTGCCGGCGTTCCACATGAAGCCCTGGAACGCATCGGCCTGGTCCACGGTGAAGCGCCGTCCATCGGCGTGAATTTGTCCAGCGAGATCGTCGAGACCAGCCTTGATGCCCGGCGTATTGAGCGCGGCGAGCGTGTTGATGGCGGTGGCGAGCGGCCCGGATGCGCCGCCAAGCTGCGCCTGGTCCAGTGCGCCGGCCACCGCGGTCTGGTTCGGCGTCAGGCCCGACAGCGTGCCGAAGCCGCCGATCTGTTGCAGAAGGAAGTAGACGTTGTTGGCGTCGTAGCTGAGCTGCCCCGAAACCAGTGGGCTGCCCGAGGTCGTGAGCGTCGCGAACGTGCCGTTGACGCCGCCGGTCGCGGTGAGGATCGCGTATTGGGTGTTGGCGAGAAAGCCCGCGCCGAGCGGCACGATCTGCACCGTGCCGCCATTGAGGGTCGCAGTGCCCGTTGCCGCGATCCTGTCGGACTGGCCGGCGGCGTTGATCTCGACCTGAAAGGTCGAGCCGGCATTGAAGGCGACGTTGCCGCTGACGTTGAGGGTCCCGATCGAATTGCCGGGGGCGACCATGCCGCCATTGTTGACGACGATGCCGCCGACCGTGCCGGTGCCGCCGAGATAGCCGCCGTTGACAGTGACCACCGACGGCAAGGTGCCGTTCACGATCAGGCCGCCTGCGTCCACCGTCGTCGCGCCGTTGAAGACGGTGGTGCCGGTCAGCGTCCAGGTCGAGGCGCCAATCTTGGCGAGTTGCTCGAACTCGTCATATTGCAGGCCGGCGCCGAGAGTTCCGAGGTCGAACGTGGCGCTTCCGGTGCCGCCGAAATTCAGCATGTCGGTGCCGGCGCCGCCGCGCACAAACCCGGTGATCGTCGAGCCGGGGGCGAGGGTGAGCACGTCATCGCCCCCGAACAGGTTGATCGCTCCGCTGCCGCCGCCCGAGATGGTTCCGGAATTGAGGATAGTGTCGGTGCCGGAAGAGCCCTGGATGGCGATGAAGAAGCCGCCGGAGATCGTGCCGGCATTGATGAGGGTGTTGCCGCCGGCAATGAATTGCACGCCCGTATGGCCGCCACCGATGGATCCGCCCTGATAAACATTGACGACATTGGCGTTCGACGTCCCGCTTATTCGGAGTCCCGTCGTGTTTCCTCCGGTGCCGACTGCCGTCCCGCGAATGTTGACGAGATTATCGTTCGAATTGTCGATGACGATCGCCGCTTCGGCGTTGCCTGTGCCCTCAGCAATCGCACCGACCGCGATCGTGACGCTGTTGTTGTTCGAGCCGTTGGACAGGAGGACGGCTCCGCTATAGGTGGAGACCGTGGCCTGGTTATTTATGGTCACATTCGAATTCGACGTGCTGTCGTAAACGATCGCGGGAATTCCGGCGCCGGGCAGGAGCGATGTCAACGTCCCATCGCCGATATTGACCGTGACGTTGCTGCCGCCGGTGGCGTTGATGTGGTCGGTATTGCCGAGGCCGGTGCAGGTCGCAACGTCACCCGAATTGAGCGCGCCGATGACGCCGGTGCCGGCCACGGTGCAGGCTGCGAACGCCGGATCGGGTGCCAGCGAGAGCAGTCCCCCGAGCATGATCGGCGCCAGCGCTGTGGTGACGAGCAGCCTGTTGCGCAGGATGGTCGCCGTCACGGCGTCTTGCGCGCGGGCCCGTATTCCAATCGGCATCGACAATTCCCTTGTAGCAGTCTCCGAACTGCTAGCGGGAACGGCGCGGCGCTTCTTGGAGCCATGCGAAACGCATTATGGCTGAAGGCGCAAGGACGCCGGTTTGCGCCGGCCTGTTGCAGCGATGCCACGCACGGCCGGGCCGGCTGCGCGGCGCGTTGACGCACAAAATGGACAGAGGCGCAAATCTCGATGGCCTGGCGCGCAACCTCGTCTGCGGCGCGTTGCGCGCAGCCGCCAACGCGATATTGGTATTCCGCTACACCAGCCTGGAGACGCGCGCCTATGGCGGCCGACGACCAATCGATCCATGGCGCGCCGCGCCTCGGCTATGCCGGCGAGCCGCATGGACCGGCCTATGAGATGTGGCGGGAGGAATTTTGCCGCCGCGTGATGGCAGCCGATCTTGCGCCTTTGTCCGACGGCTCTTTTCAATGCGACGTCAAAGCGCTGATGTTGCCGCAGGCAACGATATCCTTCTGCAGCGGCACGCCGATCAGATTTATGACGCTCAACGCCAGCGACAATCTGGCATTGCTGATGGCGCCGGATTCGCCGTTGCGCGCGGTCATGGGCCGTCGCGCGCTCGAAATCGCGCCGCTGGGCGTCAGCCTCATCGACGCCTCCATCAAGGGCGCATTCGTCTCGCAGCTCGAGAAGGGCGGCAACAAGGCCGCCTTGTTCGACCGCAAGACGCTGCTGTCTTATTGCCCCGATGCCGAAGACAGCGTTGCGCGGCCGCTCGATCACAATCCCGCGCTCACTGCGCTGCTGCATCGATATTACGACTTCGCGGTTCAGCACGCCCCGGGACTCGATGCGTTGGCGCAGCACACCGTTTCGCAACACCTGATGGATTTGCTGGTGCTGGTGCTCGGCGGCAGGCGCGACGCTACCGAACTGGCGAAAGAGCGCGGCCTCGCCGCCGCCCGGCTGGAAGCCATCAAGGCCGACATTGTGGCGCGGCTCGGCGAAGGCAGCCTCACGCTCGCCGACCTCGCGCGGCGCCATCGTGCCAGCCCTCGCACCATTCAATTGCTGTTCGAGCGCAGCGGCATCACGTTCTCGGAGTTCGTGCTGGAGCAGCGGCTATTGCGGGCGGCACGGCTGTTGCGCGATCCCAGGCACCGGGCGGGCAAGGTCAGCGACATCGCCCATCTCTCCGGCTTCAACGACGTCTCGTATTTTCACCGGACATTTCGGCGGCGTTTCGGCATGACGCCGCTGGACGCGAAAGCGCGGCACGCGGAAACGGGCGACAAGCCGTAGTCGGAAGGACGTCTTTGGTCCGTCCTCGATCCCGTGGCGCAAACGGCGGCGCGGGAGGTTTCGTCGCGGCCGGCAGCGCGGCCAATCGCAGCGGTGAAGATCGGCAAAATCGAATAAGGTTCCAACGCCGCTTTCACATTTTTTTGTTGGTCCAGAACCAGCTCGCGTCTCATTGATTGATGAGAATTCGAGGGAATCGAGAAGGATCGGGACATGCGAACAGAGCGGATTGTGCTGGGTGTGGCCCTTGCGATCGGCGGCATCGTCGCGCAAGGCGCAGCATTCGCCGAAGAATATCGCGGCACCATGGAGCAGCAGATGGCCTGCACGCCCGATGTGTGGCGGCTGTGCAGCGACCAGATTCCCGACGTGAGCCGCATTACGGCTTGTTTGCAACAGAACACGCCACAGCTCTCCAGCGGCTGCCGTGCGGTGTTCCAGTCCAATAACCAGATGCAGCCGCAGCAGCCGGCCCCTCGCAATCGCGCTGCACCGCCGCCGCGCTATAACAGTGCGCCGCCGCCACCTCCGCAGGCGCAACCGCGTCCCTATTACGATGACGACGACTAGCGCTCCCTGGATGCAGCGGTAGGCGCGAAGATGCGGTCGTGCCGCCTCGTTCAGCGCTCTCCCTTGCGGTCCGATTCAGGTCGATCTCGAAGCACCGTCCGCAAGACGACAGCGAAGAGAATGGCTGCGACTGGCCAATGGAACCAGATCTTATGGCTCGTGAAAACATTGATCAGAATCAGAAAGGCCGAGACCGTGAGGGCTGCTGCAATCGGGCGGGGCAGCTTCGCGAGCCAATCCGACACGACTTGCGTCCACGAGGATGGCTCGTGCCTGTCGCCAGTCCGCGGAGCACGAGCTGCCTCTCGGGGAGTTGGGCGTTCCTCGATCGGGAAGCTCCCTTGCCCGGCGGTCCGGCCGCCCAAGGTCAACCGATAGCTGGTCAGGGGAGCAATGTTCTTCATGGGGCGCTGGCCGAGACAGTCGAAGCCAACGGATAATTTGTTGTGCACCTGATCGTAGACGGAGCTCGAGATCACGACGCCGCCGGGGTCTGCGAGTTCCTGCAGCCGCGACGCGATATTGACGCCGTCGCCATAGATGTCGGAGCCGTCCACCATCACATCGCCGAGGTTGATGCCGATGCGAAACCGCATCGGGTTCGCGTCAGGCGGGTCCGAATCCTGATTGGAAATTTCCTGCTGAATCTCGACCGCGCATTGCACGGCCTCGACGACGCTGGCGAACTCCGCGATCACGGCATCGCCCCAGGTATTCACGATGCGGCCGTCGTGACGCTCGACCAATCGCGCAATGGCCGTGCGGTAGCGGCGAAGCGTCTCCAGCGTTCCGGTCTCGTCTGCTTCCATGAGACGAGAATAGCCGTACACGTCAGCGCACAGCACGGTGGTCAGTCGTCGTTTCACCTTGTCGTCGGTCATGGTTCCTACATTAGCCTCCCTGACCGGCAAATGCATCAGGCGTCCCGCAGCGGCCTTACGGCCTGACCTCGCAGACATCGACCCATTCGGCCGCGGTCAGCTCGGCCATGCGATCGGGGGTGATGCGCACCGCGCTGTGGGTCGAGCCTGCGGCCGGCACCACCACGTCGAATGCCTTCAGCGATACGTCGCAATAGACCGGCAACGGTGATTTCAGTCCGAACGGGCAGACGCCGCCGACCTCGTGGCCGGTGATCTCCGCGACCTCTTCCAGCCCCAGCATCTTCGGCTTGCCGCCGAACTGCGCCTTCACCTTCTTGTTGTCCATCCGCGAGGTGCCGCTGGCGACGATCAGGATCACGCGCTCGCCGATCCGCAAGGACAGTGTCTTGGCGATCCGGCCGGGCTCGACGCCATAGGCTTCAGCGGCCAGCGTCACGGTCGCGGAGCTGATCGGGGATTCGATGACGGAGATGTCGGGGGCATTCTCGGCGAAGAAGGCGCGAACGGATTGCAGGCTCATTCCAGTCTCACGGGCGGGCGGCGATGCTTAGGCGATCCTTGGCAGCTCGGAGAGCGCGCGGACGCGGTGGTCCGGCGCAAGGCCAAGCTCGTCCATCTGGGTGCGGATCGCCTTGAACATCGTCAGCGGTGCCAGGAGTTCGGTCTCGACGCAAGCCAGTGCCATCGCCTCGGGCGTCACCCGTTCGATCCAGGCGACGTTCAATCCATACGACTTCGCGCCCGCGACGTCCCAGGGATTGGAGGAGACGAACAGGACCTCGTCAGGCGCGGTGGCGAGCACCTCGCCGATCAGCTCATAGGCCGCCGGGCTCGGCTTGAAGACCTTCCTGGCATCGACGCTGATGGTGGCATCGAGCAGGCGGTCGAGCCCGGAGTTGCGCACGAGCGCATCGAGCATCTCCGGGCTGCCATTGGAGAGAATGGCGAGCTTGCGCGGCTTCAGCGCCGCAAGCGCTGCTGCCGCGTCCGGATAGAGATCGAGATGCAGATATTTCTCGACGACGCGCTCGAACGCCTCGCGCTCGTAAGCGAGACCGAGCACGCGCAGCGTATAGGCCAGCGAGTCGCGCGTCACAGTGGCGAAATCCTGGTAGCGTCGCATCAGCGAGCGCAACCAGGTGTATTCAAGCTGCTTGATCCGCCAGACCTGCGTGATGATCTCGCCATAGCCCGGAAACGCATCCTCGGTGATGTCAGCGACCGACTGGATGTCGTAGAGCGTTCCGTAGGCGTCGAAGACGACGGCTTTGAGGGGCATTGGCTCGCTCCTTTTGGATCTTTGCGGAAGGCGTGCGGACAATACCGAAACGGCCCGGTGCGCGACAAGGTCGGAACCTTCTTCAAGAAATCGTCACCCCGTCGGCCTCGCGCAGCAGATTGACACTGCCGCCGGCAGGCGCTTAATTCGGGGCACGGGGATTTGCGATCTCCCCGCGAGGCGACATGCCCAAGTATCGCGTCCTGGTCATCAAGGACGCTGCATGTCTTCTTTCATCTCGATCTCATCACAGAAATTGTCCCGTCAATTGGTGCCGCCAGCGCGCCGGCCTTCGTCGATGTTCGTATCGACGAGGACCGCGCGGTCTATTTGCGCACGCGACAAGACGGCGAGCACCAAGCTAGCGAGCACACGGGGCACGTTGGGGACGACGATCAAGTGGAGGACTCCATGACCACGAATACCGACCGCCGAGACTTCATCCGGGGCGTGGGGGCCGCCGCCGCATCGACCGCACTACTCGCGGGGACGCAAGCCCTTGCGCAAGCCAATCAGCCAACAGGAGCCAGGCCAATGACATACCAGCCCAAGCCGATGCCGTTCGATCCGAAATCCATTGCCGGCATCTCGGAGAAGGTGCTCGTCAGTCACTACGAGAACAACTATGTCGGCGCCGTAAAGCGACTCAACGCAATCGGAACGCAACTCGCCGAGCTCGACTTCGCGAAAGCTCCGAACTTCGTCATCAACGGCCTGAAGCGCGAGGAACTCGTCGCGTCAAACTCGATGATCCTCCATGAAATCTATTTCGACGGGCTCGGCGGTGCCGGCAAGCCGAGCACACCACTTGCCGACGCGATCGCGCGCGATTTCGGCAGCATGGAGCGGTGGCGCGCGGAGTTCTCCGCCATGGGCAAGGCCGAAGGCGGTGGCTCCGGCTGGGTGATTCTTTCCTACTCGCCGCGCGACAAGCGGCTGGTCAATCAGTGGGCCGCCGACCACACGACGACGCTGGCCGGCGGACGCCCTGTGCTCGTGCTCGACATGTATGAGCACGCCTATCACATGGATTATGGCGCCGCGGCCGCGAAGTACGTCGACATCTACATGGAAGCGATCAAATGGGACAACGCTGCAGCACTGTACGATCAATACAGGCGGGAAGCTTAGACGTCGTGCAAGAAATGAGCGTAGCGCTCTTGGCGGCGGCGTTGTTCCTATTGTTGGTGGAAGGAAACGCGATGGCAGAAACTGTAAATTTTGACAGCGCAGCAACCGGCGCAGCGCCCGAAGGCTGGACTCTGACGATGACGGGTCGTGGCCGGCCCAAATGGACGGTCGAGGTGGAGTCGACGGCGCCAAGCAAGCCGAACGTCCTGAAACAATCCGGTCAGGCGACGTTTCCAGTGGCGCTCAGAAACGGCACCAGCATCCTGGACGGATTCGTCGAGGTCAAGTTCAAGGCGATCGCAGGCTCCGAGGATCGTGCGGCCGGTATTGTCTGGCGCGCAAAGGATGCCGACAATTACTATGTCGTGCGGGCCAACGCGCTTGAAGACAATGTCGTGCTCTACAAGACGATCAAGGGTGTTCGCAGCGCGCTCGATATCGTCGGCCGGAAAGGCGGCTATGGCGTCAAGGTATCGGTGCCATCAGGTCAATGGCATTCCCTGCGTTGCGAATTCGCGGGAAAGCTATTCAAGGTAACTTATGACGGCAAGCCGATGTTCGAGGTCGAGGACGAATCGATCAGGGACGCCGGCATGATCGGCTTGTGGACCAAGGCCGACAGTGTCACCGTATTCGACGACCTGACATACGGTGCGCTGAACTAGGTTAAAGTCGGCGTCGACCCGCTCACGCCGGAGAGACCATGTTCGCTCGAACTCTGCTTGCGGCCACCGTCCTGTTGATGCTCGCGCACCCGGCAATGGCGCAGGAGCCGCTCGCGACCTACAAATCCCTGAGCCCCGAGCTGGCGCTTGATCTGGCCCGGGCAGCGCTTGGCGATTGCCGATCACGCGGGTACCAGGTCGCCGTCGCGGTCGTCGATCGCTTCGGGGGGACGCAGGTGATCCTTCGTGACAGGTTCGCAGGCGCTCACACCGTTTCGACGGCCTCGGGCAAGGCGTGGACCGCAGCAACATTTCGTACCAGCACCACCGAACTGAATGCCGTCAGCCAACCTGGCATGATGCAGGCCGGTATCCGCAATCTCCCCGGCACGGTCATTATAGGTGGCGGCTTGATTGTCGAAGCGGGCGGCTCGCTGGTCGGAGCCGTCGGTGTGTCTGGGGCGCCTGGCGGTGACGCCGACGAAGCCTGCGCCAGGGCCGGAATCGACGCCATACGCGACAAGCTGGAATTTTAGGCCGCCTTGCCCGCCTCAACGACGAAAAGCCGCTAGCGCTGCATCAGCGAGCGCAACCAGGTGTATCGAGCTGTTTGATCCGCCAGACCTGCGTGATGATCTCGCCATAGCCCGGAAACGCGTCTTCGGTGGTCTCCGCGACCGACTGGATGTCATAGAGCGTTCCGTAGGCGTCGAAGACGACGGCTTTGAGGGGCATCGACCGTCCCTTTGAAACGTTGCGGGCGGGCGGACTATACCAAACCGGCCACCTTACCGTGCTTTGCTATTCCAGGCGTCCCGCTCAGCGAAGACCCGACAGACCTCCGCCATATGCTCCGTGCCCCAAGAGCAGAGCGGCACGAGGGCCTCGGCCAGGCTGCGGCCCAGCGGGGTGAGACTATAGTCCACCCGCGGGGGCACCTCCTTGTAATCGGTCCGCTTCACGAGACCATCGGCCTCCAGCTCCTTGAGCTGCTGGATCAGCATCTTGTCGCTGACGTCGCGCACGGCGCGCCGGAGCTTGCCGTAGCGGGTCGGTCCGTCCTGGGCGACGAAGTACAGGATCAGCGGCTTCCACTTGCCGGCGATGACCCGCAAGGTCGCGTCGAGGCCGCAAGTGAAACCGGGCAGGGTCGGGGTGCAATTCTGGGCCGGGGGTGACGTGTGCGTCGGCGGCCGGGTCGGGTCTGAACGATCTAGCGACATTTTTCTGGGTACTTACCAAAAGGTGCATACTTGTCGATAGGTGGGTAGGCCGCCAGCTCAGTGCAACCTCAATGAAGGAGCACATCATGAGCAGACTACAGGGCAAGACGGCAGTGGTGACGGGCGGCGGAACTGGCATTGGCCTCGGAGCCGCCAAACGGTTCGTCGACGAAGGAGCATTCGTCTACATCTTCGGGCGGCGGCAGGAGGCGCTCGACGCTGCTGTGGCGCAACTGGGGTCCTCGGCGCGCGCCGTAAGGGGCTCGGTTACGGATCTGTCCGACCTCGACCGGCTGTACGAGGTGGTTAGAGCCGAACGAGGCGGCCTCGACATTCTCTTCGCCAATGCCGGGACCGGGTCGTTTGCGCCGCTCGGCGAGATCACGCCGGAGCATTACGATCAGATCTTTGACGTCAACGTGAAAGGGCTGGTGTTCACGGTGCAGAAAGCCCTGCCGCTGATGACGAAGGGGGCGTCGATCATCCTGACAGGATCGAGCACGGGGGTGATGGGCACGCCGCAGTTCAGCGTCTACAGCGCGACCAAGGCCGCGATCCGCAACCTGGCGCGCAGCTGGGCGCAGGACCTGCGCGGCACGGGCATCCGCGTCAATGTGCTGTCTCCGGGGCCGACCAAGACGGAGCTGGTGCTGGAGGTTGTCGGCGAGGAAGCGTTCAATGCGCTCGGAAGCGCGACGCCCCTCGGGCGCGTGGGGGACCCGACCGAGACGGGGGCTGTGGCTGCGTTCCTGGCGTCCTCTGACAGCAGCTACATGACCGGCGGCGAGGTTTTCGTCGACGGAGGCCTGGCACAAGTCTGAGGTCTTGAGCGCCTGAGCGTGAGGGCTTCGGCAACCGGTCGAAGCCCTCGATGCGCTGCGGTGATGAGTACCGCCTAGATCCCCAGCAGCTTGCGCGCGTTGGCCTTCAGCACCTTCGGCCGGATCTCGTCGCGGATGTCGATCTTGGCGAAATCCGACAGCCAGCGGTCCGGCGTGATCACCGGCCAGTCCGAGCCGAACAGCATTTTATCCTGAAGGATCGAGTTGATGTAGCGCACCAGGATCGGCGGGAAGTATTTCGGCGACCATCCGGAGAGGTCGATGTAGACGTTCGGCTTGTGGGTCGCGACCGACAGCGCCTCCTCCTGCCAGGGGAAGGAGGGGTGGGCGAGGATGATCTTGAGGTCGGGGAAATCAGCCGCGACGTCGTCCATGTACATCGGGTTGGAATATTTCAGCCGCATGCCCATGCCGCCGGGCATTCCCGAGCCGACGCCGGTCTGGCCGGTGTGGAACAGTGCGATCGCGCCGCCATTGTTGATCTCTTCATAGAGCGGATAGGCCATGCGGTCGTTGGCATAGAAGCCCTGCATGGTCGGATGGAATTTGAAGCCGCGCACGCCGTACTCCTCGATCAGCTTGCGCGCCTCGCGGGCGCCCAGCTTGCCCTTGTGCGGGTCGATCGAGACGAACGGAATGAGGACGTCGAGATGGTCGGAGGCGACCTCCAGCATCTCGTAATTGTTGTAGCGGCGGAAACCGGTCTCGCGCTCGGCGTCGACCGGGAAGATCACGGCGGCGATGTTCTTGGAGCGGTAGTAGGCCGCGGTCTCCGGCACGGTCGGCGGATGCTTGTTCGGCGACTTGAAGTACTCCGCCATCTGCGCCTGGAAATCGTCATAGCCGTCGTCAGCGTGGCAGCCACAGGGCTCTTCGGCGTGGGTGTGGATGTCGATGGCGACGACATCGTCGATATTGGGCAGCTTCAGCTTCGGCATTGGTTTCCTCCCGACGGGTTGCCAAATTGATTATATGATATAACGAATTTGGCAAGGCGTCGCTGGAAGCAAAACCGCAGCCCGCAAAAGTCTTTGCTGCGCTTGGCCTCTGATGAGGCAGATCGGGCCGATCCGGCCGCTTCTACTGTGCATGGGGTTGTTTTCGCGAATTTGCCGGTTCGGAACCTGCCGGTTAACATTGACATGACCTCCCGCCATGCCTTAAGAACCGCCCCGTCCCGGGCGGTCGGTCCGCCAGCGGGAAAAATCTCATTTTGCCACATTCGCGCGTGCCGAAACGGTAGTGCCGAACACGGCCTTTCGAACGTTCAGGATTCTGCCATGAAGGTCCGTAACTCGCTGAAGTCGCTGCGCGGTCGCCATCGCGCCAACCGCCTGGTCCGCCGCAAGGGCCGGGTCTATGTGATCAACAAGGTGCAGCGCCGCTTCAAGGCTCGCCAGGGCTGATTTCGCCCTGCCGGACGCCCCGCGCGCCCCGCAAGACCACGGTCTCACACGAGTTTGACGCCGCCCCTGCTTTGCAAGGGCGGCTTTGCGCGTCTAGACTTCGGTCATGGCAGTGAGATTCCCGGCAGTGAGATTCCCTTTCGCACGCACCCTGTGTCTGGCCCTTGCTCTGGGAACCGCTGGCCTTGCGCCGGCCGCGGCGCAGCAGGTTGAGCCGCCGCCCCCTCCCGGCAAGCAGAAGAAGCTTCCCGAAGCGCCGGCCAAGCTGCCCAAGGTCGATCGCAGCAAGAATCTCGATTTCCTGTTCGGTGCGCTGAAGGCCGCGCCCGACGATGCCAGCGCCAAGCATGTCGAGGCGCGGATCTGGGCGATCTGGCTCCAGACCCCGAGCGACACCGCCTCGCTGCTGATGGCGCGGGCCAAGACCGCTGTCGACGCGCAGAAGATCGACATCGCGATCAAGCTGCTGGATTCGGTCATCAAGCTGCGGCCCGACTACATCGAGGCCTGGAACCGGCGCGCCACGCTCTACTACATGCAGAACGATTACGGCCGCTCGCTCGCCGACATCCAGCAGGTGCTGATCCGCGAACCCCGCCATTTCGGCGCGCTCGCGGGGCTCGGCATGATCATGCAGGAGGTCGGCGACGAGAAGCGCGCGCTCGAGGCCTATCGCAAGGCGCTCGCCGTCAATCCGCACCTCGAGAAGATCCCCGATCAGGTCAAGGCGCTGACCGAGAAGGTCGAAGGCCGCGACATCTAGAGCACGATCCGGACCCGAAGGGCCGCGCCAGCGCAAAGGGATAGTTTGATCATTTCCCGAGCGATTGCGGCGCACGCAGATTAACCACGATCACACGCGTCGCATCAGCTGGGGTATCGTCCATGCGGCCGCAGGCCTACCTGCATGGCAGGAGCAAAGCCATGAAGCGTTTGATCTTTGCGGGTAGCTTGCTGCTCGCGTCGGGAACGATGAGTCTCGCCGACGGACTGTTCTGGGTGGTCGGCAACCGCGCCACCGGCAAATGCAACATCGTGACCAGCAATCCGGTTATCATCGGCGACATCTGGTTCGGCGATGGTCCCTACAAGTCCAGGGCCGACGCCAACCTTGCCCGCTCGACCATCCGCGCCTGTCCCGCGGTCAATCCCGACGACGAAAAGGACGAGGGCAAGACCGACTAGGTCTGGCCTGCACCTAATGCAGGGCGCTGCCGCCGCGCTCGGCGAGGCCGCGATCGGCCGCTGCGGCGTAAGCCCTGGCGAGCTCCGCCTCGAGATGCTCGTTGATCAGGAGCAGCGCCCGCACGGCACCGCGCAGGTCACCGTTGCAGCTCGCGACGATCTCGTCGATTGCAGTGTCGTTCGATCTCAAGCTCATCGAAAAATCCTCCGGTTCAAACCAGGACAAAACTTGCCGGTCTTTCCCGCATCTCCTGAGGCTGCGAGGAGGATCGGCGCCCACCCGCGCCTAAATGGCGGAACCGACCATGGCGATTATATGGAAGCCGCGATGACGACCGCATGAAGCTGGTTCGAAGCTTGCGCGCCATCAGGAATATCATTGATTCTATTGAGTTTTTCTGACGCTCAATTATGCACATATCCACAGCCCCTCATTTCTGGTGGAAGTGCTGAGGCGCCTGGGGCGAAACTGCCGCGTGCCACGCCCGTAATCACCAGGTGGCTTATTACCAAGTGCCCTGGATCGTCCGGATTCTCTCCATGATCGTGATGACAGTCGTGACGGCGCTGGTTCTGCTGGCGCTGGTCACGCAGGCCGGAATCGTCGCCGTGCAACGCGCCTTTCCACCTCAGGGCCGGATGGTCGCGGTCGATGGCGCGACGCTCCACGTCGTCGACATCGGCCCGCGCGATTCTGGCCCGCCGATCGTGATGCTGCACGGCGCGAGCTCCAATCTCGAAGCGATGCGGCGCCCGCTCGGCGATCTCCTGGCGATGGACCATCGCGTCATCCTGATCGACCGTCCCGGCCATGGCTGGAGCACGCGCGCGCGGCGGCAGGATTCGACGCCGCAGATCCAGGCGCGGATAATCGACGAGGCGCTCGGCAAGCTCGGAATCGATCGCGCGGTCTTCGTCGTGCATTCCTGGAGCGGGGCGCTCGGCGCGCGGCTCGCGCTCGATCATCCGGGCCGCGTCGCCGGCCTCGTGATGCTGGCGCCCGTCACCCATCCCTGGCGCGGCGGCGTCGGCCGCTACAACGAGCTCATCGCAACGCCCGTGATCGGCCCGCTGCTCGCCTACACCATCACGCTGCCGCTCGGGTATGTCGTCGCCGAGTCCGGGGCGCGCAACGTGTTTCTGCCGCAGACCATGCCCGATGGTTTCGTGCAGGACTCCGCGACGCCGCTGCTGCTGCGGCCGCGCGAGTTCATCGCCAATGCCTATGATCTGGTGACGTTGAAGGAAGCTGTCGCCGCGCAAGTCGCGCGCTATGGCGAGATCAAAGCGCCGGTCACCATCATCGCCGGCGAGCCCGACAAGACGGTGAAGACCAACATCCACGCGCGACCGTTCGCCGCGACCGTACAGAATGCGAAGCTGATCGTGCTGCCCGATCTCGGCCACATGGTGCAGAACGCCGTGCCGGATCTGGTGAAGACGGAGATCGAGACGATGATGGGCAGGATCGTCCCGGCGCAGGCGGCCGCCGATTAAAGCGTTTTCGAGCGAAGTGGATACCGGTTCGCGTGAAGAAAACGCGTCAAAACAAGAAGCCAGAGCTTCGGTTCTGATTCAATCAGAACCGAAGCTCTGGCGGCCGCCCCTCGGCGCGCTTACTGCTTGATCTTTCCGTCCTTGTCGAACTGCGAGATGAAGGTCCAGAGATTGTTGATCTCGGTCTCGTTCTTGATGCCGGCGAATGCCATCTTGGTGCCGGGGATCTTGGCCTTCGGATCCTTGATGTACTCCTTGAACGTGGCTTCGTCCCAGGTGATGCCGGAATTCTTGTTCGCGTCCGAATAGTTGTAGTCCGGAGCGCTGCCCGACTTGCGGCCGTTGATGCCGTTGAGCTCGGGGCCGACCTTGTTCTTGGCGCCTTCGCCGATCGCGTGGCAGGCCAGGCATTTGTTGAACGACGTCTTGCCGGCCGCGACATCCTGCGCCATCGCGGCGGGTGCGGTGGCAGTCACGGTGAGGGCAACCAGCGCGGCGAAAGTCAATTTTGTCATAGGATGCTCTTCGTCTCTTCCCGGGTCAGATTGAGGGGCGTGGTTTTGGCAGGTCCGCTGCAAGTGGACAAGCCGCGAAATCTTGACAGGTTTCGTGGTAGCAGACTTGCCCCAGAGAGAACTTGCGCTGCAACAAAGCAATGCGACCTTCGGAGGACCTACCCAAGAGCGGGCAGACATGATTGATTTACCGGAACAAATTCCAATGCCGGACGAGGGTTTCGTAACATGGCCATCATGATGCCCGCGAGCGATCAGGCGGTGCTGGCGCGTCGCAGCGAGATCGTCGCCGCCTTGCGCGCAATCGTGTCAGGCGAAGGTGTGATCGACAGCGCCGCCGAGATGCGGGCCTATGAATCCGACGGGCTGACCGCCTATCGGCAGCCGCCGATGGTCGTGGTGCTGCCCGATACGACCGAGCAGGTCTCGCTCGTCCTGAAATATTGTGCGGCGCAGGGCATCAAGGTGGTGCCGCGCGGCTCCGGCACGTCGCTGTCCGGCGGCGCGCTGCCGCTGGAGGACGGCGTGCTGCTCGGGCTCGGCAAGTTCAAGCGCATCCGCGAGATCGATTTCGACAACCGCGTCGTCGTCACCGAGCCCGGCGTCACCAACCTCGCCATCAGCCAGGCGGTCGCGCATGCCGGCTTCTACTACGCGCCCGATCCGTCCTCGCAGATCGCCTGCTCGATCGGCGGCAATGTCGCGGAAAATTCCGGCGGCGTGCACTGCCTGAAATACGGCATGACCACCAACAACGTGCTGGGCTGCGAGATCGTGCTGATGAGCGGAGAAATCCTGCGGATCGGCGGCAAGTCGGCCGAGAGCGCCGGCTACGACCTGATGGGCGTCATCACCGGCTCCGAAGGCCTGCTCGGCGTCATCACCGAGATCACGGTGCGCATCCTGCAAAAGCCGGAGACGGCGCGCGCGCTGATGGTCGGCTTCGCAGAGGTCGAGGCGGCCGGCGAATGCGTGGCACGGATCATCGGCGCCGGCATCATTCCCGGCGGCATGGAGATGATGGACAAGCCGGCGATCCACGCCGCGGAAGCCTTCGTCCATGCCGGCTATCCGCTCGATGTCGAGGCGCTCCTGATCATCGAGCTCGACGGTCCCAAGATCGAGGTCGACGAGCTGATCACGCGCGTCGAGACGATCGCAAACGCCTGCGGCTCGACCACCTGCCAGATCTCGACCTCGGAGGCCGAGCGCAATCTGTTCTGGGCCGGCCGCAAGGCGGCGTTCCCCGCCGTCGGCCGCATCTCGCCCGACTACCTCTGCATGGACGGCACCATTCCCCGCGGGGCGCTGCCGAAGGCGCTGGCGCGCATCCGCGAGCTCTCGGAAAAATACCAGCTCGGCTGCGCCAACGTGTTCCATGCCGGCGACGGCAATCTGCACCCGCTGATCCTCTACGATGCCAACAAGCCCGGCGAGATTGAGCGGGCCGAAGCCTTCGGCGCCGACATCCTGCGCGCCTGTGTCGAGTTTGGGGGCGTGCTCACCGGCGAGCACGGCGTCGGCATCGAGAAGCGCGACCTGATGCCGGAGATGTTCAGCGAGATCGACCTCAACCAGCAGCAGCGGCTGAAATGCGCCTTCGACGCGCAGGGCCTGCTCAACCCCGGAAAGGTGTTTCCGACCCTGCATCGCTGCGCCGAGCTCGGCCGCATGCATGTGCATGCGGGCAAGCTGGCGTTCCCGGATATTCCGCGGTTCTGAAGGCAGCGATGACGGTGCACCCTCTCCCCTTGCGGGAGAGGGTGGCTCGCCGCAGAGCGGCGAGACGGGTGAGGGGTATCTCTCCGCGCAAACCGCTTGCAGTTGAGTTCGCTGAAGCAACCCCTCATCCGGCGCTTCGCGCCACCTTCTCCCACAAGGGGAGAAGGAAGAAGAGCGCTCACAGCATGCCGTATTGCGCCCGCTCGCGCCTTGCGAGCAGCGGCAGCGCTTGGCCGGCGATGTAGGTCTTGAAGTGTGCGCTCTCCTGGTGCGCCTTGAAGGCCGCCTCGTCGCGGAACAGTTCGTAGAACAGGAACTGGGCCGGATTGTCCCTGGCGCGCGAGATCAGGAACAGCTTGACGCCGTCCTCGCGCTGCGCTTCCGGCAGGAAGCGGTCGAGGATCGCGGCGACCTTGTCGGCCTCGCCCGGTTTCGCTTCCCATTGCGCGACGACGAGCAGGCCGCCGCCGTCGACGGCGTCGCTGAGAGATTTCTGCGTGGCATAGTGGTTCATGGTCCTTCCTCCTTGCTGCTGGGCTTGAGATGACGACGTCCATGGCGAGAGATAGATTGCCAGGACGGCTCCGAAGGCCCGGATCACCGACCTGCGGCTGAACGCTTCGTGGCCGCGCGGCGCCGGCGGCCGCGCATATGTCGATCGCTCCATGTCTGTCTCCATCGGCTGAGCTCGATCGCGATCGGCGCAAGCTTGTAGCGATGGCCTGCCGGCATTGGTTCGCCGGTGATCGAAGTGTCGATGTCGTGAACGCTTCGATATTTGTCGAACCGTTGTTGTCGGATTTCGCGGAGCCGGCCTGACGGATTTTCGTCGCACGCCGCATTGTCGTCGCGCCTGCGGGTGGTCGCCGCGTCACGCTGCATTTGATTTTGGTGACGAATTTCGCTACCGCCTTTTCCCGTGGATACGCTCAAGGTCAGAGACGCCAAAGACGTCGAAGAGGTGGTGCGCGCGGCGATTGCCAATGAGCAGCCGCTCGAGATCATCGGTCATGGCAGCAAGCGCAGCATTGGCCACGCCATGGCGACCAACGCCGTGCTCGACGTCTCCGCGCTGAATGCCGTCACCTCCTACGAGCCCAACGAGCTGATCGTGACGCTTGAGGCCGGTGCGCCGCTGGCCGACGTGCTGTCGCTGATCGATGCCAAGAACCAGCAATTCGCCTTCGAGCCGATGAACACCGCGCCGCTGCTCGGCACGCCTGCGCTCGGCACCATCGGCGGCATGATCGCGGCGGGCCTCGCCGGCCCGCGGCGCATCAGGGCGGGCGGGGCGCGCGATCACCTGCTCGGGGCGCACGCCGTCTCCGGCTTCGGCGACAGCTTCAAGACCGGCGGCAAGGTGGTGAAGAACGTCACCGGCTACGACCTCTGCAAGCTGCTTGCCGGTTCCTGGGGCACGCTGTCGGTGATGACCGAGGTCACGCTGAAGGTGATGCCGAAGCCGGAGGCCGAGCGGACGCTGCTGCTGCGCGGGTTAGATGATGCCGCCGCCAACAAGGCGATGACCGCGGCGCTCGGCTCGCCCTTCGACGTCTCCGGCGCCGCACACCTGCCGAAATCCGCATTCCGGTCGAAGACCGACGAGCTCGGCGACATCGCAGGCCAGGGCGAGGCGCTGACCGTTCTCCGGCTCGAAGGCATTACCGCCTCCGCCGCGCACCGCGCCGGCTCGCTGCGCGAATTGCTGGCGCCGTTCGGAACCGCGACCCTGGTCGAGGACGCAGCGTCGTCGGCGCTGTGGGCCACCATCCGCGACGTCCTGCCGTTCGCGGCCAGCGGCGCGCTGGGGGCCTGGCCGGTCTGGCGGATCGTCTGTCCGCCGGCATCGGGTGCGGCGCTCGGGACGCAGCTGGCGCGCGAGACCGGCGGCGACGTGATCTACGACTGGGGCGGCGGATTGATCTGGGCCGCATTGCCGCCGAAGGGCGATGCCCATGAACCGGCCGTGCGGGCGTGTGCGAATGCGGTCGGCGGGCACGCCATGCTGATCCGGGCGGCCGAGGATGTCAGGCGCGACGTCGATGTGTTCCATCCGCAGGCGCCCGGCATCGCGGCCCTGAGCGAGCGGGTGCGGGCCAGTTTCGATCCGAAAGCCATTCTCAACCGGGGACGTTTGAGGCGGGGCGCTGCGGCATGAAGACCGAATTCTCACTGGCGCAGCTCGCCGATCCCGATATCGCGGAAGCCGACAAGATCCTGCGCGCCTGCGTCCATTGCGGCTTCTGCACTGCAACCTGTCCGACCTATGTGCTGCTCGGCGACGAGCTCGATAGCCCGCGCGGCCGCATCTATCTGATCAAGGAGATGCTGGAGAAGGACCAGGCGCCGACGGCAGAGGTGGTCAAGCATATCGACCGTTGCCTGTCGTGCCTGGCCTGCATGACGACCTGCCCCTCCGGCGTGAACTACATGCACCTCGTCGACCAGGCCCGGGTCAGGATCGAGCAGCGCTACCAGCGGCCGCTCACCGAGCGGCTGCTCCGCCAGGTATTGGCCTTCGTCCTGCCGGACCCGCAGCGCTTCCGCGCCAGCATGTGGCTGGCGCGGCTGGCCCGTCCGCTGGCCGTATTCCTGCCGACGCCGCGGCCCTCGGCCACGCCCGGACTGATCCAGCGCCTCAAGGCGATGCTGGCGCTGGCCCCGAACCGGCTGCCGTCGCCCGGCCCCCTCCCGGGCAGCGTGTTCGCGGCGCTCGGCAAGAAGCGCGGCCGGGTCGCGCTGCTCCAGGGCTGCGCCCAGCAGGTGCTGGCGCCGCGCATCAACCAGGCTGCCATCAGTCTTCTCACCCGCCACGGCATCGAGGTCGTCCTGGTCAGGGACGAGCAATGCTGCGGCGCGCTGACTCATCACCTTGGCAACGACCACGATGCGCTGGCGCGGGCTCGCGCCAATATCGCGGCATGGTGCGCGGAAGCGGCCGGCGAGGGGCTCGACGCCATCCTGGTGACGGCGTCAGGCTGCGGCACGGTGATCAAGGACTACGGCTATCTGCTGCGCGAGGACGCTGCTTTCGCGGCCGATGCGGCGAAGGTGTCCGCGCTTGCCAAGGACATCACCGAATACGTTGCCGGCCTCGGTCTTCCGACCACTGCGATAGGCGACAACATCGTCGTCGCCTATCACTCCGCGTGTTCGTTGCAGCACGGACAGAAAATCACGGGCCTTCCGAAAGAATTGCTTTCCAAGAATGGATTCGTGGTGAAAGATGTGCCCGAGAGCCATTTGTGTTGCGGTTCGGCGGGGACCTACAACATTCTCCAACCCGAGCTTGCGGGCAGGTTGCGCGATCGCAAGGTCGCCAACATCGCGAGCGTCAAGCCGGACATGATTGCCGCGGGCAATATCGGCTGCATGGTGCAGATTGCCAGTGGCACGTCAGTTCCGGTCGTACACACGATTGAGCTTCTCGATTGGGCTACGGGCGGGTCGCGGCCGGCATTGAACGCGTCGAGCTGAGCTTTCGTCCGAAGGTGACGGCGGAAAGACGCCCGATCGACCATTGTTCGGCGGCAACAGGAGGACCACGATGGCGAAAGCGAAGAAGAAGAAAAGCAAGAAGGCCAAAAAGGCCAAGAAGGCTGTAGCGGCGAAGAAGACCGCGAAGAAGGCGACGAAGAAGAAGGCAGCCAAGAAGTCCGCGAAGAAATCTGCCAAGAAGGCCGCCAAGAAGGCCGCGCCGAAGAAGTCGGCCAAGAAGGCTGCAAAGAAAGCTGCACCGAAGAAGGCCGCCAAGAAGGCTGCGAAGAAAGCGGCACCGAAGAAGGCGAAGGCAGCTCCCGCGCCGAAGCCGTCAGCGCCGGTGGCGACTCCGGCTCCCGAGCCTGTCGCCGAGACAAGCTGGGCGATGCCTTCGTCTTCTGCGGAACCGACGCCGGCCGAGGGGCAAGGTTAGGCCCAGGGTCAGGCCAGGGCTGCCTGGGGTCAGGCCGAAGGCCGGCTCCAGTCCAGCGATCATGATCGACAGCAGGAGGGCCGCGGCGGCGACGCTGCGGCCCTTTTGCATCGCGGCTCCAGCGTCGGCCTTGATTCGTGGCGTGTGGAGCACGGTACCGTAACTCTCCGTACTAACCCGGTCCTCCAGTGCCCGTTGGAATGCAAATAATGTGATCGAGAAGCCACACAGGCCGACAACCTTCCGTGGAATCGCCAGAACGCCTAAAAAGTCGGCAGATGCCCGCGTTTTTTGCTTCACGGTTCACATCCCCCGATCCAGATTGCCGCAGTCATGAATTTTTGATGTTGGGTCGTACGCCCCGGGGGGCTTCCGGGAAACCGACTGGGTGAGAACTGGTGATGGGGATCGAAATGAAAAAAGTGGCTTTGTTGGCAACGGCGCTGGCAATGGTGACGACGGGTTCGGCTTTCGCGGCAGACATGGCGGTGAAGGCCAAGAAGGCCCCGCCGGTGGTTGCCTTTGATCCCTGGGATATCGCCTTCGGCGGCGCGATCATGAGCGACTACATCTTCCGCGGCGTCACCCAGTCGAACCACCAGCCTTCGGTCGCCGCCTATTTCGAGCCGCGCTACAACGTCACCAAGGACCTCCAGCTCTACGTCGGCGTGTCCGCGGAGAGCATCTCCTTCGCCAACCGCGCCGCTGCTGAAGTCGATATCTACGGCGGTATCCGCCCGACCTTCGGCGCCTTTGCGTTCGACATCGGCGTCTGGGGCTACCTGTATCCGGGCGGGAGCTGCGCCGACAACGTGCTTACCGGCGGCATTCCCGGCGGCAACGTCTGCGGCGTCAGCACGACCACGATTTTCCTCGCCGACGGCAACGTCATGAAGAAGGACGTCAGCTTCTTCGAAGTCTACGGCAAGGTGAACTACACCATCAACGACAGCTTTACCGTTGGCGCGACCGAGTACTACTCGCCGAACTTCCTGAACTCGGGTGCCTGGGGCAACTACGCTTCGTTGACCGCCAAGTACACGGCGCCCAGCACGGTCTTCGGTCCCTCGGGCGTCGGCATGTACGTGTCGGGTGAGTTCGGCCGTCAGTGGTTCGGCACTTCGGACGCCTTCTACGGCACCGGCGCCGGCACCGTGTTCGCCAACGGCATTCCCTACAAGGACTACAACACCTGGAACATCGGCATCGGCTTCACCTACAAGGTGTTCACGCTGGATCTGCGTTACTCCGACACCGACCTGAACAAGGGTGATTGCAACGCCTTCACCAGCGCGTTCAACGCCACCGGCACCACCAACGTCACCGCGATCAACCCGGGCGGCGCTGGCTCCAACTGGTGCGGCGCGGCCGGCATCGCCAAGCTGTCGTTCGACCTGACGGCGATGACCAACCTGAAGTAAGTTTCTTCCCGAAACGACTTGATGAGGGCGGCAGAGCGATCTGCCGCCCTTTTGCTTTGGGGGAGGAGGTGAGGCGGGCTCGGCCTCGGGAGCACGAAGCTAGCCAGGAGGTCGCAAAGCTGCGCCCGCGCTTCAAATGCAAGCTGGGAGAGCGGCGCTGACGCCTCACACTCCGTCATTGCGAGCGTAGCGAAGCAATCCAGAAATGCATCCGTGGAGGCCGTCTGGATTGCTTCGTCGCAAGGGCTCCTCGCAATGACGAGGCCCGCCTCAGCGCGCCGCGGTCGGCTCCGCCTGGGCCGGCTCGCCGCTCTTGCCGAGGACGTGGATCTTGCCGTCCTTCACCATCGTCACCTTGCGGGTGTGGAAGGCGTCGAGGGTCGAGCGGTGGCCGATCGAGACGATGGTGGCTTGTGGCAGCCTCTCCGTCAGCAGCCGGTACAGCCGGGCCTCGGACGGCTCGTCCAGCGAGGCGGTGGCCTCGTCCAGGAACAGATAGTCCGGCACATGCAGCAGCGCGCGGGCGAGCCCCAGGCGCTGCTGCTCGCCGAGCGACAGCATCCGGTTCCAGTGCCCGTCCTCGTCGAGCCGCTCGGCGAGGTCGGGCAGTCCGACCGCGATCAGCGTGTCGCGGACCCGCGCGGTCTCGAACGCGCCTGGTGCAGCGGGATAGACCACAGCATCGCGCAGCACGCCGACCGGGAAATAGGGGCGCTGCGGCAGCATCATCAGCTTCGCCTTCTCGGGGACGAAGATGGTGCCGGTGCCGAACGGCCAGATGCCGGCGATGGCCCGGAACAGCGTCGACTTGCCGGAGCCGGACGGCCCGGTCACCAGCACGCGCTCCGGCACCTGGACGGAAAAGGCGTCGGCGGCGACCAGCGGCGTGCCGCTGGGCAGGTTCACGCAGAGCTTATCGAGGGCGATGTTGCCGCTGCCGCCGGCGGCCTTGAGGGCGATCGCCGGCTCATGGGCCGGCAGGTTCGCGGCTGAATCGACCGACATCTCGAAGCCATCGAGACGCGCGACGATCGAGCGCCATTCCGCGAGCGATCGGTAAGCCGTGACGAAGAACGACAATGCGCCTTGTACGCTGGAAAAGGCCGATGCGGTCTGCATCATGTCGCCGAGCTGGATCTTCTTGGCGAAGAAGGCCGGCGCCACCAGCACATAGGGAAAGATCACGGCGGCCTGCTGGTAGCTCGCGGTGAACGCGGTGAGGCGCTTGGTCCGGCTCATGATGGCGTACCAGTTGCCGATCACGAAGCCGAAGCGGTCCAGCAGCCGGCCGCGTTCGGCGCCTTCGCCCTTGAGCAGCGCGATCTGCTCGGAATTCTCGCGGACGCGGACGAGGTTGAAGCGGAAGTCGGCTTCATAGCGCTGCTGCTCGAAATTGAGGTTGACCAGCGGAGCGCCGATCCAGTGCGTCAGCGCGGTGCCGAAGATCGCGTAGACCAGCGCGCCCCAGCAAAGATAGCCCGGGATCGCGAGGTCGGTGCCGAACAGGTGCAGCGGCGCGGCGTTGGAGAGACCCCAGAGGATGATCACGAAGGAGAACAGCGTCACGATCGACGACAGCAGGCCGAGTCCGATGGTCAGGGTCTGCTCGACGAAGTTCTTGACGTCCTCGGTGATGCGCTGGTCCGGGTTGTCAGCCGCATCGCCCTTGAGCTGCATGCGGTAATGCGTGGCGCCTTGCAGCCATTCGCCCAGATAGTGCCGGGTCAGCCATTGCCGCCAGCGGATCTGGAGCCATTGGTTCAGGTACAGCTTGTAGACCGCCAGCGCGATATAGATCGAGGCGAGGGCGACGAAAATCCAGATCTGCGTGACGAACGCGTCCCAGTCGCTCGCCTGCAGTGCGCTGTAGAACCGGTTCTGCCACTGGTTCACAAGCACGTCGATCGCGACCAGGGCCAGCTCCATCGCGATCACGGCGCCGAGCAGGCCGCGGCCGGCCCATTTGTCCTCCGATCGAAAATAGGGGGCGGCGATTCGCCAGACGATCGCGAGCGTGGCGCTGATGTTCTTCACAGAGCTCTGTCTCCTGAGGGGATGTGCACAAATGCCTGGAGCCAAATGGCCGAGGCAATGGCCGAAATGGGCGCGCTTAGACTAAAGTCGCAAGTTCTGCAATTTGCGTTGGCTTGTCGCGGCTTGCAACCCTAGCATGGGCCGTAACGGCGCGGGGTGGGGGCCTACGGGACTTCGCGAGCTTGTGAGCGGACGGGAACCGCCACATTCGCGAGGAATTCGCGTCCAGCTCGGGGGTTATCGCTTCCAGCGTCAAGCAGGTTCGGCTGTCCACGCGGGCCGCCTGCCGCAAACATGCGTGGGGAGGAAGACCATGTGGAATCAAATCTATGACCCGCTGCACAGCCCCGTGCTGTCGACGATCGCAGCAGCCGTGCCCGTCATCACGCTGCTGGTCCTGATTGCGAGCGGCCGCGTCCAGGCTCACATCGCGGCCGTCATCGCCGTGATCGTCGCCAACCTGATCACGATCTTCGTTTTCACCATGCCGGCGAACATGTCGATCCGCGCCTCGATCCTCGGTATCGTCACCGGCTTCTTCCCGATCGGCTGGATCGTCCTCAACGTCATCTTCCTCTACCAAGTCACAGTCGGCTGCGGAAAGTTCGAACTCCTGAAGCGCGCCATCGGCGGCGTCACCGAGGACCGGCGGCTGCAATTGTTGCTGATCGCGTTCTCGTTCGGCGCCTTCTTCGAGGGCGCCTCCGGCTTCGGCACGCCGGTCGCGATCACGGGTGCAGTCCTGATCGGGCTCGGCTTCTCGCCGCTCGCGGCCAGCGGCCTGTCGCTGATCGCCAACACCGCGCCGGTCGCCTATGGCGCGCTGGGCACGCCGATCCAGGGCCTTGCCTCGGTCACCGGGCTCGATCCCTACATCCTCGGCGCGATGGTCGGACGGCAATTGCCGTTCTTCTCGCTGATCGTGCCGTTCTGGGTGGTATGGGCGTTCGCGGGCTGGAAGGGCATGAAGGACGTCTGGCCGGCGATCCTCGTCACCGGCGTGTCGTTCGCGATCCCGCAATTCGTGATCTCGAACTTCATCAATCCCTGGATCGTCGACATCGGCGCCTCGCTGATCTCGATGGGGGCGCTGATCCTGTTCCTGAAGGTGTGGCAGCCGAGACAGCTGTGGCTGTCGCCGGAGCTGCGCGGACATGATGCATCGCATGCGACCATGGCGCCGGCAAAGCCGCTCGACAAGACACCGCTGACGCAAAGCGAGCTCTTCAGCGCGCTGCTGCCGTGGATCATCGTCTGCATCGTGATGTTGATCTGGGGCAACGGCGCCTTCAAGACCTGGGCGAACTCGATCTTCACCTGGAACTATCCCGTTCCTGAGCTGCACCAGATGATCAACAAGATGCCGCCGGTCGCGCCAGGCCCGACGAAGGAGAGCGCGGTGTTCAGCTTCACCTACCTGTCCTTCACCGGCACGGGCATGCTGATCGCGGCGATCATCTCCGGCTTCCTGATGGGCGTCGGTCCCGGCAAGCTCGTGACCGAGTACGGCCGCACCATCCGGCTGTGCGCGATCTCGTTGATCACGATCTCGGCGATGCTCGCGATCGGCACGCTGACGCGGCTCTCCGGCGTCGACGCGACGCTCGGTCTCGCCTTTGCCGCAACCGGGGTGCTCTATCCCTTCTTCGGCACGCTGCTTGGCTGGCTCGGCGTGGCGCTGACGGGATCGGACACCGCCTCCAACGTGCTGTTCGGAAACTTGCAGAAGATCACCTCCGAACAGCTCGGCCTGTCGCCGATCCTGATGGGCGCGGCGAACTCCTCCGGCGGCGTGATGGGCAAGATGATCGACGCGCAATCGATCGTCGTCGCTTCCACAGCCACCAACTGGTACGGCCACGAAGGCACCATCCTGCGCTTCGTGTTCTGGCACTCGATCGTGCTGGCCTGCCTCGTCGGTGTGCTGGTGACGTTGCAGGCCTATGTCTGGCCGTTCACGGCGATGGTGCTGAAGTAAACAGGCCCCACTTCGACGCAAATCCCCGCGGGCTCGTCCCCGTGGGGATTTTTGCATCGCGTGTGGGCGAACCTTCTCATTGGCGCCGCCGTCTTATAGAAGGTGCGGCAAATCAGGTCGGTCGAGAGGTTTCATGGTTTTGCTCAGGCAGATGGTGTGCGCGACGGTTGCAATGCTTGCGATGTCCATTGTCGCGCGTGCGGAGGACGGTTTTCCCTTCGGCACCGAGATGACGCTGGAGGCGCTGCCGCAGCCGGGCTCGAAGCGGATTCCGAACATCGAGATCGGCGACAATGGCGAGGTCGTGCTGGAGCTGTGGTGCAAGGCCGGCAAGGGCCAGTTCTCGGTCGCCGGCAACACGGTGATCTTCGTGCCCGGCCAGATCCAGGACCGGTCCTGTCCGCCGGCCAGGGCCCAGGCCGACGACGATCTCGTCGCAGCGCTCGGCAGCGTCGAGACCTGGAAGCGCCAGGGCGACGTGCTGACGCTTCTCGGCCCGAAGCCGCTGCGCTTCCGCGTGAACGGGAATTAGCTTCAGCAAGCGGTACTCTCGTGTCCCGGACAAGGCGTAGCGCGCAAGGCGCTGCGCCGCGGAGCCGGGACCCAGTCTCAATCCGCGATTTCGCTTGCGGTTCTGGGCCCCGGCTCTGCAGCGCCTTCGCGCTGCGTCCGGGGCACGATAGCTCGGCCTATTTCCACACCGACTTGTCGGCGTCCCAGCGCTGGCCCTTCAGCTCCTTGGCGAGCGCCTCGACCGAGCCGTTGTCGTCGGGCTGGTCGCCTTCCTCGTCGGCCGAAGCTTCGTCCGAGAGATTGAGCTTGGCGCCGCTGCTCTCGTCGGCGGTCGTGGTTGCGGGGCTGCCGATCCAGAGCATGAGCTTGTCGGTCGTGCCGGGCTTGTCCGGCGAGACGAGCCCGGCGACCTCGATCGTGTCGGTGAGATCGAGCGCCGGGTAATCCTGGTTCGGCCGCTTGAAGACCAGCTTGAGCTTGCCGGTGGCCGGGTTGAAGCTTTGCGAGACCGGCTTTGCCGCGAGCGTCCGGCTCAGCACGCCCGCCACCGCGGACGCGAGCTTGTCGCGGTTGATCTTGTCGCCGTCGCGCCAGTCGGCCGCGGCGAAGCGGATGGTGCGGTCCATCTCGGTCATGCCCGCGGTCCAGCCCGCCGCGACGACGCCGGGCATCGCCTTGAATTTTGCCAGCAGCGCGCCGGCGCGCTCAGGGTCGACCGACATGTTGATGGTCTGCTCGCCGGCGCGCAACGCGTCGCAGCCGACGCTGAGGCTCGCCAGCGTCACTTCGACCTCCTGGCCCTTCAGGCTCTTCAGGAACTCGGTCGCGGCATCCAGCTTGACCTTGACCGCGATCGCCTCCGGCGAGACGTCGGTGAAATCCTTCGGCTGCGGCGTGATGCCGTCGTCGGAGGTCTGGTTGTCCAGAAACTCCTTCTCGCTGAGATCGGAATTGTCGGGCGAGGTGACCTCGGTCACGGCCTGGCCGATTCCAATCTGGCCGCGGAACTCGAAAGTGTCTCCGGCCTGTTTGCGCAGCAGCTTGACGGTGACGGGCGCCTTCGCGCCGAGGCTCTGCGTCGTGCCGGTCAGCATCTGGCCGGCGACCTGGAGATTGACGACGAAGCGGTCCTTGCGGTCGGAATTCTTCGCGACCGGATAACAGACGTCGAGCACGGCCGCCGTGACCGTCTTGCCCTGGCGCGTCTCCTTCAGGATCACGTCGGCATTGCCGTCCATCAGCCCGTCGATCGAGGTGAAATAGCGCGTCTCAGGTCCGCCCGGCGCCGTGGCCTTCGGCGACAGCTTCATCTGGGCGGATGCGAGCTCCGGTGAAACAGCAAGCAGAGCCGCCACAAGGGCCGTGGAGCAAACCAGAAGCGCGCGCATCGATGAAATCCTCGAGCAATGGAGCATGATCCGGAAAAGTGTGACGCGGTTTTCCGAAAAGATCATGCTCAAACAATAACCTAAAGCGCGATGACGACTCATTTTCCGATCTCATCGCGCTTTAGAATCGGCGCCACCGTAGTGGGTTTTGGCCGTCGGTTGAATCGGAAAGCGTGAACCATGGTCGGCAAAAAAGAAGGCCGCCCGGAGGCGGCCTTCGCAACATTGTCACGGAACGGCGGGCTCAGAAGCCGCCCATGCCGCCGCCGGCCGGCATCGCGGGCGAAGCTTCCTTCGGCGTCTCGGCGACCATGGCTTCGGTGGTCACCAGCAGGCCGGCCACGGAGGAGGCGTCCTGGAGCGCGGTGCGCACCACCTTGGCGGGGTCGATGATGCCCTTCTCGACCATGTCGACATAGTCCTCGGTCTGGGCGTCGAAGCCGAAGGTCTCGGACTTGTTCTCGAGGATCTTGCCGACGACGATCGAGCCTTCCACGCCCGCGTTCTCGGAGATCTGGCGGATCGGGGCTTCCAGCGCCTTCAGCACGATGTTGATGCCGGCCTGGACGTCGTCATTGGCGTTGGTGAGACGGCCGACCGCCTTCTTGGCGCGGAGCAGCGCGACGCCGCCGCCGGGAACGATGCCTTCCTGCACCGCGGCACGGGTGGCGTTGAGGGCGTCCTCGACGCGGTCCTTCTTCTCCTTGACCTCGATCTCGGTCGCGCCGCCGACGCGGATCACCGCGACGCCGCCGGCCAGCTTGGCGAGGCGCTCCTGGAGCTTCTCGCGGTCGTAGTCCGAGGTGGTCTCCTCGATCTGCGCCTTGATCTGGCCGACGCGGGCCTCGATGTCGGGCTTCTTGCCGGCGCCGTTGACGATCGTGGTGTTCTCCTTGTCGATCACCACCTTCTTGGCGCGGCCGAGCATCTTCACCGTGACGTTCTCGAGCTTGATGCCGAGCTCTTCGGAGATGAGCTGGCCACCGGTGAGGATCGCGATGTCCTCGAGCATGGCCTTGCGGCGGTCACCGAAGCCCGGCGCCTTGACGGCGGCGACCTTGAGGCCGCCGCGCAGGCGGTTGACGACCAGGGTCGCCAGCGCCTCGCCCTCGACGTCCTCGGCGATGATGACGAGCGGCTTGCCCGACTGCACCACGGCTTCGAGCACCGGCAGCATGGCCTGGAGGCCCGAGAGCTTCTTCTCGTGCAGGAGGATGTAGGCGTCCTCGAGCTCGGCGGTCATCTTCTCGGCGTTGGTGACGAAGTAGGGGCTGAGATAGCCGCGGTCGAACTTCATGCCCTCGACGATGTCGACTTCGGTGTCGAGCGACTTGTTCTCCTCGACGGTGATGACGCCCTCGTTGCCGACCTTCTGCATCGCCTGCGCGATCATCTTGCCGATGGCGGCATCGCCGTTGGCCGAGATGGTGCCGACCTGGGCGACCTCGGAGGAGGCGGCGACCGGCTTGGCGCGCTTCTCGATGTCCTTGATGACGGCCGCAACCGCGATGTCGATGCCGCGCTTGAGGTCCATCGGGTTCATGCCGGCGGCAACCGCCTTGGCGCCTTCGCGCACGATGGCCTGGGCCAGCACGGTCGCGGTGGTGGTGCCGTCGCCGGCGAGGTCGTTGGTCTTGGAGGCGACCTCACGCACCATCTGGGCGCCCATGTTCTCGAACTTGTCCTCGAGCTCGATCTCCTTGGCGACGGTGACGCCGTCCTTGGTGATGCGGGGCGCGCCGAAGCTCTTCTCGATGACGACGTTGCGGCCCTTCGGGCCGAGCGTCACCTTGACGGCGTTGGCGAGAATGTCGACGCCGCGCAGCATGCGATCGCGCGCGTCTCCGGAAAACTTGACGTCTTTGGCAGCCATTTCTGCAATCCCTCGTGTTTCGTGATGTGTCTTGCTGCATCCCCTTCGTCATTGCCGGGCCTGACCCGCCTGCGAGGCCGAAGCCTCTTCGGCGGGGCGTAGGTCCGGCGATCCGTCATCCTGCGAAGAATGATGGACGCCCGGGCGCTTCGCGCCTATGTCCGGGCATGACGGTGGAGTATTCAGCGGCCGTTCAGGCGAATGGCCTTAGGCCAGCACGCCCATGATGTCCGACTCCTTCATGATCAGGAGCTCTTCGTTGTCGATCTTGACCTCGGTGCCCGACCATTTGCCGAACAGCACGCGGTCGCCGACCTTGAGGTCGATCGGGATCAGCTTGCCGGTCTCGTCACGGCCGCCGGGGCCGACGGCGACGACTTCGCCCTGGGAGGGCTTTTCCTTGGCTGTGTCCGGAATGATGATGCCGCCCTTGGTCTTTTCCTCGGCGTCGATACGTTTGACCACGACACGGTCATGCAGCGGACGAAATTTGGATTTAGCCATGACGTTTCCCTTTGGAGGCTCGCTTCGGAAGTAGTGGAAGTGGGTGGGGCGGCGCTTCCGTCCACCCTCGTCCCGAGGATCGAACGGCGCGCTTAGCAATCGGGCTTTCCGAGTGCTAATAGTGCGCCCGGAAATATGGCTTGGCCGCGATCCTGTCAAGCAAAGGTGGTTAAGCGATTGGTGAGGCGGATATAGGATGGTGGCATTGGAAACGTGTTCGGGGCGCCGGCGTATCAAAGGACGTCATTGCCCCGGCGTCGGTTTTGCGCTTGGCTGCGGGAGGGGTGCGGCCATGGTCTTGTTCGGGGGAATGCCATGATCAGTTCAGCTCGCGCGCGCACGGTAGCCAATCTGGTGGCCGCGTCTTCTCTGGCGCTGTTGCTGGGCGCCTGTGGCGGCGGCATGAGCCTGCCGTCCTTCTCGTCGTCGTCTCCGCCGCCCGAGGCCGAGCCCGGTACCGGCCCGGAAATGCCGGCGAGCATCCGCGCCGACGAGATCGTCGGCCGCTGGGGTCTTGCCTCGTTCCAGAACCCGGCCGACCGCGCCCGCACCGAGGCTGCGGCGCGGTCCCAGTGCAAAAATCCCTACGTGATCGGCGGCGGCACCTCCGGCGGCGTGGTCATGCATCTGGCCGACCAGGCGACGCCGCAGGAATTGCGGCTGAAGGGTTCGCCCAGCGGCAAGAACTATATCGGGCCGGCCGGTCCGACCCCCGGCGAGCAGGACCGCGAGATCGTGTCCTTCGACGGCCGCGTCCTGATCACCCGCTTCATCGACAAGGACGCCGCCACCCGCTACGGCAACATGGTCTACGTCCGCTGCGCCCCGAGGGCGTAGTTCCTCCCCCGTCATGCCCCGCGAAGGCGGGGCATCCAGTACGCCGCGGCCCCTCGATTCAATCACTGCCGTCTCTGGAATACTGGATCGTCCGCCTTCGCGGACGATGACAACGGAGGGGATGGCCCAAAAACAAAAACGCCGGCTCGCGCCGGCGTTTTGCTTTTCCGCAATCTCGCGTCCGTTCAGTCGAACAGCGCGTCGATGTCGTCCTGCGAGGCGTGGCCGACGTCGCCGGCGAGCTTCGGACCATTGAGGAGTTTTTCGTCCTCGTTGCGCGAGTCGACCGGTGCCGGCACATGGGCCTTGATCGCGTCGACGCCGCCCCAGATCTCCATCATAGCGTTGATGTGCTGCTCGATGAACTTCATCGTGGTCATGACCTTGCTGATGCGCTGGCCGGTCAGGTCCTGGAAGTTGCAAGCCTCGAAGATCGAGATGACGCGTTCCTGGATGTCGTCGGCGAGCCGCTTCTGCTGGTCGGCGGATTGCACCTTGGACATCGCGCTGGCCGCCTGGTCGATCGACTCGGCGGCTTCGAGAATCTGCTGGGTCGCCTGCTCGGTGCCGCCGACGACCGCGCCGAGTTCGCCATTGACCTTGGCCATCTCGCCGCCGTCGAAGCTCTTGCCGTGCAGCGTCGCGATTTCGCGCTTGGTGCGGTCGATGGCGTCGTGGATGAGGTCGAGCTCGACCTTCAGCTTCTCGCACTGCTCGATCTGCGCCCGGTACGTGTCGAGCATGGTGCGCGCTTCGGAGAGCTCATGCGCCGTCGAGGCGTCGATCGCCGCCATGGCCGCGCTGCTGGACAAGGGTGCGGGCGCAATGCCCTTGGCCATCTGTGCGCGGATCGCGCGCAGCTCCGCCATGATCTCGCTATGCATCGGCGCAGCCTCCTCAATCATTTCGGGGCTGGGCATCTCGCCGACAATAGCCTCTTCGACACGAAAACGTTTGCGGTGAATAGCCATCAGGAACTCCCCCCACCTCACTCACGCGTCTTTGTAGGCAGAAGCAATTTAACACGAGGTTCACGACCGGAACTGTTGCACGGCCGCGCGCGACGACGCGAGAAGAAGCGATTAACCATGAGCATGAGGCGTTCATCGAAAATAAACGCTGATCGCCAAATTGCAGCCCCGTTCGCGACGTGGTGAATCCAAACGCCGTTTTCGTTTACCAAACAAAACGTCTTTTGCTTTTTATTGACCACGTCGCGGACGCCGATCAGCCATCAGCTCTGCACGACGCATGTGATCTAGACGAAACAGTACAGAGTACGTCGATGTTCAAGAAAATGTCTGTCGCGCTGCTCGGCGGCGCTTGCACCCTCGTTGCCGGCGCAACCAGCGCCAGCGCCTTCGACAATACCGTGCCGAACGATCCGCCCGCGGTGCTCTACCAGCCGCAAGTGCCGCCGGCGCCGGTGCGCGTCGCCTCCAATGCGAACATGGGCGGCGGCTTCATCGAGTTCCTGTTCGGCGACGGCCCCGGCCGCGGTCCGGCCTACGCTCCGCCGCCGGTGTATCAGCAGCAGCCGGGCTACAACGATCCGCGCCGCCTGCCGCCGATGGGCGACCCGCAGATGCAGGGTGGATATCAGCAGGGCGCAGGTCTCCAGCAGGAGGCGGTCGATCCGCGGCAGCGTCAATTCGATCCGAAATTCGAGAAACAACTCGTTGACTATAGCGGCAAGGAAAGTGCCGGCACGATCGTGGTCGATACGCCGAACAAGTTCCTCTATCTCGTCGAGGGCAACGGCCGGGCGATGCGCTATGGCATCGGCGTCGGCCGCCCCGGCTTCACCTGGTCCGGCGTCAAGTCGATCACGGCCAAGCGCGAATGGCCGGACTGGACGCCGCCGGCGGAAATGATCGCGCGCCGCCCCGACTTGCCGAGGCACATGGAAGGCGGTCCGGAAAATCCGCTCGGCGCCCGTGCGATGTATCTCGGCTCCAGCCTCTACCGCATCCACGGCTCCAACGAGCCCTGGACCATCGGCACCAACGTCTCCTCGGGCTGCATTCGCATGCGTAACGAGGACGTCATCGACCTCTACGGCCGCGTCAATGTCGGCACCAAGGTCGTGGTGATGTGAGGTCCGAGCCTCGAAATGAAAACGGCCGCCCCGTGGGCGGCCGTTTTTGTTTGCGCGCTATCGAGCAGCCTTACGCATAATCGCTGCCGCCATCGTCGCCGCCGCCGAAATCGCTGTCGTCGGCCATGTCGACGTTGTCGTCATTGTCGTTCTGATCGTTGTAATTCTGGTCGTCGTTCGAAGCCTGGTCGACAAGGCCTTGGCGGGAATCGCCGCCGCCACGGTCACGGCTGGAGCCGATGTCGTTGAGGCCGGCATCGCGCGCGAGCGAGCCGCCGGACTGGTCGCTGCCGCCCCAAGGACTTCCACCAGCGCTGCGGTCGCCCAGGGCGTTGGTGTCGCCGAAGGCCTGCTGGTGCGATCCGCCCATCATGCCGCGGATGCTGGAGAGCAGCAGCGAGCCGCCGACGACGCCGGCCGCGGCCGCCGCGGCCGTACCGAGGAACGAGCCGCCGCCACCGCCGACCGGCGGGGCGCCATAGCCCTGACCTGGGCCTTGACCTGGACCTTGGCCGTAAGCCTGTCCGTAAGGCGGCTGGCCGTAACCCGGCTGCGACTGCTGCATCGCCTGGCCGCTGTTCCAGACCGGCCGCGAATCGCGCGGCGGCACGTTCGGAACCGAGCCGCGCGAGGGGCCTCCACCGAACAGCGTGTCGCGCATGGTATCCAGGAAGCCGCCGGATTGCGCCGGCTCGGGCGCATGGGCCGCTTCCAGCTCCTGGATGCGGTTATGGGCGCGTTTCAGCGCTTCGTCCTGCAACAGCGTGGTCTGCACCAGCGCGTAAATCGCGCCGGGCGCCTTGCGCAGGCCGTCGGAGATCGCGGCGATCGCGTCGGGATCGCGCGGTGCATTTTCCAGTTTCGAAAGCCGGTCGAAAAGCTCGTCGACGAGCTGGCGTTCCTGCGGCGTCATGATCAATCTCCCTCGCGCAAACCAAGCGCGCAGCAGATGTAGGGTTCCATTGTGGCCCCAACAGTGCCGGCTGGATTAAATTTCGGTATGCGACAAGCTGCCTCGCCGGCTTTCACCCCAGTGTCGCGTTGGTCTGCGCCAGCAGCCGCACGAATTCATCGCTTCCGAGGTAGGCATACTCGCGTTCGCGCACGTCGGTCATCGGATCAAGCGCGGCGAGGACGTCGTCGACGAAGCCGGGATGGCACATCACGAGGCCGCCATCCGGCAGGCCGTCCAGGAACTGCCGCATCATTTCGCCGAAATCGGCGGCGCGGCTGAAGTCATAGGCGCCGGCGAAGCCGGGATTGAAGCCGAGGCCGGCACCGGCGGCGCGGCGGCGGAATTGCGCGCTGAGGATGTCGAGCACCATGGCTTTGGGTGAGGCCAACCGCTGCTTCAGCGGCAGGTCGCGGCCGCCTTGGCGTACCCAGGCGTTTGGCGCGGTTTCTGCAACCGCGTCGACAAAGCCGTCGCGCACCTGCGGATAGAGCTGCACATGCTGATGTCCGTCGACGAAGTCTGGTGCGCGGCCGAAAGCCTCCGCGAAGGCCGCGAGCTGCGCCTTCACCTCATTGCGAAAGAATTCGCGGTCGAGCCGCCGCAAAACACCCGCGCACAAGAGCTTCGGAAACGGCATGAACATGTCGCCGTCGAGCGGGCGAAAATGCATGGTCAGCGGCCGGAACGGCGCGGACAGCGTCACGTGCAACCCGATCGCGCAGCGCGGGCTCGTCTTCGCTGCGGCCTGGAGCGCCTCGATCTCGCTGCGAGCGATCGTGGGGCCCACCATCATCACCGAGGTGGCGTTGAGGCGGCCGCGTTCGATCAGGTCACGGATGGCGCGGTTGACGCCCGGGCTGATGCCGTAATCGTCGGCGCAGAGCCAGATCCGCCGCGGCGGCGCCGCCGCGCTCATTCGGCCGCCGTCCTCTTCGAGGCGTCGTCGGCCTTCTCGGTTTCGAAGTGCTTTTCACTGTGCTCGGCGACGAAGTAGATCGGGCGGGCCTTCAGCTCGGAGAGGATCTTGCCGATATATTCGCCGACGATGCCGATCATGATGAGCTGCACGCCGCCGATCGTCATCAGGCCGACCACGAGCGAGGGGTAGCCGGGGACCTGCTTGCCAGTGGTGAAGACCTCCCAGAGAATGGAGAGGCCGAACAGGAAGGCGATGCCGGCGAGCACGACACCGAGCAGGCTGGCGAAGCGCAGCGGTGCCACCGAGAACGAGGTCAGGCCCTCGATCGACAGGCCGAGCAGGCGCGCGGCGTTGAAGGTGGTGACGCCATGGGCGCGCGGCGCCGGCTCGTAGTCGACGCGGATCTGGCGGAAGCCGATCCAGCTTGCCAGGCCCTTGAAGAAGCGGTTGCGCTCCGGCAGTTGCCGAAGCGCTGTGACCGCGCGCGGCGAAAGCAGGCGGAAGTCGCCGGCATCTTCCGGAATCTTCTGGCGGGCGCCCCAGTTGATCAGGGCGTAGAAGCCATGCACGGCGAGCCGCCGCAGGAAGGTTTCGTTGTCGCGATGCGCCTTGGCCGTATAGACGACGTCATAGCCGTCATCGATCCAGTGTCGCACGAGCTGCTCGACGAGAGCCGGCGGATGCTGGCCGTCGCCGTCCATGAACATCACGGCGCCGAGGCGGGCATGGTCGAGGCCGGCCATCAGCGCCGCCTCCTTGCCGAAATTGCGCGACAGCGAGACCACCTGGACGTCGATCGCGTCGGCCGGCAGGCTGCGTGCGATCGACAGCGTCGCGTCCGCACTGCCGTCGTCGACATAGACCACCTCGCAAGCGAGGCGATAGCGCTGCCGCAGGGTCTTGGCGAGATCGCAGATGCGCTGGTGCAGGGCGGCGAGGCCCGCCGCCTCGTTGTAGACGGGAACGATGATCGACAACCCCTTCGCGGCGGCGTTGGCCGCGGTGGTCGTCAGGGCGGAAACATCAGAGCCCAGCGTCATCGATCAAGGTTCCAGAGGGCGTTCAAGGTCATCTCAACAGCATATGGTAGCCGCCGTTTGCTGTCGCTACGCTGAACGGACCTGAGGCTCACTGCCGCAGGAACGCCTCGAGCTTGGCGAACAGCGGGTTCTCCCGGTCGAACACGTAGTCGAGCGAAACCACCGAGACGGTCTCGGCGCCGTGCTCCCGCAGGAAGCTCGCGAGCGCATAAAGCTGCCCCGGGGGGCAGTGCAGCGTCAGCATGCCCGACGAGGTCGGCCCGCCGAACGGGGCCTCGACGCCGAAACGGCTGTGGGCCTCGCCGAGCAGGACGGCGTCGCACTGCCGGAATCGGGTCCGGACCTCGCGGTACTTGTTGGCCCGCGCCCGCGCCGCGATGTGGTCGAGGATGATGCGCGCGGTCTCCCGCGCCTGCGGCGACCAGTCGGCATCCCTGGAGGCGACCAGATTGGCCTGGCTGCGCAGGATCATGCCGTCGTCGAGCACCCGCAAGCCGTTGGCGGCGAGGGTCGCGCCGGTCGTCGTGATGTCGACGATCAGCTCGGCGCTGCCGGCCGCCGGCGCGCCTTCGGTCGCGCCCGCGCTTTCGACGATGCGGTAATCGGTGATGCCGTGGTTCTGGAAGAACGCGCGGGTGAGATTGACGAACTTGGTCGCGACCCGCATCCGCATGTGATGCTGCTCGCGGAAGCCGGTGGTGACGTCGTCGAGGTCGGCCATGGTGCGGACGTCGATCCAAGCCTGCGGTACCGCCACCACGACGTCGGCATAGCCGAAGCCCAGCCCTTCGATCAGGGACACGCGCTTGTCGGCGTCCGCGATGTTCTCGCGCACCAGATCCTCGCCGGTGACGCCGAGATGGGCGAAGCCGCGCGACAGCTGCGCGGCGATCTCGCTCGCCGAGAGATAGGCGACCTCGACATTGTCGAGGCCCGCGATGGTGCCGCGATAGTCGCGTGCGCCGCCGGCCTTCGACAGCTTGAGGCCCGCGCGGGCGAAAAAGGCCTCGGTGTTTTCCTGGAGGCGGCCCTTGGAGGGAACGGCCAGAACGAATGGCGCGCTCATGACTTAAGCTCCCACCTTGCGGCCGATCCGGGTCAGCGCGTCCACCCAGACCGAGAAACCGACCGCGGCGATCGGCTCGGCCGAACCGAGCTGGGTCATCAGCCCGTCATAGCGTCCGCCGGCGACCAGCGGCTCGGCGCCGTTGCCGCGGTGATGCAGCTCGAATTCGAAGCCGGTGTAATAGTCGAGCCCGCGTCCGAACGCGGTGGAGAAGCGCGTCTGCTTCACGTCGATGCCGCGCGCAGCCATGAAGCCGACCCGGCTCTCGAACTGGTCGATCGCAGCCGTGAGGTCGAGCCTGGCGTCGGTCGTGAGCGCGCGGAGCTCGGCGATGGCGTCGTCGGGATTGCCTGCGATCGACAGGAAGCGCTTGAGCACGGCGATCGCCTCGCGCGGCAGCGCGCCGCCCTTCAGCGTCGATTGCTCGAGGAAGCGGTCGGCGATCTCGGCGGTGGTGCGGCCGCCGACATTGGTCGTGCCGGCGATCGACATCAGATCGGTGACGAAGGCGAGCGCCGCCTTGCGGTCGGAGCCGGCGAGCGCGGCCAGCACGCCCTCATATTCGCTGCGGGTGGCGGTCGTCGCGGCCGCCAGCCGCTCCAGATCCTGCTCCAGGCTGATCTTGCGGTTGAAGTCCTTGACCAGGCGGCGGCGCCAGACCGGATAGAGGTTGAGCGCGTCGAGCAGCGCGTTGAACAGCGCCACGTCGCCGGTGCGGATCTCGACGTCGCGGACGCCGAAGGCGCTGGTCGCCTCCAGCGCCAGCGCCAGCATCTCGGCATCGGCCGCAGCGCGGTCCTGGCGGCCGAATGATTCGATGCCGGCCTGAAGAAATTCGCTGGCCTGGCCGCTGCGGTAGCGGAACACCGGACCGAGATAGCTGAACCCGGCCGGCTGGCCGGCGCGGCTGGAGGCGAGGTAATCGCGCGCCACCGGTATGGTCAGGTCCGGGCGCAGGCAGAGCTCCTCGCCGGTGAGGTCCGTGGTCAGGTACAGGCTCTTGCGGATGTCCTCGCCGGAAAGGTCCAGGAACGGCTCGGCGGGTTGCAGGATCGCCGGCTCGGCCCTGACATAGCCGGCCTGCGCGAACGACAAGAGCAGCGTATCCGCCCAGGCGGCGGAGCCGGCAGCATTTGAGGTGGCAGTCGCGGTCATCTCAGGGGTCCATCGTCCCGGCGGAACCGGGCAGGGCAAGGGGAGGCGAATTGGCGCAGCCCTTAGCATGGCCCGACAGCGGTTTCGACCTCCAATGGGCACAATGGTTTAACAGGGGTGCTACAATTGGGACTGTCCTAATTTAGTCCCAGTGGCAAGGTGGTGTCATGACGGCACCCCCCGACCACGATTTCTGGATTGAGGTCCAGCGCACGGCGTATGAGCTCGGGATTGCTCATGGTTCGTCGGCCGCATCCCATGCAAACAAGCAGGCGGAAAGAGCACGCTTGGACGGCAAACGAGATGAGCAAACCTTTTGGGAAGCGGTTGCCGGCTCGTTATTACCACGTTAGGGGCCGCCCCAATCGCCCAGCACCGCCTGCACCAGCGCCAGCGCCGCTACCGCGGCGGTGTCGGCCCGCATGATCCGGGGCCCGAGGGCGAGCCGCAGGATCTTGGGCTGCCGCAGCAACAGCGCCCGCTCTTCCTCGGCAAAGCCGCCTTCGGGGCCGATCAGCACGTCGATACCTTGTCCTGCCTCGCGCGCGCCTTGCAGACTCTGAACGGGATTTTCGACCTCCGCGGCCTCATCGCAGAAGATGAGCAGGCGACCGGCGGCGCGCTGGCCGAGGAAGCGCTCCAGCGGCACCGGTTCGGCCACGGTCGCGATGCTCAGGATGCCGCATTGCTCGGCCGCCTCGACCACGTTGGCACGCATCCGCTCGGTGTTGACCCGGGAGGCCTGGGTGAACCGGGTCAGGACCGGTTGCAGGCTGGCGGCGCCCATCTCGATGGCCTTCTGGACCATGTAATCGAGCCGGGCGTGCTTGAGCGGGGCGAAGACGTAAGTGAGGTCCGCCAGCCGGTCCTGCGGCCGGGTCGGCTGGAGGATCACCAGGCCGTCCGGCCGCTTGCGGCCTTCGATGGCGGCCTGCCATTCGCCGTCGCGGCCGTTGAAGGCCAGGACCTCGGCCCCCGCGGCAAGCCGCAGCACATTGCCGAGATAATTGCTCTGGTCGCGGTCGAGCGGAATCCTGGCGTCCTGGGCGAGGGGGGCATCGACGAACAGGCGGGGGGCGCGAAAATCGTGGGAGGGCATCGTTCACAGGTCCGATTTGCCGCCGTTATTAACCGAAAGCCGCCATTTCGGGGTAAATATTGCCAAACCGGTGCGTCGGCGCGCCGCGCTCTTGCCCTATTCGACGGGTTGTTAAGCGCCGGCGGGAATCGTAAAAACGCGAACACGCTGGTTGCGCTTCAATTGGGAAGACGCCGAACCCCGTAAGCTCCTGCCGGAGAGACTGCCTTGATGATCCGTCATCTGATGGTTCCGATCGCCGCCGCCATGGTCACTATGGGGGCCGCGGGCGCCTATGCGCAAAGCGCCTTCCCGGCGCCGCTGCCGAACCAGGCCGCGAGCAGCTCGGCATTTCCGCCCGTGAACGGCTCCGCGCCGACCGCGTCCGTCGGCACGGCGCCGCAATCCTCGTTTCCCGCCAACGGCGCTGCGCCGATCGGCGGCGCCGGCGCCTTCAGCGCGGCCCCGCCGACGCAAGGGCCGGGCGAGGACTGCATGAAGGCGTTCGTCCCGTTGCGCGAAGAGGCCGAGAAGCGCGGCAAGCTGATCAAGGCCGCGAGCGACCGTCATGCGACGCCGGACGAGGCCTGCAAGCTGATCGGCAATTTCAGCCAGGCCGAGCTCAAGATGATCAAGTATGTCGAGGCGAATGGCGCCAAATGCGGAATCCCGCCGCAGATCGGCGCGCAGATGAAAGATGGCCACAAGAACACCGAGGCCATGCAGAAGAAGGTCTGTACGGTTGCGCAGCAGATGCAGCAGCAGCCGCGCGGTCCGGCCGGTCCGTCGCTGAGCGAGGTGCTGGGGTCGGGCTCGGCGCCTGAGGCCAACGCCGGCAAGAAGGGCGGCAGCACCTTCGACACGCTCAACGGCAACGTCCTCACCCGATGAGCGACACGAGCGCCCGCGTTGCCGACTCTACCGGCAACTGGGTCGATACGCTCGCGCCGCGATGGGCGCGGCCCTATTTGCGATTGTCCCGCTTCGATCGTCCGATCGGCTCCTGGCTTCTCCTGATGCCATGCTGGTGGTCGGCGGCACTTGCCGCCGGCATCGCGCACGACTTAAGCCGCCTGCCGCTCACCATCGTCCTGTTCTTCATCGGCGCCTTCGTCATGCGCGGAGCAGGCTGCACCTGGAACGACATCACCGACCGCGACCTCGACGACAAGGTCGAGCGCACCCGCTCGCGGCCGCTGCCGTCGGGGCAGGTGACCACGAAGCAGGCGCTGGCCTTCATGGTCGCGCAGGCCCTGATCGGTCTCGTGGTGCTCCTGCAATTCAATCGCTTCGCGATCCTGACCGGCATCGCCTCGCTTCTGATCGTCGCGATCTACCCCTTCATGAAGCGCATCACCTGGTGGCCGCAGATCGTGCTCGGGCTCGCCTTCTCCTGGGGCGCGCTGATGGGCTTTGCCGTCACCTTCGGCCGCATCGACGTCACCGCGCTCGTGCTTTATGGCGGATCGATCGCCTGGGTGATCGGCTATGACACAATCTACGCGCATCAGGATGCCGAGGACGACGCGCTGATCGGCATCAAGTCGACCGCGCGCCTGTTCGGCGCGCACACGCACCAGGCGCTGATCCTGTTCTATGGGCTTGCGGTGATGCTGATCGGCGTCGCGCTGGCGTCAGGCGACGTGCGCTGGCCCGCCTGGCTCGGGCTTGCCGCTTTCGCCGCGCATCTGGCCTGGCAGATCATGCGGCTTCGCATCGACGATTCTGCGCTCTGCCTGCGCCTGTTCAAGTCGAACCGCGATGCCGGGCTATTGCTGTTCGCGGGATTGCTGGCGGACGCGGTGATGCGGGCCGCGTAATGCGTAGGGTGGGTTAGCGAAGCGTAACCCACCTCTTTTGTTTCCGCAGGGATAGACAGTGGTGGGTTACGCCTTCGGCTAACCCACCCTACAGAATCTCACTCAATTCCTTGCGATGATCTCGCGCTCGCCCTGATGAACCGACAGCTCGCGCGCCATGGCGGTGCGCCGGCGCATCAGGAATTTCGGACGGCGGGCGCGGATCGCGTTGGCGCGGCGGCGGCGCGGCGCGGGCTTGCGGGCGCCTTCGTCGAGTTGCGGAAGCGCGAAGATCTCGCTCCAGACCGCCCAGGCTTCGGTGAGCTCGTCGCCGTCGGCGCCGACAAGCAGCGGAACGGAGAGCGAGGGGTCGCGATGGACGAGGATGAGGGCCTTCGCCTCGTCGTTGCCGCGCAGCGCGACGCCGGTGAAGTCGCTGACGCGCACGTTGATCGCCATCCGCATACCGCGGACGGCACGGCGCAGCACGACGCGTTCGCGATGAAGCTCGATCTGCCTTGTGTATCCGTCGGCGCGCGGATCATGCGCATCGAAGCGGACCGGAAGGGAAAGAGGGTCGAGCCGCAAGCTGCGGCCCGACCCGGCGGGAGCGATCCCGCTTGTTGCTGTTTGACGCCTCACGGCTTTAGTTCTCCCCGCCAGGATTATGTTCCCGGTCGATGCGAGGACCTTAGCGCGCCCGGTTCGGAAACCGCTTAAAAAGGCTGGTTAACCCAGCGTCACCGCGGCTCATGATTGACAAGACCTTGGCGCGCATGATTGACGAGACGTTGCGCCGAAGTCGCGAATCTGAGCTTTTGGCGGGCTGAAAATGCTTGAAGTCCGCGCTACCAGGGCACATCTGTGGGTTCCGGTCCCGAACCCCCGCCCCCAACAGGATTTCGTTTGTGAACCCTTCACCAAGCTCGACGCTTTCGCCCAAAGCCAATCGCGACCTGTTTGATCAGTCCGCGCTGTCCGATCTCGCGCAGCGGCTGGTCGAGGCGGCCAGGCGCGCCGGCGCGGATGCGGCCGATGCGGTCGCAGTGCGCGGCGTCTCGCAAGGCGTCGAGGTGCGCGACGGCCGTGTCGAGGAATCCGAGCGGTCCGAGGGCGACGATGTCGGCCTGCGGGTCCTGGTCGGCCAGCGCCAGGCGGTGGTCTCGACCAACGACGTCAGCGGCGATGCCGTGACCAAGCTTGCGGAACGCGCGGTCGCGATGGCGAAGGTCGCGCCCGACGACAAATATGTTGGCCTCGCCGATCCCGCGCTGCTCGCGCGCGACTTCCCCGATCTCGATCTGCTCGATCCCGATGTGCCGGCCACCGCCGAGCTCGAGCGCCGCGCGCTCGAAGCCGAGGCTGCGGCGCTCGCGGTGAAGGGCGTGACCAAGTCCGGCGGTGCCTCGGCCTCCGCCGGCATCGGCGGCATGGTGCTCGTCACCAGCACCGGCTTCCACGGCTCCTATCTGCGCTCCAGCCAGGGCATCTCGGCCACCGCGATATCAGGCGAGGGTACCGGCATGGAGCGCGATTACGATTTCACCTCGGCGCCGCACGGGGCCGACCTGCTGTCGCCGGAGATCGTTGGCCGTTCCGCCGGCGAGCGCACCGTGGCGCGCTACAATCCGCGCAAGGTCGAGACCTGCAAGGTGCCGGTCGTGTTCGATCCGCGCGTTGCGGGCTCCCTGGTCGGCCATGTCGTCGGCGCCATCAACGGCGCCTCGATCGCGCGCAAGACCAGCTTCCTGAAGGACAAGCTCGGCCAGCAGCTGTTCGCCAAGAACATCCGCATCATCGACGATCCCCTGCGCAAGCGCGGCCTGCGCTCGCAGACCTTCGATGCCGAAGGCGTCGCGGTGAAGCAGACCGCGCTGATCGACGAGGGCGTGTTGACGACCTGGCTGCTTGATTGCGCCACCGCGCGGGAGCTGGGCCTTGCCACCACCGGTCACGCCCATCGCGGCGTCTCGTCCTCGCCCTCGCCCGGGCCGTACAATCTGCATCTCGAGGCCGGCACGCCGACGCCGGCCGAGCTGATCGCCGACATCAAGCAGGGCTTCTACGTCACCGATTTGATCGGCTCCGGCGTCAACGGCGTCACCGGCGATTACAGCCGCGGCGCCTCCGGCTTCTGGATCGAGAACGGCGAGATCACCTATCCCGTCAGCGAGGTGACGATCGCGGGCCACCTGTTCGAGATCTTCAAGTCGATGCAGCCCGCCAACAATCTCGAGTTCCGCTACGGCATCAATGCGCCGACGGTGCGCATCGAGGGTTTGACGCTTGGCGGACGCTGACGCGAACTCTCTCGACGCGACGATCCTGACCCGCGACGCAGCGCTGCTGAAGGACACGGTGCGGGAAGCGGGCGCGCTCGCGCAATCGATGTTCCGCACCGAGCTCAGGAAATGGACCAAGGGCGCGTCCTCGCCGGTGTCGGAAGCCGACATCGCCGTCAACGACCTGCTCGAAGCGCGCCTGCGCAGTGCCACGCCCGACTATGGCTGGCTGTCGGAGGAGAGCGCCGACGATGCCACGCGGCTGTCGCGGCGGCTCGTCTGGGTGGTCGATCCCATCGACGGCACGCGCAACTATCTGGGCGGCCATGACGACTGGTGCGTCAGCGTGGCGCTGGTCGCGGACGCCGCGCCGGTGCTGGCCGCGGTGTTCGCGCCGACCAGCGGCGAGTTCTTCTTCGCGGCCCGCGGCCAGGGCACGCTGCTCAACGACAGGCCGGTGCGGGCGACGTCCGGGTCCACGCTCGATTTCTCCCGCATGGCCGGCCCCAAGCCGATGGTCGAGCGGCTCAACAGCTCCGGCGGCGACATCAAGCTGCACCGGCGAATCGGCTCGCTCGCGCTCCGGCTCTGCCGGGTCGCCCATGGCGCGCTGGATGCGGCTTTTGCGGGCGGCAACAGCCATGATTGGGACCTTGCGGCGGCCGATTTGATCGTGCAGGAAGCGGATGGTAGGATGAGCGACCTCTCCGGAGATCCCATCCTCTATAACCGCCGGGAAGTGGCGCACGGGGTGCTGGTGGCAGCGGGTCGCGATCGTCATGCGAGCATTGTCGCGCATTTTCGAAATCGTCCCTTGCCCTGAGCGCTTTCGCTGTGCTTGTCGAACACTGCTTTGCCGGGCAGCCCGTTAGGAAGAGAACCCATGCCAGATAGTGCCCCGCAACAACTGCTCCATCTCGTCATCGGAGGCGAACTGCTCGACCTCGAGCACAACACCTTCAAGAACCTCGACGACGTCGAGATCGTCGGCCTCTATCCGAACTATGCGTCCGCCCACGTCGCCTGGCGCGCCAAGGCGCAGAGCACGGTCGACAACGCGCAGATGCGCTACTTCATCGTCCATCTCCACCGGCTGCTCGACCCGAATCAAGAAACGAAGGCGCGTTGAAAAGGCTGCTTCGCAATACGCTGCGGAGCAGCTTCGTTCAGCGTGCCGTCGGGGTCCTGGCGGCCGAATATCTGCGTCTGGTCTGGCGGACCAACACATTCACGTTCGATCCGCCGGACGTCTATGAGCGCGTCGAGCCGCAGATCCCCGCCATCTTCGCCTTCTGGCACGGCCAGCATTTCCTCACCCCCTTCATCAAGAACAAGGACTGGTACAAGGCCAGGGTCCTGATCTCGCGGCATCGCGACGGCGAGTTCAACGCGATCGCCGCCGAGCGGCTCGGCATCGGCACCATCCGCGGTTCCGGCGACCATGGCGGCGCCTTCCACCGCAAGGGCGGCGTCGGCGCCTTCAAGGAAATGGTGCGGACGCTCCAGGACGGTTGTAATGTCGCCCTGACCGCCGATGTCCCCAAGCGCTCGCGCGTGGCCGGGCTCGGCATCATCATGCTGGCACGGGAATCGGGGCGGCCGATCATGCCTTTTGCGATGGCGACCAGCCGCTTCATCCGGCTCAAGAACTGGGACCGCACCACCATCAATTTGCCATTCGGGCGGGGCGCATTGGTCGGCATCAAGGAAATCCACGTTCCGCCGGACGCCGACGCCGCCATGATGGAAGCGCTGCGGCTGGAACTGGAGGAGACGTTGAACGAGGCGACCCGGCGCGCCTATGCGCAGCTCGGCCGCTCGGGGCCGGAAGATGCCTAACACGCTCCCGATGACGCTGCGGATGTATCAACGCCTGGCCTCCGGCCTGGTGCCGCTCGCACCTGCGCTGATCAAGCGGCGGCTGAAGCAGGGCAAGGAAGACCCCGCGCGCGTCGGCGAGCGGCGCGGCCTGTCCCGGGACGTGCGGCCGCATGGTCCGCTGGTCTGGATCCACGGCGCCAGCGTCGGCGAGGTGCTGGCCGCGGCGGCGCTGATCGAGCGCCTGCGCGATCTCAATTTGCGCATCCTGCTCACGTCGGGCACCGTCACCTCGGCCGCGGTGGTGGCCAAGCGTTTTCCGCCCGACGTCATCCATCAATACGTGCCGTATGATTCCCCGCGCTATGTCGCGCGCTTCCTCGACCACTGGAAGCCGTCGCTGGCGCTGTTCATCGAATCCGACCTGTGGCCGAACCTGATCCTGGCGGGCGCAACGCGACGGGTGCCGATGGTGCTGATCAACGGGCGGATGTCGCCGCGCTCCTTCCCGCGCTGGCAGCGCATGTACGGCACCATCTCGGCACTGCTGTCGCGCTTCGACATCTGTCTCGCGCAGTCCAAGACCGATGCCGAACGCTTCTCCGCGCTCGGCGGCCGCGACGTCCTCACCACGGGCAATCTCAAGCTCGACGTGCCGGCACCGCCGGCCGATCCCGGCAAGCTCGAACGGCTGATGGCGATGACGCGCGGGCGGCCGATCATCGTCGCCGCCTCGACCCATCCGGGCGAGGACGAGATGCTGGTGGCGGCGCATCGCAGCCTGGTCGGCTTCTTCCCGCAGCTCCTGACGGTGATCGTGCCGCGCCATCCGGATCGCGGCTCCTCGATCTCGGGCCTGATCACCGCGTCGGGCCTGAAGCCGGCGCTGCGCTCGCGCGAGGAGCTGCCGACGGCGACCACCGATGTCTATGTCGCCGACACCATGGGCGAGCTCGGCCTGTTCTACCGCCTCTCGCCGATCGTATTCATGGGCGGATCGCTGATCCGCCATGGCGGCCAGAATCCGATCGAGGCGATCAAGCTCGGTGCTGCCATCGTCCACGGTCCGCACGTCTTCAACTTCGCCGACGTCTACGAAGCGCTCGATGCGAGCGGCGGCGCGCGCCAGGCCGACACGCAGGAGCTTCTGGTCAAGCAGCTCGGCCAGTTGCTCGCCGATCCCGCCGTGCGCGACAAGATACAGCACGCAGGCAGCAGCGTGGTCGAGCAGCTCGGCGGCGCGCTGGAGCGCACAATGACCGCGCTCGAGCCGTATCTGCTGCAATTGCGGATCGAGATGGGAGCCGCCAATGCGTGAGCCGGCCTTCTGGTACCGGCCGCGTTCCCCAGAGTCCCAAATCCTCCGTCCCCTGGGCGCGCTCTACGGCGCGATCACGGCGCGTCGCATGGCGCGCCAGGGATTCGACGCCGGCATCCCCGTGATCTGCGTCGGCAACTATCATGTCGGCGGCGCCGGCAAGACGCCCACCGTGCTGGCGCTGACGAAGCTCCTGCGCGAGCTCGGCGAGACGCCTGTCGTGCTCAGCCGCGGCTATGGCGGGCGCCTGGACGGCCCAGTGATGGTCGACGGCGCGCGTCACATCGCAGCCGACATCGGCGACGAGCCGCTGATGATGGCGCGCGACGTTCCGGTCGTCGTCGCGCGCGACCGCCTCGACGGCGTCGCGCTCGCCAAATCACAAGGCGCCACCGTGATCCTGATGGACGACGGCTTCCAGAACCCGCGTCTGCTGAAGGATACCTCGTTGATCGTGATCGACAGCGAGCGCGGCATCGGCAACGGCAAGGTGTTTCCCGCCGGGCCCCTGCGCGCGCCGCTGAAGGCGCAGCTCGCGCGCACCGACGCGCTGGTGCTGATCGGCGACGGCCGTGCCGCCAACGATGTCGCCGCCGAGCTAGCCAAGCGCAACAAGCCCGAGCTGTGCGCGCGGCTGAAGCCGGATGCTGCCTCGGTCGCGCAGCTCCTCGGCAAGCGGGTCTTCGCCTTCGCCGGCATCGGCGATCCCGAGCGCTTCTTCCGTACCCTGCGCGCCTGCGGCATCGAGGTCGCGCGCACGCGTTCCTTCGCCGATCACCACATGTTCTCGCCCGAGGAGATCGCCGCGCTCGCGGCGGACGCCCAGCGCGAGCAGCTCACGCTGGTGACGACCGAAAAGGACCTCGCGCGCCTGCGTGGCAGCGAGCGCGTGCCCGACGGCATCGTGCCGTTCGCGGTTCAGCTCGAATTCGACGAGCCCGCAAAGCTGCGGCAGTTGATCAGCGACCAGCTCTTCAAGGCGCGCGAGCGGCGGTTCGGCAGGCGATGATCGCGTAGGGATGGCAAAGCGGCTCCGCGTAGCCCAAAGAGCGAGCGCCTGCGATATGTGACGAGCGACCGGGGCGACATGTCGCGGCTGATGAATTCTCTTCCGCACATTCTGGCGTTGATGTAGCCTTTTACGAGAGCCGTCACCGGGACGTGCCGAACTCCCGGCAATCATCGACGGCGTTTATGCCCACGGCGGGCAACGTAGCTTTATCATTTCAGATGCAGCGGCCGTTACGATCAGTTCGGAACGGCAGGGAGAGTTATTGCCAAAAGCTCAGAGGAGAACATGCCATGCATTTTTGCCTCACTGGACAATACACACCACGCGCTCTCAACGCCATTTTGGAAAACCCCACGACCGATCGCCAGGAGGCGGCGAGAAAACTCATTGAAGCGGCCGGCGGCAAGCTGATTTCGATGTACAGCGTTGCGGCCGACGGCCCAGGCGTTCTGGTGATTTTCGATGTGCCCGATCCAAGTGCGGCTCCGGCCATTTCCGGCCTGACCGTCACGGCGGGCACCCTGCAGAACGTGAAACTGACCCGGCTGTTCACGCAGGACGAGATCAAGCAGGTCCGCCAGAACGCGGCGAAGCTGCGTTCTTCGTATACTCCGCCCGGAGGCTGACATCCGGATCTCGAGCGATGCCGCCGCAATCGTATCAAGCGGCGGCAACGCTTAAAACTCACAGCAAGAAGCAGGTCTGCACGCTATGCGCGGCGAAGGCCTTGCGGCGTCCATTGACGGACGATGCGGGACGGTGGGTGCTGCGTCCGGCGCCATAGGTCCGACTGAACGTGCTTGCCAGCGGCCCCGCTAACGGCGTGCAATCCCGGCTCAGCGGATAGGCCCCTCACCAGGCTCCGACGGCTATCATTCCGATGATGGTCAGGCACGAGACGCAGGCCACCATCACTGTATAGCATTCGGGTGTATTCATTGCTTGCTCCCAAACTGCTGCCAATTTCTTGGTCGCTGCTACGCGGGAGAGATCGCCGGTCTTGGTGCCGCTTCAAGTCGGCACGCCGCGACCGGTCTTGCGTTGTACGTCCGTCCTCTCATCGTCACCCTGGTCCGCAGGATGATAATGCGCTTCAAGAGCTTCAGAGCGTTCAGCTGCGATCAGAAGCTGTTTCCGCATTTCAGCGAGGCGGGCGCGGCAATATTCACGATAGAGCAGGTCCAGTATGGTGGGCATGATCACCCCCATCGTTTGACTTTCGATTTACAAATATTTCACCGCAAATTTTCGAGGTGATCGTAACCCGCCGGATGGCTCTTCGATATGAGCCCGTTCACAGACTGCGCCAATTCCAAAGCTCGATGGCCGTTTGGTTGACTTGATTGTCTGCGCGATAAAAAGAGCAGGGCCAGTTACCTAACACGCACTATAGCAGCCCTCTGTTTCACCAAGACTTCGTCAAACAACTTAAGGGCGCCAAGTCGCACCAAAGAATCCAACCACAGCGCGAAATGACTCACCAAGGAGTGCAAGCACTGTTCGATGCAACGCAGATCGGCACGACGGAGATCATTTTGGCTGTAAGACCCGCAGTTCAGGTGCACTGCCCGTGCCGCGGTGGCTGGAATAGCGCGGCGCAATTTACACGCTGTGATGTCCGGAGCGAAGCTTGCTCGCATCGACGACGTCCGTTCCCATGTGCTTCACGAAGACAGTCTTCAGTTGGCTGCGCTCGGAAGCACTGAACAGGTCGGGATCGAGACCTTCGGCCATGATGAGCCAGCTTGCAAATTGATCCGCAGAAACCGGCCCTGTGTCTGGAATAAAGTCGGAAACGTGCAGCGGCGTGCGATCCTCGACGCCGCCACACCAACCTAGGTTCGCACAGAATTCGTGCATCATCCCGTCGAATGCATTCGGGCGTCCCATTCGAGCTCCCAAACTGTCCTGCCCCCAACGTAACACAATCTCACCAAGCCTGAGCACACGCCCGCGACGAAGTGATGGTGGGCACGCTTTCGCTTTGCCGCACCCTGCGGCAGCCCGCCATTCACGCGACATTCATCGCAAAACGCCTATCGGTCCGGGACCGATCAGGAGAATTCGATGAAATTGCCGTCCGCGACTGTCGCCGCCAGCCTTGTGTGTCTGATTGTTGCGCCCGTGTTTGCACAAACGACGCCGCCCGCCGCTTCGACCGGCACGGTGCCGGTTCCCGCGACCAAGCGCGTGACATGCCTCAGCTCGACGCAGAACCTGAAGGGGCAGGACAAGCGCGACCAGCTGCAGCTCTGCATGGCGCAGGCGCGGGTCGATTGCCTGAAGCAGGCGATCGATCAGAAGGTCGTCGGCGAGCCCAGGAAGACCTTCATCAAGACCTGCGTGGGCGAGAATGCCACGGAGCAGCAATAGAGCCGCGGGCGTGGCCTCACGGCTGCGGCTTCGGTGCGCCGGGGAAATGCCGCTGCAGCACCGCGGCCGGCGTGGCGTAGGCTTCTTGAAGGTCCACGCTCCAGTATTTCAATTCGTCGAGCGGGATCCGCGTGTCGGTGATCGCGCAGCGCACATAGGTCCCCGGCGAGATCACGCGGAAATCGCCGTCGAGATATTGCACCTGCGTTTCGCCATTGCCGGAAGAGCCGAACTTGTTCAGCACGGTCGAAAGTCTCCGTGGAAGGCCTCTCCGTAAAAAACCTGGAGGGCACGATGTGTTGGACGGGATGTAGCATAGATAGGGCGGCCTGTCCGCCCGGTAAACCCACCGGTTTGTGATGTTTTGCCGCTGTTTCCGCATGATAGTGGTTCGGGCGAAGGATCGTCCCGGCGCAAGCGGCCGGCACCTGATACGGCAGAGTCCGATGCGCCTTCGACTGACCGCCCTGTTCCTGATGCTGCTGATGTCGGCCGCGCGCGCCGCGCCTGCGCCGCAGCAGGTCGAGATTCCGCTGTCGTCCGGCGTCCTGCATGCGCAGCTCTACAAGCCCGAGGGCGCGGGGCCGTTTCCGACCGTGATCGCGCTGCATGGCTGCGGCGGCCTCGGCGGCCATGGTGATCCCGTATTGCCGCGCTATCGCGACTGGGCGGAGCGGCTGCTCAAGGCTGGTAACGCGGTGTTGCTGCCCGACAGCTACGGCTCGCGCGAGCTCGGGCCGCAATGCCGCGTCAAGGAGACGCACGTCAAGGCGCGGCGCGAGCGTGTCGCCGACGTCACGGCCGCGCGCGCCTGGCTGATGAAGCAGGCCTGGGTCGCGCGCGACCGCGTCAGCCTGATCGGCTGGGCCAACGGCGCGAGCACGCTGCTGTGGGCGGTGCGCCCGCAGAACGCGGCGCGCGACGCGGGGCCGGATTTCCGCGCGGCGATCGCGTTCTATCCGGATTGCCGGATTTCCGCCGGCCTCGGCTGGAGCACGCGGGTGCCGACACTGGTTTTGATCGGCGCCAATGACGACGTGTCGTCGCCGCCGGCCTGCCGCCAGATGGTCGAGGGTGCGCATGGCCGCAGCGCGCTCGCGCGCATCGTAGTCTATCCCGGCGCCTATCACGATTTCGACCGCGCCAACACGCCGCTGCACGCAGCTAGCGGCAGCAGCGACGCCGCCGCGCCCGAGCACGGCCATCTCGGCACCGATGCGGTCGCGCGCGCGGAGTCGCAGAAGCAAGTCGCGGAGTGGCTGGCGCGGTGATGAAGATCCAGTAGCCCGGATGAGCGAAGCGATATCCGGGAAGACAGTTCCCGCATATCGCTGCGCTCATGCGGGCTACGGGCTGCGGATTCCCAAGCGGGGCCGCCCGAGGAACAACGTTAGGCGGACAGCCCCGCATCGACCACCGCCCTGCACGGATAATGGCCGACTGTGAATCTACGGATCGCGCGCGGCTGCGGTTTCAGCATGTGGCGGTGCCATCATTCGACCACGATATCGGTTAAACGCATCTCACATGCGCAACCGCATCACTCTCTTCGCCTCCGCACTGATCGTCTTCACCGTCGCGATCTTCCTGTTCGAAGCCCATGCCGGCGCGCCAATGCTCGCGCCGGAACATTGCGGCTTCTGGACCACGATCGACGCGGGATTGTCCTGCTGGTAAGGCGGGGCAATCCATCCCCGTCATTGCGAGCGCAGCGAAGCAATCCAGAATCCTTCCGCGGAAAGACTCTGGATTGCTTCCGCCTTCGCTAAAGCTTCGGCGGACAAGTCGCTGCGCTCGCAATTGTGCATGTTCACTAATTCGCTGATTGGATCGCTCCGCTGGAGGACGATCCGATGCGCGACAATAGCTACGACCGGACGATTGAGCGCAACTATC